>NZ_JBIDCF010000006.1:165298-525043 GCF_043204435.1 Streptomyces sp. NPDC047886
GGGGGGGGGGGGGGGGGGGCCGCGCGCCCGGGCCCGTGGGCTGTCTCGACCCCCCCACACCCCCCCACCCCCCCCCCCCGGGGGGGGGGGCCCGGGGGGGGGGGCCCCCCCGGCCCCCCCCCCCGACGGCAGACCCACAGGAGCAGGACACCGACTGCAACAGAGGGGAAGCCATGACAGCGACGACCGACGGAAGCACCGGGGCCCGCGCGCCCCGGGCCGAAGCGGCCAGCGAAACGACCGAAAGCACCATCACCGCGGACCAGGTGCGCTCCGCGGCCGCCCGCGCCGCGGAGCGCTCCACCGCGTACCTCCTCGCCCGCCAGGACGCCGAGGGCTGGTGGAAGGGCGACCTGGAGACCAACGTCACCATGGACGCCGAGGACCTGCTGCTGCGCCAGTTCCTCGGCATCCGCGACGAGCACACCACGCGGGCCGCCGCCCTCCACATCCGGGGCGCCCAGCGCGACGACGGCACCTGGGCCACCTTTCACGGCGGGCCCGGCGAGCTCTCCGCCACCATCGAGGCGTACGTCGCGCTCCGCCTCGCCGGGGACACGCCCGACGCGCCGCACATGGCCCGCGCGTCGGCCTGGATCAGGTCCAGGGGCGGCATCGCCGCCGCCCGCGTCTTCACCCGTATCTGGCTGGCCCTGTTCGGCTGGTGGAAGTGGGACGACCTGCCCGAGCTGCCGCCCGAACTGATCTACCTGCCGCCCTGGTTCCCCCTGAACATCTACGACTTCGGCTGCTGGGCCCGGCAGACCATCGTGCCCCTCACCGTCGTCTCCGCGAAACGCCCGGTCCGCCCGGCCCCCTTCGCCCTGGACGAGCTGCACACCGACCCCGCGTGCCCCAACCCGCCCCGGCCGCTCGCGCCGGCGACCGGCTGGGAAGGGCTGTTCCAGCGCCTCGACAAGGCCCTGCACGCCTACCGCAAGGTGGCGCCCCGCCGACTGCGCCGCGCCGCGATGAACACCGCGGCCCGCTGGATCGTCGAACGGCAGGAGAACGACGGCTGCTGGGGCGGCATCCAGCCGCCGGCCGTGTACTCGATCATCGCGCTGCACCTCCTCGGCTACGACCTGGAGCACCCCGTGCTCCGCGCCGGCCTGGAGTCCCTCGACCGGTTCGCCGTGTGGCGCGACGACGGAGCCCGCATGATCGAGGCGTGCCAGTCACCCGTCTGGGACACCTGCCTGGCCACCATCGCGCTCGCCGACGCCGGACTGCGCCCCGACCACCCCGCCCTCGTCAAGGCCGCCGACTGGATGCTCGGCGAGGAGATCGTCCGCCCCGGCGACTGGGCCGTACGCAAGCCCTCCCTCCCGCCCGGCGGCTGGGCGTTCGAGTTCCACAACGACAACTACCCCGACATCGACGACACCGCCGAGGTCATCCTGGCGCTGCGCCGTGTCCGGCATCCCGACCCGGCGCGGGTCGACGCCGCCGTCGCGCGAGGCGGCCGCTGGACCCTCGGCATGCAGTCCCGCGACGGCGCCTGGGCCGCCTTCGACGCCGACAACACGAGCCCGTTCCCCAACCGGCTGCCGTTCTGCGACTTCGGCGAGGTCATCGACCCGCCGTCCGCCGACGTCACCGCCCACGTGGTGGAGATGCTCGCCTACGAGGGCAAGGCCGCCCACCCCCGTACCCGCAGGGGCATCGCGTGGCTGCTCGCCGAACAGGAGGCGTCCGGCGCCTGGTTCGGACGGTGGGGCGTCAACTACGTGTACGGCACCGGCTCGGTGGTGCCGGCGCTCGTCGCGGCCGGCCTGCCCACCGGGCACCCGGCGATCCGGCGGGCCGTCGCCTGGCTGGAGTCCGTGCAGAACGAGGACGGCGGCTGGGGCGAGGACCTGCGCTCGTACCGAGAGGACCGGTGGATCGGCCGGGGCGCCTCCACCGCGTCGCAGACCGCGTGGGCGCTGATCGCGCTCCTCGCGGCCGGCGAGCGGGAATCCGACGCGGTCCGGCGGGGCGTGACATGGCTCGCCGGGACACAGCGCGCCGACGGTTCCTGGGACGAGCCGTACTTCACGGGAACCGGCTTCCCCTGGGACTTCTCCATCAACTACCACCTGTACCGGCAGGTCTTCCCGCTGACCGCGCTGGGCAGATACCTGCACGGCGAACCCGCCGTCGGCCGCCGCGAGGAGGGCTGATGCCGGCAGAACCGGAACCCTCCCGGCCCACCCCCGGCGCCGGCCCCGCCGCCCCGCCGGTCCCGCCCCTGGTGATCGCCTGCGCGCTCGGCATCGAGCGGTTCGCACTGCGCGGCGGCGCGCTCGGCCCCGTGACGGTCGTCCGCACCGGCATGGGTCCCGTCAACGCGCGCCGCGCCGTGACCGCCGCCCTGACCGGTCCGCTGCGCGGCGCCGCGGTCGTCGCCTCCGGCTTCTGCGCCGGGCTGGCCCCCGGCATGCACCCCGGCGACCTGGTCGTCGCCGACGAGACGCGCGGCGCCGACGGGGTCACCGTCTGCACCGGTACGGAGCTGCTGGTCGACGCCGTCGCCCGCGCCGTACCGGGCCGTACCGTCCACACCGGCCCGCTGACCGGCTCCGACCACGTCGTCCGCGGACAGGAGCGCGCCGCGCTGCGCGCCACCGGCGCCCTCGCCGTCGACATGGAGTCCGCCGCGACCCTGCGCACCGCGCTGGGCCGGGGACCGCGCCCGGTTGCCGCCGTACGAGTGGTCGTGGACGCCCCGGAGCACGAACTGGTCCGCATCGGCACGGTACGCGGTGGAATATCGGCTTTCCGTGTTCTTCGTGCCGTCCTTCCCGCATTCTTCGAATGGCACCGTTCCTTGCTGCTCCCCAGGAGGTGAGCCAGATGGCCATGCCGCTTCGCCAGACCCTCCGGGTCGGGACCTATCTGCTCGAACAGAAGCTCCGCAAGCGCGACAAGTTCCCCCTCATCGTCGAGCTGGAACCCCTCTACGCGTGCAACCTCAAGTGCGAGGGCTGCGGCAAGATCCAGCACCCCGCCGGAGTGCTGAAGCAGCGCATGCCGGTCGCCCAGGCGGTCGGAGCGGTGCTGGAGTCCGGGGCGCCCATGGTGTCCATCGCCGGCGGCGAGCCCCTGATGCACCCGAGGATCGACGAGATCGTCCGCCAGTTGGTGGCGAAGAAGAAGTACGTCTTCCTCTGCACGAACGCCCTGCTGCTGCGCAAGAGGATCGAGGACTTCACCCCTTCGCCGTACTTCGCGTTCGCCGTGCACATCGACGGCCTGCGGGAACGGCACGACGAGTCGGTGGCCAAGGAAGGGGTGTTCGACGAGGCGGTGGAGGCCATCAAGGAGGCCCAGCGGCGCGGATTCCGGGTCACCACCAATTCCACCTTCTTCAACACCGACACCCCGCAGACGGTCATCGAGGTGCTCAACTTCCTCAATGACGAACTGAAGGTGGACGAGATGATGATCTCGCCCGCGTACGCGTACGAGAAGGCGCCCGACCAGGAGCACTTCCTCGGCGTTGAGCAGACACGCGAACTGTTCAGGAAGGCGTTCGCGGGCGGCAACAGGCGGCGCTGGAGGCTCAACCATTCGCCGCTCTTCCTCGACTTCCTCGAAGGCAAGGCCGACTTCGCCTGCACGGCGTGGGCGATTCCCAACTACTCCCTCTTCGGCTGGCAGCGGCCCTGCTACCTGATGAGCGACGGATACGTCTCCACGTACCGCGAGCTCATCGAGGACACCGACTGGAGCAGGTACGGCCGCGGCAAGGACCCGCGCTGCGCCAACTGCATGGCCCACTGCGGCTACGAACCCACCGCCGTCCTGGCCACCATGGGGTCGCTGCGCGAGTCGCTGCGCGCCGCCCGCGAGACCGTCTCGGGCACCCGTGACTGACGACCGCCGGGCGAGGGGACCGCGCGGGGCGAGGGCAGTGGAACGGCACGTGGAACAGCACGTGCAACCGAGCGTGGTACCGGACGTGGCGCCGGAGGTGACGGGGGGCGTGGCGCCGCGCGCGGCCGGGGCCCCGGCGCCGGCAGCGGCCACCGCCGTCGACGCCAAGCCTGACGCGGGACCGGGCACGGGCCCTCTGAAGGAGTTCGACCTGGCGCGACTGCTCGCTGAACGCTCTGCGGAGCGCTACGAACTGCACGCCAGGCACCTCAACCCCCAGCTGCCCCGCATGCTGCGCGCCATCGGCTTCGACAAGGTCTACGAACGGGCCGAGGGAGCCTACTTCTGGGACACCGAGGGCAACGACTACCTCGACATGCTCGCCGGGTTCGGCGTCATGGGGCTCGGCAGGCACCATCCCGTCGTCCGCAAGGCGGTGCACGACGCCCTCGACGCCTCCCTGGCCGACCTCACCCGGTTCGACTGCCCGCCGCTGCCCGGCCTGCTCGCCGAGAGGCTGCTCGCCCACTCGCCGCACCTGGACCGGGTGTTCTTCTCCAACAGCGGCACCGAAGCCGTGGAGACAGCACTGAAGTTCGCCCGCTGCGCGACCGGCAGACCCAGGGTCGTGCACTGCGCGCACGCCTTCCACGGGCTGACCGCCGGCTCGCTGTCGGTCAACGGCGAGAAGGGTTTCCGGGACGGGTTCGGCCCGCTCCTGCCCGACACCGCGATCGAGCTCGGCGACCTGGACGCCCTGGAGCGCGAACTCAAGCGGGGCGACGTCGCCGCGTTCGTGGTGGAACCCATCCAGGGCAAGGGTGTCCACAGCGCGCCGCCCGGCTTCCTCCGGGCCGCCCAGGAGGTGCTGCACCGGCACAGGGCGCTGCTGATCGCCGACGAGGTGCAGACCGGCCTCGGCAGGACCGGCGACTTCTACGCCTACCAGCACGAGGACGGCGTGGAACCCGACCTGGTGTGCGTCGCCAAGGCGCTCTCCGGCGGCTACGTGCCGGTCGGCGCCACCCTCGGCAAGGACTGGATCTTCAAGAAGGTCTATTCGTCCATGGACCGGGTCCTGGTGCACTCGGCCAGCTTCGGCGCCAACGCCCAGGCCATGGCGGCCGGTCTCGCGGTGCTGGCGGTGATGGACGACGAGGAGATCGTGGCCAACGCCCGCCGTACCGGGGAGCTGCTGAAGTCACGGCTGGCTGCGCTCGTGGACCGCTACGAGCTGCTGCACGACGTGCGCGGGCGCGGCCTGATGATCGGCATCGAGTTCGGCCGGCCGTCGTCGCTGGGGCTGCGTGGCCGCTGGACCATGCTCCAGGCCGCCCGTAAGGGACTCTTCGCGCAGATGGTGGTCGTGCCGCTGCTGCAACGGCACCGCATCCTCACCCAGGTCTCCGGCGACCACCTCGAAGTGATCAAGCTCATCCCGCCGCTCACCATCGGGGAGCGCGAGGTGAACCGGTTCGTGGCCGCGTTCACCGAGGTGATGGACGACGCCCACAGCGGTGGCGGGCTGATCTGGGAGTTCGGCAAGAACCTCGTCAAGCAGGCGGTCGCCAACCGCTGAGGCCGGCGGGCAGAGCGCCGGTTTTTGCCTGTGGGGCAAGAAAATTGCCCCACAGGAGAATTCCTGGCCCAATGGACGCATGAGCACTCCCCAGGGCGAGGGGGCCGAGGCGCTGCCCGAGGTCGCACCGCGGCTGCGCGGCCTGCGCCGCCGCCGAGGCCTCACGCTGGAGGCGGCCGCGCAGCGCGCCGGACTGTCCCCGGCGCATCTGTCCCGGCTGGAGACCGGCCGTCGCCAGCCTTCCCTGCCGATGCTGCTCGGCCTCGCTCGTGTCTACGGTACGACGGTCTCCGAGCTGCTGGGCGAGGCCGCCCCCGAACGTGATCCGATCGTTCGCGCGGGGCGCGCCGAGCCGGTCGTCGCGGACGGCTGGACGTACCACCAGGCGGGCGGGGCCGGCCGCGCCATGCAGGCGCTCCGCGTCCAGCTGCCCGCCCCGCCCGCCGACGGCCGGGACGACACCGTCCGCGTCCACCCGGGGGAGGAGTGGCTGTACGTCCTGCACGGCAGGGTGCGGCTGGCGCTGGGGGACGCCGTGCATGTGCTCGACCCGGGCGACAGCGCCCAGTTCGACTCGCTGACCCCGCACCGCATCAGGGCCGCCGGACGGGGCGGCGCCGAGCTGCTGTTCGTCCACACCCTGCTGCGGAGCGCGGCAGCCGACCTGTGCCTCGGCGGCGGTACCCACCGGCGCTGATCCGCTCCCCCTTCCCCGCCCCCCGGTCAGCGGGAGGGCGACCTGCCCGAGAGGTGCGTCATGTCCGAGAACCCGGCTGCCCTGCCGCCCACCCACGAGGAGCGGAGATTCCCCCGTGGGCTGATCATCCGGCTCTTCGCCTATCTGGTGGCGGGCCACCTCTTCGCGGCCTTCCTCTACCTGCTGTTCCTGCTCGGCGGCCAGAACCGGTGAGGCGGCGCCCCGCAGCCGGGCGAGGCGGCTCGCTCCGGGCGGGTGCGCGAGGCGCGCCCGGCAGGCGCCGGGGCGATCAGTCGCCGTCGAGGAGACGGTCGCGCAGCCGCTCCCGGGTGGCCGGCGTCAGGCGCAGGCCGTCGGTGAGGTAGCGCTCGGTCGTGCCCCAGGTCTCCTCGATCGCGGTGAAGGCCGTGGCGAGGTACTCGGCCCGTGCGTCGAACAGGGGGCTCAGCAGCTCCATCACCTCGGGGGACATGCCGCCGGGGGCGTTGGCGCCGCGCCGCACCTTGTACCGGCGGTGCGGGTCGTTGGACTTGAGGTAGTCCTCCTCGATGGCGTCGCGCTCCACGCCCACCGCGAGCAGGGCCACCGCTATGGACAGGCCGGCCCGGTCCTTGCCGGCGGCGCAGTGCATCAGCGCGGGGACGCTGTCCTCCGCGAGCGCGTGGAGCACCTGGCTGTGCTCGGCGGTACGGGTGGTGATGATGGCGCGGTACGCGTCGGTCATTCTCGCCGCCGCCTTGCCGTCGGCCAGCAGATCGCGCAGCTGGTGGATGTCCCCGTCGCGCACCATCGTCCAGAACTCGGCGCCGTCGGCCGGGTCGGTGAGCGGGATGTTCACGTTCCGTACGCCGGGCAGCTCGACGTCCGGACCCTCCAGCTTCTGGTCGGCGGCGTTGCGGAAGTCGAAGACGGTGTGGAGCCCCAGCGAGGACAGGAACACGGTGTCGCCGTCGGTGGCGTGCGCGAGGTGCCCGCTGCGGTAGAGCCGGCCATGGCGCACCCGGCGCCCGTCCATGGTCGGCAGCCCTCCCACATCGCGGAAGTTCCGCACCCCGCTCAGCTCGGGCTCGGTCGACGACGGGACGTGCGGGAGCTGCTGCGTCACGGGGGCTCCTCCGTGTCTGCCGTCGGCGACGGCCGCCGACGATGTCGCGGATCTGACGATACGACATCGGTTCCTGGGGCAATCATCTCCGTGCGGCTCGTACATCCGTGGCCCGGGTGATGGCGGTGTATCGCCGCTGACGAGTTCGACATCCGTCATGTAGGCAATTGTCCCATGTTGCACCGGTTCGGGCGGGCGCGACGACCGCAGCGGGCGCCGCACCGGCCCCCGAGTCGACAGCGACGCCCGATGCGGCGGTCTGTCCTTATTCACCATGATTTGCCCATGGGGTCGTACGGCGATCGGGAGGCGGCCGTGGTCCGACTCCGAGCCGTTGATTCCACTTGCTCGCGTTCATGTGATCTCGTCGCCTCATGGGCCTTCTGTCCGAATTGGCGTATAAGGCATAACGTGCCCCGGTAGCAAGGGAGATGGGTCCGACCACGTGAGCAGCGTCATAAACGTGACGGTCCGTGGTGGGCCGCCCCGCCGAAATCCCATGCCCACGGCGGGAATTCATGATCCGTAATCGACGGAGGGTGACCGGAATTCCGAGCCGAATTCATCGACGGGAAAGGGCGGCTGAAACCATCCGCTTGTTCCCGTCGTCCTGACTCGTTTACGGTCACGGTCAATCCGGACGGAACGCCGAATCCTGCCGCCGCCCGGAATTCGCACCCACCCACGTGTGGCAGGAGCGGGGGACCCAGGTAGTACGCCGGACGGGAATTCCCGGACGGCTCGGGGTGAAGTCGCGCCACCGCGCGACCGGGCATCTCCAGCCCGAACCCGACAGCTCACCTCGCAGGCGCCGGAGAGGAATTCGCCATGCCCGCGAAGGGTAAGCACCGCCGTCCCAAGTCCAGCTCCCTCACCCGCGGTTTCGTCGCCGCCGGCACGGGCGGCGCCGCCATCGCGCTGCCGCTCCTCGGTGCGACCGGCGCCCACGCCGCCCCGCAGAGCGCCCCGACCGCCGCGCAGACGGTCGCCTCCGTCACCGTCGCCCCCGCCGCCGCCCCGGCCGCGCTGGATGCCGCGAAGCCCGCGCCCCGGACGTACACCGTGGTCGCCGGCGACTACCTCGCCAAGATCGCCCACAAGAAGAACGTCAAGGGCGGCTGGCAGAAGCTGTACCAGGACAACCGCGAGGCCATCGGCGAGGACCCGTCGCTGATCCACCCGGGGCTCAAGCTCACCCTCGGCGCGAAGAACACCGCCAAGGCGACCCCGCAGAAGGCCGCCAAGGCCAAGGCCGCCGAGAAGAAGGCCGCCAAGCCGAAGGCCGAGAAGAAGGCCGCCGACACCCGGAAGGCCGACACCCGCTCCTCGCGGTCCGCCGCCAAGTCCCCGGCCCCCGCGCCGGCTCAGGACTCCGGCTCCACCCAGGCCGCCCAGAGCACCGCCTCCGGCTGGACCTCCCCGGTCTCCGCCGGCGTCACCACCCCGTACCGTGCCTCCGGTTCCATGTGGTCCTCCGGTTACCACACCGGCGTGGACTTCGCGGCCTCCGCCGGCTCCACCGTCAAGGCCGTCGGCGCCGGAACCGTCGTCTCGGCCGGCTGGAGCGGCGCGTACGGCAACGAGGTCGTCATCCAGCACGCCGACGGCGCCTACTCGCAGTACGCCCACCTCTCCTCGCTGTCCGTCTCTGCCGGTCAGAGCGTGAGCGGCGGCCAGCAGATCGGCCTGTCCGGCTCGACCGGCAACTCCACCGGCCCGCACCTGCACTTCGAGATCCGCACCAGCCCGAGCTACGGCTCGGACATCGACCCGCTGGCGTACCTCCGCCAGCACGGCGTGGCCATCTGACGCACCCCCGGACGCGCTTCCGGCGCGCACTCCTGAACACGGTTCTGCCCGGCACCACCTGCGAGGTGCCGGGCAGAACCGCGTCACGGCCCCCTTCCCGCCTGGCCGGATCCCGACCGGTGGTAAAGATCACCTCCCGTCAACCCCTCCTTACGGTCGCGTAGGTCACATCCACCGGGGAAAGATGTGCTCCCGTGGCAGACGATTCGACATTGAGAGACAGTGACGCATTCGGGTCGTACGTGGCGATCGGCGACAGCTTCACCGAAGGCGTGGGCGACCCCGGCCCCGACGGGCGGTTCGTCGGCTGGGCGGACCGCCTCGCGGTCCTGCTCGCCGACCGCATCCCGGAGCCCGAGTCGTTCCGGTACGCCAACCTCGCCGTACGGGGAAGGCTCCTCGACCAGATCGTCGAGGAGCAGGTGCCGCGCGCCAAGGAGCTCGCCCCCGAACTCGTGACCTTCTGCGCGGGCGGCAACGACATCATCCGGCCCGGCAGCGACCCCGACGACGTCGCCGAACGCTTCGAACGGGCCGTCGCCGAACTCGCCGCCGTCGTCGGCACGGTCGTCGTGACCACCGGCTTCGACACGCGCGGCGTACCCGTCCTGCGGCATCTGCGCGGCAAGATCGCCACCTACAACGGCCACGTACGGGCGGTCGCCGACCGCTACGGCTGCCCGGTGCTCGACCTGTGGTCGCTCAGGTCCGTCCAGGACAGGCGTGCCTGGGACGGCGACCGGCTGCACCTGTCGGCCGAGGGCCACACCCGGGTCGCCCTCCGCGCGGGCCAGGTCCTCGGCCTGGAGGTCCCCGCCGACCCCGACCAGCCGTGGCCGCCGCTCCCGCCGCGCGGCCCGCTGGAGGAGCGCCGCGACGACATCAACTGGGCCCGCGAGTACCTGGTCCCGTGGATCGGCCGCCGCCTGCGCGGCGAGTCGTCCGGCGACCACGTGTCGGCCAAGCGCCCGGACCTGATGCCGTTGTAGAGGACGGCGCCGGCGCGGGCCGCCCGCCCGGGACGTCCCGCGCCGGCGTTCCGCGCTCCAGCGCGGCCGGTCGCCCCGGGCCGCCGCTGCCGCGTACGGCCCAGACCGCGCCTCCCGCTTCCGCCTCCGGGCCCGCCTTCCGCCTCCGCCCGCTTCCGCCTCCGCCCCCGGGCCGTGTCCGCCACCGCCTCTGCCGGGCCGCGTCCGCCCGCGGCCGGCCCCGCGAAAGATCCCCGGCCGCGTTGTCGCACCCCCTGCCCATAATGGAAGGACTCGAGCCCCTGGAGGTGCTGTGACCGGCGCTGACGCTGTGCGCCCGGTGCGCAACCGGCTGCGTTCCCGCCTGCGCTCCCTGCGGCCCGCCGCCTTCGGCGCGGACGCCACGGGAGAGCGCCTGGAGCGGATCCTCCGTTCGCCGAACTTCGCGGACGGCGTGTTCCGGAACCCGGACGGCCCCCGGCGCGGACAGAAGGGCTCGGCGGTCGACTTCGCGAAGATCTACTTCGACAGGGAGTCACGCCGTCGGCGCGCCCCCGCCGACGCGATACCCCTGCACTCCACGACCGCCGCCGACCTGGCCGGGCCACCGTCCTCGGGGCTGCGCCTCACCTGGATGGGGCATTCCAGCGTCCTCGCCGAGATCGACGGGCGCCGGATCCTGTTCGACCCGGTGTGGGGCGAGCGCTGCTCGCCCTTCTCGTTCGCCGGGCCCCGGCGGCTGCACCCCGTCCCGCTGCCGCTGGCGGCACTGGGCCCGGTGGACGCCGTCGTCATCTCGCACGATCACTACGACCACCTGGACCTGCCCACGATCCGCGCGCTCGCGACGACCGACACCCTCTTCGCCGTGCCGCTCGGAGCCGGCGCCCATCTGGAGCGGTGGGGCGTGGCCCCGTCCCGGCTGCGCGAACTGGACTGGAACGAGTCGACGGACGTGGGCGACCTGCGGCTCACCGCGACCCCCGCCCGTCACTTCTGCGGCCGGGGCCTGCGCAACCAGCAGCACACCCTGTGGGCGTCCTGGGTCGTCACGGGGCCCGAGCACCGGATCTACCACAGCGGCGACACCGGTTACTTCCCCGGATTCCAGGACATCGGCGCCGCCCACGGGCCGTTCGACGCCACGATGATCCAGATCGGGGCGTACAGCGACTTCTGGCCCGAGAACCACCTGGACCGCACGCCGCTGCCCGGGGCCTGGCCCGATATCCACATGTCGCCGGCTGAGGGAGTGCGGGCCCATCTCGACCTGCAGGGAGGCCGGCCGGGCGGGGTGCTGCTCCCGATTCACTGGGCCACCTTCAACCTGGCTCTCCACGCCTGGGCGGAGCCCGGGGAGTGGACGAAGGACGCGGCCGAGGAGGCCGGCCAGACGGCGGCGTTCCCCCGTCCCGGCGAGCCGTTCGAGCCTGCGGGGAAGCTGCCCGCGGATCCGTGGTGGCGTGAGGTGTCCCAGCACATCGCCCACCCGTGGCGCGGGCCCCGGCCGACGCAGGCCCCCGCCGAGGGGCCCCGGCGCGATCTCGACCTCGCGGGTGATCGGTGACGGCCCGTGAGGGCGCCGTCGGAGGGATCGCGTGCCCGCCGGCTCGACTTCCGAGCGAAGAGCACGACCGCCGCGCGGTGGCCGGGTAGCCGTCCCGGTCGGCCATGCCGGTCGGCTCGGCGCCCCCTGCCCCGTCCCGCGGCGTCCCGTCCTGGCCCGGGGCGGGACGCGTCCCGAGCGGCCGCGAGTCGAGCCGGGTGGGCGGCGACTGCGGGTGGCGGCCGGCGTACGTCGCCGGACGCGAGGCGGGGCGTGGCGCCGGAAGCGGGCTGATACGCGGCCGCACCGTGTACGGAACCCGTGCGACGGCACGACCGTCCGCGGCCCGCGCCCGCGCCCGCGCCCCCAGACTGCGGACCCCGGACTGCGGACCCCGGACTGCGGACCCCGGATTGTGGACCCCCGGATTGTGGACCCCCGGATTGTGGACCCCCGGATTGTGGACCCCGGTTGCGGACCCGGGACTCCGGACTCCCGGCCCCGGACCCGGTGCGCGGGTAGAGACGCGGGCGCACGGTTACGGGCACGCGCCCGCGCGCTCGGCGCGCGTGAAGGTGCGCCTTCGTGCGCCCCGCGCTGCCGCACGCCCTGTGGGCCGGACACGCCCCACGTCCCGGCGGGGGCGGCGGCGGGGTCGCCCTCGCCGCTTCGGCCCGTGCAGCCCGTATGTCATTTCGGGCTTGCGTGCGAGACCTCATACCAGAGCGGGACGCTCGACGGGCAACTTCGGCAACAGCCCCTCACCCGGGAACGGTGGGCGACTACCGTGTGTTGCCGGTGATCAACGGTGGGTGCATCGAACACATGACGCGCCCACCGGTACAACGAGCTGAACACCGTATGAAACGCCGTATCCCGGGGCCCCACGTACCCAAGGACGCTGATGTCTCAACTTCGCGCACCCGCCGCGCGGTCCGACCGCCGTGAGGGCGGGCGGCACGGCCGGTCAGGCGCCCGTTCCCTGTCGAACGACGGGAGGTCGCGCGCCGCGGCACCGTCCCAGGAGACCCGCATACGCTCCCAGCTCCTGCGCGCCTCCGTCCCGCCGACCGTCGTCGCCGTGCTGGGCGGCGCCGGCGCCGTCCTCTTCACGATCCGCTCCACCGGCGCCCGGCCGTCCCCCGCGCTGTGGGCCGCGCTGCTCGGCTCGGCGGCGCTCTCGGTGGCAGCCGTCGCCGCCGCCGTGCTCGGCGCGGACCGCGCGGCCAGGGCCGTACTCGACCGGTGCGGCGCCCTGCGCCGCGACAGCGTCCGCGCCCAGAGCGAACTCCGTGCCGTGGTCGAGCGGCTCCGCGGGGGAGAGCGCCCGGTCGCGCGCGGGGCGCCACCGCCACCTCCGCCCGGCGCCGACGAGTTCGAACTGCTGGCCGATGAACTGCTGCGGTCCCGGGACGCGGCCGTCGCGGCCGTCGTCCAGGCGTCCCAGCTGTCCAGCAGCGTCGGCAACGAGCAGAAGGTCGAGGTCTTCGTCAACCTCGCCCGCCGCCTCCAGTCGCTGGTGCACCGCGAGATCCAGCTCCTGGACGAGCTCGAGAACGAGGTCGAGGACCCGGAGCTGCTCAAGGGCCTGTTCCATGTCGACCACCTCGCCACCCGCATCCGCCGCCATGCCGAGAACCTCGCCGTCCTCGGCGGCGCCATCTCCCGCCGGCAGTGGTCCCACCCGGTCTCCATGACGGAGGTGCTGCGCTCGTCCATCGCCGAGGTCGAGCAGTACCCCCGGGTGAAGCTGGTGCCGCCCATCGACGGCACCCTGCGCGGCCACGCCGTCGCCGACGTCATCCACCTCCTCGCCGAACTCGTCGAGAACGCCACCCTGTTCTCCGCACCGCACACCACGGTCCTGCTGCGCGCCCAGCACGTCACGGCGGGCCTCGCCGTCGAGGTGGAGGACCGCGGCCTGGGCATGCCGGTCAGCGAGCAGACCAAGATGAACGCCCTGCTCTCCGACCCCGACCAGGTGAATGTGGCGCACCTGCTCCAGGACGGCCGGATCGGCCTGTACGTGGTCGCCGCACTGGCCCGCAGGCACGGCATCGCCGTACGGCTGCAGTCCAACATCTACGGCGGGGTCCAGGCCGTCCTCGTCGTGCCGCAGAGCCTGCTCGGCTCCGACTCGACCGGCTCCGGGCTCGGCGGGCAGCCGGCGAGCGTGGGCGCGGGGACGGGACGGGGGACGGGGACGGCCACCGTCGGTGTCCCGCCCGCGACGCCGAGCCCGGCGCCCGCCGGGGTCGTCCCGCCCCAGCCCGTACGCCGGCGCCCCCTCCACGCGGCGAGCGGTCCGCCCGCCATACCGGCCCGGCCGCCGCACGCTCCCGGCACCCACGCCCGGGGCGCCGTCACGTCGGGCACCGGCACGGCCTCCTTCGCCAGTGGTGAGGCCCTGAGCGACGGGGCCCCGAGCGAGGGGGCCTTGAACGACGGCGCCCTGAGCGACGGGCTCCCCGGTGAGGGGCTGCCGGGCGAGGGGCTTTCAGGTGAGGGGAACCGCCCCCGGCTGCCCAAGCGCCGCGCGCAGGAGCACCTCGTTCCGCAGCTGCGCGACGAACCCGTGCGCCGCAGGCGCGAGGAGCACGTCCTGCACGATCCCGGACTGATGGCGGCCTTCCAGCGGGGGATCGGACTGGCCGAGTCCATGCCGCCCCTCGCACCCCAGCCCCATGAACCGCAGCGTCAAGACGAAGCCAACAAGGAGTAGATGCACATGACGAGCGATGCGCCGACCGGCCATTCCTCGGATCTCGACTGGCTGCTGACCGGCCTGGTCCAGCGGGTCCCGTACACCCGCAGCGCGGTTCTGCTCTCGTCGGACGGACTGGTGAAATCGGTGCACGGCCTCGACGCCGACAGCGCCGACCACATGGCGGCCCTGGCCTCCGGGCTGTACTCGCTCGGTCGCAGCGCCGGTGCCCGGTTCGGCGACGGCGGCGAAGTGCGCCAGGTCGTCGTCGAGCTGGACTCCACCCTGCTGTTCGTCTCCACCGCCGGGTCGGGCACCTGCCTCGCCGTGATCGCGGGCCGGGAGACCGACGCCGCGGTCCTGGGATACGAGATGGCGATGCTGGTCAAGAGCGTGCGGCCGTACCTGGTGACGCCGGCCAGACGAGCCGCGGCCGTCGCCCCGGGCGCCCTGGGGTGCTGACCGTGCCGTCCCGACAGGACGGACCCTGGCTGGACGACGCGGCCGGCCGTCTCATCCGTCCCTACACGGTGAGCGGCGGCCGCACCCGCCCCACAGCGGCGCTGGACCTGCTCTCCCTGGTGATGGCCACCGGGACGGTACCGCCGGCACCCCTCGGCCCTGAGCACAGCCTCGCCCTGGGGCTGTGCGACGGGCCGACCTCGGTCGCCGAGATCGCGGCGCACCTACGACTCCCCGCGGTCGTCACCAAGGTGCTGCTCTCCGACCTCGTGGAGTGCGGGGCGGTGACCGCGCGAGCGCCCCGTTACCACGACAACCCCACCGACCGTTCCCTGCTGGAGGCAGTGCTCGATGGTCTACGACGACGGCTCTGAAAGCCGGGAGGAGACTCGCGACGTCTTCCCCACGGCCCTGAAGGTGCTGGTCGCGGGCGGCTTCGGAGTCGGCAAGACCACCTTCGTCGGAGCGGTCAGCGAGATCGAACCGCTGTCCACGGAGGAACTCCTCACCCAGGCCGGTGTGGGCACCGACAGCCTCGAGGGCGTGGAGTCCAAGACGACCACCACGGTCGCCATGGACTTCGGCCGGATCAGCCTCGACGACCGGCACGTGCTCTACCTCTTCGGCACACCCGGCCAGGAGCGCTTCTGGTTCATGTGGGACGAACTGTCGGAAGGGGCGCTGGGAGCCGTCGTCCTCGCCGACACCCGGCGCCTCCAGGACTCCTTCTCGGCGGTGGACTTCTTCGAACGGCGCGGCATCCGGTTCGTCGTCGCCGTCAACGAGTTCGACGGCTCGTACCGCTACGAACCCGACGAGGTACGGGCCGCGATCGACCTGAAGCCGGAGGTCCCGGTCGTGCTCTGCGACGCCAGGACCGCCGGCTCGGGGATCCAGACCCTGGTCACCCTCGTCCAGTACCTGCTGACCACCGATCCGGCCCCGGCACCGGCGCCGAGCTATGGAGCACCGTCATGACGTACGACCCGACCGGACACCTGCTGCTCACCCCCGTCGACCAGGAGGCCCCGGCGCGGGTCCGGCGACTGCGCCAACTGGGCCTTGGGGAGGGCCCGGACCCGGCCTTCGACGCCTTCGCCGCGAAGCTCGCCGAGGTGACCGGCGCACCGTACGCGATGGTCAACTTCATCGACGAGAACCGCCAGTTCTTCGCCGGCCTGCACACCCCGGCGGGCACGCACGGCGGCGGCGACCTCGGAGCTGCCGCCGCCGCGTCCGGTGGCGTCGGCCGCTTCATGGACCGCGACCACGGCTACTGCCCCCATGTCGTGGTCCGCCGCAAGGCGCTGGTGCTGGAGGACGTCTGCGACTACCCGCGGTTCGCCGGCAACCCGGTCGTGGACGAGATCGGAATCCGCTCCTACCTCGGAGCTCCGCTGATCGACCGTACGGGCACGACGCTCGGCACGATCTGCGTGGTCGACACGGAACCCCGGCCGTGGGGACGGGCCGGCCTGGAGACCATCAAGTCGCACGCGGCGGAACTGGTCGAGCAGATCCACCGCCGCGAGGACGCCGGGCTCTGACCCGCGCGACCCCGGCGACCCCGGCGAGCCGCGGCACGGTGCCGGTGGCGGGACGTACGGTCGGTCCCATGGCCACCGCCGACGACGTACGCAGAATCGCGCTGTCCCTGCCCGGGGCGGAGGAGAGGCTCTCCTGGGGCATGCCCACCTTCCGGGCGGGCCCCGGCGGCAGGGTCTTCGCCGCGCTGGGCGACGACGACCGGACCTTGGGCGTGAAGTGCCCGAAGGAGGACCGCGAGGAGCTGATCGCCTCCGAGCCGGAGAAGTACTTCCTGCGTGAGGGCCACGACGACCGCTACGCCTGGCTCCGGGTCCGTCTCGCCGCGCTGGACGACGAGGCCGAGCTTCGCGCCATCCTCATCGACTCCTGGCGCCAGGCCGCCCCGCGCGGGCTCCTCGCCGCCCACCCGGACCTGGGCGGCTCCCCGCCGGCGCCCCGACGCGGGCATCGGTAAGCGGTTCGTGATCACCGGCCGGAGTGCGGTATTGTTCTCGTGCGCGCTCGGCCAGGGGAAACCCCAGGTCAGACGGGCAACGGGACGTGGCGCAGCTTGGTAGCGCACTTGACTGGGGGTCAAGGGGTCGCAGGTTCAAATCCTGTCGTCCCGACAGAGAGTCGGGTTTTTCACCCAGGTCAGGGCCTTGGATCACTTCGGTGAGACAAGGCCCTCGATCATTTTCTGAAGGCCCTCGATCATTTTCTCTGGGAATGCCCCGGTCACCGGCCCCATGGCTCGCGGACGGGATTCACCCCCGCAGGGCGTGGACGGGCGGACGGGCGTGCCGGGACGGTGGCGCGGTGGGACAGTCGCACCAGGGGGTACCAGTGGCTACTGGGAGACCCGGAGGTGAGCCATGGACACCGTGCTGGTCACGGGCGGGACGGGGCATCTGGGGCGGGACCTGGTCGGTCTGCTGAAAGCCGAGCACCACGTGCGGGTGCTCGCACGCTCGCGGGGCGCCGACCCCGACGTGGAGTGGACACGCGGCGATCTGGCCTCCGGGGCCGGGATCCGGGAGGCGATGGCGGGGGTAGGGACCGTGGTGCACGCGGCGACCTGGTCCCCGGCCGCCCGGCGTGGCTACCTCCTGCCGACCGACGTCGTGCGCACCCCGCCGGACGTCGACATCCACGGCACGCGCCGACTGCTCGAGGAGGCCGCCAGGGCCGGGGTCGGCCACTTCGCGTACGTGTCGATCGTCGGCGTCGACCGGGCGCGCCTGCCGTACCTGCGGATGAAACACGAGGCGGAGGAGCTGGTGGCCGCCGGTGACGTGCCCTGGTCCGTGCTGCGGGCCACGCAGTTCCACTGGCTGACCGACCGCATGCTGGGCAGGGCCGCCCGGATGCCCGTGCTGCCGCTGCCCGCGGACATCGAGACCCAGCCCGTCGACTCCGGTGACTTCGCCGCGTACGTGGCCCGGCGCGTCGCCGACGGCCCCGGCGGGCGGTGCGAGGACTTCGGCGGGCCGGAGGTGCTCGCGCTCGGCGACCTCTTCGCGCAGTGGCAGCGGATCCGGCGCCCCGGCCGGCCCCGCCGGGTCGTACGGCTGCCGGTGCCCGCCCGAGCGCGGCGGGCGGCCCGCGACCTCATCTGCCCGGCCGGCCGGCGCGGCGGCGTCACCTGGGCCGCGTGGCTGAGCGGTCACCGGCCCGAGTGACGCGTCGCCGGCGCATCGAAGGCAAGCGCCCGACCGCGCGGATCAGGGCTTGGCCGTGGCGGCCGCGCGAGGCCGGGCGCGGACGTGCATCCGCTCACCCTGGCGACCGAACAGGCTGAGGACCTCCACCGGCCCGTCGCCGCTGGTCCCGAACCAGTGCGGCAGCCGGGTGTCGAACTCGGCCGCCTCACCCGGGCCGAGCACCAGGTCGTGATCGGCCAGGACGAGGCGCAGGCGCCCGGACAGGACGTAGAGCCACTCGTACCCCTCGTGCGTGCACGGGTCGGGGGTGCGGCGATCGGCGGGGAGCACCATCTTGTACGTCTGGAGGGGGCCGGGCTGCCGGGTCAGCGGCACCACGGTGGCGCCGCCGCGCCCCTGCTTCGGTGTGAGCCTGACCCTCGGGTCGCCGACCTCCGGCGCGCCGACGAGTTCGTCCAGGGGCACCTGGTGGGCCTGGGAGATCGGCAGCAGCAGCTCCAGGCTGGGGCGGCGCTGCCCGGACTCCAGCCGGGACAGGGTGCTCCTGGAGATGCCGGTGGCCTCCGACAGCGTGGCCAGGGTCATGCCCCGTCCCGTGCGCAGGCGCTTGAGGCGGGGGCCTACCTCGGTCAGGGTCCGGGTGATGTCGGGTGAGCGGTCCATGCCGTCCATTGCACGGTGGACATCCCCGTGGCGGCAACATGTGTTGCCGGTTCCGGGACGGCCGAAACCGGTCCGCGCGTCACCCGCCCGGGTGCATCCTGGTTCTCCGACGCGGAGGGGAGAAGCGGTATGCGGAGCGACCGGCCGGTCGGAGTGGTGCTCGTGGACGACCACCCGGTCGTCCTCGCCGGGATCGAGTACTGGTACACCGCCTCCGACCATCCGATCACCGTCCTGGCCAAGGGGGATGACGTGTCCGCCGCGCTGACCGGGCCGGGCAGCGCGGCGGACGTCGTCGTCCTCGACCTCCAGTTGTCCGAGGGGACACCGGCGTACCCGGAGCTGAAGCGGCTCGTCGCCCAGCAGCGCCAGGTCATCGTCTACACGATGAAGGACAGCCAGGAGGCGGCGCTCACCTGCCTCGACCTCGGCGCGTTCACCTACCTCACCAAGGCGGAGGGCGAACGCCATCTCGTCGCCGCGACGCTCGCGGCCGCCGAGGGCGTCCCGTACACGCCGCCCGCCCTCGCGGGCGCGTTCGGCAGCGACACCCGACGGGGCCGACCGGTGCTCTCACCGCGCGAGGTGGACGTGCTGCTGGAGTGGTTCCAGTCGGAGTCGAAGACGATGGTCGCGGAGAGCCTCGGCCTGTCCGTACGGACCGTGAACACCTATCTGGACCGGGTCCGCGTCAAGTACGCCAACGCAGGGCGCCCCGCGACCACCAAGGCCAACCTCGTCGCGCGGGCCGTTCAGGACGGCCTGGTCTCCCTGGACGAGCTCTGAGCCGGGCGCCCGACGGGCACGCCCCCGGGCCCGCCGCCCTGCCCGGTCCGCCCGCCGCCGGGCCCCTCGGGTTCCGCCCCGTGCCCCGCCGGTCCGCCGCCGCGCCCCGCCGGTCCGCCGCCCCGCCCCGCCGGTTCTCCGCCGCGCCCCGCCGGTGCGGTGGCGCACACCGCCTCCACCCACAGCCGCCCCTCACCGCTCACCGTCCGCACCCGGACCTCGTCCATGGCCGCTGCCGGAATGGGCGCCGTCGGCTCGTCGATGACGACCCCGACCCGTACGCGTCCGCCGCCGCGCACCACGGTGGCCCGCGCCGTACGGTCCGCCGCGGCCAGCGCGGCCAGCACCGGTTCGATCAGCGCCCGGCGCAGTCCGCGCGGCAGTTCGGCGGGGTCGCCCCGCACGGCGAGCTGTACACCGACCCCGTTGCGCTCGGCCACGTCGATCCCGGCGCGCAGCTCGTGGACGAGCGGATCGGCGGCGTAGTCGTTCTCCGCGAACAGCCGCCGCAGCTTCGCCGCCTCCAGCGCGCAGCGGCGCCGTACCTCCTCGTCCCGCGGGTCGAGCGTCCCCTCGGCGAGCCCCGCGAGCAGCGGGAACACGGTCGCGTTCAGCGCCCGGTAACGGTCCCGCTGGTCGTGGTGCAGATGCTCGGCGACCGCCGCCTCCGTGTGCAGGCGCTCCTGTTCGCGCAGCGCCGCGCTCGCCGACCGCGCGCAGTCCCGCAGCAACCGTGCCCCGACGGCCATCGCCACCTGGAACCCGCACACGGCCAGCGCGCTGACCGCCATCCCCGCCGCCTCCTGCCGCCCCGGCACCCCGTTCAGCAGCAGCTGCGCGAACGTGACGGCGAGGTGACCGCCGATGAACGCCCAGGTCAGGCCGAGGGGCCGGTCCATCAGCAGCACGACCCCGAACCAGCCGGCCTCCAGGAACGACCAGTGCCAGGTGCCGAGGAAGAAGGCGCCCGGCAGATCGCTGGTCGCGGCGGCCGACGCGACGACGGTGCACCCGAGCCCCACGAACGGCCACACCGCCGACGGACCCCGGCTCCGACGGGCGACGCGCCGCATCCCCAGCACCGTACTCACCGCCAGCACCACCAGCACCAGGGTCAGCAGGCCGAACGCCGCCAGCTGCAGCCAGGGCCGCCGGTAGCCGGAGAGCCGGCTCAGCAACGCGGGCAGGGCCAGTCCGACATGGATGGCGGCGAGGATGCCCAGCGCCGCGAACCGCGCACCGCCCTGGAGCCGGTCCGAGATCTGCTCGGCCAGGGGTTCACGCACGGGGCCACTCCAGCCGTACGCGCGTACCGTGACCCGGCCCGGAGTGGACCTCGGCGCGGCCGCCGACCGCACGCATCCGGCCGATGACCGATCGCGCCAGCCCCTGCTTGTGCCCGGGCACCGACGCCGGGTCGAAGCCCCGGCCCCGGTCGTCGATCGTCACCACCGTCACGTCCCCCTCGCGCCCCACCGTGACCCACGCCTCGTCCACGCCCGCGTGCCGCGCCACATTGCGCAGCGCCTCCCCGCAGCTGTCCCGCAGCGCCACCACCGCCGGACGCCACAGCGACACGCGACCGTCACGGTCCCCGGCGCCGCCACCGGCACCGGCGGCGCGGTCACCGGTACCGCCACCGCCCTCGTGGCGCAGCTCCGTCCGTACCGGATGGCGCAACAGCTCCAGCGACAACTCCGCCACCAGATCGGCCTGTCCGGTCGGCTCCTCCTCGACCATCAGCCGCCGCAGATCCCGCCCCGCCTGGGTCCGCACCACGTCCGGCCGGATCGCCGCCCCGGACGCGGACGCCATCAGCAGCGTCGCACAGGCCGTGTCGTGCAGTGTGGCCAGATGCGTGCGCTCCGCCGCCCGCCGCGCCTCGGCCACCCGCAGCGCCTGCCGGGCCCCGGCCGCCTCGGCGGCCGCGCAGTCCGCCGTTCGGCCGCGCCGGCGCACGACCACGTACAGCACGCGCGACAGCGCTGACTGGACCAGCAGCCAGCCGACGTTGGGCAGCGCGGCCGCCCACCCGTCCGGCCGGTCGATGACGACCCCCGCGAGGTCCGCACCGGCCAGGAAGACGGCCACAAGGGCCCCGGTGAGCGGCGGGTGGGTCAGCTGGTAGCCGACCGCGACGAAGCTGACCACCACCAGGATCCAGGTGCTGCCGTGCGACGTCTGCGTGGCCGGAACCGTCAGTGCCTGGCCGAGGCACAGACCCGTCAGCACCGCCAGGTCGACAGCCAGGAGCGCCCCGGGGCGGACGACCCTGCGGACCAGGGCCAGGTGCAGCAGGCCCCAGACGAAGGCCACGGCCACGATCAGGGAGGCGGCGGCCGTCTCCGCCGCGGACATGGACGCCAGCGGCAGCGCGGGCATCGCGAGCAGCGCGCAGGAGCACACCACCACCGCCCGGAACCGGGGCACCTGCCGCCGCATGAACCCCGTGAACTCCTGCTCCGTAGGCCCCATCGACCCCTGTCCGCCCACCCGTTCGTCACCGCATCATCGTCGACCGACCCTCGCGCGCGTAAGGCGGTTTCCACCCAACGTGTGGGTCGAACGACCGACACCACGCCGCACGTCCGGCCGGTAGCGTTCGTCACGCAACGCCGCACGGCTGAACGACCGACGGGAGTCGGTCCGCGCTCCCGGCGTTGCCCGGACGCACTTGTCTGCACGGGGGTGGGCACGTGCGTCCGGTGGACCCCCTGTGCGCACAGGGACACCCCCGGGAGCATCTGAGAGAAACGGGGAACACACATGACCACGCACGCCTTCCGGACCCGCCTCGCGCCGCTCGCCCTGACCACGGCGATGCTCGGCGGTCTCGCCATCACCACCGCACAGCCCGCCGAGGCGGCGAAGGCCAAGTCACCGGCGTACTACCTCAAGTTCGACAAGAACCAGAACGACCCGACCAATTCGCGGCTGCACCTCATGAAGAAGGGCAAGACGGACACGAGCGTCGCCAGTTGGCGCGCCGGGTCCGGCAACGGCAGCAAGGACGCGTGCGCCAAGAGCGCCGGCTGGCTGCCCAACGGCAACTACGACATCGGTTTCCACTCGAAGACGTACGACGGCAGCGCGATCAAGGGCTATGTGATCAAGCTCGCCGACAAGTGGTGCGCCGACAAGAAGGCCAAGCGCGACGACCTCTTCATTCACAGCGAGATGTGGAAGGACGGCAGCCAGGGGCAGAAGAACGGGGCCGACTCCCCCTGGCGCTGGGACGGGGCGGGGGACTACAAGTCCCTCGGCTGCATCAAGCTCAAGCCCGCCGACATCAAGGCCCTGTTCGCCAAGCTCGGCTCCACGGGCTGGCCGAAGACTCTCAAGGTCGTCAGCTGACGATCAGGCGAGACTGATCGAGGTCTGACGGAGGTCTGATCGAGGTCTGACCCGAGGACGGATCGAAATCTGACCCGAGGTCTGACCGAGGACGGATCGAGGTCTGACCCGAGGTCTGCTCGAGGTCTGACCGAGGACGGGTACGGACCGGGCACGGACCCGGCAGACCCAGGGCGGACCAGAGGGCGGGCTCGGACGACCCACGGGGGAGCACGACGGGTCGTACGGGCCGAAGGGCCGTGCCGGAGACATCCGGCACGGCCTTTCCTCGTGCGTCGGCCCGCCCGCCGGGGCCCATCCCGAGGCCCTCTCGGCTCAGGTCTGGACCAGAGTCGTACCGGAGTATTGCCCTCACCGGTACGGGCCGCGAAGCTCGGGGCATGGATCTCGAGTTGCGGCACTTGAAGACCCTGCGGGCCATCGCCGACGCGGGCAGCCTCACCAGGGCCGCCTCCTCCCTCGGTCTCGCGCAGCCCGCGCTGAGCGCCCAGCTCAAGCGCATCGAACGGGCCCTCGGCGGCCCGCTGTTCGAGCGCGGCCGCCACGGTGTGAAGGCCACGGCGCTCGGCGAACTCGTCCTGGAGCGCGCCCGGGTGGTCCTGCCCGCCGTCAGCGAACTCCAGCGGGACGCCGTGCGGTTCGCCACCGGAGCGGGCCCCGGCCGGTTCCGGCTCGGCGGAACGCACGGCCCGCTGCTGGGCGCGCTGGTGGACCGGCTCGCCGCCTCGCACCCGGGCCGGCCCGTCACCACGTACACCTCCTGGTCCGAACGGGACATCGCCGCGTCCGTCGTGGACGGGCGGCTGGACTTCGCCCTGATCGGTACGTGCGGACCCAGCGCGCCGCCCGAGAGCGAGCGCCTCGTCTGGCGGGAGATCGCGGTCGACCCCGTCTTCGTCATGCTGGCCACCGGCCATCCGCTCGCCGGCCGCGACCGGGTCGCGCTGGCCGACCTCGTGGACGAGGCATGGACCGACGTACCCGGCGACGGCTGCTTCGGCGACTGCTTCACCGCGGCCTGCGCCCGCGCCGGCTTCACCCCGGCCCGCGTGTACGAGACGGACACCGCGTCCTGTGTCCATTTGGTCCAGGTCGGCCGCGCCGTCGGCCTGTGCCGCGCGACGTTCCCCGACACCGCCGGGCTCGTCACCAGACCCCTCGCCGGAACGCCACTGCTGTGGCGCCACCTGCTCGGCTGGCACCCGGCGGCGCCCGCGGCCGACGTGGCCCCGGACGTCCTCGCCAGGACGCGTTCGGCGCACGCCGAGGCCGCGAGCCGCAGCGCCAGTTACGCCGCATGGCGGGCGTCGGCGTCTTCCATAACGTCGATCAGAGGGAAAAACGACATCTTCTGAGGAGCTTTCGGCAACACCTACGGTTTCGGAACCCCCACCGACACCGAGGAGACACCCTGATGCTCCACAGACACGCCACGGTCGCGTGTGCCGCACTGGCCGCAGCCGGCGCACTCGTGCTGACGGCACTGCCCGGCGTCGCCGCCGCCGAGCCCTCCCCGCCGACCACCCCGTCGGCGGCGGCCACCCTCGGCGCCGACAGGCCGGACCCCGCGCTGCTCGGGGCCATGCAGCAGGACCTGGGCCTCACCCGCGCCCAGGCCGAGTCACGGCTCGTGAACGAGGCGGAGGCGGGAGCGGTCGCCGGACACCTCCGCTCCACGCTGGGCCGGGACTTCGCCGGCGCCTGGGTGCGGGGCGCCGTCTCCGCGACCCTGACGGTCGCCACCACCAACGCGGCCGACGTCCCCGCCATCAAGGCGGCCGGCGCCCAGGCCAAGGTCGTCCCGCACTCCCTCGCCGACCTGGACGCCGCCAAGGCCGCGCTCGACCGCGCCGCCACCCGCGCGAAGACCATCGACATGCCGGTCTGGTATGTCGACGTCGTGACGAACTCCGTGACCGTCCAGGCGGTCAAGCGCTCGGCAGCACAGACGTTCCTCACGACCGCCGGGGTCGACACGTCCCTCGTGCGCGTCGAGTCGACGACCGAGCGGCCCCGGCCCCTGTACGACCTCCGCGGCGGCGACGCCTACCACATGGGCGGCGGGCGCTGCTCCGTCGGCTTCCCCGTCACCAAGGGCACCCAGCAGGGCTTCGCCACGGCGGGCCACTGCGGCCGCGCCGGAACCGCGACCACCGGCTACAACCAGGTCGCCCAGGGCAGCTTCCAGGCGTCCACCTTCCCGAGCCGCGACATGGCCTGGGTGGCCACCAACAGCAACTGGACCGCCACGCCGTACGTGAAGGGCCAGGCCGGACAGAACGTACGGGTCATGGGGTCCACGCAGGCCGTCGTCGGCGCGTCGATCTGCCGCTCCGGTTCCACCACCGGGTGGCACTGCGGCACGATCCAGCAGCACAACACCAGCGTCACCTACCCGCAGGGCACCGTCAGCGGCGTGACCCGGACCACCGTGTGCGCCGAGCCCGGCGACTCGGGTGGTTCGTACATCTCCGGCAGCCAGGCGCAGGGCGTGACCTCCGGCGGTTCCGGCGACTGCCGCACCGGCGGCACCACGTTCCACCAGCCCGTCAACCCGCTGCTCCAGGCCTACGGGCTGACCCTGAAGACCACGACGACCCCCGGAGAGCCGGGCGAACCCGGTGAGCCGGGCGAGCCGGGCGGCACCTGGGCGGCGGGCACCGTCTACGGCGCGGGCGACCAGGTCACCTACGGCGGCGCGACCTACCGCTGCCTCCAGGGCCACCAGGCGCAGCGGGGCTGGGAGCCGCCGAACGTCCCGGCGCTCTGGCAGCGGCTGTGAGCACGGCGGAAACGTCACGCCACATGTGAGGGGGCGTGTCACGGTACGAGGTCCGGTCACCCGACCGGGCCTCGTACCCGTCCCGCGCCGTACCCGCGCCGGCGGCGCGGGTCGAGCCCGCCGGCGGATCCGCACCCCCCGGTCGGGCAACAGCGGTACGCGGTACGCGGTACGGGCTGTGCGGTACGCACGTCGGGCGTCGGGTGTCTGGCGTCGGGCGGCGGGTGTCGGGCGTCGGGCGGCGGCGCCGGGCGGCGGGCGGCGGGCTCGGTCGCGGTCGGGCGCCTGGACGGCGGGCCGGGCGTGGTCCGGCGGCGGCTCGGGCGCGGTTGCCGGGCGGGGGCGGTGCGGACAGGCTGGATCCATGACGCGCTCGGCCCCGGACCCCAAGCTGCGCCGGATCTACGACCCGGCCCGTGCCGACGACGGCGTACGCGTCCTGGTCGACCGGCTGTGGCCGCGCGGGCTGGCCAAGGCCGACGCGGCCGTCGACGAGTGGCCCAAGTCGGTCACGCCGTCGACGGAGTTGCGCCGGTGGTTCCACGGCGCCGCCGACGGGGCGGAGACGGACGACCGCCAGGGCACGGCCGACGACGTGTTCGCGGAGTTCCGGCGGCGCTACGAGGCGGAACTCGCCGCCCCGGAGGCGGCCGACGCCCTCGACCGGTTGCGTGACCTCGCCCGTACGGGTCCGCTGACACTGCTGACGGCCGCGAAGGCCCCGGACCGCAGCCACGCCGCCGTACTGCGGGACCTGCTCACGCGCTGACCCGGGGTGCGGGCAGCGCGGCGGACTCGGGTCCGGGCTCCGGCCCGCCGCCGGGCGCGCGGCGGTGCGGGTCCTGCCGGCCGGCCGTCAGGAGCAGGACGCCATGGGCCGCCGTGGCGGCGGCGGCCGCCGCGATCAGCCAGCCCGCGGAACCCGCCCGGAACGTCTCGCCGAGGAGGGCCACCCCGATGACGGCGGCGGCCGCCGGGTTGGCCAGGTTCACCACGGCGAGCGGCGCCGCGAGCCCGCCCCGGTACGCCGCCTGCGACAGCAGCAGCCCCCCGGTCGCGAACGCGGAGACCAGCACGGCCAGCGCCGCCGTCTGCCACCAGGCCGCCGCGCCTCCGGGCAGCTCCCGCGCGAGGGACGCGGTGAGCGTCTGGGTCAGCGCGGAGGCGACGCCCGACGCGACGCCCGATGCCGTGGCGTGCCCGAGCCCCCGGCCCGGTCCCCGTCCGTGTCCCCGGCCCGGTGTGGCCGACGCGCCGCCGCCTCGACGGACGAGTACGGCGATCAGCAGGGCCGTCGCGGCGGCGACCGACAGGGCCTCCGGCAGGGTGAGCGCGTCACCGGGATCCGCCGGGCCGACCACCGTGACCAGACCGGTCAGCCCGGCCAGCGTCCACAGCGCGCCACGCCACTCCGCACGGGTCACCCGCCGTCCCGCCCAGGCCGCGCCTATCGGCAGGGCCAGGACGAGCGTGAGCGCGCCGAGCGGCTGTACGAGGGTGAGCGGGCCGTAGTGCAGCGCCGCGACATGGGTGAGCGCGCCGGCGCCGTTCAGGCCGACGGCCCACCACCACAGCGGCCTGGCCAGCAGCGCCCGCAGCGCGCCGGACCCCGGAGGGCCCGTGGCGGCCAGCCGGGACTGGACGACGGCGGCGAGCGCGTATCCGGCGGCCGACCCCAGGGACAGCAGGACGGCGAGCAGCGTGCCCCTCATCGCCGGACCCCGCCGGCCGGCACCCGCGCCGCGATGACCCCGCCCGGGAGCGCGGTCGCGGTCCCGCCCGGCGGCCCGGCCGCGAGCGGCGCGTCGCCTGCCCGTGGGCGAGGCCGCCGTACGAGCAGCAGCGCGCAGCCGAGCAGCACTGCCGCCACCAGCGCGTCCAGCCAGTAGTGGTTCGCCGTGCCGACGATCACCAGCAGGGTGACGAGCGGGTGCAGCAGCCACAGATACCGCACCCGTCCGCGCACCCTCCCACGCATGCGTCCGCGCCCCCGTCCGCGCCCCCGTCCCTGATTCTGTGCGCGCCCCCGTTCGTCCCCAGGCCGGCCCGCGGCCGCGATCAGCCCGATCGCGATCATCAGCGCCCAGCCGAAGTGGAGGGACGGCATCGCGGCGAACTGGTTCGCCATCGCGTCGCTCATCGGCACCGCGCCGTACACCGAAGGGCCGTAGACCCGGGCGGTGTCGACCAGGCCCGAGGCGGTCAGCAGCCGGGGCGGTGCCAGCGGCACCAGCAGGTGCAGGGCCAGCGCGGCGGCGGTGAGCAGGGCGAGCACGCGGCGCGCCCAGAGGTAGTGCGCGGGGCGGCGCCAGTACAGCCAGCCGAGGAAGGCGACCGTGGCGGGGAAGTGGACGGCCGCGTAGTAGGTGTTGGCGAGGTGGACCGTCGTGCCGTCGTGCAGCAGCAGCCGCTGCACCGCTCCCTCACCGGGCACATGGAGCGTCCTCTCCAGATGCCAGACGCGGTCGGCGTTGCCGAAGGCCCTCGCCTCATGTCCGTTCGCGAAGAGCCGACCGAGTTTGTAGACGAGGAAGAGCGCCGTCACCAGCAGCAGTTCACGCACCAGGGGAGGTCGTGGCGGGGTGCCGGTCGCCTCCGGTGCGGCAGGACGTATCCCGACAGGCATCCCCGGCCCCTTTGCGGATGAGATCGGTAGCAAACGGAGGAAGCGTAGAGGCGAATCGATCGAGACGCAAGCGTCTCGATACGTAGACGTCTCGATACGCTTGCGTCTCGGTGCTTGCGGGCCTAACCTGGTGGCGCTACCGCCGCGCCGCCGCACCCCGCACCGCCGGCACGGGTACGGGCGCCGTACGCGCAGGGGAGGAACCGATGTCCACGCAGGCCGCGACCGCCGCCGCGCGCCGCAGCAAGATCACCCCGGAGCGCGAGCACGAGCTCTACGGAGCGGTGCTCGACCTGCTCAGGGAGGGCGGCTACGACGCCGTCACCATGGAGGGCGTCGCCGCCCGCACCAAGTGCGGCAAGGCGACCCTGTACCGGCAGTGGAAGACCAAGCCGCACCTGGTCACGGCCGCGCTCGCGAAGAGCCGCCCGGCCTTCTTCACCGGCATCGACACCGGCTCGCTCGCCGGGGACCTGCGCGCGGCGGCGCGGGCCGTCGCCGCCCGCCCCGGCCGGGACACCGAGCTGATGGAAGCCGTCGGGCAGGCGTACCTCCAGCACCCCGATCTGCGCCGGGCGCTGCGCGAGACGGTCATCGACCCGGAGGTGGCCGCGCTGGAGGCCATGCTGGCCCGTGGTGTCGAGCGCGGTGACGTCGACGCGGACCATCCCGCGCTCGGATTCGTCGCCCCCTGTCTCTTCGGCGTCCTGCGCGTCGAGCGGCTCTTCGACGACAGGTTCGCGGACGGCGACGCCCTGCCCGCCTTCGTGGAAGCGGTGATCCTGCCCGCCCTCGGACTGGCGCCGCCCGCCCAGGCCGGACCCGCCGCCCCCTGACATCGCCGGGCCGTTTCAGCCCTCGTGCCTCAGCCGCGGTGCATCGGCCGCCGCGTCGACGCTCCGATCCGGGTCTCCCTCCCGCCCGCGCCGTACGTCCGCCGCCCGCCCTGCTCTCCTCGCGTCCGCCGTATCCGCCGCATCTGCCGTGCCCGCCGCATCTGCCGTGTCCGCCGTGCCCGCCGTATCCGCCGTGCCCGCCGCATCCGCCGTGTCCGCCGCCCCGTCGGCCTCCGGTCCCGCCGTGATCCGGTCGGCGAGCCGGGTCGCCCACGCCACCAGCCCGCGCACGTCGATACCGTGCGGCTCCTGACCGGCGTACGACGCGATCCGGTCCGCGCCCCGCAGCAGCAGTCGCGCCCCGCCGACCGCGTTGCCACGCGCCGCGTGCGTCAGGCCGACCGCCAGCTGCGCCAGGCCACGCCACAGCTCGCGCTCCGCCTCGCGCGGGCACGACTTCCAGGCATCCTCCAGCACCTCGTGCGCATGGAACGGCAGCCCCCCGTCCAGCAGGAACTGCGCTTCCCGCAGCGTCTCGTCCGGCGTCCGCACCACACCCTCCGGCGCCCGTGCCACGCCCGGCGCGCCGTACGGCAGGGGGCGCCCCAGACCGTCCCGGGGGCGCGCGCTGCGGGCACGCCCCTCCATGTCCCGGTCCCTCCGTGTCCTGTCCACGCCTCGATTGTCACCCGTCCGGCGTCGGCGGCCGGAACCGTGTCCCCCGCCCTGGTCACCGCACTAGGCTCGATCATTCAGGACCGCCCCGCCGAGCGCCGCACCCACTCGCACACCGCTCGCCACGGCCTCGTACCCGGCGTCCTGTGGGGACCCGACAGGCACACGCGAAAGGGCAGACGATGCCGCCGTCCCGGCCGGAACACCAGCTCCCGTCACCGCTGTTGGAGCGGGAACCGGAGCTCGCCGCCGCCGCTCGCGCCATCGAGGCGCTGCACGGCCCGGGGAGAAGCGGCGGCCTGCTGGTCTACCGGGGCGAGGCCGGCATCGGGAAGACCGCGCTGCTCGCCGGGGTGCGCGCGCTCGCCGCCGACCGCTGCACCGTCGCCGCGGCGCGCGGCGGCCAGACCCTCACGTCGGTGCCGTTCCACGTCGTACGGCAACTGCTGCTGCCCGCGCTCCAGCCGCTGCCCGGCGCCACCCTGCGCGGCCTGTTCGGCGACCGGTACGACATCGCCGCGCCGGCGCTCGGCCTCGCCGCGCCGAACGGGCCGCTCGCCGACCCGCAGGGCGTCCGCGACGCACTCGACCGGGTGGTGACCCGGCTCGCCACACGCTGCCGCGACCGGCCCCTCGTCCTGCTCGTGGACGACGCCCACTGGGCCGACACCGAGTCGCTGACCTGGCTCGCCTCCCTCGCCTCCCTCGCCTCCCTCGCCACCGAGCCGCCCCGGCCGCCGCTGCTCCTCGTCGTCGCCCACCGCCCCGGCGTACGGACACAACCCGCCGCCTCGCTGCTGGACCGGCTGGGGGAGGAGGCCAGGCTCAGGGTGACCCTGAGCGCCCTCACCCCCGAGGCCACCGCCGACCTCGCCCGCACCGCGCTCGGCGACCGCGCGGACGCCGCGTTCTGCGCCGAGGTCTGGGCCGTGACCGGCGGCAACCCGTACGAGACGGTGGAGCTCCTGGCCGGCGTCCGGGACCGGATGATCGACCCGGCCGCCGCCCCGGCGGGCCTCCTGCGGGACCTCGGCGCCTCCACGCGCGGCAGCGGCCTCGTAGCCCGGCTGGAGCGGCTCGGCACGGGACCGACCCGGTTCGCGTGGGCGGCCGCCGTCCTCGGCACCGACATCTCGCGGGGCCTGGCCGCCACCCTCGCCGGAATGGGCGCGGAGGAGGCCGAGGAGTGCGCGAAGCGGCTGCGGGAGGCCCGCGTCGTGACCGGCTCGGACCCGCTGGAGTTCGTCCACCCGCTCATCGCCACAGCCATATACCGCTCCATCCCGCCCGCGACCCGTACCGCCATGCACGGCCGGGCCGCCTGGGCGATCGGCCAGGCGGGCCTCGGCCCGGCGGCCGCCTCCCGCCATCTGCTCGAAGTCCACCCGGACGACGACGAGGAGGTCGTCGGCCAACTGCGCCTCGCCGCCCGCGAACACCTCGCCGTCGGCGCCCCCGAGGCGGCCCGCCGCTGCCTTGAGCGGGCCCTCCAGGAACCGCCGCCGCCCCGCGCGTACGCGGAGGTCCTGTACGAGCTGGGCTGCGCCACCCTCCTCACGTCACCGCCCGCCACCGTGCGCTACCTGCGCTCCGCCCTCGACCTGCCGGGCCTCGCCGACACACTGCGCACCGACGCCACCTGCCGCCTCGCCCAGGCGCTCGCCCACAACAACCAGCTCCGCGAGGCCGCCGCGACCGTCGCGGCCGAGGCCGCCAGGGCCCCGCAGGGCGACGACAGAAGCCGTCTGGAGGCGGCCCGGTTCATGTACGAGGCGTTCCAGGCCACCGAGGACGACCCGGCCGGCCGCTCCCGCCGCCTCGCGGGCCTCACCGACCACCTCGCGGGCGCCGACAACGCCGAACGGGCCCTGCTGTCCCTGCGCGCGTTCGACGCGATGCTGCGCGGCGAGGACGCCCACCTCGTCCACGACCTGTGCGACCGGGCGCTCGTCGACGGCGCCCCCGCCCGCGGCCAGGGCTGGACGGACACCGAATGGGGCTTCGAGACACCTGCCATGATCGGCATCGCGTACGCCTTCACCGACCGGCCCGACCGCGCCCGCGAGCTCTTCGAGGAGTCCGTCCGCGCCTATGAGATCTCCGGCTGGAGCGGCGCCCACCTCGCCTTCTCCCACACCCTGCTCGGCATGGTCCACCGCCGCCGCGGCGACCTGGTCCGGGCCGAGGGATTCCTCCGCGAAGGGCTGCGCCTCGCGGACCGGGTCGGGCAGGGCCTCGCCGTCCACTGGGACGCCGCCTGCCTCCTCATCGACACCCTCCTCGCCCGGGGCCGGACGGAAGAGGCCAGGTCGGTGGCCGACCGGTACGCCTTCGGGCCGCCCTGGCCGAGCGCGATGGTCCTCCCGGACGGGCCCTGCGTACTCGGCCGCCTCCTCCTCGCGGAAGGCCGCACGGCGGAAGCCGTCACCGAACTGACCGAGGCGGGCAGCGCCTTGGAGCGCAGGGGCCGGCACAACGGGATCTGGGCGCCCTGGGCGGTCGACCTCGCCCGCGCCCTCGCCGCCGACGACCCCGACCGGGCCTCCCGCCTCGCCGCCCGGGCACGAACGCGGGCGGAGCGCTTCGGCACCCCCACCGCGATCGGGGAAGCCCTGCGCTGCGCGGCCCTGTTCGCCCGCCCCGACGACGCCGTCCCGCTCCTCGCCCAGGCCGTGCACCACCTGGCGGCATCCCCGTCCGCGTACGAACACGCGCTCGCCAGGTACGACTACGGCATGGCCCTGGGCTCGCCCCGGGAACTGTCCCGGGCGGCCGACCTGGCCACCGCCTGCGGCGCCGTCACCCTCGCCACCCGCGCCCGACAGGCCCTGGCATCGGACCTGGCCCGCGAGTGAGGTAATGTTCTCTTGCGCGCTCACCACGGCGGAAGCCGGGCGAAGCGCGACGGGACGTGGCGCAGCTTGGTAGCGCACTTGACTGGGGGTCAAGGGGTCGCAGGTTCAAATCCTGTCGTCCCGACTTTGCGAAGTCGCAGGTCAGGGGCCGTTTCAGAGCAATCTGAAACGGCCCCTTGATCGTTTTTGGGGACCACTTGGGACCAACGCAGCTTGACCGTGTCAGCGCGCGACCACGATCGGGCTCGGCAGGGTCCGGGGAGCGCGGAGCACGCTGAGGTGGGCGGTGAGGGCGGCGCCTGCGGCGGTGATCTGGCGGACGTCGGGGTGCAGGTACCGCTGCGTGGTGATGAGCGATCCAAGGCGGCTTCGGCCGACGGACGCTTGGGACATTGACCCGGTGCCGGCAGTGAGCGTGATGTGCCACCCATCCGCGGTACGGAGGTGTTCGGAGACTTACTGATCGTTTCAGAATGAAGTTCGGAGTGGTCTCAAGCAGATGATGACGCAAGCGAGTTGGAGCAGGCCGAGGTGAAGATCGGCATGTATCTCGTAGCGGATCCGCAGCCGTTTGAACTGATGGAGGCAGGTGAAGGTCTGCTCGACACCCCCTCGCGTCTTGCCCACACCGGAGCCATGTGGAACGTCTCGGCGGGCGATCTTCGGTGTGATAGGGAGAACCCATGACCGACGCCGCACCTTCACGATTCCTGCGCCTCGTCCTCCGCGTGGACGCCTTCGCCACGTCCCGGACCGGGAGCATGACGCTGATCCCGGTCCTGTTCGTGCTGGTCACCACCGACACCCTCGCGGGCTACGTGGCTGCGGGCACCCTCTTTGCCGCCCTCGTGCTCGCCGGTGTCGTTGGCCGCCGCCACGAGCGGTCCAACGAACCTCTTTCGCCCTGAATGGTCGCAGGTCAGCAGGGTTTGCATGGCTCGGCCGATGCGGCTGATGTGGTGAGTCGAGCAGCGTGCTCTGCGCATGATGCGCCGGACCGAGGAAGCTAGGCCGAAGCCCTGCGGGCGTATAACTGATCATTTCAGAATGAGCGCTGGCTATTCGTCATTGAGCTTCTTCGAGTTGGCCACCGATCGGGTGATGGGCCGTGAAGCGCAACGAACGAGGCCCCGAGTTGTTGATCGAGATGTCTGACGTCTCCATCACGTTGCTCGGGGGCCTCGTTGGTCATCCATCCTGTCGCACTCGACCTGCCGCATGCACTCGTGGAGTGGGTCACCATGCTGATCGTCACCCGTGAGGGCGACCGGCGCCGCAAGCTCCGTCCGTCCCAGCGGGCGATGGTGGCACTGGTGTACCTACGCGAACACACCACGCTGGCGAAGATCGCCGCCGGTTTCGGGATCAGCGCGTCCGCCGCCCACGCCTACACCCGCGCGGTCATCGACCTGCTCGCCGAACGAGCACCGGGTCGCGCTCGGGTACCCGCAGGCTGAGGCCGGCCCGCTGCGGAGGAATCCGAAACGCCCCACACGCCGCGGACAGGTGGAGCACTGAGCCGCTTCTTCCCTGCCACAGCGGTACGTCCATGCCCGCCAGAGGACCGAGAGGAACGTCGCGTGCTGTGGGAAGGGGGCCTCGTCATGTGCTGTAACGCTCGCGGACACGCACGTGAGCTCCTCCCTCGGGATCGCGAAGCTGTGCCGCATCAGCCTGCCGCACGCCCGCGGGATACGGAGTGGCTTTCGCCGATCGAGTGACGCGGCGGTGCATGCCAATGGTCGGCCCGCGCGCGCCGCCTGTCGTCGTGGTGCCAGTTCGCTCCTCGGGGTGAGGCTCGTCACTATGGGGGTGTGATGTTCCTCCGGCTCGAATTGGGGCTGGGACGTTCGAGGCGCGCTCGATGTGCGCGAACCTCGAGTGGCCACTCAGGGTGGCGGCTGGTTTGGGGACCACACGGTATGCGCGATGGTGACCCGGCTCGACGGGGACCGGGCGCACGGCACGCCGAGGCGCGAGAGGTGCGGGCCCCGGCACGGGGACGAGCCCGCGCCCCGGTGGGCGGGCCGTGGCGAGGAGGGCCCGCGGTCGCGGGGAGCCCCGTAAGGTGGGAGGACCGGATGCCTTCCGGCTCCCCGTACCACCCCGCACCACCCCGTACCGGAGCGCGTATGCACCACCCGCCCACCGGACCGGACGACGACTCCGGCGCGCTGTTCGGGCTGGACGCCCTCGACGCGGAGGTGCGACCGGCCGCGCCGCAGGACGGGCGGCCGCTCTTCCGGGACTCGGCGGCGGCTCGCCGGCTGCTGCCCGTGCGGGAGATCCACGCGGAACCCGCCGCGGCGGCGTCCCCGCGAGGCAGGCAGATCGTGAGCCGCTTCCCCGATGCGCGGCTGGTCACCGTGGACTCCCACTGGCGCATCCCCGGACTGCACGGCAACGAGGGCAACGTCGACCGCTGGGTCCGGATCAAGGGCGAGACCCTCGTCCTCGGGGAGAAGAAGACCCTCACCACCCGCCCCAACGGCCGGTCCGCCGACTGGATCGCACCCGGCGCCTCCAACGGCTGCGCGATGGCCTGCGCCTACTGCTACGTGCCCCGGCGCAAGGGGTACGCCAACCCGATCACCGTCTTCACCAACATCGACCGGATCATCGCCCACCTCGCCCGCCACGTCGCACGGCAGGGACCCAAGCCGGAGCCGAACCAGTGCGACGCCCGGTCCTGGGTGTACGACATCGGCGAGAACGGCGACTGCTCGGTGGACGCCCTGGTCTGCGACAACACAGCGGACCTCGTGCGCGCCTTCCGGCAGTGGCCGACCGCCAAGGCGTCCTTCGCCACCAAGTTCGTCAACCCCGACCTGCTCGCGCTCGACCCGCGCGGCCGGACGCGGATCCGCTTCTCCCTCATGCCGCCGGACGACGCACGGCTGCTCGACGTGCGGACGTCACCCGTATCCGAGCGTATCGCCGCCGCCGCGGACTTCCTGGACGCCGGTTACGAGGTGCACCTCAACCTCTCGCCCGTGGTCGTACGCCCCGGCTGGCAGGACGCCTGGGCGGAGCTCCTCCGGCACCTCGACGACGTCTTCCCGCAGCGGGTGAAGCGGCAGGCCGCAGCCGAGGTGATCATGCTGACGCACAACCGGGAACTCCACGAGGTCAACCTCGGCTGGCACCCCCGAGCGGAGGACGTGCTGTGGCGCCCGGAACTCCAGCAGGCCAAGCGCTCCCAGAACGGAGCCCTCAACGTCCGCTACCGCAACGGGGTCAAGGCGGAGGCGGTGGCCGCGCTCCGCGAACTGATCCGCCTGCACGCCCCCTGGCTCGACGTCCGGTACGCCTTCTGACCGCGGGGCCCCCGCGTGCGGCCCGCCCGCCGGGGGCGGGTCCCCTTGGCGGCGCCGGCGCGCCCGGCCGCGAGCGAGCCCGGTGTCAGCCCGGGAACCTGCCGGACGACCGCAGCTCCCAGCGGCGCTCGGCATACGCCAGGTCGTCCCGCCAGAGCCGCCCCGCCGCCGCGCGCACCACCGGCCGCAGCAGCGGGGCGGCCCGGCGTACGAAGGCGAACCCCGGCCGGTCCGAGGCCGCCACCACGGCCTCGGTCACCGCCGTACGCGGGCGCCCCCGGTCGTCCGGCCCCAGCGGAGTGGCATGGGTCTCCACCACGGAGCCCGCGCCCTCCCCGGCGGTGACGCGCATGACGACGGTCCGCGGTTCGGGAGCGGTGAACACCGCCCTGACCGGCACCACCAGCCGCCCCGCCACCTTGAAGGAGACGTCGACGGTGAAACCGCCGTCGTCCTCACCGGGCGTGCCGACCACCGTCAGGTCGACGAACGAGTACGGGTGGTACCACGCCCCGTGCCAGGGATCCAGGCGGTTGGCCACGATGTCCTCGGGTTCGCACACCCCGGTGTCCGTGTACACGGCCGCCAGTCCGCGCCGGAGAGCGGGGCGGACCGGCACGACGGGCTCGTCCAGCGGCGCCTCCCCGCCGACCTGATCCAGCCGCACCCAGACGAGGACGCCGTCGTCGAAGACGGGCAGCGGGTCCCAGCCCGCGAACGAGGAGCCGTCCAGGGCGAGTCCGTGCCAGTGGCACACCAGCGTGCCGCACCGGACGGGACTGTCCGCCAGGGGTGCCCCCAAGTGGGGGCAGACGCCCGGACCGGCGTGGAGCCGCCCGCCGGCACCACGCCAGACGACCACCTCGCGGCCCGCCACCGTGCCGGCCAGCGGGCGTTCGGGGCGCAGCGCGTCGGCGGCGCCGACGACGAACCAGTTGCCCGACGGCCGGGCTTGGGCGCGTTTCAACGCGTCCGCGATGACGCCCGGCCTGGCGTCGCGCCAGGTGGGCCGCTGCCGGTCCCACGGAACGGGGCGGCGGCGCAGCGACAGGGGCAGACGTGCGCGGGGCCGGCGGTTCACGCGACCTCCTCGGAGACCGGTCGGGCCGGGGCGGCAGGCGGGGCGGCAGGCTGGGCGGCGGACGCGGTGCGGGACAGGCGGCGGTGCCGCAGCCGCGCGGCGACCACCCGGGCCAGCCCGTCGGCCGCGACCGCCGCTCGCGTCCGCCGCCGCACCGCCGCGCGGCGGTGCAGCACCGCGTAACCGTCCCGGGCGACGGCGTCGAGGATGCCGCCGTAGAGGACGAACGCGGTGCGGACGCAGGGCCGTGCCACCGGATCGAGCATGCGCAGACCCGGTTCCGCCTCCCGGTAGACACGGCGGGTGAGCGCATCGAACTCCCGCAGCGCGGCGATGACGCGGCGGTCGTCACGTCCCGTGTCCCGGCACCGGCGCAGCAGCTCCCGGTCGGCTCCGTGTGCGGCGAGCAGGTCGGCCGGCACGTACACCCGGCCCCGGTCGAGGTCCTCGCCCACGTCCCGCAGGAAGTTGGTCAGCTGGAAGGCCACACCGAGGGCCGCCGCGTGCGGCGCGGCCTCATCGCGCGGCGCCACCGTGCCCAGCACCGGCAGCATCTGCAGCCCGATGACGGCGGCCGAGCCGTGCATGTAGCCGCGCAGGTCGGCGTAGGTGGGGTAGTCCGTCACCACCAGATCGGACCGCATCGCCGCCATGAAGTCCCGGAAGTGGCTGTGCTCGATGGCATAGCGGCGCGCGGTGTCGGCGACGGCCAGCACCACCGGCTCGTCGCCTCCGCCCTGCCGGAGCCCGCTGTCCAGCCGCCGCTGGAGCACCGCCAACCGCGCCTCCCGCACCGTGTCGTCCGCCCCGGAGCCGAACGAGTCGACGATGTCGTCGGCCCACCGGGCGAACCCGTACAGCGCGTGCACGGCGGGTCTGCGCTCCACCGGCAGCAGCCGGGTCGCGAGGAAGTACGTCCTGCCGTGCGCCGCGTTGAGCCCGCGGCACCGGCGGTAGGCGGCCCGCAGCACCGGGTCGGTGATGCCCGCGGCGTCGAGTTCACGGCCGGTCATGCGGGGGTCTCCTCGGCTCGGGCGGCTGCCGGACGGACGGCGGAGCGCACGCCGCCGCCGGTGATGCGGGCCGCCGCCAGCTTCCCCGACACCAGCGCGGTCGGCACCCCGACGCCCGGGGTGGTGCCGCACCCGGCGAGCACGGCGTTCTCCGTGCCGCGTACCCGGTTGCGGGGCCGGAAGGGACCCGTCTGCAGGAAGGTGTGGGCCACCGAGAACGGGGTGCCCGCAGCGTGCCCCTGCCCCAGCCAGTCGGCCGGGGTGACGAGGCACTCCTCGTCGATGGCCGCCCCGATGCCGTCGAAACCGCGCCGCTCCAGCTCCCGCAGGAGGGCGTCCCGGTAGCGCGGGCCGAGTTCGCCCCACGCGGCGGGCCCCGGCCCGAGAGCGGTGTTGGGGCAGGGCGCGAGGATGTAGTGCAGATGGCGGCCCGGCGGGGCCAGCCCGGGATCGGTGGCCGTGGGCCGGGTGATCAGCAGGGACGGATCGCTCATCAGCCGCCCCTCGCGGGTGAGTTCGTCGAACGTGGTCCGCCACGCCGCGCCGAACGAGATGGTGTGGTGGGCGAGCTGCGGCCAGGTGCGGTCCGTGCCCGCGTGCAGCACGACAGCGGAGGGCGAGTGGCGCAGCCGCACGGGCCTGCGGGGGCCGCGGCCGAGGAGCCGGTACGCGACGGGCAGGTCGGGTGTGAGCACGACCGCGTCGCAGGGGACGCGGTCCTCACCGGTGACGACGGCGGTGATCCGCCCGCCCGACCGCTCCAGCCGGGCCGCCTCCTGACCGAACCGCAGTTCGGCGCCCGCGTCGGCGGCGGCGTCGGCCATCGCCTGCGGCAGGGCGTGCATGCCGCCGCGCGGGAAGTACACGCCGGCGACCGTGTCCATGTAGGCGATGACGGCGTAGGCGGCCAGGGCCCTGGCCGGGGGGACGCCCGCGTACAGCGCCTGGAAGGAGAACACCCGCCGCAGCCGTTCGTCCTCGAGGAAACGGCCGATGCGCCGGTCGAGCCGGCCGAAGCCGCCGAGCGCCGCGAGGCGGGCGAGATCGCCGGTCAGCAGGTCGAGGGGCGAGTCGAAGTTCGCGTCGATGAAGCTGCGCATCTGCGCCCGGTAGAGCCGCTCCAGCCAGGTGCGCAGCCGCCGGTAGCCCGCCGCGTCCTCGGCCCCGGCGAACCGCTCGACCTCCTCGGCCATCGCGTCGCCTTCGGTGTGCACGTCCAGCGTGCTGCCGTCCGCGAAGGACGCCCGGTAGGCCGGGTGCAGCGGGATGAGCTCCACCCGCCGGAACAGGCTGTCGCCGACCGCAGCGAAGGCCTCATCGGCGAGCTCGGGCATGGTCAGCACGGTCGGCCCGGTGTCGATCCGGTAGCCGCCGAGATCCAGGCGGCCGGCCCGTCCGCCGGGCAGCGGGTCCCGCTCCACGACGGTGACCCGGCGTCCGGAGCCCAGGAGGTGGAGGGCGGCCGAGAGGCCGGCGAGCCCCGCGCCGACGACCACCACGTGGTCCGTACGGCCGGTCACCGTACGGGTCATCGCCGTACCTCCGGCGTGCCGGAGCCGACGGAGCCGACGGGGGCGAGGGAGGGGCCGGTGGCGAGGTTGGGACCGGGGGTGGGGGAGGGGCCGGGATGCGGGCGGGCGGGTGGCTCGTCGGGGGCGCGGGACGCCGTCGCCGCGATCAGCAGCTCCCGCAGGCGGCCCGCCGCGGCCGGGGCGAGCGGGGCGCCGTCGACGTGGTGGAGCCCCTGCGCCGCCGCATGGTCGATCCTGGCCTCGACCGCGGCCCGCGCGCCGGTGCGCACCAGCACCTCCCGTACCTCGTCCAGCCCCGCAGACGTCATCCCCGCGTCGCCGAGCGCCCGTTCCAGTACGCCCAGGGCGTGCCGGTCGCCGGCCGCCGTGGCGCGCGCCGTCGCCACGGCGACCAGGTACGTCGGCTTACCCTCGCGGATGTCCCCGCCGCACGGCTTGCCGGTGCTGCCAGGGTCCCCGAAGACGTCGTCCAGGTCGTCGCGGAGCTGGAAGGCCATGCCCACACAGCGCCCGGCCGACGACAGCGCCTGGATGGTGCCGGCCTCCGCGCCGGCCACGGCGGCGCCCAGGGCGAGGGGCCGCTCCACCGAGTACAGCGCGCTCTTGAGACAGGCGGCGCGCAGCGCGCCCGGCCGGGAGCGCGACCCGGTGAGCTGGCCCCGCAGATCGAGGAACTGACCGGCCACCATCTCCGTCCGCATGTCGCTCCACAGACGGTGCACCACGGTCGCCGCCGACGGATCCAGCGCGAGTTCGGCCACCATGTCGTCAGCCCACGCGAGCGCCAGGTCCCCGGCCAGGATCGCGGCGGCCTCCCCGAAGCGCGCGACGCGGGCCGGTGACGCGGCGCCGGCGGACCGGTCGCGTACGTCGGCGTGCAGCGCCGGACGGCCGCGCCGCAGCGTCGAGCCGTCCATCACGTCGTCCTGGACCAGGGCGCAGGTCTGCAGCAGTTCGAGCGCCGCGCCGATCCGCAGGGCCGCCGCCACGGATGCCTCGTCAGCCCCGCCGCAGGCGCGCATCGACCACCAGACCAGCTGCGACCGGGTGCGCTTGCCGCCGTCCAGCGTGAAGCGGGCGACCCGCTCGGCCAGTTCGCTCGCGAACCGGCCGTCCAGGGCGTGGGCCCGCGCGAGCCGGTCGGCGAGTACCAGTTCCAGCACGCGGCCGACCGCGGCGGGTACGTCCGCGTCGACGGCGTCCGCGTCGACGGCGTCCGCGTCGACGGCGTCCGCGTCGACGGCGTCCGGGCCGTCGGCGTCCGGGCTGTCGGTGTCTGGGGCGATGGCGTCCGGGCTGTCGGTGTCTGGGGCGATGGCGTCCGGGCTGTCGGTGTCTGGGGCGATGGCGTCCGGGCTGTCGGCGTCCGCGTCGACGGCGTCCGGGCCGTCGGTGTCTGGGGCGATGGCGTCCGGGCTGTCGGTGTCTGGGGCGATGGCGTCCGGGCTGTCGGCGTCCGCGTCGACGGCGTCCGGGCCGCCGGTGTCTGGGGCGATGGCGTCCGCGTCGACGGCGTCCGGGTCCGCTGTGCCCTGCTCCCCGGTGTGCGGAGGCGCGGTGCGCGCGGGCGCGGCGTGGTGCGGCGCGGTACGCGAGGGCGGGGCGGCCCCAGGGTCCCCGTGGCCGTGCGCCGGGCCGGTGGCCGCCCGGCCGGGCCGCTCGTGCCGGAGGTGCTCGTCCGGAGCCACCAGGCGGGGAACGGGCGGCGGCGCGGCCGCGGGATGGTCCTTCGCCTGACTGGGCCGCATCCCGGTTCCTCTCGTCGTGGTGTCGATGGCTTCTTCATCGTCCTTCGGCCATCCCCCGTGATACGGATGCGGATCGTGCCGGGTAGCCGGAACTCGCGGAAAGCCGCCGTGTGGACGCGTCCGCCCGGGTGACGGCATCCGATGCGGGCGTGGGACGGGAATGGGCTCAGGTGAGCGCGCGCGGACGTGGGACGGCGACGGGCGTCGGGCGAGCGGGCGCGGACGGGGGACGACAACGGGCGCCGGGCGAGCGCGGACCGGGGGACGGGAACGGCGCCGGGCGAGCGGGCGCGGACGTGGGACGGAGGGAGTCGCGGTGCCGGAGGTGGATGTGGCCGTCGTGGGAGCGGGAGCCGCCGGGCTGTCCCTCGCCCACCGCCTGAGCGGACATGTGCCGGGGGCCCGGACGCCGTCGGTGGTGCTGGTCGACGCGCCTCCGGGGCCGCTGCGGCCCCCACCGCGAACCTGGTGCTTCTGGGAGTCCGGCCGTGGGCGCTTCGACGCGGCCGTACGGGCGCAGTGGCGGCACCTGCGGGTACGGCCGCCCACCGGGCGGCCGATCGATGGCGACATCGCGCCGCTGCGCTACAAGATGATCCGCTCAGACGACTTCGAGGCCCTCGTCGGCCGGGACCTGGCGGGCAGCCCCAACGTCCGGCGGGTGGAGGCGACCGTCGACACCGTGGACGAGTATCCGGGCGGGGCCCGCGTGAGGACGACCGGCCCGGACGGCGGCGAGGGCCTCGTGGACGCCCGCTGGGTGTTCGACTCCCGGCCCCTGGGCAGCCTCCCGGCCGCCCGCACCCTCCTGCTGCAGCACTTCCACGGCTGGTTCGTCCGCACCGCGCGGCCCGCCTTCGACCGGGCGACCGCCGAGCTCATGGACTTCCGTACGCCGCAGCCCCGCGACGGGCTGTCCTTCGGCTACGTCCTGCCCACCGGACCGTGCGAAGCCCTCGTGGAGTACACGGAGTTCTCCCCGCGCGTCCTGACGGCGAGCGGCTACGCGTCGGCCGTACGGCACTACGTCGAGGACGTGTTGCGCCTCGGCGACACGGAGGTCGTCGCCACCGAGACCGGCGTGATCCCCATGACGGACGCCCCCATGCCGCGTCGCGTCGGCGCGTCGGTGTTCCGGATCGGTGCCGTCGGAGGCGCGACCCGCCCGTCCACCGGCTACACCTTCGCGGGCCTCCAGCGCCAGACGCGGGCGGTCGCCGCCGCCCTGCGGGAGGGGCGCCGGCCGGTGCCGCCTGCCGCCCACTCCGCCCGTGCCCGCGCCATGGACGCCGTCCTCCTGAGGGCCCTGGACAGCGGCCGGGTCGACGGCCCCGCGCTGTTCGCCCGGCTGTTCACCCACGTGCCCATGGGGCGGCTGCTGCGCTTCCTCGACGGCCGCACCGGCCTTTTCGAGGACATCGCCGTGGGGTTCCGCACCCCGATCGGCCCGATGCTCCGCACCGCCGTCGAACTGCCCCGCCTGCCGCGCCGCCCTTCTGACTGACCCGTCCGGCCACGCCCCGGCCACGCCACGTCCTGCCCCACCCCGCAGCTTCTTGCCGGCCCTTCCCTTGCCTTTCCTTCCCTTCCCTTCCTTTCCCTTCCCTTCCCGTTCCTTCCCTTCCCTTCCCGTCCCTGGAGACCGTATGACCCTGCTGCGCGACGAAGACCTCGCCGCCGCGTTCGACCACGCGTCCCGCAGTTACGACAGGCTGGTGGCCGCCAACCCCGGTTACCACGCGCACCTGCGGCGCTCGGTGCGCCGCCTCGGCCTGCCCGGACCCGGGCGGGGGCTGCGCGTCCTGGACCTCGGCTGCGGCACCGGGGCCTCGACGGCCGCGCTCCGCTCCGCCCTCCCGGCCGCCGACCTCACGGCCGTCGACGCCTCCGCCGGCATGCTGGCGCGGGCCGCCGCCAAGCCCTGGGCGGGCGGGGTGCGGTTCGTGCACGCGCCGGTCGAGCGCCTGGCCGCCGCCGGGGTGCGGGGGCCCTTCGACGCGGTGTTCGCCGCCTACCTCTTCCGGAACGTCTCCGATCCCGACGCCGTCCTCACCGCGGTCCGGGATCTCCTGCGGCCCGGCGGACGGCTCGGCGTCCATGAGTACACCCTCAGCGGCCGCCGTGCCGACCGGGCGGTGTGGACCCTGGTGTGCCGCGGCGTCGTCCAGCCCGCGGCCACCCTCCTGGGGGACGGGCCGCTGTACCGGCACCTGTGGCGCAGCGTCGTCGGCTTCGACACCGCCGGGCGGTTCGCCGACCGCGTCCGGGACGCCGGCTTCGACCAGGTCCGCGCGCTGCCCCTGCCGGGCTGGCAGACCGGCATCACGCACACCTTCGTGGCCTGCCGACGGGAGGACCGCCGGTGATCCGCCCCGCGCCCCGCGCGGGAGCGGCACGCCGGGGCCGTGACCGGCGGGCCCGTGTCCTGCCCGCCCCCCATGGCGCCGAGCGCGTACGGGGCCGGCCGTCGGTCGCCGTGGTCGGCGCCGGGATCGCCGGACTGGCCGCGGCCACCGCACTGGCCGAACGGGGCGTCGCGGTGACGCTGTACGAGCGGGAGTCCCACGTCGGCGGGCGGGTCGGCGGTTGGCCGACCCGCCTGCGCGACGGCACCACCGCCACCATGAGCCGGGGCTTCCACGCCTTCTTCCGGCAGTACTACAACCTGCGGGGCCTGCTGCGCCGCACCGACCCGGGGCTGGAGCGGCTGACCGGTCTGCCCGACTACCCGCTGCTGCGCGCCGACGGCATGCGGGACGGCTTCCGGCACGTCCCGCGCACCCCGCCGTGGAGCGCGCTGGGCTTTGTCGCGCTCAGCCCCTCCTTCCGGCTGCGGGACCTGCGAGCCATGGACCCGGTCGCGGCCCTGCCGCTGCTCGACGTCCACGTCCCCGACGTGTACGACCGCCTCGACGGCACCTCCGCCCATGACTTCCTGGACGCCGTCCGCTTCCCGGAAAGCGCCCGCCACCTGGCGTTCGAGGTGTTCTCCCGGAGTTTCTTCGCCGACCCTCGGCAGCTGTCAGCGGCCGAGATGGCGCTGATGTTCCACATCTACTTCCTCGGCTCCGCCGAGGGCCTGTTGTTCGACGTGCCGCGCTCGCCCTTCCCGCAGGCCCTGTGGGCCCCCCTCGTCGGATACCTGGAGCGGCACGACGCCGAACTGCACACCGGCACCGCCGTCGAACACGTCGCGCCCGTCCGTGGCGGCGGCCACGACGTCGCCGCGGGCGGCGGCGAGCGCCGGTACGACGGCGTGGTGCTCGCCCTCGACCCCGCAGGGCTGCGGTCTCTCGTCGCCCGCTCGGAGAGGCTGGGCGACGCCCGGTGGCGGGAGCGGGTCTCCCGGCTGCGCACCGCCCCGCCGTTCCTGGTCACCCGGCTGTGGCTGGACCGGCCCGTCGCCGCCGACCGGCCGGGCTTCCTGGGCACCAGCGGCTTCGGCGGCCTCGACAACGTCAGCGTGCTGAACCGCTGGGAGGACGAGGCGGCCCGCTGGGCGGCACGCACAGGAGGTTCCGTCGTCGAGCTCCACGCCTACGCGGTGGACCCGGGCGCGGACCGCGCCGTCGAGCAGCGGCGCCTCGTGGCGCGGCTCCACCAGGTGTACCCGGAGACCCGCACGGCGGCGCTCGTCGACGTCCGGCACGAGTGGCGCGAGGACTGCCCGCTGTTCCCGGTGGGCGGCTACGCCGACCGGCCGGCCGTCCGCACCCCGGATCCCGCTCTCGTCGTGGCCGGGGACGCGGTACGCACCGACCTGCCCGTGGCGCTGATGGAACGGGCGGCCACGACCGGGTTCCTCGCCGCGAACGCCCTGCTGGAGCGGTGGGGCGTACGCGGGCAGACGCTGTGGACCGTACCGGACCGTGGGCGGGGCACCGTGCTGCCGAAGCTGGCCGCGTGGGCGGGGCGCTGAAACCCGCCACGACCCGCCGCAACCCGCCGCAACCCCCCGCATTCCGGGGCGGGCCCGCCCCGGGATGCTCCCGGTCCGCTCCGGATGCCGCGTACACGAGGAGCCTCGCCCCCCGGACACGCCTCGGACGCGTCTGCGGAGCCCCCGGACGACACCGCAACCGTTCACCGCGTCCGCGGGGAAGACGGGATGAGAGCGGACGGAGTACCGGCTTCGTCGCGGGGGCGCTTCCGAGCGGCGGAGGGGACACCACTGGCGGCGCCGGCACCCCCGCGAGGCGGCGCGCGAGGCCTTTGCCGCGCGGCGCCGGGCCCGCAGGGCGTCCCTCGCCCAGGGACCGGACGCCCTGTCCCGCCCGGCGCGGGACGCCGCCGCCCCGGCGGTCGCCCCCGGCCGGGACCGACCCGTGCCGCGCCCGGCCCACCCGGTCGGCACGCACCCGACGACCAGCACCACGAGACAGGAGGCGGACCGTGGACGTGAAAGGTGCGCGTGTCCTCGTACCCGGCGCCACCGGCGCCATCGGCGGCGTCCTGGCGCGGCGGCTGCACGGGCACGGAGCGCGGGTCGCCGTGGCGGGCCGCGACCCGGCCTCGCTCGCCCGGGTCGCCGCCGCCTGCGGTGGCGCCCCGGCCCGCCGCTTCGACGCCTACGACCTGGACGGCTGTGCCCGCACGGTCCCCTGGGCGGTGGACGAGCTCGGCCGTCTGGACGCGGTGGTGGTCTGCGTCGGAGTCGCCGGCTTCGGCCCGGCCGAGTCGGTCGGCGACACGGTCGCCGAGCACCTGCTGACGGTCAACGCGCTGGCCCCCATGGCCGTACTCCGCGCCGCCCTGACCGCCGTACCGCCGGGCGGCACCCTTGCCGCCGTGACCGGGGTCGTGGTGGACGCCGCGCCGGCGGGCATGGCGGACTACGCGGCTTCCAAGGCCGCGCTGGCGGCCTGGCTGACCGGGGTGCGCCGGGAGCGGCGGCGCACCGGCGGAACCGTCCTGGACATCAGGCTGCCGCACGTGGAGTCGGGCTTCGCGGAGCGTGCCGTGGCCGGCACCCCACCCGCCCTGCCCCGGGGGCGTACGGTCGACGAGGCCGTGGACATGATCGTCGGCGCCCTCACTCACGGCATCGATGCGGCGGGGGATCCCTGATCCGTGAAGGTGATGACGGCTCCGGGGCACACCCCGGCGGCAGTGCGGACGGCCGCGTGCCGGTCTCCGGGCGGCCGGGGGTCGAGGAGGACGACGAGGCCCTCGTCCTCGTCCTGGTCGAAGACCGAGGGGGCGGTCAGGGCGCACATGCCTGCCCCGAGGCAGCGGGCGCGGTCGACACGGACGTTCACGGGGTCAGCCCTCGTCCCAGGTGACCGGCAGCCGGTGCACGCCGTAGATGTTCATGTCGGTGCGCAGCGGCACCTCTTCGGCCGGTACGTCGAGGCGCAGCGTGGGGAACCGCCTGAGCAGCGCGGGCAGGGCCACCGTCAGTTCGACGCGGGCCAGTTGCTGGCCCAGGCACTGGTGGACGCCGTGCCCGAAGCCCAGGTGGCCCGTGGCCTTGCGGCGCAGGTCGAGGACGTCGGGGTCGGGAAACCGGCCCGGGTCCCGGTTGGCGGCCTCGAACGAGATGGTGACGCTCTCGCCCGCCGCGATGAGCCGGCCCTCCAGTTCGACGTCCTCCAGCGCGGACTTCACGCTGGTGTGGGCGACCGTCAGATAGCGCATCAGCTCTTCGACGGCCGGCGACGCGAGGTCGGGGTCGGTGCGCAGGGCCTCCGCCTGGGCCGGGTGGGTGAGCAGCGCGAACGTGCCGTGGGCGATCATGTTGGCGGTCGTGTCGAGCCCGGCGGCGAGCAGGAAGCCGCCGACGCCGACCAGCTCCTCGTCGGTGAGGTCCGAGTCGCGGGCCAGGTCGCCGAGCAGGTCGTCGGAGGGTGCGGCGCGCTTGGCGGCGACCAACCCGGCCATGTACTCCTGGAGTCCGGCGAAGGCTGCGGACCGGTCATCGGGCGTCACGTCCATGGTCATGATCGTGTGGGCGTGCTCCTGGAAGCGGTCGCGGTCGGCGTACGGTACGCCGAGCAGCTCGCAGATCATCAGCGCGGGGATGGGCCGGGCGAACACCTCGACCAGGTCGGCGCCGGGCCCCCGGCGCTCCATCGCGTCCAGGTGCTCGGCGGTGATCTCCTCTAACCGCTCGGTGAGCCGGCGCATCCGGCGGACGGTGAACCTGCCCATCAGGAGCCGCCGGAAGCGGGTGTGCTCGGGGGCGTCCATGCCCGTCATGTCCCCGACGGGCGCGGGCGGCAGCGGGCCCTCGGGGCCGCCGGGAAAGGGGTAGTGCACCAGCTCGTACCGGGAACTGAACCGGGGGTCGCCCAGGACCGAGCGGACCACGTCGTATCCGGTGGCGAGCCAGCCGACGTGCCCGTCGGGGTAGGCCATCCGGGCCAGCGGCCGCTGCTGGCGCAGCTCGGCGAGTCCGGCGGGCGGGTCGAAGGGGCAGCCGGCGGCGCGCCGCGTGGGCAGGGTGACGGGCTCGGCGGTGTCGGCGGCCTCGGGCCGGATCGACGGTTCATTCCGCATGGGGTGTCCTCCGTGAACTGTTCGATGTGTCGTGCGCGGTGGCGACGCGGTGGCGACGCGCTGACCACGCGAAGGTGACGCGGTGGCTGAGCGGGGCGACGCTCACCGCTTGGCGGTACGGCCGAAGGCGGACCGCGCCCAGAGGTAGCCGACGAGAGTGAGGCCGGTGCACCAGGCGAGCGCGACGTATCCGCTGGTGCCGATCCCGGTGCCCGTCAGCAGGCCGCGCAGGGTCTCGATGACCGGGGTGAACGGCTGGTACTCGGCGAACCAGCGCAGCCCTGTCGGCATCGAGTCGGTCGGGACGATGGCGCTGCCCAGGAAGGGCAGGAACGTCAGCGGCAAGGGCATGTTGCTCGCCGACTCCGGGTTCCTGGCCACCAGGCCGACGCCTGCGGACAGCCAGGTCAGCGCGAGGATGAGCAGTGTCAGCAGACCGATCGCGGCGATCCACTCGACGGGGGAGGCGTCGGGGCGGAACCCGATGGCGAGCGCGACGCCGATCACCAGGGCGACGGCGACCAGGGTCTGGATGACGCTGCCGACGACGTGCCCGGTCAGGAACGCGGCGCGGGAGATCGACATCGTACGGAAGCGGTTGACGATGCCCTCGGTCATGTCGACGCAGACGCTGACGGCCGTGGCCACCGCCCCGGCGGTCGCGGCCATCAGGATGATGCCGGGCGCGACGTAGTCGATGTACTCGCCGCCACCGGTGGGAGCGCCGGAGATCCCGGCGCCGATAGCGCCGCCGAAGGCGTAGTTGAACAGCAGCAGCATCATCACCGGCATGGCGACGACGGAGATCGTCATCGCGGGATAGCGCAGCGCGTGCTTGAGGTTCCGCCGCAGCATCGTCATGGAGTCGCTGACGGCGTACGTCAGGGTGCTCATCGGGCCATCTCCGTGGTGGTGTCGGTCGTGCCGTGACCGGTGAGGGTCAGGAAGACGTCGTCGAGGTCGGGTGTGTGCACGGTCAGCGACTCCGCCCGCAGTGCCGCCCCGTCCAGGACGTCGAGTACGGCCCGCAGGGCGGGGATGCCGCCGTCGCTGGGGACGCGGAGCGTGAGCTCCTCGGGGTCGCGGACGCCGGCGCCGAAGTGGCGTGCCGCCGCGTCGAGTTCGGCGGGCTCGGCGAAGCGCAGCCGGATGTGGCCGCCGGGGATGAGGCGCTTCAGCTCGTCCGCGGTGCCCTCGGCGACCAGCCTGCCCTTGTCGAGGACGGCGATGCGGTCGGCGAGCTGGTCGGCTTCCTCCAGGTACTGCGTGGTCAGGAAGACGGTGACGCCGTCGTCGGCGACGAGCCTTCGGATGATCTCCCACATGGTGCGGCGGCTCCGGGGATCGAGGCCCGTGGTCGGCTCGTCGAGGAAGATGATCCTCGGGTCGCCGACCAGGGTCATCGCCAGGTCGAGCTTGCGGCGCATACCGCCGGACAAGGTGGAGACCGGCTTGCGGGCGGCCTCGGAGAGTTCGAAGCGCTCCAGCAGCCTTGTCGCCCTGCGGCGGCCCTCGCGCCGGGGCAGGTGCCGGAGGTCCGCCATCAGGAGCAGGTTCTCCTCGGCGGTGAGGAGACTGTCGACGGCGGCGAACTGGCCGGTGACGCCGATGGCGGCACGGACGCCGTCGGGCCGTTCGGCGAGGTCGTGGCCGGCGACCCACGCCCGCCCGGCGTCGGGTGCGATGAGCGTCGACAGGATCTCGACGGTGGTGGTCTTGCCGGCTCCGTTGGGGCCCAGGAGGGCGAAGACCGTGCCCTCGGGGATGGTCAGGTCGACGCCGTTCAGGACGACCTTGTCGCCGTACGACTTGCGCAGCCCGAGGGCGGAGATGGCGGCCGTGGCGGTGGACGGTGCGGTGGACGGGGTCGTGGCCGTGGCGGTGGACGTGGCCGCGCCGGGGGATGTGTCGGTCATGGGTTCCGCTCTTCCTTCCGTGGAGAGGTCAGGCGCGACGGATCACGATGTCGCCGACGCCGGTACGGGCATGGATCTCGACGGTCTCGTCGGAGGTGCTGGGGCCTTCCGCGGCGCCGAGCGCGTTGCGGACCGTGCCGTACTTGGAGTGGACGTCGAGCCAGGCCGCGGTGGACTCCGGGATGCCGACCTCCACGTCGCCGACGCCGGTACGGAGGTCGATCACGCCGCGCGCCACCTGCCGTACGCCGATCGCACCGTTGGCGGACCTGGCCTCGACCGAGGCGTGCGCGATGCCCACCGCGATGCGGCCGTTGGCGGACTTGGCCTTCAGATCGCCGGTGACCTCACCGACCACGGTCTCGCCGTTGCCGTTGCCGACGATCGCCGCTCCGACGATCTCGCCGACGTCGACCCGGCCCGCACCGTGGATCTCGGCGTCGCCCGCCGCCCGGTCGACGCGGATGTCGCCATGACCGGTCCGCAGGTTCACCGTGGCAGCCTCGTCGAGCCGGATGTCACCGAACGAGGTCTTGATGCGGCACTCGCCGAGAGGTCCCTCGCCGATGTAGTCACCCATGGGGGAGGCGCCTCGGACATGTGATCCGGCGGGGAGGCCGACGGCCACGTCGATCGAACCGATCTTGCCGAACAGGCCGCGCTTCCTGGGCCCCTTGAGGGCCAGGGTGCCGTTCGCATAGGTGACCTCGGTCTGCTGTGCGGCCCGTACGTCGGCGTCGTCGGCACTGTTGCTCGGGAGCACCTCGACCACCGTGTTCTGGCGCGTGCTGGCGCTGAGTCGCACATTGCCGACCTCGAACTCAAGGCTGGCCGTGATGGGTTGGGGGGTTTCGTAAGAAGGCATGGCTGTTCCGTCCTCGTGACTCTGACGTGTGTTTCCGCAGATGGGGGAGTGGGTGGCCGCGGGCGGGCGGGAGTGGGTGGCCGCGGGTGCGCGGGTGCGCGGGTGCGCGGGAGTGTTGGGACGTGGGACCCGAAGGGCCCGGGAAAGGACGCCTAGCGGACCCATCCCCGGTAGCTCTGGCCTCGGCCCGGGGTGCGCGGGGCGGTCGGCCGGACCGGGGCGCCGCCCGGCTCCAGGGCGCCGGCCACGGCCCGTACGAGCCAGGCGTTGACGGAGAGGCCCTCCCGGCCGGCCGCCTCCTCGGCCCGGGCCTTCAGCGGTGCCGGGAGCCGGAGGTTGATCCGGGCCATCGCCCCCTCCTCGCTGTCGGCGAGAGATGGTGCCAACGGTGCCGCTGGCGGTGCCACGGGAGGTGCCACAGAAGGCGCCACAGGTGGTGCCATGGTGGACGCCTCATCGCCGAGGGGCTCGGGGGCGGGCGGGGCCGTCACGACGAACTCGGGATCGAGCCCCCGGAGGCGCACATCCACCGAGCCGGGGGCCAGCTCGCGGGTGATCTCGTCGGAGGCGGCGGAGAGCGCGTTCAGCAGGGTCAGCCGGGCGGCCGACTCCAACGGTGCCGTGAGTCGCTCGGCCAGGGCGCGTGCTTCGTCCCCACCGGAGTTCGCGGCGACCGCGAGCTCATGGCGGAGGTGATCGACGTAGGGGGTCAGGTCCATACGAACCATAGTGGCATCATGTTGGCATCACTTGCAAGTGGATGTGGCGCCACAATGTGCCGCGTGGCATCACAGCGGTGTCGCTCCGGGCGGGCTGCCTGCCCGCCCGCACGCGCCCTTGTCGAGGTCGCCCGACGGAGAACCGGCGGGCACCGGGCCGTTTCGGAGCAAGGACGGTTTCCAGAACGGCCCGCCACGGAAGTCTTCTTTCACCGCCTTCGCACAAAAGTGTTGTCGCCGCCGCTTCGCCTGATCTCCCAGGTGCCGGACCGTCCGGCAGCCTTTCGGAAGAGAGCGGAGTTCCCGTGACCCACGCCCACGACGACCACCACGTCCACCCTGACCATCGTGACCACGATGCCTCTCGCGACAGCCCTGTCCCCCGGGACGGCCGCCACCGGCACCGCGCCGGACGCCGGGCCGCCCGACGCGGGTCCGCGCGGCGGCACGCCCGACGCGGGTGGAGCTACCAGGGCATAGGCACCCTGGTGGCCGGTACGGTCGCGATCGCCGCCGTGGCCGCGGGCACCTACGTCATCGGCGGTACGGGCGGTGACCCGGGTGCGGCGGACGTCGCCGCACCCGGCGGTTCCACCGAGCACCGCCCGGGCGGCGGCCAGGAGCGCGGCCCGGTGACCTCGACCGGCAGCCCCGGCGAAGGGAACGGTACGTCGTCGACCGCGCCGTCCGGCCCGTCGGCGCGGCCCTCCGGTTCGCCTGCGGGCGCTGCGGGGAAGGCGACGCCCACCCCGACCGCGTCGACCGCGTCGACCATGCGCGCGGGCGCCGGGACGCCGACCCCCGGCGCGCGCCGTACGACCGCGGCGCCCGCCCCCGCCGTACCGGAGCAGGGAGCGCCGGAGGCGACACCGCGCACCGCCCCGCAGGGCGGCAGCGGCGGCGGCACGGCGGCGGTGTACGCCGAGCGGGTCGTCGCCCTCGCCAACGCCGAGCGCGCGAAGGCGGGTTGCCCTTCCCTCCGCGTCAACGGCCGTCTCCAGGCAGCCGCCCAGGGCCATGCCGACGACATGTCCGCCCGCGACTACTACGAGCACGACACCCCGGAGGGCCGTGACGCGGGCGACCGCATCGAGGCCGCCGGCTACAACTGGCGTACCTGGGCCGAGAACATCCACCGGGGGCCCAAGGACCCCGCGACCGCGATGCGCGACTGGATGAACAGCCCGGGGCACCGCAAGAACATCCTGAACTGTGCGTTCAAGGACATCGGCGTGGGGGTGAACCTCCGCTCCAACGGCCCCTGGTGGGTTCAGAACTTCGGTGCCACCGGGTGACCGTCTGAGCCCCCGTCGCCATCCGGGTGGTGTGCGGTGCGTGGTGGGTGGTGCGTGGTGGGTGGTGGGTGATGCGTGGTGGGTGGTCGGGGTGGCTGGTGTGGGTGGTGGGGGGTGGGCGGTCGTGGTGGGTGGTGGGTACGCCGGTCAGGCGGGCGACGCCAGGTTCAGCACCCACACCATGCCCTCCGGCCCCGGGACCGCGCCCACGCCGCCGTCTCGGTACTGGCAGCCCAGCAGGTTGTCCCGGTGGATTGGGCTCGCCATCCAGTCCGCCACCACCGCCGCCGGATCGCGCGGCCCCCGGTGCAGGTTCTCCGCCCAGGCGCCCGTGCCGTACCCGGCCTCGGACATCCGGGTGTCGGCGTGCCGCCCCTCGGGGCTCGCGTGGTCGAAGTAGCCCCGCGCCACCATGTCGCGGGCATGCGCGCGGGCCGCGTCGCCGAGCCGGGCGTCGTCGCGCAGCGGGGCGCAGCCGACGGCGGCGCGCCGGGCGTTGACCAGCTCGGCCAGCCGCTCCTCGACACGGGGCGTGGCGGTCGGCGCGGCCGTTGCCGGGGCGCTGGACGCCGGTGCGGACGGCCGGGGCGTCGGGCTCGCGGTCGGCGCGGGCGCCCGGGTCACCAGGGGCGCGGACGAGGCGGTCGGCGGCGCGGCCACCGGGCGGGCCGCCCCGGGTGTGCGGTCCTGCGTGCCGTCCGCCCAGGGCCACACCAGCGCCACCAGGAGCCCGGTGGCGAGGGTGCCGCCGATGGCCGCCGGGACGCGCCAGGCGGGGCCGCCCGCGCCGCCCGCCATGGGCGCCGCCGCCCCCGGCTCGGCGAGCGCGGCCGGATCGGTCGGATCGGCCGGTCCCGTGGCGCCCGCCGCCGTCACCGGATCGGCCGGTCCCGTGGCGTCCGCCGCCGTCACCGGACCGGGCGCACTCACCGGCTCCGCGGCCAGTGCGACCGGGACCGTGTCGGGGGCCGGTGCCGACAGCGCCGGGTAGCCCGCCAGCGGGACGACCAGGCCGAGGCCGACGAGGAGGCCCTCGGCCGGTACGAGGTCGGACCAGTGGCCCGAGCAGGCGCGGCAGCCCCGGGCGTGGCGGGCGATCCGCTTGCGCCACACCGGCGACGGCCGGCCGTCCCACGTACCCGTGAGCGCCGCCAGCTCACCGCAGCGAGGCGCGGCGGCGAGCGCGCGTACCACCACCCGCCCCGTCTCCAACTGGCTCTTCATCCGCTGCACGCGCACCGCGGCGTGCCGCGCCGGGACGTCCAGCGCGTCGGCGAGCTCGGCACGGGACAGCTCTCCGGCGGCCTCCTGCCACCACAGGGCGAGCAGCGCCCGGTCGGTCTCGTCCAGCCACCTGGTCGCCTCGGCGACCTCCCGGCGCTGCCCGGACAGCCCGAGCCGCAGGATAGTCAGCTCCACGAAGTCGCCCGCCGGGTCCTCCCGTTCCACCACCCGCTCCAGGGAGGTCGTCGCCGCCTGCCGGCGGTCCGACCAGCGCCGCCGTATCTGGTTCATCGCGATGGCGATCAGCCAGGACCGGAACCGGGTCGGTTCGCGGAGCCCGCCCAGGTTGTCCAGCGCGCGGAACATGGTGTCCTGTACGACGTCGTCCACGTCCGCGTGGCCGTCCAGCGCCCGCCCGACGATGTTGTAGACCAGCGGCAGATAGTCGGCGACCAGCCGTTCCCTGGCCTGTCCGTCGCCCGCGCGTGCCGCGCTCACCAGCTCCGGTACGCGCTCGCTGTCCCTGTGCATGCCCTGCCTCGCCCCGATTCCCGTACGGTCCTGTCGTCGGGAGACCCCTGGGCCGGCCGCCGACAACAGAAACTCGCGCCCCGTTTCACCGCCACACCCCATCACACCCGTGTCCCCGCACGTCCGCGTCACCTCATACCCGTGTCCCGGGCAGGACGCCGCCGGTGCGGGGCGCGCCACCGTGACCGGTCGCCGGTCGCCGGTCGCCGGTCGACATCCGTCAGCCGTCAGCCGTCAGCCGCCGGTCGCCCCGGACGAGGCCCCGGAGAAGCCGCCCGGAGCAGCCGCCCGGCCTGGAACCCGGCGCGCCCACGCCGGACCATTTCGGCCGCACGCGCGTGAGCGAAAGTTTCGCTGCACCGACCGGCCCCTGAGGCCCTTGCCGACGCCGACGGGCGGCGCCTAGGTTGCAGAGGTCCTGTCCCGGACGGCGGCCCGGACGGCGGCTGGACGACGGCCCGGGCCCGGTCTGTTCAGGCCCCGGTCTGTTCAGGCCCCGGCCTGTTCACGTTCCGGCTGTTCACGGCCCGGCCTTGCCGTCCGCCGGCCCGTTCCCGCCCGCTCTTCCCGGCTCCGGAGGCGCCATGCCGCTGCACTTCCCCCCTGGGTCCCACGTCCTGTTCCAAGGTGACTCGATCACCGACGCCGGGCGTTCGCGCGAACCCGAGGGGGACCCGAACGGACTGCTCGGGCACGGCTACGCCTACCTCGTCGTGGCACGCGCGGCCGCCCGCTGCCCGGGCCACCGGTGGCGGTTCACCAACCGGGGCGTGAGCGGTGACAAGGTCACCGACCTGGCCGCCCGCTGGGGCACCGACACGCTCGATCAGGCGCCCGACGTGCTGTCGGTGCTGGTCGGCGTCAACGATGCCTGGCGCGTGGTCGACGGAGAGTCGGACGACCTCGCGGCGGAACGTTTCCGCAAGACGTATGACGCGCTGCTGACCCGGACGCGCGAGGCGCTGCCCGCGACGCGGCTCATCCTGTGCGAACCGTTCTGCCTGCCCTGCGGCCCCGGCCGGGACTTCGAAGCGGCGCTGGCCGCCCAGGTGCAGCTGCGCCAGAAGATCGTCACCGAGCTCGCCGGAGTCCACGGGGCCGAACTCGTACGGTTCCAGCCCGTGTTCGACGAGGCCGCGCGCCGCGCCCCGGCCACCCACTGGATCTTCGACGGCGTCCACCCGACGCCTGCCGGTCATCAGCTGATGGCCGAGGCATGGATCAGCGCCGTTGCAGACGGGCGGCCCGCGCGCTGACGTCCGGCAGTTTCGCGTACAGGGCGGCCCCCGGGCAGCGGGTCGGATAGCCGTCCGTGTGGCCCCCGACGACCGGGAGCAGCGCCTTGGTGCCCTTCGGGTAGCGGGACTCGTCGTTCGTGGACACCAGGGCGACCTCGCCGCGCGGATCCGGTCCCCTGGAGCCCAGCTTCCAGGCGACCAGCCGGGCGATCGCGTCCAGCATCGGCTCCGGGACGGTCGTGCCCTCCGTGAACGTACCGATGGCGGCGATACCGACCGTTCCCTCGTTGAACCCCTTGGCGTGCGCGCCGATGACGGGGCGGTCGACTCCGCCCGCCCGGCCCTCGTAGATGGTGCCGCAGGCGTCCACGAGGAAGTTGTAGCCGATGTCGTCCCAGTGCCGTCCGTGCGCGTGCCCGGCGTACAGTTCGCGCAGCGTGACGGGCACGGTGGCGCAGTCGTAGCCGTTGGGCGTGCTGGTGTGGTGGATCACCGCGGCCTTCACGCGTGCCGCGTACCGCGCGGCCGGCGCGCTGGACACCGCCTCGGCGTGCCAGGCGGAACGTGGCACGATGGCGGGCCGGGCGGCCTGTCGGCGACCGTCGCGCGGGAGCGTGTCCGTCCGGCCCCGCGCGCTGTCGCGCGGGGGGCCGGAGCCGCCGGGGGAGAGCCACACGGACGTGGCGACGAGCAGGACGAGCACGGCCAGAGCGGCGGCCGTGCGGGAGCGCCGTGTGCGCGGCAGGCGCGGCAGCCCCAGGCCCTGCGCCGGCCCCTCGCCCGCGCGCCTCCTCGCGCCACGCTCACCCTCTCCGGTCGCCGCCATCACCTCTCCGTCACGCGGGACGCGGTACGTCCCGCCTGCCCGACCCGGTCGCTGCCGCTGTCTCTGCTGCGTCCGCGTCCGCACCTGCTTCTGCTTCTGCTTCTGGTTCTGGTTCTGGTTCTGGTTCTGCCGCTGTCTCCGCCTCGGTCTCCGTCACTGCCGTCACCGACCGGCTCCGCCGTCGTCGCCGGTCCCGTCATGGTCGCCACCGGTCCGCCGGCGCCGCCCGTCGGCCTGCTCCGTTCGGGGGACGGCCACGGTCGATTGTCAGTGCCTCGGCCTACTGTTCGGAGCAGTGGGACTCGCGGATCAGGCCGCCGGGTCTGCCCTGGGGAGGGGTTTGCCATGTCTGCCACGTCTGCCGCATCGGCCGCGGTATCGGCCGCGTCGACGACGTATCTGGAGCTGTCGCAGGACGGCGGCGGTGCGCACAAGTTCTACGAGGTGACGGTCGAAGGACAGGTCGTCTCCGTCCGGTACGGGCGGATCGGCGCCGCCGGCCAGACGCAGACGTCCACGTTCCCGACGGGGGAGAAGGCCCGCGCCGCGGCCGCCAAGAAGATCGGCGAGAAGGTCCGCAAGGGGTACGCCCCGGCGGTGCGTGGCGCCCGGGCGCCACGCGCGGTGACCCGTCGTCAGGTGGCGTCGGCTCCGTCCACCGCGCGTGCCGTGGCGCCGGTGCTGTGGCGGTTCCGTACGGGCTCCTCGGCGTTCGGCATCCACGTGGACGACGAGCGCTGCTGGGTGGGCAACCAGGCGGGTGACGTCTACACCCTCGACCACTCCGGCGATGTGCTGGCCCGTTACAGCCTGCCGGACGGCGTCAAGTGCCTGGTCGCCGACGACTTCTGGATCTACGCGGGCTGTGACGACGGCAGTGTGTACGACCTGTCGTCCAAGCTGCCGTTCGCCGCGTACGACATCGCCGCGGACGTCGACATCTTCTGGCTCGACATCCACGAGGGCGTGCTCAACGTCGCCGACCGGGCCGGCCGGCTGACCGTCATCGACCACGAGGACGAGCACCAGTGGGCGCGTCGCAGCCGCGGTGAGCACGCCTGGATGGTGCGCGCCGACGACCGGGCCGTGTACCACGGCCACCAGAGCGGCGTGACGGCCTACGCGCCGGACGGGGGCGGCGAGTTGTGGCACACACCCACTCAGGGCGGGGTGCTCTTCGGCTGGCAGGAGGACCGGGCGGTGTACGCGGGCACGGCCCACCGGGTGGTCCAGCGGCTGTCCAAGGCCGACGGCGCCCTGGAGGCCACGTACGCCTGCGACAGCGCGGTGTACTCGTGCGCCACCTCGTCCGGCGGCCGGTACGTCTTCGCGGGAGACTCGTCGTCCTCGGTGTACTGCTTCGACCAGGACGGTACGCGGCTGTGGAAGCTCGGCACGGGCGGCGGTTCGGCCCTGTCGATGCAGTACCGCGACGAGCGGCTGTACCTGGTGACCACGGACGGCTCGCTGGTCTGCGTGGACGCGAGCGAGACGGCGATCGCGGCGGCGCAGCGGGGCACGGTACCGGTCGCCCGGGACGTCAAGCTGGCCGCGGCGCTCCCCACGTACGCACCGGCCACGGCGGTCGCCGCGGTGACGACGGTGACGGCCGCGCCCGCGGGGGCCGTCGTCGTGGAATGCTTCCAGGACGGCGGGCGGGTGAGGGTCCGCGTCGTCTCGGACGGCTACGACCCGGCCTGGAACGTCCAGTTCCCGCGTGCGATACGGCAGCCGGGCGCGCGCTATGTCGTCGATGCCCTGCACGCCGCGTCGGGCGGCTTCTACCGGGTACGGGGTGACATCAGGAGGCTCCAGTGACACCACCGGCTCCGCCCGGCGCCCCGGACGCGCCGGGCCCGCCCGGCCCGCGAGGTGCGGGGGGAGCGGGCGGCGGCACCTTCGATGCGGCCACCGGCGACGGCGCCGTGACCCCGCCGGGCGCGGCGGCCGAGCGGCGGGCCGCCGAGGTCCGGGTGGCCTTCGACGGGCTGCTGCAGATCCGGCGGCTGACCAACACGGGTGGCGGCGACCCCCGTGCCGTACCCGCCGCCTGGGAGCGCGCGCAGCCGGTCAGAGCGGTCGCACTGGCCCTGGAGGCGGCCGGGATCGCCCCGTCCGCCCTGGACGCCGAAGGCCGCCGCGTCGCGACCGGTTACCGGGTGGCGCCGGGGGAGCGGTCCGGCACGGCACGCGTCGAATGGCTGGGCCCGCCCGGCGCAGGCGCCGCACAGGAGGAGGACACGGCCCTGGCCGCATGCGTCCGTGTCCTGGACGGCCTCGGCTGGGAAGCCCTCCTCTACCGAGGCCCCCGCAAACGCCGCCACCTGGAAGTAGAGCCGATACCCCCCGAGCGCTGACTCTCCACGGCCCGGCCACCAGGTCGGCGCCCGCGGGGCGCGGCCGCCCGGCCCCGGCCCGGCGGTCATCCGTCGCACCCGCCGTCGCCCGGAGCCGTCGCGCGGCGCCCCGGCGGCTTCCGTCAGGCGATCGCGGCCGACACGATGGCCGCGACCGCGATGTTGCAGGACGCGGTGACCCAGACGGCGGGGTGCGGCTCGGGCTCCACCAGGTGGGCGCCCAGCCTGCCCGGGGTGATGACGTCCACGACGAGGAACGCGACGGCCATCATCACCAGGCCAAGCACGCCGAACGCGGCCGTGGACGCCAGGCCCTTGGCGAAGTCGTCGTACGTCGACCAGATGGAGGTGAAGACGATGCCGCCGATGCCCAGCAGCGCCGAGCTCAGCAGGATCGCCCCGTTGCGGTTGCGCTGTTCCCAGATCAGCCGGCGGAGGTTGCCCGGAGTGAGGACGTCGACCAGGACTATGCCGAGGATCAGCAGGACCAGGCCGAGACCGCCGTAAGCGGCCGCGCGTCCCAGTCCGTTGACGATGTCGATCATGTGAAACCGGTCCCCCGTATCGAAAGTGATCATGAATGATCGCGGTCAAGGCGACGGAAAATCTAGCGCACCGCTCCCGCACCGCTCCCGCGCCGCCCGCACACCGCTCCCGCACCGACCCGGCACCGCTCCTGCACCGACCTCGTATCGCCCGCGCACCGACCCCGGCCCCGGCGCCGCCCGCGCACCGCTCCCGCGCCGCCCTGACACAGCACCCCACCGCCCGCATCGGACCCGCACCCACCCCGCACGCCTCCTCAGCCTCCCCGGGGCCGGCGGGGCATGCGGTCCGTCCATGACCCGGATGGCCCACCCGGCGCGGCCGTCCCGAGCGTCCGGCGCGCACAGTGGGAACCATGACACCGATGAACCGACGGGACCTCGGCCTGTTCATCCTGCGCGTCGGCACGGGAGCGGTCCTGGCCGCGCACGGAACCCAGAAACTGTTCGGCTGGTTCGGCGGCGGCGGCCTGGAAGGGACGTCCCGGGCGATGGAGGCGATGGGCTTCCGGCCGGGCAGGCGGAGCGCCGTCGCCGCCGGGCTCGGCGAGACCTGCGGCGGCACCCTCCTCGCCCTCGGCCTCGCCACCCCCGCCGCAGGGGCGATCTCGGCGGGAGCCATGGCCGGGGCGGTCGCGGTGCACGCGCCGGCCGGGTTCTTCAACCAGTCCGGCGGCTTCGAATACCCCGCGTTCCTCGGCTTCACCGCCGCGACCGTCGGGCTCGCCGGGGCCGGCCGGCTGTCCCTCGACCACGCGACGAGGCACCGCTTCGACCAGCCCTGGACCCTCGCCGTGGCGTTTCTCGGCAGCGCGCTCGCAGCGGCGGCCGTGGTCGGAAAGCGGGCCCTGGACCAGGCGGCGGCCGCCGCCGCCGACACCGAGAGCGACGCGTCGGACGACTGAGGCGGCCGCGGCGAACCTCCCCGCGCCGCCGCCGGAACATGGTGTGCGCATATTCTCCACGAATAATCGAACGGCAATTTCACCATGCATACAGCCATCCGCATACAGCGTCTTCACACTGTCCTATATTGACAGTGTGCTGCGCACTGCGAGTTAATGGCTCCCACGGGTGGCCGGATGTGCGCGCAGATCGAGTAAATCCAGTCGCTCTGTGACCGGAGTGACCCCAGAAACAGCGGTGTGACGACACTGCGGCAGAGGCCTGATTCTGGTCGAAAGACAGGTAATTGAGCGGGGACTGGTGAATCCGGATTTCCTGTGGGGGGACCAATGACCCATCTCGACTCTTTCGCTGTCCCAGATTTTCACCTTCCCTTCGGGAATGTGAAGCATCCGCGGGCGGCCGAGGCCAACGCCGACGCGACCGAGTGGGTGCTCAGCCATGGGCTGGTCACCGATGCCGCCGAGGAGTTCGCCGGCATCGGCTTCGGGCACCTGGCGGCACGTGTCAGCGGAGACGCCTCGTACGAGGACATCGTTCTGCTCGCCCAGTGGATGGCCTGGTCGTTCGTGCTGGACGATCAGCACGACCATCTCATCAGGTCGGGCGGGCTACGGGCCTGGCGGCCCGTAGCGGACGCCATCACCGGCCATCTGGCCACCGACGGTACCGGCGGCCGGCCCATGTCGCGCCCCCATCCGCTGGTCGACGGGTTCATCGACCTGTGCGATCGCATCCTGGCCCGGATGCCCGAGGGGATCCGCGCCCGCTACCGCGCCCATGTGCCGCTCATGCTCCGCTCCCTGGACCAGGAGGCGGTCAACCGTCGCGCGGGGGGCCGGCCGGAGATCGACGACTACATCCTGATGCGCCGGCACAGCTCCCAACTGCTGCCGATGATGGACATGGTGGAGGCGGGGCTGGGCATCGAGGTGCCTCAGGAAGTCCATGACAGCCCCCAGTTCCAGCGGCTCGTGCACAGCGCCGTGGACGTCATCTCCTGGGGCAACGACGTCTTCTCGCTGCCCAAGGAGTACTCCTGCGGCGACAACAACAACCTCGTCTCCCTCCTGTCCTCCTGGAACGGGTGGACGCTGCGCAAGTCCGTGGAGGCCGTCGAGGAGCGCATCCGCTCCCGGGTCGAGGACTTCCGCACCGGGGCCCGGCGCCTGCCCCAACTCCTGGACGTGCTCGCCCTGACCGGCCCTTCGGAGCGGGAGGCGGTGGCCCGGTGCGTGCGCAGCTATGAGGACTGGATGATCGGCGCCGACCTGTGGCAGCGTTACGAGTGCACGCGGTACAGCGACGAACGGTTCGCGGCCGGGCTGGAGGGGGCGTACACCAACCCCGACCTGTTCTCGGCGGCATGACGAGGGGGCGGCCCATGGCACACGCGGAGCACACCGGCACAGCCCCCGAAGCGCCCGTGGCCCCCGGCGGGTTACCCGGCCTCGGACACGCGCTGCAACTGTGGCGGCGGCCGATCGCGTTCCTCGAATCGCTGCGGGAACACGGCGACGTCGTACGGCTCGACATCGGCACCTGGCCCGTCCACGTGCTCACCAGCACGGACCTGGTCCACACCGTACTGGTCGGCGAGGCACAGCGGTTCGGGCGCGGCCGGGTCTTCGAGAGGCTGCGCCCGCTGTTCGGCAACGGCATCGTGACGACGGACGGCGACTTCCACCGTAAACAGCGACGGCTGATCCAGCCGGCGTTCCACCGGAACCACATCACGGAGTACGCGGAGCGGATGTGCCGCCAGGCGGACGCGATGTCGGCCTCCTGGACGGCGGGCCGGGAGATCTCCGTGGTCATGGAGATGCGCCGGTTCGCGCTGTCGTCGGTCGCCGAAATGATCTTCTCGGGTGAACTCGGCAGGCCCGCCGTCGCCGAGGTGCACCGCTCGCTGCCGATCGTCCTGGAGGGCATGCTCGTCCGAGCCGTCATGCCGAAGGCGCTCGACCGGCTCCCGATCCCGCTCAACCGGCGCTTCGACGGGGCCGCGACGCGGCTGCGCCGGATCATCGACCAGGTGATCGCGCAGTACGAGTCGGACGGGGAGCGCGGCCACGATCTGCTGTCGCTGCTGATGGACGTCGAGGACGCCGAGACGGGCGCGACCATGAGCGCCGAGCAGGTGCGGGACGAGGTGATCGCCATCCTGTTCGCCGGGACGGAGACCTCGGCCACCACGCTGTCCTGGATCTTCCACGAGCTCGGCCGTCACCCCGAGGCGGAGAAGCGTCTGCACGCCGAGGTGGACGAGGTCGTCGGTACCCGTCCCGTGCGGCCGTCCGACATCGCCGCGCTTCCTTACACGAACAGTGTCTTCCAGGAGGCGCTGCGGCTGCATTCGCCCCTGCTGTTCACCAGGAAGGCCCTGGCACCCGTCACTCTCGGCGGTGTCGCGATCCCGGCCGGAGCGGAACTGGCCTACAGCCCGTACGCGTTGCACCGGGATCCCGCGCTGTTTCCGGAGCCGACGCGATTCGATCCGGAGCGCTGGCACGGCGATTCGGCGGAGCGTCCCCGTCTCAGCGGTTTCATCCCTTTCGGGGCGGGTCAGCACAAATGCATCGGGGACAACTTCGCGGTGGCGGAAATCCTGACCGCCGTGGCGAGTGTGGCCTCCCGGTGGCGATTGGCCCATGTTCCGGGAACCACGGTGCGTGAGCTTCCCGCCGGTATTCCGCAGCCGGATGCCCTGCCCATGATTCCGCTGGCACGACACTGACCGAATGTGACCGAACGGGGCTGTCGAGGGCGCTTTTCCAGCGATCTCACGGCCCCCGGTCGCGGCTGCGTCAGCGGAGGATACACGGTTCCCCTCGTATGAGTGGCGATGTTGCCGAAAGAATGGTCATAACCAGCAACATCCTGTGGGCTGGGCCGTACACTCGGCGACACGCGCTGGAGGGGGCAAGGATGTCACACGTCGTGGAACCGCAAGAAGAATGGGCTTCGCATCTCCTGCTCGAACGGGAATCCGAACTGCGCTCCATCCGCCGTGCGGTGGACGATCTCTGCGGTGCCTCGGACGACAGCTCCGGCGTTCGCCGAGGCGGTGTGCTCGCCTTCGCCGGATCGGCGGGAATCGGCAAGACCACCCTGCTCAAGAAGGCCCGGCGGCATGCGGCCGACCGCGGCTGCACCGTCCTGTTCGCCCGTGGAGGCGAGCAGGAGAAGCAGGTGCCGTTCCATGTGATGCGCCAGCTCATCCAGCCCGTCTTCGCCGCCATGGACGAGGACGAACGCCGCAAGGTGCTCGGCAGTTGGTACGGCATCGTGGCACCCGCCCTCGGTCTGGCCGCCGCCCCGGAGGGCGGCTCGGTACCCGACCCGCAGGGCGTACGCGACGGTCTGGACTGGGTCGTCACCTATCTGACCGTACGCAACGCACCCGTCGTCCTCGTCCTGGACGACGCGCACTGGGCCGACGCGGAGTCCCTGGCCTGGCTGACCGCCTTCGCCGCACGGGCCGAAGAGCTGTCGATGCTCATCATGGTCGCCTGCCGACCCGACGAACTCCCCGCCGACGCCGCCGCCCTGCGTGCGCTGATGGGCCGCCAGGGCACCCGCCCGCACGAGCTGGCACCCCTCACCACCACCGCCGTCGCCAGCATCGTGCGCACCGCCCTCGGCGAGAGCGCCGACGACGTCTTCTGCCGCGAGTGCTGGGCCATCACCGGCGGCAACCCCTTCGAAGTCGTCGAGCTGGCCATGAAGGGCCGCGACCGCGGGCTGAAGCCGCTGGAGGAGAACATCCCCCGGCTCCGCGACCTCGCCTCCGCCATCAAGGGCAGCGGCCTCATCGACCGCCTCGAACAGCTCGGCACGTCCACGGTCCGGCTCGCCTGGGCCGCGGCGGTCCTGGGCACCCAGATTCCCACCCAGGTCGTCGGAAGCGTCGCCGCGCTCGGCGAGGAGCAGACCGCCGACGCCATCGAGCAGCTCGACGCCGCACGCATCCTGACCGTCCTGCCGAACGTGAAGCGCGAGAAGGTGGTGGAGTTCTACCACCCGCTCATCGCCACCGCCGTCTACCGGTCGATCCCGCTGGGCGTACGCGTCGCCATGCACGGCATGGCCGCCCAGGCACTGGTGGACGACGGCCGTGGCGCCGCCGCGGCCGCCCGGCACATGCTGGAGATGCACCCCGAGGGCGACCCGTGGGTCGTACAGCAGCTGCGCCAGGCCGCCCGCGACAGCTTCTCCGCCGGCGCACCCGACGCCGCACGCCGCTATCTGGCCCGCGCGCTGCGTGAACCGCCGGACGTGGAGGACCGGGCGGAAGTGCTGTTCGAACTCGGCTCCGCCAACCTCCTGCACGACCCCTCGACCACCATCAACCACCTCCGGGCCGCCCTGGAGGAGCCCAAGATCGAACAGGAGCTGCGGGAGGCGATCACCTACCGCCTCGCCCAGGCGCTGGCCCACACCGGCCAGTTGGGGCAGGCGGCCGGACTCCTCGCCGAGGAGGCCCGCACCACCACCAGCCCCCGCACCCGGCTGCGGATGACGGCCGAGCAGTTCAAATGGAACTCGGTCCGCCTCGACGAGGAGGACTCCCCGGCCCGCTCCCGGCTGCTCTCCCAGTTCGCCAAGCGGCTCACCAGCCGCGACCTGCCCGAGCGCGACACCCTCGGGCTGCCCGAGCGGCACATCCTCGGTCTGCGCGCATGGGACGCGGCGACGCGCGGCGAACCCGCCGCCAAGGCCCTGCAGTACGCCGAGGAAGCCCTGCGCGGCGGCCTGAGCTGGACCGACCAGGACTTCGGCTTCGAGGTACCGGCCGTCGTCGCGGTCACGCTCATGTACTGCGACCAGCCCGGCCGCGCCGAGGAACAGTTCAACGCCGGGATCACCGCCTTCGAGGAGCGGGGCTGGCGCGGCGCCCATCTGTCGTTCGCCTACACCCTGCTCGGCTACATCCGCTACCGGCGCGGGCGCCTCGCGGAAGCCGAGGACTTCGTACGCAACGGGCTGCAGATCGCCGACCGCGTCGGACACGACATCCCCGCGCAGTGGTACGCGGTCGGCACCCTCATCGAAACGCTGCTCGCCCGAGGCCACGTCGACCAGGCGCAGGAGGTCGCCGCCGAGTACGGCCTCGGCTCGGTCTTCCCCAAGGCCGTCGTCTACCCCGACCCGCAGGCCGTGTGGGGGCAAACTCCTCCTGGCCCGTGGCAAGCTGGAGGAGGCCGAGCACCACCTCAAGGCAGCAGGGGACCGCCTCGACCTGCGCGGCACCCGCAACCCCTCGTGGAGTCCCTGGCAGCTCGACCTCGCTCTCGTCCAGGCCAGGCACCAGCCCGAGCAGGCGGCCGCCACGGCGGCCGAAGCCGTGGAACGCGCCCGTGCGTTCGGCACGTCGAGCATCATCGGCCACGCCCTGCGCGTACAGGCCGCGACCACCGACGCCGTCCAGGCGGTCGCCCTGCTGCAGGAGGCCGTCGACCACCTCGAACAGTCGCCGGCCGCGTACGAACTCGCCCACGCCCTGGTCGACCACGGCACGGCCCTGCACACCGTCGGCAACCTGGAGCACGCGGCCCGGCAGCTCTACCGGGGCATGGAGACCGCCGTCGCCTGTGGAGCGGACACCCTCGCGAGCGAGGCGCGTCATCAGCTCGCCGCCGCGGGACGGCGCCCCCGTCGGCTCCACGTCAGCGAACAGGACACACTGACCGTCGCCGAGAGCGCGGTGGCCAGGCACGCCGCGCTCGGCCTCGACAACCGGGCGATCGCCGCCGAGATGAGCATCGACACGCAGACCGTGTCCGAGCTGCTGTCCGCCGTCTTCACCAAGCTGGGTACGGACCGGCTCGGCCTCCGCCGCGCCCTCGGGATGTGAAGGCCGGGGCGGTGCACGGCCGGTGGAACCGCTACTCGGGCGCCACCGGACGGAAGTACCGCCGCATCGCCCACGCGGCGACACGTCGACCGGTGTCGTTGCCGGCCTGGTCGGCGGTCCGGGTGTGGACGCCCGCCCAGACGCGGGCGTCGACGGCGTCCCGGTCGTACGTGTGCGCGTCCCGGTAGTGCCGCGTCCTGCGCGCCGTCGTGGACGTGATGGTCAGCTCGATGCGGGAGGTGCCGAACAGTTCCGTCAGGGTGCCCGTCAGAGCGCCGGCGATCGCGGCGTGCCCGCTGAGATGGTCCGGGTGCGCGGGCGTCGGCAGCAGCGGCTCCCAGTCGGGGTCGGGCAGCGTGGCGGGATTGCCGTCGCTGTCCGCCTCCCGGATGGCGTCGATGGGCCGCCAGGTGCCGTAGTGCACCTTGGCCTCCCAGGCCGTGATGACGGTGTCCGCGCGTACGGTGTTCACGGCCGCGTACAGCCTGGCGGTGTCCACGATGTCGTACCGGTACCGGTCCGCGTAGTCCTGGAGCGCCTTCTGCACGTCCAGGTCGGTGAAGAAGAGTGCGGTGTCCGTCTGTGCCTGACTGCGGCGTGAACCCTTTTTGGCGCCGTAGACCCGCACCTCGCGGATCTCCGCCGCGTACCGGGCGGAGGCGAGCGCGGGCGGAGGACCGGGACGGAACTGGCCGGGGGAGTCCAGCAGCAGGGGCCGCAGCCGCCCCAGCCACGCGCTCGCGAACGGCTCGTACGCGGGCGGGGTCGGGCGCCAGGTCCCCGGCCGAGGCGTCGACGCGACGGGAACCGACACGCCCTGCCCGTCCCCGGCACGCAGCGCGATGATCCGCTCGGCGGCGCGCACGCCGAACGCGACGCCCTCGTCCTCGGCCGGACCGTCTGGCACCTTCGCCAGCGAGGCGGCGTACGCGGCGTCCGACGCGTCGGCCGACTTCGGGAACCAGAAGCGCAGCAGCCGGTGGGCGGCGGTCGCGGCGGCGGCCTCCGACGACGCCGTACGAGGCCCCCGTACCGGCCACTTGTAGGGCTCGTAGCGTCCCTCGATGCCGACGACCGCGTTGTACATCCCGGCGGCGACGAAGGCCAGCCAGATGGACTCGTCCGGACCGGTCGAGCCCTTCTCGGCCTCGATGGCCTTGCCCGCCGTGACCATCCATTCGCCGATGACGGAGCGCGAGACCGGCGGCGTGGCGCCGCTCGCCGCCCCGGTAGCGGTCTGGGGGACCACGAGGGAGAGCGCCAGCAGGGGCGCCGCGGTCACCAGCACCGCGCGGGGCGTAGACCAGCCGGATCCGTCGCGCACAGCCCACTCCTCCTCGTCGCCGACATCGCGTCCACACCCTCGGCCGCCGGGTGGGGTCCGGCAACCGCTCCCCGGCGCACCCAGCGCTGTCCGTGGAGCCGAGTCACCCGTACGGCTCACGCCGCCCGCCGCCCGCCGCCACGAGGGGGCGGGGCGGTCGCTCACGCGTCCGTGACGTTCCGCATGCGATCCTGGAACGCCGCCATGCAGGACACACAGTGCCGGTCCGTCTCCGCGGCATCGTCGGCTCCGAGCGGCTGGCCGCACAGAGTGGCGGAGTCGTCCTGCGCCACGACATGCCAGACCGGGTCCGAGCCGGTGGCCGTCGCGCCTACCCGCATCTCGTACATCGCACCTCTCCCGGCGTGGACAGCAGTTACCCCCACGTCATCACTGCGGACGGCCGGCCCGCCCCCGTTGATCGGCCGTCCGGGGGAACCGGCCCCGTCCGGACCCGGTGAAGGGGCTCGCCGGCCGCGTCCGTCTGCCCCTGGACCACCTATTCCTGTCTCTCTGGGTGACGGGCTGCACAGCAAACAGGCGTGGGTGCATCTCGGTCAGAGGGAATGCGTTCCCGAGCCCCCCGCGCGCCGCTGTCGACCCCGAGGATTCTTCGTTACTTGTGAAGTGGACCCGGAATCCGGGAGCCGCGGCACCCGTTGAGGAATGTACAGGTCAGTAGTTGGGTAACCCACCAGCTGTCGCAGGGCCGGGGCGCGGCGGGAGAACGATCCTGTGGCCGACCCCGGGGAAGTGGCGGACAGGACCCTCCGGACCTGTCGGTAATGGCCGATCGGCTGGCGAAGCAAGCGCACGGTACGGCGAGACCCGGTGAGAGATGGGGGAGGAATGTCCATGTCGTCTCTGCGTTCTGATGCACGGATTTCTGCGGGTGCGACCTTCCTGGACTATGGAGTCGCCACCGCCACACGTCTCCTCGACGACGCGGGCATCGATGCCCGACAGGGCGTGGCGGTTCTGCGGAGGATGCTCTCACCATGGGGGGAGAGGCAGATCGCGAATCATCCGGAGTGGCACTCGGATGTGTGCGCCGACGGTTCGCCCATCGAGTTCTCCGCGGCCTTCTCGGATGGCAGCGTCCATGTTCGCGTACTGGTGGAGGCCCTTCCGGACGAGCCGAGCACATTGGCCGCACAGAAGGCGGCACTGGAGCTGACGCAGGGGCTGATCGAGGATTTCGGTGCCGTCGGCAGCCGGCTGGCGGCGATATCGGATCTGTTCCTGCCGAACGAAGACCCGACCGGGTTCGCCATGATGCATGCCGTCGTCTTCAGCCCGACCGGCGAGCCTGAATTCAAGGTCTATCTGAACCCGAACGCCAATGACGGTATGACCCGCTCCGAGCGGACGCGCGAGGCGATGGACCGCCTGGGGTTCGGTGGCGCGTGGGACGCGGTGACCGCATACGCCCGCCGGGGATTCGACCTCGACAGGATCGTCTATTTCGGCCTCGACTTGAGTGACCGGCCGGACTCGCGCGTGAAGGTCTACTTCCGGCACTACGACATCACCCCGGAGGAGCTCGACGCCGGTATGGAGATATCCGCCCATCACGAGCCCGGTCTCCTTGGCCGGGTCTGCCGTCAACTGACTGGAAAAGCCGGTGAGATAACCGACCAGCCGTTGGTCAGCAATCTGACGTTCACGGATTCCGGCGGGCAGGCACCCGTATCCGCCACGGCGTACGTTCCGCTGTGGCTGTATGCGGAGAGCGACACAACAATACGGGACCGCATCAGTTCGGTCATGGCCGATATCGGACTGCCCAGTGACTGCTATCGGTCACTGCTGAACCATACGGCCAGACGCCCGCTGTCGGACGGGCGGGGGATTCACACGTACGCATCCGTGCGTGTGCAGCGCGGCCGTCCCCGTATGACCACGTACTGGTCCTCGGAACTGTACGACCGATACCCGCCGGCCCGCTATCAGAGGGGCTGATCACCATGTCGCTCCCTGACGTGACCGGATCGCTGTTCGCCGACTCGCGGATCCGGCCAGCCCTTCTGCGTGGCCGGTCACCCGTCCGATGGGGTGCCTACCCGCCCGGCGTCATCCCGCTGACGGCGGCCGAGCCGGACTTCCCCGGGCCCCAGGCGGTCACGGACGCCATGACGGCGTTCCTCGCCGACGGCTACTTCACCTATGCGCCGCCCGAGGGCTTCGGCGAACTCCGGGAAACGTTCTCGGAAGTGGCGAAGGACCGTTATGGGATCGACGCGAGCCCCGATCGTGTCGTGTTGACCTCCGGCACCTCGGCAGCGCTCTGGGGCGTGGTGCGTATGCTCTGCCGGGAAGGCGACGAATGCGTACTGCTGGACCCCGTTGATCTGTTGTTCGGTCAAGCCATCGATGCCGCGGGGGCCCGGCGGGTGTATTGCCCGATGGACAAGACCACGGGACAGCTCGACCCGGATCGACTCGCCTCTCTGATATCGCCCCGCACAGCCCTGATCTGTCTGTGCAATCCGCACAACCCTCTGGGCACGGTCTTCACCGAGGAGACACTGCGCACAGTGGCGGAGATGGCGGCTGCGCGAGGTATACCGATCCTCTCCGACGAGGTCTGGAACGAGATCGTGTACCCGCCCGCCGTACATGTCGCCATGGCGGGCATGGAGACCGCGAACAGGGCGAGGATCTACACGGTGAACGGTCTCTCCAAGACGTTCGCCTTGCCCGGTCTGAGAATCGGCTGTGTGATCGCCCCCAGCACACGGGAGGCGATCGATCTCCAGCTCACGTTCGAGCGTCTCGGTGCGGCATACAGCCTGACACCTTTCGCTCAGATCGGTGCTCTGGCCGCGCTGCGTGACGGCTGGCCCTGGCGAGACGCTTTCCTGGAACACCTGCGGGAGATGCGGGACTACACGGTGGAACGGCTGAACGCGATGCCGGGAATATCCTGCGGCCGTCCGGACGGAACCTACGTCCTGTTCCCCGACGTGACGGCCACCGGCCTCGGCAGTCAAGCGATGACCGACCTCCTTCTGAAGGAAGCCCGCGTGGCAGTTGTGGCGGGTACGAACGAATGGTTCGGCCCGGGGGCCGAAGGCGGTATCCGCATCAGCTACGCCACTTCCCGGGGGATGATGAAGGAGGCACTGGATCGCATCGAAAGGGCCGTCGAAACCCTTGCGACCCTGCACGGCTGAACGGGCGCCGACACCTCGGGAAAGGTGCCGACGCCCGCTGCGACCGATCCGGTGCGCCGAATTCCGGTGCGACCGGATTCCTGCGCCACCGGATCCGGGTGCGACCGGATTATCGCCCTCGCATCCATGCCTTCAGCGAGTCCCACCACGGTGTGCGCGCCCCGGGAACCTGGGCCGCCGGCGATGGAGCGGGCGGCTCGGCACCGGCGCTCGATCCGCTGTCCGTGACGTCCTGGAGGAGACGCTCAGCCTCCGTGTCCATGTCCACCGGATCGGCGGGCGGAGCCGGAGCCTCGGCCCGGCGCGGGCTGAACGTCACCGGGAGGCTGGCCAGATGGCGCGTCATCCAGCCCGACTTCCAGCGCAGCTCCTCCTCCGGCACGGCCAGACTCAGATCAGGCAGCCTCGTCAGCAGCGTGTCGATCGCGGTGTCGGCGATGGCACGGCCGATGTCCTGACCGGGGCACTCCTGCGGGCCGCTGCTGAAGGCGAGATGGGAACGGTTTCCGTGCAGGGAGACCGTGGGGTCGGGCCGTACGGCCGGGTCGTGGTTCCCCGCCGCCAGACCGAGCAGCAGCATGTCCCCCGCCTCGACCTTCTGACCGCCGACCTCCGTGTCCACGGCGGCCCAGCGACCGGGGATGGTCATGAGGGGCGGCTCGTTCCACAGCACCTGCTCCACCACGTCGGGCAGGGTCATCTGACCGCCTGCCAGGGAGGCGTGGCAGCGGGGATCGGTCAGCACCATCCGCAGTGTGCTCTTCAGCAGGTTGACCGTGGTCTCGTTGGCGGCGATGAGGATGACCCGCAGGTGGTTCCACACCTCCTCGTCGGTCAGCGAGGAGGAGTGTTCGATCAGCCAGGACGTGATGTCGTGGCCGGGGTTTCCCCGCTTGCGCCGCACGAGCTGCTGCAGCGTCTCCACGATGAACTCGTTGCTGGCCACCGACGTCTCGGTGCCCGCCACCATGTCCCGGCTGGCTTCGACCAGGCGCGGACCGTACTCGTCGGGCATGCCCAGCAGCTGGGTCATGACGAGCATGGGCAGATGTTCCGAGAACTCGGTGACCAGGTCCGTCTGGCCCCGTTCGGCGAAGCCGTCGATCAGCTGGTGGGTGAAGCGGGTGATGTGGCGTCGAATGCCACGCCGGTTGAAGCGTTCCAGACTGTCGGTGACCGCCAGGCGGAGCCGGTCGCGTTCCGCGCCGTCCAGGAACAGACAGACCGGCTGCCAGGCGATCATCGGGAGCAGGGGGGAGTCCAGCGGGACCTTGCCCTCCCTGAACCAGCGCCACGTGCGCGAGTCGCGGCTGAACCGGGAGGGCGTACCGGCGACTTCGAGGATCTCGCGGTAGCCGAGGACGAGCCAGGCCGGAAGGTCGCCGTCCAGCAGGACGGGCGCCACAGGGCCGTGTTTGGCCCGCAGCCGCTCGTACAGGCCCATGGGGTCCGCGGCCGCCTCGGGCCCGAGCAGCCGTGCCAACCCGTCGGTGTTCCCGAATCTGGCGTGCGCCGGACACTCCGGAGGCGGCTCGGACGCGGACGTGGTGCGGGGCTGGTGGGACGAAGAGGCGGTCACCGGTGCTCCGGGGTCGTCGTGGTGAGGGTGTGCAGATAGCGCATGAGCGTGAGAAGGGTGTCGCGACTGGAGGCGCGGTCGCGGGCGTCGCAATCGATCACGGGTACGGCATCGGGGATGTCCATGGCCGCTCGGAGGTCGGACACGGGGTACGCGGGGGCGTCCGGGAAGGCGTTGATGGCGACGACGAACGGCACCCCGCGTTCCTCGAGCCGGCCCATCACGTCGAAGCTGTCCTCCAGCCGCCGGGTGTCGATCAGGACCACCGCGCCGAGCGCGCCTTCGAAGAGGCCGTTCCACAGGAACCAGAAGCGCTGTTGTCCCGGGGTGCCGAACAGATACAGCACCAGTTCGGCACTGAGGGTGATCCGGCCGAAGTCCATCGCGACGGTGGTCTCGGTCTTGCGTTCGACCCCGGCGACATCGTCCACCCCGGCACTGGCCTGCGTCATGGTCTCTTCGGTGGTCAGCGGCCGGATCTCGCTGACAGATCCGACAAGGGTCGTCTTCCCGACCCCGAAGCCTCCGACGATCACCACCTTGACCGCGGTGGTCACCGAGGTGGGCAGGGTGTCTTCGCTCCGCGGACCGACGACGGGTTCAGAGATTTTGCAGTCCATGCATCACCGCCTCCAAAAGTTCGACATCGGGCAACGAAGCGGTCGGGATCGGTGCCCGCGCCTCGACGTGGCCGCTCCCCAGCAGATCGGCGAGCAGTACCGTGATCACACTGACCGGCAGGTGGAGATATGCGGAGATCTCGGCCACGGACAGCGGGTAGTCGCATATGCGGATGATGGCGGCGTGTTCGGGCTGCAGGTTCGAACTGGGCTCCCTCCGGGTCACGATGAGCGTGACCATGTCCAGGGGGGCTTGCTCGGCGGGGTGGCTCCGGCCGGATGTGATGACGTAGAGCCGTTCGGGACCGCCCTCTTCCCAGGACCGGTGCTGTCCCTGTTTGGGGTTGCTCATGAAACCTGCCGGTCGGACCGCGGCGGGCTGGTCAGGTGCTGACCGATCCTGGCGACCAGGTCCCGCATGCGCTGTCCCATGAGCCCGGCGTCCACGTCGTCATCGGCCAGCACCGCCAGATACGCTCCCGCGCCGGCCGCCATCAGATAGAAGAAGCCGCCGTTGATCTCGATGACCACGAGCTTCATCCGCCCGTCGCCGTGCGGGAACTCGGCGGCGATGGCCCCGGACAGGCTCTGCAGCCCGGCACAGGCGGCGGCGAGGCGATCAGCGGTGTCCTCGTCCGTACCGTACTGCGCCATACACAAACCGTCTGAGGACAGCACCACGACATTCCGGGTCTGCGGAACACTGGATGCCAAGCCCTCGAGCATCCAGTCCATATTGAGCCGCTGCTGTGTTACCACTTACTTACTCATCCTTACCTAATGGCTCAGTTACTGCTCGGACTCTTCATCAGTCAGGCCATGGGGACGATGGGCCGGGGACTCGGCTCGCGGCTCGCCGGAGATGCCCTCGTGGAAGGCGGCAAGCCACATACCGGCCTGTGGGGGTGCGTCCGCCGACGCCCGGGACCTGGAGTCGGCGGCGGTGGAGGGAGTGGGCTTCGACCGCATGGTCGGAGTCACGGCGCGCGTACGGCGCCTGCGCTGCGGCAGCCCGTTGGCGCCGCGCGAAACGGCGGCGGACACCGGCTCCTCGATGGGAAGCGGGGGGCGGGGGCCCGGGCTCATGGCGTGCCGGGGCGGCGGGAGGCTGGCGGCCTTGGCCAGGGCGCCACCGGGAGCCGGGGTCGCGGTGAGCAGGTCCGGCGGGACGATCAGGACGACGCGTACGCCGCCGTAGGCGGAGACACGCAGCGAGACCTTGAAGTTGTGCGTGTGGGCCAGTCGGCCGACCACCGCGAGGCCGAGTCGTGGTGACTCACCCAGGTCGTCGAGGTCCAGCCCGCTGGAGGCGTGCTGCGCCAGGGACCGTTCGGCGCGAATGCGGGCCTCGTCGGTCAGGCCGAACCCGGCGTCCTCGATCTCGACGGCCACACCGGACTGGACCTCGGTCGCGGTCAGATGGACCCGCGTCTGGGGCGGTGAGTAGCGGGTGGCGTTGTCCAGCAGCTCCGACACGGCGTGGATCAGCGGTTCGACCGCGCGTCCCAGAACGCCGACCTCGGCGACGGAGTGGAGATCGACGCGCTGGTAGTCGGTGATCCGTGACATGGCGCCGCGCAGCACGTTGAAGAGCGGGATGTTCTTCTGCCACTGACGGCCGGGCCGTGCCCCACCGAGTACGGCGATGCTGTCGGCGAGCCGGCCGATCAGCGCGGTGCGGTGATCGAGGTGCAGCAGATCCCCGAACACCTCGGGGTCCTGACCGTGGCGGTCCTCCATCTCCCGGATTTCCTGGGCCTGTTGGTGAACGATGGCCTGGACCCGTCGGGCGATGTTGACGAAGGCCCGCTGGGCGGAGTCACGCAGGTCTTCCTCGGCCTCCACGGCCTGGAGGACGTAGCGCAGCACCGCCTGGTGCGCGGCTTCGAACCGGGGGCTGACGCGGGACACGTGGACGATGCTGCGCAGCACCTCCTCCGCCGGGGCGCCCTGCTGCAGCCGGGCCATGGCCGTAGGCAGGAGCTCCTTGGCCATGCGTACGGTTTCGGTCTCCTGCTCGGCCAGCTGCCGGTGCAGGGCCGCCTCTCTCTCGGTGTACTGCCCGCGCAGTTCTTCGATCGTGTGTGCCCGGCGCGCCGCCTCCCGGGCTGCGACGGCCACCGCCGCCGTCGCGATGACGCCGATCCAGGCGACGTGGGCACGGGCCATCGGGGGCGTCAACCACAGGGCCGCCGCCGTGCAGACGGCCAGTAGTAGGGGTGGCAACAGCCACAGGGGGCTGGAGACGGGCCCCGGCCTTCCGGGTGACGAACCAGCACGAACCATCGGCATCCTCAGAGCACTCTTGGAAGGAATAGGGCGTCATATACGGCATGTACGGCGCCGGCGAAAGGCAGCGTCATCACGGTCGACGACCGTCGGGTCACGCTCGCCAACGCCTGGCCGCAGCGCATTCCGAGTCGGCGTTCCACACGCACGCGGCTGGGTTTCAGTACGCCCGAGCCGTTGTGCGCCGGGCGGCACCACGAAAGCCAGCGGCGACCTGGTGTAATCGTCGCAACTCGCTGTGCGACAGCGAGCATAGCGGGGTCGGAAACGTTCTGTGGCCCGAGTGCATATAACACATGAATGTACTCATGTGCGAAAAAGAAGGAACGTTAAATCTGTCTACTCGGTCAAATTCGCTCATGCGGTGATCCGCTCCGCAGGCGGCGGAAAACGCGGCTGACCTGCGGAGACGTGCGCGGTCGCAGGCCGGTGCGGGGTCGACTGTCTGTGTCGGCCGCGTGGCGATGTGGGGCGCGGTGACCGGTCGACGGGGCGGTGCCCGCGCGCGTCCCGCAGGGATCCGCGCCGGAATCCCTGAATACGGGAAGGTGCGGCAATCATCCTCGGGGTATGTCGCCGCCTTGAATGACGGAATACCCGCGAGATTGATCAGAATCGGTTAAGCGGCCGCGTTCTCCGGATCAATGGTGAAGAATGCCCGGCCCTCGTCCCGGCGGTCCGGTAAGAGCGACGGTCGAATGCCCGCCGTCCGGTCCACCGGGATCACGCTCCGCCCCCTCCAGGCGCCACAAGCCGTCATGGCGTCAACGATGTTGGGCCGAACAGGTGACGGGCTCCGCCCCACCAGCTCCGTTCCGGGGGCGTGCGGCACCCCCGTGCGCCGGTCGGCGGCGCCTAGGCTTCCACCGTGAACGACACGACACAGCGCATACGGATCAGACCGGGCGGCCCGGCCGACGTACCGGCGATCCTGGACATGCTCGACTCCGCGGTGGCCTGGATGAACGACCGAGGCAACACCGAGCAGTGGGGAACGACCCCGTACTCGCGGCAGCCCGGCGGGGTCGCGCGAGTCGAGAAGTACACGACCGAGAACGCCCCGTACATCGCGGAGTCGCACGGAACACCCGTCGGGGCCCTGGTGCTGGACTCCGGGCCCAGCCCGCGGATGCCGATCCCGCCGGCCGGTGAACCCGAGCGGTACGTCCGGCTGCTGGTGTCCCACCGGCGGTACGCCGGTCAGGGCGTCGGGGCGGCGCTGCTGGCCCACGCCGCCGACGAGACCCGGCGGGCCGGCGTGAACCTCTTGCGGGTCGACTGCTGGGCGGGCGGCGGTGGCGAACTCGTCGCGTACTACGAGCGCAACGGCTTCACGCCCACCGTCCGCTTCCTGTCCGACTCCTGGCCCGGGCAGGTGCTCGAGCGACGGGTCGGCTGACCTTGTTGCGTACGCTCGCCTCGTCGTCGTGACAGGGGTCGGCGAGTGGACGGCACGCATCCTGGAGGACAGCAGGAGGGGCCGGCCGGGCGTGCGACTCGTTGGGTATGGGAACTGCCCTTGACCTGCATAAACGCAGGCAGGGAGCAGAGATCCGGGAGTACCTCGGTGCTGCGCGCGCAGCCGGACTCCACCGCGGTGGCCCTCCGCGTGACCTGCTGCGTCGTGATCACGTGCGCCCGCGAGCGGGGCTGGTACCGGGTCTGCAGGGCGCCGGTCGCCGTGCCAGCTGGGGTCCTGCGTGGGTAGGCACTGGGTGAGATGTCAGGGGAAGGGGCGGGCGGCCGCCCGACCCGTACGTACACAGGGGACCCCGTATCCGCCATGCCGCCGCCACCCAGCAGCGATACTGGATGCATGGACACGACGATCAGCGCCGCCCGCGCCGAGGTGCTGCGGGATCGCTACCGCAGCCGACTGCCCGAGCGCTTGCACGAGCTGGACGGCCCTGTCGAGGGCAACGTGGACCTGCCGCTCCACATCGTCTGGTCCGGGCGGACGAGCTACAGCCTGGACCGTCCGAAGTCCCGCATGACGCTCTACCGGACCGTCCTCGCCGAGGGACTGGGTGAGGACCTGGTGGCCCTCCTGCACCACCGGCTGCTCATCGAGCAGTGGCCCGTGCTGCGGCGCTTGATCAGTCCCTACATCCGCGAGGTCTGGGAGGACGCCTTCCCAGAGCTGCTCCGCACCGCTCTCGCCGACACGACCGCCGCGTGAAGCTCACTCCGCTCCACGAGCGTCTCCTTGCCGACATCCTCGACCTCGGCTCCCCCTATCCTCTGGTCCTCACCGGGGGATACGCCGTGCAGGCCCACGGCCTGGTCGAACGCTTCAGCCGGGACCTCGACGTCGCCACCGAGAATCCCGCTCCGATGCAGGAGATCGTCGCCTCACTCACAGCAGGTCTCAGCGCGCGCGGATGGCGGACCGCGCACGTGCAGACCGATCCGCTCAGCGGCCGGTTCCTCGTCACCGATCCGGACACCGGCGAGGAGTGCGAGGTCGATGTCCTCAAGGAGGCGTTCTGGGCTCCGCCCGCCCAGACCCCCTACGGCCCCGTTCTTTCCCTCGACGACGTGATCGGCACCAAGGTCCGTGCCCTCGCCGACCGCGGCACCGTCCGCGACCTCATCGACGTCCAGGCCGCCTCCCGACACCGCTCCACCGCAGACCTCGAATCCCTGGGCCGCCGTCGCGCCCACGACGAGTTCAGCCTCGAAGACCTCCGGGACCGGCTGATCGGCGCGGACTGGTACGAGGACGAGGATTACACCGCGTACGGGTTCACCGCCCGGCAGATCGAAGAACTCAAGGCGTGGGCGCTGGAGTGGGCGGAGGATCTGGGTGCGCGAATCCATGACGAGAACGCCTGACAGGCGCTCATCGCGCCCATCCCCTCTACCGGCGTTGCAACGAAGAGGACGCGGTGTAGCCAGCAGGTTCCAACTCGCAGCCGTCCACGGTGGGTGGCTGCCCTGCGCGGAATCAGCACATGGGTATCGGGGATCTCCGTGCCGCAGCGTGGTTCGAACCGTTCCTGAACGTCCAAGCGCGGGACCCCCACCGCGGGTTCCGCCGCTGACTTGCGGGCAGTACCGCAGCCGAGGCCGCCCAGACGGCCAGGCTCGCGCGGCGGACCCGGAAGGAGTACGTGGTGCCCTCGGGTCCGCCCTAGCGGCTCCACCCGATGGACGTGTCACATCTGCTCGGCGAACGCACCGAGACTATCGATCTTGCACCCGCAGCCCAGCACGCCTCATTGCCGATGCACGGGCTGCCAGGGATCCGCTTGTCGTCCGACTCGGTCCACCGACCAGTGCACATGCTCGGTCAGTCCTGTTCGCTGCACATCGTGCTTGATGCCGTGAGCCTTGGCGTATTCGTCCAGATCGTCGATCATGAGAAAGGCGGCTGGCTCACTCCCCGGGCCATACGGCGTACACCGTGGACTCGCCGGCCACTGCCCCCTCGTACGCCGCTCGGTCACTGCCGTGGGTGACTCTGCCGTCCTTCGGGGAGGGTGAGCGAGGCCATGCGCTGCATCGCCCGCGCCTCCACCGTCACTGAGAGTCGAGGCCCACGCTTCTGGCCGTCAGGTGGTTTGGTCGTCCGCCCAGAGGCCGTCCGGACGGACCTGTCGTCTCAGAGGCGCGTCAGCGAGACGAGTATGCGAAGGGTTCCTCGTTCTGCCCGGGCAGCAGTCGCAGGGCGAAGACGGAGCCGTCGGCGTGGACGGAGACGGGGCCGCCCCAGTTGTTGTCGAAGGTGAGGCGGGGACGGACGCCGCGGCTCGCGTGGACAAGGACGCGGTACTCCTCGACGTCGCCTCTGGCGAGATGTCGGAAGACTTCCTTGTCTACGCCGGAGAACGCCTCGACGCGGGGGCCGTTGAGGCGGAAGACGTGGTCGGTGCCGACGTACTCGTTGCCGAATAGGGTGTGGGCAGCGTCCTGGATGCTCATGCTGGCCGCGTGTTCGAGGCCGGTGAAGCGTTTCCGGCCCTGCCGATCGGTCAGGTGGCGGGCGGTGGCGTGGCCGGAGCCGGTGAAGGCCATGAGGCCCGCCGCGGTGGTATGGGCCAGAGACTCCTGGAACCAGGCGTAGTCCTTCGGCTGCACGTGGCAGCCCCGTACGGGCTCCGGTGCCACCAGGCCCTCGGCGGGCGGGTGGATGTCCGGCATCACGTTCGCCTGGAACGGCGGGGCGTTCCGGTTCGCTTCCCGGCCCTCTGCCGGGGACAGCCGACCACCACTGCCCGGTGCCTGGAGGGCGTGGACGGTCATCGTGCCGCCGTCCGTCGGGAGCTGGGTGCTGAACAGCAGGCTGGGGGGTCTCGTTCCACGCGCCGATGTGGACCGCTTCGGCGTGGGCCGAGGCGGAGGCCAGTTGCTCGGCGGAGGTGGCGGAGTCGCTGTGGTTGCCCTTGCAGGCGAGGGGGATGGCAAGGGACGGCTCGCCCGGCCGCCAGACCTCGGCGAAGTACTGGGGACGACAGCGATACTTCACCTTATCGCCCTTGTCCCTGCTGGTGAGGGCCCAGCCCGCGCGTAACGCCGTGTCGGCGGGGACGATCGTCACCGAATGGTCGGGGAAACGGCTGCGCAGCATGTGCTCGGTGAGCGTGAGCGCGAAGCCGATGCCGAGCTCACCGGACTGCAGCGACTTGTAGTGGTCCGCGATGCGGTGGCCTTCGTCGGTGAGGCCGAGGAAGGAGTCACGACCGCCGGCCAGGGCTTGGGTGTACTTGAGTGCGCCCCAGTGTTCTGCCAGCCCCCGGCCAGCACCACGCCACGACAGGGCAGTGCCCCGGGCGAGGGTGTGGAGCACGTCCCAGAGGGTCACTTCGAACTGCCGGGGCAGCTCCGTCGGCAGGATCGGGACGAGGGCGGGCTTCCGACGGAGCGGCTCGTCCTCATTCTCCTTGCGCTTCTCGTCGTCCGCCGCGATGGCGGCCTTCACCTTCCCGACGAGCGCGTCGTCGGAGTGGACGGAGACGTTCGAGGGCTGGGTCAGGTCCTGGAGCACTTCCTCGGTCGGCTTCAACAGCTCTCCTTCACGGTGCGCGAGGGCGGTTCGCCATCGGCTGGACCGTACGAAAGGAAGGAGCGGTGCACGCAAGTGCGCAGGGGCGCGTGACCTGGCCTTCGGCCCGGGCGGGCCGGTGTCGGCGCCTTGGCCGCACCTCGCTCGCGAGTTCCGTGCTCCGAGGGGCCTTGGGCGGGCGGCAGGCAGCGAGTCGGCTTCCGGGGCGGTCGAGCGCCGACCGCCGATGGCCGAAGGGACCGTGTTCCACGAACCAGAGCGATGTCGTTGCCCGCAGGTCGGTGCGGGGAGGCACGTCGTCCGTGTGCAGAGTGATCTCCCGCATATCTCACGGCTCATCAGGAGAGTCGGCATCCGGCCAGCATGAGTCGCCGGGCTTCCCGGAGGATTGCCTGAACAGGCGCCGGTGCGGTGCGAAAGCCCAGGCGTGAAGCCGTCTCGCCCGAGCGGAGCGATGTTCCTCACAATCCTCGGCCGGCGTGTCCCGGTGTACAGTCGAGACCGCCCTTGACCTGCACAAAGCAGGCAGGGAGCCGTCAAACAGGAGTCCAAAGTGCTGCGTACTCTGTTCAAGTCCAAGATCCACCGGGCTACGGTCACCCAGGCCGATCTGCACTACGTGGGTTCGGTCACCGTCGACGCCGACCTCATGGAGGCGGCCGACCTCCTGCCGGGCGAGCTCGTGCACATCGTCGACATCGACAACGGCGCCCGCCTGGAGACCTATGTCATCGAGGGCGAGCGGGGCTCCGGCGTCATCGGCATCAACGGCGCCGCCGCCCACCTCGTGCACCCCGGTGACCTGGTCATCCTGATCAGCTACGCCCAGGTCGATGACGCCGAGGCGCGTGCATTCGTCCCGAAGGTCGTCCACGTCGACGCCGCGAACCGGATCGTGGAGCTCGGATCGGACGCCTCCGCGCCGGTGCCGGGCAGCGACACCGCGCGCGGCCCGCACGCCGTGCCGTCGCCGCGAGCCTGACCGGGCGGGCGAGGGGCCAGGGAACGAGGGGCGTATGGCGACGGGGCTCGCCTCTCCGGGCGACCGGTCGGCGGACCGGCCGGAGGCGTACCGGGGCGGCCGGTGCGCCGGAGTGACCGTCTGTTCCCCGTCGGCACCGGCCGGGTCCCTCGCCGCCGCCCGGGAGCGGCTCCCTGCCTCACCCGAGCGGTGGTGACCCGCCCGATGGCGCCGGATCCGGTCCTGGCCCTCCTGCACACCTCGCCCGTGCACGTCCCGGTCTTCGACGCGCTGCGTGACGAAGACCACCCGGGGCTCGTCCTGCGGCACGCCGTGGACGAGTCGCTCCTCGACCGGGCACGCGCGCACGGCCCCGAGTCCGTCGCGGGGGCCGTGGAAGCGGCGGTGGCCGCGCAGGTCGCCGCCGGCGCGAACGCCGTCCTGTGCACCTGCTCGACCATCGGCGCCCTCGCCGAGCTCACCGCCCAGGGCGTCCCCGTCCTCCGGGTGGACCGCCCGATGGCCTCGGCGGCCGCCACGTGGCAGCGTGTCGTGGTCGTCGCCTCGGTGGAGAGCACCGTGGGCCCCACGGTCCGGCTCATCCGCGAGGAGGCGGCGCCCCGCGTACCCGAGGTCCGCGCCCTTCTCGTGGAGGACGCCTGGGCGCTGTTCGAGGCGGGGGAGCGGGAGCGCTACCTCGCGACGGTCGCGGCGGCCGTCGACGGGGTCCACGACGCCGACGTGATCGTGCTGGCGCAGGCGTCCATGGCGGACGCCGCCGGTCTCGCACGGACCGCCGTCCCGGTGCTCTCCAGCCCCCGGCCGGGCCTCGCGGCCGCCGCGCGGGCGGCGGGAATGAACCCGGCGCACAGGGGAACGCGCAGCGGGAGACCCCGAGCCCGGCGGGATCCGCCGGACGCACCCTAGGGCCGACCCCACCGAGGGGACCGTCATGACCGAGCCGCACCCTCACCCCGTACCGCCCCCGCCGACGCCCGGCCCGGAGCCGTCACCCGCTCCCGGACCCGAACCGGGCCCGGCCCCCGGCCCCGTACCGACGCCACCGCCCCCGGCGCCCACGCCCCCCACGCCTCCCCCCACCCCGCCGCCTCCGACGCCGCCCGTCCCGCCTCCGCCGCCGGATCCGGTGCCCAAGCCGCCGGGGCCCGACCCCGTGCCCGAGCCGCAGCCTCCGCCCACGCCCCTGAGCCGCGGTGCCGGCCCACGCCCCTGAGCCGTAGCCCCCGCTCCCGCCCTGAGCCGTAGGTCCACGCTTCCGCCCCGCCCTGAGCCGCAGCCCCCGCCACCCGACCGCGTTCCTGGGCTGAGCGGCGCCGCGCGGGGGCGTCCGGGCGGGCGCGGCGCCGCGTGCGCCCGTGCGATTCCCTGCGCCCTGTGACCCGCCCTCGTCCATGGGATAGACCGGACGCGGGCGGGACGCCCCCGGCCCCTTCAACTGCCGTGCCGCACGCGCCCCTTGCGCCTTGCGCGCCCCCTTGTCACGGCCTGTCGCACCCCTCTAGCTTGGGCGGCTGCTGACCGTGTGCAAGGGGGGACCACCCATGGCCGTACGGGGACGACACCGCCGGTACCAGCCGAGCCGTATCAACCGGGCATCGCTCACCGTCACCGTGAGCGGTGCCGGCATGGTGCTGCCTCTCATGGGCGCGGGCAGCGCCCACGCGGCGTCGGTGGACGTCTGGGAGAAGGTGGCCGCCTGCGAGTCCAGTAACAAGTGGAAGACCAACACCGGCAACGGCTATTACGGCGGGCTCCAGTTCAGCCAGTCGACATGGCAGGCGTACGGCGGCACGCGCTACGCGCCGCGCGCCGACCTCGCCACCCGGGACCAGCAGATAGCCATCGCCGAGAAGGTGCTCAAGGGGCAGGGGCCGCGGGCCTGGCCCACCTGTTCGGTGAGGGCCGGTCTCTCGCGGGGCGGCGACGCGCCCGACATCGCGCCCGGGACCTCCCGCAAGGACCGGAAGTCCGGCCGGGACGGGTCGTCGGACACGACGCGGCCTTCCGGTACGAGCTCCAAGCCCACCACGCCCACCACGGTGCCGAACCAGCGCCGTGAGAGCTACACGGTGGCGCGCGGCGACTCGCTGTCCGGCATCGCCGAGGCCGAACGCGTCCGGGGCGGCTGGCAGCGGCTGTACGCCGAGAACCGGGGCGTGATCGGCACCGACCCGGACCTCATCCTGCCCGGCCAGAAACTGACCTTCCGTACGTCACCGGGCACGCCGGGAACGAAGCCGGCCGTGAAGCCGGGCAAGAAGCCGGTCGCCAAGCCCGCGGCGCAGCCGAAGCCGGCCGCCAAGGCCAAGCCCCCGGCCGCCGCCCGGCCGAAGCCGGCCACCCCGCCGAAGCCCGCGACCGGCGTCACGCCCAAGCCCGGGCAGAAGCCGGCGGTCAAGCCGGTCACCGCGCAGCCCCGGCAGGTGTCCGCCCGGCGCAGCGCCGAGCTGAGCGCCCCGGTCGACGCGAGCCCCGGCACCGCCTACCGCACGGCCGGCTCGGGCTGGTCCGCCGGTTACCACACGGGCGTCGACTTCCCGGTGCCCACCGGCACGTCGGTGAAGGCCGTCGGATCCGGGCGGGTCGTCTCGGCGGGCTGGGCCGGCGCCTACGGCTACCAGGTCGTCATCCGGCACGACGACGGCAAGTACAGCCAGTACGCGCATCTGTCGGCCCTCACGGTGCGCGAGGGCCAGCGGGTGGGCGCGGGCCAGCGGATCGCCCGTTCAGGGTCCACCGGCAACAGCACCGGACCGCACCTTCACTTCGAGGTGCGCACCGGGCCGGGGTACGGCTCCGACATCGACCCGCTCGCCTACCTGCGGTCGGGTGGCGTCCGACTGTGACACGGCGGGCCGTGCCGTGGTCGGCTCCGCCACGGCGGGTTCCGGCACGGCGGGGCGGGCGGACGACGCCGTCGTGAGGACGATGAGTCCGCCCGCCGCCAGTACGCCGCAGCCGACCGCCAGGACCGTGCCGGTCACGCCGTACCGGAGCTGTTCACCGAAGAGCGCGAGCCCGGCGGCCGCGGCCACCACCGGGTTCACGACGGTGACCGTCGCCAGGGGCGCGGCGAGGCCCGCGCCCCGGTAGGACGCCTGCGACAGCAGCAGCCCGGCGACGGCGAAGACGGCGATCGCCGGCAGGGCCGGCCAGGCCCGCAGCGGGGCGTCCGGGGCCCACTCCACCGCGACGACCTTGGTGAACACCGACGCGGTCCCGAAAGCGACCCCGCCGGCGGCGGCCAGGAGCACGCTCCCGGTCACCGTACGCCGCGCACCGGCCGCCACCGATCGCCGCGCGCCTCCCGCCACCCGCCGCCGCCCGTCGGCCGCCGCCCTCCGCCGTACGCCCCGCGCCGACACGAAGAGCGCCGCCATCGCGCCGAGGGAGACCGCGGCGAGCAGCGGCCCTACGCCGCCGCCCAGCGACCGCGCGCCCGGCGGGCCGACGAGCGCCAGCAGCCCGGCGAGGCCCGCCGTCGCCATGACCGCGCCCCGCCACGCGGTCGCGCCCGCCCGCCGCCCCACGAACATTGCCGCCATCGGCAGGGCGAACACGATCGTCAGGGCCCCGAGCGGCTGCACCAGACTGAGCGGCCCGTACGCCAGCGCGGCCACGTGCAGCAGCGCCCCGAGGCTGTTGAGCAGCACGGCCACCCACCAGGCCCGGTCGCTCAGCGGCGCGTAGGGGCGCGCGGTGCCGGACGCCGACACGGCGACGCGTTCCTGCACGATCGCCCCGGCCGCGTACGCGATCGCGGAGACCACGGACAGCAGCACGGACGTCGCGAGCGGGCTCATGTCTCCACGATGGCCCCTGGGATCGTGCACGACATCGTCCCTGAGCAGGCACTCGTCGGTACTGCGGTCGTAGTACGGGAGTACGGCGTCACGGGGGTGCGTGGCCGTGCCGACGGCGACCCGCCGGTACCGTGAACCCGTCGTGAGGCGAGGAGGACAGCCGGTGGATCTGGACGAGGCCGCGTCGATCGGGGGCTTCTTCGCGCTGCGCGCGGCCGCGCCCGCGGACACGTCCGCAGATACGTCCGCGTCCGCGAGCGCGACCCACCGGCCGCTCGCCGAGGTGTACGCCGGCGACCACGCGCCCCTGGCGGACCGCGTCGCCCGGGTCGGCGCCCGGCTGCGCACCGACGAGTTCCGGGTGGCCGCGTCCATCGCCCACCTCGGGCTGGCCGCCCGGCTCTGGTCGGTCGCGCTCGGGCCCGCCGCGCTGTACGGCGAGTTCCCGGACGTCACCCCCGGCACGCTGCGCTGGGACGGCGCCCGCACCTCGCCCGACGACCTGTGGTGGACGGGCGCCCGGACCCGGCCCGGTACCGCCGACGCGATCCGCGAGACCGTGCAGTACGGCCACCTCGTCCCGCTCGCCGAGGCGCTGCGCGCGGCCGGGCCGGTCTCGCCCCGGCTGCTGTGGGGCAACGCGGGCTCCGCGCTCGCCGGCGCCCTTCGGGAACTCACGCGGTGGGCCCGCCGCGAGGGGCGCCCCCAGGTGGCCGAGCGGGCGGCCGAGCTCACCACCGCCCTGTTCGCGCACCCGGACCTCGCCGGGACCGTCCACGGCCGGGCGCTGCGCCGCCGCACCTGCTGCCTGTACTACCGCTGTCCGGGCGGCGGCCTGTGCGGCGACTGCGTCTTCGACCGGCCGCCGAGCCCGCCCGGCGGCCGGTCCGGTTTGGCGGCCGAGTACTCCGCTCCGTAAAGTTCACCCTTTGACACGTGGCATACGAGTGATCGAGGAACGGCAGCGGCCATGACGGTGACAGAAGAGAACCAGGCGTACGGGCCGGGAATCGACCCCGAGCGCCTGGCCGTCTGCCTGAGCGTCCTCGAGGAGCTCGACAAGCTGGACGTCGACCACCCGGACGCGATCGCCGTGCGGCGCGCCACCGCGGGGATCTACCGGACGGTCAAGCAGCGCCGCCGCCAGGAGCGCCGGGCCGCCAAGACCGCCCACGACCGGGCGGTCACGGAGGCGACCGCGACCGGCTCGGCCGAGCGGATCGACGACGAGACGCAGGGGCTGCTGCCCAGCTCCTCCGCCGCCGGAGAGATCGCGGGCATACTCCAGCGCCCCCGGTCCTGCTACATCTGCAAGAGCAGGTACGTCGAGGTCGACGCCTTCTACCACCAGCTGTGCCGGGACTGCGCCACCGAGAACCGGTCCCGGCGGGACGCCCGCACGGACCTCACCGGCCGGCGGGCGCTGCTCACCGGCGGCCGCGCCAAGATCGGCATGTACATCGCGCTGCGCCTGCTGCGCGACGGCGCCCACACCACCATCACGACCCGGTTCCCGAACGACGCGATCCGCCGTTTCAAGGCGATGCCGGACAGCGACGAGTGGATCCACCGGCTGAAGATCGTCGGTATCGATCTGCGTGACCCGGCCCAGGTCGTGGCACTCGCCGACTCGGTCGCCGCCGAAGGCCCGCTGGACATCCTGATCAACAACGCGGCGCAGACCGTGCGCCGCTCCCCGCAGGCCTACCGGGAACTGGTCGCCGCCGAGTCGGCGCCGCTGCCGAAGGGCGAACTGCCGCCCGCCCAGGTCATCGGCGCGTTCAACAGCGGCGCCGTGGAGACGATGGCCGCCCTGCCGTCGGCCCGTGGCGGTGACGCGCTCACCGCGCAGGACGTCACCGAGCTCGCGCTCGTCAGCGGTTCGGCGTCGCTGGAGCGGATCGCGGCGGGCACCGCGATCGACGCGGGCGGTCTCGTACCCGATCTGCACGACACCAACAGCTGGATCCAGACCGTTTCCGAGGTCGACCCGGTCGAGCTGCTGGAGGTCCAGCTCTGCAACTCGACCGCGCCGTTCATCCTGATCAGCCGGCTGCGCCCGGCGATGGCCGCAGCTGCGGCCCGCCGGAAGTACGTGGTCAACGTCTCCGCGATGGAGGGTGTCTTCAGCCGGGGCTACAAGGGGGCGGGGCACCCGCACACCAACATGGCCAAGGCCGCGCTGAACATGCTGACGCGCACCAGCGCGCAGGAGCTGTTCGAGAGCGACGGCATCCTGATGACGGCCGTCGACACCGGGTGGATCACCGACGAGCGCCCCCACCCGGACAAGATGCGGCTCGCGGAGGCCGGCTTCCACGCGCCCCTCGACCTGGTCGACGGCGCTGCCCGGGTGTACGACCCGATCGTGCGCGGCGAGAGTGGCGAGGACCTGTACGGCTGCTTCCTGAAGGACTACGCGCCCGGCAAGTGGTAGCTGGCGAGGGCTCGGCTACCGGAGCGGTCCGGTGGCCGAGCCCGTCGTACCTCCCGTCCGTACCGCGCGCCGCTCCAGCCGTCGTGTCTCCCGTCCCTACCACGCGCCGCTCCAGCCGCCGTGTCTCCCGTCCGTACCGCGCGCCGCTCCAGCCGCCGTGCCTCCCGTGCGGACCGTCCGCCGGGCCTCCCGTCCGGCTTCCGGCCGGATCAGACTGGCCGGAACCCGATGGTGTGACGCGTTCCATCGAGCGGGGTCGTGCTCATTTGGTTAGTCTTAGGCGAACGGTCGGCTGACGGGACCCACGAACTCCCTCGGGCCGGCCCAGGGACTGGCCTGTCACCAAGGCCGCGGTCCCGCCCGATTACCGGCGCCACCGCGACCGAACGGCAGCATGTCCTCATTGGTTCGCGACACGAAGGAGTGCGCGGTGACACCCGAATCGACGCAGCAGGAACAGCGACCGGCGGAACCCGGCGACAGGTCCCACAGGTCCGACGAGCTCGGCAGCCTGGAGGTGTGGGCGCGCTCGGCCCCCATCCGGCTCGCGGGCTACGAGGACGACCTCGCCGAACCGCACATTCTGCCCAGCGTGGACTGAGCGTTCCGCCGCTCCGCCCGTCGGCACGGCCGTCCGGTCGGTCGGCCAGGGCCGTTGTCCGTGCGCTCCGCCTTCGCCGTGTGCCCCCGCCCCGCCCGGGTGGGGGCACACGGTTGTCCGGGCACGGGAGGAGCCCGGAGTACCGGGAAACGAGCGGTGGTGAGGGCCGAACGTCATCGGCATCCGCTCGGCCCACCTCACCGCCGCCGCACGGTATCGGAGGCGCGACCGCCGCCACCACCTCTCCCCAAGGCTTCACCGGTCCGCCCCGTCGGTGGCGGCGAGGCGGGTCGGCGGCATGAACTCCCGTACGTAGGTGCGGTGCCACCAGGCGCCCGTGGACCGCAACTCCCGCCAGGTCGTGTACCGGTAGCGGTACAGCCGGGCGCGGATCCTTACCGGCGGCGCGTCCGGGAAGGGGTTGTGGCGCAGCAGCCGCAGCGTGTCCCGGTCGCCCTCCAGGAGCCGTTCCACGAACGGCCCGAACCAGGAGCCCGCGTAGGCGGGGGAGAGCGCCGCGAACCACATCATCCAGTCGAGCCGCAGGTGGTACGGGGCGAACTGGCGCGGCAGCCTGCGCACATCGCCCGGTTTGCCCTTGAACTCATACTCCCGCCACACCGTTCCCTCGTGTACCACGGGGTCGCTCGTGCCCTCGATGACGATCTCGTGCCGGACCCGGCCGATCGAGCCGAACGCGCCATAGGTGTTCACCAGGTGCAGCGGGTCGAACGACCGGTTCATCGCCTGGTGGCGGGAGAGCAGATTGCGGGCCGGGCGCACGCTGAGGGCCAGCACGAGCACGGTCAGGGCGATCACCAGGATGCCGAACCACAGCGGCGGCTCGGGCAGCGACGGCGCGTCCGCGACCAGGGTGCCGTCCAGGGCCGACAGGGCGAGGACGACGGTCAGCCAGTTCAGCCAGGCGAAGTTGCCGGACAGGATCAGCCACAGCTGGGTGAGGATGACCAGCGCCGCCGCCACGCTCGCCACCGGCTGCGGGGTGAACAGGAGTACCGGGACCACGAGCTGCGTCACATGGTTGGCCGCCACCTCGACCCGGTGCAGGGGGCGCGGCAGGTGGTGGAAGAACCAGCTCAGCGGGCCGGGCATCGGCTGGGTCTCGTGGTGGTAGTACAGGCAGGTCAGATCCCGCCAGCACCGGTCGCCGCGCATCTTGATCAGGCCGGCCCCGAACTCCACCCGGAACAGCAGCCAGCGCAGCAGCCACAGCACGAGGACGGGCGGGGCGGTGCGCTCATTGCCCAGGAAGACCGCGAGGAAGCCCGCCTCCAGCAGCAGCGACTCCCAGCCGAAGCCGTACCAGGTCTGCCCGACGTTGACGATCGACAGGTACAGGCCCCACAGCACGGCCCACATCAGCATGCAGACGGCGAGCGGCACCGCGTCCCCGGCGCCCGCGACCAGGGCGAGGGCCAGCGCCGCACCGGACCACGCACAGGACGCGAAGAACCGGTCGGAGTAGTGCAGGTGGAAGAGGCTGGGCGCCTGGCGCGCCGGTACCCGCCGCAGATACGCGGGGACCGGCAGCATGCCGCGTTCGCCGATCAGCGCGCGGAACTGGAGGGCGGCCGCCAGGAACGCGACCAGGTACACACCGGCCAGCGTCCGCTGGAAGACCAGGCGGCCCAGCCAGTAGTCGGACGAGGCGAACCATGCGAACCACTCCATCACCTCCAGTATCGGCCGTCGGCGAGTGCGCGCAGCGTCCGCCCGAGGCGGCGCGCGTACCAGCGCTGCAGCACGGGTACGAGCGGCCCGGCCGCCCGGGAGTACCAGCGCGCGGGCCTGCTGAACGCCGTCACCGTGAACCAGACGGCACCGTCCGGGTCCAGCTCCACGACGAACGACTCCTCCCCGCACTCGGGGTGCCCGGTGAGGGTGCCGTACGCGAAGCCCGTACGGTCCTCGTCGTACACGGTCCAGATGACCTCGCACGGGACGGCGTAGCCCACGGGGCCTATCCCCACGCCGACCTCCAGGCGCGTGCCGGGCGCCGCGCGGACCGCGTCCGCGAGGACCCTGGCGCCGGACTCGCGGTGCATCCGCCAGGTGGTGACGGCGGCGCCCGCGGCCACGAAGGCGTCACGGCCCCGGCCGATCCGGGTGCGGTGGCGCAGGTGGTGGTAGCCGTGCGGCAGGCGCGCCGCGGTGGCTCCCACCTCCGGGTAGGTCAGCCGGCGCGGACGCCGCTCGGCGGTGGGGCGGAGGTCGCGGATCGGTCGGCTCATGCCGGGTTCCCCTCGGTTCGCTCGGTGTGGAGGTGTCGGGTGCGAACGGGCTCGGTACGGGTGGCGCCGCTGCGGGTGTGCTCGATACGGCGCCACGCGAGCACCGCGCAGAGTGCGAAGCCAAGCGCGTTGGCCAGGCCGTGCGTGGCGGCCATCCAGGTCAGGTCCGGGTGGGGCAGGCCGGTCGCCTCGCCGACCGCCCAGCTGAGCGCCAGCAGCATGGACGCCACGAGGACCGCCGCCGAGACGGCGAGCAGGCCGCCGGTGAGCCGGTCGCGTGCCGCCGCCCTGGCGTCCCGCCAGGTGAGGAGGGCCACGGCCCACATGCCCGCGGTGAGGACGACGGCCCCGGCGAGTTCCGCCCAGTCGTCCACGAAGTAGCCGACGAGCACCAGCAGCGTGCCGAGCGGGACGCTCAGCGCGGCGAAGGTCCCCGCCGGGCGCCGTGTCGTACGGCAGACCAGTCCCGCCACGAGGGCGGCGGCGAACCCGGCGAAGTGGAAGTGCGGAACGGTCAGCTCCAGGATGTCCAGGCCGAAGCCGAAGAGCCGGTGCCCCCACCGCTCGGCCACCAGGGCGAGGGCCGCGACCGACGGGCTCACCAGCGCGGTCAGCGCCGCGATCTCGGCAGGCGCCAGGGACCGCGTACGGGCGAGCCGGCGGGCGGCGGTCGCCGCCAGCAGCACGGCCCCGGCCGCGTAGCACCCGGCGAGCGCGGTGGCGGCCGCGCCGCGCGGCAGCCACAGGGACACGGCGCCCGGTACGGCGAAGAGCGGCCAGAGCCTGCGTACGGTCACCGTTTCCGGGGAGTCCAGCAGGCCGAGGCCCAACGGCACGATCACCAGCATGCCGAGCACCACGATCAGATCGACCAGCGTCGACATGGTCCGCCCCCACCCTTATTGAACGCGTTCAAACTCTCTTGCGGTGAGCCTAGAGGGTGGACTTGAACGTGTTCAAGTCGGGGTGGGGGCCGGGTGGGGGCGGGGAGCGGGCCGGGTGTCGGCCGGGTGCGGCCTGGTGGGGGCCGTCCGCTTCTCCGGTTGCGGGGGAGCGGGGCATCCGGCAGATATGAAGGCGCGGGCAGGAGGCCCGGACATGAAGGCTCAGCGCGGCAGAGAGGCGGGACCCGGCGTGCGTCCACCCACACGATCGGCGGGCCGGTCACCGGCGGTGCGCCGTGCCAGGCGCGGAGCCCTCACCGCGACCGCCGCCGCCGGGCTGCTGCTCGCCGGATGCGCGGGCGGCGACGGTACGGGCGGCGCGCAGGGCACGCCGGCGGACTCCGGAGAGGTGCTCCTGCAGCCCGCGGCCGCCCCCGGCCCCGATCCGTTCACCGCGTCCACGGTCGTCGCCGTCCCCCGGTCCTCGACCCGGCCGGCGTCACCCGCGTCACCCACTTCACCCGTGTCGCCGACATCGTCCCCGGCGGTGCCTCCGCCCAGCGCGAGCCCGCGCGGGGTACGGACGGTCGACGGCGCCACCCCCGGGCTGTACGGCGGTACGCGGCTCATGGCCGACTGCGACGTGGAACGGCAGGCGCGCCTCCTCACCGGCGACACGGCCAAGGCGGGCGCCTTCGCCCAGGCGGCCGGGATCAACCCGGCCGACATCCGCGGCTGGCTGCGGGACCTCACCCCGGTGGTGCTGCGGGCCGACACCCGGGTGACCGGTCACGGCTACCGGGACGGCACGGCCACGCCCTTCCAGGCGGTGCTCCAGTCGGGCAGCGCCGTCCTCGTCGACCGGTACGGCGCGCCGCGCGTGCGCTGCGCCTGTGGAAACCCGCTGCGCTCGCCCGCCGACATCCAGGGGGCCGCGGTCTACCAGGGCGACCGCTGGGACGGCTTCCGGGCCGGCCGAGTCGTGGCCGTGGCCCCCACGCAGCAGGTCCTCGGCAGCCTGATCATCGTGAACGTCGCCGACGACACCTGGATCGAGCGGAAGACCGGGACGCGCGGGGAGCAGGACAAGCGGCCCGACGCGCCCCCGCCGTACGACCCGGGCGACCGCGATGTCGCCGACACCCCGGTGCCGGACGGCGTCCCGACGGGGCCGGCCGGGTCCGCGGGGCCCACCGCCCCGACGGCGGCCCCGCCCGGACCCCGGGGGAGCGGCGCCCTGCCGCGGCCGCAGGACGCGGGCGGCGCGTCCGTACCGGACACGTCTGCTCCGGAGGCCGACGGGCCCCCGGTCGCGCCGCCGGCTCCGGTCGCCCCGGACGTGCCCGCCGTGCCGGACGAGCCCTCCGTACCCGATGCGCCGGCCGTACCGGACGAGCCCGCCGTACCCGATGCGCCGGACGGGTCCGGCACGCAGGGGTGCTCCATGCCCGGGGACGACCCGGGGGTGCCCGACGGCGGGACGGAAGGCGGGGCGGACGGATGTTCCGGCTCCTCCGGCTCCCTCGGCGGATGACCGTTCACGGTGGCCGGACCGGCGGCTTGAATCATGACAAAAAGTCGATAAACCAGACAAATGATGGCAGAGTGGCCCCATGGTTGATCCGGCAGCGGATGCCCTGTCGCTCCCCGAGGACTGGCCCGCCCACCCGGATCTGAGGCTGTCCCTCAACCGCATGGGCAGCTTCGACTGGGACCTCGACGCCGGGCTGATGCACATGGACGAGGTCGCGCTCGACGTGTTCCAGGTGGACGCGGCCGAGTACGACGGGAGGCCGGAGAGCCTTGCCTCGCGCGTCCCGCCCAGCGAGTCCGTGCGTCTCGACGGCATGGTGGCCCAGGCCCTGAAGAACGGCAGCTCGCACTACGGGGCGTACTTCCGTATCCGCACCCGCGAAGGCGGGCTGCGCTGGACCCATACACAGGGCTTCATCCGCCGCGACGAGACCGGGCGCCCCCGGCGCATCATCGGCATCGTCCGCGACGCCACCCAGGAGCTGGCCGAGTCCACCGCCCGGATGGAGGTGGACGAGGAGCGCCGCCGCCAGACCAGCGTCGTGGAGTCCACCACCGCCGCCCTGGCCCACGCCCGTACCGTCCAGGACGTCATCGACGTGCTGAAGGACTCGCACGGCCTGGAGCACCTCGGTGCCACCAGCGTGGTCATGGGACTGCTGGAGGCCGGCCGCATCCATCTCGTCGCCGACGGACCCGAGGGCTCCTTCGTGCCCGGCACCCGCTACACCCGGGTGGACGAGGAGTACCCGATGAGCGAGGTGGTGCGCACCCTCTCACCGCGCTTCATCGAGTCGCCGGAGGACTTCGCCGGCTCGTACCCCGTCCTGTGGCCCCATATCAGCGGTCTCGGCATCACCTCGGCGGCGTATCTGCCGCTGATCGCCCAGGCCCGGCCGATCGGCGCGCTCGGCCTGCTCTACAGCGACAAGAACGGCTTCACGCCCGACGACCGCAACGTCCTCGTCGCGCTCGGCAGCAGCATCGGCCAGAGCCTCCAGCGCGCCATGCTCTTCGAGCAGGAGCACGACCTCGCCGAAGGGCTCCAGCAGGCGATGCTGCCCCGCCGGATCCCCGAGGTCCCCGGCGCGCAGATCGCCGTCCGCTACCGGTCGGCCCGGCTCGGCCGGGACATCGGCGGCGACTGGTACGACATCATCCCGCTGCCCGGCGGCCGGGTCGGCGCCGTCATCGGCGACGTACAGGGCCACGACACGCACGCGGCGGCCGTCATGGGCCAGCTGCGCATCGTCCTGCGCGCGTACGCGGCCGAGGGCCACACCCCGGCGACCGTGATGGCGCGGGCATCGGTCTTCCTGCACGAGCTCGACACCGACCGCTTCGCCACCTGCACCTACCTGGAGGCCGACCTCGCGACGGGCGTCGTCCAGGTGGTGCGCGCCGGGCACGTCGACCCGCTGCTCAGGGACGCCGACGGGGACTGCCGCCGGCTCCCCGTGCCGGGGGCGCTGCCGCTCGGCCTGTCCGCCGAGTTCGGCTCCCTCGACTACCCCGTCACCGTCCTGGAGCTGGACCCCGGCCAGACCCTGCTCCTGTACACCGACGGACTGGTCGAGCAGCCGGGGTCGGACCTGGACGAGGGCATGCAGTGGCTGACCGCGCTCGTCCGCAACGGGCCACGGGACCTCCACCTGCTCGCCGACCAGCTCTGCGACGTGGTGGACGAGCGCGGCGGCGACGACGACGTCGCGATCCTGCTGCTGCGCCGCAGGGGCGGCTTCGCGCCGCAGGCCGGCGGGCGACTCCAGCAGCACGTGGCGCAGAGCGACCCCGAGGCGCTGCGGGCGGCCCGGCACATGATCAGGGCGGCGGTACGGGCCTGGGGCGCACGCGAGCGGGCCGACGAGATCGAGCTCGTGGCCGACGAACTGATCACCAACGCGCTGCTGCACACCGACGGCGGGGCGATCGTCACCCTGCGGATGCTCACCGGTCACGAGCGGCGCCTCCGGGTGGAGGTCGAGGACCGCTCCAGCGTGCTCCCGCGCCGCAGGGACGCCGGGACGGACGGGGTCTCCGGCCGGGGACTGGTGCTGGTGGACCGGCTCGCGGAGGTGTGGGGCGTCGAGTCGCGCGGCAGCGGGAAGTGCGTCTGGTGCGAGTTCGCCATTCCGGAGCGCCCCGACATCTCATCGACATGAGTTGTTCACTGTCCGTGAACGGTCGGTGCTTGACCGTGAGCGACCGGAGGCGGTTGACTGCACACCACCCCCTCCGCCCGGTCCGCACCTCCAGCACCGAGGACACGAGGATTCCGTGAGCAGCGAGCTGTTGGCCCCCCTCGACCTGGCCTTCTGGCATCTCGAGACCACCGATCACCCCATGCACCTGGGTGCCCTCGCCTTCTTCGACGGCGGGCCCGACGGCTGCGACGGCGTCCTCGAGCTGCTCGCCGAACGGGCGGCCGCCATTCCGCGCCTCCGGGTACGGGTCCGGGACGTGCTGCTGCCGGTCGGCGGCGCCGCCTGGCGCGTGCACGACTCCTTCGACGTCCGCCGCCATGTGCGCCGGCTGCGGGTGCCGGGCGGCGACTTCACCGCCGGAGCGGTCGCCCTCGCCGGCGAACTGATGGAACGGCCGCTCGAACGCGGGCTCCCGCCCTGGGAGATGTACCTGCTCACCGGCGCCGCCGACAGGGACGGCGACAGCGAAGGCGAAGGAGACGGCGGCCCCGGCCCCGGCACCCGTACGGGTCCCGGCGCACGTCCAGGGGACGAGGCCCCGGTCGCGCGCCCGTTCGCCGTACTCGTCAAACTGCACCACGCGCTCGCCGACGGCATGCGGGCCGTCGCCATCGGTGCCGGGATCTTCGACGAGATCGCCGGAGCACGGACGGCACGGGCCGCCGGCCGGCGCCGCCCGCGCGCCGCACCGCCCCGCACCCGGCTGCCCGGCCCCTGGGACATCGCGGGCGCCGCGCGCGGGAGGGTCGCCGAAATCGGCCGGGCGTTCGGTATCGGCGCCTCCGTCGTCCGGGCCGGCCGTCTGGACGCGCCCGGCGCGCCCGCGCTCACCGCCGACCCCAGCGGAACACGGCGCCTGGCCGTCACCGCCCTGGACCTCGACGAGGTACGGCGGGTGCGCAGGGCCGCGGGCGGCACCGCCAACGACGTCCTGCTCACGGTGGTCGCGGGGGCGCTGCGCCGCTGGATGCTGGAGCGCGGCGACCGCCTGCCGGACGCCGACCCCCGCGCCCTCGTCCCCGTGTCGCGCCGCCGGCCCGGCGCCCCGCCCGGCGGCGGCAACGAGTTCTCCGCGTACCTCCTGGACCTGCCGCTCCGCGACGACGACCCGCTGGGCAGGCTCGCCGCGGTGCGCCGCGCCATGGACCGCAACAAGGCGGCGGGGCCCGCGCGCGGCGCCGGAGCCGTGGCCCTGCTGGCCGGGCAGCTCCCGCCGCTGGCGCACCGGTTCGGGGCCCCGCTCGCCGGGGGAGCGGCCCGCGTGCTGTTCGACGTCCTGGTCACCAACGTCCCGCTGCCGCGCTCGGCGCTGTCGCTCGGCGGCCGCCCGCTGCGCGCGCTGTACCCCATGGCGCCGCTTGCGCGCGGACAGGCGCTGGCCGTGGCCATGTCGCCGTACGGGGACCGGGTGCACATCGGCCTGGTCGCCGACGGCAGGGCGCTGCCGGACGTGGACGGCCTCGCCGACGCCGCGCGAGCCGAACTGGCGGAGCTGCTGCGCGCCGTGTGAGGCGGTCCCGGGCGTCCTGCGGCAGGCTGGAACCATGCCCGAGCTGCCCGAGGTCGAAGCGCTGCGAGAGTTCCTCGACGTCCATCTCGTCGGCAAGGAGATCGCGCGCGTCCTGCCCGTCACGATCAGCGTCCTCAAGACGTACGACCCGCCACCGGACGCCCTCCAGGGGGCCGCCGTCACGGCGGTCGACCGGCACGGCAAGTTCCTCGACATCACCGCGGGCGGGCTCCATCTCCTCGTCCACCTGGCGCGGGCCGGCTGGCTCCAGTGGCGGGACGTCCTGCCGTCCGGGCCGCCGCGCCCCGGCAAGGGGCCGCTCGCGCTGCGCGTCGCCCTCACCGGCGGCGACGGGTTCGACCTCACCGAGGCGGGCACCACCAAACGGCTCGCCGTGCACCTGGTCCGCGACCCCGCCGACGTGCCCGGCGTGGCACGCCTCGGCCCCGACCCGCTCGCCGACACCTTCGACCGGGACGCCTTCGCCGCCCTCCTCGCGGGGGAGCGGCGCCAGATCAAGGGCGCGCTGCGCGACCAGAGCCTCATCGCCGGAATCGGCAACGCCTACAGCGACGAGATCCTGCACGCGGCCCGGATGTCCCCGTTCAAACCCGTGCAGAACCTCACCGACGACGACGTCACGACCCTGTACGAGGCCCTGCGCACCACACTCGGCGGCGCGGTCGCCCGCTCGCACGGGATGGAGGCGGGACGGCTCAAGGCGGAGAAGAAGAGCGGGCTGCGCGTCCACGGACGCACCGGCGAACCCTGCCCGGTCTGCGGCGACACCATCCGCGACGTGTCGTTCAGCGACTCCTCGCTCCAGTACTGCCCGCACTGCCAGACCGGCGGCAAGCCGCTCGCCGACCGCAGGATGTCCCGACTGCTGAAGTGACCACGCCCGGCGCGCCGCCCGCCCCGGGCGGAGGCGGCGTCGTCCGGCCCTCCCGGGGTACGGCCGCCGCGCCCGGTCAGGGGCGGGGTGCCAGCGAGACCAGCCGCCTGCCGTCGGCCGCGCGCACCTCGAACCGTGCGATCTCGTCGCGCCGCAGCGCCGTGGCCCCGCGGACCACCGGGTCGTCGCCGGGCGTCACCGCCCAGCCCAGCACCCGCCACGCCGACCCGTCGGTGCCCACCACGACCAGCTCGCACACCCGGGGCGCGCGCACTCCCGCCACCCGCACCGCCACCTCCGTGCCCCACTCCCGGTCCCGCGTCTCCAGCGCCGCGTCCGCGCCGGTCGCCGGGTCGGCGGCCGTCACGCGCCACACCGCCGGATCGCCGCCGTCCCGGGCCAGGACCAGCGCACCGCCCGGCAGCGCCACCGCCAGCGCCGCTGCCACCGCGACCAGCCGCCCGCGCCTGCGCGGCGCCCGGCGCCCGGGCCACGGCACGGGCCGCACAGGCCGGGGCTCCAGCGGCTCGCGGCCGGCCAGCTGGGCGAGCGCCGCCGCCGCACCGGCGAACTCGCCCAGCCGTGCCGCGCAGGGCCCGCAGGCGGTGAGGTGCCGCTCGCAGCACAGCGCGTCGGCCGGTTCCAGGACGCCCAGCGCGTAGGCGGCGACCGCGTCGTGCCGCTCCCGCTGACCCATGGGTGTGCCTCGATTCCGGACCGCGCCGTACCTGTCGTCCCTGCCTCCGATGAGTACGGGCACGGGCCGCTTCTCGCTCAATCGGGCCCCGCCTAAACTCCGCAGCATGCTGCGCGTACTGGCCGTCGACGACGAAGAGCCCGCCCTGGGGGAACTGCTCTACCTGCTGCGCTCCGACCCGCGGGTGCGCAGCGCCGAGGGCGCCACCGACGCGACCGAGGCGCTGCGCCGCATCGGCCGCGCCCTGGAGGCGGGGCCCGACGGCGACGACGCCATCGACGTCGTCTTCCTCGACATCCACATGGCCGGGCTCACCGGCCTCGACGTCGCCCGGCTGCTGGCCGGGTTCGCCAGGCCGCCGCTCATCGTCTTCGTCACCGCCCATGAGGGCTTCGCCGTGCAGGCCTTCGACCTGAAGGCGGTGGACTACGTCCTCAAGCCGGTCCGCGGGGAGCGCCTCGCGGAGGCCGTGCGCAGGGTCAGCGACCTGTGCGAGCCCGCCCTGCCGGGGGCGACGACCGCCGAGCACATCCCGGTCGAGCTGGGCGGCGTCACCCGCTTCGTGCCGGTCGACGCCATCGCCTACGTCGAGGCGCAGGGCGACTACGCGCGCCTGCACACCGACGGGGGCAGCCACCTCGTCCGCATCCCGCTGTCCACGCTGGAGGAGCGCTGGGCGGCGCGCGGATTCGTCCGGATCCACCGCAGCCACCTGGTGGCCATCGGCCGCATCGACGAACTGCGGCTGGACGCGGGAGCCACGACCGTACGGATCGGCAGCGCCGAGCTCGCCGTCAGCCGCCGGCACGCCCGCCAGCTCCGCGACCTGCTGATGCGGCACCCGCGCGGCTGACAGCCCACGGCGCGCGCCCGGCCGCCCCACCCCCCCCCGCCGGTCGGAGAATCGGCCTACCGCCGGTAGGAAAATCGGCCTACCGCCGGTCGGGGCATCTGCGTACACTCCACTCACCGCTGAGCCACCCGACCCCCGGACGCCGATGTCTGCACAGCACGAGCCCGCGCGCGGCCCCGACGCGCGCCCCCGGCGGGAGACCGTCACCGGAGTGCCGCGCGCCGCCCGCCGCCCCGCGGGCCACGCCCCGGCCCGCTCCGAGATCAGCGAGCAGACCACCCTCGGCCACACCTATGTGCGCTCCCTGATGCGCAGCCAGCTGCGCGCGGCGCTGTCCGCCCTCGCCACGCTCGCCGTGCTCGTCGGCTCCCTGCCCCTGCTGTTCGCGCTGCCCGCAGCCATGAGCCCCGACGGCCCGGACCTGTCGCCCGAGCCGTTCGTGTGGGCCGCGCTCGGCGTCGCCGTCCACCCCGTCATATGGCTGATCGCCCGCTGGTACGTCCGCCGCGCCGAGCGCAACGAACGCGACTTCACCGGCCTCGTCGAAGGCCGGTGAACCGGCTCGGTGAACCAGACCTACGCGGTGGCGGCCGTCACCGCCGTCGTCATCGCCACGGTCCTCATCGGCGCCCTCGGCCTGCGCATCTCCCGCACCACCTCCGACTTCTACGTCGCCTCCCGGACCGTCAAACCCGGTCTCAACGCCGCCGCCATCAGCGGCGAGTACCTCTCCGCCGCGTCGTTCCTCGGGATCGCCGGGCTCGTCCTCCTGCAGGGCCCGGACATGCTCTGGTACCCGGTCGGCTACACCGCCGGATACCTGGTCCTGCTGGTCCTCGTCGCCGCCCCGCTGCGCCGCTCCGGCGCGTACACGCTCTCCGACTTCGCCGAGGCCCGGCTCGAATCCCCGCGGGCCCGCCGGCTCGCCAGCCTCTTCGTCGTGGGTATCGGCTGGCTCTATCTGCTGCCCCAGCTCCAGGGCGCCGGACTCACCCTGGAGATCCTCACCGGCGCGCCCCAATGGGTCGGCGCGGTCCTCGTCGCCGTCGTCGTCACCGGGGCCGTCGCCGCCGGGGGCATGCGCAGCATCACCTTCGTCCAGGCGTTCCAGTACTGGCTCAAGCTGACCGCCCTGCTGGTGCCCGCGCTGTTCCTGGTCACCGCCTGGGTCGGCGACGGCACGCCCCGCGCCCGGTTCGACGCCCCGGCCGTTTTCCGCGACCACACCACCGTGACGTTCGACGACACCGTACGCGTCGACATCGACGCCCCGCTCACCCTCACCGTCTCCGGGCGGATCGACGCGACCCGGTACGAGGAGCGGCAGGTCACGCTCGCCGAGGGCACCCACCGTGTCGAGGCGGGCACCGTCCTGGCCTTCCCGCCGGGCGCGGCCGTCCCCGAACGCGCCGCCGACGGCACCGACCCCCTCGGCTGGTCGCAGCCGCTGGCCGGCGGCCGCGACGGCCACCAGCTGTACGCCACGTACGGGCTGATCCTGGCCACGTTCCTCGGCACCATGGGCCTGCCGCACGTCGCCGTCCGCTTCTACACCAGCCCCAACGGCCGCGCGGCCCGTCGCACCACCCTCGTCGTGCTCGGGCTCGTCGGCGCGTTCTACCTGCTGCCGCCCGTCTACGGCGCACTCGGCCGGATCTACGCGCCCGAGCTCGCCCTCACCGGCGCCGCCGACGCCGCCGTGCTCGTCCTGCCGGACCGGGTCATCGGCGGACTCGCCGGAGACCTGCTGGGCGCGCTCCTCGCGGGCGGCGCGTTCGCCGCGTTCCTGTCGACGGCGTCCGGCCTGACCATGTCCGTCGCCGGTGTCCTCACCCAGGACGTCCTGCCGTCGCGCGGCGTACGCCACTTCCGGCTCGCGACACCGCTCGCCATGGCCCTGCCGCTCGCGGTCGGCGTCGTCGCCACCCAGGTGCCGGTGGCCGACGCGGTCGGGCTGGCGTTCGCGGTGTCGGCGTCCTCGTTCTGCCCGCTCCTCGTGCTGGGCATCTGGTGGCGGCGGCTCACCCCGCCCGGCGCCATGGCCGGCCTGGTCGCCGGCGGCGGCGGCGCGCTCACGGCCGTGATGGCCACCCGGGCGGGGCTCGCCCCCGAGGGCTGGCCGCACACCCTGATGGCCTGGCCCGCCGTGTGGTCCGTACCCCTGGGCTTCCTGACCATGGTGGCCGTGTCGCTGGCGACGCCCCGCCACATTCCCGCCGGCACGCCCGCGATCCTCGCGCGGCTGCACCTGCCCGAGGGCCTCGTCGGCCGGCCCCCCACCGAAGGAGCCGAGCGATGACCGGGACCCTTCTCGCCGCCCTCGCCGCCGCGGGGGCCCTCCTCCTCGCGGCCGGGTTCGCGCTCGGCCGGCTGGCCGCGCACCGCGCCGACCGCGACGTCCTCGACCTGGGGACCCCCGTCGAACGCGCCACCTTCCACACCCTGCACACCGCGTCGCTCGCCGCCCCGCCCCTGCGCGCCGGGCTCACCGAGGACACCGCCCGCAAGGCCGCCGGTCGGCTGCGGCCCCTGCTCGGCACCGAGGCGCTCTGCCTCACCGACCGCACGGCCGTCCTCGCCTGGGACGGGCCCGGCGCGGACCACCACCGCGACCAGGTCATGGAACGGGTCGCCGAACTCCTGGACTCCGGGCGCAGCCAGAGCGTCCGCAGTGAGTGCGACGACCTCGACTGCCCGCTGCGCTGGGCCGTCGTCGCCCCGCTGACCGGCGAGGAGGGCGTGCTCGGCGCGCTCGTCGCCTACGGTTCGCAGGAGTCGGCCGTCCTCGTCAGGGCCGCCACCGAGGTGGCCCGCTGGGTCTCCGTCCAGCTGGAGCTGGCCGAACTCGACCGGTCGCGGACGCGGCTCATCGAGGCCGAGATCCGCGCCCTGCGCGCCCAGATCTCCCCGCACTTCATCTACAACTCGCTCGCCGCCATCGCCTCGTTCGTCCGCACCGACCCCGAACGGGCCAGGGAACTCCTCCTGGAGTTCGCCGACTTCACCCGCTACTCGTTCCGCAGGCACGGCGACTTCACCCAGCTCGCCGACGAACTGCGGTCGATCGAGCAGTACCTCGCGCTGGCCGGCGCCCGCTTCGGCGACCGGCTCCAGGTGACCCTCCAGGTGGCGCCCGAGGTGCTGCCGGTGACGCTGCCGTTCCTGTGCCTCCAGCCGCTCGTCGAGAACGCCGTCAAGCACGGCCTGGAGGACTCCCGGCACACCTGCCGGGTGACCATCGCCGCCCAGGACGCGGGCGCCGAGGCCGTCGTCACCATCGAGGACGACGGGGTCGGCATGGAACCCGGCGTGCTGCGCGCCATCCTCGCCGGGGAACGCCCCCAGACGTCCGGGATCGGCCTGTCCAACGTGGACGAGCGGCTGCGCCAGGTGTACGGCGACGACCACGGCCTGGTCGTGGAGACCGGCGTCGGCGCGGGTATGAAGGTCACGGTGCGGATCCCCAAGTTCCACGCGGGCGTCCACCGCGCCACGCCCTGAACGCGTCGGCCTACAGCGCCGTCCACGGGGTCGCCGCATCCCCTCCGCGGCGCCGGCGGTCCGCGCCGTTGCCCCGGGTCAGCACCCGTGCCACGAGGTCCTGGACCTCCGCCTCGTCCCCGGCCGCCTCCAGGGCCGGGCGCACCAGGGCCAGCAGATCGCGCACCGCGTCACGGGCCGGCACCGGCAGTCCCGTGACCGGGTGGACGGCGGGGCCCCGCAGCCCGTGGCGGGCCGCCGTCCACAGCGCGCCCCGCACGACATGGTCCGGCAGACGCGGCGCCCGCCGCCCGAGGGCCACCGCGTCCAGGGCGGTGGTGACCAGCGCCCGGGTGAGTCCGGCCTGCAGGACCGCCTCGTCCACGCTGGGCGTGACGTCGGCGACCCGCACCTCCACGGTCGGCAGATGGCTGGACGGGCGGGCGAGCCAGTAGGCGTTGGCGGCGCGGGCGGGCAGGACACCGCTGCGCCGCAGCGCGCCGAGCGTCGTCTCGTAGTCGTCGGCCGACTCGAAGTACGGCGGGATCTGGTGGGTGGGCCAGCGGGACAGGACGAGCGTGCGCCAGCTCGCGTGCCCGGTGTCCACGCCCTGGTGGTAGGGCGAGTTGGCGGACAGCGCGAGCAGGACCGGTAACCAGGGCCGCAGATGGTTGAGCACGGCGACGGCGGTGCCCCGGTCGGGCACGCCCACGTGGACGTGGCAGCCGCAGGTCTCCGTCTCGTCCGTGAGGCTCCCGTACAGCCGGGCCATCTGGCGGTAGTGGGGTGTCGGGCTCACCTCGCGGGCGGGCGCCGCCATCGGCGCGGTGCCGCTGGCGAGCGGCCGCACCCCGGCCTTGCGGGCCGCCTGGACCAGCCGGGCGCGCGCGGCGGTGAGCTCGCCGCGCACCTGCGCGAGGCCTGTGCACACGGCGGTGGCCGTCTCCACCATGGTGGTCAGCAGCTCCCGCTGCGGGCCCGGCCCGTGCTCCGGGCGGTGCAGCCGGCGGTCGGCGTCGAGCACGTCGGTGCTCCGTGCCGCCGGTAGCCCGCTGTGGGCGTCGAGCAGGATGAACTCTTCCTCCACGCCCATGGTCACCACGCGCCGTAAGGGCCCTGCGACCATCGCGACCACTCCCCGCACCCACCGGTCCTGACACGCGCTCGGCGCGGCGCCGGGCGTCAGGCGGCGGCGCACCTCAGGATGACCGTCAGGCCCCGGCGGCGGCAACAGGGCGTCGTCGGCCGCTCAGTACAGGTGCAGGGCCAAGTGGCCGAGAGGCAGCCCCAGTTGCCAGGAGGGCAGCCACACCTGGGCCGATTCGTCGACGACGATCCCGGCCGCCGCGGGGGCGGGCGGCAGCGCGCCGAGGTCGGCGGCGAGCAGTTCGGTCTCCTCCAGTCGCCGCCAGGCGCCCAGCGCCAGCGCCAGCCCGGGTTCGCCGGCGCCGCCCCCGGCCTGTCGCCGGGCGGCCAGCCGCTCGCGGACCCAGTCCTGCCAGGGGTGGTCGTAGGCGGTGCGGTCCAGCCACTCCTCCAGCCGCTCGTCGGGGCCCGGCCCCGGTCCTTCGCAGAGGTAGATCGTCAGCGCGAGCGTCCGGCGGCCCGCCAGATACTCCAGTGAGCCGGGGTCGGCGAGACCGCCCGCCCGTAGTAGTTCATCGGCCAGATACTCGGCACACAGCCAGTCCATCGGGACGGCGAGGCCGCCCCCGCCGGTGCCGTTCGTGCTCTCGGGCCGCAACGTTCCCACCTTCTCCCGGACGGTTCTTCCGCGCGTCTCTCTCGGGCGGCGTATGTCTGACGACGAGCCTCCACCGAGAGGCATGGCCGACGGCCGTTCTTTGCTCAACTTGAGGCTGTGGTTTCGAATACGTTCCTCTTCGGTCCGTGACCTGCGGGAAGGAACGTGTCGCGAGGGTTTTCAGGGGCGTGCGGGATCCGTGGCCAGAGCTCCGGGGAGCGGTCGGCTGTAGCCCGGCAGGCACCTGCCGAGCGCGCGCAGCGCGTAGTGCGAACGGGACTTGACCGTTCCCGCCGGTATACCGAGCTCCGCCGCCGCCTCGTTCACGGTCAGCCCGTGGAAGTAGAGCCGCACCAGCACCGCCCGGTGTTCGGGGCTCAGCTCCCGTACCGCCGCCCTGACGTCGAGGGCGGCCACCGCCGACTCGGTGACGTCCGCCGGGTCGGGCGTGGTGTCGAGGACGCTGTCGCCGATCTCGGTGGGCCTGGCCATCCGGGAGCGGCGGGCGTCGATCGCGAGCCGCCGGCCGACCGTGAACAGCCAGGGCCGCATCGACTCGTACGGGGCCTCGAAGGCCTCCGGGTGCTGCCAGGCCCGTACCAGCGTCTCCTGGAGCAGGTCCTCGGCCCGCTGCTGGTCCCCGTAGGTGAGGCCGAGGAGAAAGCTGAGCAGTGCGGGCCCGTGTTCCCGCTGGAGCTCCTCCAGGGCTCGCTCGTCGGTGGTCACCGTCGCCGTCGTCATCGTTCACACCCTTTCCCGCCGTACTTCGGGCCTCGGCCCGTATACGAACGCATCCGGGCGTCCAGGGACAGGCGCCGCACCGCGGTGTGCGGCGAGCGGTCGCACCGAGCGGCGAGTGGTGCGGCGAACGGTCGGGTAGAACGGTTGGCTCCGTTTCAGCTAAATAGTCTTACTTACATGCTTTGATGATTGACTGGGTTGTATGTCCGGTGTGCATTCAGGGAGCCACCACATGCCCGCAGCCCTCAGGGAGCTCCCCATGAACACCCGCACCACCCGCACCCGCCCCCGAAGCGCCGGAGCCGCCACGCGCGCCGCCATGGCGGTATGCCTCCTCACCGCCGCCGCCACCGCCGCGGGCTGCGCCGGGCCCTCACCGCACAGCGGCTCCGCCCCACCGCGCGAGGCGAGCGCCGGGCCCGACCGCTCGCCGGGCGGCGGCCCCGCCCGCACCGCGCGCGGCTTCACCCTCGTGGCCACCGGAGACGTCCTGCCGCACGCCTCGATCATCCGGCAGGCCCAGGCCGACGCGGGCGGCGAAGGCTATGACTTCGGCCCGATGCTCGCCGGCGTCAAGCCGGTCGTCTCACGCGCCGACCTGGCCGTCTGCCACATGGAGACGGTGTACGGACGCGACGGCGGGCCCTTCACCGGATACCCCTCCTTCAAGTCGCCGCCCCAGGTCGCCACCGCCCTGCGCGCCACCGGCTACGACTCCTGCTCCACCGCCTCCAACCACACCCTGGACGACGGCGCGGACGGGGTGCGCCGCACCCTCGACCACCTCGACAAGGCGGGGGTCCGACACGCCGGGTCAGCCCGGAGCGCCGACGAGGCGAACACCCCGACCATGCTCAACGCGGCCGGAGCCAAGGTCGCCCACCTCGCGTACACCTACGGCACCAACGGCATCCCGGTCCCCGTCGACAAGCCCTGGATCGTCAACCTCATCGACGAGGGCAGGATCGTCACCGACGCCCGCGCCGCCCGCGCGGCCGGGGCCGACGTCGTCGTGGTCAGCCTGCACTGGGGCAGCGAGTGGCAGACCGCCCCCGACACCCGTCAGCTCACGCTGGGCCGCGCCCTGACCGCGTCCACCACCGACGGGCGCCCCGACATCGACCTCATCCTCGGCACCCACGCCCATGTCCCCCAGGCGTACGAGAAGGTCAACGGCACCTGGATCATCTACGGCATGGGCGACCAGATCGCCGGAGCGATGGTCAACCACTCCGGCGCCTTCGACCCGCGCGGCAACGAGGGCACCATCGGCCGGTTCACCTTCGTCCCGCCGGAGAAGCCGGGACGGCGGTGGGAGGTCGCCAAGGCCGAGTTCCTCCCGCAGTGGTTCAACACGCAGACCAACCGGGTCGTCGACCTGAACGCCGCCATCGACGCCGGCGAGACCGGCCTCACCGACGTACGCGACCGGATCCGTCAGGTCACCCTGAGCCGGGGCGCCGCCGCCGACGGACTCGTGATGGGCGGGTAGGCCGGGTCCGGCGGATCATACTCGGGCCGCCCGCCGTGGCACGCACGTCCGCGGCCGCCCGCCGTGGCACGCACGTCCGCGGCCGACGCCGTCGGTCGCCAAGCCCTAGGGCGACCGGGCGCGGGGGAGGTTCCGTACCGCCGACGGTTCCCGCAGCGCCCCGCGCCCGGGCCACCCGCGCGCGGGAGGGGTTCGACAGGCAGCCCGTCCGGCCCGTCCTTAGAGTCGGATCATGAGTGCCGGCGCGGAGCGGACCTCCACCACCCGTCCCACCACCCGTCACCGCGGGCTCGGCCGCGTGCCGGACGCGTTCGCCGCGTTCTTCGGCGCGATCGGCCTGTTCTGCGCGGTCCTCGCCCTGCTCCCCGCACTGCGGCGGCTGCTGCGGCCCCTCGCCTGGTTCCTCGACCGCGTCACCGTCCCGGTCAGCGCGAACCTCGCCTACGCGGTGTTCCTGCTGCTGCTCGCGGCGGCCGTCGGCGCCCGCAAGAGGGTCGCGTGGTGGCTCGTCGTCGCCTATGTGACCCTGCTGCTCCTCGCGGACGTCCTGCTGCTGGTGTTCGCCGCCGACTGGTCATGGACCGCGAACCTCGTCCTGTGCCTGGCCGCGCTCACCCTGCTCGTCCTGGCCCGCGACGAGTTCTCCGCCCAGACCCGGCGCGGCGCCTGGTGGCGGGCGCTGCGGGTGCTGCTCGTCGGGCTCGGCGCGGGCGTGCTCGCGGGCTGGGGCCTCGTCGAGGCGTTCCCCGGCACCGTCCCGCGCGGCCAGCGGCTGCTGTGGGCCGCCAACCGCGTGCTCGGCGGCCTCGTCTCGGGCGACAGCTTCGACGGGGCGCCGCCGCGCCCGCTGTTCTTCCTGCTCGGCCTGTTCGGCGCGCTGGCGCTGCTCGGCGCCGCCGCCACGCTGTTCCGCTCCCAGCGCATGGTGGCCGCCCTCCACGGCGACGAGGAGCCCCGCATCAGGGCCCTGCTCGGCGCGTACGGCGCACGCGACTCGCTCGGGTACTTCGCCACGCGCCGCGACAAGGCGGTCGTCTTCTCGCCGAGCGGCCGCGCCGCCGTCACCTACCGCGTCGAGGCGGGCGTCTGCCTCGCCAGCGGCGACCCCGTGGGCGACCCCGCAGCCTGGACGGCGGCCGTCGACGCCTGGCTGGACGTGGCCCGCCGCTACGCGTGGGCGCCGGCCGTCATGGGCGCGTCCGAGGACGGCGCCCACGCCTACGCCCGCTCCGGGCTCGCCGCCATCCAGCTCGGCGACGAGGCGATCCTGCAGGTCGCCCGGTTCGACCTGGACGGCCGTGACATGCGGGTGACCCGCCAGGCCGTGAACCGGGTACGGCGGACGGGCGCCACCACCAGGATCCGCCGCCACGCGGCCCTCGGCGACGACGAGACCCGGCGCATCGTCGAACGGGCCGACGCATGGCGCGACACCGAGACCGAGCGCGGCTTCTCCATGGCGCTCGACCGGCTCGGGGACCCGGCCGACGGCGACTGCCTGATGGTGGAGGCCCTCGACGGCGACGGCGAGCTCATCGCGCTGCTCTCCTTCGTGCCCTGGGGCCGCGACGGCATCTCGCTGGACCTGATGCGCCGCGACCGCAACGCGCCCAACGGCGTCATGGAGTTCATGGTCGCCGAGCTCTGCGCGTACGCCCCCAAGCTCGGCATCCGGCGGATCTCCCTCAACTTCGCCGTGTTCCGCGCGGCGTTCGAGGAAGGCGCGCGCATCGGCGCCGGACCCGTCCTGCGGGTCTGGCGCCGACTGCTGCTGTTCCTCTCGCGGTGGTGGCAACTGGAGGCGCTGTACCGCTCCAACGTCAAGTACCAGCCCGAGTGGTACCCCCGGTTCCTCTGCTACGCCGACGCCGGTTCCCTCGCCCGCGTCGCCCTCGCCTCCGGAATCGCCGAGGGGTTCGTCTCCGTCCCCAGCCTGCGGTCGCTGTGGGGCCGGGGCCGTCGTCCCGGCGCCGTCACCGCACCGGTCACCACCGAGGGCCTGCCCCCGATCGACGCCCTCGGCCTCACCGGGCCCGGCACGGGCCACGAGCCGCCCGAGCGGCGCACGCCCGAACAGCTCCGCGTCCGCCGGCGGAAGCTGGAGCGGCTACGGGCCGACGGCACCGACCCGTACCCCGTCGGCACCCCCCGCCCCACCGACACCCTGGCCGCGATCCGCGCCGCCCACCTCTCCCTCGCTCCGGGCACCCGCACCGGGCGGCCGGCCACGGTCGCCGGCCGCGTGATGCTCGTACGCGACTTCGGCGGCGTTGTCTTCGCCGTCCTGCGCGACTGGTCCGGCGACCTCCAGCTCGTCCTGACCCGCGACGGCTCGGGAGCCGCCGTACTGGACAGGTTCACCGCCGACATCGACCTCGGCGACCAGCTGACCGCCACCGGCGAGATCGGCGCGAGCGACAAGGGCGAACTGTCCGTCTTCGTCACCGACTGGCAGCTGACCGGCAAGTGCCTGCGCCCCCTGCCCGACAAGCGGCGCGGGCTCGCCGACCCCGAGGCCCGGGTGCGCCGGCGCTACCTGCACCTCGTCGCGAGCCCCGCCGCCCGCGAGGTCGTCCGCGCCCGGTCGGCGGCCGTCCAGGCGCTGCGGCAGGGTCTCCTGGACCGCGGCTACCTGGAGGTCGAGACGCCGATGCTCCAGCAGGTCCACGGCGGCGCCAACGCCCGCCCGTTCACCACCCACATCAACGCCTACGACCTCGACCTGTACTTGCGCATCGCACCCGAGCTGTACCTCAAGCGGCTGTGCGTCGGCGGCCTGGAGAAGGTCTTCGAGCTGGGCCGCACCTTCCGCAACGAGGGCGTGTCCTACAAGCACAACCCCGAGTTCACGATGCTGGAGGCCTACCAGGCGTTCGCCGACTACGACGTGATGCTCGACCTCACCCGCGAGCTCGTCCAAGGCGCCGCCACCGCCGCCTTCGGCGCGCCCGTCGCCCGCGCGGCGGACGCGGACGGCCGCCTCGTCGAACACGACATCTCCGGGCCCTGGCCGGTCAGGACGGTGTACGGGGCGATCTCCGACGCGCTCGGCGAAGAGGTCGACGCGGACACGGACGAGGAGGCGCTGCGGCGGCTCTGCGACCGCGCGGGCGTGCCGCACGCGCCCGACGGCACACGGGGTGACGTGGTCCTGGAGATGTACGAACGGCTCGTGGAGGAGCCGACCCGGCTGCCCACCTTCTACAAGGACTTCCCGACCGACGTCTCCCCGCTCACCCGCCAGCACCGGCGCGATCCCCGCCTCGCGGAGCGCTGGGACCTCGTCGCCTTCGGTACGGAGCTGGGCACCGCCTACTCCGAACTCACCGACCCGGTGGAGCAGCGGCGGCGGCTCACCGAGCAGTCCCTCCTCGCGGCAGGCGGCGACCCGGAGGCGATGGAGCTGGACGAGGACTTCCTCGACGCCCTGGAGTACGCGATGCCGCCGACCGGCGGACTCGGCATCGGCGTCGACCGGCTCGTCATGTTCCTCACCGGGCTGACCATCCGCGAGACGCTGCCGTTCCCGCTCGTCCGCCGCCACTGACGACCGGGGGCCGCGGTCCGCTCCGGGATCCACGGTCCGGGCGCCGCGCTCCGCGCTCCACTGGTCCCATCGGGTGCATTCGGCGGCGTGGCCGGTGTGGGGCTGCGGCGAAGGGCCGCCCCCGTGCAAGCCATTGGTCATGAAAAAGGATCAGATGGCTTCGGGGCGGCGGGCGGTGCTGCGCATCGCCGCCGCGCTCGGCGCCACCACCACCGTCGGCCTGTTCGCCGTGGACCGGTCCGCAGGGCCCGGCGAGGCCGGCGCGACCGCCCCCGTACCCACGCCGTCCGCTGTCCCTCCCACGCCGTCGGCCGTCCCTCCCTCGCCGTCCGCCGCCCCTCCGGTGCCGGCACCGGCCGGGGGCGCGCCGGCGGGCGGCCGTCCGCCGGCCTCCCCGTACCGGCTCCAGCCGATGACCGCGTACGCCCCGCCCCGCTTCAGGCGTGCCCTGCCGCCCGTCCGCCAGCGGCCCTTCCTGAGGGTCTCGGGCGCCGGCAACACGATGGTCCTCACGTTCGACGACGGCCCCGACCCCCGGTACACCCCGCACATCCTGGCGACCCTGCGCCACCACGGCGTCCGCGCCATGTTCTTCGTCTGCGGGGAGATGGCCGCGCGCCACCCCGACCTGCTGCGCGAGATGGCGGACGACGGACACGTCGTGGGCAACCACTCCTGGTCGCACCCGCTCATCCCCAGGCTGCCCCCGTCCCGCATCCGGGCCGAACTGGGCGGCACCAGCGAGGTGATCGAGCAGACGACCGGCAGCGCGCCCCTGTGGTACCGGGCCCCGTTCGGGGCGTGGAACCGGCACTCGTTCGAGATCGGCGCCGAGTTCGGCATGGAACCGCTCGCCTGGACCGTGGACACCCTGGACTGGAAGGAGCCGGGCACCCGCACGATCGTGCGCCGCGTCCTGGACGGGGCCGGGCCCGGGGTCGTGGTCCTGTCGCACGACGCGGGCGGCGACCGGTCGCAGAGCGTGGCCGCGCTCCGCGTCTACCTGCCCGGACTGCTGGACGCCGGGTACCACCTGACGGTGCCCCGGCGGTGACGGCCGCGGTGGCTGCTCAGCGGGTCGCGACCATCCGGGCGAAGACGACGACGTTGCCGTCGTAGCCGCCCGCCCTGGAGTAGCCACCGCCGCAGGTGATCACCCGCAGCTCGGGGTAGCCGGTGTCGCCGTAGACCCGGACACCGGGGAAGTCGTCCTTGGAGAACACCTCGACCCCGTACACCTGGAACACCGCGACCCGCCCGTCGTACCGGGTGACCTCGACGTGCTGGCCCTGCCGGACCGCGCCGAGGCTGTAGAACACCGCGGGCCCCGACGCGTTGTCGACATGGCCCACGATGATCGACGTACCGCGCTGGCCCGGCGAGATGCCGTTCTGGTACCAGCCGGCCAGGTTCCGGTCCTGCGGCGGGGGAGCGCTGATCCAGCCCTCCTGGTCCAGACCCACGTCCATGATCGGCGCGTCCACCTTCAGGGAGTCGATCCGGATCCGGGAGGCCGGTGCGTACGCCAGCGGCTCCAGCCCCGCCGCCGGTGTCGGGGCGGCGCCGACGACCCGCCGGACGTCGGGCGACGCCGCGGCGGCCGGCTGCGGCGGCCCCAGCTCGACATCGACACCGTTCCGCATCATCGCGAGACCAGTGAGCATGACGAGAGCCAGCGCGCCCCACGGTGAGCGTCTCCTCGGCTCCCAGTCGCTGTGGTCCAGGCCCATGCTTCTCCCTTCACGGCGTCTGTGGGCACGGTAAGCGCGCCGCACCCGGTCGGCGATCAGTGCGGGGCGAACGGGTGGCGGGGCGGACGGGTGATGACCCATCCGAGTCATCGCGGGCACCGGCACGCTGACGGTCCGTGACCTGCGACTCCATCAGGCGGGAAGGGCCCGCCCCGGCGTGTCGGCTCACCGGGGTGGACCAGTGCCGAAATGCGACGATCACATGAGTTTGTGAGGGTTCGTCATGGAGGACGCATTCGTCGAGTTCCCGGAGCGCCGCTTCGGTGCGTCTTCCACTGGAGGTTCAACGATGCGTGCTTCACGCGCTTTCGCGGTCGCCGCCGCCGCATGCGCGGCCGTGGGGCTCTCAGCCCCCTTCGCCGCCGCCACCAACGGCCCGACCAACGTCACGGTCTCCCCGACCCAGGTACACCAGGGCGGCCAGCTCGCGGTCAGCGCCATGGGCTGCGGCCACGGCGGCACCGTCACGTCCAACGCCTTCCCCAAGACGGCCCTCACGGTGAACGCCTCGGGCCACTCCGCCGCCACGCCCCGGATCTACGACCACGCCACCCCGGGGCAGTACAACCTCGCCGTCAAGTGCAGCGACAACGCGAGAGTGGTCACCCGGTCCTTCACCGTCATCAAGGGGCGCGGCGCCCAGGGCGGACTCGGCGGTTCCATGGCGCCGAGCTCCACCGAGATGGCCGTCGGCGCGGCGCTGGTAGGCACCGCGGCCGTCGGCGGCGGCCTGTTCCTGGCCCGCCGCCGTCGCCTGAGCGGCGGGAAGGCCTGACCGGCAGAACCTCCCGGTCGGGCCGACCACGCCCGTCGCCCCCGAAGTCCCGGCCGGGACTTCGGGGGCGACGGGCGTGCCAGGCTGTTTCAGGTGGTTGCGGGTGTCAGTGCCGGCGCTGGTCGGCCCTGCGGCGCACCACGTAGACGACGCCCGTGGCCGCGGCGACCACCAGCGCGGTACCGGCGGCGATCTGGCCGGCGTGCCAGTCGTCCCCGACGCTGCCGCCCACACCGCCGCGCACGCCCTGCGTCGGCGGGGCGACCACGGTGGCCGTCCGCGTCACCGTCGGCACGGCGGTGGTGCTGATGGTCGGCGCGGTGGCGATGGTCAGCTGTGCCGTGCCGGGCGCCCCGCCCGCGCAGGTGAACGACACGGTGTAGACGGCGCCCCGCTTGGCGTCCCAGTCGACGGTGGCCGTCGCTGAGCCGCCGGCCGGGATGGTCACCGTGTCGAAGACCCCCGACGAGGCCATCGCGGTGCCCGCGCACTCGGGCGCGGTGAGGGTGACCTTGCCGCCCGGCGCCACGGTCGACGGATTGACGGCATAGGAAGGCACCGCCGAGGCGGTAGGGGCGGTGAGAGCGAGAGCCGCCGCTCCGAGCAGAGCGGCGGAAGCGGCACCTATCGCGCGCATGGTGAGTCCTCCGGGTCCCGAGAGGCAGCTGCGGAACCGTTATCCGCTGAGCTCGTGACATACCCCTCGATGCCCGAAACGCTAGGAGTGCCCTACCACACCCGCGAGCGTAGGAGGGCGAATGGGGCACGGCGGTCCCCCGGACGGCCGAACCCGACCCGCGACCGGGCCCCGCCGTGCGCCGCACGGGCTCATTCCAGATGCGGGAACAACGCCATGAACGGTTCCGCCGTCGCGGACACGCCGCGGCCGAAGGGCGCGTCGATGGCCCAGATCAGGAACAGCAGGAACGCGATCAGCGCGCTGAACAGCCCCGCCAGCAGCAGTTCCCGGAAGGTGCGGCGGATCTGGAGCGTGAAGATCAGCCCCACCGTGATCAGCGCCCCGGTGACGAGCCCGAACCAGACCACCCCCGGCATCGTCTCGCCCGCGTTCTCGCCCCGGGAGGTACGGGCGTCGTCGACCAGCGCCACCTGGTCGACCAGCGGCTGGTACGCCTCGCCCTCGTGGTCGTCCGCCGGCCGGTAGTCGGTGACGTCGCGCCGCAGCTTGTACAGCAGCTCGCCGCCCTTCTCGGACAGCTCTCCCCGCTCAGCCATGGTGTCCCACTCGGACCCGACGACATGTGAGACGTACGCGTCGACGTCGTCCCGGATCCTGGCATGGACCTCCGCCGGCCAGACCTCGGAACGGACCCGTACCTCGTGCAGGGCCTGGGCCTCCTGCCGGACGCTCTCCTGGGCGGCGCTGCGGCCCTCCCAGACACCGGCGATCGCGAGGCCCAGCACGATCGCGTACACGACCCCGATCATCATCGTCATGTACTCCATGACGTCCGGGGTCTCGGTCGGATCGTCGTCGTCGCCGACACGGCGGTGGTTGATGGCGACGATGGTGAGGACGACCGCGCAGGCGGAGGCCATCGCGATGGTCAGAACAAGCCATTCCGACAAGGGAATCTCTCCGTCGGTGAGTCGGATGCGGGGAGGGATGGCGTGGGAAGGGAGGTCGTGGGGACGGGGCGTGGGGACGGGATCGTGGGAAGGAAGGCCGTGCGGAGGAAGGCGCGGGGAGGTGTTTGTGCGTACGCGGCCGTACGGACGGGTCAGCGGGAGGAGCGGGGACGCAGCACGGCGGCGGCGAACACCGCGGGCGCGGTCAGCAGGAGCGTCAGCGACACCAACGACGGGCCCCCTTCCGGCTTCGGGCGCTCCGCACGCCGGTAGGACGGCAGCGCCACGGGCGGCGGCGAGGGCGGTACGGCCGGTGACGCCGACCGGGACGGTGACGGTGACGGCGAGGGCGGTGGGGGAGCCGGCGCCGGTGGCGGCGGTACGGGCGCCCGGGGCGGCGGTGGCGGTGGTGGCGGCGGCGCGGGCGGCGGTACGGGCACCGCCGTCACCGTGGGCGGGGCGGGCTTCGGCGGGGGAGGGGGCGGGGGCGGCTCCAGGGTGGGGGTCGGAGTGGGGGTCGGCGTCGGTGTGGGCGTCGGTACGGGGCTCGCGGGCGGCGTACAGACGGCCGACGGGCCCGCGCGCGCGACCGAGGTGCCGGGACCGCCGGGGCCGATGGAGGCGTAGGCGCAGCTGTCGGCGGCGGCCGGTGGGCCGCTGACCGACAGCCAGACGAGGAGCGCGGCCGTCAGCAGCCGCGCGGCAAGGGTTCCGTACACGCCGGAGATCATGAGCACAGCCGCCCCCGCGTATCCGGGGAACGGCCGCGATTCGCCTGATGGTGGGTGTCTCGCACAGCCGTGCATACGGCCCCGGAGAAATTCTTTCGGTACGCGTTGAACGCCGACGGCCCCCGCACCCGTACTCAAGGCCATGAAACGGCGCACCTCGGTCGCCGCAACCGAACTGCATTCAACGGGAGTCGACATGAAGACCTGGCGGAACGCCTCGCTCGCGGTGACCGCGGCGGCCGTGCTCGCGCTGACGACGGCGTGCGGTCAGGAGAACGGCGGCCAGAACCTCGGCGGCCAGTCCGTGGGTGCCGCCGCACCGGCCGGAGCACCCGCCGAGAACGGCAACGGCTACGGCGGCGACTACGGATCGGCGTCCGGCGCCACGGCGGCCACCGCGGCGGGTCAGCTCGCCGTCCGGGAGAGCGACCAGTTCGGCAAGGTCCTCACCGACAGCAAGGGCTTCACCCTCTACCGCTTCGACAAGGACACCGCGAGCCCGCCGAAGTCGGCCTGCGAGGGTGAATGCGCCAAGGCGTGGCCCGTGGTGGCCGCGGACGGCGCCAAGCCGCCCGCCGGTGTGGCCCCCTCGCTGCTGGGCGAGGTCACCCGCTCCGACGGCACGAAGCAGCTGACCGTCGACGGCTGGCCGATGTACCGGTACGCCAAGGACACCAAGGCCGGTGACATCAACGGCCAGGGCGTCGGCGGCACCTGGTACGCCGCCGCGCCGGACGGCAAGAAGGCCGCTCCCGGCAACGCGTCCGACGAGAAGCAGCCCGCGGGCGGCGGAGACGACGAGTACGGCGATGGCGCCGGAGGCGACAAGGGCGGCGACGCCTCGGCCGCCGACCGGGCCGGCCTGTCGGTCCGCAACGACCCCAAGCTCGGCGAGATCGTCGTCGACCGCGAGGGCATGACCGTCTACCGGTTCCAGAAGGACTCGGCCTGGCCCATGAAGACCGCCTGCACCGACGCCTGCCTGGACAAGTGGCCGGTGGTCGCGCCCGTCGACAAGAACGACACCGAGGGCATCACCAAGAAGGGGTACGTGACCTTCAGCCGGCCCGACGGCATCAAGCAGCAGACCATCGACTGCTGGCCGCTCTACACCTTCGCCGGTGACAAGAAGCCCGGCGACACCAACGGCCAGGGTGTCGGTGGCACCTGGTACGCCGTGTCGCCGGAAGGCAAGCTGGTCGGAGCGCCCAAGTAGAGTCCCCCACGCGCGTCTTCGACCCGCCGGCCCGCCGTCTCACGCCCCCCGCGTGACCGGCGGGCCGGTTCCGCGCGCCCGCACGTGCCAGTGGCGTGTGACCAAGAACGGATCGCTATTTTCCGGTTCCACTCGCTCTCTCGGCGGGCGATCAGTAGCCTCGGCTCGAACACCGGCCATGCACATGGCCACTTCCTCCGTGGCGACTGTTGGAGACAACGATGGAGCGTCCCGCCTGGGCCCCGCCGGGCATCGACCTTTCGGTGCCGAGCGTGTCCCGCATCTACGACTACTACCTGGGCGGCTCGCACAACTTCGAGGTCGACCGGGAGGCAGCCCGCAAGGCCATGGAGTTCATGCCGGGACTGCCCAAGATCATGCAGGCCAACCGGGCGTTCATGCGCCGCGCCGTGCGCCACGCCGCCGCCGAGGGCATCACCCAGTTCCTGGACATAGGCTCCGGCATACCCACCTTCGGCAACGTCCACGAGGTCGCCCAGGCGGCGACCCCCGACGCCCGCGTCGTGTACGTCGACCACGATCCGGTGGCCGTCGCCCACAGCCGCGCCGTCCTCGCGGGCGACGACCGGTCCACCGTCGTCGCCGCCGACCTCCGCAAGCCCGGGGAGATCCTCACCAGCCCCGAGGTGACCGGCCTCCTCGACCTGGACCGGCCCGTCGCCCTCCTCCTCGTCGCCGTCCTGCACTTCATCGAGGACGAGGACGAACCGCAGCGGGCCGTGGCCGAACTGACCGAGGCCCTCGCGCCCGGCAGCCTCCTGATCCTCACCCACGCCTCGTTCGAGGGCGTTCCGGTGCCCGAGGAGCAGGCGGGCGGCACCGTCGGCGTCTACCGCGACATCCGCAACCCGCTGGTGATGCGCTCCCGCGAGGAGGTCACCCGCTTCTTCGACGGATACGAGATCGTCGAACCCGGCCTGGTGTCCATGCCGCGCTGGCGGCCCGAGACCCCGTCCGAGCAGGAGGATCCATTCGCCTTCTCGGGCTTCGCAGGGGTGGGGCGCAAGGGGTGAGCATCCCGGCGCAGGCGTCCGGCTCCGCGGCGGAACCGGACGGCCCCGAGGACAGACTCCGGCGGTTCGCGACCATCTGGAGCCGGGCCATCTTCCCGGTCACGGCCACGTCGATGACCCGCACCGAGTTCGAACAGCATCTGCGGCCGCTCGCCGGGCAGCTGAGCGCCGCCCTGCACGAGCGGCCCTTCGACCCGGCGGCCGCGCACCGGGTCGGCGCCGCCCTGGTCGCCGCGCACTGCACCGACCCCGACGCGCTCAGCCGCACCCTCGGGGTCGTCGACGCGTACCTGGTGCTCTACTGCGGCGCCGCGTCGCCGCTCCCCGCCGAGGAGCTGCGCGCCCGCTGCGCCCGGCTCCAGCACGCCATGGCGGCCGGGTTCGCCCAGGCGCTGCGCGAACGCACCCTGGCCGAACAGGAGGCCATCGCCCGCTCCGCCCTCGCCGCGCGCAGCTTCGCCGAACAGGCGCTGCACGCCACCGAGGCCCGCTTCCGAGCGGTCTTCGAAGGCGCCGCCATCGGGATCGGCATCGCCGACCTGCAGGGGAACGTCCTGGAGGTCAACGAGGCCCTCACCCGGATGTTCGGGGGCCTGGACTCCCTGGTCCGGGGCCGCAACGTGAGCGAATGGGTCCACCCCGAGGACGCCCCGCACGTCTGGAAGCTCTACGGCGAACTGGTCCGCGGCGAACGCGAGCACTTCCGGGTGGAGAAGCCGTTCTACCGGACCGACGGCACGGCCCTGTGGACCAATCTGACGGTCTCCCTGCTCCGGGACGCCGACGGCCGGCCGCAGTACCAGCTGGCCCTGATGGAGGACACCACCGAACGCCGGCTGCTCAACCTGCGCCTGCGGTACGAGGCGACGCACGACGCGCTGACGGGGCTGCCCAACCGGACGCTGTTCTTCGAACGGCTGGACAAGACGCTGTCCGCGGGCGACGGCACCCACTTCGGGCTCTGCTACCTGGACATCGACGGCTTCAAGGCGATCAACGACAGCCTCGGCCACTCGGCGGGCGACCGGCTCCTCGTCGAGGTCGCCGACCGGCTCCAGAGCTGCGCGACCGCGCCGGGCGAGATGGTCGCCCGGCTCGGCGGCGACGAGTTCGTCGCCCTCACCACCGGCCCCGACACCGAACGGGCCACCGAGGAGCTGGCGCACCGCATCCTGGCGGCCCTCGCGACCCCCATCCGGCTCGACGGCCGTGAGCTGACGGTGCGCGGCAGCATCGGCATCGTGGAGGGCCGCGCGGGCGAGCAGGGTTCGGCCGAGGTGCTGCGGAGCGCCGACATCACGATGTACCGGGCCAAGTCGGCGGGCGGCAACCGGTTCGAGCGGGCCGACCCCGAGGCGGACGCCCGCGCCATCACCCGGCACGGTCTGACGACGGCGCTGCCCGCCGCCCTGGAGCGGGGCGAGTTCTTCATCGAGTACCAGCCGCTCGTCCACCTCGGCGACGGCAGCGTGCACGGCGCGGAGGCGCTGGTGCGCTGGTGCCATCCCCAGCACGGCGTCCTCGGCCCGGACCGGTTCATCCCGCTCGCCGAGCACACCGGGCTGATCGTCCCGCTCGGGCGCTGGGTGCTCCAGGAGGCCGTACGGCAGGCGAGGTTCTGGCAGGACCGGCACGCCGACGGCGGTCCGCTGCGCATCAACGTCAACCTGTCGCCGACCCAGCTGCACCACCCCGGCCTGGTCAACGACATCGTGGACGTCCTCGACCGCTCCGGGCTCGAACCGGGCGCGCTGTGCCTGGAGGTCACCGAGTCCGCGCTGATCGGCGCCGAGGAGGACCTGCTGAAGCCGCTGCGGCAACTCGCCGAGATGGGTGTCGACATAGCGCTGGACGACTTCGGCACGGGCTACTCCAACCTCGCCAACCTGCGCCGGCTGCCGGTGAGCGTGCTGAAGCTGGACCGCTCCTTCACCCGGGGCATGCAGCAGCACCCCGCCGACCCGGTCGACCTCAAGATCGTTGAGGGCATCGTGTCGCTGGCGCACAGTCTGGAGCTCGCCGTGACCGTCGAGGGCGTCGAGACCGGCGCCCAGGCGCAGCAGCTCCGCGAACTCGGCTGCGACACGGCCCAGGGCTGGTACTACGCCCGCCCCGGGGCCCCGGACCGCATCCACTCCCTGCTCCTGGCGGACGCGGTGTAGACGCGGACCCGGACGCGTGCGCGGTGCGGACCCGGGCGGCGGGCCCTCCCGCCCGCCCGCCGGGTCACCCCGTGCCGCGTGCTCACGCGCCCGCGCCGCCCGGTGGCAGCGAGCCGAGCAGCACCCGGCGCAGCTCGCGCGCCGCCCGCGGCGGTGCCACGTCGCTGCGGTGCGCGAGCGCGATCGTCCGGCGCAGCCCCGGCGGGGCGAGGGCGGTGACCCGCAGGTCGCGGCCCGCGCTCGCGGCGACCATGCCGGGGACGACGGCGAGGCCGAGGCCCGCCCGTACGAAACCCAGCACGGCGTCCATCTCGCCGCCCTCCACCGTGAACGACGGCTCGAACCCGGCCGCGCGGCACGCGGCGACCGTGAGGTCCCGCAGGTCGTAGCCGTGCCGGAACATCACCATCGGCCGGCCCTCCAGATCGGCGATCCGCACGGGTCGTGGCGGCGGCGGCTCCCCGGCCGACGACACCACCACCAGGTCCTCGCGGAGCAGCTCGACGGTGGTCAGGGCGGGCGACGGCGTGGGCAGCGGCAGCACCACCAGCGCCAGGTCCAGCGCGCCGCGCGCCAGCTCCCGTACGAGATCGTGCGAGCCGCCCTCCTCGATGAGCAGCTCGATGCCCGGATGCAGGTCGTGGAAGGCGCGCAGCACCCCGGGCAGCAGACCGGTGCACACGCTGGGCGTCGCCCCGAGCCGCACCCGGCCCCGGCGCAGCTGCGCCAGCTCCTGCACCTCGTGCCGGGCCGTGTCGGCGTCGGCGAGGATCCGGCGGGCCAGCGGCAGCAGCGCCTCACCGGCGTCGGTGAGCGTGATGTTGCCCCTGGCGCGGCGCAGCAGCTCGGCGCCCAGCTCCTTCTCCAGGGCCCTGATCTGCTGGGACAGCGAGGGCTGGGAGACATGGACGCGTTCGGCGGCCCGGGTGAAGTGACGCGTCTCGGCCACCGCGACGAAGTACTGGAGCTGCTGGAACTGCACCCCTCCACCATAGGCGATGCCTATGGACATGAGCCGAACCATGTCTTGGACCTCTGGGGACCTCCGGCCCTAGCGTCGTGACCCATGGCTCTTGCAACGCGATCCGCGACGCGGACGGACCGAAAACCGTCCCTCCTCCGCACGCTCTGGGGGTCGACCGTCGGCAAGAAGACGGTCATGGCCGTGAGCGGCCTGATCATGCTCGGTTATCTCGTCGCCCATGTGCTGGGCAACCTCAAGGTGTTCTTCGGCCCGGCGGAGTTCAACGCGTACGGCCACTGGCTGCGCACCATGGGCGACCCGGTGCTCCACCGCGAATGGGCGCTGTGGATCGTCCGCGCCGTACTCCTCGTGTCCGTCGTCGCGCACGCCGTCTCCGCGTACCAGCTGAGCCGGCGGGATCTGCGGGCCAGGCCCGTCGGCTACGCGCGCAGGCGCCGCCGGGCGAGCTACGCCACCCGCACGATGCGCTGGGGCGGGGTCATCGTCGCGCTGTTCATCGTCTGGCACCTGCTCGACCTCACGACCCTCACCGTCAACCCCAACGCCCAGCCCGGCCACCCGTACGAGAACGTCGTCGCGACCTTCTCCACCTGGTACGGCAACGCCGTCTACATCGTCGCGATGCTCGCCGTCGGGCTGCACGTCCGGCACGGCTTCTGGAGCGCCGCGCAGACCCTCGGCGTCGGCAGCGCGCGTCGCGACCGTGCCCTGAAGGCCGTCGCGAACACCCTCGCGCTGGTGCTGACCGCCGGCTTCGTCTCGGTACCCGTCGCCGTCATGACCGGAGTGGTGAGCTGACATGAGCTTCCTCGCATACGAGACCGGCGCGCCGATCGCCGACACCAAGGCCCCGCGCGGGCCGATCGCCGAACGCTGGGACACCCGCCGCTTCGAGGCGAAGCTGGTCAACCCGGCCAACCGCCGCAAGCACACCGTCATCGTCGTCGGCACCGGCCTCGCCGGCGGCTCCGCCGGGGCGACGCTCGCCGAACAGGGCTACCGCGTCGTCCAGTTCTGCTACCAGGACTCGCCGCGCCGCGCCCACTCGATCGCCGCGCAGGGCGGCATCAACGCCGCGAAGAACTACCGCAACGACGGCGACTCGGTCCACCGGCTGTTCTACGACACGGTCAAGGGCGGCGACTTCCGCGCCCGCGAGTCGAACGTGCACCGGCTCGCCCAGATCTCCGTCGAGATCATCGACCAGTGCGTCGCCCAGGGCGTGCCCTTCGCCCGCGAGTACGGGGGGCTCCTGGACACCCGCTCCTTCGGCGGCGTCCAGGTCTCCCGCACCTTCTACGCCCGGGGCCAGACGGGGCAGCAGCTGCTGCTGGGCGCCTACCAGGCGCTGTCCCGGCAGATCGCGGCGGGCAACGTCGAACTGCACGCCCGTACCGAGATGCTCGACCTGATCGTCGTCGACGGGCGGGCGCGCGGCATCGTCGCCCGCGACCTGGTCACGGGGGAGATCTCCAGCCACTTCGCGGACGCCGTCGTGCTGGCCACCGGCGGCTACGGCAACGTCTTCTACCTGTCGACCAACGCCATGAACTCCAACGCCACCGCCGTGTGGCGGGCGCACCGGCGCGGCGCGTACTTCGCCAACCCCTGCTTCACCCAGATCCACCCCACCTGCATCCCGCGCACCGGCGACCACCAGTCCAAGCTGACGCTGATGAGCGAGTCGCTCCGCAACGACGGACGCATCTGGGTGCCGAAGGCCCAGGGCGACCGCCGGCCGCCGAACGAGATCCCCGAGGCCGAGCGGGACTACTACCTGGAACGGATCTACCCCTCCTTCGGCAACCTGGTCCCGCGCGACATCGCCTCCCGCGCCGCGAAGAACGTCTGCGACGAGGGGCGCGGCGTCGGCCCCGGCGGGCAGGGGGTCTACCTGGACTTCGCCGACGCGATCCGGCGGATGGGCCGGGAGAAGGTCGAGGAGAAGTACGGCAACCTCTTCGACATGTACGAGCGGATCACCGCGGAGAACCCGTACGAGGTCCCCATGCGGATCTACCCGGCCGTGCACTACACGATGGGCGGACTGTGGGTCGACTACGACCTCCAGACCACCGTCCCGGGCCTGTTCGCCATCGGCGAGGCCAACTTCTCCGACCACGGCGCCAACCGGCTCGGCGCGTCCGCGCTGATGCAGGGCCTCGCCGACGGCTACTTCGTCCTGCCGTCGACCGTCAACGACTACCTGGCGCGCCTCCCGCGCCTGGAGCCGGTCACCGCCGCCCACCCCGCGGTGGAGGAGGCCGTCGCGGAGACCGAGGACCGGCTGCGGCTGCTGCTGGCCGTCGACGGCGACCGTACGCCCGACTCCTTCCACCGCGAGCTCGGTGAACTCATGTGGGAGCACTGCGGCATGGCCCGCACCGACGCCGGGCTGCGCAAGGCCCTGGAGCGGATACCGGAGATCCGCGAGGAGTTCTGGCGCCGCGTCAAGGTGCCGGGCACCGGCGAGGAGTTCAACCAGTCGCTGGAGAAGGCCAACCGGATCGTGGACTACCTGGAGCTCGCCGAGCTGATGTGCCTCGACGCGCTGCACCGCGCCGAGTCCTGCGGCGGCCACTTCCGCGAGGAGTCCCAGACCCCGGACGGCGAGGCCGCCCGCGACGACGCGGAGTTCTCCTACGCGGCGGCCTGGGAGTACCGGGGTTCCGGGGGCCGGTCCCCGGGTGGCCACGGCGCGGGGCCCGGCGCCGCGCCCGTCCTCCACAAGGAGGACCTCGTCTTCGAGTACGTGCACCCCACCCAGCGGAGCTACGCATGAGGCTCACCCTGCGCGTCTGGCGCCAGCAGAACGCCGAGGCCCCCGGGGCCATGGCCACGTACGAGGTCGACGGCGTCTCGGCCGACATGTCCTTCCTGGAGATGCTCGACACCCTGAACGAGGACCTGATCCTCCGGGGCGAGGACCCGGTCGCCTTCGACCACGACTGCCGCGAGGGCATCTGCGGCGCGTGCAGCCTCGTCATCAACGGCGACGCCCACGGCCCGGAGCGCACCACGACCTGCCAGCTGCACATGCGGTCCTTCCGGGACGGCGACACCATCGACATCGAGCCCTGGCGGGCCGCCGCCTTCCCCGTCGTGAAGGACCTGGTGGTGGACCGGTCCGCGTTCGACCGGATCATCCAGGCGGGCGGCTACATCTCCGTCCCCACCGGTTCGGCACCCGAGGCGCACGCCACGCCGGTGCCGAAGGACGACGCGGACTCCGCGTTCGAGCACGCCGAGTGCATCGGCTGCGGTGCCTGTGTGGCCGCCTGCCCCAACGGCTCGGCGATGCTGTTCACCTCCGCCAAGGTCAACCACCTCAACGTCCTCCCGCAGGGCGCCCCCGAGCGGGAGACCCGGGTCCTGGACATGGTCGCGCGGATGGACGAGGAGGGCTTCGGCGGCTGCACGCTGACCGGCGAGTGCGCCACCGCCTGCCCGAAGGGCATCCCGCTGCCGTCGATCGCGGCGATGAACAGGGAGTGGTTGCGGGCGGCCCGCCGCCGGACGGTTTAAGGACAGTTTGCGGGCGTGAGGCCCACCACATCCGGCGCCCCGGAGCCGAAGAATCTACACGTGATGGACACATTTCGTGCAGGACTTCCTCCGGGGTGCCGGTTCCGGCTGCCCGGACAACAAGATCAACCTCGTTCAACTCTGCACTATAGATGGGGAGATGTCCGTATCCGGGCCAACGCGATGCCGGAAATTTCCCCCATGCGACAGGCCCCGGTAGGCATATGCCGCCGGGGCTGCCGACCACAGCCCCGGGTGTGTTCGACCACCGCAGTCACTCACTTGGGGGTTCTTTTCTCATGTCCGGAATCACTCGCCGCCATGCCCTGGGAGCCGTCGCCGGCGCCGCAGCCGGCCTGACGGTCGCCGGCCCCGCGGTCGCGGCGTCACTGGCCCGCCCTGCCGCGGACCGGCCCACGCGGCGGACGGGCGCCGCGCGCGACGCGGCCGCCTTCGACGAGGTCTACAAGGGCCGCCGCATACAGGGCAGGCCCGCACAGGGCGGCGGCCACGGGGGCCATGGCGGCCACGGCGGGCACGGCGGGCACGGCGCCTGGACCGTGCACATAGACGGCGAGGAACTGCACGTCATGCAGAACGCCGACGGCACCTGGATCAGCGTCATCTCCCATTACGAGCCGGTCGCCTCGCCGCGCGCCGCGGCCCGCGCCGCCGTCCTGGAACTCCAGGGCGCCCCGCTCGTCCCCCTCGTCACCGCCTGATCCGGGAGCAGCACCACCATGACCGTACGCAAGAACCAGGCGCAGCTCACCGCCACCGAGAAGCGCCGCTTCATCGACGCTCTTCTGGAGCTGAAGCGCACCGGGCGGTACGACACCTTCGTCACCACCCACAACGCCTTCATCATGAGCGACACCGACAACGGTGACCGGGTCGGGCACCGTTCACCGTCGTTCCTGCCCTGGCACCGCAGGTACCTGATCGAGTTCGAACGGGCCCTCCAGTCCGTCGACCCGGCCGTCGCCCTGCCCTACTGGGACTGGACGGTCGACCGCACCCCCCGAGCGTCCCTGTGGGCGCCCGACTTCCTCGGCGGCACCGGCCGCAGCAGGGACGGGCAGGTCATGGACGGCCCGTTCGCCCGCTCAGGCAACCGCTGGACGATCGGTGTCCGCGTCGACGGCCGCGACTTCCTGCGCCGGTCCCTGGGCTCCGGCGGTCGGCAGCTGCCGACCCGCGCCGAGGTCGACTCCGTCCTCGCCATGGAGACCTATGACACGCCTCCCTGGAACAGCGCCTCGGACGGGTTCCGCAACCATCTTGAGGGCTGGCGCGGCGTCAACCTCCACAACCGCGTCCACGTCTGGGTGGGCGGACAGATGGGAACCGGAGTCTCCCCGAACGACCCGGTGTTCTGGCTGCACCACGCGTTCGTGGACAAGCTGTGGTCGGACTGGCAGAAGCTCCACCCGAACTCGCCCTACCTGCCCGCCGGCGGCACCCGGGACGTCGTGGACCTGAACGACACGATGCGGCCGTGGAACGACGTGACCCCGGCCGACATGCTCGACCACACCCCGCACTACACCTACGACACCCCGTAGGCCCGAGCGGTACACCCACGCGGTGCGGCTGCCCCCGCACCGCTCATCCGTCCGCCCCGGCACCGCTCATCCCGCGCCTCCGTCCCTCAGCGTCTCGGTCCCTCAGCCCCTCAGTGCCGCAGCGTCTCGGTCCCTCAGCCCCTCAGTGCCTCAGCCCTCAGCGCCTCGGTCCCTCAGCGCTCCCTCAGCCCCGCGAGCCGGGCCAGTCTCCTGAACGAGTCCCGCAGCGCCACCCGGTCGTACGTGCTCGTCGTCACCAGGATCTCGTCGGCGCCCGTCTCCTCCACCACGTCCTCCAACGCGTCCCGCACCTCGTCCTCGGTGCCGTGGATGTGGCCGCGCAGCCCGGCCTCGTAGAACTCCCGCTGCCGGGCCGTCATCGTCCGCCCCTCGACCTCCTCCGGCGGCGCGAGCGGCGGAAACTCGCCGTGCGTCCGCGAGTACGCCAGCGCCCAGGCCTCCGGGACCAGTAGCCGCGCCGCCTCCCGCCGCGTCGCGGCCACCGCCACCGTGCCCGCCACGACCACGTACGGCTCCTCCGCCCACACGGACGGCCGGAAACCCGCCCGGTACCGGTCGATCGCGGCGAGCACCTTCGTACGGCCCCTGAGGTCCCCGATGACCAGCGGCAGCCCGGCCGCCGCGGCGACATCCGCGCCCTCGCCCGTCGCCAGCACGAACGGCGGCACCCTCAACCCCTCCGCCGGACGGGCGTGCACCTGCGGATGGGCCCGCTGCGTCCCCCGGAACCAGCCCAGCAGCTCGTCCAGCAGCTCAGCGAAGCCGTCCGCGTCCCGCTTGCCACGGCCGAGCGCCCGCCGTATCCCGTCCGTGAACCCCACCGAACGCCCCAGGCCCATGTCGATCCGGCCGGGGAACAGGGCCTCCAGCACCCCGAACTGCTCGGCGACCACCAGCGGCTGATGGTTCGGCAGCATCACGCCACCGGTACCGACCCGGATCGTGGACGTCGCGGCGGCGACGGCGGCCGCGAGGACGGTCGGCGCCGACCCCGCGACCCCCGGCACGCCATGGTGCTCGGAGACCCAGAAGCGGTGGTAGCCGAGCGCCTCCGCCTCCCGGGCGAGGTCGACCGTGTCACGCAGCGCCCGCGCCGGTTCCCGCCCCTCACGGGTGCGGGAGCGGTCGAGGACGGACAGCCGGAGCGGAGCGGTCATGGCGTTCACGCTCGGTTCAACATCCGCGGTGCGCCAGGATTCCCGACGGCGGCGGTCCCTAGGCTGGCCGTGTGACAGGAGACAGCACCACATCCGCCGCGCGGCGGCCACTCGCCGTGTTCGACCTCGACAACACCCTCTCCGACGCCCGCCACCGCCAGCGGTTCCTGGAACGCGGGCCGCGCGACTGGGACGCGTTCTTCGCCGCGGCGCCCCAGGACCCGCCGCTCGCCGAAGGCGTGGCGCTGTGCCTGGACGCGGCGGCGGAGTGTGAGATCCGCTACCTCACCGGCCGCCCCGAACGCTGCCGCCAGGACACCCTGGACTGGCTGGCCGCGCACGGGCTCCCCGAGGGGCGCGTCCACATGCGCGGGAACGACGACCGCCGGCCCGCCCGGACGACCAAACTGGAGGTCCTGCGCAGGATCGGCCGCGCACGGGAGATCCGCATGCTGGTGGACGACGACGAGCTGGTGTGCGACGCGGCGGAGCGCGCCGGTTTCCGGGTCGTCCGCGCTCGCTGGGCCACGAGCTCCGAGGCGCTGAAGGCGGCCCAGGAGAAGGAGGGCCGTACGTAGGGCAGGGACGGACCGCGGGACCGGCCCCGGCCCCGCCGGCGTACCGGGTGAGGTGTCCGGCGTCAGCCCTCGTGGACGTCGCCGGCCTCGTCCAGCCGGAAACCGACCTTCAGTCCCACCTGGTAGTGCGCGATCTGCCCGTTCTCCAGATGGCCCCTGACCTGGGTCACCTCGAACCAGTCCAGGTTGTGCAGGGTCTGCGACGCACGCGCGATGCCGTTGCGGATGGCGTCGTCGATGCCGTCGTGCGAGGTGCCGACGATCTCGGTGACGCGATACGTGTGGTGGGACATGGGGCCTCCTCGTCGCCCGGTGGTGGTCCTTTCCACCGTGCCCCACGTCGCCCCGGTCCGCGAGGCGGACGAGGTCGGGGCCGGGCCGGGGCTTGACCGGGGCATTGGTCCATACCAAAATCCAGCCATCCGCCCGTGCGAACCCGGTTCGCTCCCCCCACGTCGGGTCCGTCCTCCGCATGCCGTGCCGAAGGTGACCTACGTGAAGAAACGCCGCCCGCTCGCCTGTACCGCCGCCCTCCTGACGCTGACGGCCCTGGCCGGATGCGGACTGGTACCCGGATCCGACGGCGGCGCGCGCCGCACGGTCACCGTGTGGCTGATGCGCAACAGCGTCTCCGAGGACTTCCTGCAGCGCTTCACCGAGGCGTACGAGAAGGAGAACCCGACCGTACGGCTCGACGTGGCCTTCCAGGAGTGGACCGGCATCGTCGACAAGGTCACCGCCGCCCTGGAGAGCGACGACGCCCCCGACGTCATCGAGGTCGGCAACACCCAGGTCGCCCAGTACGCCGAGACCGACAACCTGTACGAACTGACACTGGAGGCCGTACGGGACCTCGGCCACCAGGACTGGCTGCCCGGACTCGCCGAACCCGGCAGCATCAAGGGCTCCCAGTACGGCATCCCCTGGTACGCCGCCAACCGGGTGGTCATCTACCACAAGGACCACTTCGCCGACGCCGGCATCCGCACGCCCCCGAAGACCCGCGACCGGTGGCTGGACGACACCGAGAAGCTCAACCGGATCGGCACGCAGGGCATCTACCTCTCCGGACAGGACTGGTACACGCTCGCCGGCTTCGTCTGGGACGAGGGCGGCGACCTCGCGGTCGAGAAGGCGGGCGAGTGGACCGGCACGCTCCACAGCCCCGAGGCGCTCAAGGGCATGGACTTCTACAAGGAGCTCCAGTCGCTCGGCTCGGGCCCCAAGGACGCCGACGAGCAGACACCGCCGCAGACCGACGTCTTCGCCACCGGGGACGTCGCACAGATCATCGCGCCGCCCGGGGCCGCCGTCGCCATCGAGGAGGCCAACCCCGCGCTCAAGGGGAAGCTGGGCTTCTTCCCCATCCCCGGCCGGACCCCGGACAAGCCGTGCGCCGTCTTCACCGGCGGATCCGACCTCGTCGTCCCGGTGAACTCACGGGACCGGGACGCCGCGATCGGCGTCGTCAAGGCACTCGCCGGCGAGAAGTGGCAGACCGATCTGGCCCGCACCATGAAGTACGTGCCCAACAAGGCGTCCCTCGCGTCCGCCGTCGCGGGCGAGGAGGCGACCGCGGCGATGGCGGCGGGCGCCGCGCACGGCCGCGCCACACCCAACTCGCCCCGCTGGGCGGCCGTCGAGGCGGACAACCCCATCAAGCCGTACATGACGGCGGTCCTGCGGGGCGAGGACCCCGAACGGGCGGCGAAGGCGGCGTCGCAGCGCATCACCGAGGCGCTGCGCGACTGACCGTCCCCGCCGCGGTGGACACCACCGCGGCCGCCGGGCGCGGCGTACCGGGCATTCAGCGGGCGCACATCCCCGCTCCGCCGGACCGTCATTCCGAATCCAGCCGGCGGCGGGAGAAGTAGGGAGCGGGCCGCCGCAGCGGCGGTCCGGCCCCACCGCCCGGCCACAGGAGACCGCCATGCCCGCTTCACCCGCCACCGCGCTCGTCCCGCCCCTCGCCCCCGAGACGCCCCGGCCCCTCGACACCGGGGCGCCCCGGCTCGTCCCGCCGGCCACCGCCGCCCCCGCCCCGGACGAGGAGGCCCAGCCCCGGTACGCGGTGCGCCTCGCCCGGCACCAGGACGAGGTACGGGCCGCCCAGCGGCTGCGCCACCTGGTGTTCGCGGGCGAACTCGGCGCCCGCGTCGAAGGACCCGAACCCGGTCTCGACAGCGACGCGTTCGACGCGTACTGCGACCACCTGCTCGTCCACGAGGAGACGACCGGCGAGATCGTCGGCACCTACCGGCTGCTCCCGCCCGACCGCGCCCGCATAGCCGGACGCCTCTACTCCGAGGGCGAGTTCGACCTGACCCGCCTCGCCCCCGTCCGCGACGACCTCGTCGAGGTCGGCCGCTCCTGCGTCCACCCCGCCCACCGCAACGGCGCCGTCATCTCCCTCATCTGGGCCGGCATCGCCCGCTACATGACCCGCACCGGGCACGAGTGGCTCGCCGGCTGCTGCTCCGTCCCGCTCTCCGACGGCGGCGCCCTCGCCGCCGCCACCTGGCGGACCGTGAAGGCCAGGCACCTCGCGCCCGAGGAGTACTGGGTCACCCCGCACAAGCTCTGGTCCCCCGAGGGGATCGACGTACCGGCCGGCCGCACCCAGCTGCCGCCGCTGCTGCGCGGCTACCTCAGGCTTGGCGCCTGGGTGTGCGGCGCGCCCGCCCATGACGTCGACTTCGGCGTCGCCGACCTGTACGTCCTGCTGTCACTGCGCCGCACCGACCCCCGCTACCTGCGCCACTTCCTCTCCCTCGCCCCGCTGGCATGACCCCCCGGCCCCTCTCCGCCCCGGGGCGGGACCGCTCGCCCTGGCTGCCCACATCGCCGTGCACCCCGCGGGGCTGCGCGACCACGTCGGACGGCGCATGCCCGGTGCCCCCGGTGTGGGCGGCCGTACGGCTCACGGCCGGCATCCTCGTCGTGCTCACCGGGGTGCTCCTCGCCCCGCTCACCGCGCTGTTCGCCGCCGCCGCACGCCATGCCCTCACCCGGCTGTGGTGCGGGGCCGTACTCAGCGCCTTCGGCGTCCGTATCCGAGTGGTGGGTACGCCAAGGGGCGGGCCACAGCTCGTGGTGGCCAACCACATCTCCTGGCTGGACGTACCGCTCATCGCGGCGGTCCTGCCCGGCCGGATGGTCGCCAAGAGCGAGATACGGCACTGGCCGCTCCTCGGCCCGCTCGCCGCCCGGGGCGGCACCCTCTTCGTGGCCCGCGACCGGTTGCGGAGCCTGCCCGGCACGGTCCGCGCGCTGGCGGACGCGCTCACATCGGGGGCGCGCGTGGTGGTCTTCCCCGAGGGCTCCACCTGGTGCGGGCGCGCGTCGGGCCGGTTCCGGCCGGCCGCGTTCCAGGCGGCCCTGGACGCCGGTGCGCCCGTCCAGCCCGTACGGATCGCCTATCTGCCCGTCGGACCCGCCGCGTTCGTCGGCGACGACCCGCTCCCGGCGTCGCTGTGGCGGGTCGCGGCGGCCGGCGGGCTGACCGCGGAGATCCGGATCCTGGACCCGATCCCCGCGGCGCCCGGGACCGACCGCCGCTCCCTGGCTTGGGCGGCTCAGACGGCCGTCGCCAGCGACACCGCGAACCGTCCGCGCTCGTCGGTCCACCACCGGGCCAGTTCGAGCCCGGCGGCCGCGAGTTCGGCCCGCACGCCCTCCTGACGGAACTTCGCCGAGACCTCCGTACGCATCTCCTCACCCGCCTCGAACGTCACCGCGAGCGCCAGTTCGGGGATCTTCACGGTCAGCGCGGAGCGCGCCCGCAGCCGCATCTCCATCCACTCGCGCTCCCGGTCCCACACCGCCACATGGTCGAAGTCGGCCGGGTCCACGTCCGCGCCCAGCTCCCGCGCGAGCACCGACAGGACGTTCTTGTTGAACGCGGCGGTCACACCCGCCGCGTCGTCGTACGCGGCGACGAGTGTCTCCTCGTCCTTCACCAGGTCGGTACCGAGCAGCAGCGCGTCACCGGGTGCCAGCAGCGCCCGCACCGACCGCAGGAACAACGCCCGCTGGCTCGGCAGCAGGTTGCCCAGCGTGCCGCCGAGGAAGGCGACCAGCCGGGGCCCCGGCGTACCGGGCAGGGCGAGGCCCCGGGTGAAGTCGGCGACCAGGGCGTGCACCCGCAGCCCCGGCACGTCCGTCGTCAGCGCCTCGGCCGCGCCGGTGAGCGCGCTCTCGCTGACGTCGACGGGCACATAGCTGTCCAGGCCCGGCAGCAGCGCGTCGATCAGATGGCGGGTCTTCTCGGATGACCCCGAGCCCAGCTCGACCAGGGTCCGGGCGCCGGTCGCGGCGGCGATCTCGGGCGCCCGGGCGATCAGGATCTCCCGCTCCGCCCGGGTCGGGTAGTACTCCGGCAGTCGGGTGATCTCCTCGAACAGTTCGCTGCCCCGCGCGTCGTAGAACCACTTGGGCGGCAGCTCTTTCGGCGTGCGGGTCAGGCCGTTGCGCACGTCGGCGCGCAGGTCGGCGGCGGTGGCACCCTCGGGCAGGGTGCGGGTCAGCAGGAACGGGCTCACGCGGGGGACTCCTCGAGCGGGCTGAACGAAGGGGAAGGGGCGGGGCGGCCGCCCGATGGCGCGCGGGACGCCAGCGGCACGAGCGAGACGGCGGTACGGGTCGCGGTGAGCACGACGCGGTCCGGCACCTCGCGCCAGCGGGGATCGTCGTCGTACGGCTCCGAGGCCACCACCGTGCGGCCCGCCTCCGCGTCCGCGAGGTACCACAGGGTGTCGCCCCAGGTCGTCGCGGTGACCGTCGCGCCGTCGGTGAGCAGCAGGTTCAGCCGGGAACCCGGGGCCGCCGCCGCGACGCCGAGCACCGTCGCCGCGAGTGCCGCGTCCGGGGCCTCGCCCGCCCGCAGCCGGTGCAGCACCAGCGCCCACACGAGCGCCGAGTCGTTGCGCGCCTCCAGCGACAGCAACTCGTCGCCCGGCAGCCCGCCGGCGAGTGCCGCGACGGAGCCGGGCCATCCGGTGACCGCCCCGTTGTGGCTGAACAGCCACCGGCCGCCGGCGAACGGAGCCGCCGCCGCCTCCGCGTCGGCGCCCGCCAGCGTGGCGTCCCGCACGGCGGCCAGCAGAGCACCGGAGCGCACCACCCGGGCCAGATCGGCGAACGACCGGTCGGCCCAGATGGGGCCCGCGCGCCGGTAGCGCGCGGGTACCGGGTCGCCCGGCGCGTACCAGCCGACCCCGAAACCGTCCGCGTTCACCGTGCCGTGGCGCTGCCGGCGCGGCTCCCAGGACTGCCGGTACAGCCCGTGCGCGGGGCTCACCAGCAGCTCCCCGAGCGCGGTCGCGGGCCCGACGAACGCCAGATGGCGGCACATCAGGCGCCACCCCCGTCCCGGGCGGTGCGGAATCCGGAGAAGATCTGCCGCCGCACCGGCAGGTCCCAGTTGCGGAACGTGCCCCGGCAGGCGACCGCGTCCACGGCGAACGAGCCACCGCGCAGCACCTTGTGCGCCGGGCCGAAGAACACCTCCGAGTACTCCCGGTAGGGGAAGGCCACGAAGCCCGGGTACGGCAGGAAGTCGCTGGACGTCCACTCCCACACGTCACCGATCAGCTGCCGCACCCCGAGCGGCGAGCCGCCCGCCGGGTAGGACCCCGCCGGTGCCGGGCGCAGATGGCGCTGGCCCAGGTTGGCGTGGTCCGGCGTCGGATCCGCGTCGCCCCACGGGAAGCGCAGCGAACGGCCGGAGACCGGGTCGTGGCGGGCCGCCTTCTCCCATTCGGTCTCCGTCGGCAGCCGCCGGCCCGCCCAGCGGGCGTACGCGTCCGCCTCGTACCAGCTCACATGGAGCACCGGCTCGTCGTCGGGCACCGGCTCGACGACGCCGAAGCGGCGCCGCAGCCACCGCCCGCCAGGCCCGCCGTCCCGCTGCCAGAAGAGCGGCGCGCCGATGCCGTGTTCCCGGATCTGGGCCCAGCCCTCGGGCGCCCACCAGCGGGCGTCGCGGTAACCGCCGTCCTCGATGAACCGCAGGTACGCGCCGTTGGTGACCGGCACGGTGTCGATGAAGAACTCCGGTACGTCGCGGACGTGGGCGGGCCGTTCGTTGTCCAGGGCCCACGGCTCGGCCGACGTGCCCATCGTGAACGGGCCGCCCGGCACCCGTACCTCGGCGGGCAGCCCCGCCGCGTCGGGCCCGGCCGGCGGCGGCTCGGGCGCCGTCAGCACGGCGGGCCCCCGGCGCAGCTGGTGCGTGATCAGCATGGTCTCGTCGTGCTGCTGCTCGTGCTGGGCGATCATCCCGAAGGCGAACCCCGCGTCCACCAGCGGGCGCCCCTCCAGCGGGGTGCGGTCCAGGACGTCCAGGACCCGGTCGCGTACGTCGGCGGCGTAGCCCCGGGCCTCGGCGGGCGCCAGCAGCGGCAGCGAGGGCCGGGCCGCCCGGGGGTGTTCGAACGCGTCGTACAGGGAGTCGATGTCGGGGCGCATCGCCTCGCGACCGGCGACGGCGCGGAGCAGCCACTGCTCCTCCTGGTTGGAGATGTGGGCCAGGTCCCAGACGAGCGGTGACATCAGCGGCGAGTGCTGGGCGGTGAGGTCGTCCTCGTCGACACAGTCGGTGAGCAGGGTGGTCCGGGCCCGGGCGGCCGTCAGCGCGGCCAGCGCGCGCCGCCTGAGCTCTTCGGGGTCGGTCATGCGCGGAGGTCCTTCCCGAGTACGGGGGTCGGGGTCGGCGGCTCGTCGGCGGGGCATCGGCCCCGTGCGACATGGCGTTCGGCGAACGCGGCGACGGCCTCGCGTACGGACGCGTCGGCGCCGCTCCGTGCCAGTGCCTCGCCCGCCAGCGCGAAGCAGGCGACGGCGGCCTCGTGCAGCCGGGGCGCGGCCAGGCCGTCGCGTACCGCGCTCCGCCAGTGCGCGTCCAGCGGCGGGCGCGGCGCCCCGGCCGCCCCGGCGAGCGGCGCCACGATCCGGTACGCGGCCTCCGCCGCCTCCGGGTCGTCGAACAGCGCGGTGGTGACCGCGAGCGGCACGATCCAGCCGTCCTCGCCCGGCTGGGCGTCGACCATGCGCAGTTCGAGGTGGCCGCGCGGCCGCACCGGCGGGAACACCGTCGACACGTGGTAGTCGAGGTCCGCGCGGGTGGGCGGTCTGCGCCGCCCGCCGCGCAGCCAGCCGCGGAACGTCAGCCCGTCCGGGACGGCCCAGGGGCCGCGCTCGGCCCGGACGCACATCACCGGAGCGTCCAGGACGTGCGCCGCCCAGGCGGCACGGGGCTCGCCGTCGAGGTCCGGGGCGACGCCGCGCACCGGATCGAGCTCGGCCCACAGCCACTGCCGGGTGGAGCGCAGACCGGTCGGTCTGCCGTGCAGGGTGGGGGAGTTGGCGAACGACGCGACCAGGACGGGGCCCAGCAGATGGGCCAGCCGCCAGCGCCGTTCGAAGCCGAGGGGACCCGGCCCCTCGTGCCCGGCGTCCAGACAGATCTGCACGGAGGCGGAGTCCCGCATCATGGCCCGCCCGGCGGGGCCCGAACGGTCCAGATACGCCTCCATGGCGTCGTAACGGGGCTCGCGCAGCAGCCGCTCGCGCGGCGAGAGCCAGGGATCGGTTCCGTGTCCGGTGAGGGTGAGGCCGAGAGCGCGGAGCGCGGTGCGCACGGCGGTCAGGTCGGCCGAGACGATGCCGACACAGTCGTCGAGGGAGGCGGCGGGCGGCGAGCTGAGCTCCAGCTGCCCGCCTGGTTCGAGGGTGAGGGCCGACCGCAGGGGCACGGTCCGCAGGACCGCGAAGGCGGTGCGTAACCGGTCGGCGGGTACGGGGATGTGCGGGTCTCGCAGATCGTGGACGAACCATTCGACTTCTACCCCGACCGTGCGGGGCGGGCCCGTCTTGAAGCAGATGCACCGCAACAGGTCCTCTGCCTCGTCCTCGGACAGCGGGGCTCCGCCGTCGTTGACGTCGCTCGGTGACATGGTGGGTTCCTCGGATCGATGGACGTACGTGCCGATCCACCTAAACCAAAGCACCACTGATCGCACAAGAGTGCCACCGGGTAACGGTGTTCGCGCCCCGGCCACCGCCGTGCCCCGGATCGTCCGGGAACGAAAACCCGTTGCCGGACGCCGGATTGCCCCGCAGGATGCCGGGTATGAGTGCACGTCTGCGTCAGATCGCGAAGGACACCGAGGCGATCGTCGCCGCCGGCCGCTACACGTCACCCGGCGGCCGCGAGGTCCGCATCGCCGACGCGGTGGCCACCGCCCTGGCCGGCACCCGGATGTACGGACCCGAGCCCGTCCCCGTCACCCCCGACACCGGCCGCACGACCCGCGTCGAGGTCACCGGGGAGTCCAGCACGCAGGCGGCACGACGCCTCACCGGCGCCGCGCCCGAGCCGGTCGCGGTGCTCAACTTCTCGTCCGCCCGCAACCCCGGCGGCGGCTACCTCAACGGCGCGCAGGCGCAGGAGGAGGCGCTCTGCCGGGCATCGGCGCTGTACGCCACGCTGCTGCGCGTACCGGGGTTCTACGAGCACCACCGCGCCGACCGCGACCCCTTCTACTCGGACCGGGTCGTCCACTCACCCGGCGTCCCCGTCTTCCGCGACGACCGGGGCGGGCTCCTCGACACCCCGTACCGGGTCGGGTTCCTCACCTCGCCCGCGCCCAACGCCGGTGTGATCGTCCGGCGTACGCCCGATGCCGCCCCGCGCATACCCGAGGCGCTCGCCTCGCGCGCCGAACGCGTGCTGGAGACCGCCGCCGTGTGCGGCTACCGCCGGCTCGTACTGGGCGCCTGGGGCTGCGGCGTCTTCCGCAACGACCCGAAGACGGTCGCCGAGGCGTTCGCGACGCTGCTCACGGCCGACGGACGAGCCGCGCCGGGCCGGTTCGCGGGCCACTTCGACGAGGTGGTGTTCGCCATCCTCGACCGCACCCCGCGCACCACCACCCTCGGCGCGTTCCGCGACGTCTTCGCCGACGGGCGCCCGGCTCGGCGGTAGCGCTCGGCTCCGGCAGGGGGCACCGTAGCGGCTGTCCGGCCCACTCCACGGGGCGCGCCGGCCGCCGGGGCCGCACCCTCAGGGCATGATCACCGAAACCACCCCGGCCGCGCGCCCCGCCCGTGCCGCCCGCAGGGCCCGTAGGCTGCCTGCCGCCCTCGCCCTGACCGTCCTGACCGTCACCGTCGCCGTCGTCGGCCCGTCCGCGCCGCGCGGCGCCCACGCCGCGCCCGGCCCCGGGTCCGCACCAGGCCCCGGCGCCCATGCCGGGCACGGCCCCGGCGCCGCCGCGCGTGCGGCACACGCCGTACCTCCGGCGCTGACCCCGCCGCCCGCCGCTCCTCCGGATGTACGGACGGTCTCCGCCTGGCTGCCGTACTGGAACCAGGAAGCCGCCTACCAGGACGCCCTGCGCCACGCCCGGCAGCTCCACACCGTCAGCCCGTTCTGGTACCGCGCCCTGCCGACCGGCGAGATCGAGCCGTACCCGGGCGCGGGCGAGCGGCGCGTCATCGACGGTCTGCGCCGGGCCGGCATCAAGGTCGTCCCCACCGTCAGCGAGACCATGGCACCCGGCGCGCTCGCCGCCCTGGTGACCAGCCCCGAACGCCGCACGGCCCATGCCGCGGCGCTCGTACGGACCGTGCGCGGCCGTGCGTACGACGGGCTCGACCTCGACTACGAGTCGATCGCGCCGACCGGTGACGCGGAGCGCCCCGCCGTCCGCGCGGGCTACGCGGACCTGGTCGCCGAGGTCTGCCGACGGCTCCACGCCCTGCGCAAACTGTGCGTGGTGACCGTCTCACCGCAGACCGCGACGACCGGGCGGGTCTGGGACTACGCACGGCTCGGCCACGCCGTCGACCGGCTCCGGATCATGGGCTACGACCTGCACTGGAAGGGCGGCGAACCGGGACCCCTGGCGACCCCGCAGTGGTACGACGAGACGCTGCGCCGCGCCACCTCGCTCGTCCCGCGCGACCGGATCGAACTGGCCCTGCCCGGATACGGCTGGAACTGGCCCGCCGACGGCGGCCGGGCCACCCATGTCACCTGGCGGGAGGCGGAGGCGCTGCGCACGGCGCACAACCGCCCGTACCACCTCGACCCGGCCTCGGGGACACCCCACTTCAGCTACCGGGAAGGCGGCGGGACCCGTCACGTCTGGTACCAGGACGCGCGGGGCGTCGCCGCGCATCTGCCGGTGCTGCGCCGCCACGGCGTACGCAACACCGCGCTGTGGGCGCTCGACTTCGAGGACCCCGAGGTCTGGCCGGTCCTGGCGCGCGGCTGACCCCCGCCAGCGCCGGGGCCTCCGCCCGCGGCCCCCGTCCCGTCACCGCCGTCCGCCCTCCGCCGTCCGCTGTCATCGCCGTCCGCCGTGCGTCCGACGTGCGCGGCACGCCGAACGTCTCTAGCGTCGCGTGCATGAGGACACATCCGCAGCGCTTCGAGATCCTGGTCGTCCCCCAGCACGCCGAGGGCCGGGACGCCGCGCACCTCGCCGAGGTGGCGATCCGCTCGGCCGTCGTGGAGGCCACCGGCGAGACGGGCGCCTCCGGCTACCCCCGGTATGCGGGCGAGGGCCTCGTCGCGGACATCGACCCGGAGACCCGTACCGTCGAGGCCCTCCTGGTGGACGGCGCGGAGCTCGACTACGGCCTGTCGGCACGGATCACGGACGTCGGCGCACCGGGCGACCCGACGGGGGACCAGGACCGTTGACAGCGGCGCCGAGGAAACGGAGACTCGGGCCCGTCCGACGATGAACGGCCGTTCACGGACGAGCGGCCGAGGCAGGGGGAGCGACCCGATGACCACCCGCGACGTCTACGTCCTGGACGCCGTCCGCACGCCGATCGGCAGGTTCGGCGGCGCGCTCTCCTCCGTACGCCCCGACGACCTCGCCGCCCATGTCGTCCGGGCGCTCGTGGACCGCACCCCGGACCTCGACCCCGCCAGGATCGACGACGTCTACTTCGGCGACGCCAACGGCGCGGGCGAGGACAACCGCGACGTGGCCCGCATGGCGGTGCTCCTCGCGGGTCTGCCCGTGACGGTGCCCGGCGTGACCGTCAACCGGCTCTGCGGATCCGGCCTCGAAGCCGTCATCCAGGCCGCACGGGCGATCGCGCTCGGTGACGCCTCGGTCGCGGTCGCGGGCGGCGTCGAGTCCATGTCACGCGCGCCCTGGGTGCTCCAGAAGCCGGAACGCGCCTTCCCGGCCGGTCACCAGCAGTTGCACTCGACCACGCTCGGCTGGCGCATGACCAACCCGAGGATGCCCGCCGAGTGGACCGTCTCGCTCGGCGAGGGCGCCGAACTCATCGCCGACAAGCACGCGCTGAGCAGGGAGCGGCAGGACGCGTTCGCGCTGGCGAGCCATCAGAAGGCCGCCGCCGCGTGGGCGAAGGGCCTGTACGACGGAGAGGTCGTCCCGTACGACGGCGTGGACCTGACGCGCGACGAGTGCATACGCGACACCACCTCCATGGAGGCCCTGGCGAAGCTGAAGCCGTCGTTCCGCGCCGACGGCACGGTCACCGCCGGCAACGCCTCACCGCTCAACGACGGCGCCGCCGCGCTGCTCCTCGTCGACGAGGAGGGGCTGCGCGCGAGCGGCCGTGAGCCGCTCGCCCGGATCAGGGCCTCCGCCGTCACCGGGATCGAACCGCAGCTGTTCGGGCTCGGCCCGGTGGAGGCGGTCCAGCGGGCCCTGGCGAAGTCCGGCCGCACCTTCGCCGACCTCACCACGTTCGAGCTGAACGAGGCGTTCGCCGCGCAGTCGCTCGGCTGCCTCGCCGAGTGGCCGGACCTCGACCCGTCGGTCGTCAACCCGCGCGGCGGTGCCATCGCCATCGGCCACCCGCTCGGCGCTTCCGGCGCCCGGCTGGCGGGCGCGGTCGCCCACCAGCTGGCCGCCGCGGGCTCCGGCACGGGCCTGGCGGCCCTGTGCATCGGCGTCGGTCAGGGCCTGGCACTGGTCCTGGAGCGCTGAACCGGTCCCGGAGCCCTGAACGCCGCCGAGTGGCGGGGAGGCGTCAGGCCTCCTTCGGCCCGCCGTTCGCGATCGACGCGCGGACCGCGTCCATGTCGAGCTTGCGCGCCTGCCCGATCAGGTCCTCCAGAGCGGCCTCGGGCAGGGCGCCCGGCTCGGCGAAGACGGCGACCTTGTCACGGACGATCATCAGGGTCGGAATCGACTGGATGCCGAACGCGGCGGCGAGCTCCTGCTGCGCCTCGGTATCGACCTTGCCGAAGACCAGATCGGGGTGGCGTTCGGACGCGCCTTCGAAGATCGGGCCGAACGTCCGGCACGGACCGCACCAGGAAGCCCAGAAGTCGATCAGCACGAACTCGTTGTCCGTGACGACCTGGTCGAAGTTGTCCTTGGTGAGCTCAACAGTGCTCATGCTGTCCGCCTCTTCCGGCTGTCCGTTGGTGCCCCGGAGAACGGTGCCCGGGGTCGTCGTATTCCGTTGTGCCGCCGAGCCGCTGCCGCCGCCGTGCGGTCTTCCCGCTGTGTCGACTGCCCGGCCGGCCGCGCCGCACACGTACCGTGCGCGGATCACGGCTGATCACGGCTGATGACGGCGGATCGCGCCGGGAAGACGTGGGGGCCACGTGCCCGACGCGCCGGGGAGATCAGTCCGGGAACTCCCCGGCCATCGCGGCGGCGAGGCGCAGATGCGGTGCGGCCTCCGCCGCCCGCCCCAGCCGCTCCAGGGTGCGGCCCAGCATCAGACGGGCGTAGTGCTCCACCGGATCCCGCTCCAGGAGGGCGCGCAGCTCCGCCTCGGCCAGGCCCAGCCGCGCCGAGTGGTAGTACGCGCGGGCCAGCAGCAGCCGTGGCGCGGTCTGCTCGGGAACCTCGTCGACCAGGCCGCGCAGGATGCCGGCCGCGGTGACGTACTCCTTCGCGTCGAAGAACAGCCGCGCACGCTCCCAGCGCTCGGCGGCCGTGCCGTACTCGTAGTAGGTCTCGCTCACATCCCGTGCAACCCCCGCAGACGGTTGAACATTCCACCACCCGGGACGGGCCCCCGCCGGCCGGGGCCAGGACCCGATCGGGTCCGAGCAGGGCGGCCGGCGGCGCCATCCCCTAGGTTGTGCGGCATGAGCAATCTTGACCGTCAGGCCACGCCCTCCCTCTGCGGCGGCCGGGGCTTCGTCGTCGCCGAACCGGTGCGGGAACTCCTCAGCCCCCGCCATGTACAGCTCGGCGAATCCACCGAGGTCCGCCGACTGCTCCCCAACCTGGGCCGTCGCATGGTCGGCGCCTGGGCCTTCGTCGATCACTACGGCCCCGACGACATCGCCGACGAACCCGGCATGCAGGTACCGCCGCACCCGCACATGGGGCTCCAGACCGTCAGCTGGCTCCACGAGGGCGAGGTCCTGCACCGCGACAGCACCGGCAGCCTGCAGACCGTGCTCCCGCGGCAGCTGGGCCTCATGACCTCGGGCCGGGCCATCGCCCACTCCGAGGAGAGCCCCCGCCCGCACGCCCGCTACCTGCACGGCGCCCAGCTGTGGGTGGCGCTGCCCGACGCCCACCGCCAGGTCGACCCCCGGTTCGAGTACCACGCCGAACTGCCCCACGTCACCGCCCCCGGCGTGACGGCCACGGTCATCCTGGGCACCCTGGACGGTACGACGTCCCCCGGCACGACGTACACCCCGATCGTCGGCGCCGACCTGACCCTCGCCCGAGGCGCCTCGGCCCGCCTCCCGCTGGACCCCGACTTCGAGTACGCGGTCCTCTCCATGTCCGGCGAGGCCCATGTCGACGGCGTCCCCGTCCTGCCCGGCTCGATGCTCTACCTGGGCTGCGGCCGCACTGAACTCCCCCTGCGCGCCGATTCGGACGCGAGCCTGATGCTCCTCGGCGGCGAACCGTTCGCCGAGGAGATCATCATGTGGTGGAACTTCATCGGCCGCTCGCACGAGGAGATCGAGCAGGCCCGCGACGACTGGATGAAGGGCACCCGCTTCGGAGAGGTCACCGGCTACGACGGCGGCCGCCTGCCGGCCCCCGCACTCCCGCCGGTGGCGCTGAAACCGCGGGGAAGGGTGGGCTGACCCCACGCCGACAAGCGCTCCTGTCGGCGGAGTCCGGTACGGCGGAGTCCGGTACGACGAGCCGCAGGCCGCGCCCCGTGCCGGACTCCGCCGCGACCGACGCCGGTCCCGACGTCGGGAGTGACGCCGCGACCGACGCCGGGAGTGCCCGTCCGGTCACGTCGTCGTCGCGGCGGGTACCTCCGGCCGTGCGACCGGGTGGCCGACCGCCTTCGGCAGCGCGAGGACCATGGTGAGGCCGCCGCCGGGCGTGTCCTCGGCCGTGAGCGTGCCGCCCATGACCTCGGCGAAGCCGCGCGCCACCGCGAGGCCGAGGCCCACGCCCGCGCCGCGCGGTGCGTCTCCGTACCGCTGGAACGGGGCGAAGACCTGCTCCTTGGCCTCGTCGGGGATGCCGGGCCCCCGGTCGACCACGCGCAGCTCGACGCGGTCCCCGAGCGCGCTCGCGGAGACGATGACCGGAATGTCCCGCGGACTGTACTTGACGGCGTTCTCGACGACGTTGGCGACCGTCCGCTCCAGCAGGCCACGGTCGACGGTGACCATCGGCAGGGTCTCGGGGATGTCGAGTCCCACGCTGTCCTCCGGTACGCCGCCCAGCGCCATCGGCACGACCTCGTCGAGGTCCGTCTCCCGCAGCAGCGGAGTGACGGTGCCGGTCTGGAGGCGGGACATGTCGAGGAGGTTGCCCACCAGGTGGTCGAGTCGGTCGGCGCCCTCCTCGATGGCGGCGAGCAGCTCGGCGTGGTCCTCGTCGGACCACTCGACGTCATCGGAGCGCAGGGACGTCACCGCCGCCTTGATCGCCGCCAGGGGAGTGCGGAGGTCGTGGCTGACGGCCGCCAGCAGGGCCGTGCGGATCTTGTTCCCCTCGGCGAGCTTGCGGGCCTCCGCCGCTTCGCCCACCAGCCGCCGCCGGTCGAGGACGACGGCGGCCTGCGCGGCGAACGCGCCGAGGACGCGGCGGTCCTCGGCGGGCAGGACGCGGCCGGTCAGCGCGAGAGCCAGATGGTCGCCGACCGGCATGTCGACGTCGGCGTCCTCCGGCCGCGCGGGACGCGCCTCCACGGTGCCGACGCCGGCCGCGCAGGTCCACGGGTCGACGTCGCTCTTCCGTTCCAGCATGGCCACCGCCTCCATCTGGAACGTCTCACGGACACGCTCCAGCAGGGCGTCCAGACTGGTCTCGCCGCGCAGGACGCTGCCCGCGAGCAGGGACAGCGTCTCTGATTCGGCCCGCAGGCGAGCCGCCTGCTGGGTGCGGCGGGCGGCGTGGCCGACGACGGACGCCACGGAGACGGCGACCGCGAAGAAGACGCAGATGGCGACGATGTTCTCGGGGTCCGAGATGGTCCAGGTGTGGACGGGCTCGGTGAAGAACCAGTTCAGCAGCAGGGAGCCGGTGGTGGCCGCGAGGAGGGCGGGGAACATGCCGCCGACGAGCGCCGCGCTCACGGTCAGCCCCAGGAACAGCAGCATCTGGTTGGCGAATCCGGCGCCGTCGCCGATGAGGGTCAGCAGCCAGGCGAGGAGGAAGGGGCCGGCGCCGCCCACGAGCCAGCCCCACACCAGCCGGGGCCGGCCCAGCCGGGTGCCGCGGGCCGCCGGCAGGCCGCGGCCCCGGCCGACGGCGTCGTGGGTGACGATGTGGACGTCCAGGTCGGGGCCCGAGTCGCGGGCGACGATCGCGCTGACCCCGGGTCCGAAGACGTACTGCCACGCCTTGCGGCGGCTCGCGCCCAGGACGATCTGGGTGGCGTTGCTCCCCCGGGCGAACTCCAGCAGCGAGGACGGGACGTCGTCCCCGATGACATGGTGGAACGTTCCGCCCAGGTCCTCCACCAGGCTCCGCTGGACGGCGAGCTCCTTCGGGGAGGCGGACGTCAGCCCGTCGCTGCGGGCGATGTAGACGGCGAGGACCTCGCCGCCCGCCCCCTTCTCCGCGAGCCGCGCGGCCCGCCGGATCAGGGTGCGCCCCTCGGGGCCGCCGGTCAGTCCGACGACGATGCGCTCCCGGGCGCCCCAGACCGTCGAGACCGCGTGGTCGGTGCGGTACTGCTTGAGGTACTCGTCGACCCGGTCGGCCACCCACAGCAGCGCCAGTTCGCGCAGGGCCGTGAGGTTGCCCGGCCGGAAGTAGTTCGACAGCGCCGCGTCGATCTTCTCCGGCCGGTAGACGTTGCCGTGCGCCATGCGGCGGCGCAGGGCCTGCGGGGACATGTCGACCAGCTCGATCTGGTCGGCCCGCCGGACCACCTCGTCGGGGACGGTCTCCTGCTGCCGGACACCGGTGATCGACTCCACGACGTCCCCGAGGGACTCCAGGTGCTGGATGTTCACCGTGGATATGACGTCGACCCCGGCGGCCAGCAGCTCCTCGACGTCCTGCCACCGCTTGGCGTTGCGCGAGCCGGGCACGTTGGTGTGCGCCAGCTCGTCCACCACGGCGACGGCCGGGCGCCGGGCCAGGACCGCGTCCACGTCCATCTCGGTGAAGGCGGTGTCGCGGTAGGCGATCTCCCGGCGGGGGATCCGTTCCAGGCCGTGCAGCATCACCTCCGTACGCGGCCGGTCGTGGTGCTCGACGAAGGCGACCACGCAGTCCGTGCCGCGCTCGACGCGGCGGTGCGCCTCGGACAGCATCGCGTACGTCTTGCCGACGCCCGGCGCCGCACCGAGGTAGATCCGTAGCCTGCCGCGTCCCATGCCCTGTCCGTTCCGGTGTCTCGTGATCGAGCGGCCGAGGGGCCGCGTGGTCCTGTCGCCGAGCGGCCGAGCGGCCGAGCGGCCGTGTCGCCGAGTGGGCGCCTTCCGTCGTCCGGAGGATACGGCGGGAGCCGGCGCCCCGGTGACCGTGAAGGCCCCCGGGCGCCGGCCCGCGTGCCGTCGTGCCCGTGCGGCCGTCAGCGCCCGGCCAGGGCCTTGAGGGCGAGGTTCAGCCTCACCACGTTGACGTGCGGTTCGCCGAGGAACCCGGCGGTGCGGCCCTCGGTGTGGTCGGCGACCAGCTGCCGGACCCGTGCCGTGTCGAGCCGGTTGTGCGCCGCCACCCGCTCGACCTGGATGGCCGCGTACTCCGGGGAGATGTGCGGGTCGATCGCGGAGGCGGAGCCGGTGACGGCGTCCTTCGGGACCTCGGACTCGGGTACCTGGTTGAAGGCCGCCACGGCCCTCCTGGCGTCCGCCACCGCCTTGGTCAGGGTCGGGTCCGAGGCGCCGAGCTGGCCGGAGCCGGTCGCCAGCGGGTCGTACCCGCTGTTCGATGGGCGTGGCTGGAACCACCTGGGGTCGGGTTCGTCCGTACCCGGGCGGTTCCAGGTCTGCCCGATCAGCTCCGAGCCGACGACCCGGCCGCCGTCCTCGACGAGGGAGCCGTCGGCCTTGTCGGGGAAGGCGACCTGGGCGATGCCGGTCACGGCGAGCGGGTAGACGACGCCGGTCACGACGGTCAGCACCAGCAGCGCGCGCAGCGCGGCCCAGACGAGCCGGGCGGCGTTTCCTGCGGAGTTGTTCATGAGGGCCGGTCCTAGCCGATTCCGGGAATGAGGGAGATGAGCAGATCGATCAGCTTGATGCCGACGAACGGGGCGATCAGTCCGCCGACGCCGTAGACCGCGAGGTTGCGGCGGAGCATCCTGTCGGCGCCGCTGGGCCGGTAGCGCACACCCTTCAGGGCGAGCGGCACCAGGGCGACGATGATCAGCGCGTTGAAGACGACGGCGGAGAGGATCGCGGACTCGGGGGACGTCAGGCCCATGACGTTGAGCCTGTCCAGGCCCGGATAGGCGACCGCGAACATCGCTGGGATGATGGCGAAGTACTTCGCCACGTCGTTGGCGATCGAGAAGGTGGTGAGCGCGCCCCGGGTGATGAGGAGCTGCTTGCCGATCTGCACGATCTCGATGAGCTTCGTCGGGTTGGAGTCCAGGTCGACCATGTTCCCGGCCTCCTTGGCGGCCGACGTGCCGGTGTTCATGGCCACGCCGACGTCCGCCTGGGCGAGGGCCGGGGCGTCGTTGGTGCCGTCGCCCGTCATCGCGACGAGCCTGCCGCCCGCCTGCTCCCGCTTGATCAGGGCCATCTTGTCCTCGGGCGTCGCCTCCGCCAGGAAGTCGTCGACTCCGGCCTCCTCGGCGATGGCCTTCGCGGTGAGCGGGTTGTCGCCCGTGATCATGACGGTCCTGATGCCCATGCGCCGCAGCTCCTCGAACCGCTCCCGCATGCCCTCCTTGACGACGTCCTTGAGATGGATGACGCCCAGGACACGCGGGCCGTCCGCGTCTTCGACCGCGACGAGCAGCGGCGTACCGCCCGCCTCGGAGATCCGGTCCGCGATCGCGTCGGCGTCCGGGGCGACCTCGCCGCCCCGCTCCCGCACCCAGGCGACCACCGAGGCGGTGGCGCCCTTGCGGATCCTGCGGCCGTCGACGTCGACGCCGCTCATCCGGGACCGGGCCGTGAACGGTATCCACGCCGCGTGGGCGAGTTCGCCCTGATGACGCTCGCGCAGCCCGTACCGCTCCTTGGCGAGGACGACCACGGAACGGCCCTCGGGCGTCTCGTCCGCGAGGGAGGACAGCTGCGCGGCGTCGGCCACCTCGGCGGCGGTGGTGCCCTTCACCGGTACGAAGTCGGCGGCCTGCCGGTTGCCGAGCGTGATCGTGCCGGTCTTGTCGAGCAGCAGCGTCGACACGTCGCCGGCCGCCTCGACGGCCCGCCCGCTCATCGCGAGGACGTTGCGCTGGACCAGCCGGTCCATGCCCGCGATGCCGATGGCCGAGAGCAGGGCGCCGATCGTCGTCGGGATGAGGCACACCAGCAGCGCCGTCAGCACGATGAGCGAGGTCTGGCCGTCGGCCCCCGCGTAGATCGCGAAAGGCTTCAGCGTCACGACGGCCAGCAGGAACACGATCGTCAGGGACGCCAGCAGGATGTTGAGGGCGATCTCGTTCGGGGTCTTCTGCCGGGCCGCCCCCTCCACCAGGCTGATCATCCGGTCGATGAACGTCTCACCCGGCTTGGTGGTGATACGGACGACGATCCGGTCGGACAGCACCTTCGTACCGCCGGTCACGGCCGAACGGTCGCCGCCGGACTCGCGGATGACGGGCGCGGACTCGCCGGTCACGGCCGACTCGTCCACGGAGGCGACACCTTCGACGACGTCGCCGTCCCCGGGGATGACGTCCCCGGCCTCGCAGACCACGAGGTCGCCCACGCGCAGCTCGGTGCCGGGCACCTCTTCCTCACCCCTGCCGTCCTGGACGAGGAGCCGCCGGGCCACGGTGTCGGTCTTCGCCTTGCGCAGGGTGTCGGCCTGGGCCTTGCCGCGCCCTTCGGCGACGGCCTCCGCCAGGTTGGCGAAGACCGTCGTCAGCCACAGCCAGGCGGTGATCGCCCAGCCGAACCAGTCGGACGGGTCCCTCAGCGCCAGGACGGTGGTGGCGACCGACCCGGTCAGCACCACGAACATGACCGGGGACGTGACCATCACCCGGGGGTCGAGTTTGCGCAGCGCGTCCGGAAAGGACCTGAGCAGCTGTCCGGGGTCGAACAGGCCCCGTCCGGCGCGGCCTTCGCCCGCGGGCCCGCGACCGGTCGGCATGTCGCTGTGCGGCGCCGGGGTCAGGGTGGTGGCGGTGGACATGGAGTCCTCGTGCTTCGTGGTGTCGAGGGTCATGAGGCCAGCCCTTCCGCGAGCGGGCCCAGGGCGAGGGCGGGGAAGAAGGTGAGGCCGGTGATGATGAGGATCGCGCCCACGAGCAGGCCGGTGAACAGCGGCTTCTCGGTGCGGAGCGTGCCGGCGGTCTCCGGTACGGGCGTCTGTTCGGCCAGTGACCCGGCGAGCGCCAGTACGAACACCATCGGCAGGAACCGGCCGAGCAGCATGCACAGGCCCAGTGTCGTGTTGAAGAACGGCGTGTTCGCGCCGAAGCCCGCGAAGGCCGAGCCGTTGTTGTTGGACGCGGACGTGTACGCGTAGAGGACTTCGGAGAAGCCGTGCGCGCCGATGTTGGTCATGGCCTCCTCGCCGTCGGGCAGGGCCATCGCCACAGCGGTGCCGACGAGCACCAGGGCGGGTGTGATCAGGATGTAGCAGGCGGCGAGCTTGATCTCTCGGGTGCCGATCTTCCTGCCGAGGTACTCGGGTGTGCGGCCCACCATCAGACCGGCGATGAACACGGCGATGACCGCCATGATCAGCATGCCGTACAGACCGGAGCCGACCCCGCCGGGCGCGATCTCACCGAGCATCATGCCCAGCAGCAGCACACCGCCGGACAGCCCGCTGTACGAGTCGTGGAACGAGTTCACCGAGCCGGTCGACGTCATGGTCGTGGAGACGGCGAACAGAGACGAGGCACCCTCGCCGAACCGCTGCTCCTTGCCCTCCATGGCCCCGCCCGCGAGCTGCGCGGCGGTGCCGGGGTGGGCGAACTCGGTCCAGGTCACCAGCACCACACCGACGAACCAGATCACCGCCATGGCGGAGACGACGGCGTACCCCTGCCTGACCGAGCCGACCATCCTTCCGAAGGTGCGCGGCAGGGAGAACGGGATCACCAGGAGGAGGAAGATCTCCAGGAGGTTGGAGAAGCCGTCGGGGTTCTCGAAGGGGTGGGAGGAGTTGGCGTTGAAGTAGCCGCCGCCGTTGGTCCCGAGGTTCTTCACGGCCTCCTGCGAGGCGACGGCGCCGGGGGAGATGTGCTGGGTCTGCCCGGTGACGGTGGTGATCTCCTGGATGCCGCCGAAGTTCTGGATCGCGCCCGCGGCGACCAGCAGCAGGGCCGCGACCACGGAGACCGGAACCAGGATCCGTACGACGCCCCGGACCAGGTCCGCCCAGAAGTTGCCCAGATCGCCGGTGCGCGACCGGGTGAAGCCGCGCACGAGCGCGACGGCGACGGCGATGCCGACGGCGGCGGACACGAAGTTCTGCACGGCGAGGCCGCCGGTCTGGGTGAGGTGGCTCATCGCCGACTCACCGGAGTACGACTGCCAGTTGGTGTTCGAGACGAACGAGGCGGCTGTGTTGAACGCCTGGTCCGGTGTGAGGGACGCGAAGCCGAGCGACAGCGGCAGCTGGTCCTGGAACCGCGTCAGCAGGTACAGGAACAGCACGCCGACGCCGGAGAAGGCGAGGACGGCCCGCAGGTAGGCGGGCCAGCTCATCCGCGTGTCCGGGTTCGCGCCGACCGCGCGGTACATCCACCTCTCGACACGCAGGTGCCTGTCGGAGGAGAAGACGGCGGCCATGTAGTCGCCGAACGGTCGGTGCACCAGGGCAAGCGCGACGACGAGCGCGGTCACCTGGGCGACAGCAGCGAGGACGGGGCTCATGGACGGGCTCAGAACCTCTCCGGCTTGACGAGGGCTAGGACCAGGTAGCCCAGGAGGGCTATGGCCACGAGCAGCCCGACGACGTTCTCGGCACTCACAGCTTCGCCACCCCCCGGGCGACGAGGACCACGAGCGCGAACACCGCGACGGTGGTGAGGACGAAGGCCAGGTCGGCCACCGCGAGCTCCTAAGAAAGAGGGTCGGAACGGGACTTCCCGAGGAAATCCCGTTCCTGGCGGGAACCCGGCCCCTGTTGACGGGCTCCATACGCCCGCGAACGCGGGCTTGACGCGATTCATACGCACGGGCTCCGAGCTGTCCGGACGAGGTGGCCGAAGGGGCCCGGGGACACGGTGGACGAGTGACGTCAGGACGGGGGACCGCCGGGGAGCGCCGTCGCGCCCCTTACCGGCCGTCGGCGGCTCCACGGGCACGTCACACCATCGGGCGCGGGTGCTGCGCCTGTCGCCGCCCCGGTGTGGCGGGCGGCCCCCGCCGCGCCCAGCGTGGAACGGGCAGGCCGGGACCGCCCCGGCCCCTTACCCGCGAGGTCCCCGTGCAGGAACCGCATCTGCTGCCCGGCTCCCGTGGCGAGCCCGCCGACCGTGGTCCGGTCACGCGCGAGGCGCCACGCACCACGGCCCCGGAGGACCGGTCCCGCCGGGCGACGCTGTGGCTCGGCGCCGTCGCCGTGGCGTTCGTGTCGGCTCAGCTGGCGCTGGTGGCGCCCGGTCTGGGCCTGGGCTGGGACGAGACGGTGTACGTCAGCCAGGTCGGGCGGCAGGGCCCCGCCGCGTTCTTCAGCGCGCCCCGCGCCCGGGGCGTCTCCTTCCTCGCCGCCCCCGTCGCGGCGCTCACCCCGTCGGTCCCGGCGCTGCGGCTGTGGCTGGCCGTCCTGTCCGGCCTCGGCCTGTTCCTCGCCCTGCGGGTGTGGCGCCCGCTGCTGCCCGCACCGGTGCTCGCGGTGGCCGGCGGCCTGTTCGCCAGCCTGTGGATCACGCTGTACTACGGGCCGCAGGCGATGCCGAACCTCTGGGCCGCGTACGGCGCTCTGGCCGCGGTCGGCTTCTTCCTGCGCGCGGCCCGCGACCCCGGCGACTCCCGGTCCCTGGCGGGACTCGCCGCCGCCGTGGCGTGGGTAGCGCTGATGCGGCCGCCGGACGCCGTACCGCTCGTGCTGCTGTCGGCGGCGGGTTCCCTGGCGGTGCGAGCCTGGCGGCGGCCGGTGCTGTGGGGCGTGCTTGCCGCCGGTCTCCTCGTCGGCGGCGCGGAATGGGTGATCGAGGCGTACGTCCGCTACGGCGGCCTCGCCGCGCGGCTGGACCGGGCCGGCGAGATCCAGGGCGAACTCGGCTGGTACGTCGCCGTCGACGACCATGTCCGGGCACTGGGCGGCCGTACGCTCTGCCGCCCCTGCGACGTGCCCTGGCGGAGCCCGGTCACCGCGCTGTGGTTCCTCGTCCTGCCGCTGTTCGTGGCCGGCGGACTCCGGGTGGCCGCCGGGACGCGTCACCGCACGGCCACGGTGCTGGCCGCCGTCACCGGCGGCGGGCTCGCGCTGCCGTATCTGTTCACCATCGACTACGCGGCTCCCCGCTTCCTGCTCCCCGCGTACGCCCTGCTCGCCCTGCCGGTCGCGGTGCTCCTCGTGCGGCTCGCGGGCATCCGGACCTCGTGGCGGCCCGCCGTGCCCGCCCTCTGCGCGCTCGCGCTGCTGGGGCACCTGGCGGTCCAGTACAAGGTGCTCGACTCGGTCACGCGGCGGGTGCGCGCCGACACCGTCACGCTCACCGGTATCGCCGCCGAACTCCGGGCGGTCGGGGTGCGTCCGCCCTGCGTGGTGACCGGAGAGGACGCGATCCGCATCGCGTACCGGGCGGGGTGCGCCTCCCGCCAGCCCGCCGGTCCCGACGCCGGAATCACCCCGGCCGGCCTCGCGCGGGCGGCCGAGCGGCAGCCGGTCGCCGTACTGCTGTCCCGGGGAGCGGCGGTTCCCGCGTACGCCCGTGGCTGGGCCGTGCACCACCTCCCCGACCTGCCCCAACGCCCCGGGTTCCACATGCTGGTGTCCCCGTCGGCACACCCCTGAGGGCGGCGCTCCGGTGGGTCGGCGCTCCACGGGGCGGGCGGGCCGCCGGCGTCCGCCGGTTCCCCGTCACTTGGGCGGCAGACCCGAGGCGAACGCCCAGCCCGCGTCGAGCCATTCCGCCAGCGCGCCGTCCTCGGCGACCGCGGCCCCGGCGACCACCACCCAGCCGCGCATGGGGCGGCCCGTCATGTCGAAGACCTCGGCACCCGGCCGGGTGAGCGCCTCGTCGGCCGCGTCGGGGCCGACGCGGACCAACAGGTCGTCACCGACGACGCCGACGGCCATGTTCCCCCGGCAGAGGAAGGCGACCCCGCCGAACATGTGCCTCTCGGAGACGTCCGGGCCCGCGCCCAGCCGCTCGCGGATCCTCTCCGCCAGACCCGGGTCGTACGCCATGGTCCGTCACCCCTGCCCGGTCAGCCTGGCTTCGAGGTCGCGCAGGTCCTTGTCGAGATGGCCGCGCACCTGTCGGGCCAGGAGCGGTCCTGCCAGCCGGTAGAGACCGCCACCACCGCCCTGCACGCGGATCCGCGCCCGGGTCCCCTCGGGGGCGGGCTCGAAGGTGTACGTGATGTGCATGGGCATCGGCCCGGCCACGGACACCATGTCCAGGAGTCGTGGGGGTTCGTGGGCCGCCACGCGCAGCACGTAGTCGATGCGGCGGCCCAGGAAGTAGGCCGTGCGGGTGACCTCGGCGCCCGTGCCGAACCCGCCACCGGGCGCCTCCCTCGTCAGCTCCGCCATGCGGATGCCCTGCGTCCACTCCGCGTCGTGGCGCCAGTCCATGGCGTACGCGGCCACCCGCTCGGGCGGCAGCGGGATGGTGCGCCGCGCGGTGACGTCGATCGTCATGCCTCCAGCTTCACGGCCCGGTGGCGCGGGCGCGCGCCGTCCCGCCCCCCCCCGTTCGTCGTCCCGCCCCGGTTGTCCGCCCGGTGTACTCCGGCTCACGGGCCGGGTACGCGACCCCGCGTCTCCTCCCGCGCGGCTCCGCTGGACCTGACGGTCCGCCGCGCCGACGCGGGAGGGAGTGCGCGGTCAGCCGCCGAGACGGCCGCGGAGAAGCTGTTTGCCCAGCTCGGCGCCCTTGCGGCTGTCGCTCTGCGCCTTACGGAACAGTTCGGCCACCTCGCTGTCGTTCTCCCGCTCCGCGTCCTGGATGTAGGTCTCCAGCCGCAGGGCGTTGCTCAGGCACGCCTCCACGTACCAGATCAGGTTGTAGTCCTTGTCCTTGGTGCCGGTGACGCCGCCGGTCTCGGTGCTGCTCATGGGTGCCGTCCTCCAGATGGGAATGGGGCCTGGCCCGGCGACCGCGGCCTCCTCGGTGGTTCGGGGGCTCGGGGTGCCGGGACGGGCCGTCAGCACACCGACCGTAATCCGGGCCGGGGCGCCGGAAGGCCGGCGCCGCCGTGCTGGAGGACGGTTCACACCGAAGGCCGCCGCCGTCCGCGTGACGGGGCGCGCCTGACCGGCGGCGCCGAGCCGCGACGACGGGCGCCTTCCCCGGCGAAGGGAGGAGATCGTGCTTAGGGTGACCAGAAAGGAACAATGGGCATATCGGGCGAAGTGAAGGTGGGTGTGATGGCGCTGTTCCTGTTTCTGCTCCTCGTGGCGGTGGCCCTCGGGATCATCGGCGCCGTGGTCGAGGGGCTGCTGTACCTGCTCGTCATCGGCGTCGTCGTCTTCGTCGTCGCGTTCGCCTACGTCGCCGTGCGGTTCCGGCGCGGTGGCCGCAGGCGCCACTGACCGGCCCCACGCCCGGACAGGGGCCGGCCGGCCGTGCTCCCCGGCCCGCAAGGGGACGCGGGGTGGGCGGTCATTGGCCTACCCGGCCGTCGATCCGCTCGCGCAGGAGGTCGGCGTGGCCGCAGTGCCGCGCGTACTCCACGATCTGCGCCACCAGGATGTCGCGCAGCGGCACGTCACCACCGGGGCGCGCGCCGAGGTCGGCGAAGCCGGCGATGAACCGGTCGGTCAGTTCCACCTCGGCCCGCCACCGGCGCCAGGCGTCTTCCACGACCGCCGGGTCGGCGATCGCGCCGTTCCAGTCGGCGTCGCGGTCCTCGGCGGTGCGGTAGATCCTCGGCGAATCCTCGCCGGCCATCCGGCGGACGTGCCGCTCGTCCTCGGCCATGTGCCGCACCAGCCCGAGCAGGGACATCGTCGACGGTGGGGACGAGCGCCGGGCCAGCTGCTCGGCGTCCAGCCCCGCGCACTTCATCTCGACGGTGAGGCGGAAGTAGCGCAGGTTGTCGAGCAGCGTGTCGCGTTCACCGGCAGTCTCGGCATCGGTCTCGCGCGGATCGTCCTCCGGATCGACCCACATGTCGGGGTGGACGGTGGCGGGCGTCCACCGAGTCGGCGACGCTTCATCGACGTGTCTGCCTGAGGCCGTGCGGGCATCGGAGTCCATGGGGGCATCGTCGTGCGCCTCGGTCCCGTCGGCCACCGAATTTCGCCCGCTCGTCACGGGTCGTCAGTCCTCCGGCTGCCGGCCTCCGCGGCCACGGGCGCCAGCCCGCCGAGCCCGCCGAGTAGAGGCCGGAAGAGGGCGGCGCCGCGTGGGGCGTGCCCACGCGGCGCCGTCTGCCGAAGCCCCGGGACCGTCCGGGGCGTTCGGTGCTCAGGTGTCCGGACGCGGTTTCGGCGCGCCCACGGCCCGTGTCAGGGGCGGCTGGTGAGGTAGCCGCCCATGGAGGTGAAGTACTCGGTCGCCGGCAGCTCGCGGCCGTCCTCGGTGCGTACGCGCGTGACGGCCAGTCCGTGGTTGCGGCCGGTGCGGGCGTCGGCGCCGGCGACGATCACCACGCCCTCGCCCTCGCGGTAGAAGATCCGGCCGGGAGTGCCGCCGTAGCGGCCCTCGGACACGACGGCGGAGAGCACCTCCAGGCGCTTGCCCTTGTGGAAGGTGAAGGCCGGCGGGTAGGGGGCGGACTGGGCGCGGACGAGGCGCTCCAGGACCTCGGCGGGCCAGTCCCAGTTGATGCGGATGTCCTCTTCCGACCGCTTGTGGAAGAAGCTGGCCTGGGAGCGGTCCTGCTTGGTGAACTCCGTCTGTCCCGAGGCGATCAGGTCGAGAGCGCCGATGGTGACGGGGGCGATGAGGTCGACGGTCTTGTGGAAGAGGTCCGTCGCGGTGTCGGTCGGCTCCACCTTCACCGCGCGCTGGTCCACGATGTCGCCGGCGTCGAGCTCCTCGTCCATCATGTGGGCCGTGACGCCGACTTCGGGCTCGCCGTTGATGAGGGCCCAGATGATGGGGGAGAAGCCGGCGTACTTGGGCAGCAGGGAGTCGTGGATGTTCAGGGTGCCGTGACGCGGCAGGCCGTAGACGCGCGGGGGGATCCACGTCCGCCAGTTGTTGGCCACGATGATGTCCGGGTCGGCCTCCTTGAGCCGCTCGAACAGCTCCTCGTCGTCGGGCCGGTTGCGGATGACCACGGGGACGCCGTGCTCCTCGGCGAGGTCGGCGACGGAATCGCTCCAGATCTTCTCGTAGGCGTGCTCGCTCTTGGGGTGCGTCACGACCAGCACGACGTCGTGTTCGGAGTCCAGGAGCGCTTGGAGGGTGCGGTGCCCCCAGGTCTGATAACCGAACATGACGACCCGCATGGGGGTTCCTCCTCAGAAGAGCGATTGACCGGCGATAAGTAAAGCAAGCCTTACCTAAGGGTGCAACACGCCATGATTCTCAGGGTGTTTGGCGCCATGGCCTCCAACTTGTCGGTTTTGTCCCGTCGACAGGTTGGCCAGATCAGGTTAGCTTTACCTAAGTTCTGCTCGGCCGCCGTCACCGGTGTGTCCGGCTCCCCGTTTTCCCCCACGCCTCACAGGCGGCTGTCCCGCACGATGGGAGTGACATGTCTCAGGTTCTTCCTGGCGACGCACCTCTGGTCCACGACCTCATAGGCATCGGCTTCGGCCCGTCCAATGTGGCCATGGCGATAGCGCTCAGCGAGCACAACGCTCGCGTCGGCAGGCAGGAGGCGGTCACTGCTCACTTCTTCGAGCAGCAGCCGAGCTTCGGCTGGCACCGCGGCATGCTCATCGACGACGCGACCATGCAGGTGTCCTTCCTCAAGGACCTGGTGACCCTCCGCAACCCGGCCAGCGAGTACAGCTTCCTGTGCTACCTGCAGAGCAAGGGCCGGCTGATCGACTTCGTCAACCACAAGAACCTGTTCCCGCTGCGGGTCGAGTTCCACGACTACTTCGAGTGGGCGGCGGCGAAGGTCGACGACATGGTGTCGTACGGTCACCAGGTCATCGCCGTCGAGCCGGTCGTCCGCGACGGTGTGGTGGAGTACCTGGACGTCACGGCCCGTTCCGGTGCCGAACTCGTCGTCCACCGGGCCCGCAACCTCGTCATCGGCACCGGACTGCGCCCGCTCATGCCGGAGGGCGTCGAGCGGACGGACCGCGTCTGGCACAGCTCCGACCTGCTGTCCAAGGTGGAGGGCCTGGAGGGCACCGACCCCGCCCGGTTCGTCGTCGTCGGCGCCGGCCAGAGCGCCGCCGAGAACGTCGCCTACCTCCACCGCCGCTTCCCGCAGGCCGAGGTCTGCGCCGTCTTCTCCCGGTACGGCTACAGCCCCGCCGACGACAGCAGCTTCGCCAACCGCATCTTCGACCCCGCCGCGGTCGACGAGTACTTCACGGCGCCCGACGACATCAAGCGCAAGCTGATGGACTACCACGGCAACACCAACTACTCCGTGGTGGACATCGACCTGATCGACGACCTGTACCGGCAGGAGTACCAGGAGAAGGTGCTCGGCACCGAGCGTCTGCGCTTCCTCAACGTCTCCCGCCTCACCGGTGTCGAGGAGGGCGGCGAGAAGGTCCAGGCCGTCGTGACGTCCCTGGTCACCGGCGAGGAGACCCGGCTGGACGCCGACGTCGTGGTGTTCGGCACCGGCTACAGCCAGGCCGATCCGTTCGGCCTCCTCGGCGAGATCGGCGACCGCTGCGAGCGCGACGAGCAGGGCCGGGTACGCGTCGAGCGCGACTACCGTGTCACGACCGACCCCGCGGTGCGCTGCGGCATCTACCTGCAGGGCGGCACCGAGCACACCCACGGCATCACGTCGCCCCTGCTGTCCAACACGGCGATCAGGGTCGGCGAGATCCTGGACTCCATCCTCGACCGGGATCTGAAGGCCACCCTCGACGAGGCCCGGCCGGTCGCCGACGGTATCGGCACGGCCCGCTAGGGAACCGCTCCCTCCGAAAAGTCCTCCCTCCAGGGGCCCCTTCCGCCAGGGGCTCCCCTGGCGGGGCCAGGGACCTGCCTGGTCGCCCCCCACACCGCCCTGCCCGCCGGTAACGCCGTCATACCCGGCGGACGGGGCACGCACCGTGAAACCCCCGTGAAAGGAACAACCGTGTCCACTGGTACACGCCCCGCGCTGACGCGGCTCATCAGAAACGTCCCGCGCGTCGCTGTCGCCGCCGTCGCCGCGTTCGCCCTGACCGCCTGTGGGGGCGGCACCGAGAAGTCGGCCGAGCCCGCGGACAAGGCCGGCGACGCGTCCGCCGCCTTCCCGGTGACGGTCGAGCACAAGTACGGCAGCACGACGATCGACAAGGAGCCGAAGACGGTCGTCACGCTCGGCCTGTCCGACCAGGACGCCGTGCTGGCGCTCGGCGTCAAGCCGGTCGGCTCGGTGGACTGGTTCAAGGAGCAGCCGTACGGCAAGTGGCCGTGGGCCAAGGACAAGTGGGGTTCCACGCCGCCGCAGATCGTCGGTGAGCGGGACGAGTACAACATCGAGAAGATCGCCGCGCTCAAGCCGGACCTCGTCATCGCCCAGTACTCGGGCATGAAGAAGGAGCAGTACGACACCCTCTCGAAGTTCACCAAGGTCGTCGCCCAGCCCAAGGGCCACGAGGACTACCAGGCTCCCTGGCAGGACATGACCCGGCAGATCGGCAAGGCGCTGGGCAAGGACACCGAGACCGAGAAGCTGATCGCCGACATCGATGCCCGCTTCAAGGCCGTCCGCGACAAGCACCCGGAGTGGAAGGGCAAGACCGTCACCGTCGGCGAGCCCTACGAGCCGGGCAAGTTCTCCGCGTTCTCGCCCAAGGACCCGAAGGTCATCTTCCTGGCGGAGATGGGCTTCACCACATCCGAGACGTACCGCAAGGCCCTCGGCAAGGACAACATCGCCGACCTCAGCGCCGAGCGGTTCGACGTCATGGAGGCCGACCGGACGGTGTGGCTGGGCACCCCCGACACGGAGAAGGCCATGAAGGCCGACCCGCTGTACCAGAAGACCAAGGTGCACCAGGAGAAGCGGGACCTGTTCCTGCCGTACGACAGCCCGGACATCGGCGCCGCGCTCTCCTTCAACACCGTGCTGTCGATCCCGTACGCCATCGACCAGGTCGTGCCGATGCTCGAGGCCATCAAGTAAGGCGACCCGCCCGCACGACCGCGCCCGCCCGGTGACCGTCCCGCCGGGCGGGCGCGGCACGCACCCCCGCCCACGGCCGAAGCCGCCGACAACCCATCACTGACGCACCACCAGGGAAAGGCCACGCGAACGATGTTTGACGCCGAGTCGGACCGGACACCCGCTGCCGGGATACCCGTCACCGGCGGGCAATCCGGCATCTGGCTTGCCCAGCAGATCGAGCCGGACAGCTCGGCCTTCAACGTCTCGTTCGTGATGGACCTGCGTGGCGACATCGACCTGGACCGGCTGACCGCCGCCGTCCGGCAGGCCGCGGAGGAGGCCGAATCCCTGCACGTCCGGGTCGTCACCGACAACGGCGCCCCGCGCCAGGTGCCCACCCGCTTCCCCGTCGACGTGCCGGTGGTCGACCTCCGGGACGAGCCCGATCCGACTGCCGCCGCCCGCCGGTGGATGGAGGCCGACCGCGACCGGCCCACCGACCTCGCCTGCGGCCCGCTCTTCGCCCAGGTCCTGATCCGGCTCGCGGACGACCGCCTCTGGTGGTACCAGCGCTACCACCACATCGTCATCGACGGCACCGGCATCGCCCAGATCACCGGCCGCGCCGGAGACCTCTACACGGTCGACGGGCCGACCGCCGCCCCCGAATGGGCGCTGTCCCGGCTGGTCGCGTCGGACACCGCCTACCGCGCGTCCCGGCGGTACGAGGAGGACCGCGCGTACTGGCTGGAGCGGATGGCCGACCGGCCCGAGCCGGTACGCCTCGTCGAGCGTTCGTCGGGACCGACGAAGCGGCGCCTGCGCCGCACGGCCGAGATCCCCGCGTCCGCCGCCGCCCGGCTCCGCGCCGCGGCCGTCGCCGCGGGTGCCAGGCCCTCCCGGCTCCTGGTCGCCGCCGTGGCCGCCTACCTGCACCGCGTCACCGGCGAACAGGACCTCGTCCTCGGACTGCCCGTCACCACCCGGCAGGACCCCGCGAGCCGGCACGTCCCCGGCATGGTCTCCAACATCCTCCCGCTGCGCCTCACCGTCCGCCCCGACATGACCGGCGCCGGCCTGCTGGACGCGGTCGGCACGGCGATCGCCGAGACCGTGGCGCACAGCCGCTACCGCGCCGAGGACCTGGCCAGGGACCTCGGACTGGTGGACGGCGTGCAGGAGCTCGTCGGTCCCACCGTCAACGTCCTGCCCATCGGCGACGGGATCCGCTTCCGCGACCACGAGGCCGACCTCGTCCCGCAGTGGCTCGGCCCGGTCAGCGACCTGGCGATCACGATCAGCGACTTCCGGGACGGCCAGGGCCTGCGCGTCCTCGTCGACGCGGACGCCGACGTCTGCGACGAGCCGACGCTGGCGGAGCACCAGCGGCGCCTCCTCATGCTGCTGACCTCCCTCGCCGACGACCTGAGCGGCCCCGTCGCCCGCGTCGAGCTGACCTCCGGCGCCGAACGCGACCGCCTCCTCGGCGAGTTCGGCGTGGCGCCCCGCGAGGTGCCCGAGCTGTCCTGGCCCGCCGCCTTCGAACGGCAGGTGGCGCGCACCCCGGACGCCACCGCCCTCGTGTGCGAGGACCGTGAGCTGTCGTACGCGGAGCTCAACGCGGCCGCCAACCGCCTCGCCCGGCTCCTCGCCGCCCGCGGCGTGGGCGGCGAGGACGTCGTCGCGGTGGCGCTGCCGCGCTCGCCCGAGCTGGTGATCGCCCTGCTGGCCGTGATGAAGGCCGGAGCGGCCTATCTGCCGCTGGACGCCGACCACCCGCAGGACCGGATCGCCTACATGCTGTCCGACGCGGGCGCCCGGACGATCGTGACCACGCGGGACCTGTCCGCCGACCTGCCGGACGCGCCCGGTGTGACCCATGTGCTGCTCGACGAGCCGTCGACGGCCGCCGAGTGCGCCGCCCTGGACGCCTCCGACCCCGGTGTGGCGGTCGCCCTGGACCAGGCCGCGTACGTCATCTACACCTCGGGCTCCACCGGCCGCCCCAAGGGCGTCGTGGTCTCGCACGACGGCGTCGGCAGCCTCATCGCCACCGCCACCGACCGCATCGGCATCACCGCCGACAGCCGCGTGGTGCAGTTCGCGTCCGTCGGCTTCGACGTGACGGTCTGGGACCTGATCATGTCGTTGTGCGTCGGCGGCCGGATCATCGTCGTCCCCACCGAGCGGCGCGTCGCCGGGCCCGCGCTCACCGACTACATCGCGCGCCACCGCGCCACCCACATGATCCTTCCGCCGTCCCTCGTCTCGGCGCTGCCCCAGGACTGCGAGCTGCCCGACGGCGCGGTGCTGATCGTCGGCACCGAGGCGGTGCCCAGCGAGCTGATCGCACGCTGGGCGGGACGGCTCCAGGTCGTCGTCGCCTACGGCCTCACCGAGGCGACCGTCAACTCCACGCTGTGGATCGCCGACGCCGAACGCCCGGGGCCCGCGCCGATCGGCCGCCCCGACCCCAACACCCGCGCCTACGTGCTCGACTCGGCCCTGCGCCCCGTTCCCGCGGGCGCCGAGGGCGAGCTGTACGTCGCGGGGCGCGGCCTGGCCCGGGGCTACCTGGGCCGGCCGGGACTCACCTCGGAACGGTTCGTCGCCGACCCGTTCGGGGCTCCCGGCTCCCGCATGTACCGGACGGGCGACCGGGTCCGCTGGAGCGCCGACGGCAACCTGGAGTTCCTCGGCCGCTCGGACGGCCAGATCAAGATCCGGGGCCACCGCATCGAACCCGGCGAGATCGAGAGCGCCTTCATGGCGTGCCCCGGCATCGCCCAGGCCGCCGTCCTCGTCCGCGAGGACCACCGGGGCGTGAAGCGGCTCGTCGCCTACCTCGTCGCGGACGCCGGACCGGACGCCGGACCGGACGCGGGTACGGACACCGGACCTGACGCCGTCGCGGCGGCCCGCGCCCGCATCGCCGAGACGCTGCCGGACTACATGGCGCCGTCCGCCCTCGTACGCCTCGACGGCCCCCTGCCGCTGACCCCGAACGGCAAGCTCGACACGCGTGCCCTGCCCGCGCCGCAGTGGACGGCGATGGGCGGAGACGACGCGCCGACCACACCCGCCGAGGCGGCGCTCGCCGGGCTGTTCGCCGACGTACTCGGCCTGCCGTCGGTGGGCGTCCACGACAGCTTCTTCGAGCTGGGAGGCGACAGCATCGTCGCGATCCAGCTGGTGAACCGCGCCCGCGAGGCCGGCATCGCGCTCACCCCGCGCGCTGTGTTCCGGCACCGCACGGTCGCCGCGCTCGCCCGCCTCGCCGGCGACGCCTCCGCCGACACCCCGCAGGCCACGGCCGCCGACCTGCCCGCCCCCTTCTCGCTCGTCGCCCTGAGCGACGCCGAACGGGCCGAGTGCGTCGACGCCGTACCCGACCTGGTCGACGCCGTGCCCGCCACACCGCTCCAGGAGGGCTTCTACTTCCACGCGTCCGTCGACGAGGGCGGCGCCGACGGCTACGCCGTACAGGACACCGTCGAACTCGCGGGAGACGTCGACCCCGAGGCGCTGAGGGCCGCCGTGCAGGGCCTCCTCGACCGCCATCCGCTGCTGCGCGCCGCCTTCCACCAGCTCCCGGACGGCAGGATCGTGCAGCTCGTCGGCGAGCGCGTCACCGTCCCCTGGCGCTTCGCCGACCTCTCCGGCCGGGACGCCGAAAGCCGGTCGGCCGCCGCCGACGACATCGCCGCCCAGGAGCGGGCGGAGGGCTTCGACCTCGCCGCCGCCCCGCTGCTGCGGGCCGCGCTGATCCGCCACGGTGCCGACCGGTCGCAGCTGGTGCTGACGCTGCACCACATCGTCGTGGACGGCTGGTCCGTGTCGCTGCTCATGCGGGAGCTGCTGAACGGCTACCTGCCCGGCGCCGAGGCGCCCAGGCCGCAGGGCGACCCGGCGTACCGGGCGTACGCGGGCTGGCTCGCCGCCCGCGACCGGGACGGCGCACTCGACGCGTGGCGCGACGCCCTCGCCGGCCACGACGGCCCCGCCCGGCTCCCGGTGCGCGCGGACGCGGGCGAGCACCGCACCGGAACGGTCACCGTGGAACTGTCCGCCGAGGACACCGCCGCCCTCGCGGCGGGCGCCCGCAGGCTCGGACTGACACTCGGCAGCGTCCTCCAAGGAGCGTTCGGGCTGCTGCTCGGCGATGTCACCGGCTCCCGCGACGTCGTGTTCGGCACCACGGTCTCGGGCCGCCAGGCCGCCGTCGACGGCGTCGAGACCCTCGTCGGCCTGCTCATCAACACGCTCCCCGCACGGTTGCGGTGGCAGCCCGAGCAGTCGCTCGCGGACGTCCTCGCCCGCTTCCAGGACGAGCAGGCCGACCTGCTGGACCACCAGCACGTGGGGCTCGCCGAGATCCAGCGGGCCGTGGGGCGCGGCGACCTGTTCGAGGCGCTGGTCGTCGTGGAGAACCTGCCCGACGCGGGCGAACCGTCCGACCCGGCCGGACGGGTCCGGATCACCGGCTCCCACATCAGGGACGCCGTCCACTACCCCCTCGCCCTCACCGTCCTGCCCGGCGACCGGCTCCAGCTGCGCCTCGACCACGACCCGGCCCGCCTCGACTCGGCCGCGGCCCGCCGGTTCGCCGACCGGCTCACGGGCGTCGTCGACCAGCTCGTCGGCGACCCCCTGCGCCCCGTGGCCCAGCTCGCCATCAACACGGCCGACGAGGAGCGCACCGCCCTCGCCGCGCTGACCGGCGCCGACCGTTCGCTGCCCGACGACACCGTCCACGGCGCCTTCGCCCGGCAGGTCCACCGGACCCCGGACGCGACCGCGCTGGTCCACGAGGCCGGGCGGACGACCTACGCCGAACTCGACGCGCGCGCCGAGGCCCTGGCCCACCGGCTGCTGGCGGGCGGTGCGACGCCCGAGTCCGTCGTCGCCGTCGCCGTCCCGCGCTCCGCCGAGACCCTGGTCGCCCTGCTCGGCGTCCTCAAGGCGGGCGCCGCGTACCTGCCGGTCGACGTCGACTACCCGGCCGACCGGGTGCGGTACATGCTCTCCGACTCCGGGGCGCGGACCGTCGTCGTCACCGCCGCGTCCCGGACCCGGCTGCCCGCACTCGACGGCGTGACGCATGTCGTGCTCGACGAGCAGACCCCCGACGACCAGAGGCCCGGCGAGGAGCGGGCCCCCGCGCCCGAGTCGCCCGTCGCCGTGCCGGTCCACCCCGACAGCGCCGCGTACGTCATCTACACCTCCGGCTCCACCGGCCGCCCCAAGGGCGTCGTGGTCACCCACCGTGCCGTCGCCGGCCAGCTCGCCTGGACCGCCGACCGGTTCGGATACGGCCCGGACGAGCGGGTCCTGCACCAGTACTCGACCAGCTTCGACCCGTCCGTACTGGAGATCTTCACCCCGCTGCTGACCGGCGGCACCGTCGTGATCGCCCGGCCGGACGGGCACCGGGATCCCGCGTACCTCATCGAGCTGATCCGCCGCGAGCGCGTCACCAGCGTCGACCTCGTGCCCTCGCTCTACGGCGCCCTGCTCGCCGAGGACGAGGCGGGGGAGTGGTGGACGACCGTGCGCCGCGCGTTCAGCGGCGGCGAGGCGCTGCCCGCGCCGCTCGCCCGGCGCTGGCACGAGCGCACCGGGGTCCCGCTGTTCAACGTGTACGGCCCCACGGAGGCCGTCATCCAGGTCACCAGCTGGGAGGCGGGCTCCGGCCCCGAGGACGGCGGCACCGTCCCCATCGGACGGCCGGTGTGGAACACGCGGCTGTTCGTCCTCGACCGCTACCTCCGGCCCGTCGCGGCGGGCGAGCCGGGCGAGCTCTACATCGCGGGCGGACAGCTCGCCCGCGGTTATCACGGACGCGCCGCGCTCACCGCGGAGCGCTTCGTCGCCGATCCGTTCGGCAGTCGGGGCGGGCGGATGTACCGCACCGGAGACATGGTTCAGTTCAGTGGAGACGGTGTGCTCACCTACCTCGGGCGCACCGACCACCAGGTCAAGATCAGGGGTAACCGGGTGGAGCTCGGCGAGATCGAAGCACGGCTGCGCGACGAGCCGGCCGTCGGCGAGGTCGCGGTCGTGGCCCGCGAGGACGAGCGGGGAGTCAAGCAGCTGGTCGCCTACCTGGTGCCGGCGGCGGGCGCGGACCTGGACGTCGACGCCGTACGGGACGCGCTGAGCGGCTCGCTGCCCGCGCCCATGGTGCCCAGCCACCTCGTACGGATCGGTGCGCTGCCCCTCACCCCGGGCGGCAAGGTCGACCACAAGGCACTCCCCGCGCCCGAGGCCCGCAGGCGGCACAGCCGTTCGGGCCCCACGGCACGCGAGGGCAACGAGCGGCGGCTCTGCGCCGTCTTCGCCGACGTCCTCGGCATCGACGCCGTCGAACCGGACGAGGACTTCTTCGTGCTGGGCGGCGACAGCATCCTCTCCATGGCGGTCTCGAGCCGAGCCCGCAAGGCGGGCCTGCGGATCACCCCCCGGGACGTCTTCGAGCACCGCACCCCGGCCGCCCTGGCGGCCGCCGTCACCGGCACCGAGCCGACCGCCCCGGCGGTGGCCGCCGACTCCGACGGCGTCGGCGACGTGCCGCTCCTGCCGATCGTCCACCAGCTCCGCGAGGACGGCGGCACGATCGGGCGCTTCAACCTGTCGATGCTGCTGCAGGCGCCCGCCGACGCGGACACCGAGAAGCTGACCCGCGTGCTCCAGGCGGTCGTCGACCACCACGACGGCCTCCGGCTCACCCTCACCCGCATGGACCTCGGCCCGGCCATCCCGGCCCTGTGGTCCGCGCGGACGACCGCCCCCGGCTCGGTCGACGCCTCCGCGCTGCTCCACCGCGTGGACGTACGGGACCTCGACGACGCCGCCCTCCGCGCGGCCGTCGCCGAGGAGTCCGACGCCGCCGCGAACCGCCTCGACCCCGACAACGGCGCCATGGTGCGGGCCGTGTGGTTCGACGCGGGCACCGAACGGCCGGGCAGGCTGCTGCTGGCCGTCCACCACCTGGTGGTCGACGGCGTGTCCTGGCGCGTCCTCATCGGTGACCTCGCCGCCGCCTGGGACGCCGTCGTACGCGGTGAGGCGCCCGCCCTGGAACCGGTGCCCACCTCGCTGCGCCGGTTCGCCCGGGACGTCGCCGAGCAGGCCACCTCACCGCAGCGGCAGGCCGAACTCCCTTACTGGGCCAAGACGCTGGCCCCCGGCGCCGAGCTCGTGGCCGGCGCCACCCGTACCGGCACGGCGGGCGCGGCGCGGGAACACACCGTCACCCTGCCCGCCGACGACACCCGGGCCCTGCTCACCGCCGTGCCCGCGGCGGCCGGTGCCGACGTCACCGAGGTCCTGCTCGCCGCGCTGCGCCTCGCCGTCACCCGCTGGCGCGCCGACCGGGGTACCGCCGTCGACGGCGACCTGCTGGTCGACCTGGAGCGGCACGGCCGCGACGGCACCGACGCCGACCTGTCGCGCACCGTCGGCTGGTTCACCAGCCTCCACCCCGTACGCCTGCCCGCCGCCGACGACCCGCTCGACGCGCTGAAGCAGATCAAGGAGGCCGTGCGGTCGGCCCCGGACTCCGGCGCCGGTTACGGCATGCTGCGCTACCTCAACCCGCAGCTCGCCCCGGTGTTCGCCCAGCTGTCCACCGCACAGGTGCTGTTCAACTACTTCGGCCGGCTCCCCGCCGAGCAGACCCGCGACTGGGCGCCCGCCGTCGAGTCCGACGCGCTGTCCGTCGAGCCCGACGCCGATCTCGCGATGCCCTACCCGCTCCAGGTCAACGCCGTGTGCGCGGACACCCCGCGCGGACCCGAGCTGCGCGCCACCTGGACGTGGCCGGACGGCGACACGCTGACCGCCGCCGACGTCGACGCACTCGGCCGCGCCTGGGCCGACGTCCTGCGCGAGCTCGTCGCCCGCACCGCCACGCCCGGCGCCCTGCCGTCCCTCACCCCGTCGGACGTGCCGCTGGTCGACCTCACCCAGGCCGACATCGACCTGATCGAGCGGGTCGGCCAGGCCCCGGTCGCCGACATCTGGCCGCTGTCCCCGCTCCAGGAGGGCATCTACTTCCACGCCAGCTACGACACGTCGGCGCTGGACGTCTACACCGCACAGGACACCTTCGACTTCGACCACCGGCTCGACGCCGACCGGCTCCGCGCCGCCTGCGCGACACTGCTGCGCCGGCACCCGAGCCTGTGCACGGGCATCACCAGCGACGGCCTCCCCGAGCCGGTCCAGTTCCTCTGCGCGGCCGCCGAACTCCCCGTACCGCTCACCGAGGTCGACCTCACCGGTCTGACCGAGCAGCGGCGGCAGGCCCGCCTCGCCGAGATCTCCGACGCCGACCGGCGGCAGCGGTTCGACCTCGCCGCGCCCCCGCTGTTCCGGCTCACCCTGATCCGGCTCACCGACACCACCGACCGGCTGATGCTCAGCCACCACCTGGTCGCCTGGGACGGCTGGTCCCAGTCCGTCTTCCTGGACGAACTGCTGGAGCTGTACGCGACGGCCGGCGACGACAGCGCCCTGCCCACCCCCGGCAGCTACCGCGACTACCTGACCTGGCTCGCCGGCCAGGACATCGACGCGGCCCGCGAGACCTGGCGGCGCGCCCTCGGGGGACTGGACGAGCCCACGCTCGTCGCCCGTGACCGAGGCGACGAACCGACCATCCCGCACCGGCGCACCCTCAGCCTCGGCCGGGCGCTGAGCGACCGCCTGCGCCTCTCCGCCCGCGAGCACGGGCTGACGATCAACGCCGTACTCTCCACCGCCTGGGCGCTCGTCCTGTCCTCCACCGTCGGCCGCGACGACGTGGTCTTCGGCGCCACGGTCGCCGGACGCCCCGCGGACGTGCCGGGCGTCGACACGACGATCGGCATGTTCCTCAACACCGTGCCCCAGCGGATCACCCTCGACCCCGCCGAGCCGGTCGGCGACCTGCTGCGCCGCGTCCAGACCGAGCGCGTCGCCCTGATGGACCACGAGTACCTGGGGCTCGCCGAACTCCAGCGGGCCGGCGGCCACACCACGCTCTTCGACACCCTGTACGTGCTCCAGAACTTCGCCGACGAGGGCGCGTTCACGCGCCTGACCGAGCGGCACGGCATCACCGGTGTGGGCAGCGTGGACGCCACGCACTACCCGATGACGCTGATCGTCAACCCGGCCGAGACCGTCCAGGTGAAGCTGGAGTACCGGCCGGACCTGGTCGACGACGAGCGGGCCGAGGCCACCCTGGACCGCTACGGGGCCCTCGTGGAGCGGCTCATCGGCGACCTGACGACCCGGGTCGGCGCCCTGGACCTGCTGCTCCCCGGCGAGCGGGACGCCCTCACGGCCGAGTGGGCCGGCAGCCGCGAGCCCGTCCCGGACGAGACCGTCGCCGACCTGCTCGCCGCCCAGGTCGCCCGCACCCCGAACGCGGTGGCGCTGGTCTTCGGCGAGCGCGCCCTCACGTACGCCGAACTCGACGCCCACATCAACCGCCTGGCCCGGCTGCTCCTCGCCAGGGGCGCGGGCCCGGAGAAGGTGGTGGCGCTCGCCCTGCCGCGCTCCATCGACATGGTGGCCGCGCTGTTCGCCGTGCTGCGCACCGGCGCCGCCTACCTGCCGCTCGACCTGGACCACCCGGCCGACCGGCTGCGGCTGATGGTCGAGGACACCGGGCCCCTGTGCCTGCTGTCCACGACCGCCGTCGCCCCGACGCTGCGCGGCGACGAGGGCCCCGTCGCTCCCGAACTCCTGCTGGACGACACGGCGGTGGCCGCCGAACTGGCCGCCCTGCCCGGCGACGAGATCACCGACGCGGAGCGGCCCGCGTTCGCCCACGACGTGCCGGGCCGCCTGGAGTACCCCGCGTACGTCATCTACACCTCCGGCTCGACCGGCCGGCCCAAGGGCGTCGTCACCCCGTACCGGGGCCTGACGAACATGCAGCTCAACCACCAGAAGGAGATCTTCGACCCGGCGATCGCCTCGGCGGGCGGGCGGCGGCTGCGCATCGCCCACACCGTGTCCTTCGCCTTCGACATGTCGTGGGAGGAGCTGCTCTGGCTCGTCGAGGGCCATGAGGTCCACGTCTGCGACGAGGAACTGCGCCGCGACGCCGAGGCCCTGGTCGCCTACTGCGACAGCCACCGCGTCGACGTGGTCAACGTGACGCCGACGTACGCCCAGCTGCTCATCGAGGAGGGCCTGCTCGACCACGACGAGACGGCCGGCAAGCACCGGCCCGCCCTCGTCCTGCTCGGCGGCGAGGCCGTCTCCGACACGGTGTGGACCCGGCTGCGCCGCACCGAGGGCACCTACGGCTACAACCTGTACGGACCGACCGAGTACACGATCAACACCCTCGGCGGCTCCACCACCGACAGCCCGACCCCCACGGTCGGCGTGCCGATCCGCAACACCCGCGCCTACGTCCTGGACGCGATGCTGCGGCCCGTCCCGCCCGGCTGCCCCGGCGAGCTGTACATCGCCGGCACCGGCCTCGCCCGGGGCTACCACGACCGGCCCGGCCTGACGGCGGAACGATTCGTCGCCGACCCGTTCGGTTCACCGGGCGAGCGCATGTACCGCACCGGCGACCTGGTACGCCAGCGCCCCGACGGCCTGCTGGACTTCCTCGGCCGCACCGACGACCAGGTCAAGATCCGCGGCTACCGCGTCGAGCTGGGCGAGATCTCCACGGCGCTGTCCGCGCACCCGGACGTCGCGCACGCGGCGGTCGTCGTGGCGGAGAGCACCGGCACGAAGCGCCTCGTCGGCTACGTCGTCCCGGAGGAGCCCCGGCACGGCACGGAACACTCCGAGGAACTGTTCCAGCGGCTGCGCGACCACCTGAAGGCCCTACTGCCCGACTACATGGTCCCGTCCGCGCTCGTCGCCGTGGACACGCTGCCGCTGACCGTCAACGGAAAGCTCGACGTCAAGGCGCTCCCCGCACCCGACTTCGGCGGTACGGGCCCGAGCCGGGCCCCCCGCACCCCGCGCGAGGAGACGCTCTGCGCGCTCTTCGCCGAGGTGCTCGGGCTCCCCGGAGGCAGCGTCGGCATCGACAGCGACTTCTTCGAACTGGGCGGCCACTCGCTCCTCGCCACCCGCCTGGTCAGCCGCGCCCGCACCGCCCTCGACGCCGAACTGGCGATCCGTGACCTGTTCGAGGCGCCCACCGTCGCCGAACTGGTCGAGCGCGCCGCTCGCTCCGCGGGCGCCGCCCGCCCGGCGCTCACGGCCGGCGACCGGCCCGAGGAGCTGCCGCTGTCCCACGCCCAGCAGCGGCTGTGGGTCATCCAGCAGATCGAGTGCACCTCCGCCGCGTACAACTTCCCGCTGGTGATGCGGCTGCGCGGCGCCCTGGACCATGAGGCGTGGGCCACCGCCCTCGCCGACGTCACGGCCCGCCACGAGGCCCTGCGCACGGTCTTCGCCGCCCGCGACGGCCAGGCGTACCAGCGCGTGATCCCCGCCGACGAGGCACGGCCCGTGGTGGAGCACCTGCGCGCCACCGAGGACGAGGTGCCCGGCATCGTCGACGCGGCCATCAACCGGCCCTTCGACCTGTCCCGCGAACTGCCGCTGCGCGCCACGCTCGTGGAGGTGGCGCCCGAGGACCACGTCGTCGTCCTGCTGCTGCACCACATCACCACCGACGAGTGGTCGGACCGGCCGTTCCTCCGCGACCTGGCCGCCGCCTACACGGCCCGGCTCGGCACCGGCGACGCCCCCGACCGGGAGCCGCTGCCCGTCCAGTACGCCGACTACGCCCTGTGGCAGCAGAGGCTGCTCGGCGACCCCGCCGACCCGGGCAGCCTCGCCGCCCGGCAGCTCGAGTACTGGCGTACGACGCTGGAGGGCGCGCCGGAGGAGCTGGAGCTGCCCACGGACCGGCCGCGCCCGGCACGTCCCGCCTTCTCCGGCGCCGAACTGGACATCGCGTTCGACGCCGAGGTCCACGAGGGCCTGAAGCGGCTCGCCCGCGACACCGGCGCCAGCATGTTCATGGTGGTCCACGCGGCCGTCGCCGCGCTCCTCCACCGCATGGGCGCCGGCACGGACATCCCGCTCGGCTCGCCCATCGCCGGGCGGAGCGACGAGGCGCTGGACGAACTGGTCGGCTTCTTCGTCAACACGCTCGTGCTCCGCACCGACCTGAGCGGCGACCCCAGCTTCACCGAGCTGCTCGGCCGGGTCCGGGAGACCGACCTGGCCGCGTTCTCCCACGCCGACGTGCCGTTCGAGTCGGTCGTGGAGAAGCTCAACCCGACGCGCTCCCTCTCCCGGAACCCGCTGTTCCAGGTGATGGTCGGCTACCACGCCCGCACCGGCGGCGAACTGGAGCTGCCCGGACTCCGGGTGGACCACGTGCCGTTCCGGATCCGCTCGGCCAAGTTCGACCTGGTGTTCAGCTTCACGGAGCAGACGTCGGCCGACGGCGACACCGGCTCCCTGAGCTGCCGACTGGAGTTCGCCACCGAGCTGTTCGACCAGGAGACCGCCGAGCGGATCGGCGACCGGCTCCGCAGGCTGGCCGCGGCGCTCGTCCAGGCGCCCGAGCAGCCGCTGTCGCAGGCCGAGATCCTCGCCGGCGACGAGCGGCGGCTCGTCCTGGAGGGCTTCAACGGCACGCCCCGCCAGGTCGACGAGGCGTCCCTGCCCGCCCTGTTCGCCCAGCGGCTCGCCGAGCGGCCCGACGCGGTCGCCGTCGTCGAGCGGTCCCGCTCGGTGACGTACGCCCAGCTCGACGCCCGGGCCGACCGCATCGCCCGGCTGCTCGCCGCGCGCGGCGTGGGCGCCGAGAGCGTGGTCGGCGTGGCCGTGCCCCGCTCCGTCGACATGGTGGCCACGGTGGTCGCCGCGCTGAAGCTGGGCGCCGCGTTCCTGCCGCTCGACCTGGTCCACCCTGGCGACCGCCTCACGTACATGATCGAGGACTCGGGCGCGGCCCTCGTGGTCGGCACCGAGCCGGTCGCCGGGAAGATCCCGGACGTGGCGGGCGTACCGGTGGTGCTGCTCGACGCGCCGGAGACCGCCGCCGAACTGGACGCCCTGCCGGCGTCCGCCGTCGACGGCGGCCCGGTCGCCCTGGACCAGGCCGCGTACGTGATCTACACGTCCGGTTCGACCGGCCGCCCCAAGGGCGTCGTCGTGCCGCACGAGGGCATCTCCAGCCTCGTCGCCACCGCCGTCGACCGCATGGGCCTGGAACGCGACAGCCGGGTGCTGCAGTTCGCGTCGATCGGCTTCGACGTCTTCGTCTTCGAACTCGCCATGGCCCTGTGCCACGGCGGACGGCTCGTCCTCATATCCGACGAGGCGCGCGTCGCGGGACCCGCCCTCACCGACTTCCTCGCGGACCAGCGGATCACCCATATGATCCTGCCGCCGTCCCTGGTGTCGGCGCTGCCGCCCGGCTGCGAACTGCCCGAGGGATCGACCGTGCTCGTCGGCACCGAGACGGTGCCGCCGGACCTGTTCGAGCGGTTCGGCGCCACGGCCGACCTGATCTGCGCCTACGGGCTCACCGAGGCGACCGTCAACTCCACCCTGTGGCCCGCCCGCGAGTACGGCGGCCGCGCGTCCGGCCGGGTGCCCATCGGGCAGCCCGACCCCAACACGCGCTGCTACGTCCTGGACGACCACCTGCGGCCCGTACCTCCGGGCGTCGTCGGCGAGCTGTACGTGGCCGGGCGTGGCCTCGCGCGCGGTTACCTCGGCAAGGCGGCGCTCACGTCCGAGCGGTTCGTCGCCGACCCGTTCGGCGCACCCGGCAGCCGCATGTACCGCACCGGTGACCGGGCCCGCTGGCGGGCCGACGGCAACCTCGACTTCCTCGGCCGGGTCGACACCCAGGTGAAGGTGCGGGGCTTCCGCATCGAGCTGGGCGAGATCGAGGCGGCGCTCGCCGGGCACCCGTCGGTCGCCCAGGCCGCCGTGGTGCCCGACCGCGACGGCGACATCGTCCGCCTGGTCGGCTACGCCGTGCCCGAGGCGGGGACGGCGCCCGACCCGCAGGAACTGCGCGCCCATGTCGCCGGGCAGCTGCCCGAGTACATGGTCCCCGCGCTCGTGGTGCCGCTGGACGGCCCGCTGCCGCTCACCCCCAACGGCAAGCTGGACCGCAAGGCGCTGCCCGCTCCCGACTGGTCCGCGATGACCGGCGACGCCCGCCCGGCGACGGAGACGCAGGCCCGCATCGCCGCGCTCTTCTGCGAGATCCTGAAGCTGGAGAGCGTCGGAGTCCACGACAACTTCTTCGCGCTCGGCGGTCACTCCATGGCGTCGATGCGGCTCCTGGGCCGGATCCGCGCCGAGTTCGGGGTCGAGCTGAGCATCCGTGACGTCTTCGACGCGCTGACAGTCGCCGGTGTCGCGGGGAAGCTGGAAGGCGCGGCCGCCGCCCGTCCCGCGCTCCGCCCCGCCGGGGAGCGGGACGAGCCCCTGACCGTCGCCCCCGTCCAGCGCTGGCAGTGGGAGTCGTACCGCCGGAACCCCGGCTTCGACCACGCGCTCGTGCTGCGCTCCCCGGGCGGGCTGGACGCGGACGCGGTCGCCGCCGCGCTCGCCGACGTGGTGGCCCGGCACGAGCCGCTGCGCACGGCGTTCACGGAGCGGGACGGCGACGTGCTCCAGCAGCCGGCCGCGTACCCGTCGCCGACCCTGGAGGCGTGCGCCGACCTGGACGCCCGCCTCGCGGAACTCGCCGCGCTGGCCCCGGAGCCGGAGCGGGACGCCCCCCTGCGGGCCCACCTGCTCACGGACGGCGACGGCAGCCAGGCGCTGCTGCTGACCTCGCACTACCTCGCGGTGGACGAGTGGTCGGTGGTCCCGCTGTTCCGCGACCTCACCACGGCGTACGCGGCCCGTACGGACGGCCGGGCACCCGAGTGGGAGCCGCTGCCCGTGACGTACGCGGACTACACCCGCTGGGCGCGCGAGGTACTGGGCGACCTCACCGACCCCGACAGCCTGGGCGGGCGGCAACTGGCGTACTGGCGGCAGACGCTCAAGGACGTACCGGGCGAACTGGCGCTCCCGGCGGACGGCCCGCGCGACGCGTCGGCGAACTCCGCGGGCCGGGCCGGCGACTACGTCGGCTTCGTCCTCGACGAGGAGCTCCACGCCGCCGTGGACCGGCTCGCCCGTGCGACCGGCACGAGCATGTTCATGGTGCTGCACTCCGCCCTGGCGGCTCTGCTCACCGCCCACGGCGCGGGCACCGACCTGCCCATCGGTACGATGGTCGCCGGTCGCACCGACGACCAGCTCGCCGACCTGGTCGGCTGCTTCCTCAACACGGTCGTGCTGCGCACCGACACGGCGGGCGACCCGACGTTCGCGGAGCTGCTGACCCGGGTGCGGGAGACCACCCTCGGTGCCCTGGACCGGCAGGACGTCCCGTTCGACGAGGTCGTCCGGGCCACCGGGCTGCCGGCCGACGGCCCGCAGGTCATGGTGATCCACCATGAACAGGCGGACCTCGGGCGGCTGGAGGGCGGCATCGGCTCCTTCCACGCCGTCCCCACCGGCACCACGCGGGCGGAGCTGATCCTCAGCTTCTACGAGCCGCGCGGAGACGGGCCGGTGCACTGCGAGCTGATCCACGCGACCGACCTGCTCGGCAGCGCCAAGGCACGGCGCATCGCCGGCGAACTCCAGACCCTGCTGCGCACCGTGGCGGCCGACCCCGAACAGCCGCTGTCGGAGCTTTTCACCACCATGTCCACAAGGAGTGACAACGCATGAGCACCAACCCGTTCGAGGACCCGCAGGGCCGTTTCCTGGTCCTGGTCAACGACGAGAACCAGCACTCGCTGTGGCCGTCCTTCGCCGAGGTGCCTGCCGGGTGGCGGACCGTCTTCGGCGAGGACACCCGCGAGGCCTGTGTCACGTACGTCGAGACCCACTGGACCGACCTGCGCCCCGCGAGCCTGATCGCCCAGCAGGGCTGACCCGCACCGCACCGCACCGCCGCCCGCGCAGAGCCGCTCTCCGCGCGGGCGGCGGTTCCTCGTGCCCCGCGAGATCTCCGTTGGACAGGCCCCGCGCACCGGGTGACCATGGTGGCGAGTGGGCCTGGAGGAGGTGCCGCATGCCCTTCGACATCGCGTTCGAGCGGAAGTTCAAGCACAAGCCGTGGGTGGACGCGGTGGACCGTGTCGCGGCCGGCGGTGACAGCGGCTTCAACGTGCGGTTCCAGACGCTGGAAGCGGACCTGGACACGATCCGTGACCGCTTCCGTGACGTCAGTCGCGCCCTCGACCAGCTGGCCGCGACCAAGGTGGTGGAGACCAGCCTGACGGTCCCGCCGCTGCTGACCGCGGTGGACGACGCGGGCTGGGTCCTGTCGACGCCAGGCGAGGCGGACAAGCCCGCCGAGGCCGCCACGGCCAAGGGGGTCATGGCCCTCACCCTGCCGCCCGGAGCCGTGATCACGAGCTTCCGTGCCTTCGGCAGGGCGGGCGGCACCGTCGCCACGGTCCGCGTCGAACTCAAGCGCCGGAAGTTCGACGGAACCGGCGAATCGAACGTGGTCACCTACGCCACGACCGCCGGGAACGTGTTTCCGCCGGCGAGGGCCCCGCAGGGCGGGCCCGCCGCGGTCGACCCCGCTTCGAGCTACTACGTCGTCGCCACGGCCACCGGAGAGGGCGACAGGCTGGTGCTCACCGGTTTCCAGGTGAACTACCGACTGGGCTGAGCGGCGTCAGGAGACGCGTAGCGACCGCGTCGACGCGACCTTCAGCCTGTTGCCGAAGGCGTCCTCGGCCGAGTCGCCGTGCAGCAGCACGGGCCGCCCGCCGGGCCGCAGGAGTGACGGTTCCGCCTTCAGCGTCACTGTGGACGCGGCCTTCACCGCGGCCCCGGCGCTGTTCGTGCCCTGGAAGTCGAAGACACAGGTGACCGCGTGGAGGACGAAGGCCCCGTCGGCCTTGAGGGTCGTGGAGGCGGTCTCGGTCATGGTGCCCTGCGTCCATGTCCCGGTGTCCGCCCCGGTGAACGGCATCGTGCCCACCGTCGCCGTGACGTCTCCCTCGCCCGCCACCGCCCTGCCGCCCATCTCAGCCGCTCCTTCCCGCGGTGCGCGGCCTCCGGTAGCGGTGGTACGTACGGGAGGCGTCCGGCGCCCCGGCGGCACCGCCCGGTTCCCCGCCGAAGTCGAGGTGGTCGCGCCGTAGTTCGACGGTGTCGACCTCGATACCCAGCGGGCACAGGCTCTCCAGTACGTTCATCACATAGTCGTACTGATCCCGGTTGAGTCGGACACCCGGGGGCAGACCCACCCGCACCCCGTACGGCTCCGCCAGGCCCCGGCGCGCATGCGCCAGGCAGACGAGCAGCGACAGGCCCTCGGCCGTGCCCGTGACCTCGGTCCTGCCCCCCGTGGCGGCGCTCAGCGTCAGCGGCCGCGCGGACGCCGGCAGCCCGGTGGCGTACCAGCGGAACTCCGCCGGCGGTGCCTCCCCGTGCTTCGGCGGCCTGCCGGGCAGCAGGCAGACCGCCGCGAGCAGCAGCATCCGGTCCCCCTGCCCGTCCCACACCCCCTGCACGCTGTAGAAGCCGCTGTCCAGCAGGGCTTGCGCCCGCCGGGCCACCTCGTCGCGCAGCGTGTTCCCGGTGCCGAGACCCGTCAGCCGGCTCCTGGGGAAGGGATAGGCGACGACCTGGTCGAGTACGACGATCTCCAGCGTCTCCCGGGCGAAGTCGGCTCCGCGCCCGGCCAGCAGGCCCCCGGTCACCAGCGGCTCCACCTCCGGCGGCGGGGCCGTGCCCTCCGCCGCCGCCAGCGCCCGCACCACAGTGTCCAGGGCGGGACCGGTCAGCGGGGCCGGCGGCCGGCCCAACTGCCGCCGTGGGAAGACCTCCCCGGCTCGCCGCGCCGCCTCGGCGGCCAGCACATGGAGTCCGTCCGTGCTCGTGTCGGCGCTGTGACGGGCCTGGAACACCGCGGACCCGCCCGGGGCCAGCTCCGGCGGTCCGTCGACGGTCAGCCCCGACAGCGGCAGGGTGGAGACGAACAGGACACCCTCGCCGATCGTGTGGACGGTCCGCAGACCGCAGGGTGCCGCCAGCCAGTGCCCGACCGGGTCCTGGGAGAAGGGGCGCGGAACCAGGCTGCGGGCCAGAACCGCGAGTTCGGTGTGCTGCCCGGCAAGTCCCGGCACCGCCTCGGCCATCGCCGTCAGCCGCTGTTCCCCGAAAGCGTCGAGGGTGGCGCCCAGGCCCAGTTCGTGCAGGGGGTCCGGCTCCTCCACGTGGGCCCGGCGCAACGTCACCTTCCCGGTGTCGCCCAGCGCCCGTACCAGCCGGACCAGACGGGCCAGCGCCTCCGCGAGGCCGGGCGCCAGATGGCGGACGGCCGGTGGCCCGGCCGGACGGGTCACCTGGGAGGTCAGCACCTGCCGGGCCTCCTCGAGCCGGCGGCGCCGCTCGGGCGGCAGCACCACGGGCACCGAAGCGTCCAGATCGAGCAGGTGCAGGTCGCGCAGCATCTGGTGGAAGCGGGCGCGGCCGGCCGCTCCCTCCGCGCCGACGTGGACCAGCCGGGTGGCCAGCGCCAGCGGGTTCTGCTCCTCCACGACGCGGAACCGCGCGGTGACCCCGACGCGGGACGGCAACCCGGCATTGGGCGTGCTCTCCCCGCCCGGCCCGTTGAGGGCCTCCAGCACCGTGGGCCGGGTGGGCAGCCGCCAGGATGTGAAGATCGTCAGCCGGTCGCGGTAGTGGGAGTCGTCCTCGTCCGGCAGCCGCAGCACGCCGAGGTCCCGGCCGAGGGAGTCGAGGGCTCCGGAGAACGCGAGGTCGGCATGCCGGCATGCGCCGATCTCCCTGGCCTGCCGGATGATGCGCTGCTTCTCCAGGGTGGCCAGAAAGGTGAGCCGGGCGAGCAGCCCTTCCAGCAGGACGCCCTCGATCAGCTCCGCCGCCTGCCGCTGGGGCAGCTCGGGGCCGCGGTCGGCCTCGGCGGGAAGCTCCACGTGGCAGTGCGGGGCCACCACGAGCCGCACGCGCACCGACACCTTCAGCGGACCGCCCGACCGCGGCAGGAAGGCCGGGAGCAGGGTGCCCGCTCCGGAGAAGGGGGCGAAGACCACCGCCGGAAGGTCCTCGGCGGCTCCCTCCGGCCGGCACTGGACCACCACGGCCTCGTCGGCCAGCGGCCGGCGCAGCCGCAGCAGAAGCAGCGGCTCGTGGAGGGGAGGCGGGGCGGTGGCAGGCGGGGGCGGCGGGCCGACGGTGGCCAGCGTGCCGTCGGTCAGCGGGAGGGTGCGCGCTCCGGCGCCCGCGGCGTACACCGGGGGCAGGGCGGCGAGCCCGCTCCGCAGTCCGGAGGCGTCGAGGGGTCGGGTGTCCGGTCCGAACCTCATACGATCGTGATCTCCACCAGTGAGTCGATCAGCCGGGCGACCTCCTTGGGGCTGACCTCGATGTCCTCCTCGGCCGTCAGCTCCTGGAACGGCCGCGGGGGGTCGGCGGGCTCGAAGGGCAGCTGGGCGGGGAAGCGGCGCAGCCGGAGCGCGCGGGTGTCGACGACGCCCGGTTCCTCCATGGCCGACCACAGGATCTCGCTGTAGCGCACGGGTTCGCCCATGCCCAGTGCCTGGACGTGCCGCCGTACCCGGTCCAGGATGCGGCCCTTGAGCGCGGCCGCCTCGGGGGAGACGGCGGCGCTCTCGGGCCGGCCGGCGGGGATGGGAAGTCCCTCCACGGAGATCTTGCAGGTGAAGCCCACCGACACCTCACTGGCCCGGTCGACGTTGGGGGCGACGCCCATGGGCCGTACCCGGTCGATCGCGGCCGCCACCCGCTCGGCCAGCTGTCCGGGGCCGTCCCACAGCGCGCCCTCCTCCGGGGCGACGAGCACGGTGAAGAAGTGCGGGTTGCCGAGGCTGCGCTCCTGCGAGAACAGCCGTTCGAGGAAGGAGAAGCTGCCGAAGATCGGTTTGTCGATGTCGAGACCGCCGTACAGGTCCTGCACCAGCACCTGGCGGACACCGGGGACCAGGGACACGGCGATCCGGACGGCCTCGGGGGTCCACAGGTTGCGCGGGTAGGCGAGCAGCAGTTCCCGGTAGCGGGAGTCGCTCCAGTACATCTCACCGCCGCTGACGGCGGTCGTGTGCTCGATGACCACCAGCGGACGGCCGGCCGCCGACAGCTTCCGGATGAGGTCCGTACGCGGATCCAGCGGATGGAAACCGTCGATCTTCCTCGGGACGGCCGCCGTCGGGTCGGCGTTGTGCTCGGGACCGGGATCGAAGGCGCGGACGGCGACCGTGGCCTGCCGGCCGGTGTCGGTGAGCGTGGCCTGCTCGTCGATGAAGTAGTCGTGCTGGTCGGCGGTGAGCAGCCGGGTGCCGCGGGGCAGTACCAGTTCCGGCACATCGGTCGGCAGGGTGCCCGCGAGATGCAGGGTGACGTGCCCGCTCGCCCGGTGGAACGGCCGGGGCAGGCCGAGCTCGGCTCCCAGCCGGGTCAGTGCGTCACCGGTCGCCGTGCTCACCCGGGTGTCCTCGTAGGCGATCCCGAGGTGCACCCAGGCGCGGGCCTCCTCCAGGGCGACGACCTCCAGGATCTTGCGCAGGGCACTGCCTGCCGTCAGATCGACGTCGGAGCCGAACAGCACCCGCGCTGCGGCCTTCTTCTCCTCCAGCAGGCGGGCCAGCGGCTTGGGCACGAACCCCTCGGGGGTGATGCCGAAGGGTTTCCCGGAGCCGCTGATCCGCACCAGCTCGTGCAGATCGGTGACCTGTTCGTCCTCAGGCATCGGCGGTGACCTCCCCGATCATGGTGTGCGGAGCGTTGCCGAGAACCGTGCGCAGGATGGCCGTCACCTGCCAGCGGCGGCTGCCCGGCGCGGTCTCGGTCAGGGTGAGTTCGACGACCTCGGCCACCCGGGAGTCCGCCGCGAGGGTGCGCAGCACGGACAGTCGCAGCAGCTCCAGCGCCATCGGGGGCGTCAGCCCCCGGGTGAGCACCCGGAGTCCGTCGAAGCCGAAGCCCACATGGAACGGATCGGTCCCGGGTGTGGTGAGCAGGGCGACGCTCAGGCACTGGGCCAGGTTCGCCGTACCCTCGACCAGCGCGAGATCCAGCCCGCCTTCCGTGCGGGTGAACACCAGGTCGTGGCCGATGCTGCCGTCCCCGACCGGACGGAGGGCGATCCCGTGGCCGAGCACGCGCCGCTCCAGGGCGGCGCCCTCGCGGGCGGAGGAGACGTCCGGTGACATCAGACCACCTCCACAACGGTGTTCGTCCGCAGCGTGATCCTGTTCGCGGTCAGCGTGAGGTCGGCGCCCGTGCTGATCTCGATGTTGCCCTTGTCGTCGATGCAGATCCGGGCCTTGGCGGCGGCGTTCTCGATCACGACCTTGCCGGCCTCGGCGTCGTCCGGGCGCTCGCCCACCGGCTTCATCAGCGCCTCGCCGATGCTGATCGTCAGGCCGCGTACCTGGATCACCCGGCCGCCCTTCCCGTCGATCAGATCGTGGCTGGCCGCGCCGGCCGGGCGGGGCGCGGTCGCCGGATCTCCGGCCGACTCGCCGGTGTCTCCCGTCCCCGCCAGATTGGTGGGCAGGCTCAGCCACCAGTCGCCCAGCTGCGAGCGGGGTGCCGCGCCGGTCTCCCACAGAGCCCCTGAGACCACGGCGTTCTGCCGCTCCCCCTGGTAGTGCAGGCTGACCACGCGCATACCGGGGTAGTGGGGGATGACCAGGCCCGTCCCGCCGAAGGCATAAGGGCTGAGATAGGGCTTGTCGGCCAGCCGCGTGGGCGTCTCGGCCGGCCGCGCCTTGCAGGGGACGTTCGGCGCCGCCGTCTCGGTCAGTCCCTCGTCCACTGCCAGGGTCTGGGGTGCCACGTCGTGGCCGTCGCGGAACGTGGGGGCGACGTCCTGCCGGCGGACCAGCCCCACCTCATGGGACCGCTGCTCCAGCCCGGCCCTGCGCCGCTGCTCGGCCAGGGCCGAGGCGAGCCGGGTGACCTCGTCACTGCTGCCGGAGCGGGGGCACAGTCCCTTCTTCTCGTCCTCGAAACGGAGTTCGACGGTGAGCCGGGTCACGAAACCCTCCGCCGGGCTGAGCCGGTGGTGGACGCCGATCACCCCGTACTCCTTGAGATCCGGGGGCGCAGCGGCCTTGAAGCCCGCCGCCACACCCCCGACGGCGTCGCCCAGCGGCCCCAGCGCGGAGCCGGCGAGGGTTCCCGTCATGGAGGCGGGGGACGGGTTCGGCAGGTCCGCCCGCACCATGTCACCCACCCCGATGTCGGGACGCCCCAGCAGGGTGAGGTCGAACCGGCGCACGGCAGGGGCGGCGAAGGGCGATCCCTCCGGCACCGCGTCCGGGTCGGGTTCGACCACGGGGCGGCTCTCCACCAGCCCGGTGGCCGGAGTGAGCTCCCAGCTCCTGCCGCCCTCGACGGGCTTGCGCCAGTACCCCACGTGCAGCTCCCCGGAACGCAGGAACATCGGCACTTCGAGCCGGCTGCCACCGCCGTGGGACAGCCGCGAGAGCTCCCGCAGCGCCTGCACCACGGAGCCGTCGGCGCCGATGTCGAGCTCTCCGTCGAGCTCGATGTCCGTGCCCGCACCCCGGACGGGCACGTTCACCTTCCTGTTCTCCGTGCAGAGCCCGGTGGCGTAGCCGACGACGGTACGGGTCGCCTGCCCGGTGTCGAGCTTCGGCTTCTGCACCCGCATCCGGTGGTAGGCGGCGTCGATGCCGGAGAAACGGGTGCGGTAGGTGAACTCGCCGTGGGAGCGTTCGGCCGACAGCACCCGGCCTTCCAGCACCGCGTGGTAGCCGTCGTCCCCGCCGTCGAGTCCACCCGGCGGCGGGGCCCCCAGCGCGGCCGCCGCCGAACGTACGAGCCCCCGTCGGAGGTCCCACCAGCCCAGCCGGATCTCCACGTGCACGTAGTCGCCTGCCGCGATGGCGTCGTACTCCCTGTCCGGCAGCCCGTCGAGGACGATCTCGAAGGTCGCCCCCCGGAGTGTGTCGTCGGCGTCGACCTTGACCTCCAGCCGGTGGTCGGTGTGGGTCACCAACAGCGGCTCGGCCGTGCGGTCGGGAAAGCCGTCGTCGTCCTTGTGGAAGATCAGCGCCCAGCCGGCCTGGAAGCCGACGACGGGCTCGTTCACCGCCCCGGCCAGGGACATCGCGCCGGAGGTCACGCTAGACAAGGAGGTCATAGGGGCTCCCTTCGTCCGCCCGTACGAGTCGTGCCGGAGGAGGAGCGCTGCCGCCGTGCTCCCGGAAACCCGCGAGGACGCGGCTTCCCACCTCGGCCGGCTCCACCAGCGCCCCGGCGGCCAGGACGAGTTCGGCCACCAGGATCTCGATCACCAGCCCGGTGCCCGCCGAGCTGCCGAAGGCCAGCGGCCGGCCGACCACCACCGGCGCCGAGCCGATCAGCCGGCCCGCTTCGAGCACGACCAGGTACGGGCGGACCGCGGCGGTGTCCAGGGCGCCCGGCGGAGACGCGGTCAGGCCGGTGCGGACCCCGTTCCCCCGCTCACCGTCCGGCCTTCCCTCTTCTCCGTCCGGGGCCTCGCGCGGCGTGAACTCCTCGGCCCCGTCGACGACGGTCCGCGTGGGCTCGGCGGTCAGTGCCCCGACGATGTCGGCGGTCAGCGCGACCAGAGTGACCGTCAGCGCCCGCCGCCCCACCTGGACGCGCACCTGCTGGGGCAGACCCAGCGCCGCGTTGAAGGGCAGGGGACGGAACCCTGCCGGGAGTACCAGGGTCATCACAGGAACTCCGTCGCCGTCGAGGCCGCCAGCATCCCCGCGTCGACCAGCAGGTCGACCGGGCCCGGGGGCGCCACGTGCTGGAGCTCGAGCGTCACCTCGATGGTGTCGAGCCGTTGCGGGGACACGGAGAACGCCAGGCTGGTGACGTGCATGTTCATCCGGACGGACATGCGGGTGGCCAGAATGAGCCCGGACACCTTCCCGCCGGTGAAGCGGCCGATCGCGCCGCCCCGCTTGGCGAAGTCGGCCAGCAGCTCCAGCCCCTGCTTCCAGGCGTACCGCTGCGGCCCCACCAGCAGGGCCTGGAGGCTGGCGGTCTCGCTGGCGTTGCCCACGGCCGCCCGGAACGAGGGCGTGCCGATCGGGGGAAGCGTGTAGCGCGAGCTGACCGCGAGGCGCTGCACGGCGAACAGGGGCACCGCCAGCAGCCCGTCCGTGACGATCGCCGACGGCAGGCTCTGGAACTCGTCGAGCTTCGACGCGGAGCTCATGTCACTTCTCCACCCGGATCTCCATGGTCACGTCCGGCCCCTTGGGGATCTTCACCTCGCTGTGGAACACGTGCCTGAAGGCGTCCCCCAGCTCTTCGGAGTTGGTCACCCACACCACCCCGCGCAACCCGTTCTCCTGGGCGAACACCAGCTGCCGCTCCATCTCGCCCGTCACCGAGATCCCCGTCTTCTCCTCGTAGACGGCGATCAGTTCGCGTGCCGTCAGCGGCTCGGGCGGCCGCATCTCGGTCGTCAGATCCGGCGTGGTGTCGCGCTGCCAGTCGGCATCCCGGCGCGGCAGACCGCCCTGGACCTCGTCCGACTCGTACGCGGGCCTGTCCTTCTTCTCCGCGGGTTTCTTCTCCGTAGGCTTCGGTTCCGTGGGCTTCTTCTGTGCGGCCTTCGGTTCCGCCGGCTGCTTCGGCTCCGGCGCCTTCTTCTCCGGAAGCCTCCTCTGCGGGGCCTTACCGGCCACCCCGGCCCGGGCCGCCTCCGGTGCCGCTTCGCCGCTCCCCGGCGCCTGCGGGAGGCTCTCCTTCCTCACCGGCCCCGGCATGACCTGGCCCTTGAGGTGGCCGGACCGCGAGAGCGCCACATCCGTGTGCTTGGCGTCGTAGACGAAACCGTCCACGATCCCGTCGATGCCGATCGTCGTGAACGTGCGCACCGGCTGCTGCAGCTTGCCCGTCCACTCGAACGAGGAGCCGGTCACCTTCTCCTGATAGGCACCGGCCTTGACGTGCGGACCGCTCGTGGGCACCCTCCGGCCCGGCCAGATGCGCTTCTGCGACACCAGGATCGCGATGGCCATCCGGTTGCGGTCCGCCAGGCTGTCCTGCCCGGCCAGCACCGACTTCACGGCAGCGGCGACGGGGTCCTGGGCCCCCTGTTCGAACATCGCCACATACCGCCTGGCCGCCCTCGTCACCTTCCGCGACTGGCGTCCGTACTGCCGGGCGGTGAGCGGCTTGTACGGCGCGGAGGGGCGTCCACCGACACGCTCCGGCCGCACCGGGTAGGGCGGAAAGGCCTCGATCGCCTCGAACAGCCGTACCGCGGCGCCCGCGACCTCGGTGCCGGTGCCCGCGGCCGGGCGTGGTGGACCGGCCGGGGGCCGCCCCGCGCTCTCGACCGGCGCGTAGGAGCGGGGCCGCCCGCGCAGGGCCTCCAGCTCGTTGCGTGCCATCGTCCGCAGGCCGTGCTCGTCGGTTCTGAGGATGTACAGCAGGTCGTCACGGAAGGTCTTGAGTTCGTCGAGGGCATCGACCAGGGCCTTGAGGTCCTGTGCCTGTGCCGAGGCGTCGCGGACGGTCCGAGGGCCCTCGGCCTGCAGGGCGTCGAGGTCGTCGAGGAGCCTGTTGAGCGCCCGTTCCATCCTGTTCCGGGTGGCGGTGAGCCTGTCCACGTGCACCCCGAGGACCCGGAGCATCATCCGTTCGATCAGTCGGTGGACGGTGCGCTGGGACGGGGACGCTCCGTACAGGGTCGCCAGTGTCCGCACGGCCGCGTTCGCCCCCGCGTGGTTCCGGGCGCACTGGCGGATCTGCTGCACCAACTGCGGCCGGTCGATCGTGTAGGCCATCAGTCCTCCCCGTCCTCTGCGCCCGGTTCCGGTTCCGGTTCCCAGGTGCCGTGCTGGACGCCCTGCTCACGGGCCCACTCCTGGACGACGGGACCCACCAGCCTGGTCATGGCCTCGTCCATCACCTGCATCACCATCGCCTGGGTGGCGGCCTGCCCCAACGCGTGCTTCAGCAGCTCGTCGGCCATGTTCGCCACCAGCCCGCGTCGTACGCTCGCCACGGCCATCTGCCTGCCGGCCCTCCGGCCCACCTTCCAGACCTGTGCGGCGCGGCCCACGATCGCCTTGGCGCCGCCGGCGATCTGGAAGGCGTCGAAGACGGAGAAGGCGAGCCCGATGGCGGCCGACAGCTGTTCGGCCTGCACCTCCTGCCAGCTCTGCAGTGCCTCGGGATCCATCACGGACTGGTAGAGCCGGCCCTTCTCCTGTGCGTCCAGGTGGTCCGCGATGGCCAGCGATACGGACGCCGCCCCGGTGATCAGCCCCGCTGCCGCGGCCCCCAGCGGAGCGCAGAGCAGACCCAGTACCAACACGCCTGCGGATGCGGCCAGTTTGCGGACCGTGTCGGCCTGGTACTTCCGGCCGATCGCCAGGTTCACCGCGTCGGTGTACTCCCGCAGCGCACCGGTGTGCGGCCGCAGCTCCGCGTCCGCCATGGCGTGGATGCCGGACAGGTGGAACCACAGGCCGCGCTCGTCACGACCGCCCTCCACCTCGATCCAGCGTGAGGTCTCCAGGGCGAAGAAGGCGCCGCCCTCCGGCTCACTCGCCTTGTGCGTCATCTCCTGGTTGGCCTTCGCCATCTGGGCGAGCAGGTTCCGGAGGAACGCGTCGGCCGCGGCGGGGTCCCGTTGGACGGCGGTGAAGACCTCCTCCAGGTTCCCGATCTGGAAGAAGAGCGGGTCGACCTGGTTGACCAGGGCCCGCCGGGCGTTGACGCCGGCCTCCAGATCGGCGGCCGTCCAGTTCCGCCCGCCGTGCACGGCCAGGTACACGGCCCCGCCGCGTTCGATCCGGCTGTCGGCGAGTTCGGCCAGCGTACGGGCGCTGACATGACTGATGGGGGGCGGGAGGAGCATGTGGTGCTCGCGGTCACCGGGCCGGTACTGCCTCTCCCGGACGGACAGCACCGTGCGCACCGACCCCGTCACCCCCGTGCGTTCGGCGTGCCGCAGGGCATTGAGCAGTACCTGCAGCTTCACGACGCTCCCACCGAGCACGTCCAGCACCTGCGAGAAGTGCCTCAGCGTCTCCCGGGCGTGCGGACCCCTGCGCTGGGCGATCGCGGTACGGGAGGACCGCAGCTGCTGGAGCAGCAGCACCCGGCAGGTCTCGGCGTACAGATACGTGCAGCCGTCGGTCAGGGTGGCATGGACCTCCTTCAGGAACCCCAGACTCCAGCCGGCCGCGTGCGAGACGGGCCCGCCGCCGCCCGGACGTACCCGCGGGGCGTTGTCGGGCAACTGGTAGACGAGCGTCACCTCGTCGGCCAGCTCGCGGACCGCGGCCGCGGCTTCGGCCAGCCGGCGCATGAACCCCAGTTCGGGCGCCTCGCCGGGGCGCAGGTGGAGGTAGCCGTTGTTGCCCTTGCCGTCACCGCGCACCGTCACCTGGGTGGTGACGGTGCTCCGCACCGATGCCATGCCGACGGCGTGCGCGCGGGCGGAGATCACCCGGGCGCAGTTCAGCGTGAACATTCCGGCGTACGCGCACTCGGGGACGTCCAGGAGGCGGGCCAGGTGCCGGATGCCGTCGCCGAGCCGGTCGGCGGAACGGGGCAGGGACCGCCACTCCGGCTCTCCGTCGTAGGCGCGGCAGCCCAGGGTCTCCCCGGTGACGGCCTTCGGCCAGGACGGCTTGCGCGGCCTGGCTCCCTGTCCGGCCCGCGTGCCCGCCTTGACCGCCCCCGGCGCGGGCGGCGCTCCGGCGGCGGCGGGCCTGGGAACGGCGGTCACGAACCGGATCCTGGCCGGGATCGTGTCCTTCATCACCGCGAACAGCTTCCGGTCCCCGCGCACCTCGCAGAGGACGCTGGGCCCTCGTGCCTCCTCCAGCAGCTTCTCGGCGTAGCCACGCCGTGCGTCGGCGTCGCGGAGGGGATGGTCCGCCCGCTCCCGGGCCTCGTCGAGCAGCCGCAGGACCAGCCTCCCGATCGCCTCGACCGTCCCGGCCTGTTCGGTCCGGACCAGGTCGTGGTACGGCGCCAGCCCGCCGGCCAGCGGTACCGCCGACCGGGCGCCGGGGCCGGTCTGCTGCCAGCGCAGCAACGGGAACGTCTGGCAGGTCCGGTCGTAGGTCTCCTTCGGCAGCGATCCGTCCGGCAGGATCCGGGTCACCCCGCTGATCCAGACGAGCGCCGGGACGTCCCTGCCCTCATAGGCGACCAGCCCGGCATAGCCCGGGTGACCGTGGGCGTCCGGTTGCCAGACCGCCCCGTGCCGGTCCAGGTGCGCCAGCCACGCGGCGGTGGCAGCCTGCTCGATCGACAGCACCTCGCCCACGAACGGCAGGTACACCCAGTCCTTCCGGTCGCCCTGACGGTGGAGGAACGGGACCGCCACCCCCTCCCCGGAGTGGTCGTAGGACGGGATCCGGTACGTCGTCCCCGCCTCGTCCTCGGCCACGCGCACGGGATCCAGCGGCTCTTCCGCCGGCACGCCGGTCCGCGCCGCCGGAGTGCCCCGCCGACGCAGCAGCCCCGATGCGGACACCGCGTACTCGAGCCCGCGCCGTACAGCCTCGGAGGCGTGCTCCCGAACCCCTTCGGCCGGGCTCAGCCCCGTGAACACCGCGGGCTCGTGGTGGATCACCACGGGTCGGCCGCTCCCGCGCACGTCCACCACCTCGCGGCGGGCCGTCTCCAGCGCCCGGCGGCAGGCGTCGCCGACCGCCTTCTCCAGCAGCGTCAGCTCGCGTGCCGTGACCGGCTCCACCAGCTGGACGCGCAGCGGGACGTGCACATGCAGGGGCACGCCTCAACTCCACTCCGCGTGGGCGTGCAAGGCGTGCCGCACCCGGCGCAGCGCCTCGTCCACCGCCGCCTGCACCACCCGGGAGTGCGGAGCCCCGACGACCTCCACGGTCACCGGCAGGTGCACGTGGATGTCCTGCCGGGCGTCCTGCTCGGCCAGGACGAGCTCGGCCTCGCTCCCCTCGGCGGGCACGACCCGTTCGCCCCGCCGGACCACCGCGATGCCTCCGCGGCGGACACGGGCGGCGCGCGGCCGGGCCCCGCCGCTCTCCGGCCACGGACCCTCCGGGTGCCCTGTGCCGTCGGTCATCGGATCTCCTCAGTAGGTGCGTTGCCGTGCCGTGCCGTGTCGTGCCGTGGGGGCGCGGCCGTGGTCAGGCGATGACCGGCGGAAGTCTCGTCTCGGCGCCGTCGTCCATCACGGCCTCGCGGGCCACGCCGGTGAAGGTGGCCACCGGCGCGCCGTTCACCACGGCGTTGGACGGGTTGGCGGAAGTGATCAGGCACTTGTTGAACAGCAGCTTCTGGAAGTCCCACTCGGTGGTGTCGCTGCCCTTGGCCTGGTAGAGGCCGATGGAGAACTCCTTGCCGGTCATGGCGAGACGGGTCAGCTCGGCGGCCGATCCGCCGATGGCCTTGACCGACATCTGGAAGGTGAAGCTGGCCGGTTGGGCGATGTAGCCCACGTGTGTGGCCTCCAGCGAGTGGATCACCTCGGCGTTGACGTTGAAGGTGGGCGTGAAGGTGTCGACGGGGGTGAGCGGCTTGTCGGACCTGCCGTCGAGTACGACGGCGAGGCGCGAGTTCATCCAGGTGGTGGGAGTGGTCACGGCATCCTCCGGTGACGGGTGCGAGCCCGGTTCAGGCCGCCTTGAAGGCGAGGTTGACGTCGAGGAAGTGGACGGCCCCGGCGTAGGTGACGGACAGCAGCACCTCGACGGTGCGCTCCGTACGGGCCGTGGTGAGAGTGGTGACCTGACCGGGCGTCCGGGCGGCCTCCTCCGCCTCCAGGATGGGCAGCAACGGGATGTCGATGGTGAAGGCGGTGATGACACCGGAGGTGACCAGCGGGCTGAGGATCCCGTCGATACGCGACCGCAGCGCCTGCATGCCCAGCCGGTCGATCCGGGTCTCGCCGATCGACCCGATCAGGCCCGCCTTGAGCAGGAACTCGATGTGGTCGAGCACCCGGACGACGTCGACGTAGAGCCGTTCGGTCCTGGTGGTGTAACAACGCCCGGAGCCGAGGTACAGGCCCTCGCCCGGGATCAGCTCGGGGTCGATGACCGGAATGATGAACTTCTGGGTCAGAGCGTGGATCTCGGTGCCGGTGAACTGGGAGCCCAGCGGGATCCTCACCTCGTTGACCGGCTTCATCAGCACGCTGGAGTGGGGCGGGTGACCGGCGATGGCCCCGGTCACCGCCGCGGCGACGTCCGCCGTGGGCTTGCCCTCCTGCTTCGCCACCCGCGCGGCCACCAGGATCATCCGGCTGGTGTCGCTCTTGAGGGGGCGGTAGGTCTCGTCGGCGGCCTGGGCGAAGGTCTTCCCGCTCGCGGGGACGAGCGCCGGGTCGACCATGGCCACACCCATCCGGGCGCCGCCCGCCGCGCTGACCTCCTCCACGTGCTTCTTGAGCTCTTCCAGCCGGCCGACGTCGGTCTCGCCGGCCAGGCAGACCAGTTGCACCGGCAGGGCCGCGACCACGGCCAGCGCCGCCGCGTATCCGGGCACCGGCGGGCTGTCGGGCGCCCCTCCGGCGGCCGGTTCGTCCGCCGTCTTGACGGCGAAGACGCGGGAGGGCGCGGGATCCTGGAGCAGGGCCGTGCGTACGGCGTGGTAGAGCGGCCCGCCGACGAACTCGCCCTTGTCGTTCTGTGTCGCGAACTGTTCGCGGGCCTCGGACACGGAACCGATCTGCAACGGGACGTTGGCCGTGGCCGTGCCGAAGGCGCCGGCCGAGCCGACGACGGCGATGTCGCCCACGGCGCGGCGGGCCTGCGGCCGCATGCCGCTGGTGTTGATCCTGACTTTGATGAACGGGAACTCGGCTGCGGTCTCGGTCATGTCGTCACTCCTGGCGGTCAGGGCACCGCGACGGGCACGATGCCGACGTGCCGGAGCCGGGTGGCGAATTCGGTGAGGCGGGACGCGCGCACGCCCGCGCTGTCCGCGGGGTCCACGCCCCCGGGCGCCCCCGGGAGGTCGGTGTCGTCGAGGGCGGTCTCCGGGAACAGCAGCAGGGCGGGGACCGGGGTCCGTACGGCCATGCCGACGGGCGGCTGGGGCCGGTCGGTGCTCTCGGCGACGCGGGCCATCCCGACCTGGACGTCGGCCAGCCGGGCGGCGAGATCGTCGAAGGGCCGGTCGACCGCGAAGGCCACGCACGCCACCTTGAAGGCCGTCTCCGACAGCTCCGGCGCCGGCTCCTCGACCATCCGGAGCCTCAGGCCGAGGGGGATCCGGCCCTGGGCGTCGGGGGCACCGCCGCCCACGGGATCCTTCCTGACGACCTCGGTGACGGTGGTCTCCACACCGCCCCGGCCGGCGAGCAGTGTCAGATCGAGACGGGCGTCCGCGTCCACCACGGGGCCGGCCAGCGGCCACCGGCCCGCCAGCCGCCACTGCCGGCTGCTGTGCATGTCGTACAACTGCGCTTCGAGCGGCTGCGCCGACGCCGACGTGGGCATCAACGACACCTGACGGGTCACCACGGTCGTCACGGGCCCGACCCGGGCCTCCTGGGCGGTGAACGCGGTGCGCAGGAGGCGGTCGCCCACCGCGGGGCTGAGCAGGGCGCCGCACTCGGCCGAGTCGAGCAGGCGCAGCAGGGTGCGGTCACGGAACCGCATGCGCCCCTCCCTTCCGTCCGGAACGCGCGTCGCCGGGGCAGTGAGGAGGTACCAGCGCGTGCCGGAGTCGACTCCTGACGGGTGGACAGTTCACACGTCCTGGGCAACGTGTCGGTCCGGGCGGTGGTACGCGCCGCCGCTCCGATTGCGGGCCGGGCCCGACGGGTTCCACGGTGGGGAGATGGTCAACCCGAGCACTGCCCCGATCCCGCTCGACCTGCGGCCCTTCGACGTGGCCATGTCCAGGGACGGCAGGACGCTGTACGCCTGCAGCGGCGACGAGGCGGGGTGCGTATTCGTACTCGACACGGAGACCCACACCGTCCGGAAGAAGATCGACTGCCCTGACGCGACCGACATGCTGCTCGCCCCCGACGGCAGCCGCCTGTACGTCACCAACCGGGAGGGGCGGGCGGTGACCGTGATCGACACCAGCGACAACGAGGTGACCGGTTCGCTCGCGATGCCCGGTGTGCCGTTCGACCTGGCGGCGTTGTCCACCGGAGAACTGATCTACGCCGCGGTGTCCGACCCCAGCGAGGTCGCGGTGATCCACACGGAGTCGGGCGCGGTGATCCGCCGCTTCCCGCTGGGCGAGTCGATCTTCGGCCTGGCCGTCTCCCCGGACGACGCGCGCCTGTACGTCACGGACTTCGGTGGCGGTGTCGACCCCGTGCTCCATGTGGTCAGGACGGCCACCGAGACCGTGGAGGGGACGCCGATCCCCGTAGGGCTGGTTCCCCGTGCGGCGGCCGTCACGCCCGACGGCGGGCGGATCTTCGTGGTCAACGGTCAGGACGGAACCCTGTCCGTCGTCGATGCCGGAAGCAGGACGGTGATCTCCACCATCCGTGTCGGTGAGTTCCCCAAGCACCTCCTGATGGACCGTGAGGGCAGGCGCCTGTACGTCGGGAACGCGGCCGACAACACCGTATCCGTGATCGATGTCGGCACCCTTCAGGTGGCCAGGACCCTCTTGGTCGACGGCCCACCGGGCAACCTCGCCGCCACCCCCGACGGCCACCGCGTCTACGCCGCCGGCTTCCGCGAGAGGTTCGTCGTGCCCTTCGACACCCGCACGGTCGCCCTGCGCGCGGGCAAGCGTCCGGAGGCGGTCACGCTCACCCGCGACGGCCGGCTCTGCGTGACGAACCCGGGGGACGGGACGGTCTCGGTCGTCCGCACGCGACCGCCGTCGGTCCGGGTGGGGGAGGATCCGCTGGCCGTGGCCCTGGACGGGGCGCGGGCCTATGTGGCCAACGGGTCCTCCGACGACGTGTCCGTCATCGACACCGCCACCGACGAGGTGACGGCCACCGTCCCCTCCGTTCCCGTCGGACCTGCGGGCATCGTCGCCCTCGCCCCCGACGGCCGGCGGCTGTACGTGGCCGGCGCGGGGCAGGTGTCGGCGATCGACACCGCCACCCGCGAGCCCGCCGGGGCCGTGCCCTTCCAGGAGCCGACCGGGGTGGCCGTGAGCCCGGACGGGCTGCGGTTGTACGTCACCGACGGCACGGTGGGCCTGGTGGCGCTGAACACGGACACGCTGGGAGCCGTCGGCTCGCCCGTACCCCTCGGGGACGGTCCCGCCGGTGCGGTCGACGTGGCCGTGACGCCCGACGGGAAGCACGTCTACGTCGCCGACGCGACGGCGAACAGGGTGATGGTGCTCGACAGTGGCAACCGCGCGCTCACCGCGAGCGTCCCGCTGGGAGCGCTGCCCACGTTCATCGCCATGAGCCCGGTGGGCCGCCGGGCGTACATCGCCTGCACGCACATGGACAGGAGTGCGGACTCGGTGGTGGTCGTCGACACCAACAGCCACACCGTGGTGGGCGACCCGACGCCGTTCCCCTTCGTCATCCAGGACCTCGCGGTCAGCCCGGACGGACAGCGGCTGTACTGCACGTCCTTCTTCGGTCACGCCGTCGTGGTCGTCGACACCGCGACCCGCGCCCGGCTGGAGACGATCCCCGCGGGCACCGACCCGAGCTGCCTGGCCCTCACCCCCGACGGGCGCCGCGCCTACGTCGCCAGTCGCGACACCGGGCTCGTCACCGTGGTCGACACGAACACCACGCGGGTCCGGGTCGGCGGGGATCCGTTCGACCTCGCCGCCACATCGGACGGGCGCCTGGTCTACGTGACCATCCCCGCATCGGGCACCGTCGCGGTCGTCGACACGGTCGCCGGAGCCGCGGCCGGACCGCCCGTGTCCGTCGGCGGCGGGGCCAGGAGCCTGGCCCTCACCGGTGACGACGCCACCCTGTACGTGGCCGGGCCCGGCGCGGTGACGGTGGTCGACACCGCCACCCGCACGGTGGCGGGCACCATCCCGGTCGGTGACTTCCCGCAGGGACTGGCTCTCGCCCCCGACGACTCCCGGCTGTACGTGGCGGACTCCGCCGCCGGCACGGTCACGGTGATCGACACCGCCACCGCGGCGGCCACCGCCACCGTCACGGCGGGAGTGGCCCCGCTGGATGTGGCCGTCACCTCTGACGGGGCCCGGCTCTTCGTCGCCGACGCCGGCGCCAACGACGTCCTCGTACTGGACACCGACCCCCTCGCGGTCGCCGCCTCCGTGCCCCTCTCCGGCAGCCCGCACGGACTGGCGCTCTCCCGCGACGGGCGCACGCTCCTGGTCACGATCCCGTCGACCAAGCGCCTGGCCGAGATCGACACCGCCACCCTCACCGTGCGCGGCGTCCCCGTCCCGGTCGGCAGCGCCCCGCACGGGGTCGCCCTCAGTCCCGACGGCAGCCGTGCCTACGTCGCCAACGCCGCCTCCGACACGGTGTCCGTGGTGGACCTGTGAGTGGCCACGGCCGCACAGGCGACCCGTATGGCCGTCCCGTCAGGATGGAATGCGCCGGCGGCCCGGTCCCATGCTGAAAGAGTGATCAACACCAACCCGGCCCCCATCGACCTCGGCCGTGTGCCGCGCAACCTGACGGTGTCGCCCGACGGGAAGTCCCTGTACGTCCCCTGCGAGGGCGGCACGTTCTGCGTGGTCGACCCTTTCGCCCGCAAGGTGGTGGGCACGTTCGCCTGCGCGGCGCACCATGTCGCAGTCACTCCCGATGGCAGGCGGCTGTACGCAGTCGACGTCAACGAAGGCGCCGTGTCCGTCGTCGACACGCTGACGAAGACGGTCATCCGGACGATCGCCACCCCCGGGGGCCCGCGGGAACCGGGCATCAGCCCCGACGGCCGGCGCGTGTACGTGCCCCTGCGGGACGCCCAGGGCGTCGCCGTGATCGACACCGGTTCCGACACGGTGATCCGTACCATCGTCACGGGCGGCCACCCCTTCGGCCTGGCGGTGGCGCCGACGGGCCACCGCGTCTACGTGGCCGACGCGGCCGGCAATACGGTCTCGGTCATCGACACGACCACGGACACGCTGGTCGGCACGCCCATCCCGGTCGGCAAGACGCCCATGGGGTTGACGGTGTCCCCCGACGGCCTGCGGGTTTTCGCCGCGGGAGCCAACGCCCATACGGTGTCGGTCATCGACACCGCCACCCGGACGGTGATCGCCACCGTCCCGGTCGGCGGGTTCCCCTCGCACGTGGCGGTGACGCCCGACGGCCGGCACGCGCTCGTCTCCAACCTTCAGTCGGAGACGGTCTCGATCATCGACACCGGCTCCCTGACGGTGAGCCGCACCGTCGGCGTGTCCGGCGCGCCGTTCCGACTGGCCGTCAGCCACGACGGGCGCACGGCGTTCGCCTCGGCGTTCAAGGGCCAGTCCCTGCTGGTCCTTCCCACCCGCTCGCTGACGACCGACGTGGGCGCCCGCCCGGAGTCGGTCGTGGTGTCGGCGGACGGGCGGCAGGTCTACGTCGCCGCCGGGGGATCGGACGCGGTGTCCGTGGTGAACGCGCGTGACGTCGAGATCCCCACCGGCGCCGGGCCGAACGCGGTGGCCGTCACCCCCGACGGGCTGCACGCCTACGTGGCCGAATCGGGCGCCGCGAAGGTGAGCGTGCTGGACCTGCGTACCGAGACGGTCCTCGGCTCGGTGACCGTGGCCGGCGCCCATTCCCTCGCCATGTCCCCCGACGGCAGGGTCGTGTACGCGGTCGGGGGCGACCAGCTCTCGGTCATCGACACCGCCACCCGCCAGGTCACCGGCACCCTGCCGGTGGAGCGGGCACCCCAGGGAGTGGCGGTGTCCCCTGACGGGCTGCGCGTCTACGTCACCAACGCGGAATCGGACACCCTGTCCGTGATCACCACCCAGCCGCTGGCGGCGCTGGGCCGGCCGATTCCGATGCGCGACCGGCCCCTGGGAGTGGCCGTCACTCCCGACGGCCGACACCTCTACGTGGCCTGTGCCAACACCCACGCCGTATCGGTGCTGGCGACCACCTCACTCGAGGTGGTCGCCAGCGTGCCCGTCGGGAGCTTCCCCGAGGCACTGGCCGTCAGCCCCGACGGACGCCGGGCGTACGTCACCAACACCGACCCCGGTTCCAACAGCGTGTCGGTCATCGACACCCACACGCAGACGGCGATCGGCGATCCGATCCCGGTCCGTCATCGCCCCCGCGGAGTCGCGGTGAGCCCCGACGGGCGGCTGTACGTCACGGCCGCGGACTCCGGCGCCGTCTGCGTGGTCGACGTCACCACCCGGGCGGTGGTCGGGCGGATCCCGGTGGGCCGTACCCCCACCGGGATGGCGCTGACCGCGGACGGCCGCCGACTGCTCGTCGCCAACTCCGGCTCGGGTCATGTGTCGCTGATCGACACGAAGCCGCGGTCCGTCCCGGTGGGGAAGACCCCGCACGGCGTGGCCCTGTCGCCCGACGGGAAGCGCGTCTACGTGGCCGACTCGGGGTCGGGCACGGTCTCCGTGATCGACACCGCCACCGGGACCGTGACGGGCCGGCCGGTCGTCGTCGGCGGTCAGCCCCGGATGGTGGCGCCGACACCGGACGGGCAGCGCCTGTACGTGACCGATCCCGCCAACGCGGCCGTGCACGTGCTCGACACCTCCGGTCCCACGGTCTCAGGACCGCCCGTCCAGGTCGGCGTCACCCCCTTCGGCCTGGCCGTGTCGCCCGACGGCCGCCGCGTCTACGTGGCCGACTCCGGAGCGGCCACCGTACTGGTGATCGACACCGCCACCAGCACCGTGACCGGTGCCCCGATCAACGCGGGTGTCGCCCCCTTCGGCCTGGTCGTGTCGCCCGACGGCGGCCGGATCTACGTGGCCGACGCGGGCGCGGACGAGGTCCTGGTGATCGACACCGCCGCTCAGAAGGTGCGGGAAACCGTCGCGCTGCCCGGCGCCCCGCACGGACTGGCCGTCAGCCGGGACGGTCGTCTCCTGCTGGTGACCGTGCCGGCCGAGAAGTGCCTGGTGGCGATCGACACGGTCACCCTCACGGCGGCGGGCGCCCCCTTCCCGGTGGGCAGGGCGCCGCACGGGGTCGCCCTGACCCCGGACGGCCGCCACGCCTGGGTGGCCGACACGGCCTCCGACACTCTGACGTTCGTGGAGGTGTGAGGGCCGCTCGGGTGGCGGCCGGACAGCACAGCCGCCCTCCACGCCGGTCTCGGACGCGGTGGCACCGCCCGCTCACGGCCTCCCGGGCGCGTCCCGGCGGCTGGCGGACCATGCCGACCACAGCGCGGCGTAGCGGCCGCCCGCCGCGACGAGTTCGTCGTGCGTGCCGGTCTCGACGACGCGGCCCCGGTCGAGGACGACCACGCGGTCGGCGGTGGCGGCCTGGGGGAGCCGGTGAGCGACCATCAGACCCGTACGGCCCTGAAGCGCCCGCACGGCGGCGGTCTCCAGGACACGGGCGCCCGCGCTGCCCGCGTCGGCGGTGGCCTCGTCCAGGATGGCGATCGGCGGGTCGGCGAGCACCAGCCGGGCCAGGGCCAGGTGCTGGGCCTGGGTGACCGTGAGCCGGTGCCCGCCCTCGCCGACGACCGTGGCGAGGCCCTCCGGCAGCGCCTCGACCCACCCCAGGGCGCCCACGCGGTCCAGCGCGGCGCGCAGTTCCTCGTCCGTGGAGCCGGGCCGGGCGAGGCGCAGGTCCTCGGCGAGCGGGCCGGCGAACACGTGCACCTCCTGACTGATCAGGGTCACGGCGCGCCGTACGCCCGACGGGCCCAGTTCACGGGAGTCGACCCCGCCCAGGGAGATGGACCCGCTCTCCGGGGCGTGCACGCCCGCGATGAGCTTGGCCAGCGTGGTCTTCCCGGCCCCGCTCGCGCCGACCAGGGCGACGCGTTCTCCGTGCCGTACCTCCAGGTCGACATCGGCGAGGACCGGATGGCCGGAGACGTACGCGTGGCCGAGCGCGGACACCTTGACCGAGCCGTCCACCGGTGTGGCTCCGCCGTCGGCAGGATCGGGCTCCACGGGCAGGTTCGACACCCCCACCAGTCGGGCGAGGCTGGCGCCCGCCGACTGCGCGTCGTCGATGAGGAAGAGCGCCGCGTTGATCGGATTGAACAGGCTGTGGAAGTAGAGCGCTGCCGCGGTCGCCGTACCGATGCTCACCGACCCGGCGTCCACCAGGAGGAAACCGGTGACGAGCACCGCCGCCAGGCCGATGAACTCGCCCGCGTTGAGCCGCGAGAAGAACCCCGAGACCAGCCGGATCCCGCGCAGCGCGAGGGCGACCGCGTCCCCGGACCGCTGCTCCAGGAGCTCCGTGTGCCGGCCGCCGAGGCGGAAGGCCCGTACGGTGCGCACGCCTCCGACGCTGTCGAGCAGCTGGTGCTGGAGCGCGCCGGTCGCCACCCGGTGGGCGGCGTAGATCTTCGTGGCACGCGGCATGTACCAGCGGACCGTGAGGACGTGGACGGGCACGGCCAGGAGCACGGCGGGCAGGAACCGCCAGTCCAGGACGGTGAGACCGACGAGCGTCAGGACGATGGTGAGAAGCGCTCCGGCGAATTCCGGCAGGGCCTGGCGTACCGCCTTCGCGATGATGGTGACATCACCGGTCACCCGGGAGGTCAGGTCGCCCGAGCCGGCCTGCTCGACGCGTTCGAGCGGAAGCCGCAGCGCCCGTGCGATGAAGCGCTCGCGGAGGCCGGCGAGAACCGTCTCACCCAGGCGGGCGACCAACGAGTGACCGATCGCGGTGGCGATTCCCCTGGCCACGGCCACGACGAGGAGCAGCACCATCGGCACCGTCAGAGCGCCGGCGCCCCGCTGCTCCACCACCAGGTCCACGATGCGGCCCAACAGGGGGGCCGTCAGCAGCCCGACGCCCGTGGCGAGGACGAGCACGGCGACCGACGCGAAGGTCAGCAGCCGGTGACCACGCAGCAGCGCTCCGAGGGCCGCCAGGGTCTGGGCGCCGGTCGCGGTGGGGAGGAGTTCACGGTCCTCCGTCGTACGTTCGCCCATCGCCCTTCCCTCTTCCTTCCCGCGCGCGCCGGAGCCGCTGTCGTTCTCCCTCGCGCCACGGCCGCTCATGCCCGTGTCGCTCATGCCAGCACCGCCGCGCGGTACGCCTCGTCTGCGGCGACCAGCTCCGCGTGCCGGCCCCGCGCGGTCACCGCGCCGTCGTCCACCACGAGGACGTGGTCGGTCTCGGCGAGCAGGGCGGGGCTGGTGGTGACGAGCAGCGTCGTACGGCCGCGCCGGAGTTCCCTGAGACGGGCGGCGATCCGTGATTCGGTGACCGTGTCGACGGCGGTCGTCGGATCGTGGACAACCAGGACCGGGGGATCGGCGGCCAGGGCGCGGGCGAGCGCCACCCGCTGACGCTGGCCGCCCGACAGCGAACGGCCGCGTTCGGCCAGCACGGTGTCCGCTCCTCGGGGGAGCGCCCGCGCGACGTCGTCCGCCGCCGAGGCGGCCAGGGCCCGTTCGATCTGCTCGTCGGGGTGGTCCGTACCGGCCCGTACGTTGTCGAGGAGGCTGCTCTCGAACAGGGTGGCGTCGTGAGGGGCGACCAGGACGGCCCGGCGGGCGGTGTCGGGGTCGAGTTCGGTGAGCGGCACGCCGTCGAGTTCCACGGCGCCCTCGTCGGGGTCGAGTTCGCGCCCCAGGCACAGCAGGAGGTCGTTCGCCGCGGCCGGGTCCTTCGCGACGACTCCGACGAGGCTGCCCGGGGATATGTCGGCGTCCACCCGGCGCAGCCGCCCGTGGGTGACGCCGCGCAGCCGGAGGCGACCGGCAGGCCGCCCCGGGAGGGCGCCCTGCCCCGCCGTGACGGCGTGCGGGGACGCGAGGACCTCGGCGACGCGGTCCGCCGACGCGCGGCCCTGCGCGAACTCGCCGTTGACGTAGGTGAGCATCTGGAACGGGCCCAGCAGGTACTGGGCGAGGCCGACGGCCGCCACGAGGTCCCCCACGCTGATCGAGCCCCGCATCGCCAGGTGCGCGCCCACGAGGCCGATGACCGCGATGAAGATGCCGGTCAGGGCGAGGATCGCGCCGTCGTGCCAGGCCCTGCTGCGGGCGGCGCGCAGCGCGGCGGCCAGCGATTCCCGGCTCGTGCGGCGGTAGCGGGACACCGCGGCCCCCTCCGCCCCGATGCCCTTCAGCACGCGCAGCCCGGCCACCAGGTCGGCGGCGACGCCCGAGGCGTCGGCCGCCCGCTCCTGCTCGACCTCGCTGCGCCGTTCCAGCGGCCGGCTGATGAGGTGGCCGAGCCACAGCAGGGGCGGGACGCCCAGCAGGATGAGCAGGCCGAGCGGTACGGAGATGCGCAGCAGCGCGACGGCGCTGATGGCCAGTCCGGCGAGCGCCGATATCGTGTACGGGAGGGCCGCCGCGACGGCTCCCACGCGGGCGGCGTCGCCGGTGGCGACGGCGGTCAGCGCGCCGGGCAGCCGGCCCTTGTCGGCTCCGCCGCGCGGGTCGAGCACCCGGGCGCCGAGGTCGGTCCTGACGCGGTGCGCTGCCAGTTCCCCCGCCCCGTCGGTGACCCTCGCCGCGGTCCGGTAACAGGTCGACAGGACCAGGAAGAGTACGGCGAGTACGATCAGCCAGCGCAGCAGCGCGCTGCCGGAGCCGGTGGCCACCGCCTCGTCGATGACCATGCCGATGACGACCGGAACCAGGGCCTCACAGCCCTGGTGGGCCATACCGAGCAGCGACGCCGTGGTGACCTGGCGGCGTTGGCCCCTGATCGCTCCACGGAGGACGTGGCCCCCCGTCGGTCCTCCGTCGGGCATGAGGTACCTCCGCGAAGATGGGTGGATAGTTAGGTAAGGCTACTCTAAGCACCGGCCTCCTTTCAGCTGTCAGGGGGGCGACCGCTTCGGCTGCTCGGCGCGGGCCGCGCCCGCGCGTTGACCTCATGCTCACGTTCGGTTAGCCTCACCTAAGTTGCGGTTCCAGGTTCCGCACGCACATCGTCCGTATGACGCGCGAATCGCCGCCGGGGGCCAGGGGGTTGTCTTTGTCGGTCGGAACCCAGACGCTGCCCGGGAAGCAGGACTCGGCCCAGGCCGCGCCCGGACGACGCCGGACCGTGTCCGCCCTGCGGGGCCTCGGCCTGCTCCTCGGGCTCGCCGCCCTGGTCCTCGTCGCACTGCTCAGTGTCTGGGTCGGCACCAAGGGAATCCCCTTCACGGCGACATGGAACGCGCTCTGGCGGCCCGACGGATCCGAGACCTCGATCATCATCCACGAGTACCGGATCCCCAGGACCGTCCTCGGACTCCTCGTGGGCATGGCCCTCGGCCTCTCCGGCGCCCTGATGCAGGCGCTGACACGTAATCCGCTCGCCGACCCCGGACTGCTCGGGGTGAGCCTGGGCGCCTCGTCCGGTGTCGTCGTGGCCATCGCCTTCCTCGGCATCGGCAGCGCCCTCGGCTACGTATGGTTCGCCTTCCTGGGCGCCGCCCTCGCCTCCGTACTGGTCTACGTCCTGGGCTCGTCCGGACGGGCCGTCGCCACCCCCGACCGGCTCGTCGTCGCCGGAGCGGCGGTGACGGCCGTACTGCTGGCCTTCAACTCGGCGGTACTGCTGCTCCATCCGCGCGCCTTCGACCAGTTCAGGTTCTGGACGGTCGGCGCGCTGTCGGGCCGGAAGACGGACATCGTCCTCATCGTCCTGCCCTTCGTGACGATCGGCCTCATCCTCGCCCTCCTGCTGGCGCCTTCGCTCAACGCCCTCGCCATGGGCGACCAGATGGGCCGCGCGCTGGGCGTCGACGTCAACCGGACCCGCGTCCTGGGCGCCGTCGGCGTCATGCTGCTGTGCGGCGCGGCCACCGCCGCCGCGGGGCCGATCGGCTTCATCGGCCTCGTCGTACCGCACGTGGCCCGGTTCGTGGCCGGCCCCGACCAACGCTGGGTGCTGGCCTACTCGATGGTGCTCGCACCGGTCCTGCTGATCGGTTCCGACGTCCTGGGCCGGGTACTCGGCGCCCCGGGCGAGATCCAGGTCGGCATCGTCACCGCCTTCATCGGTGCGCCCCTGTTCATCGCGCTGTGCCGCCGCCGAAAGCTGGTCATGCTGTGAGTGCCGTACGGGAGGCGGAGACCTCCACCACCACCTCCACCACCTCCACCACCGAAACCGGCCGCGCGGCCGGGACACCCCGCGTCATCACCGGGCTCGTCCTGCGCACCCCGTCGGGCCGTCTGTCCGTACGGATCCAGGGACGTGCCGTCGCGGTGACGGCGGTCCTGGTCGCCGTGCTCCTGCTGGTCATGGGCGTCACGCTGACCACCGGCGACTTCGAACTGTCCATCGGCGAGGTGCTGCGAGCGGTGTTCGGCGGCGGATCCGGAGCCGCCGACTTCATCGTCAACACCCTGCGCATGCCCCGCCTGGTGACGGCGCTCTGCGTGGGCGCGGCCCTCGCGGTCAGCGGCGCGATCCTGCAGAGCCTGACCGGCAACTCGCTGGGCAGCCCCGACATCATCGGCTTCACCAACGGGTCGGCCACCGGCGCACTCGTGGTCATCGTCGTGCTGAACGGCAGCATGACCCAGATCGCGTTCGGCGCGCTCGTCGGCGGTCTCGCCACCGCCGCCGCGGTCTACCTCCTGATGGCCGGCCGCGGGGTGCAGGGGTTCCGGCTCATCGTCGTCGGCATCGGCGTCAGCGCGCTGCTGCTCGCCGTCAACTCCTACCTCATCACCCGGGCGAGCTGGCAGGAGGCGCTGGAAGCCCAGTCGTGGCTGCTGGGCAGCCTGGGAAACCGTCTGTGGGTCCACGCGAACGCCATCGGCCTCGCCGTCGCCGTCCTGCTGCCCCTGGCCTTCCTCCTCGCCCGCCGGCTGTCCATGGTGGAGATGGGCGACACCACCGCCAGGGCGCTGGGCGTCGACGTGGCACGCACCCGTACGGCCCTGCTCGTCGTCAGCGTCGCCCTGGCCGCCTTCGCCACCGCGGTGACCGGCCCGATCTGGTTCATCGCCCTCGCCGCGCCGCAACTGGCCCGCAGGCTCACCCGGTCGTCAGGCCCGGCGCTGCTGCCCTCCGCCCTCATGGGCGCCGTACTGCTCGCCGTCAGCGACCTCGTCGTGCAGCGTGCCTTCGCGCCCGCGCTCCTTCCGGTGGGCACCGCGACCGGCACCATCGGCGGGCTGTATCTCATCTGGCTGCTGATCACCGAGTCGCGAAAGAGCCGCGCATGACCGCCGAGACCGCGAAGACCGCCGCGACGCCCACCCGGGCCGCCGCGACCACGACGCGGACCGCCGCGACGACCGAGAGGACCGTGATGACCGCCCCGGCGAACCGCCCGGCCGCCCCCGCGAACCGCCCGGCACCGCGCCTGCGTGCCGAGGACCTGACGCTCTCCTACGACCAGCGGACCGTGGCCACGTCCCTCGGCGTCGACATCCCCGACCACTCGTTCACCGTGATCATCGGGCCGAACGCGTGCGGCAAGTCCACGCTCCTGAAGGCGCTGGCGCGGATGCTCAAGCCGCAGACCGGCCAGGTCTACCTCGACGGCGCCGCCATCACCTCGTACCGCTCCCGCGAGGTCGCCCGCCGGCTCGGGCTGCTCCCGCAGTCCTCGACCGCGCCCGGCGGCATCACCGTCGGCGATCTGGTGGCCCGCGGCCGCTACCCGCACCAGCGCCTGCTGAAGCAGTGGTCCGCCGAGGACGAGGAGGCCGTCACCGAGGCCATGCGGCAGACGGGCGTACTCGAACTCGCCGACCGGCCCGTGGACGACCTCTCCGGCGGCCAGCGCCAGCGCGTCTGGCTCTCCATGGTCCTCGCCCAGCAGACGTCCATCCTGCTCCTCGACGAACCGACCACGTACCTGGACATCGCGCACCAGGTCGAGGTGCTCGACCTGTGCGCCGAGTTGCACGCGCGCAAGGGGCACACCGTGGTGGCCGTACTGCACGACCTCAACCAGGCGTGCCGCTACGCCACCCACCTCATCGTGATGCGGCCCGGCGGCACCGTTGCGGCCGAGGGCGACCCGGCCACCGTGATGACCGCCGAACTCGTCCAGGACGTGTTCGGGCTGCCGTGCCGGATCATCGACGACCCGGAGACCGGCACGCCGCTGATGGTGCCCGCCGCGCCCCGGCGGTACGCGCCCCAGGAGAGCCGCGAGGGCAGCCCCGACGAGAGCCCCCGGAACAGCCCCGAGGACGGCGACAGCGCCGAGGACGGCGACAGCCCCGGGAACGGCGCCGCCACCGCCGTCGCCGACACCGTGATGGCCGAGACCAGCTAGGACGGACTCCCCTGCTCCGTAGGACGGACCTCATATGCTCTGCACGAGGCTGACGAACGCGCACATCCTCACCATGGACCCGGACCACCCCGTCGCCCACGACCTGGGCATCTGGCGGGGCCGGATCGTGGGCCTGGACGAGGCCGTGACCTCCCTGCCCGCCCGCGAGGTCGTCGACCTGCAGGGCGCCACCGTCCTCCCCGGGTTCATCGACAGCCATGTCCACCTGGCATGGGCCGGGCTGAAGGCGAGCACCCCGAGCATCGCGCCCTGCGAGCGGATCGAGGACGTGCTCGCGGTCGTGGCGGACGCCGTGGCCAGGACGCGCGGCGACGGCTCCTGGGTGGACATCGCCGGGTACGACCAGCGAGCACTCGGCCGCCACCTGACCGCGGCCGAGCTGGACACGGTCAGCCACGGGCGCAAGGTGTTCCTCATGCACGACTCCGGGCACGCCTGCGTCGTCAACAGCGCCGTCCTGGACCAGCTCCCGGACGGTGTCCCGCACGAGAACGGCTTCCTGGCGGAGAGCGCCATGACCGCCGCCCGCCGGCTCCGTCTGCCGTACGCGCAGCACGAACTCGCCGACGCCATCGAGTACGCCGCCCGGGTCTGCCTCGCCGAAGGCGTCACCGCCGTCGCCGAGGCCGGAATCGGCGGCGGCCTCCTCGGCCACAGCCCGGTCGAGCTCGGCGCCTACCAACTCCTGCGCGACCAGGGCCGACTGCCGCTGCGCGTCCAGCTCATGGCGGCCGGGGACACCCTGCGGCCGCGCGCCGCACACGCGGACGACGGCATCCCGCGCGCCCTGGACCTCGGGCTGCGCACCGGATTCGGCGACGACTGGCTGTCCGTCGGCGCCCTCAAGGTCTACACCGACGGCGGCATGATGGCGCGCACGGCCGCGCTCACCTCCCCGTACGAGGGCCTGGACCACACCGGCCGGCTCCAGGACGACCCCGAGCGCCTCACGGACCTCATCGTGGACGGACACCTGGCGGGATGGCAGCTCGCCGTCCACGCCATCGGCGACCGCGCCGCGGACCTCGCACTGGACGCCCTGGAGCGGGCGCAGCGGCTGCGGCCCCGCCCCGACGCGCGACACCGGGTCGAGCACGCCGGGCTGATCCGCCCCGACCAGCTCCCGCGCTTCGCCCGCCTCGGCGTCAGCGCCGTGGTCCAGCCCAGCTTCCTGCGCTACTTCGGCGACGACTACGCGACGATCATGGGCGAGGAGCGGGCCCCGTGGATGTACCGGGGCCGGGGCTTCCTCGACCACGGCGTCACACTCGTCGGCAGCTCCGACCGGCCGGTCACCGAGGGCTCGCCGCTGCGGGCCGTCCAGTTCATGGTCGAGCGGGCCTCGGCCTCCGGCCGGCTGATCGGCCCCGAGGAGCGCGTCACCGTCGACGAGGCCCTGCGCGCCTACACCGTCGCCGGCGCCTACGCCTGCCGGTGGGACGAGAGCGCGGGCAGCCTCACAGCGGGCAAGCGCGCCGACCTCGTGGTGCTGGGCGACGACCCGCGACGCGTCGACCCCTCCAGGATCGGCGGCATCCAGGTCGTCACGGCGTTCGTGGACGGCATCGACACCAAGGAGGCACAGAAGCCGTGAGCACGCGAGCGGACACCCTGGAACCGTTGGCACCCCTGTGGCAGCCGCCGGTGGCGGCACCGCCCCGCTGGGTCATCTGGCACGCGGGCGAGGAGACCATGGTCTTCGACACGGAACTCAACGGCCCCGCCCTGGTGGAGGATCACGACCTGGGCGAGGTGCTGCGCCGGATGCGCGAGGCGGGGGTACCGGAGAGCGACGAGTATCCGGGCCGCCCGTGCGGATAGCGGCGCCCCCGGCGGGCGGGCACGGACCCGCTGCCCCCGCCGTGGGAGCACGGCGGCGGAGCGCGGCCGTGGACCGTACGCGTCGGCGAGTACGCCCATCGCGCCCTGACCCGGGAGCGTCTGCCGGACGGACGGCGCCGAGCCGGTGCGGTGCGGGGGGCCGGTGCGGTGCTGGGGGCCGGTGCGGCGCACAGCTTGGTCGATTCGATTAGGTGAGGCTAGCCTTAGCTCGACTGCTTCACCGGGGTCACGCGCCGACCGGGGGCCACGCGGCGGACGAGCCGCACCCCGCGCACGGTGGGACCGAGGAAGGAAAGCCTTGATCACGGCCATGCCGCGCCCTGCCACGCTGCTGCCACGCGCCCCCCACCCGCCCCGCATCCCCACGTTCTTCGTGCGGCCCGCGGGACCGGGCGACGCCGCCGCCCTCGCCGTCCTCTCCCAGCCGTTCGTACGCTCGGGAGCGCTGCGCGAACGGCCCTTCCGCGTCTACGCCTACCGCGCGACCGACTTCCTCGTCGCCGAGGCGCCCGACGGGTCCATCGAAGGCTGCCTCGCCCTCCGCGTCCACCCCGGCGCCTCACCGGGCGGAGGGGCCGCCGGTGTCCTCTACAACTTCTGCGTCGCCCGGCACCGGCAGGGCAGCGGCATGGGCGCCCGCCTCCTGGGCGCCGCGCTGGCCAAGGCCCGCGCGCAGTCGCTGGAGAACCTGTTCACGGCGACGACCGGCAGCGGCCGCCTGTTCCTCCGGTACGGCTTCACTCCGACCAGCCCGAGCGCGGCCCCCGTCGCCTGGGCCAGGTCCCTGGACCCCCGCCGCGGCGCCCGCGTCCTCGCGCGCGGGGTCTGACCACCGGGACCGTGACGGGACCGGTGACGGAGCCGCGGCCCGGCGGCCGCGCGGACGCGACGCGAAGGGCGGGCCCGAGCCGGCGCGGCTCCGGACCCGCCCTTCGCGCTGTCACCCGCGTACGTCAGAGGTCGAGTATCCCCGGCAGCGCCGCCACCAGCTCCTTGATCTGCACCTCGGTGACGGTCAGGGCAGGAGCCAGCCGTACGGTCGACGCGCCGGCCGCGTTGACGAGGAACCCGGCGTCCTGCGCCGCCCGTCGCACCTGTTCCGCGACCGGCGCGGTGAGCGCGACACCCCACAGCAGACCCGCGCCACGTACCTCGCGCACCAGGGGATGCCCCGACTGCTCGATGCCCCACCGCAGCAGCTCACCCATGCGTACGACATGGGACAGCAGCCCCTCCGCCTCGACCGTCTCCAGTACGGCGAGCCCCGCCGCGCAGGCCACCGGGTTGCCGCCGAACGTGGAGCCGTGCTGCCCGGGCCCCAGCAGAGCCGCCGCCCGGCCGAACGCCATCACCGCCCCGATCGGCAGCCCGCCGCCGAGGCCCTTCGCCAGCGTCACCACATCCGGGTCCACGTCCTCCGCCGCCTGATGCGCGAACCAGCGGCCGGTACGGCCGATGCCGGTCTGCACCTCGTCCAGGACGAGCAGGCTCCCGGCGTCCCGGGTGATCTCCCGAGCGGCCCGCAGGTACCCGTCGGGCGCGGGAACGACACCCGCCTCACCCTGCGTCGGCTCGACGAAGACCGCCGCCGTCTCATCCGTGACGGCCGCGCGCAGCGCCTCGACGTCCCCGAACGGCACGTGCGTCACCTCGCCCGGCAGCGGCAGGAACGGGTCGCGCTTCGCGGGCTGCCCGGTGAGGGCCAGCGCCCCCATGGTGCGCCCGTGGAAGCCGCCCTCCGCCGCGACGACGCGCGGCCGCCCGGTACGGCGGGCGATCTTGAAGGCCGCCTCGACGGCCTCCGCACCGGAGTTGGCGAAGAACACCCGCCCAGGGCGGCGCGCGAGACCCAGCAGCCGTTCCGCCAGAGCGACGGCCGGCTCGGAGACGAAGAGGTTCGACACATGGCCCAGCCGCGTGATCTGGGCGGTGACCGCGGCTACGACGGCCGGGTGCGCGTGTCCCAGGGTGTTGACCGCGATCCCGCCGGTGAAGTCCGTGTAGGCACGCCCCGACTCGTCCCACACCGTGCTGCCCTCGCCGCGGACCAGCGCCAGCGGGGGAGTGCCGTACGTGTCCATCATCACCGCCCGCCAGCGGTGCGTGAGCGGCGTGGTGCCGTGGCCGGTCATGCGCTCGCCTCCTCGTCCCCGGCGTTCCGGGTGCTTCGAGTGCTCCGGGTGCTCCGGGCGTTGTCGGTGTGCTCGCCGGTCTCGCCGCTGTGACCGTTGTGGCCGTTGTCGCCGTTCTCGGCCCCGCACTCGGATGCGGCGTCCGGGAGGACCGTGGTGCCGGGGCTCTTCTCAGCGAAGACCCCGCGCAGCACCGCGTGGGGCGTCCGGCCGTCGAGCACATGGGCCTTGCGGACACCGGCCCGGACCGCCCGCAGGCACCCCTCCATCTTCGGCAGCATCCCGCTCGCCAGTCCCGGCAGCAGCCCGTCCAGCTCACCGGCCGTCAGCCGGTCGATCACCTCGGTGCTGTGCGGCCAGTCCGCGTACAGTCCCTCGACGTCGGTGAGCATCACCAGCCGCTCCGCGCCCAGGGCCACGGCCAGCGCCGACGCCGCCAGGTCGGCGTTGACGTTGTAGACCTGCCCGTCCGTGCCGCGCGCGACGGGCGAGAGCACCGGGATACGGCCCTGCTCCAGCAACGCCCGCACGGTGTCCGCGTCCACGGCCACAATGTCGCCCACGAGACCGATGTCCACGGGCCGTCCGTCCACCCAGGCGGGGCGCCGCACGGCGGTCATGGTGTGCGCGTCCTCGCCGGACATGCCGACGGCGAACGGCCCGTGGGCGTTGATCGCGCCGACCAGCTCGCGCTGGACCTGCCCCGTCAGCACCATCCGGACCACGTCCATGGTCTCGGGAGTGGTGACCCGCATACCGGCCTCGAAGCGGACCTCCAGGTCGAGCCGGTCGAGCATGGCGCTGATCTGCGGTCCGCCGCCGTGCACCACGACGGGGTGCAGACCGGCGTGCCACAGCTCCACGACGTCCTGTGCGAACGTCCGCTGGAGGGCGTCGTCCACCATGGCGTTGCCGCCGAACTTGATGACGACGGTCCGGCCCTGGAGCTCCTCCACCCAGGGCAGGTCCCCGCCGGTCGGCTCCACCGTGGCCACGCTCCGCCCCGCGCCGCTCCGTCCCGAGTCCGCGTCCACGCTCTCGTCCACGTTCTGGCCCACGCTCCCCTTCGCGCTCTGCCCGGCACGCTGTCCGACGGGATTCCTCATCCCTGCTCCCACTCCGCTCATGAGCTGTAGGCGCTGTTCTCGTGCACGTACTCGGCGGTGAGGTCGTTGGTCCAGACGACCGCCGACGCGTCGCCGACGCGCAGATCGACCGTGATCGTGATCCGCCGTCCCGACAGGTCCACCGCGTCCCGGGAGTCCCCGGCCGCGCCGTCCCGGCAGACCCAGACGCCGTTGATGGCCACGTCCAGGCGGTCGGGGTCGAAGACGGCGTCCGTCGTGCCGATCGCCGACAGCACCCGTCCCCAGTTCGGGTCCTCGCCGTGCAGGGCGCACTTGAGGAGGTTGTTCCTGGCCACCGACCGCCCCACGGTGACGGCGTCCTCCTCCGACGCCGCGCCGACGACCGCCACCTCGATCTCCTTGGACGCGCCCTCGGCGTCCGCGATCAGCTGCCGTGCCAGGTCGAGGCAGACGGCGTGCACCGCATCGGCGAGGTCCGCGGGCTCGGGCGTCATGCCCGAGGCGCCCGAAGAGAGCAGCAGGACCGTGTCGTTGGTCGACATGCAGCCGTCCGAGTCCACCCGGTCGAAGGTGGTGCGCACGGACTCGCGCAGGACCGAGTCGAGCAGCGGCGCGCTCACGACGGCGTCCGTGGTGAGGACCACCAGCATGGTGGCGAGGCCGGGCGCGAGCATGCCCGCGCCCTTCGCCATGCCGCCGACCGTCCAGCCGGACCGGGACGCCACGGCGGTCTTGTGCACCGAGTCGGTCGTCTTGATCGCCACGGCCGCGTCGCCGCCGCCGAAGGGTGACAGCCGCCCCGCGGCGGCGTCGATGCCGGCCGTGACCCGGTCCATGGGCAGGGGGACGCCGATGAGTCCGGTGGAGCACACCGCCACGTCGTCCGGGTCCGCGCCGACCGCCTTCGCCGTACGCTCGGCCATCGTCCGGGTGTCGTCGGCGCCGGCCGGGCCCGTACACGCGTTGGCGCCACCGGAGTTCAGGACGACCGCCGCGATCTCGCCGTCGGCGAGCACCCTCCGCGACCAGCGGACCGGTGCGGCCTGCACCCGGTTGGAGGTGAAGACCCCGGCGGCGGCGCGTGACGGCCCCCGGTTCACCACCAGGGCGAGGTCGGGGGCGCCGGATTCCTTGATGCCGGCGGCCACGCCGCTCGCGAGGAACCCTTGGGCAGCGGTCACGGTCACGGGGCCACTCCGTTCGTGGGCAGGCCCAGCGTCTCCGGCAGGCCGAGGGCGATGTTCATGCTCTGCACCGCGCCACCGGCGGTGCCCTTCGTCAGGTTGTCGATCGCGCTCACGCAGACCAGGCGGCCGGCGTCCGGGTCCACCGCCACCTGTACCTGGACGGTGTTGGATCCGAGCACGGCGGCCGTGGACGGCCACCTGCCCGGCGGCAGCAGGTGGACGAACGGCTCGTCGGCGAAGGCGGCCTCGAAGACGGCGCGTACGTCCTCCCCGGCGCGTACGTCCTCCCCGGCGCGTAGCCGGGCCGAGCAGGTGGCCAGGATGCCGCGCGGCATGGGCGCCAGCGTCGGCGTGAAGGACACGGTGACCCGTTCGCCCGCGACCCTGGACAGGTTCTGGGTGAGCTCCGGGGTGTGCCGGTGGCCGCCGCCGACACCGTACGGGCTCATCGAGCCCATCGCCTCGGAGCCGAGCAGCTGCGGCTTCAGCGCCCGGCCGGCTCCCGACGTCCCGCTGGCGGCGACGATCACGGCCTCCGGTTCCAGCAGCCCCGCCGCGTACGCCGGGAACAGCGCCAGGGTCACGGCGGTCGGGTAGCAGCCGGGTACGGCGATCCGGGTGGCACCCTTCAGTTCGTCGCGGGCTCCGGGGAGTTCGGGCAGGCCGTACGGCCAGGTCCCGGCGTGCTCGGAGCCGTAGAACCGTTCCCAGTCGGCGGCGTCGCGCAGCCGGAAGTCGGCGCCGCAGTCGACGATGAGCGTGCCGGGGTCCAACTCGGCCGCCCAGGCCGCCGACTGCCCGTGCGGCAGGGCGAGGAAGACCACGTCGTGCCCCCGCAGGGAGGCCACCGACGTCTCCTCCAGCACCCGCCCGGCCAGGGCGGCCAGGTGCGGCTGCACCTCCCCGAGCGTCCGGCCCGCGCTGCTGTGCGCGGTCACGGCACCGACCTCCACCCCGGGGTGCGAGGTCAGCAGGCGCAGGATCTCGCCGCCGGCGTAGCCACTGGCTCCGGCCACCGCGACCCGTACGGTCATGTTCTTCCGTCTTCCTGTTACGTGGGCGTGGACGTGTTTCATGCGGGTGTCACGTTTCATGCGGGTGTCACGTGAGGCGTGGGACGTCCGCGTGCGGTGCGCCGCGCGGGACGGATCGCACGGGACGTCCCGAGTGGACGTGCCGAGTGGGACGTGCCGGGGGTACGTGCCGCCCGGTCACGCGTCTCGTGGCGCTCGGCCGAGCAGCAGGTCGCGCAGCAGGGCGTCGGTCGTGCAGACCACGCCGCTGCGCGCGGCCCAGCGAAGGGCCATGGAGTGTTCCTCGGCCGAGAAGTCGGCCACGGCGTCGGCGACGACGAACGGCTGGATGTCGTTCATGACGGCGTCGGCGGCCGTCAGGAGCACGCCGAGGTGCGCGTACACGCCGCAGACGATCAGCTGGTCGCGCCCCTCCGACCTGAGCAGTCGGCCGAGATGGCTGCGGAGGAAGGCGTTGGGCCGCACATTGGGCAGCAGGTGCTCGCCAGGGCGCGGCGTGAGGCGCGCGATGATGGCGGCGTCGTCCGGCTCCGCCCCGATACCGGGGCCCCAGACGTCGGCGATCAGCCCGCGCTGGCCGGGCCGCCGGGCGGCGGGCTCGGCGCTGAAGACGACCGGCATGCCGAGCGTTCCGGCGAGTTCGCGCAGAGCGGCGACGTTCTCGACGAGCTCCACGACGGGTGACAGTCCGGTCGGGAACGCCCGCACGAAGTGGTTCTGCATGTCGTGGATCAGCAGCGCGGCCCGCCGGGGTTCCACGGTCCAGGGGGTGTGGGAGGGAGGAAGGACCGAACGCTCGGGCATGGGATAGGAGTCGATGACCGGCAAGCCCATGGTTGTCCCTCCCCGGATGACGCGACGGTGATCGATGACGCGACGGTGATCGTGGTGACGCGACGGTGATCGTGGTGACGCGACGCCGATCGTGGTGATCGAAGTTTAGCTTAGCCTAACCTAAGTCTGACGGTTGCTGGCGTGAACTCGTCAGGCCGCGCGCCAGTAGCCGAGCGCGTGCAACCGCTCTCGCGGCACGGCGAGTTGCCTGCGCGCGAAGGACGCCAGGGTGCGCGTGGTCGCGGTGTCGCAGGCGATCCAGACGTAGCGGTCGCCGTCGTCCATGTGTCGCGGCAGTGCCTGGCGCACCGTCTCGACCAGGTGGCCGCCGTGGTCCCGTCGCGGCACCTGGATCACCTCGTGCCGCTCGGAGCCGCGGTGCGGTGCGTGGTCGGCGTCGGAGGGGTGCGCGGTCTCGAACCAGACGGTCGCGGGCGTCTGGGGCATCGATGCCAGCAGCGAGTCGATGGCGGGGCGCGATGCCGCGTCGCCGACGACGAGGAGGCGTGACGGCCGGGGGTCGGGTACGGCGAACTCGGAACCCTGGACCGTCGCTTCGATCGTGTCGCCGGGCCGGGCGGTGCGGGCCCACTCGCTGGCACGCCCCGCGTGCAGGGTGAACTCCATGTCGAAGGTGCCGGTGGGCGGGTCCGGGTCCACGAGCGTGTAGGCGCGCTGGTGGGGTCGGCCGGCGCTCTCGAACCAGAGCCGCACCCACATCGTGGGATGGACCCCGGTCGCCCGCAGCATGCCGCCGTCGCTGAAGGACAGGCGGTGGAGGCGGTCGGAGACGCGCTCGTTGGACCGCACCGTGAAGGTGAAGTCCTTGCCTCGCATGAGTCTGAGGACGGCGCCCTGCCAGCCATGTCCCATGATGCGGACCCTCCCGGATCAGTTCGATTAGGTGAGCCTAATCTAAGTGGATCGTACGGGGGAGTCCGCCCGGTAGGCGCGAGGTGAACTCCCGTCCCCGGCCCCGGCGTCAGGGCCGTGCCGACGGGCCGTGCCGGTGGGAGCAGGTGTGCGGTGCGGTGAGGAGCTGCCGGATGCGCTCGCCCGCCTCGGCGGCGTCCCGCGCGGGCGCCGGGAAGATGAACCGCAGGTCGCGGGGGCCGTCGTCGTACTCGCAGCGCAGGGTGATGCCGTGCCGGTCGAGGGCCAGAGGCAGGGCCCGGAGCGCACCGAGGGGCAGTCGGGGCCCGGCGAGGTCGAGCAGGCCGGCCAGCATGTTCTCGTGGGCGTCGGCGAGATGCGTCAGCATGGCGGCCTCCTCGACCGCGAGCGGGTCCGGTGCGGCGACCGCCATCTCGTCGAGGCCGACCTCTACCGCCCCGGCCGCCGTCACCAGCGTGACGCGCGCGATGTCGAGCCGCAGGACCTCGTCTTCCCCGTCGCGGGCCGGTGCCAGCCAGCCGGAGACCGTCACCCGGGCGCGCACCCGGTCGCGGACGGGCGTCGGCGCGATGTCGGTGAACTCCAGCAGGGCGGCGAGGCTGCCGCGCGGCGCCCGCGAGACCTCGCCGGCGAGCGGACTTCCCGCCGGGGCGTGCAAGGTGATCCGCCCCTTCCGGTCGACGGAGTGAAGACCGATCAGGTCGTAGCTCTCACCGGCGGTGGTGAGGGAGAGGGAGACCGCGCGGGCCAGTACGGAGCGAACCCGCTCCCCGGCGGTCGCTTCGGCCGGGGCGGTGTCGGCGGCGATGGTCAAGGGGGCTCCAGAGGTGACGATCAACTGAGGTAAGGCTAACCTAACTCCCGTGGGATGTGGTGTCGACCCCTCAGGCCCCGGCGGGGGACGTGTTCGCGCGACGGGAAGCCCCGGCACCCACCGACCCACCGCCTTGAGAAGATTGTCGGCATGACCTCCCGTATCGACCGGATCCTCGGCGACCGCCCCTTCGCCGAGGCCGGCGACCCTGTCATCACCGTCCCCGACGAACGTCGCGGCCTGTTGGCGGTGGCAGGTGCGCACGAGTTCGACAGGGCGGCGCCCGTCGGCGTCTTCGGCACCGGCGATCTGGGCTGCCGTGCTCTCCTCAGGTCGCGGTACCCGGTCCACGCGATGGCGTTCCACCCGACGCTTCCCCTCCTCGTCGTCGGCACAGGACGCTACGACGGCGGATACTTCTTCGAAGGGGAACTCCTGCTGCTGGACCTGGTGACAGGCACGGCCACCTCGCTGATCGAGGACGGGCTCGGCCGCCAGATCCTCGGTCTGGAATGGCTCGACGAGCGGCGGCTACGCGTACTGGCGGCACCGCCCGACGATTGGCGGGACAACGACGCACACGCCGAGGGGCACGTGGCGCACGTGCTGCGGCCCGACTGGAGCGCCGTACCGCCCAGGTCGATCGAGGACCGAGAACTCGCCGGGCCACGAGTACCGGCCCCGCGCCCCGACGGGCGGGCGGAAGCGCGACGGACACTCTCCGCACTGAGCGCCGACTGGGATCCGCGCCGTCACGTCCGATCGGTACGGGTGCTGTCGGACGGACGGATCCTCGCGACGCTCGACGGGGTCGGGCTGGAGTGCTGGGACCCGACCGGGAAGCGGCTGTGGACGGTTCCCGATGATCGGGGCGGCCGTGACATCGCCATCGCCACGGACGAGCAGTCGGCTTGGGCCGGCCTGGTACGGCCCCTGGGGGAGGAGTCTCCACAATCCGTCGTCCGGCTGTCGCTCCAGGACGGGCGACGGCTCGACCATGTCCAGCCGTCCGCACCGGTGTCGGTGGTCGGCTGCGCCGACGGCCGGCCGGCCTTCGCACCGGCCGGACACAACGGAGGGCGGAGCAGGCTGCGCATCCGTCGTGGCAGCCGGGTCTACTTCCAGGCGACGGTGAGCAGGGAGGGGGAGCGGGGCTCCGACCGGCGTGAAGCCTGGCTCGCCGCGGTCGACCTGGACCCCGTACCCGCTGCCGAACGCCCGCGGGAACCTGAGGAGGCGGAGGGCAGGCGGCTGTTTCCGTACTCCTGGGCCCCGGACGAGACGCACTTCGCCGGCCCGGGTGCTGAAGCCGCGGACGGGTCTCTGGTCCACGCGGGCTCCGTGTACCACGGGCACGGCCTGCAGCCCGGCGGCTCCTTCGTCGTACGGCGAGAGGCGGCCACGGGGCAGCCGCGCTGGGTCTTCAGGACCGACAGAGTAGCCACCGACCTCGACTGCGACACCGAGACCGCCTACGTCGCCTACGACGACGGCGAGGTCGTGGCGCTCGACCTCCGTGACGGCACCGTGCGCTGGCGCCGCCCTCTCACCGTGGCCGGAGTGCTCGTCGTACCGGTCGCGCTGACCGTCGCCGGGCCGAAGCGGCTCCTCATCGGCACCGATGACGGGCGTCTGCTGGACTGCTCGACGGGCTGACGGACGTGGCCGGATCGGGGCCCTCGGCCGCCGGGGTCCTGGCCGCCAGGTCCGCTACCCGGTCCGCGGCCTCGGCAGGGTCGGCGGCGGACGTCTCATCCGCGTGCGCGGAGGTACGCCTCCAGCTCCGCCGCCCCCGTCAGCATCGCCCGCCCGCGTGCGGACAGGCGGGCGTGCCAGTCGCACAGGGCGGCCTCCAGCGGCTCCAGGCCGCCCGCCGCTCGTACGTGGGCGATCAGCGGGGCGATCTGCTCCAACAGGTAGCCGCCCCGCCTGAGCTGATGGGCCAGCCGGGCGTCCCGTACGTCCCCCTCGTCGTAGACGCGGTACCCGGTCCGCGGATCGCGCCGCGGGCGCACCAGCCCCGCCCGCTCCCATGCGCGCAGCGTCGCGGGCCGGATGCCGAGCTTCCCCGCCAGCGGCCCGATGAACGTGCCGCCGGGTCCGGACACCGCGTCCGGCTCGGACCCCGTGGTGGACGCAAGGTCGCGCAGGGCGCGCTCCACGGCCTGGAGGGTCCGGCGGTCGTCCAGGAGCTGGGCATGGCTCTCGTCGATGAGGCGGAACGCCTCGTCGACCGCACCCTCGTTCACGGCCCGCATGACCGACGCCGCCGTCCGGTGGCCGTGGCCTGGCACCAGGGCGAGGAACGCGCGCAGGGCCCGCGCGTGCAGCGGGGTGTAGGTGCGGTAGCCGTGCGGTGTGCGACCGGCGGCCGGCAGGATGCCGGCCTCCTCGTAGTTCCTGACCGCCTGCGTGGACAGACCGTGCCCACGCGCCAGGTCGATCGGCCTGAGCCGTTCACCACTTTGAAGGTTTCGCCCCATGAGACCCCATGACATCGGCGATATCGCGGAAAAGTTTCCACCGAAGGTTCAACGATACCGTTGACGGCATGGCTACCGACACCAAGGCCGCTGACATCAAGGGCGCCGCCCGTGCCGTCGAGGCTGCCGCCGTCATGAGGCTGCTCCCGACCAGGCCCCGGCTGCTCGCCCTGGGCGAACCCACCCACGGCGAGGACACTCTGCTCGACCTGCGCAACGAGCTCTTCCAGCACCTGGTCGAGGAGGAGGGCTACCGGACGATCGCGATCGAGAGCGACTGCGTGGCGGGCCTGCTCGTGGACGACTACGTCACCTCGGGCACGGGCACCCTGGACGAGGTCATGGAGCGCGGGATCAGCCACGAGTGGGGCGCGTTCAGGGCCAACCGCGAGCTGGTGCGCTGGATGCGCGCCTACAACGCGGGCCGCCCCGCGTCCGAGCGGCTCCGCTTCGCCGGCTTCGACGGCCCACTGGAGATCACCGGCGCCGCGAGCCCCCGGCAGGCCCTCACCGCACTCCACGGCTACCTCGCGGCCCGGGTGGACGCCGACCTGCTCCCCTGCACCGCGGAAACGCTCGACCGCCTGCTCGGCGCCGACGACCGGTGGACCGAGCCCGCCGCCATGAGGGACCCGTCCGCCTCCGTGGGGCGGTCGGCCGAGGCCGGGCGACTGCGGCTGCTCGCCGACGACCTGCGGGCGCTGCTCGACGAACAGCAGCCGCACCTGAGCACGGTGGCATCGCGGGACGACCACGACCGCGCGCACCTGTACGCGCGCACCGCGACCGGTCTGCTGCGCTACCACCACTGGATGGCCGACACCTCACCGGCCCGCCTGACCCGGCTGCTGGGCGTACGGGACCGGATGATGGCCGACAACCTCCTCGCCGTCGCCGCCCGCGGCCCGGCACTCGTCCACGCCCACAACTCCCATCTCCAGCGGGAGAAGAGCACGACACGGATGGGCGGCAAGCCCCTGGAGTGGTGGGGCGCCGGTGCGCTGGTGAGCGCCCGGCTCGGCGAGGACTACGCCTTCCTGGCCACCGCCCTCGGCACGATCCGCCATCAGGGGGTGGACACACCGCCGCCGGACACCGTCGAAGGACTCCTGTACGCGCTCCCGCAGGACCGCGCGGTCATCGACGCGCGGCGCCTGGCCACCGTCCTCGGCGACCCGCCGCCCGCGCCCCGCGTATCCCCCTGGTTCGGCTACGCCCCGCTCGACCCGGCCCACCTGGCGTCCGTCGACGGCCTCGTGTTCGTCAAGGACGTCGTGCGGAGCTAGCACCACCCCGGGCCGACGTACCGCCGCACGTTCCTCCGGCTCGCGACCGTCGCGGGCCGGAGGCCCCGGCACCCCTCGGGGACGGTCGGTCGAGGGAGACGCATCGAGGAGGGGTGCCGCGCCGCGGCTGCCGAAGGGCGGACCGGTCAGGTGCCGCCCGACTGCTTGCGTGCCTCGTCCGTCATCCGCCCGGCGGACTCACGAGCCTGCTCGGTCACGTGCCCGGCCTGCTCACCGGCCTGTTCCCTGGTGGTCCTGGCCGCCTGCGCGGCGGTGTCCTTCACCTCCTGCGCCGCCTGTTGCGCCGTGCCCGCGGCGTCCTCCTTCAGACGCCGGCCGGACTCCAGAGCGGCCTCCTTGAGCGGCTCGACGGCTTCGCCGGCACGATCGGACGCCTGGGCGGCGGCCTGCTGCTCGGCCTGGGAGACCGGCAGGAGCGAGGCGGTGAGCAGTCCGGCGCCGAAGGCGACCAGCCCGGCCGCGAGCGGGTTGCCCTGGGTCTGCCTCATCGCCTGCTCCGGTGCGCCGCTGACCGCCTCGCCGACCTGTCCCGCGCGCTCGCGCACGGTGTCCGCCGCGTGGCCGGCGCCCTCCTGGACCGACTGCGCGGCCTGGCGGCCTCGGTCCCGCGCCGCGCCGGCGCCGCCGGGGGAGTGATCGGCGCTTCCCATGACCCGCTCGCGGAGTCCCGAGACCGCTCCGCGCACCTGCTCCGTGCGGCGGTGCGCCATCCGCTTGGGACTGGTGCGGTCGGCGAGCCGGTCGACGTTCTCGGACAGCCGCTCCCGCGTCGTCTCGATGTCGGCCCTCACCTGGTCGGGTGACGTGCCCATTGCGCGTCCTCCTTCAACGTCTCTACGGTCTGTTCCGGCTTCGGTGACACGTCCCGCATCCGGGACCGGCCCATCACGAACAGGACGGCCGCGACGACCGCCCACACGGCGGTGACGATCAGCGCGGCCCAGCCGAGGTCCATCACGTTGGCGAGGCCGAACATCGCCGCGAGGGACACGAACACCGCCACCATGTAGCCGGCGAAGCCCGCCCCGCCGAACATCCCGGCGGCCTTGCCCGCCTTCGTGGCCTCCTCACGGATCTCGGCCTTGGCGAGTTCCACCTCCTGACGGAACAGCGTCTGCACGTCCGATGTGACCTCGGACAGCAACTCGCCCACGGACGCGTCATGCCCGCGCCGCTCGGGCCGCGGTGACAGGGACGTCATGCCGCGCCTCCCGGGTAACCGGGGAGCTCGGGCCGCGCCGCCGCCTCAGGCAGCGACCGCTCGGCGCCCCCGCCCGGTACGGCGGCCGTCCGCGGCGCCGAGTCCGTCCGCGCGGGCGAGTCCGCCCGCGAGGTCGAGCCCGCCTTGCTGCCGGCCTTGGCGAGCCTGCCGACCACGAGCCCGCTCAGCGCGGCGCCCGCCAGGAAAGCGGCGGGGCGGCGCCGCGCGAACCGCTGGAGGTCCTGCACCAGCCCGCCGGCCCCTTGCTTGTCCAGGTAGTCGGCGGCCTGGTGGCCGCCGTCGGCGGCCTGCGCCACCAGGCTCCGCGCCGGAGAGTCGTTCGGTGCGTTCTGCGCCATGCCGGCCAGGTCGTCGGCCCACTGCCGTACCACCTCGGCCAGGCGCTCGGTCTGGCCCTGTGCCTCGCCGGTGACCCGCTCCCGCAGGTCGCGGACCGCGCTGCCCGCCTGTCGGCGCGCCTCATGCGTCACGGCCTTGGCCTGTTCGGCGGCGGTACCCGCCACGTCGCCGGCTGCCTGCCTGGCCTCGCCCGCGGTCGCGGACGCCTGCTCCTTCGCTGCCTGCCCGACCTGTTGCGCACGCCCGGCACCAGCGTCCACGGATTCACCACTCATGGGGTTCCTCCCTCTTCAGAGGTGCTGTGCAGCCCCCTCGAAGGGAGCGCCTCATGCGCTCCGGGGACTAACCCTTGTCCTCGTCCGGTTAACCGATGCCGCCCGGACAAAACGCCCTTCAGTGTGAGAATCGGGCGGACCATTCCAGCCGGGTCCGTCGACGGCACGCGCCCATGGCCGCCGGTCAGGGGGAAGGCCACGGAATCCGGTGGCCCGGCGGCCCGGTGCGGCCCCAGCGGCCCGGCGGCCCCAGCGGTCCGGTGCGGCCCGGTGCGGTCCGGCGGCACGTTCCGGTCCGGCGGCCCCGGTACCCGTCCCGGCGGTCCCGCTCGGACTGCGTGTCGGCCAGCCGACCGGTTCGACGGTCCCGACGATGTCCAGCACGCCGTCTTCGGCGGCGACGGACAGCCCGAGCGGACGCCCCGCACGGAACCCTGGGTCACCGGACCCCGCGGCTCCCTGGACCCCTTCGGGGAGAGCCCGGGGGCCGCTGGACCTGCTGCTCCGCTGCGACGCAGCCACCTGTGCGGTGCGCGCACTCCAGCCGACTCGCGTCGGCCCACACGCGGTCATATCGTCGGAGGAGGGGGGTAGTCGGCGTCGTGAGACGCCGGACGGCGGCCTTCCGGTCGCCCCGCTCGACCAGGGAGGTCGGCATGGCCACACATTCCCGTACGGCTGCCGCACGCACCCCCGTGCAGCAAGCGGCACTGCTGGTGGGAGCGGTCTTCCTGCTGGTGGGCGTCCTCGGCTTCATCCCCGGTATCACCACGGACTACGACACGATGGAGTTCGCCGAGCACCACTCCGAGGCCAAGCTGCTCGGCGTGTTCCAGGTGTCGATCCTGCACAACATCGTTCATCTGCTGTTCGGGCTCGCGGGTGTCGTGATGGCCCGCGCCGCCTCCAGCGCCCGCACGTTCCTCGTCGCCGGTGGTGTGATCTACCTGGCGCTGTGGATCTACGGGCTGATCATCGACCTGGACAGTGCCGCCAACTTCGTGCCGGTGAACACGGCCGACAACTGGCTGCACTTCGGCTTGGGCGTGGGCATGATCGGCCTCGGCCTTCTGCTCACCCGAGGCACCCGCGCGGGCACGACGCGCTGACACACCCCCGCGTCGGCGGCCCGGGAAGCGCGCCCGGCCCCCGGCGGCGCCCGGCCCCTGGCGTGGGTGGGGGCCCTGGCGTGGGCGCGGTCACTGCCCGGCGAGACCCGTGTGGGCGATGCCGCGCACGATCCGGCGAGGCGAGCCTGGCCAGGTGCAGTAGGGCCAGTTCGGGGGCGCGTCCGCCGGGGCCGCGGCGCCGGCCAGGGCCCCGACGCCGCCGGCGAGGGCCCGGCGCCGGGTGAGGGAGGGGTGCTTGGCAGCTCGTCTCTGCGGGAGAGCGGTCGTCGGGTGAGGTCACGTCAGGTACCTCGGAGCCGCCCGGCCCCGGTGCTCGGGGCGACGGGGCGCGGGCGGCGACTGGTGAGGGGGAGGGCGGACGGAAGGTCAGGCGGCGGTGGCGGCCAGGCGGATCACGTTCCATGACAGCGGTTCGAGGGTGACGTCGAGGACGCCCGCGTCCAGCCGGCCGCCGTGGCCGGAGTGCGGCACGACGCGCTGCGGGTCGGCCAGGGTGTTGCGCGCGTCCGGGTCGGCGTCGCTGAGCACGCTGTGCTCCACGATCCGGCCCACGTCAAGCCCGGACAGAGCCACGCGCAGCGGCAGCGGCCGGTCCTGGCCGCGGTTGACGGCGAAGACGGTGACGGTGCCGCTCTCCGGGTCGCGTACGGCGGTCGCGTGCAGCAGCGGCACCTCGCCGTAGGCGGCCGTCCGGTACGTGGGCGACTCGGCCCGCACGTCGAGGACTTCCCCGCGTCCGTACCGGGAGGCCTGGGCGAACGGGAAGAACGTCGTCTGCCGCCAGGCGGGACCGCCCGGCTCGGTCATGATCGGGGCTATCACGTTGACGAGCTGGGCGAGGCAGGCGACGGTGACCCGGTCGGCGTGGCGCAGCAGTGCGATCAGCAGCGAGCCGACGACGACGGCGTCGGTGACGCTGTAGTTGTCCTCCAGCAGCCGGGGCGCCTCCGGCCAGTCCAGCGGGTTCGCCTCGCTCTCCGCCTGGAAGCGCCGCATGTACCAGACGTTCCACTCGTCGAACGAGAGCTGGATCTTCTTCTTCGACTTCAGGCGGGCACCGACGTGGTCGCAGGTGGCGACGACGTTCTCGATGAAGGACTCCATGTCGACGGCGGACGCGAGGAAGGAGTCGCGGTCCCCGTCGGTCTCCTCGTAGTAGGCGTGCAGCGAGATGTGGTCGACCAGGTCGTACGCCTCGGTGAGGACTGCGGCCTCCCAGGCGGCGAAGGTGGGCATGGCCTGGCTGGAGCTTCCGCAGGCGACGAGCTCCAGACCGGGGTCGATCTGGCGCATCGCCCGCGCGGTCTCCGCCGCGAGCCTGCCGTACTCCTCCGCCGTCTTGTGGCCGGTCTGCCACGGCCCGTCCATCTCGTTGCCGAGGCACCACAGGCGGATGCCGAACGGGTCCTTGTCGCCGTGCGCGACGCGCCGGTCCGAGAGTTCGGTGCCGGCCGGGTGGTTGGCGTACTCCTGGAGCTGGAGCGCTTCGGCCACACCTCGGGTGCCGAGGTTGACGGCCATCATCGGCTCGGCCTCGGGGCCGGCCTTCTTCAGGAAGGCGATGAACTCGCTCAGCCCGAAGCGGTTGGTCTCGGTGGACCGCCAGGCGAGGTCGAGGCGGCGCGGCCGCTCGTCGGCGGGGCCGACGGAGTCCTCCCAGCGGTAGCCGGAGACGAAGTTGCCACCGGGGTACCGGATCACGGTGACGCCGAGTTCGCGGACCAGCTCCAGCACGTCGGTGCGCAGCCCGGCCTCGTCGGCGGTCGGGTGGCCGGGCTCGTAGATGCCGGTGTACACGCAGCGGCCCAGGTGCTCGACGAAGGAGCCGAAGAGACGGGGGTTCACCTCTCCCACGGTGAAGGCGGGATCGAGTGTGAAGCGGGCGTTGCCGTCGGGCATGGTGTCCTTCCGAGGAGTGTGCGGGGTCAGGGGGCGACGGCCGGCCGTCGTCGGACCCGGCCCGCCGTATCTCTGAAGGGCGGCTCCTTCATTCGACGGGAGGTGGAGGGGAGTAGCCGTTCGTCGTCCGAAATACCGTCACTCGCCCGCCACTTCGAACGGGACCGTAGACGCGGGAGGGGGAGCCGTCAATGGCTCTCGCTGAAATAACGAACGGCGTTCGTCATGCCGAACGTCTCTGTTCCGGTGGGCGGTTCACCGGCCACGGCCCGGCCGGTTCCTCGGGAGAGCGGCGATACGGAGGAGCGCCCCCGGGTACGGGCCTGTGCCCGGGCACCCGGGGGCGCTGTGCTCGGGTACCCGGGGGGTGCTGTGCTCGGCGTGCCTGCCGGTGGCGGCGTTCGGCAGCCGGTGGGTGTCGTCGCCGAGGAGCCCCCGGCCACCGCCGGCCCTACCGCGGGGTCAGTAGGCGACGGGCCATCCGCTGCTCCAGTCCAGGAGGTTGATGCCCAGTTTGGGGGTGCCGTTGTCGTTGGCGTCGTAGTAGTGGTAGACGATCAGGTCGCCGTCGACGTCGTTCATGACCGACTGCCCGCCGGGGCCGATGACGCGGCCGTGCGACTCCAGGACCGGCGTCCCGCCGTTGTTCATCATGGAGACGCCGTTCTTGTCGTAGTACGGCCCGGTGACCCTGGTGGCGCGACCGGCCTTGACCTTGTACGTGGAGCTGACGCCGGAGCAGCAGGTGTCGTACGAGGCGAAGAGGTAGTAGTACCCGTTCCGCTTGACGATGTACGGGGCCTCGACCGCTTTGGTGCCGGTCGGGCGGGAGGCGAGGGAACGGCGGGAGGTGTCGGAGGGCAGCTGCTTTCCGGTGGACGGGTCGATCCGGATCATCTTGATCCCGGTCCACCAGCTGCCGAAGGACAGCCACCACCGGCCGTCGTCGTCGACGAAGAGGTTCGGGTCGATGGCGTTGTAGTCGCTGGAGGAGCTGGAGGTGTACACGATGCCGTAGTCGCTCCAGCTGCCAGCCCGGCCGGTGGTGGACCCCGCCAGCCCGATGGCGGAGGTGTTGGAGCCGAACGAGGAGACGGAGTAGTACATCAGGTACTTGCCGCCGTGGTACGAGATGTCGGGCGCCCATGCCTCGGGGGCGGACGAGTAGCGCGACCACCAGCCGGGACGCGAGGAGAAGGCGTCCGCGCCCGCCGTGAAGGCGGTGCGGTCGGACGACGTCTTGGCGGCGATGCCGCCTCCGGTGGCGTAGAGCAGGTACTGGCCGGACGGGGTGCGGATCATCGTGGGGTCGTGGGTGATGACGGAACCGGTGACGCGGCCGGGGTTCGGGTAGGCCGACGCCGTGGTGGGGACGAGAGCGAGCAGGGCGGCGGCGGGGAGGGCGAGAAGTGCGGTTCTCTTGCGGCTCACGAGGATGCTCCTGTTCGGTACCTCGAACACGGATCGGCTTCTCGGACGGAACGTAGGAGCGAACCAGGTACGCGTCAACAGCCCGCGCAGCACGGCGGTGCGGGGGCGCGGCCGGATCCGCGCGCGCCCCGCTGGAAGGTTGCCGGACGCCACCGCTCGACAGCGACCGGCTCGCCGTCAACCGGCGGTCCCGTCAAGGGTGATCACGACTTTGACGTCGTCGTCGCGCCGGGTGAACGCCTCCCGGAAGAGATCCAGCGGCACCCGTCGGCTGATCAGACCGCGCAGCCAGGAGACGTCCGCCGCGGCCAGCGCTTCGGCGGCCTGCTGATAGTGCGTCATACCGGCGTTGACCGAGCCGACCACCACGTCGTTCTCCAGCACCAGCTCGCGGTTGACCGCACCGGCGTCGACCGTGAGGTGCCGACCGGAAGGGGACTCCGTGCCGCACACGCCGAGGGCGAGTCCGCGCACCGGCGCCGCCGAGAACACCGTCTTCACGTCCGTCGGCGGTTCACCGCTCGGCCGCGCGGACTGCGGCGACGGCCAGCGCGGCGGTCTCCTCCGGTGTGCCGTCGACGGGTACCCGCGTCCCGCGCTCCTCCGGAGCCAGCGGTTCCAGGGCGTCGAGCTGGGATCGGAGCAGCTCGGGTGGCATGAAGTGCCCCCGACGGGCCGAAAGACGCTCGGCGATGAGCTCGGCGGGGCCGTGCAGGTGGACGAAGAGGACACGCGGGGACACGGCGGCGAGCCGGTCACGGTAGGACCGCTTCAGGGCGGAGCACGTGATGACGCCGCCGCGCCCGGCGTGGTCGGCCAGCCACCGGGCGATCCTCTCCAGCCAGGGCTCCCGGTCCTCGTCGTCCAGCGGCACGCCCGCTTCCATCTTCTCGACGCTCGACAGGGAGTGGAGGTCGTCCCCCTCCGCGTACGGCACGTTCAGCGTGCGGGCCAGCGACCGGCCGATCGTCGTCTTCCCGGAACCGGAGACCCCCATGACGACGACGAGAGGCTGTGCAAGGTCCGGCATTCCCGTCCCTCCCTGTGCTCGGAGTGAGATGACGCCCCCGGACGGAGGCCCGGACGCGATCCGGCGCGACCCGTCGGCACGGGCCGCGCCGGATCACGTCCCGGGGCCGCGCCGCTGGCCGGCACGCCGCCGCACGACCACCGCGCCATCGACCGGCGGTGTCCCGGCCTGGCCGGGTACCCCACGGGCGGCGGGGCGCACCCGGTGATCCGGCCGCTCAGGGGCGGTAGCGCAGCGGGTGGTCCTCCGGTACCTCGACCACCGCGATGCGCACCCCGTCGGGATCGGCGATCCACATCTCGACCAGCCCCCACGGCTCCCGGACCGGCGCGCGGAGCACCTCGGCGCCCCGCTCGCTGAGCTCCTGGTACGCGGCGTGGACATCGGCGACCTGCGTCCACAGCCGCAGCGCGGGGGAGGGAGGGGCATCCGAACGGCCCGAGACCTCCAGGAAGCCGCCGCCGAGGAAGTAGACCGTGCCGCGCTCCGGCCCGGTGCCGAACTCGCGGTAGACGGCGAGGCCCATGATCCGGCCGTAGAAGTCGCGGGAACGTTCCGGGTCGGTGGGGCTCAGGAGAAGGCGGCTGCCCAGTACATGCACCATGCCTGCGAGCCTAGCCGTCCATCGTCTGGCGCACGGCGACTCCGTCCGGCGCACCGAGACTCCGTTCGGCACCGCGACTCCGTCCGGCGCACCGCGACTCCGTCCGGCCACGGATGTCGGTGCGGCCACGGATGTCGGTGCGGTCGACCGGCCGGAGAACGACGCGGGGGTCGCGGCCCGCTCGAGCGGCCGCGCACTGGCGCGGCCGGCCTACGCGCTGCGTTCCGCCCTCTCGCACACCGGGCACACCACCCGGCGGGTCGACAGCTCATGGGTGCTCTTGCCGAGCCCCGCGTGGTCCCTGTGCAGCTCCTGGCTGTCGATGCGCGCGTGCTCCCGGCACACGGCCACCCCGCACTGGCGGCAGACCGCCTCGGCCACCTGGTCCACTCCGGAACCGTGGCACTCGTAACACCGCATCACGTGCCTCCTCCGCACCACATCACCAGCCCCCTTCGTACCATCACCAGCCTCCCTCGCACCGCGTCACCAGCCTCCCCACCTCCGGCCGGTCGGCTTCCACCCCTGTCAGCGGGTATCCGCAGCGGAACGGCCGAACCCCGACGCCGACGCCGACGCGGCGCCGGTCGTCGGCGAGCGGTCGACCGCTCGGCGGGTGCGTACCCGGTCGTCGGGGGTACAGGTCCGCCGTCAGGTGGCCCTCGCGGGAGGCGGCCCCGCCCTGGTGCTCCTCGTGGCGCCGCAGTTCTCCACCGCGTGGGCGTCGGTCCGCTCCCGACGCGTCCGGCGCCTGGTGAAGGCCGAGCTCACCGTCCTGCTGTACCGGGCCCGCATGCTGCCCGACGTGATGCGGGGCCGGCGCGTCGCACCGGACGAGGTGCGGCAGGCGGGCGCGGTCCGTAGGCCGAGTCCGGCGGGCGTCGGCGCCGGGCCCGGCCCACCGGCCGCGGGTCAGCCGAGCGCCGCCAGCAGCTCGTTGCACGCCTGCTCGCACCGCCGGCACGCCTCGGCGCAGACCCGGCAGTGCTCATGCGCCCCGGCGTGGCTGTCGCACTCGTCTCCGCACGCCTTGCAGGCGGTGGCGCACGCCTGGAGCATCGCCCGGGTGATGTTGGCGTCGTAGCCGGTGTGCCGGGACAGGACCGCTGCCGTCGTGGTGCAGATGTCGGCGCAGTCCATGTCCGTGCGGATGCACTTGGTCAGCTCGGCCACCATGCCCTCCGCCAGACACGCGTCCGCACAGGCCGTGCACGCCTGCGCGCAGGCGATGCACTCCTCGATGCACCTGGCCATGGCCTCCCGGTTCACGCTTCCCAGGTCGGCGGGGTAGGAGTCGAGCATTTCCTTCACTGCTGTGGTCATCGTCCGTCGTCTTCCCGTCTGTCGATCGGCTGCCTTGCGGATGAACGGCGACGCACGGGGGTGCGCGTCGCCGTGTATCACGGGTAACACCCGTAGCCGCGACCCAAACGGCGGCTCCGCCACCCGGGAGTCGTTCCTCGACCGTGCGGTCCTCACGGTCGGCGGGGCGCCTGCTCAGCGACCGGGTGGCGTGGCTGGGCATGGTCACGGTGATCGTGGTGGTCGGCCTGGGGGAACTGCTGTACGAGTTCGACGGCCGTGCCGAGTCGTTCGCCCGCACCCTCCACGCCACCGCACTGATGGCGGTCAGTGGAGAACCGGTGGGAGCGGCGACGTGGTACGGCAAGGCGATCGAACTGCTGCTCGCCCTCTACTCCGTCACCGTGTTCGCCACCCTGGCCGGGGCCTTCGGCGCCTGTTTCATGCGCCGCCATCCCCTCGCCGGTGGCCGCCCGGCTCCACCGGGGGACCGGGTGGTATGGCGACGGAGCGGCCGCTCCCGTGCGGTCGCGCGAAGAGGACCCGTCCGCGTCGCGCCGGGCAGGTCGGGTACGGGTGGCGGGCCACCGGGCGGCTGGTGGCGTGGCCGGTCGGGGCGGGGGATACGTCTGGTCATGGGCGAGGTGCCGGGCGCGGGGGAGGTACCGGTCCTCTCAGCGCGCTGCGGCCGAACCCGCCCGCGATCACTTTGCGGATGGCGATCACCGCCGCCGCGGCGGCGATGCTGCCCCAGGACGGCTCGTCCGCCAGCCTGAGGAGCCCGGCGGCGGTGAGGAAGTCCAGGAACACGCCCAGCGCCACGCGTACCCGCCTGATCGCCGCATAGGCCGAGGCAGCGCTCAGAAGCCCGGCGAGGGTCGCCGCCACGGCGCCGGCGTGCAGCCAGGTGGTCATACGGCGGCGGCCTTGCTCTTCTCGTCGAGTTCGGCGCGTTCCTGGGCGATCTCGCGGCCGAGGAAGTAGTTGAGCGCGGTACGGATAGCGGCGATGGCCGCCAGTTGGCCGATCTCCGCGAAGCTCGGCGCCACCGCCGTGCGCAGGACGTCCCCGGCGAGTTGGAACTCCAGTCCCAGAACCAGGAAGCGGCCCAGGCTGAGGCGGATCCGGTTGAAGCCGGACACCCGCCGCTCTCTGCGCGCCCCGGCCAGCAGGAACTGGGCGAAGGCCCACACGGCTCCGACGAAGATGATCAGAGCTCCGGCGGACTCGATCAGCCGGACGAGGAGGCCGATCACGTCGCTCAGGGTGGACTCGGGCAGGAGTTCCATCGACAGGGGCATGACCCGCCGGTACCCCGCCCACGGGCTCCCTCACCCGCCGCCCAGGTGTCTCACCCGCGCGGTCCACGGCGTACCCTCCGCCGGTCCGCCCCTCCGCCGGTCCGCCCCTCCGCCCCTCCGCCCCTCCGCCGGTCCGCCGGTCCGCCGGTCCGCCCGCCGTGACGGACGTGCGACCCCCCGACCGCGTTGACGGCCGCGCGGACGACGCGGCGCGGAGAGCAGCCGCTTCATTCCGGCCACCTCGCCTGGCCGGCCTCCGCTCCGCGACGCACCCGCCGTCGACGTCACGCCCGCCGTCTGCCTGCCCGTGGCGAACCTGCTCCGGGAGTCCTACGATCCCGCTCCGCAGGCCGTGGTCCGGCGCTACGCACTGGCGACCAGGGGCGACCACCTGGGCACGGGCCCGCAGCTCGCTCTCACCGCGTTCGGGAACGGCGAAGCCGAGAAGATCGTGGCGGGGCTGCGCGCCGCGCTGCCGCACTGCGCCCGGGGCTACACCGGGGACGGGCGCGGCACTACCGCAGTCACGGTGCTCGACCCGATCGATGTCGGTGACGAGGCGGTGTCCTTCCACACGTCCGGCCGGGGCACACCGACGTGGTACACCGTGGTCCGTCAGGGCCAGGTCCTCGTCCGCTTCGCCTCCTCCACCGCTTCTGGCATGGACGGACAGGTGCCCGCCCCGCTCGTCGTGCAGCAGATCATGAAGCTTCGGGCGGCCACCGACTAGCTAGGCCCAGGCCGCCAGCAGGATCGCCACCGCGCCGACCAGGTCGACGACACAGCACCACTCCGACCAGGCTCGCGGGGCCACGCGGTCGGCGCGGTGGTGGGCGAAGTCCCAGACCGCGTGGGCGAACCAGCCGGCCGCCAGGATGTAGTGGCCGGCCGTCCGGTCCACGGCGAGCGCCACCAGGGCCAGCCCGACGAAGGCCAGCAGCCCGGTGAGCTGGAGCGCGATCACACCCCGTCCGCGCAACTCCCTCCGGAACGCGCCGAACGCGAGGTAGCACAGGGGCATGATGGCGAGGAGCGCCGCCAGCCGCCCCAGCGGCGGGACACCGTCGAGGAACGTGGCGGCCGCCACGGCGAGCGCCAGCCAGGTCGGCCAGCGGTGCCCCAGGAAGCCGAGGACGCCGAGGACGCCGAAGGAGCCGACAGCGCCGACGCGGCCGGGCGAACGGGAGGAGCGGGCCGGCGGAGCGCTGCCGCCGACCGGGGCCGCAACCGGGGCGGCCGTGGTCGCCGCCGTGGCCTCGGCCGTGGCCACCGTCGGCGTCGTTGTCGCTGTCCTGTCGGTGTCGGCGTCGGTGTCGGTGTAGGCGTCGGTGCGGGTGCGGGTGCCGGTGTCGGTCCTGGTGTCGCGGGTGAAGCCGGTCGTCATGCTGTCTCCTCGATGGTGAGGCCGTCTCGCGGATCGGGGTCGGCTCCACTCTCCCGCCCGGTCGGCTCACCCGCGCGGGCCTGGCCGCGACGATGTCCCGAACCTTGGGGTACCGGTCATTCCGGCATAGGGTGCGCGCATGACGGGACGTCGAGTGGCGGTGATCGGCTACGCCTCCGCCGAGTTGTTGGACATCGCGTGTGTGACCACCACCCTGGAGATGGCGAACCGGCTGGGCTCGCTCGCCCGCCCGTACGACGTGCTCCTGGCGGCGCCGGGCGGCGGTCCGATCGTGTGCGGAACCGGGCTCGTCCTGCACAGCCAGCATTCCATCGAGCGCCTCGTCGGGCCGCTGGACACGTTGATCGTCTCCGGCGGCGTGGGGTTCGAGCAGGCTGCCGCGGACCCCAGGCTCGTGGGGCACGTCCGCCGACTGGCCAGGGAGAGCCGACGGGTGGCCTCCGTGTGCACGGGGGCGGCGCTGCTGGCCGCCGCCGGGTTGCTGGACGGCCACCGCGCCACCACCCACTGGCGGTTCGCGTCCCGGCTGGCCGCGCGCCACCCCGAGGTCACCGTCGACGCGAGCCCCATCTACATACGCGACGGCGACGTCTCCACGGCGGCGGGCATCACGAGCGCCCTCGACCTCACGCTCGCGTTCATCGAGGAGGACCACGGGGCCGAGCTGGCCCGCCAGGTCGCCCGCGACCTCGTGACCTATCTCCAACGCCCCGGCAACCAGGCGCAGATGAGCATGTTCACCGCCACGATGTCACCGCCGAGCGACCACGTGGTCCGGCGGCTCGTCGAGCACATCGCCGCGCACCCGGCCGGCGACCTGAGCACGACGGCGCTGGCGGCCCTCGCGGGTGTGACCCCGCGCCATCTCACCCGTCTGTTCCTGGAGCACCTCGGCCGGACGCCGGGCCGGTTCGTACGCCAGGCCCGTACCGAGGCGGCCGCGCAGCTCCTCGTGTCGACCGGGCTCCCCCTGGCGAGCGTGGCAGCCAAGTGCGGGTTCGGCTCGGCCGAGACCCTGCGCCAGGCCTTCACCGGCCGCTACGGCATCCCGCCGTCGCGGTACCGGGACGCGCACACCCGCCGCCCTTCCCACCGCCCCTAGGGGCGCCCCCTGGCGGTCGCCGGCCGTAGGGTACGCCGGGGTGAGGCGACGAGGTGAGGCGACGAGGTGAGGCGACATGGGAGGCGCCGAGGCTCCCCACGACGTCCGGGCGGGTCGGGAGTCAGCCGGTCAGGGTGGCCGTGCCGCGCATGGCGAGGAAGTTGGCGCGGTAGGCGTCGTGGACTCCGGCGTCCGCGATCCGCAGCATGGCCTCGTCGTTCTCCCGGAGCGAGGAGACGTCGAGGTTGTGGGATCCGGTGAACACCCACTTGCTGTCGGGACGGCCGGCGTAGACGCCCTCCACCAGCAGGTACTTGGAGTGGACGAAGAGGTCGTCGCCCTGCTCCTGCGGTGTGCCGTTGTCGAGCCGGAGCTTGTACGGCCTGATACGGGGGTGACCCCCGAGGGTACCGAGCTCGTCGGTCTCGTTGTAGACGACCTCGATCCAGCAGCCCTGATCCGCCAGCGACCGCAGCTTCTGGGCCACCGCCGCACGGTAGAAGGCGTACGCGGCGACGCGGACGACCGTCTTGTGGGAGGCGGACCCGACGGTCGTGCTGCCCGTGCAGGAGACGTTGTCGAGCACACTCACGATCAGGTCACCGCTCTGCTGCGGGAAGAAGTAGTACTTCTCGCTCCCCGTCGTGGTGCCCTGCCGGAAGTAGTCGGCGTCGCGGCGCTCGGCGGCGAGGTCGTTGAAGTACGCCGTGTACGCCGTGTACAGCTCGGTGTTGCCGACCGAGGTGTAGGCGTTGTTCCAGAACCGGGTGGTGTTCGCGGGGGTCTGGTTGGCGGAGGTCTGGATCACCACGTCCTCGGCGGCTCCCGGGTCGCCCACCCGGGAGAAGAGGAAGAACTTGTTGTGGTTGATGTGGTTCTTGTCCGCGTCGACCGTCACGTCCGCGATGCACGCCCGGTCCTTCGGGCAGATGTGCACCCAGGACGTCCGGGTCATGTCGGTACCGAGCGCGGACGTGAGCTGGGTCGCGGCGGCGGACGTGGAGTACGAGTGGTCCAGGACGACACGCACCTGGACACCGCGCGTGTGGGCGCGGCGCAGCGCGTCGCTGTAACCGGTGTCGGTCAGGGCGTACATGGCGGCCCGCAGCGTACGGCCGCTCTGGGTGTTGTCGATGGCCCCGATGATGTGGTTCTTGACCGCGTTCTGTTCGGCCTCGGTGCCCAGGGGGTTGTTGAAGACGGCGCCCGTGGTCGGCACCGCTGCCGTGTCCGCGGCGGCGGCGACCCCCGACGGAACGAGCAGGGTGCCCAAGAGGGCGCCGGCGAGCAGGGCGGTGGCCCATATGCGTCTGATGGCTCTCACTCCTCGATGTTGATCGTTGCTGCTGTGATCATGTGCACGATAGTCCGCGTCAGGTTTCGGAACGCCCCTGTGGTGAAAGCCTTGTTGGCGTGCCGGGACGGCACGGCGACGACGCGGCCGACCGGGGAGTGCGCATGGCGGACCAGGGGACGGGTGCCGGTGCGGGGAGCGCCGGTGCGGGGAGCGGCGCCCCGGCGCCCGGCGGAACGCGGCTCTCGGACGGCGTCCTCCGCTGGGGGACTCTGCCGGTGGCGGCCACCGTGCTGACCGGTGTCGTGGCGTTGTACATGGCGCTGGTCGCCTTCGGGAACATCACCGACTTCGGCACGAACCAGCAGTTCGTCCATCATGTCCTGGCCATGGACACGACGTTCAGGGATCCGCAGCTGATGTGGCGTGCGATCACGTCACCCGCGCTGCGGGACGCCGCGTACGTGGCCATCATCGTCTGGGAGACCCTCGCCGCCGTCGTGCTGCTCTTCGCCACCTGGCTGTGGATCGCGGGTCTGCGCGGTCGGGAGTACGGCCGGGCCCGTCGCGCGAGCACCGTCGGTCTGCTGATGGTCCTCGCCCTGTTCGGCGGGGGGTTCATGGCCATCGGAGGGGAGTGGTTCGCCATGTGGCAGTCCTCGGACTGGAACGGCCTGGACGCGGCGGCGCGCAATGTCGCGCTGGCCGCCTTCACGCTCGTGGTCGTCCATCTCCCCGGCATCCATCTCCACGGGGACGCCGCCACCACCCGGGAATCCTGAGCCGAGTGCCCTGAGCCGACCTGCCGGTGAGTCGACCGGCCGGTGAGTCGACCTGCCGGTGAGTCGACCGGCCAGTGAGCCGAGCGGCCGTTGAGTCGAGTGCCCGAGTGCCCGAGTGCCCGAGTGCCCGAGTGCCCGAGTGCCCGAGTGCCCGAGTGCCCGAGTGCCCGAGTGCCCGAGTGTCCGGGCGACCGAGTGTCCGTGCGTCGGCCGTCCGGTGCTCGTCCGGTGCTCCTCAGCCGACGGCGTCAGCCGACGGTGCTCCTGCGGGCGCGGGCCGCGCGCCGCCTCAGGGCGCGGCGCTCGTTCTCCCCGGTTCCGCCCCACACCCCGAAGTCCTGCCCTGTCCCGAGGGCCCACTCCAGGCACCGCTCCCTCACCGGGCAGCGTGCGCAGACCCGTTTCGCCTCCTCGGCCTGCATCAGGGCCGGGCCGCCGGTGCCGACGGGGAAGAACAGGTCCGGGTCCTCGTCGCGGCATGCGGCCGCCTGACGCCAGTCCTCCACGGGAGTCTCCTTCGCTCGTCTCGGTCGTGCGCGGCTCCGGAACGAACACCGCCGCACCGTCTGCGCCTCACCGTCGCCACCGCATTGAAACGTCCTCGCCCGTCGGCATGGACGAAAGTGCGCGAAACCGACACAGGGACACCGCTTTTGCGGTAGAGGCGCCGCGACGCCACGCCGACTCCCCCGGGGCGTCGCGGGTTTGAAATCGCCGAGAAGGCGCAGTCGGTGAGATGACCCGATCGCCGGAAGAGAGGTAGGAGCCTCATGGGCATCATCGCGTGGATCCTCATCGGCCTGTTCGCCGGTCTCATCGCCAAGGCGCTGCTGCCGGGCCGTGACCCGGGCGGCATCGTCATCACCGTGCTCATCGGTATCGCCGGTGGGCTCCTGGGGGGTTGGCTGGGCAAGGTCCTGTTCGGCGTCGACTCCATCGACGGCTTCTTCGACCTGTCCACCTGGGTCGCCGCCGTCGTGGGATCGGTCATCCTGCTCGCGGTCTACCGGCTGTTCGCCGGGACCAGGTCCTCGCGTCGGCACGCCTGACGGGCCGCCGCGAGGTTTGCGCGCCGGTGACGCGGCAACCCGGAGGCAGTCATGGCCAACGCATCCCACACCCTGCGCCTCGCCTGCGAGCAGCTCGCCCGACTCACCGGGCAGACCGCCGAGTCCGTGTCCTCGTTCCAACGGGACGAGCACGGATGGCGGTTGACCGTCGAGGTCCTCGAACTGCCCCGGGTGCCCGACACGACGAGCCTGCTCGCCTCGTACGAGGTGGAGCTCGACTCAGAGGGCGAGCTCACCGGCTACCGCCGGGTCCGCCGGTACCAGCGCGGCAGGGCCGACGACCGCGCCCGCTGACCACACGATCAGGGAGGCACCACACAATGACCGTCGCGACACGGACAGGCACGGGCGGCTCCGGCGGCTCCAGCGGCCTGTACGACGTCCTGGAACTCGTCCTCGACCGCGGGCTCGTCATCGACGCGTTCGTGCGCGTCTCGCTCGTCGGCATCGAGATCCTGAAGATCGACGTACGGGTCGTCGTCGCCAGCGTCGACACCTATCTGCGATTCGCCGAGGCGTGCAACCGGCTGGACCTGGAGGCCGGACCGCGCCACAGTCCCGGCCTGCCCGAGCTGGTCGACGACATGACCGAGTCCGGGGCCCGCGAGAAGACCAAGGGCGCGCTCCAGGGCGCGGCGCAGTCCGTCTCGGAGAGCCTCGGCCGGTCATCCTCCCGGAAGAAGGAGGCCGACAAGTGAGCACGTACGTCTACGGCATCGCGCGCGGCGGCCACCCCGGCCTCCCGGAGAAGACGGAAGGCGTCGGAGATCCGCCCCGCCCCGTCCGGGTCCTCACTCACGGAGGGCTCGCCGCGCTGGTGAGCGACGCACCCGACGACCTGCGCCCTAAGCGGCGCGACCTGCTCGCCCACCAGGACGTGCTCGCCGAAGCCGCAGCGGGCGGCACCGTGCTGCCGATGCGGTTCGGAGGCGTCTCCGCCGACGACGACGCCGTACTCGCCGTCCTCCGGGACCGTGAGGCGCACTACCTGGAACGGCTCGACACCCTGGCCGACAAGGTCGAGTACAACGTGAAGGCCTTCCACGACGAGGAGGCCGTCCTGCACCGGGTCCTCATCGACAACCCCGAGCTGCGGGCGCTCAGCCAGGACAACCGGGCCGCCGACGGCGGTACGTACGAGGAGAGGCTCGCCCTCGGGGAGCGCGTCGTCGCCGCCGTATGCCACCGTGAGGCGCGCGACGCGGGGCTCGTACGGGAGGCGCTGGAACCGGCGGCCGTCGACTGCCGCCCCGCGCCGGAGGGCACCGGCCCGCCGGTGAACCTGTCGTTCCTCGTCGAACGCGGGCGTGCCGGGCGGTTCACCGCCGCTGTCGACGCGCTCGGGCAGGACCACGGCCACCTCGTCATACGGGTGAACGGGCCGCTCCCGCCGTACAGCTTCGCGGAGGAGTGAGGGGCGGGGGAGAACGGCATGGGCCTGCTGGCAGAGCTGCTCCTGCTGCCCGCCGCACCCCTGCGCGGCACCGGATGGGTGCTGCGCCAGGTGGTCGCCGAGGCGGAGCGGCAGTACTACGACCCCGCCACCGTGCACCGCGAACTCGCCCGCCTCGCCGAGCGGCTGGACGCGGGGGAGATCGACGAGGCCACGTTCGACCGCCAGGAGGACGAGCTCCTCGCCCGACTGGAGAAGGGCACCCGACAGCCATGACCACCCCCGGCCGCCTGCCCGCCCCGTACGCGTCCGACGGCGGCGGCGCCAACCTCGCCGACATCCTCGAACGTGTCCTGGACAAGGGCGTCGTCATCGCAGGCGACATCAGGATCAACCTGCTCGACATCGAGCTGCTGACCATCAAGCTGCGCCTCGTCGTCGCCTCCGTCGACCGTGCCAAGGAGATGGGCATCGACTGGTGGGAGAGCGACCCGGCGCTCTCCTCCCGCGCCCACCACCACGAGCTGGCGCGGGAGAACGACGAACTGCGGCGGCACATCGCCGAGTTGGAGGAGCGGACGACATGACGACCCCCACCTCACCCCTGCGGTACGTGTACGCCGTGTGCCGCCCGTTCGACGGTCTTCCGCCCGACGGGGCCCAGGGCATCGCCGGTGAACCGCCCCGGCTGCTCCGCCACCACGACCTGGTCGCCGTGGTGGACGCCGTTCCGGCGGAGGACTTCGACGAGGGCCCGCTGCGCGCCCGTATGGAGGACCTGGACTGGCTGGCCGCCACCGCCCGCGCCCACGACGCGGTGCTGGCCGCGCTCGGCACGGTCACCTCCCCGCTGCCGTTGCGGCTGGCCACGGTGTGCCGCGACGACAGCGGGGTGCGGCGGCTCATGGAGGAGGGCCACGACCGGTTCGTACGCGCGCTGGACCGGCTCGACGGCCGGGTGGAGTGGGGCGTGAAGGTGTACGCGGAACCCGCGCCCGCCCGCCGACCCTCCGACGCCCCCCGCCCGGACGGCAGCCCGACCCCGGAGACCCCGCGCCGGGACGGCAGCCGGACCCCCGACGCCCCGCAGCCGGGATCCGCGGCCACCGCGCGCGACGGGCGGGAGTACCTGCGCCGGCGGATCCAGGAGCGTCAGGGCCGTGCGGCCAGACTGCGGCGCGCCGAGGACATGTGCCGTGGCCTGCACGACCGCCTCTCCGCGTACGCGGAGGCCGGGGCGGTCCATCCGCCACAGGACCCCCGCCTGTCGGGCACGGACGCGGTCAACGTCCTGAACGCCGCCTATCTCGTCGGCCGCGAGCACGGCGAGGAGTTCGTGGCGCTCGTGCGGGGAGCATCCCAGGAGGGCGTGCGCGTCGAGCTCACGGGCCCGTGGGCGCCGTACTCGTTCGCCGGGATCGCGGAGGGCGACGCGTGAGCGGGGGCTATGTGGGGGACCGCCGGGTGGCCCTGGTCGACCTGCTGGACCGGCTGCTGGCCGGCGGGGTCGTCATCAGCGGCGACCTGACGCTGAGCATCGCCGACGTCGATCTCGTACGCGTCGACCTGAAGGCCCTGGTCAGCTCGGTGGGCGCGGGGGTTCCCGCTCCGTGGGGCCGTGCGTCGTGAGCGGTGGCGGCCGCCGGGTCGAGCTGGATCCCGACACCGTCGAGCGGGACCTCGCCTGCCTGGTCCTCACGGTGGTCGAGCTGCTGCGGCAGCTCATGGAGCGGCAGGCGCTGCGCCGTGTCGAGAGCGGGGAGCTGACGTCGGAGCAGGAAGAGCGGATCGGTCTGACCCTGATGCTGCTGGAGGACCGGATGGAGGTCCTGCGGAGCAGGTTCGGGCTCGCCCCTGAGGACCTCAACATCGACCTGGGGCCGCTGGGGCCGCTGCTCTGACGGACGGCGGAACGCGGGCCGGCGCCCCTGCGCGCCGGCCCGGCGTGATGTCACCCGAACGGTCTAACAGTGATGGCCGGCGGTCCACGGGGCCCCGACCATGGAGAGGGACGCGCGCGACCGCGCGGTGCGGCGCCCCGCGGAGGGGCCGCACAACGGGTACATCATGCGCACGGGAGCGGCGAGTGCCCCACGACGATGACCGAGTGCCCCATGAGGACGACGCGGGACGGCAGCGGACCGCTGAGAGCGTGCTGCTGGAGCGGCATCCCGGAGTACGGGAGTACGTCGAGTCACTGCCGGACTTCACCACCTGGATGGAACGGTTCCGGCCTCTCGACATCGACGGCGAGTCGCTCTATGCCGCCCGGGGCGACCAGCTCATGGATCGCGACCAGATGGTGGTCGAGTGGGTACGACTGTTCCGCCCCGACCTGTTGGGAGAGGACGCGAAATGACCGGTGTACAGGGCGTACCTGGCGGGGCGTGGCCGGAGATGACCATCGACGGTCAGGTCTTCTACCGGGTAGAGGGCGACATCCTTCTCGATCCCGACGAAGCCGAGCTCTACCGAGAGGCGCTGCGGGCCCAGGAAGCCCAACGCGAGGCCGCCCGGATCATGGAGCGGAGCGGCTTCGGCGAGGTGATCAGCCCGGAATTCGGGCAGCAGGGTGGTGCGCGACTCGTCGGCATCGTCCAGAACGGAAAGATCGTCCGCTGGGACCCGGGTACGGTCCTGAAGTACTGCGTCCTGCGCCAGACGTTCCCGAAGGACAGCTGGTACCGGGACGTCGTGGAGAACATGCGGAAGGCCACCGACGACTGGTCGGCGACCTGCGGAGTGCAGTTCGAGCACGTCTCGTCGGCCGACGAGAGCGACTCCCTCCGGCCGCCGGAGGTGACCTTCCCGGTACGGCACATCGACGCCCAGGGCCAGTTCATCGCCGCCGCGTTCTTCCCGAACGATCCGGTCTCACGGCGACGGATCTTCATCGATCCCTCGTACCACAGCACCGGCTTCGACCCTGTGGGCGTCCTGCGCCACGAACTCGGCCATGCCCTCGGCTTCCGGCACGAGCACATCCGCTCCGGCGCGCCCGCGCTCTGCCCGGACGAATCGGCGTCCGGGACCGTGGACCTCACCCTCTACGACCCCCAGTCGGTCATGCACTACTTCTGCGGCGGCGTCGGATCACTCAGCCTCGCCATCTCGGAGCAGGACCGCATCGGTGCCCAACTGGTCTACGGGCCGCCGCTGTCGACGTTCCACCTCCTCGCCGCCTAGGAGGAGGAGACGGCGGCCGGAAGCGGTGACGGCCGGACACGTCACGGCCGGACGCGGTGACGATCGGACCCGTTGCGGCCGGACCCGGTGACGGGTCCGGCCGCACGGATGTGGCGGTCAGCCGGAGACGGTGATCTGCTGTGCCGGGTCGGTCGTGTCGGTCACCACGTACGTGGCCGAGAACGACGAGGACGTCGCGCTGGTCGGGCAGCCGAACCCGCCCACGACCTTGACGGGTACGGCGGCGTTGGCGAAGGCCAGCGAGGACGGCGCGCCGTTGGTCCAGGTGCCGCTGGTGGACGCCGGAGCGGTCGGTGCCGCCGTGACGGTGCAGCTCGCGAGGCCGGAGGTGGAGACGACCAGCCCGCCCGCCGGGATGGCGAACGACGCCACGACCGGTAAGCCGTGCTGCATCGACACGGTCCACGAACCGCTCGTGGAGACGGTGGCGCTGACACCCGGCATGCTCGTGGTGCAGGAGCTGAACGTCGGCGGAGTGATGGCGCTGACCACCGGTCCGGCCGGGTTGTGGTTGCCGGGCGACGCCGGGACCGTACCGCTCGACGAGGAGACGGAACAGGTCACGGTCACCGCACCGGCCTTGAGGGTGGCCTTGCCGCTCAGCTTCGCGCTGAAGGCGTGGCCGGCCGGGGTGACTGTGGTGGAGCCGTTGGCCGCCGGGGCGGACTGGGCGGCGGCGGTCGCGGTGCCGGTGAGCGCCAGGGCGCCGGCCGCGGTCAGGCCGGCCCCGATGGCGAGGGCTTTGCGGGCGGCTGAGTTGCGGGTTGCCATGTGATGTTCTCCTTCGGGAAGCGTGACGGGTGTCACGGGCGGGGTGTGGGGGGCCCGAATCGGTCATCTGTGAGGAGCGTGGGCCGATGGGCGGCCCGGTTTCAGCGGTCCGAGGCGGTTCGAGTCGGGGCCGGTTCGGCCCGCTCGGCCGGTTCGGCCGGTTCGGCCTGGTGGGTCGGTTCGGCCTGGTGGGCCTGGTGGGCCTGGTCGGCCGGGTCGGCCTGGTGGGTCGGTTCGGCCTGGTGGGCCTGGTCGGCCGGGTCGGTCGGGTCGGCCTGGTCGGTCGGGTCGGCGGCGCCGGGCGGTGCGGGTGCGTGCGGCCTCCAGGCGAACGTCATCGCGCCTCCGACGATGCCGAGGAGGGTGCCGAGCAGGAAGCCGCCCAGGTTCGACATGACCAGCGCGGCCGCGGCGATCAAGGTCGTGACGAGGCCGGCCATGGAGCGGTACTGGGGAGCCACCCACACCGAGACGCCTAGCATGATCATGACAAGCCCAAGCAGGATGGAGGGGACCCCCGCGACGCCCTGATGGAGCATCACCTTCAGTGGCGCGAGCGGGATGGCGCAGATCTCCGCCCCGGCCAGGACGGTGATCAGCCCGCCCCAGAAGGGCCGGCTCCTGCGCCAGCGCCGCCAAGCGGACCGCGGCCCGCGCCTGCCGATGGCGGGCGTGCGGGTCGGTGGGAGTGGTGCGGGAGCGGGACGTGCGGAGGTGTGTTCCGCCAGGTCGCCCTTCGGCGGCGGCGGCCGGTCCACCGGTGACGGCATGTCAGAAGCATTCCTTCTTGCCCTTGGTGATCTTCATGTTCAGGCCGGAGAGCTTGAACGTGCCCGCGTTCGTCGCCCACGCCACCTGCTTCAGACCGGTGATGCGCACGTCGTCGGCCTGCTGGCCGAACAGGTCCTGCATCCCCTGCGCACCGTCGGGCCCCTTGTCGAGGGTGGAGGCGTCCCGGCCGATCTCGATGTTGTTGAAGTCGGCGTCGCCCGACAACTGCGTGGCGTCCACGAAGAGGTCCGTGGCCACCACCGGCCTCTTCCCGCCCGCCGTCAGGTTGAGGGAGATGTCGCCGACGATCGGCAGCGACGTGACGACCGACTGGCAGAGGTTGTTCAGTTCGGCCCGCCGGATCGCGGTGACGGCCACCGGCAGGAGTTCCTCGCGGGCGTTGGTGTCGAAACTTCCGTACTGGACGAACCCCTCGCCGGTCAGGCTGTCCGCCGACACCTTGAACTGCTGGCCGGAGACGGCGAAGGAGGCCGCGAGGGCTCCGCTCGCCAGGCCGACTCCCAGCGCCGCGGTGAGGCCGACGGCGGGTAAGGAAAGGAGCGCGAAACGCTTCCAGTCGATGCGGCCGGTGATGTCGTCCGCATCATCGATATGAGACTTTCTCATGAAATATCCCCTCTCTTGGAGTGTGCGGTCACCCGGTGGCCGTTGAGCACGGGTGCTCGATGGAGCTCGCACACGCGCGACCCGCCGGAGACGGCGAAGCGCACCTCGGGTCATCGGGGGGATCCTGCGCGCGGGCAGGCCGACGAACGAGGCGGTGCGCGGGAAGGTGAGCGGAGAGCGACCGCGGGACGGTGAGGCGTGTGCCGACCGTACTCGCGAGTGTTACCGACGGGTTGAATGTAAGAGTGCCAGTCGCCATTGGCAAGGTTGGCGGACGGCGGTTTTTCGGTCTACTCCCCGGGCGCTGTCCACTTTCCCGGCGCGGTCTGCTCCCCGGGTGCGGTCTGCCTCCCGGACGCGCTCTGCTCAGCGGGTGCGTTCTGCTCAGCGGGTGCGTTCTGCTCTCCGGGCCTGGTCTGCTCCGGCCTGGTCTGCTCCGGCCCGGTCGGCTCTCCGGGCCGTACGGGGGTGGGCCCGGTGGGACCGTCCGGCCCCTTCGCCCCGCGCAGCCACACCGCCAGCTCCGCGTCCACCCGCTCGGCCATCGCCCTGGCGAACTCGGACGCCACGACCTCCCCGGCGAGCGGCCGGAGAGCCGTCACGGCGTCGGTGATCCGCTGGACGTCGTCGGACGTCAATTCCTCCAGGTCCCGGCCCGCGAGCACATAACGGCGGAAGAGCGCGACGAACCGGTCCGCGACGGCGGCGGCCTGACTCTGCACGAACGCGCCGGCGTCGAGGATCTCCGCGACCGGAAACCCCTGGCCCACCAGGACCGCCGTCGCGTCGAGCAGGCGTCGGCTGACATGCGTCACCGTGTCGCCGTCGACCCGCAGGTAGCCGAGCTCCTCGGCTCGCCGCGTGTCCTGGGCCGTGCCTGCGGTACCGACCAGCCAGGCCAGTTCGGAGAGCGGCAGCGTGACCGGTTCCTCCTGGACCCAGTCACGCGTCATCACCCGTTCGAGCCCGAGCAGCCCCGCGATTCCGCTGCCCTGTTCCCACGCCCGCAGCAGCTCACCGATGCCGTTCACGGTGTACCCGCGGCCCAGCAGATCGTCGATGAGCCGCAGCCGGGTCACATGGTCGTCGGAGTACCAGGCGATCCGGCCCTCCCGCTCGGGCGGCGGCAGCAGTCCCCGCTCCTGGTAGTAGCGGAGGTTGCGCACCTTCACCCCGGCGGCCCGGGCCAACTCCTCGCGCCGGTACCGCTTCCCCCGGCCCCGCCCCTCTTCCCCCGGCCCCGTTCGTCCCTGGTCATCCGGCTCCACGCCCCGTCCGCTCACCCGCGCGAGTCTAGGTCGTGTCGGCGGAACATGCGGGAAAGCGCAACCGGCTCCGATGCCACCATGATCCGCCGGACACTCCCGGGCCGTTACCGTCCCGTACCGGCGCTCCCGCCGCACTGCGGGGCCCACCTGGCCGGGCGGCCGTGACCTCGTGCCCGACGGCCGCGCGGAGCATCCTGGAACCATGGTCCGAGTCAACGAGGAGGTCGGGGCCCTGCTCCAGGAGTACGCCGACCTCATCGCGATCACCGGCGGCGACGCCTTCAAGTCGCGTGCGTACGAGAAGGCGGCCCGCGCGGTCGCCGGGCACCACGCGGACGTGTCGAAGCTGGACGCCAAGGAGCTGCGGGACATCCCCAACGTGGGCAGGTCCATCGCGGACAAGATCGTGGAGTTCCTCCGGTCCGGCCATGTGTCCGCCATCGAGGAGCGCCGGGAGCGGATCCCCGCCGGGGTACGGGAGCTGGTCTCCATTCCGATGCTCGGGCCCAAGAAGGCCCTGGTCCTCTACGAGGAGCTGGGCGTCTCCTCCGTGGACCAGCTGCTCGACGCCATCCATGAGGAACGGCTGCGCGACCTCAGGGGCTTCGGCGAGAAGACCGAGGCGAACATCCTCCACGGCATCTCCCTGATGCGGAAGGCAGGCGACCGCATCCTCCTGGACTCCGCCATGGACACCGCGGAGCAGATCGTCGCCGAGCTGTCCCGGATCACCGGCTGCGAACGCTGCGAGTACGCCGGGTCCCTGCGCCGGATGCGGGAGACGATCGGGGACATCGACGTCCTGGTGGCCGCCGAACGCTCGGCCCCGTTCATGGACGCCCTCGGCAGCCTCCCGTACACCGCCGAGATCATCGCGCACGGTGCGAAGAAGACGTCGATACGGACCACCAAGGGCCTCCAGATCGACGTACGGGTCCTTCCCCCCGACTCCTGGGGAGCCGGACTCCTGTACTTCACCGGGTCCAAGGCGCACAACATCCGCACCCGCGAGATCGCCGTACGCCACAAGCTCAAGCTCTCCGAGTACGGCCTCTTCCACGCCGAGAGCGGCCGGAAGATCGCCTCCGAGACGGAGGAGGACATCTACGCCCGCCTCGGCCTGCCCTGGATCCCGCCCACCCTGCGCGAGGACCGGGGCGAGATCGCCGCCGGACTGCGCGGGGAGGTCCCCGACCTGGTGGAGGAGAGCGACATCAGGGGCGACCTGCACACCCACACCGACCTGACCGACGGTCTCGCCCCGCTCGACGACATGGTCGCCGCGGCCGCCGCGCGCGGCTACGTCTACTACGCGGTCACCGACCACGCGCCCGACCTCGCCATGCAGCGCATGACCGAGGAGAAGATCCTCGCGCAGCGTGAGCACCTGCGCGCACTCGACCGCGGGCACCGGGGGATGCGGCTGCTGCACGGAACGGAACTCAACATCGGTCCCGAGGGCGGCCTGGACTGGCCGGACGAGTTCCTCGCCGGATTCGACCTCTGCGTGGCCTCGGTGCACTCGCACTTCCAGCAGAGCCGGCAGCAGCTGACCCGCCGTCTGCTGCTCGCCTGCGAGAACCCGTACGTCGCCGTCATCGGGCACCCCACCACCCGCATGCTCGGCAGACGCCCCGGCATCGACGCCGACTTCGACGCGGTCTTCGAGGCATGCGCCCGCACCGGCACCGCCCTCGAGATCAACGCCCACCCGAACCGGCTCGACCTGTGCGACGAGGACATCCTGCGGGCGAAACGGTACGGCGTGAAGTTCTCGGTGAACTCCGACGCACACGCCGTCACGCACCTGCCGTACCTGCGCTACGGAGTCGGCACCGCACAGCGCGGCTGGCTGACGAAGGACGACGTCATCAACGCCTGGCCCCTGGGGAGGCTGCGCCGGTTCCTGCGCGGCAGGCGTCCGGGATGATCCGGAGCCGGTCTCCTCCTCAGACGGCCGGGATCTGGGGCGAGGCGGGCAGCAGCGACGCGTCCGTGGCCACGTCGCGCAGGCGCCGGAGGACGCCCCTGGCGGCCATGTCGTAACAGGCGACGTCGTCGTGCAGGACGGACGCGGCGTTGGCCGCCTCCAGCAGCGCGACGATCTCGAAGACCAGCTGCGGGACGTCCGCGGCCTCCTCGACCTCTCCCGCCTCCCGCGCGTCCCGAACGGTCTGTTCCAGGAAGGCCACCCAGTCGGTACGGGCGGCGGCGACCGTGTCGTGGAGCCTGCCCTCGCGGGCGTCGTACTCGGCCGAGACCGTGGCGAAGAAGCAGCCGCCGGGGAAGACCCGCTCCCTGGAGTACGCGATCCAGGACGTGCACACATGCCACAGCCGCCCCAGCCCCGGCGGGAGCTCGCCGGCCGGGCGCACCACGTGGTCGACGTAGATCCGGGCGGCGGCGCGGATGGTGGCGAGCTGAAGGTCCTCCTTGGAACCGAACAGGGCGAACACCCCGCTCTTGCTGAGGTCCAGCTCGCTCGCCAGCCGTCCGAGCGACAGCCCGTCCAGGCCCTCGACGGAGGCGATGGCCACGCTGCGTTCGAGGATCAGCCGCCGGGTCTGGTTGCCGCGCTCGACGCGCCCGTCGGTACGGTCGGCGGTGCGCCTGCCGGCACGGCCGTCCGTACGGCCGGCGGTGTGCCTGTCGCCGCGTGCCGGAGTCATCCCGTCTCCTCGCTCGTCGTCCCGGGGACCACGCGCCCACTGTACTGAGTAGGCGGACGACCGTGCGGTCAGTGCTCCGACACGAAGTCCAGGACGGTGCGCACGACGTCGGTGTCGCTCAGGATCCGGTGGTGCCCCAGGCCCTTCGTGGCCGAAATAAAAACACGAACGATCGTGCAGTTACATGGGGGGGTGGCGTCACCCCGCCGCCCACGGCGGGCGCCGTCGGCGTCACCCTCACCCGGCTGCGGCTCCGGGTGTCACTTCACCGCGCCCTGCGCGAAACCGTTGTAGATGTAGCGCTGCAGGAACAGGAAGACGACCAGCGTCGGGACGATCACGAGGATCGCTCCCGCCGAGATGTGCTCCCAGTGCGCCCCGAACGGGCCCTTGAAGCGGAACAGGGCGGTGGAGATCGTGCCGAGTTCCTGGGACGGCATGTAGAGGAAGGGGATGTAGAAGTCGTTGTAGACGGTGATGCCCTTGATGATGACGACCGTGGCCACGGCCGGCTTCAGCAGCGGAAGAATGATCTTCCGGTAGATCGTGAACGCGTTGGCGCCGTCGAGTCGGGCGGCCTCGTCGAGCGAGACCGGGATGGACCGGACGAACTGCAGGAAGATGTAGATCGAGACGATGTCCGTGCCCGTGTAGAGCAGGATCGGGGCCCACCGGGTGTCGAACAGCCCGAAGCCGTTAACCACCTGGAACGTGGCGACCTGGGTCGTGACACCGGGCACCAGGGTGGCGATGAGGAACAGCGCCATGACGAGCTTCTTCGCCCTGAAGCGGAACCGGTCGATCGCGTAGGCGGTCATCGAGCCGATGAGGACGGTGCCGGTGATCGAGAAGAGCAGGATGAACGCGGTGTTCCCGAACGCCGTGAGCATCCGCCCGTCCGAGAACGCGGTCGCGTAGTTGTCGAGGTTCAGCCAGTTCCCGGGCAGGGACAGCGCGCCGCCGTCCGCGACCTCGCCGGCCGTCTTGAGCGAGGTCAGGAACACGACCACGAGAGGGACGAGGACGACGAGCGAGGCGGCGATCAGCGAGGCGTAGATGAGGGTCGGGCCGATCCAGGCCCGGCGTCGGGAGGGCGGGGCGGCGGTCATACGAGCTCCACTTTCTCGTCGGGCACGAGGCGGCGCTGGATCCAGGTGATCAGGAGGATGATCAGGAGCAGGACGACCGCGGCGGCCGAGGCCAGCCCCGTCTTGTTGAACTGGAAGGCGAGCTTCACCGTCTGGATGACGAAGGTGGACGTACCGGTCGCGCCGCCCGTCATGATGTACGGGATCTCGAAGACGGCGAGGGACCCCGAGATCGCCAGGATGACGCTCAGGCTCAGTACGGGCCTGATGCCCGGGGCGATGATGTGCCGGAACCGCTGCCACGCGCTCGCCCCGTCGAGCTGCGCCGCTTCGTAGAGCTCGCCGGGGATCGACTGGATCGCGCCGAGGAACAGGACGAAGTTCAGTCCGGTGAAGCGCCACACGGACACCCCCGCGAGGGAGGTGTTCGCCGACGCCGGGTCGCCGAGCCAGGCGTGGCCGGTGTCGGCGCCGAACAGGGACAGGACGGAGTCCAGGGTTCCGCCGTCCTGGAAGAAGTACAGGAAGACGAAGCCGATCGCGACGCCGTTGATGAGGTAGGGGAAGAACAGGATTCCCTTGAAGAAGTCGCGGAAGCGGACCTGGAAACTGAGAACGGTCGCGAAGTACAGCGCTGCCGCGATCTGCACGGCGGACGCCGCGAGGTAGTAGAGGCTGACCAAGAACACCCGGAACAGCTCGGGCCTGGTCAGGATCTGGACGTAGTTGTCGACGCCCGTGAGGTTCCGGTCCGGGCTGATGCCGTCCCAGTCGGTGAAGCTGTAATAGATCATGTTCGCCACGGGGACGTAGGTGAACGTGACCAGCAGGACCAGGGGAACCGCCAGGAAGAGCCACGGGGTGGCCCGGCTGAGGGATCCCCGGAGCCGGGAGCTCCCCGGCCGGTCGGGCGCTGTGCGCCCCGCCGTCCTGCCGGGCGGCGGGGCGGGGTTCCGCGACGGGGCCGCGGTCGCCGTGTGGGTCGTCTCGGTCATGTCGGCCTTTCGTCGTCCGCTGGTGGGGCCGTGGGTGGATACGAGGCGCCGGGGCGCGACCGTCGACACGCCCTGCCCCGGCCCTGGCGGGTTCACCGGTGTGCGTCCGCTGGTACGCCCCCGCTCGGAGGCGCCTGTTCGTCCGCTCCCGGTTCGTCCGCGCCCGTTCGTCCGTGCCTGGTCGTCCGCTCCCCGCTCGTACGCGCCCGCTCGTGCGCGTTCGTCTGCCGAGTGCCGAGTGCCGCCCGCGACTGACGGGCGCCGGAACAGCCGTCCCCGCCGGTGCCGTTCGGCCGGGGCCGGGGCCGGGGCCGGGGCCGGGGCCGGAGCAGGGGCAGGGCAGGGGGCTGCCGTTCGGATCAGGAGCCGGCGGCCTTCGCCGCCTCGTCCCACCTCTTGTCCAGGTCGGCGAAGAAGCCCTGGAGGTCGCCCCGCTGAGCGCCGCGCGCGATGTCGACCAGCTGCCGGCGGTAGTCCGGTGCGGCCAGGCCGATTTCGGCGGCCTTGTCGATCGCGTTCACCTCACCGGTCCGCGCCTCGGAGCGCTCCACCAGTCTGACATCGTTGTCCACGAAGTCCGCGAGCGTCTCCGGCAGGGGCGCCGTCCTGACCGCGGGCACGGCGCCCTCCGTCCGCGTGTAGCCGGACTTCTCCGTGAACCAGTCGATCCAGGCGCGTGCCGCGGCCTTGTTCCCGGAGTGGGCGTTGACGGCCTGCTGGTAGTCCGAGACGAGCGTCGCGCAGAACTTCCCGTCCTGCTGGGCGGGGAACGGCATGAAGCCGATGTCGTCCGGGTTCGTGCCCGCCTTCGTCGCGGCGTCCCGCATCTGTGTGATCGCCCACGAGCCCAGCTGCATGGAGGCGATCTCGCCCTTGGCGATCAGGCCCTTCGACGCCTCCCAGTTGGTGGTGCTGGGATCCTTCTCGGAGAGCCCGCCGCGCACGATGTCGTGGAGCAGCGTGTCGATCACACGCAGTTCGGCGCCCTGCTTCCAGGGGGACACCGGGCCCGCCAGCCTGTCGTTGGCCCCGGGGTCGCAGGTGACGGAACCGATGCTGTTGCTCCAGGCGGTCAGCGGCCAGCCGTCCTTGAAGTTCGTGTAGTACGGGATGGCGTCGGTCCTGGACCTGATCGCCCGCAGACCCGCGAGGAACTCCTCGGGGGTGGTCGGCCAGGCGTCGACACCCGCCTTCTTCCAGACGGCCTTGTTGTAGACGAAGCCGTTGACGGTGCCGAACTGCGCGACACCGTAGACCTTGCCGCCGACGTCCGTCTTGTCGCTGAACCGGTACTTCCCGCTCAGCTCCTCCGTCGGGCCCAGCGGGGCGAAGAACTTCGGGTAGTCGTTCTTGGCGACGGCGCCCGGGATCATCAGGACGTCCCCGTAGTTCTCGGTGTTCATCCTGATCCTGACCTCCCCCTCGTAGTCGGTGAGGGCCTCGAACCCGACCTTCACCCGGGGGTAGACCTTTCTGAACTCCGCCGCGTACGCGTCCAATGTGCCGTTCTGGGCGAGATCGGTGCGGTGGGTCAGGACCTTGATCTCGCCGGAGACCTCTCCCGGATCGGCGGGAGCCTTCGCCGTCTCGCCGGAGGCCGCGCCTCCGCCACTGCACCCCGCGACGGTCACCATCGCGACGGTGAGAAGCGCGCCCGTGAGCGCTTTCCTCTTCCCCATGTGCCCAACTCCTTCAGGGTTACGGCCCAGGTCTACGGGTGGGATGTCGGCACTATGTCAGCCGGTAGTGAACCGGTAAAGCGGAGATTTCACGCGCGATGCCCAATCGTTACCAGGGGAGGGCGGAGTGAGGACCAGACGGCGGGTGCTACAAGGGAGTTATGTCTGTGCTGCCGGGACGACCCTTCGCTAGACCGGTTTATGGACAGAAGGTCGCTGGCGGACTACGTTGTGCGGCGTCGTACATCCACCGGTCCTGCACGTCAGGCGATGGGAGCCGCATATGAAGGACGTCATCCCCCTCACCGAGGGCTGGAGCCTGCGCCACGACGGGGCGTCGCTGCCGGCCCGGGTCCCCGGCTGCGTGCACACCGACCTCCTCGCCGCCCAGGTCATCCCCGACCCCTTCCTGCACCGCAACGAGGCGGAGGTCGCCTGGGTGGGGCGCCGCGAATGGACCTACGTCACGCGGCTCCCGCCAGCCGCGCCCGTCGCCGCCTCCCTCACCACCCCCGGGAACGCCCCCGCCGGCGGCCATGAGCGCACCGACCTCGTCTTCGACGGCCTCGACACCGCCGCGGAGATCACCCTGGCCGGTGAGGTGCTGGGCAGGACCAGGAACATGCACCGCGCCCACCGGTTCGACGTCACCGGGCGCACCGGCGAGCTGGAAGTCCGCTTCACCTCCGCGTACGAGGAGGCGGAGGCCGTCCGGGCCGTGACGGGGGACCGGCCCAACGTGTACCCGCAGCCGTCGCAGTACATCCGCAAGATGGCCTGCGCGTTCGGCTGGGACTGGGGGCCGACGCTCGTGACGGCCGGCATCTGGCGGCCCGTGCGGCTGGAACGCTGGTCGACCGCCCGGATCGCCCGTGTCCGCCCGCTGGTCACGGTCGAACGAGGCACCGGCCACGTGGACGTACACCTCGATGTGGAGCGCACCCGGCGGGGTGAGGGCCACCCGCTCGTCGCGCGCGCCTCCGTGGCCGGAGTCCTGGCCGAGACCGTCGTGGAGGGCGGCGAGGCGGTCCTGCGCCTGCGGGTGCCCGAGCCGCGGCTGTGGTGGCCGCGCGGTTACGGTGAACAGCCGCTCTACGACCTCGAACTGACGCTGACGGACGACACGGGCGGCGTGCTCGACACATGGCACCGCAGGATCGGCTTCCGCACCGTCGTCCTGGACCGCTCGCCCGACGAGCACGGCACCGGCTTCACCCTCGTGGTCAACGGGGTGCGGACCTTCGCCCGGGGCGTCAACTGGATCCCGGACGACGTCCTGCCCTCCCGTGTCACGCCGGAGCGCTACCGGACCCGGCTGACCCAGGCCGCGGCCGCCAACGTGGACCTGGTGCGCGTCTGGGGCGGAGGCGTCTACGAGGACGACGCCTTCTACGACGTCTGCGACGAGCTCGGCCTGATGGTCTGGCAGGACTTCCTCTTCGCCTGCTCCGCCTACCCCGAGGAGCAGCCCCTGCGCGGCGAGATCGAGGCCGAAGCGAGGGACAACGTTGTCAGGCTCATGCCCCACGCCAGCCTCGTCCTGTGGAACGGCAACAACGAGAACCTGTGGGGTTTCCGCGACTGGGGCTGGGAGCCCGCCCTCAGCGGCGACTCCTGGGGCGAGGGCTACTACCTCGGCCTCCTGCCGCGGATCGTCGCCGAACTCGACCCCACCCGCCCGTACACCGCCGGCAGCCCCTGGTCCGGCTCGTGGGACCACCACCCCAACGACCCGGCGCACGGCACCCACCACTCCTGGGAGGTGTGGAACCGGCGGGACTACGCCGACTACCGGGCGAGCGTGCCGCGCTTCGTCGCCGAGTTCGGCTGGCAGGCGCCACCCGCCATGGCCACTCTCCGGCGGGCCCTGCCCGGTGAGCGGCTGGCACCGGACTCGCCGGGCATGCTGCACCACCAGAAGGCCGAGGACGGCAACGGCAAGCTCCACCGCGGCGTCGCCCGCCACTTCGACCTCCCCGATGACGACTTCGACCGCTGGCACTACCTGACCCAGGTCGTCCAGGCGCGGGCCGTCGCCGCCGGGATCGAGCACTGGCGCGCGCACTGGCCGGTCTGCGCGGGCACGGTCGTCTGGCAGCTCAACGACTGCTGGCCGGTCACCTCATGGGCCGCGATCGACGGCGACGGACGGCTCAAGCCCCTCTACCACGAGCTGCGCCGCGTGTACGCCGACCGGCTGCTGACCCTGCTGCCCGGCGCCGACGGCCTCGTGCTCGCCGCCGTCAACCAGTCCGGCGCTCCCTGGCGGACGTCCGTGGCGCTGCGCAGACTGGAGGCGGACGGCACCGTGCTCCACGGGGACATGGTGGACGTGGCCGCCGGCCCCCGTTCGGTCGTCCGGCTGCCCGTACCCCCGCGGCTCGTGCCGGACGAGCGGTCCGGGAAGGAGTTCCTCGTCGCCGACGCCGACGCCGACGCGGGTGCCGCCGGAGGCGTCGATGCCGGGGGGAGTGCCGGTTCCGGGGCGGACGGGCTGCGCGCGCTGCACTTCCCGGTCCCCGACAGGGACTTCGCCCACCCCCGCCCGAAGTTCGGCGTCACCGTGGAACGGGTGGCGGGGCGGGAGGATACAGTCGATGTCGTGGTGACCGCGCAGACCCTGGTGAGAGAGCTCCTCCTGCAGGCCGACCGACTCGGCCCCCGGGCCGCCGCCGACCAGGGGCTGCGCACGCTCCTGCCCGGCGAGCGGACCCGTATCCGGGTCGGCGGCTGCGGCCCCGTGGACGTCGAGGACGTACGGGCCGCCCTGTTCTGCGTGGACGTGGTGTGAGCGGCTCCACGGAACGCGTCACCATCAAGGACGTCGCCGCCAGGGCCGGGGTGTCCAAGGGCGCGGTGTCGCTCGCCTTCAACCACAAGCCGGGCGTCTCGCAGGCCACGCGCGAGCGCATCTTCGAGGCCGCCAGGGAACTGGGCTGGGCACCCAACCTGACCGCGCGCAGCCTGTCCAGCCAGCGGGTCGACATCGTCGGTCTGGCGCTCTGCCGCCCCGCGCGGCTGCTGGGCCTCGAACCGTTCTACATGGAGTTCATCTCCGGTATCGAGAGCGTCCTCGTGGAGCGGTCCTGCTCCCTGCTGCTGCGCCTGGTGCGGGACCTCGACGAGGAGATCGCCCTGTACGAGAGCTGGTGGCGCGGCCAGATGATCGGCGGCGCCATCCTCGTGGACTTCCACCGGGACGATCCACGGGTGCCCGCGCTCCACGCCCTGGGGCTCCCGGCCGTCGCGGTGGGGCACCCGTCGCTCACCGGCTCGTTCCCGTCGGTCTGGACGGACGACGCGACCGCCGCCGCCGAGGCGGTCCGCTATCTGGCTGCGCTGGGACATCGCCGTATCGCACGCGTCGGCGGACCCGCCGGTCTGGGGCACAGCGCCATCCGGGCGGACGCCTTCGCGACCACGATGCGGGAGCTCGGCCTGCCCGGGAGCCGCCAGGTCTCGACCGGCTTCTCGGGAGAGGAGGGGGCCAGGGCCACCCGGTCCCTGCTCCTCTCGGCGGACCGGCCGACCGCGATCGTCTACGACAACGACATCATGGCCGTCGCCGGGGCGGGCGTCGCCGCCGAGATGGGGCTGGTCGTCCCCGACGACCTCTCCCTGCTCGCCTGGGACGACTCCCAGCTGTGCCGGCTCACCCATCCGACACTGTCCGCCATGAGCCATGACGTGCACCACTTCGGTACGGAGGTGGCGCGCGCCCTGTTCGGGGTGATCAGCGGGACGCACAGCGGTTCGCTGCAGGTCCCGACGCCGTCCCTCACACCACGGGGCTCCACGGCGCCCGCACCGCGGTCGGCGTAGGGGGCGTCCGGCGGATCCCGCCGGGCTCGCGACGCGGCACACCGCCCGCCGCATCGGCACCGCTCGTGACACCCGGCGAGCCGCGGGGCCCCGACCCGTCGGTCGTGGCCCCGCGGCCGCGTCCCCGTGCGGGGAGTCCGGTCAGCCCGAGGCGCAGCCGGTGCCGTTGAGGCTGAACGCGCCGGGGATCCCGTTGCCGCCCGTCGAGGAGCCGTTGATGCCGAAGCTCACCGTGCCGCCCGCCGGGATGGTCTCGGTCCAGGGCTCGTGCGTGGCGCGTACCCGCGCGCCCTGCTGGGTGACCCTGGCGTTCCAGGACGAGACGACCGTCTGGCCGCCGGGGAAGGCGAAGTCGAGCTGCCAGCCCCTGACCGCCGTGGCTCCGGTGTTGCGGATGGTCACATCGGCGTTGAACCCGGAGCCCCAGTCGGTGAGGCGGTACGTCACCGTGCAGGCACCCGCTGCCGGGCCGTCGGCCGTGGTCACGCTCACCGGCGCCGAGCGCGGCGAGCGGTTGCCCGCGGCGTCACGGGCGTAGACGGCGAAGGTATAGCCGGTGGACGCCGTCAGGCCGGTCACCGCGGCGCTCGGGGCCGTTGCCGTGGTGACGTGCGTCTCCCGCGTACCGGTGAGGCGGACGACGTCGTAGGCGGTGACCGCGGTGTCGTCGGTCGCGGGCGGCCAGGTGAGCTGGACGCTGTCGGCGCTCACACCGGAGACGGCCGGCGTGCCGGGCGCGGTCGGCGCCTGAGTGTCGCCCCCGCCGCCTCCGTAGACACTCGCCTCCCGCGCCGTCCGCTTGACGCCGTCGGGACCGTCGAAGAACCGCTGTCCCCAGGGGGTGAGCCGGGCGGCGTCGAAGCCGGTCGCCATGTCGAGGTACTCGACGCCGCCCCCGTTGCCGCTCCAGGACCAGCCCAGGTAGCCCAGGCCGAGGCGCTGGGCGGCGGCCATGATGGCGTCCTCGTCGGGGTCGCCGTCCGAATGCGCGTCCCCGAACTCCCCGATGACAAGGGGCAGACCGCTGGACACGAACCGGTTCAGATAATCCTGGACCTCGGCCGCCGTGTCGAACACGCCGTACATATGGATGGAGAACAGGGTGTTGCGCTGGGGGTCGGCGGCGAATACGCCGGCCGCGTTGTCGCGCATGGTGAAGGACCAGTCCTGACCCCAGTTCGGCGCGTCCACCATGAGCGTGTGGGTGAAACCGGCGCCGCGCATCCGGCCGATCGCCCGCGAGGTGTCGGACGTCCACGCCGCGTACCCGGAGTTCCCGTGCGGTTCGTTGCCCAGGTTCAGGATGACGTACTTCTCCTGCCCCTTGACCGCGTCCTGGACCTCCAGCCAGTAGTCGACCGCACGGGAGAGCGGGGCCGCACCGGCCTGCTCGCCGTAGCCGGTGGTGTCATGGACCTCCAGGACGCAGATCAGCCGGTTGGCCTTGCACCGCTGGACGGCCGAGGCGACGTCGGCGGTGTCGTTCTTCGTCCAGCGGTCACCCGAACTGAGCACAATACGCACCGAGTTGGCGCCCAGGGCCTTGATGTCCTCCAGCGCACGGGTGGTTCTGGCGGGGTACCAGGTATGGGCGTGGTTCACCCCGCGCATAACGAAGTCGGCGCCGTTCGCGTCCAGCAGCCGGCCGTCGGCGACGCGGAACCCGGGCGCAGGCTCCGCCGCCCGCGCGGAGGAGGGTGCCGCCGTGGACAGCGCGGCGGCCATGGCGAGCAGCGCGGCGGCCATGGCGAGCAGCGCGCCCGCCGCGAGGGTCCGTTTCCTTCTCATCCCTTGCTCCCACTCATCCCTTGCTCCCAACGTGGTGGCGCGCACGCCCGTGGACGAGCGGTCCGTGGACATGCGGCATTTCCCGCACTGCGGGTGCTGACGGAACCGGCCCTGCGAGAAAGTGTCGTGGCACGCGGTGAAACGCGGATTTCCGTCGGTCTACGGGGATGCCGGCGGGAAAGCCGCGGAGGGCCGGGGTGGCGACTGAGGAGAGGCTAGGACGCGGAAGTCGCCCCGGACAACAGCTGGAACCAAACCGGTTAAGTTTAGTAGCGGTTTATCGCCCGGGGGAACGCCGACCGGTCGAGGGGCCGCCTCGGCGGCGGCGCGCCTGGGAGGAGTCCCGTACCACCAGTTCGGGCTGGAGGACGATCTGCCGGTGCTCGTGGCTGTCCGCCCGGTCGCCGGTCTCCTCGATGAGCAGCTCGGCGGCGATCCGCCCCATCTGGAAGGCGGGCTGGCGTACCGAGGTCAGCGGCACCGTGGCCGCCGAGGCGAACTCGATGTCGTCGTACCCGACGAGGGCGACGTCGTCGGGCACGCTCACCCCGGCCGCGTACAGGGCCTGCAGCATGCCCAGCGCCAGCAGGTCGTTGGCGCAGAACACCGCGGTCGGACGCGAGGACATGCCCAGCAGGCGCGCACCGGAGTCGCGGCCCGACGCCACGTCGAGCCGGTCCGTCTCGATCAACCGGAGCCGCTCGGCGGGCAGCCCGGCCTCGGCCAGCGCCTGGAGCGCACCGTCCCGCCGGTCCGCGCACTGGGCGAGCCGCAGCGGCCCGCTGACGTACGCGATCTCGCTGTGCCCCTGGGCGATCAGGTGCCGGACCGCCAGCGCGCCGCCCGTCACGTCGTCGACTGAGACGGAGCACCCCTCGGAGCTGGGGGCCACCCGGTCGACGAGGACGTACGGGATGCCCTGGCGGCGGAACGCGCGCAGATGGGCCCCCGCCGGGTCGACCGGGGTGATGAGCATGCCGCGGACGCGCTGCTCGCTGAAGAGCCCCAGGTACTCGGACTCCTCGTCGGTGCTCTGGCCGCTGTTGCACAGCATGACCCCGAGCCCGGCCTCCCTGGCCGCCCGCTCGGCGCCCGACGCGACGTCCACGAAGAACGGGTTCGCCATGTCCAGCACCAGCAGCGAGATGATCCGGCTCCGGCCGGCCCGCAGCTGGCGGGCCGACTCGCTGCGGACGTAGCCGAGCCGTTCGATGGTGGACAGGACGCGCGCCCTGGTCTCCTCGGTCACGGAAGCGGGGCGGTTGATGACGTTCGACACCGTGCCGACCGAGACTCCGGCGGCTCGGGCGACGTCCTTGATACCGACCGAGCGGCCCATCAGGCAGTGACCTCCACGCGTTCCAGGCGGCCGGCGTGGGAGGCGGCGTGCCCGGCCTCCAGCAGCGGGCCGCCGGCCAGCATACCGCCGGCGGCGGCGGATGGGCCCGGGCAGATCACGGGCGTGGCGGTGAGCACGGTGGCGGTGAGCACGGTGGCGCCGAGCGCCGCGACGGCCAGGGGGCGTCTCATGGGTCTCCTCCGGGCGGTCTGCGAGGGGCCTGCCGCATGGGGAGCGGCCCGCAAGGGACGGGCATGCGGGAGGTGGTCGTGGTGGGGGAGCTCGGGCGAGCGGTACGCGCGGGGAACGGCCGCGCGGTCAGGCGAGGTGGAACACCTCGGTGAGCGGCTTCATCGACTCGTCGGGCCGTTCGCCGTCGAGTGCCTCGAAGAACTCGCCCATCTCGGCCTGCCACCGGGCGTTGACGTCCGTGGCGGCCATGGCGGACCGGGCCCTGGCGAAGTCCTCGGTCTCCAGGTATCCGACGAGGAGCCCGTCCTCCCGCAGGAAGAGGGAGTAGTTGTGCCAGCCGGTGGCCGAGAGGGCTTCGAGCATCTCGGGCCAGACGGCGGCGTGCCGCTCGCGGTACTCGGCGATGCGGTCCTGTCGGACCTTCAGCAGGAAGCAGACACGCTGCATGGGTCTCTCGTCCTCCGGAGGCGACTGCCCCGACGCCGTGAAAGGTTTCAATGGGGTGCCACGGAAGCTAGACGTGGCCATGCGGCTCCGTCAATGGGGTGGGAGGAAACGCCGCGCAGATCCGTCGTTGTGACCCCTCTGGTGGGTCCGCCGCCATGCCGCCCCTTGACGGCCCACTCCCAGGGGCCTAGCTTCCCCGTGGTGAAACGATTCATGTGCTGCTCGCTTGGCATACGACAGGAGCGCTGACGATGACGAGCCGATCCGACGTCTCTGCCGTGAAGGCAGCCCTCAAGACCCAGACCGTTGAGACGCCGTCGTGGGCCTACGGGAACTCGGGCACCCGCTTCAAGGTGTTCGCCCAGCCCGGCGTGCCGCGCGACCCCTACGAGAAGCTGGACGACGCCGCCCGCGTCCACGAACACACCGGGGTGACCCCGGCCGTCGCGCTGCACATCCCCTGGGACCAGGTCGACGACTACGCGGCCCTCGGCCGGTACGCACAGGAGCGCGGGCTGCGGCTCGGCACGATCAACTCCAACACCTTCCAGGATGACGCCTACCGGCTCGGCAGCGTCTGCCACCCCGACGCCGCCGTGCGCCGCAAGGCCGTCGACCACCTGCTCGCATGCGTCGACATCATGGACGCCACGGGCTCCCGTGACCTGAAGCTTTGGTTCGCCGACGGCACCAACTACCCCGGCCAGGACGACATCGCCGCCCGCCAGGACCGGCTCGCCGAAGCGCTCGCCACCGTGTACGCGCGGCTGGGCGACGACCAGCGGATGCTGCTCGAGTACAAGTTCTTCGAGCCCGCCTTCTACACCACCGACGTCCCCGACTGGGGCACCGCGTACGCGCACTGCCTCAAGCTCGGCGACAAGGCGCGGGTCGTCGTCGACACCGGCCACCACGCGCCCGGCACCAACATCGAGTTCATCGTCGCCACGCTGTTGCGCGAGAAGAAGCTCGGCGGGTTCGACTTCAACTCCCGCTTCTACGCCGACGACGACCTGATGGTCGGGGCGGCGGACCCGTTCCAGCTGTTCCGCGTCATGTACGAGGTCGTGCGCGGAACGGGGTGGCCGCTGTCCGGGCCGGACCGAGGGGTCGGGGACGGGCTCACCTCCGACGTGGCCTTCATGCTCGACCAGTGCCACAACATCGAGGCGAAGATCCCCGCGATCATCCGCTCGGTGATGAACGTGCAGGAAGCCACGGCCAAGGCCCTGCTGGTGGACCGGGAAGCGCTGGCCGCGGCCCAGGCGTCCGGCGATGTGCTGGCCGCCAACGCCGTCCTCATGGACGCGTACAACACCGACGTCCGGCCGCTGCTCGCCGAGGTGCGCGAGGAGCTGGGCATCGACCCCGACCCGGTCGCGGCGTACCACCGCTCCGGCTGGGCGCAGAAGATCAACGACGAGCGCGTGGGCGGCACCCAGGCCGGATGGGGAGCGTGAAGGACGACATGGGTGCCAAGGACATGGATGCCACGAACATGAATGCCACGGACATGCACGCCGAGGACATGGGCTCGAAGGACACGGACGCGAAGGACGAGAGCGCGAAGGGCACGGTCGCGAAGGACGAGAGCGCGAAGGGCATGGGCGCGAAGGGCATGGACACCACGGACGCCGATGACACGACCGTGCGGGTCACCGCCCGGCCCGCCGGGGACGGGACGCGGCACACGGCGGTCGAGGCGCTCCTCGCCCGGTCCCACCGGCTGGGCTCCGACCCGCGCAACACCAACTACGCCGGCGGCAACACCTCCGCCAAGGGCACCGGCATCGACCCGGTGACCGGCGACGACATCGAACTGATGTGGGTCAAGGGGTCCGGCGGCGACCTCGGCACCCTGACCGCCGAAGGGCTCGCGGCCCTGCGGCTCGACCGGCTCCGCGCCCTCACCGGCGTGTACCCGGGCGTGGAACGCGAGGACGAGATGGTCGCCGCGTTCGACTACTGCCTGCACGGCAAGGGCGGGGCGGCGCCGTCCATCGACACCGCCATGCACGGGCTCGTGGACGCCGCCCATGTCGACCACCTCCACCCGGACTCCGGCATCGCCCTGGCCTGCGCCGCCGACGGCGAGAAGCTGACCGCCGAGTGCTTCGGCGACACGGTCGTCTGGGTGCCCTGGCGGCGGCCCGGCTTCCAGCTCGGCCTGGACATCGCCGCGATCAAGGCGGCCAACCCGCAGGCGATCGGCTGCGTACTCGGCGGACACGGCATCACCGCCTGGGGCGCCACCAGCGAGGAGTGCGAGGCCAACTCGCTGCACATCATCCGGACCGCCGAGACCTTCCTCGCCGAGCACGGCCGCCCCGAGCCCTTCGGCCCCGTCCTGGAAGGGTACGAGCCGCTGGCCGGGGACGAGCGCCGGGCACGCGCCGCCGCCCTCGCGCCCCACGTACGGGCCATCGCCTGCGCCGACCGGCCGCAGGTCGGCCACTTCGACGACTCGGACACCGTCCTGGACTTCGTCTCCCGCGCCGAGCACCGCCGCCTCGCCGCCCTGGGCACCTCGTGCCCCGACCACTTCCTGCGGACGAAGGTCAGGCCCCTGGTCCTCGACCTGCCGCCCACCGCGCCCCTGGACGAGGCCGTCGCACGCCTCACCGAGCTGCACGCCGCCTACCGGGATGAGTACCGCGCCTACTACGAGCGGCACGCGGACGCCGACTCGCCCGCGATGCGCGGTGCGGACCCGGCGATCGTCCTCGTCCCCGGCGTCGGCATGTTCTCGTTCGGCAAGGACAAGCAGACGGCACGCGTCGCCGGCGAGTTCTACCTCAACGCCATCAACGTGATGCGCGGGGCCGAGGCGGTCTCGTCGTACGCGCCGATCGAGGAGCGGGAGAAGTTCCGCATCGAGTACTGGGAGCTGGAGGAGGCCAAGCTGCGGCGCATGCCGAAGCCCAAGCCGCTGGCGACGCGCGTCGCCCTGGTCACGGGAGCCGGCTCGGGCATCGGCAAGGCCATCGCGCACCGGCTGGTCGCCGAGGGCGCGTGCGTCGTGGTCGCCGACCTGGACGCGAACGCCGCGTCGGCGGTCGCCGATGAGCTCGGCGGAGCCGACAAGGCCGTCGCGGTCACGGTCGACGTCACCAGCGAGGCGCAGATCGAGGCGGCCTTCCGCGAGGCGCTGCTCGCCTTCGGCGGCGTGGACCTCGTCGTGAACAACGCAGGCGTCTCCCTCTCCAAGCCGCTGCTGGAGACCACCGCCCGGGACTGGGACCTCCAGCACGACATCATGGCCCGAGGCTCCTTCCTGGTGTCCCGGGAGGCCGCCCGTACGATGATCGCGCAGCGCCTGGGCGGCGACATCGTCTACATCGCCTCCAAGAACGCCGTCTTCGCGGGCCCCCACAACATCGCCTACTCCGCCACCAAGGCCGACCAGGCCCACCAGGTCCGGCTGCTGGCGGCCGAACTCGGCGAGAACGGCATCCGTGTCAACGGCGTCAACCCGGACGGCGTGGTGCGCGGGTCCGGCATCTTCGCCTCCGGATGGGGCGCCCAGCGGGCCGCCGTGTACGGGGTCGAGGAGGAGAAGCTCGGCGAGTTCTACGCCCAGCGGACGCTGCTCAAGCGGGAGGTGCTGCCCGAGCACGTCGCCAACGCCGTGTTCGCCCTGACCGGCGGCGACCTGACGCATACGACGGGCCTGCACGTCCCGGTGGACGCGGGCGTCGCGGCGGCGTTCCTGCGGTGACGCCCGCGGGGGAGGGGAACGCCCCGCGCAGGGCGCCCCCCGCACCGGCTCCGCCCCCGCACCGGCTCCGCCCCCGCACCGGCTCCCGCCGCAGGGCGCCCCCCCCGCACCGGCTCCCCCCGCACGCGTTCCCCCCACCTGCTCCGCCGCTCGCGTGGCCCGCACCGGCTCCGCAGCAGGCGTCCCCCCGCCCGGGGCCTGGGCCGCAGGGCCCCTGCCCCGCCCGGGCCCCGGGCACCCCGCCGCCGTATCCGCGACCGCCCCGGCTCCGTATCCGCTCACCCACCGAGGACCCCATGCCACCCACCGCCCCCGACCCCGCCGCCCCGGGCACCCGGTCCTTCGCCGCCGTCGACCTCGGTGCCTCCAGCGGACGGGTCATGGTCGCCCACGTCGGACCCCGCTCCCTGCGCCTGGAAGAGGTGCACCGCTTCCCGAACCGCCCCGTGCGCGTCGGCGGCACCCTCCACTGGGACATCCTCGCCCTGTACCGAGGCGTGCTCGACGGCCTGCGGGCGGCCGGGGCCGCGACCGGCGGACGGCTCGCGGGCGTCGGCATCGACGGCTGGGCCGTGGACCACGGGCTGCTCGACGCCCACGGCACCCTGCTCGGCAACCCCGTGCACTACCGGGACACCCGTACCGAAGGGGCACCCGAGAAGGTCGCCGCCGTGCTGCCGCCCGACGAGCTGTACGCCGCCACCGGACTGCAGCACCTGCCCTTCAACACCGTCTACCAACTCGTCGCCGCGCGGGGGACGCCCGGACTCGCGGCCGCCGAGCGCCTGTTGCTGATCCCGGACCTGATCTCGTACTGGCTCACCGGCCAGGCCGGCACCGAGATCACCAACGCCTCCACCACACAGCTCGTCGACCCGCGCACCCGTGACTGGTCACCCGTCGTCGCCGCCCGTCTCGGTATCGACCTCGGGCTCTTCCCGCCGCTGCGCGCGCCCGGCGATCCCGCGGGCCTGCTGCGGCCCGAGGTGCTGGCAGAGACCGGGCTGACCGGACCGGTCCCCGTGACGGCCGTCGGCTCGCACGACACGGCGTCCGCGGTGGTGGGCGTACCGGCGGCGGGGGACCGTTTCGCGTACATCGCCACCGGGACCTGGTCCCTGGCCGGCCTGGAACTCGACCGTCCCGTGCTCAACGAGGCGTCCAGGGCGGCGAACTTCACCAACGAGCTCGGTGTCGACGGCACCGTCCGCTATCTGCGCAACATCATGGGCCTCTGGCTCCTCCAGGAGTGCCTGCGCGCCTGGGCGGCCGAGGGGGATCCACAGGATCTCGCCGCGCTCCTCGACGGAGCCGAACGGGCGGCGCCGCTGCGCTCGGTCGTGGACGCGGGCGACCCGGCCTTCCTCGCGCCCGACGACATGCCGCACCGCATCGCGCGGGCCTGCGCGGAGACCGGGCAGCCGGAGCCCCGGACGCCCGTGGAGGCCACCCGCTGCGTACTGGACTCGCTGGCGCTGGCCCACCGCCGGGCGATCGAGGAGGCGCAGATCCTGTCGGGCCGTACGGCGGACACCGTGCACATCGTCGGCGGCGGGGCGCACAACACCCTGCTGTGCCGGCTGACGGCGGACGCCACCGGGATGCCGGTCGTGGCGGGCCCGGCGGAGGCCGCGGCGCTCGGCAACGTCCTGGTCCAGGCCCGCGCCGCCGGGGTCCTCACCGGCGGACTCGCCGAACTGAGGGCACTGCTGCGCGCCACTCAGCCCCTGCGGTACTACGATCCGGCGGGCGACCGGACGGCGTGGGACGCGGCCGCCGGACGCCTCCGTACCGGTCGAGTGAAGGAGGACGGGACGTGCGCGTAGCCCTCTTCGTCACCTGCGTCAACGACATGCTCTACCCCCGCACCGGGCGGGCCGTCGTCGCCCTGCTGGAACGGCTCGGCGTCGACGTGGACTTCCCCCAGGCGCAGAGCTGCTGCGGGCAGCCGCAGTTCAACACCGGCTACCGGCACGAGACCGAGCCGCTCGTACGGCGCTTCGACGACGCCTTCGCCGAATACGCGTACGTGGTCACGCCGTCCGGATCGTGCGCCGCGATGGTCCGCGACAACTACCCGAGGATCGGCGCCAAGGCCGCGGCCGAGGGACGCGGCACCTCGCTCGCCCGGGCCGCCGCGCGGTCGGTGCCCAAGACGTACGAGCTGACCGAGTTCCTGGTCGACGTCCTCGGCGTGACCGATGTCGGGGCGTACTTCCCGCACACCGTCACCTACCACCCCACCTGTCACGGCCTGCGCGTGCTGGGCCTGCGCGACCGGCCCCGCAGACTGCTGGAGCACGTCAAGGGCCTGGAACTGCGCGAGCTGCCCGGCGCCGAGGAGTGCTGCGGCTTCGGAGGCACCTTCGCCGTGAAGAACGCCGCCGTGTCGGCGGCCATGGGCGCGGACAAGGTGCGCCACATCGAACGCACCGGCGCCGAAGCGGTGTGCACGGTCGACAACTCGTGTCTCACGCACATCGGGGGCACGCTCACCGCACAGGGCTCGTCCGTCCGGCCCGTGCACATCGCGGAGATCCTCGCCGCGACCGAGGAGGAGCCCTACCGATGAGCGGTACGTATCTCGGCATGCCCGCGTTCCCCGATGCGGCACGCGACGCCGTACGCGACCGGACGCTGCGCGCCAACCTGCGGCACGCCACGCGCACCATCCGCGACAAGCGGGCCAAGGCCGTGGCGGAGCTGTCGGACTGGGAGCCGCTGCGGCAGGCCGCCAAGTCCGTCAAGGACCGGACGCTCCGTCACCTCGACCGGTACCTCGTGCAGTTGGAGGAGGCCGTCACCGAGGCGGGCGGCACCGTCCACTGGGCCGCCGACGCAGACGAGGCCAACCGGATCGTCACCTACCTGGTGAAGGCCACCGGCGAGACGGAGGTCGTCAAGGTCAAGTCGATGGCCACCCAGGAGATCGGCCTCAACGAGGCACTGGAGGCCGAAGGCATCCGCGCCTACGAGACCGACCTCGCGGAACTCATCGTGCAGCTCGGCGACGACCGCCCCTCACACATCCTGGTGCCCGCCATCCACCGCAACCGCGGCGAGATCCGCGACATCTTCGCCCGCACCATGGGGGACTGGGGCCGGGCCGCCCCCGAGGGACTGACCGACACCCCCGCCGAACTCGCCGAAGCCGCCCGGCTGCACCTGCGGGAGAAGTTCCTGCGCGCCAAGGTCGGGATCTCCGGCGCCAACTTCATGGTCGCGGAGACCGGCACCCTCGTCGTGGTCGAGTCCGAGGGCAACGGACGGATGTGCCTCACCCTGCCCGAGACCCTGATCTCGGTCGTCGGCATCGAGAAGACCGTGCCGACCTGGCAGGACCTGGAGGTGTTCCTGCAGCTCCTGCCCCGGTCGTCGACCGCCGAGCGGATGAACCCGTACACGAGCACCTGGACCGGTACGAACGACGACGACGGACCGCGGACGTTCCACCTCGTCCTGCTGGACAACGGCCGCACCGACACCCTCGCCGACGAGGTGGGACGACAGGCGCTGCGCTGCATCCGCTGCTCCGCCTGCCTCAACGTGTGCCCGGTCTACGAACGGGTCGGCGGCCACGCGTACGGCTCCGTCTACCCCGGCCCCATCGGGGCGATCCTCGGTCCCCAACTGCGCGGCACGCAGAGCGCGATCGACGCCTCCCTGCCGTACGCCTCCTCGCTCTGCGGCGCCTGCTACGAGGTCTGCCCCGTCGCCATCGACATCCCCGAGGTGCTCGTGCACCTGCGGGAACGGGTGGTGCAGGGCGGTGAGGTCACCCGGCACGGCGTGAAGGTCACGCTCAGGCCCGCGAAGGGGCACGCGGCGGAGCGCGCGGCCATGCGGGCGGCACGCTGGACCCTCGACCACCCGGGCGTGCTGCGCGCCGGGCAGCGGCTGGCGGCCCGCACCCGCCGCCTCCACCCGAAACGGCTGCCGGGACCGGGACGGGCCTGGAGCGACACCCGGGCGCTCCCCGAGGTGCCCGAGGAGTCGTTCAGGGACTGGTGGCAACGCACACGCGGAGGTGCCCGATGAACCCCGACCCGACCCGCGACCCGAACGCGCGGCTCATGAGCGGCAGGGACCGCGTACTGGCCCGGGTGCGCCGGGCCCTGGCGGACGTCCCGCGCGCCGAGCGGCCGAGGGACTTCCCCGTGGAGCGCGGCTATCTGCGCAGGCACGGCGAACGGAGCCGGGCGGAGACGGTCGCGCTCCTCGCGGAGAACCTCGCCGACTACCGGGCGGCGGTGCACCGGACCCCCGCCGCCGGGCTTCCGGAACTGGTCGGCCGCCTGCTGGCCGAGCGTGGCGCGGCGTCCGTCGTCGTACCCGGCGGGCTGCCCGAGGGCTGGCTGCCCGACGGCGGGCCCGATCGGATCGAGGACCGGGCGGAGATGACGCCGGCCGAACTGGACGCCGTGGACAGCGTGATCACCGGCTGCGCTGTGGCGATCGCGGAGACGGGCACGATCGTCCTGGACGGCGGCCCCGACCAGGGCCGACGCCGGATCACCCTGGTACCGGACCACCACATCTGCGTCGTACGGGTGCCGGACCAGGTCGTCGACTCGGTGCCCGAGGCGCTGGAACGCCTCGATCCGGCCCGCCCGCTCACCTGGATCTCCGGCCCCTCGGCGACCAGCGACATCGAGCTGGACCGGGTCGAGGGCGTGCACGGCCCGCGCACCCTGGACGTGGTCCTCGTCGAGGACTGAGCAGCTCGACGGGGTCAGTCGGCGTCGGGGCGCAGGGACCGCCAGATGCGGTCGGGCAGGACGCGGGCGGCCTGGTCCAGGTCCAGTTCGTACGTACTGGACAGCCAGCGGCGTGCGGCTTCGGCCACAGGGCCCATGACCAGGACCTCGATCAGGGGGCCGGGGATGGGCGCGATCTCGCCTCTTTCGGCTCGGACCCGCGTCCAGTCGGCGATCACCGCGAGCTTGGCGGCCTTGGCGGCGCGGATCTCCTCGGCATGGGTGGCCAGATAGCCGGAGTAGGCCGAGGCGTGCAGGAAGAGGGCGGCGTCCCGGTGCTCGGCGGTGAAGCGCAGGTACGCGCGGACAAGGGCGCGCAGACCGCTGCGAGCGGTCCGCGTACGGCGGACGGCGACGGTCATCTCGTCGAACAGCTGCTCCATGCAGCGCGTGTACAGAGCCGCGGCGAGCCCGTCGAAACTGCCGAAGTGGTGGTACAGGCTGCCCAGGCTCACCCCGCTCGCCGCGGTGACCGCGCTCACGGTGAAACCCTGCTGACCTGCTCTGCCGTACACCTCCAGCGCGGTGGTCAGAAGCAGGTCGACGGTCTCGCGGCCCCGTTGCTGCTTGGGCGGCATCACCGGACCACCGGCCGGCCGATGCGACTCCTCTTCTCCGCCATGTCGGCCAGCATAGAACCGAATCTAGAGAAATTTTCTAAAAATCGTCTCTACATCGGGCGGGGGGTGGGGACACACTCGGGTCGGCCCAAGGCATCCAGCCCACCCCGAGGACCCTTATGAGACCAGACCCACCGGCCCGGCTCCAACGCGTGCGGCTCCCGGGCGTGCCGGTCCTGCGCGTGCGGGCCCTGCGTGCGCGAGCGCTGCGCGTGAAGGCGGCGGTCGCCGCCCTGCTCACCGCGCTGCTGATGTCCGGCGTCGCGCCTTCCGCGCACGCCGACACCCCCGGCCCGCCGGAGCTGGCCGACGGCTTCGGCCTGACCCGGGTCGGCGCCCCCACCGGAACCGCCACCAACTTCGTGATCACCGTGACCACGCCCGAGGTGGCGGGGGAACAGCACCTCCGGATCCTGCTGCCCGAGGACTACGCGTCCCGGCCGGACAAGCGCTACCCGGTGTTCTACTTCCTGCACGGCGCCTCCGACGACCCCGTCAACCCGTACCTCGCCTATCCCGCCCTCACCGCGGCCCAGTCCATGATCACGGTCATCCCGGACGGGGGCCTGCGCGGCTGGTACACCAATTGGCTCGACCAGAAGACCGCCGCCGGCGCGCAGAACTGGAAGAACTTCCACATCAACCAGGTGATCCCGTTCATCGACGCCAACCTCCGCACCCTCGCGACCCGGCAGGGGCGGGCGGTCGGCGGCATCTCGATGGGCGGGTTCGGCGCGCTGCACTACGCCGAGAACCATCCCGAACTGTTCAGCCAGGTCGCCTCGTTCTCCGGCGCCAACGACCTGTCGGTGAACTCGGCCGTCATGCGCGGCGCCGTCGTCGCGACACTGACCAACGTGGGCGCGCCCCTGTGCGGTGGTGCCGGCTCCGGCTGCTCGCTGAACTTCGGGCCCACGGTGTCCAGCGACGCCGTCTTCGGTTCGCCGTACCCGGTGTTCAACGCGGACTGGCGCTGGAACGCCGCCGACCCCGTGGCCCACGCGGCCCGACTGACCGGCATGGGCGTCTCGATCTACACCGGAGACGGCGACGGCAACCCCGCCGGCGGCGAGTTCTGGGTCCGGTCCACGGCTCAGCGCCTCAGGGACCGTCTGGACGCCCTCGGCCACCCCCACCACTACGTGGACTACGGCAACGGCTCCGGTTGGGGCGACGCCTGCAAGGGCGGCCACGACAGCGGCTGTTGGGCACAGGACCTCGTGGACTTCGTGCCGCGCCTGGAGGCGGCGTTCGCCGCCCCGACCTCACCCCGAGAAGGGAACTGACCCATGGCGTCAGCTTTACCGAACTCTCCCGGACACTCCTTCCCCTGGCCGCGCGTGCTCGCCGCCGTCCTGGTGACCTGCTGCGTGGCCCTGGGGATCACCGCGTCCCCGGCCACGGCGGCGCCCGTGCCCCCGGCCCCGTCTCCCACGGCGGCCACGACGTCCGAGGCGGCCGCGCCCCCTGCCGCGCAGGACTGCGGCTCACCGATCCAGTGCCTGGACTTCACGTCCCTGAGCAACGGCCGCGCACTCGACGTGCAGAACGGCTCGCTCTCCGACGGCGCCTACATCGTCACCAACAAGGCACCAGGACACCACCAGTCGTGGCGCCTCAGCCTCAACGCGGCGGACGCGACCTTCGCCATCGTCAACAACGCGACCGGCAAGTGCGTCGACCTGGGCTGGCCCGCCCTGCGCCAGCAGACCTGCAGGGGCCAGCAGAGCCAGAAGTGGTACTTCCAGCCCGTCGCGGGCTCCGGCAACGCCTTCATGATCCGTAACGCGAGCGACAACTCCTGCATCGACCTCCTGCTCGGCGCCCAGTACGACGACGCGTGGACCGGCCAGTCCAAGTGCCACGGCAACGCCAACCAGCAGTGGTCCACCACCGCCGCCGCCGACGCGCGGAACCTGGCCGTGGACCACGCCGCCTCCCGGTGCCAGAAGGACACCTCCACCTGCTCCTGGACCACGAGGAGCGAGGCCCCGGCTGCCCCGCTGCCGACGGTGTGCGCCTCGGCGGTCTGGTACAACCGGACCGGCGAGCACATCACCCAGTCCTTCGCGGTGGACAACACGACCGGCTGGCAGAGCAGCATCGGCTACAGCTTCTCCTCCACACTCGGCGCGGGTGCCGCCCCGGCACTCACGGCGCAGATCGTCTCCGGCATCGAGGTCGGTCACATCTGGCAGGGCTCCACGAGCGTCGGCAACAGCGTCACGGTGCCCGTTCCCGCCGGTCACTACGGCTGGGTGACTCTGTCGGTCCTGGCGAAGAAGGTGACCGGCACCTGGACCTTCGACGCGCGCGGCCTGCCCTGGAAGGCCGACGACACCGTCACGGTTCCCCTCAAGGACGACCCCAGCGGCGGCGCGACCCTCTACATCGCCAACACCAGCCCGACCTTCACCACCTGCGCCTGACCCCACCGGCGGTCACCCGGCGGCCCGCACGGGCCGGCCGCCGGGCGGCTGCCCGCACCGGCCCGGGGCACGGGTCCCTGCCGTCACGGGGGTACGGCGGGAACGCGTCCCCCGCCGGGCCGCTCGCCCCGCTGGATCACTCGCCCCGCTGGATCACTCGCCACCGCTGGGCCGCTCGCCGCGCCGCGCCTGGCCGCTCGTCGCTCGTCCGTCCGGTCGCCGCCGGGCCCCGTGGCGCCTCGGCCCGCCTGACCGCGCCCGGCGCGCCACGCACCCGCGATTTCCCCGCATGCTGTCGGGTCCCGGGGGTACCCGGTACGTCCCGAAGAGGCATGCGGCGCGGGGCCGCGCCGTCCGGACGGGGCGGGCGTCGTGCTCACCGGATCCAAGCGAGGGAGGCGTACGCGTATGAGCACCCTTCGCGGAGGAGCGAAGGCGGCGCCGAGGCGGATAGGGGTGCGCCCCACGGCCGAGGTCGAGTCGGCGTACCGGGAGCTGACCGAGGGGGCACCGGAGCGGGTCCTCCCGGCGGCACTGATCGACGGGGCCGTGGACGCCTACGAGTGGGCCTTGGCGCGCGGGGGCGAAGGACCGATCACGGGAGCGCACACCGGCGAGGTGCCGACGCTGCAGGCGATGACGGCCGAGGTGGACGCCGCGTCGGTGGTGCTCGACGATCCCCTGTGCCCCGCCGAGACCGAGGACTACGCGCGCGGGGCGCATGACGTGCTGGCCTGGATCTGCGGACACCAGTGACCCGGCGCGGCCGGACGCCAAAGCCCCGTCACACCGGGCGGCGCTCGGCGTGACGGGGCTGGCCGGCTGCCGGGAGGCCGGCCGGGGGTCTCACCGGGTTCCCCCCGGGCGGGGGCTCAGAAGGTCAGGTTCCAGGCGTCGATCCTGCCCGTGTCCTGCGCGGCGATGTCCCGCACACGCAGCTTCCACGTGCCGTTCGCGGTCTCGCTCGACGCGTCGACCGTGTACGTCTTCGCCACGTTGTCCGCGCTGTCGCCGTTGGGGAGGTCCTCCAGGAGGTAGACCGTCCCGTCAGGTGCCACGAGCGAGATCACGAGGTCGCCGCGGTAGGTGTGCTTGATGTCCACACCCACCTTGAGCGCCGTCGGCGCGTTGCCGGTGACACCGGAGACGGTGATCGCGCTCTCGACCGTGGCGTTGTCGCTGATGGCGACATCGGTCAGGTTCTCGAAGAAGGGGCCGGGGGCGGGAGCGCCGCCGCCGACGGCCTTCAGGGCGTCGACCTGGCCCTCGCCGAAGAAGCCGTTCTTCGTCCTCGTCCCCGTGCAGCGCGCGTCGGAAGGACAGGCGGTGTCGCCGGCCTGTGCGGCCAGCCGGGCGCGGAGGTCCGCCGGGGTGTACGCCGGGTTGACGCTCGCCAGCAGCGCGGCGACGCCCGCCACGTGCGGGGAGGCCATCGACGTGCCGTTCATGTTGCCGTACTTGCCGCCGGGGAGCGTCGAGTACACCCCGAAGCTGCCGTCCCCGCCGGGGGCCGCGACGTCGATGACGCCGTTGCCGAAGTTGGAGTACGAGGCCTTGACGTCGCCCTTGCCCATCGCGGAGACGGTGACGACACCGGGAAGTTCGGCCGGGATGTCGAGGCACGCGTTGCTGATGGTGCGCCTGACCGGTGTGGAGTCGTTCGGGCTCGACGTGTCCGTCGTCTTGTTCGCCAGGTCGTAGTTGGCGTTGCCCGCGGCGGCGACCTGGAGGGAGCCCTTGTTCTCGGCGTACTCCTGCGCGCGCCTGACGCCCTCGATGATGGCCGCCTGGTCCACGTTCTCGGGGCAGTTGAACTGCCACGGGTCGGTGTAATAGCTGTTGTTGGTCACCTTGAAGCCGTGGTCGCCGGCCCACATGAAGCCGCAGATCGTGTTCTCCGCGAAGAACAGGCTGCCGGCCGGCTCGGCTATGCGGACGGAGGATATCCGCACGCCCGGCGCGACGCCGATGACGCCCTTGCCGTTCCTGGCCGCCGCGATCGTCCCCGCGACGTGCGTACCGTGCGTGCCGACGTCCCGCCAGGCGCCGGCCCGGGTGTCCGCCTTGCCGTAGGCGCAGGACACCGAGTCGGCGGCGTTGAAGTTGGGCGCGATGTCCTGGTGCCGGTCGTCCACGCCGGTGTCCAGGACGCCGACCTTGACCGCCGCCGAACCGGTGGTCACGGCCCAGGCCTGGTCGGCCTTGATCTGGGTCATGTCCCAGCGGTTCGACTCGGTGAGCGTCGTCGCCGACTGCGCCGGGCTCGCGGGGATCGCCGGGGCGTACGCGTCCGCCGGGACGTCCGACGTACGGGTGGCGCCGACCTGCTGGACACCGCTCACCGCGCGCATGGCCGGGGCGAAGGACGCCGACGTCGCGTGCGCCACGATGACGCCGATCGCGTCGTAGGACGCGAAGACCGTGCCGCCGTTGGCGAGGACCGCCGTGCGCGCGGCGGAGGCGTCACCGGGCGCGGTGATCACCAGATAGGCACGGGTACCAGGTGCCCAGGCAGCCGTTGCCGTGCCCGCCGTTGTCGCGGTCGGCGCCGAGGCGGCGGTCACGGGCGATGCGGTACCCGCCGGTGCGGCGTGAGCGGCCGCTCCCGCGGGGACCGTGAGCGCCAGGGCCGCGCCGAGGGCGGCGGCCGCCATGGCCGGGTGTCTCAGCCGGCTCGTCATGAGGGAAAACAATGCGTCCTCCGAAGGCCCGGCGAGTGCTGGTGGCACGTGCCGGGCCGGGTGATGTGTGGGGTGGACGCAAGATCTCAGACTCACCGCGCGGAAGGAAGCGTTCCGAACCGGTAAGTAGGTTGGCGTAACCGGGTGTTTACGTGGGAGGCGGGGAAGGCGGTGCGGAATTCCTCCGCTCTGTGGCGACTTGGGACGCTGCCGACGCCACGTCGCCGACAGCGCGGACGAAGGCCCGCACCTCGCCGCGACCGTCACGGCGGTCGAGGCGGACGAGGGGGACGAGGCGGTCGAGGCGGAGGATGGGGACGAGCGGGACGAGCGGGACGAGCGGGACGAGCAGGACGAGGCGGTCGAGGCGGAGGAGGCGGAAAGAGGACGCGCGGCCACCGCGAGCCGCCGGCCGCGGCCCGCGCGGGGCAGGCCCGGTCCGTCGCTCCGGCGAACCCCGAACGGAGCCCGCGACCGGCGGCGCGGCGCCCGCGCCCGTCACCGCGTGCGGGTCAGCGGTTCACCGTGACCGGCACGGTGTCGGAGACCACCGGGCGGCCGTCCTCCGGGGAGTCCCAGTACGAGGTCAGCACGCCGGCACCGGACCGGGTGGCCGTGTACGGGAACGTCACGTCGAACGTCCCGCGTGTTCCGCTGCCCGATGTGGCCGTCCCGTAGATGTCGGCTCCGGTCCTGCCCGCCGCGTCCGTGACCTTCAGCCGGAACGTGGCCTCGAAGGTGTTGGCGGTGCCCCACACCCGGACCGGCGTACGGATGGTGTCGCCGATCATCGGCGACTCCACCAGGATGTCCGGGGTCAGGTCCTCGAAGTCCGACCGGCCGACGGGCCTGTTGAGTTCGATGCCCTCGCCGCCGAAGCTGCGCACCGGCTTGCCGTCCAGCGCGAACAGCACCTTGTCGATGCTCGGGAACCGGGTGGCGGTGAACACGACCTGGGCGAGCCGTGCCCGCATCGACAGGGAGCCGCCGCCGTCGTCGTACCGGCCGGAGAGGTCCACGGTCGCGACGCGGTCGCGCACCGCGACGGAGTGCAGCGTCGTGCCGGTGGGGATGGCCGTCGTACGGCCGTGTCCGCGCTCGAAGCCACTGGGGCCCGCCAGCAGCGCGCGCAGGGCTCCCGCCGTGGTGGCGGGCGCCGTCACGGAACGCGGGGCGGGGGACACCTGCTCCCCGTGCAGGAAGTAGACCGCCGCCCGCACCTGCTTCTGCTGTCCGCCGCCCGTGGCGGTCGGCGGGGCCGGGGGAGCGGGGGACGGGGTGGGTGCGGGCCGGGTGCCGGGCGTGGCCGTGCCGGTGCCGTCACCAGGGCTCGGGCTACCCGTACGGGGGGTGTCCGTCGCCCCCGGCGTCCCGGTCCCGGTCCCGGCGCCGGTTCCGTTCCCGTTCCCGCACGCGGTCAGCGCGAGCGGGAGGATCAGTACGGTGGCGAGCGCCGCCGGACGGAACCACCGGGATCCTGCGTGTGTCGAGTGGGTCTCAGAGCCCATGGCAGCCTCCTCCGACCCCTACAGGAAACACCCTCGTCGGCCTTCGGCGAAAGGGCCCGGTCAGACCTGGTGCGAGGCCGATCGGAGCAGCGGAGCGGCGGGCTCCGGGACACGGGCCGATCATGGCGCCAACTCCCTTGCCGTGAGGGCGACATGGCCGGTGACAGGGGTCTGGACCGGGGGCGGACGGGGTGAGTGGCCGCAACGCGAAGGTGAACCGGCGGCGCAGGAAATGGATCAACTTCCCGAATCTCCGGTAGCGTCAGGGTATGAGTCACCCGCATCCAGAGCTGGGCGCCGCCCCTCCGCTGCCCGAGGGCGCCCTGAGGGTCGTCGCCCTCGGCGGTCTGGGGGAGATCGGCCGCAACATGACCGTCTTCGAGTACGCCGGCAAGCTGCTGATCGTCGACTGCGGCGTACTGTTCCCCGAGGAGACCCAACCCGGCGTGGACGTGATCCTGCCGGACTTCACCTCGATCCGGGACCGCCTGGACGACATCGTGGCCGTCGTCCTGACCCACGGCCACGAGGACCATATCGGCGGCGTGCCGTATCTGCTGCGCGAGCGGCGTGACATTCCCGTCGTCGGGTCGAAACTGACGCTGGCGTTCCTGGACGCCAAGCTCAAGGAGCACGGCATCCGGCCGCGTGCGGTACGGGTGAAGGAGGGCGACCGACGGGGGTTCGGCCCCTTCGAGTGCGAGTTCGTCGCGGTCAACCACTCGATCCCGGACGGGCTCGCCGTGGCGATCCGTACCGGAGCCGGGCTGGTGCTCCACACGGGTGACTTCAAGATGGACCAGTTCCCGCTGGACGACCGCATCACCGACCTGCGCGCCTTCGCCCGGCTGGGCGAGGAGGGCGTCGACCTGTTCCTCACCGACTCCACCAACGCCGAGGTGCCCGGCTTCACCACCTCCGAACGCGAACTGAACCCCGCGATCGAACAGGTGTTGCGCACCGCTCCCCGGCGGGTCATCGTCTCCAGCTTCGCCAGCCATGTGCACCGCATCCAGCAGGTGCTGGACGCCGCGCACCAGTACGGCCGCAAGGTCGCCTTCGTGGGCCGCTCGATGGTCCGCAACATGGGCATCGCCCGTGAGCTCGGCTATCTCAAGGTCCCCTCCGGCCTGGTCGTCGGCATGAAGGAGCTGGAGAAGCTCCCGGACCACCAGATCACGCTGGTGTGCACGGGATCCCAGGGCGAACCGATGGCCGCGCTGTCCCGCATGGCCAACCGTGACCATGTGATCCGCATCGGCCAGGGCGACACCGTCCTCATGGCCAGCTCCCTCATCCCGGGCAACGAGAGCGCCATCTACCGGGTGATCAACGGGCTGACCCGGTGGGGCGCGAACGTCGTCCACAAGGGCAACGCCAAGGTGCACGTCTCCGGACACGCCAGCGCCGGTGAGCTCGTCTACTGCTACAACATCGTCAAACCCCGCAACGTGATGCCCGTGCACGGCGAGTGGAAGCACCTGCGGGCCAACGCCGACCTCGCCATCCGGACCGGTGTCGACCCCGACCGGGTCGTCATCGCCGAGGACGGCGTCGTCGTCGACCTCGTCGACGGACACGCGAAGATCACCGGCAAGGTGCCGGCCGGCAACGTGTACGTGGACGGCATGGAGGTCGGCGGCGTCACCGAGGCGTCCCTCAAGGACCGGCTCACCCTCGCGTCCGAAGGCGTGGTCACGGTCGTCGCCATCGTGGACGCCGACACCGGCGCCCTCGCCGAGGCGCCCGACTTCCTGGCCCGGGGCTTCGTCCATGACGACTCCACCTTCGAACCGGTCATCCCGGTGATCGAGAAGACCCTGGCGAAGGCGGCCGAGGAAGGCGTCGGGGACGCGCACCAGCTGGAACAGCTCATCGCCAGGGCCGTGGCCGCGTGGGCCTTCCGCACGCACCGCCGCAAGCCGCTCGTCATTCCCGTCATCATCGACGCCTGACGTGACGTGAGGCGCCGGACGCGGAAGGGCGAACGATGAGCGTGCGTTTCCAGGAGATCGACTGGCGCCCGACCCCCATGGGCGACATCAGCCTGCGGCGCCGACGCGACCCGGCCACGGGCGACGACGTGTACGAGGTGAAGCTCGGCGACGAGTTCCTCATGTCCAGCCTCTTCACCGCGGGGGAGATCGCGCTCACCCGGCTCGGTCTGGCGCGGCTCCCCGGCACCGGGCTCGACGTCGCCGTCGGCGGCCTCGGCCTCGGCTACACCGCCAGGGCGGCCCTGGACGATCCCCGGGTGCGGTCCCTGGTCGTGGTCGAGGCGCTCGGCGAGGTCATCGAGTGGCACGAGCGGGGGCTCGTGCCGCTCGGCGCGGGCCTCACCACGGACCCCCGGTGCCGTCTCGTCCGGGGCGACTTCTTCACGCTCGTCGCCGACCCGCGCGGCCTGGACCCCGAGGACCCGTACCGTCGCTTCGACGCCGTCCTGCTGGACGTCGACCACTCACCCCGCCATGTGCTGCACCCCCGGCACGCCGCGCTCTACCGGCCGGCGGGGCTGCGGGCCCTCGCCGAGCGCCTCCGCCCGGGCGGCGTCTTCGCCCTGTGGTCCAACGACCCGCCCGACGACGCCTTCCACACCACGCTCGCCGAGGTGTTCGACGCTCCGGAGGCCCACGTGGTCGCCTTCCCGAACCCGGTGGGCGGCGGCACCGCGACGAACACCGTCTACGTGGCCGGCCGGCGCGGTGACGACTGAAGCCCCCGTGGATCCGGCGCGGGTGACGACTGGAACCCCCGTGGACCCGGCGCGGTGGTGACCGCGCCCCGCCGTTCGCCCCGGCCGCGTCGAGGCCGGTTCGTCATGGAGGGCCACCACTGCCAGGGTGCGGCTGCACACGGGCGATCAGGAGAGCCACGTCGTCGTGGTGGTCCAGGCCGCGCATCGTGTGCAGGATCTGGTCGCACGTCCGGTTCAGCGGCCGGCCGGGATCGTCCAGGAGGCCCATCAGCCGTTCCAGGCGCGCGTCGATCGACTCGTCCCGGACCTCGACCAGCCCGTCCGTGTACAGCACGAGCTGATCACCCGGCGCCAACTCGACGGTCGCCGTGTGGAACGGGAACCCGCCGACGCCCAGCGGCACGCCGGGCGGCAGGTCGAGCAGCTCCGGCCTGCCACCGTCCGCGGGCACCCGGATCGGGGGCAGATGACCGGCCGTGGACATCCGGCACTCCCGCCGGTGCGGGTCGTAGACCACGTAGACGCAGGTGGCCGTCGACTGTTCGAGGCCGGTGGTGCTCCGGTCGACATGGCCCAGCAGGTCGGCCGGGTCGAGGTCCAGATCGGCGAGGGCCCGGGTGGTGTTGCGCAACTGGCCCATGGTGGCGGCGGCCGTCACGCCGCTGCCCATCACATCGCCGACGACCAGGGCCGTCTTGTCACCGGTGAGCGGGATGACGTCGAACCAGTCGCCGCCCACCTCACCGGCGGCCGCCGCCGGCTGGTAGCGGTAGGCCAGTTCGAGTCCCGGCTGCGGCGGGGGGCGGCTGGGCAGCAGCGACCGCTGCAGCGTCAGGGCCGTGTCGTGCTCCCGCTGGTACCAGCGGGCGTTGTCGATCGACACGGCCGCCCGGCTGGCCAGCTCACCGGCCAGCACCAGGTCGTCGTCGTCGAACGGCAGCGGGTTGCCGATCCGCTTCAGGTCCAGGACCCCCAGCACACTGCCCCGCGCGATCAGCGGCACCACCAGATACGAATGGACCCCCGCCCGCCCGAGCACACCCGCGGCCTCGCGGTCGCGGGCGATGTGCCGCAGATCGTCCCCCATGACCCGGGGGACCAGGAACGGGGTGCCGGTGCCGACGCACCGCGCGACCAGGCTGTCGGCCTCGTACGAGGTGAGGTCCCCGACCGGATCCGCCGCGCGGACGGCCTCCGTGGGCTGCGCCGACGCCACCGCGAGCGCCCGGAACAGGGCGGGTCCCGCCGGCGGGGAGCCGGGCGCTCCCGGACTGCGCAGCGCCGTGTCCAGGACGTCGACGGCGGCCACGTCGGCAAGGTCGGGAACGACGATGGCGGCCAGTTCGCGGGCCGTCTGCTCCAGGTCCAGCGTCGTACCGATCAGCACCGAGGCGTCGGCGACCATGGCAAGCCGCTGCCGGGCGTGCGCCGCCTCGGTCGCGGCCCGGTGCCGGTCGGTGACGTCCACGACCGAGATCGCCAGACCGATCACCGCGCCGTTGCCCGCCTCCAGCCGGTGGTACGAAACCGACCAGGCGTGATCGTTGTCGGGGTCGGTGGGCGTACGGCCGACGATGTTCTGGTCGACCAGGGGAACACCGGTCTCCAGCACCTGCCGCATCGCGGGTTCGACCAGTTCGGCGTCGAGGAAGGACAGCGCCTCGCGGACATGGCGGCCGGTGTGCTGGGCGCCCGGGACCCCGCTGATACGGGCCAGGGCCGGGTTGACGGTGACGAACCGCAGCTCGGTGTCCATCACCGCGAGGCCGATCGGCGACTGGGCGATCAGCCGCGTGGACAGCGCCAGATCCCGCTCCACCCGCCGCAGGGTGGACTGCTCGGTGGCCAGCCCCAGGGCGTACAGATCGCCGTTCTCGCCGCGCAGGCGCATGTTGCGGAACTCCAGGAGCCGCGTGCCGCCGTCCTTGTGGCGCACCGGGAACACCCCCGCCCAGCTGTGGCCCTGGCGCATGACGTCGGCGAACAGCTCCGTGACCACGCCGATGTGCTCCTCGTGGACCAGCAGCCGCGCCGCGTAGCGCCCCAGGGCCTCGTCGGCGGTGTAACCGAACACGTCCCGCGCCTGCGGGCTCCAGAGCACGATCCGTCCGCGCTCGTCCAGGACCACGGCCGCCACGTTCAGGACGTCCAGCAGGGCGCTCCGGGATGAGGGGTCGGGCGTCGCACCGCCGATGCCCGCGTCCGCCTCTTCGGGGCCCGGGTAGGGGGAGCCGGTCGTGTCCACCGCGAATCCCTTCCACAGCCCGCGCCACAGCGCCGCAGCCGCGGTGCCTGTCCGACACCTCCATGGTCGCCCCGGGAGGCCCGGCCCCGCACGCGCGCGTCACTCGGTCGGCGGGTCGGCCGGAGAGTCCGGCGGCGAGTCCGGCGGCGGGGCGTCGGCGGGGTCGGTCGGTGCGGCGTTCGTGCTGCACGCGCCGCAGACCGGCGGTCCGCTCGCCGGCGCCGCTGCCGGGAGCGGCCGCTCCCGGCGGAGTGCCTGCCGCCACTGCCGCCGCCGTCCCAGGGGAACGTGGGCGCGCACCCGGCCCGGCATCCGGGTTGCGGGTCACGGCTCCCCGCTTCGGCGGGGGTGGGGCTCCGGGCCCCGCGTCCGGCCTCGGGGCGGGCAGGGCCGGGGCGACCGGCGCGGGCGGCGCGATCATCGCGGGCGCGCCGACGCGCACCGTACCGGGGTCGGCCTGGGCGTACCGGGTGCTATCCGCCGCCTCCCCGCTGCCGGTCGTCGTCGACGATCTCGGCGTCGACCACCTCGTCCTCCGCCTCCGCCGCCCGGCTGTCACCGGCGGTCGCGCCGCCGGCCGCCTGGGCCGCCTGGGCGCCGGCGTACATGGCCTGGCCGAGCTTCTGGGAGACGGCCGCGACCTTCTCGGTGGCGGTGCGGATCTCGGCGGTGTCCTCGCCCTTGAGCTTCTCCTTCAGCTCGGTGAGCGCGGTCTCGACCTCGGTCCGCACGTCACCGGGGACCTTGTCCTCGTTGTCCTTGAGGAACTTCTCCGTCTGGTAGGCGAGCTGCTCGCCCTGGTTGCGGGTCTCGGCGGCCTCCCGGCGACGCCGGTCCTCGTCCGCGTGGCGTTCCGCCTCGCGGACCATGCGGTCGATGTCGTCCTTCGGCAGCGAGGAGCCGCCGGTGACGGTCATCTTCTGCTCCTTGCCCGTGCCCAGGTCCTTCGCGGTCACGTGCATGATGCCGTTGGCGTCGATGTCGAAGGCGACCTCGATCTGCGGGACGCCGCGCGGGGCCGGCGGCAGACCGGTCAGCTCGAACATGCCGAGCTTCTTGTTGTACGCCGCGATCTCGCGCTCGCCCTGGTAGACCTGGATCTGCACCGACGGCTGGTTGTCCTCGGCCGTCGTGAAGACCTCGGAACGCTTCGTCGGGATCGTCGTGTTGCGCTCGATCAGCTTGGTCATGATGCCGCCCTTGGTCTCGATGCCGAGGGACAGCGGGGTGACGTCGAGCAGCAGGACGTCCTTGACCTCGCCCTTCAGGACACCGGCCTGGAGCGACGCGCCGATGGCGACGACCTCGTCCGGGTTCACGCCCTTGTGCGGGTCCTTGCCGGTCAGCTCCCTCACGAGTTCCGTGACCGCCGGCATCCGGGTCGAACCGCCCACCAGGATCACATGGTCGATGTCGGACACCTTGATCCGCGCGTCCTTGACGGCGTTGTGGAACGGCTCCTTGCAGCGTTCCAGCAGGTCGGCGGTCATCTGCTGGAACTGGGCGCGGGTGAGCTTCTCGTCCAGGTGCAGCGGGCCCTCGGCGGAGGCGCTCAGGTAGGGCAGGCTGATCGTGGTCTCCGTCGTCGCCGACAGTTCGATCTTCGCCTTCTCCGCCGCCTCCCGAAGCCGCTGCGTGGCCATTTTGTCCTTGGACAGGTCGATGCCGTACGCGTTCTTGAACCGCTGCGCCAGGTGGTCGACGACGCGCTGGTCCCAGTCGTCGCCGCCGAGGTGCGTGTCGCCGTTGGTCGCCTTCACCTCCACGACGCCCTCGCCGATCTCCAGCAGCGACACGTCGAAGGTGCCGCCGCCGAGGTCGAAGACGAGGATCGTCTGGTCGTTCTCCTTGTCGAGCCCGTACGCGAGGGCGGCGGCCGTCGGCTCGTTGATGATCCGCAGCACGTTGAGCCCCGCGATCTCGCCCGCCTCCTTCGTGGCGGTCCGCTGCGCGTCGTTGAAGTACGCGGGGACGGTCACCACGGCGTCCCGCACGTCCTCCCCGAGGTAGCTCTCCGCGTCCCGCTTGAGTTTCTGGAGCACCCGCGCGGAGATCTCCTGGGCGGTGTACCGGCGGCCGTCGATGTCGCCGGTATCGGGGAAGTGCCAGCCGGCGTCGCCCATGTGCCGTTTCACGGACCGTACGGTGCGGTCGACGTTGGTGACGGCCTGCCGCTTCGCGACCTCACCCACCAGGACGTCGCCGTTCTTGGCGAATCCGACCACGGAGGGTGTGGTCCGGGCCCCCTCCGTGTTGGTGATCACCGTGGGTTCACCGCCCTCCAGGACGCTGACCACCGAGTTCGTCGTACCGAGGTCGATACCCACTGCGCGTGCCATCGCCTTCTCCTCAGCTCGCGTTCTCCTCAGCTCACCTTCCGGCGCACGTTCCGGCTCCCACTCCGCTCAGCGGACGGTCCACTCCCACAGCGGACGTGCGGAGAACGCACGTCTCCACCTGTCAAGATGCCCTGACTTCTCCCGTTGTATCCGATTCTGGCGCGCCCGGATCGCTCGCCTCCACCCCGGCCCGGTCCACCTGGGACGGTTCGGGTCGGCTGGGGACGGCCTTGCCCGGCTCGCCTCGGCTCAGCCGATCGTGCGCCGGTGGTCGTCGCTGGCCCGGCGGAGCTCGTCGGCCCGGCGCGTGACGTCGGCGACGCGGGCGGCGAGCTCCGGGTGCCGGCGCCGCAGGTGCGGGCCCGTGTCGGCGAGCGGCTCGACGAGCCCGGCCGCGTCGTCGTCGGCGAGGGCGCGGGCGAGGTCGCGCACCGGTGTCCGGGCCCCCCGGGGGAGGTCGTCCAGCGCGGTGATCTGCCCGGCGAGCTGGCGGAGCCCGGCCGCGTTGCCCCGTGCCCAGGCTGTCACGGTGCGGTCGGCGGCACGGCGGTCCCGGGTGGCCTTGATCCGCTCCTCGCCCGTGGCGCCGTGATCGCCCGGCCTCAGCCGCAGATAGCGCCGTTCGGCGGCCTGGCGGCTGGTCACACCCAGGGGGCCCGCCAGATCGGCCCAGCTGGCGCCCGCGGCGCGGGCCGTCTCGATGAGGCCGGGCTCCCATCCGGCGAGCTGTCCCCGTACCTCCCGGAGCAGCAGCAGGGCGGCCAGGGCCTGTTCGGGGCCGGGCGGCTCGGGCTCGGGGTCGTCCTGGCCGGAGGCGGCGTCGGCCGGTGGGGCGCCCTGGGCCGCGCGTACGGCACGGTCGATGGCGCTCAGCGCCGCCGCCGCCGCGAGAAAGGAGGCGGGTGCGGGCGTCCACCGCGCCGGCTCGTCACCTTCGCTCACGATGCCTCCCTCCCGAGGGCGATCCGGGGGCCGATCCGCCGGCTTCACGATTCCGCCTCACTCGTCATCGCTCCGATGACGATCGCAGTTGTCATCGTTCCGATGACATGTTACAACGGATACAGGTGAAGCGCATTGGCTTGAACTGCCTGAGCCACTGGAGGTGTTTCCCGATGTTGATGCGCACCGACCCGTTCCAGGAACTCGACCGGATCGCCCAGCACTTCCTGAGCTCGACCGGCACGTGGTCGAGGCCCACGGCGATGCCGATGGACGCGTACCGCGAGGGCGACGAGTATGTGATCGCCTTCGACCTCCCCGGTGTGTCGTCGGACGCGATCGACGTGGACGTCGAGCGGAACATGCTGACCGTGAAGGCCGAGCGCAGGCCGCAGGCCAGGGCCGAAGGCGTACAGATGGAGCTGTCGGAGCGTCCGCTGGGCGTCTTCTCGCGGCAGGTCATGCTGGCCGATACCCTCGATGTCGAGAACATCAAGGGCGACTACGACGCGGGTGTCCTGACCCTGCGCATCCCGATCGCCGAACGCGCCAAGCCGCGCAAGATCGCCATCAGGGCCGGCGAGAGCGGGCGCAAGGAGATCAAGGGCTGACCGGCACCCGCTCGTGGAACGCACCGAGGGGCGGAGGGCCTCCGCCCCTCGCCGGCCGGAAAGGGGCGGCGCGATGCGGATGAGATGGGAGCCGTTCCTGGACGCGGTCCAGGAGCGCGGCGAGTACCCCTCACGGCACGAGGCGGAACGGGCGGCCAGGGTGGTCCTCGCCCTCCTGGGTGCCCATCTCGTGGGCGAGGTGAGAGCCGAGCTCGCCGCACGGCTGCCGGAGACCTTCGCGTTGATCCTGCTCAACCCGTTGCAGGCCGCCGAGCCGCTCACGCCCGAGCGGTTCGTCCGGGCGACCGCCGCGTGGATCGACGGAGCGACCGAGGAGACCGCCGCGTGGGACGTGGGCGCGGTCCTCAGCACCGTGGCCGACGCGGCCGGCGACGACCTGACGCAACGCGTACTGCTGCAACTTCCCCCGGGCTACGACCTCCTCCTCGGCAGCCCGCGACCGACCTGAAGGGGTACATCAGGATGAGATGGCACGGACTCGTGCGCCGGATCCGCACCACCGGCCGCTACGCCACCGACACGGAGGCTGAGCGCGTCCTGCGCGCCGTACTGACCGTGCTCGGCGGCCATGTCACGGGCGAAGAGCGCTGCGAACTGGTACGGCTCCTGCCCCCCGAGGCGGGCGAAGTCGTCGCCGCGCAGATACCGCTCACCGAACCCGTGTCCGCCCCCCGGTTCGTGGAGTCCGTCGCACGGGCCCTCGCGCCGCTCACCGTTCCCGAGGCCCGCTGGGCCACCGGCACGGTGCTCACCGTCATCGCGGAACGGGCCGGGGACGACCTGACCCGCCGGATCCTCGCCGGCCTGCCGCGTGGCTACGCCCTGCTGTTCGGCCGGGCCGAACTCACCCCCGCCGCCGCCTGACCGGTGGCGCTCACCAGTCGCGGCCGGCGCGCAGCAGAAGGTCGCGCACCACGGCGACATGGGGATTGTCGGAGGCGCCGGGGCGCTGCACGAGATAGCCGGTGTTGATCGGCGGGTCGTCCGGCTCGTACAGCGGGACGAGGGCGCCGGAGGCGAGTTCGCCCTCGCACAGATAGCGGGGGAGGACCGTGAAGCCGGCGCCCGAGGCGACCGCCGACAGGGCTCCCCGCAGGTCCGGAACGGTGACGGCGGCCGGGCAGCCGAGACGTCGGCCGAAGACATGACGCCAGTAGCGGCGGGCGATGGGCAGGTCCTCGGCGTAGGTGATCAGAGGTACGGCGTGCAGCGCCGTCGGCACATCGGCGGTCGGCCCCTCCCGGAGCCGCTCCGCCCACACGGGCGCCGCGACGAGGACGAACTCCTCGTCCATCAGGGGTACGGCGGTCAGCGCCCGCCCGCGCGGCCGCACCGTGGCGATGACCAGGTCGTGGCCGCCCGTCCGCAACTCCTCGAGGAGCGGATCGGTCAGGCCGGTGGACACCCGCAACCGCACTCCGTCGGCCACCAGCGGCGCCAGCGCGGGCAGCACCCTGACGCACAGCAGCTCGGCGGGGCCCGCCAGGTGCACGGGCCTGGCGCGGCCGTCCCCCGCCGTACCGGATCCGGTGACCGCCGCGAGCGTGTCGAGCGGTGCGGCGACCCGGGCCGCGAGCTCGTCCGCGACCGGTGTCGGCGTGACACCACGCGGCAGCCGCTCGAACAGCCGTCGGCCCGTCTGCCCCTCCAGTGCGCGGATCTGGGTGGTCACCGTGGGCTGTGAGAGGCCGAGCAACTGCGCGCCCGAGGTGAAGGATCCCGCCCGGTACACGGCGAGGAAGGTGCGCAGCAGGTTCAGATCGAGCTGCGGCGCCGCGCGGGGTCCGGGCGCCTTCGCCGTCCCCGCCCCATCGGAATCCTCATGGCCCATGGCGGAGAGTCTATGCGTGCCCTATGGCGTGCCCCCGTGCCATGCCATAGGAGTACCGATAGCGGCTATTGGATTTCTCATTGGATGCCTATGGGAAACCGGCCTACCGTCGTGTACGACCGCACGACCGACACCCGGAGAGACCTCACCATGTCGAAGATCCTTTTCGTGATGACCGGCGCCGACCGCTGGACCCTCGCCGACGGCACCACGCACCCGACCGGCTTCTGGGCCGAGGAGGCCGTCGCCCCGTACGAGGCGTTCAAGGCGGCCGGCCACGAGATCGTGGTCGCCACGCCGGGCGGGGTCGTGCCCCCCGTCGACCGGGCGAGCCTCGCCCCGGAGGCCAACGGCGGCCAGGCCGGCGCCGACCGGATCGCCGCGACGCTCGCCTCGATCGACGAGCTCCAGCGGCCGGTCAAGCTGGACGAGGTCGAACTCGCCGACTACGCGGCCGTGTTCTACCCCGGCGGACACGGCCCCATGGAGGACCTCGCCACCGACGCCGTCTCCGGCAGGCTGCTCACCCTGGCGCTGGAGACCGGCACGCCGCTCGGCGTGGTGTGCCACGCCTCCGCCGCGCTGCTCGCCGCGGTCCGCGAAGACGGCTCCCCCGCCGTGGCCGGATACCGGCTGACCGGCTTCACCAACACCGAGGAGACCCAGGCCGGGCTCGCCGACCGGGCCGCGTGGCTGCTCCAGGACCGCCTGGTCGAGGCCGGTGCCGACTTCCAGGAGGGGGAGCCCTGGGCCCCGTACGTCGTCGCCGACCGCAACCTGATCACGGGCCAGAACCCCGCGTCCTCCGCGCCGCTCGCCGCCGAACTGCTCCGCAGGCTGGGCTGACCCGCCCCGTACGCCGTCGGCGTGCCCCGCCTCAGACCGGCGTTCCCGTGCGCGCCGAGGCGATGACCGTGTCGAGCAGGGCGAGCAGCGCGGTCCGTACGTCGCCGCGGGCGCGCGCGTCCAGCATCAGGATCGGCGTCTCGGGGTCCCGCAGATGCAGGGCCGCCCGGATCTCCTCCGCCGTGTAGGGCTGCTCGCCGTGGAAGCAGTTCGCGCCGACCACGAACGGCAGCCCCCGGCTCTCGAAGAAGTCGACGGCCGGGAAGCTGCGGTCCAGGCGCCGGGTGTCGACCAGGACGATCGCCCCCAGCGCCCCGTTCAGCAGGTCGTCCCACATGAACCAGAAGCGCTCCTGCCCCGGCGTGCCGAACAGGTACAGCACGACCCCCGCGTCGTCGAGGGTGATCCGGCCGAAGTCCATCGCCACCGTGGTGGCCGTCTTGGACTCGATGCCGTCGAGGTCGTCCACACCGACGCCGGCGGCCGTCAGCCGCTCCTCCGTACGCAGCGGTTCGATCTCCGAGACCGTCTCCACCAGGGTCGTCTTGCCGACGCCGAAGCCGCCGGCGATCAGGATCTTGACGGGGGCCGCTTCCTGGGCAGGGGTGTCATATCCGGGCAAGGTTGTCCCTGATTCTCATGAGCAGGTGGACATTGGTGGTCTCGGCCCCCTCCAGCGGCGGCCGGTGGCGGATCAGCCCCCGGTCGGCGAGTTCGCCGAGCAGCAGCGTCATCGGGGTCAGGCGCATCCCCATCCGCGCCGCGATCTCGGCGACCGCACGTCCGTTCGGTGGCGCGCACATGGCGAGGATGGTCCGCCACTCCGTGGGCAGACCGTCCTGGGCGTCCTCCGCGACCGCCGCCGTGATCGTGGTGTCCATGGTGAGGACGGTGTGCGGGACGGCTGTACGACCATCGGTCAGGGCGTACAGCCGGGCCCGGCGGCGGCCCGTGCGCCGCGGCTCATCGGCCATTACGACGGGGGCGCCTGGGTGCGCTCGGGTGTGCCGAGCCACTCGCCGAGCGCCTGCGCCGTCCGTACGGCCTCGCCGCCCAGCTCACCGAGCCGCGCCTTGCGGGACGTCACGACGATGAGCGTGCTGCCCTCGCCGCAGCCGACGATGCACAGGTACCGGTCGTCCATCTCGACCAGTTGACGGATCACCCGGCCGCCGTCGATATCCCGGGATATCGCCTTCATGGTCGCCGCGATGCCGGAGGACGCGGCGGCGATCCGCTCCGCCTGCGGGCGGTCCAGCAGGTAGGCGCTGAGCTTGATCCCGTCGTTGGACAGGAGCACGGCTCCCTGGATGCCGGCGATCCGGCTCAGATTGTTGTCCAGGACGCTGTAGATCATGTCGTTCGTTGTCGTCGTCATGGCTGATCCCGTCGGAGCTCTTCTTCCACTGTCTTCGTCCCGTGTTCGTAGTCGGCCCAGGCGTCGGCCACCTCCTCGGGGGTCGCCGTGTCCCGGTCGGCCGGCGTGGCCGCCGCGCGGGGCTCGCGGAGCTGCTCGGCCATATGGGTCTGGGGTACGCGCTCCGGGAGGGCCGGGCGGCCGGTGCCGCCCCCGGTGACCGGCCGGACGGGCTCGGCGCCCCCCGCCGGCCGCGGCCGCTCGTGCGTCGTGCGCCGGACCGGCAGCCCGGACGCCACGTGCAGCACCAGTTCCGGCTTGCCGTCCGCGCGGACGCCCGCCTCCTCGGTCCGGGGAACGGCGACGGCCTCCCCGGCGGCGCCGGCAGGCGACGTCGGCGCGACCGGGGCGGGCTCCACGGCGGCGGCCGGGCGCGCTGCCCGCGGCTCCGGTTCCCGCTCGGTCGGGACGAGCAGCTCCCGGGGGATGATCACGACGGCCGACGTGCCGCCGAACACCGAGCGGCGCAGCGTGACGGTGGCCCCCAGCTGGTCGGCGAGGTGACCGACCACGAACAGGCCGAGCCGGTGCGCGTTCTCCGCGAGGACCGAGTACGGCGGCGCCGAGTGCAGGCGCCGGTTCATCTCCTCGTACGTGGCGGCGGTGACCCTCGGGCCCCGGTCCTCGATCTCGATCGACAGCCCGTCGCCCACCAGCTCGGCCCGGATGACGACCCGTGACCGCGGCGGCGAGAACCGCGTGGCGTTGTCCAGCAGTTCCGCCAGGAGATGGCTGATCTGGCTGATCACGCGCGCGTCCACACTGACCTCGTCCAGGGCCTGCCGGTCGATGCGGCGGAAGTCCTCCACCTCGGCGGCGGCCTCGCGCAGCAGGTCGGCGACGCGCATCGGCTCGGTGTGCGGGTCGGGGATCTCACCGCCGGCCAGGATGAGCAGGTTCTCGATCTGGCGTCGCATGCCCACCGTCAACTGGTCGGATCGCATCAACTGGGCGAGGAGCGCCTCGTCGGTTCCGAAGGCGTCCTGGAGGTCCTCGGTGAGGGTCAACTGGCGGCTGACCAGGTTCCCGGTGCGCGAGGCGATACCGGCGGCGAACATCCCGAAGCCGTGGCGCTCGGCCGCCAGCTGCCGGTGACCGTCGACGGACACGGCGACGACCCGGGCGAACGCGTCGCTGATGCGTCCGACCTCGTCCCGCTCGCCGCGCACCGGGGGCAGCGCGTCGGCGTCGACGGGCCGGCCCTGCTGGAGCTCCGCCACGACGCCCGGCAGCGTCCGCTCGGCCACCGTCACCGTACGTTCGTGCAGCACGCGCAGCCTGCGCAGCACCGACCGGGTGGTGACCACGACGACCGTGACGACCAGCAGCAGCGCGCCGCCGCTGACGGCGATCAGCCAGGCGACCTCGGTCTCCAGCTCCGCCGCCCGCGCGTCGGCCCGCGCGAGCAGCCCTCGCGTACGGTCCTCGTTCAATCTGTCCAGCTGCTTCCCCCAGGAGTCCTGCGCGGCGCCCCAGCCGTCCACCTCCCGGGGGAGCCGCACACCGAAGTCGGCGTCCCTGTGTTCGGAGACGATCGCGTTCTCGATACGGGTCTTCGTCTGCCAGGCGTCCGAGCCGACGAGGGCCGCGTAGAGGTCGCTCTCGTCGGGCGGCAGATACGGCACGATCCACCGGTCGTACAGATGCTTGTGGGCGCCGACGGCGTTGACGAAGTCGGCGAACCGGGAGGTCGTCAACTCCCTGGAGGGACCGGCGAGCGAGAGGATCGTGTCCTCCTGCGCCAGCATCTCCGCCGCCGCGAACAGGGTGACGACGACCCTGCTCTCCTGGGTGAGCTCGCCGTCCTCGGAGTGGCTGAACTCGTCCTGGTAGAAGCGGATCATCTGGCCGATCGCGCCGGTGTAGTAGACGACCGTGCTGTCGGGGCTGCCGATGCGGGCGTCCGCGCGCTGGCGGTACGCGTCCAGGTCGTCGAGGCTCTCCGCGATCTCCTGGAGCCTGCGGTCCGCCTCCGTGGACCTCGCCCCGACACCCGCCGACGAGCGGCGGAACTCGGTCGCGGCCCGGTCCGTGGCCAGCCGCTGCTCGCGCACGGCGTCCTCGGAGACGGCGAAGCCCGCCCAGCGCGCCGCGGTCGTCGCGCGCTCGGCCTGCATCTCGACCATCAGCTCGTACAGGGGCAGCCCGATCCGCTCACCGGCCGCCACGTCGGCCCGCAGATGCTCCGACTGCTTCAGCAGCCGGTCCGCGGTCACGGCGACCTGGGTGCCCATCGCCACGGTGGGAACGATCGCCAGCAGGATGAGCAGCGTTCGCAGCCGCACGGTGCGCCGCCGACGGGGTGTCGACGGGCCACGTGGGCCTTCGGGTCGTATGGAAGACATCAGCCCTCGGGAGCGGAAGCGGGGACAGGCCGGTGACCGGCGCGGCACGGCCCGGGGAAGGGCCGGGGGACTGCCGGTCCGGCTGCGGTGACGCGTGGGGGTGCCGATCATAACCAGCCAAGTCCCCGACCGGAGAGGTTGCTTCAGCGGGTGACGCGTGGTATCCGCGCCGGACGTGTCGCCGTGATGTTGCCGACCAGAAGCCTTTTCGACGCTCAACCGGTACGACAGGCCCCCGTGCCCGGCATCCTGACGGCGGCTCGGAAACCGGCGGCTCATCCCGTCCCGGTGGGTGGAACCGGGGTGTTCGTCCGGGAACCCGCCTGCGTTTCGCGCCATCCGTACCGAGTCATCCCCCGGGGCTTGAACACGGAGACGGCCGTCGTGACGAGCAGCACCGCCAGACCGCCGACGGAGTGCGGAAGGGTGCCGGGCAGTGCGAGCGGGTCCGCGCCCGACGCCGCCGCGTCGGCCAGCCGGGCCACGGTCCGCGCCTCCATGAGCAGCACCCCGGCGGCGAGGACGGTCAGCAGGAGTTTGACGACGACCCAGTAGTGCCGGAACAGGCCCCACGACGTGCCGAGGGCGTTCACGATCCCGATGGCCACGGTCGCGAGGGCCAGGGGGACGATGGCGTACCGGACCACGACGTCCATCGCGAGGTACGCACCCCGCACCGCGTCGGTGTCCTCACCCGTCACGGCGGCGATGTCGAGGGCGAGGTACGCGACCACCGCGCCGAGCCAGCCCACCGACGTGGCGACGTGCGCGGTGAGCACGGCCTTGCGCAGCCGGGGCGGCATGATCACGGGTGACCGCCGGCCGCCGCGCCCAGGCCCGCACCCGCGCCCGCACCCGCGCTGGCGCCCAGGCCCGCGCCGGCGCTCGCGACGATGCCTGCGGCGGAACCCGGACCGGCTCCGGCGCCGAGTCCGCCCAGATGCCTGCCCGGGCCGTGGCCGTCGCCGGCGAGACCGGTGACCAGGGCGATGACGGCCAGCAGGATCAGGACGCCGGCGACGATCGCGGACACCTTCACCCAGCGCGGCGCGGGCGGCGGGACGGGGTCGTTCATGAGCTTCCTCCGACGCGTGGAGCACATGGATCACATCGTGCGCATGGAGCAGTTTTGCGAGACATGGTGTCTCTCATACGTCAGACTGTCATGGAAACAGCGGTACGTATACTGGCCCGGTGCCCAAGCTCTGGAACGAGACGATCGAGGCCCATCGCCACACGGTCCGTGAGGCCATCATGGACACCGCCTGGTCGCTCGTCACCGAGCATGGGCTGCTGTCGGTGACGATGACGCAGGTGGCGGAGCGGACCGGTATCGGGCGGGCGACGCTCTACAAGTACTTCCCGGACGTGGAAGCGATCCTCGCCGCCCATCACGAGCGCCGCGTCGCCGGTCATCTCGCCCGTCTCACGGCCCTCAAGGACCGCCCCGGCAAGCCGGCCGAGCGCCTCGAGGCGGTGCTCACGGCGTACGCGCTGATCGCCTACCACCGCGGCCGCCACGGCACGGACGAACTCGGCGCCCTGCTCCACCGAGGCGAGCACGTCGCCCGCGCGGAGCAGCGGCTCGTCGACCTGTTCGGCGACCTGCTGACCGAGGTCGCCGCGACCGGGCGCCTGCGGGGCGACGTCGCGCCCGGCGAACTCGCGAACTACTGCCTGCACGCCCTGTCCGGAGCCGGTGGCCTGCGGTCCGAAGCGGCGGTGAGGCGGCTGGTCGACGTCACGCTGACGGGGCTCCTCCCCCCACCCGGCGCGGCCGGGGAGCCACCGCGCGGCTGAGGCGGCCCCATGCGGCCGGAGGGCGACGTGCGGCCGGGGGTGGTGGCGTGCGGCCGGGTGGCCAGGGGGCGGCCGGGTGGGCGCACGTGCCGGGACCGGGAGACCGCGCCCACGCCGGTCACGCGCCGGTGAACAGGAGCGCCGCGTTGTGTCCGCCGAAACCGCAGGAGTTGCTCATCACCGCGCGCAGCCCCGGCACCCGCCTCGGTACCTTGCTCACGACGTCGAGATCGATGTCGGGGTCCGGACGTTCGTAGTTGGCCGTCGGGGGAATCAGCCCGTGCCGCAGCGACAGCACGGACATGACGGCCTCCATCGCCCCCGCGCCCCCGATGGCGTGACCGATCACGCTCTTCGGCGCCGTCACCGGCGGATCGTGCGCGAAGACCGTGCGCAGCGCGCGGGCCTCGGCCAGGTCGTTGAGCCGGGTACCGGTTCCGTGCGCGTTGACGTGGCCGATGTCGGCCGGACCGAGGCCCGCATCCGTCAGAGCGGCACGCATGGCGGCGACCGTGCCCGCACCGTCGGGGCTCGGCGCGGTGGCGTGGTACGCGTCGCACGAGGCGCCGTACCCCGCCAGCACCGCCAGCGGGGCGGCGGAGCGGGCACGGGCGTGCTCCGCCCGCTCCAGTACCAGGACGCCGGCTCCCTCGCCGAGCACGAAGCCGTCACGGTCCGCATCGAACGGGCGGGACGCGCCGGCCGGGTCGAGCCGACGCGTCGACAGCGCCGTCAGCTGGGCGAAGCACAGCGCTGTCAGCGCGGAAGCCCGCGGCGCCTCCGTACCGCCGGTGACGACGATGTCGCACGCGCCCGAGCGGACCAGGTCCCGGGCGACACCGATGGCCGTGGCGCCGGACGCGCAGGCCGTACTGGTCACCAGATTCGGGCCCCTGGCCGTCAGCGCGAGGGCGATCTCCCCCGACGCCATGTTCGGGATGCTGCGCAGCAGGGTGAGGGGCGAGACCGTCTCCGGGCGTCCCGTGGACACCTTCTCGGCCTGGTCGAGCCAGGCTTCCGTCGCTGAGGCGCCGACCCCGATCACGACACCGACCCGGTCGGCGTCCCAGGTGCCGGGGTCCAGGCCCGCGCCCCGTACGGCCTCCCGGGCGGCGGCGACCCCGAACTGGACGAAGCGACCGATCCGCGAGGCCCGCCGGGGCAGCACGGCGCGGGCGTCGAAGCCCTCCACCGCGCAGGAGAAGTCGACCGGCATGCCGTCGAGTTCCGGGTCGGTCCGTGCCGTGGACACACCGGCGCACAGGCCCTGCCACGCGGCGTCGACACCGATACCGGCCGGGCTGACCATGCCCAGGCCGGTCACGACGACATCGTCGGGTCTCATGCCTGAGCCGTCGCCTGAGCCGTCGCCTGAGCCGTCGCCGAAGCCGTCCCGGCGGTCGCGGCGGGCGGCGTCGCGGGAGCGGTCGCGGCGGGGGCGGTCGCGGCGGCGGTCTCCGGCCGCGCGGCCGGCTCCGTGTCGGGAGTGCTCGCGGCGAAGGACCGCTCGACGAACGCCACGAGATCGGCCACCGTGGCGTTCGTGGTGAGCGTGACGCCCGCCTCGTCCCCGGTGCCCACGAGCCGCAGGCCGTACTTCTCCTCGAGAATGACACTCAGTTCGAGCAGGGCGAGAGAATCCAGATCCAGTGCACCGAGTCGCGTTTCGGGCTGGATTTCCTCCGCTTGTACATCGAAGTTGGCGACCAGTTCGGTCACCACGCGCTCATGGATGTCGGTCAACGTCGACCTCACACGAATAGGCGAATGGACGTCATGCCCTACGGCATCACGTCCGGCAGGTTATACCAACGGACCAGCGGCGCGAAGGACATCGCGGTACCGGGCAGAGCGCGTCATAGAACGGCCGGACTGCGGGAATAAGGGAATTCGAAGCACCCGGCTTGCCGTATCGGGGAATTGTGCGGCGTGGGATACAGTCCGCAGAGAATTCCTGCCGCACCATGACGGCACGACGCATCTCCGTCCAGAATTTCCTGGGACAATACGTGACGCTCGAAAGCTCCGGTCCTGGACCGGTTTCCCCGCCCGCTGATCCGTTCAAGGGCCCGCCCGCCGATCCTCCCGCGCAATCGCGTGCGCGTCGGCCCGCGCGCCCGTGGACGGCCGCCGCCGTCGTCTGCCTCGGGCTGTATCTGCTGGGCCTCGACCTGACCATCCTCAACGTGGCCGCCCCCGACCTCCAGCGTGAGCTGCGCGCCGCCACGGCGGAGGTCCAGTGGGTGATCGACGGGTACGCGCTCGTGCTGGGGGGCACGGTCCTGGCGACCGGCGCCGTCACGGACCGGATCGGCCGCCGCCGCGCGTTCGTGGCCGGGCTCGTGCTGTGCGCGGCGGCCTCCGTCGTGGGAGCCGTTGCGTCGAGCGTGGCGCAGATCATCGGCGCCCGTTTCGCCATGGGCGCCGGAGCGGCCCTGCTCATGCCGGCGACCCTGTCGATCATCAGCAATCTGTTCGCCCGGCCGGAGGAACGCCGCAAGGGCATCGCCCTGTGGGCGGCGGTGGGCGCGCTCGGCGGCGCGACCGGCCCGCTCGTCGGCGGCTTCCTCGTCGAGCACTTCTCCTGGCGCGCGGGGTTCTGGGTCAACCTGCCGCTCGCCGCGCTGGCCGTCGCCCTCGCCTTCCGGTTCGTGCCCGCCACCCGGGCGGGACACCGGGAGCCCGTGGACGTCACCGGCATGGTCCTCTCGGCTCTCGGCCTGCTCTGCCTCGTCTGGGCCATCATCGAAGGGCCCGCGCGAGGCTGGCTCAGTACGCCGGTGACCACGGCGTTCGTCCTGGCCGCCGTCCTGCTCACCGCCTTCGTCCGGCAGCAGGCGCGCTGCGGCGCGCCGATGCTGCCGCTGCCGCTGCTGCGCCGACCCGAGATCGGGGTCGCGGCGCTGGTCCTCGCCCTGCTGTCGCTTGCGCTGTTCGGCGCGTTCTTCCTCGTCTCGCTGCACCTGCAGAAGGTCCTGGGCCACAGCCCGTGGGAGGCCGGGTGTCGGACGCTGCCGCTGCCGCTCGCCCTCGCGGTGGGAGCGGCGGTCGAAGTGCCGCTGATCGCCCGGTTCGGGGTGCGGCTGCCGGTGGTGCTCGGTCTCGGCACCGTGTCGCTGGCCTTCGTGGTGCTCGCCGGGGCGTCGGCGGACTCCGGGTACGGGCGCATCGCCCTGTTCGAGGTCGTCGCCGGTTTCGGAGCCGGACTGACTGCGGCCGCCGGTACGGAATCGGTCATGGCGTCCGTCCCCAGGGAACGGGCGGGCCTGGGCTCGGCCGTCAACGACGCCACCCGCCAGGTGGGTTCGGCGCTGGGCGTGGCGGTCCAGGGGTCGGTGCTGTCGGCGGTGTACTCCGCCCGGATGCCCGAACTGCTCGCCGGGACACCGGCCGAGCGGCTCGCGTCGACGGACTCGGCCCATGACGTGGTCGCGGGGCAGGCGGCGCCGGGCGGAGCGCCGGCCGCCGTGCGGGCCGCGTTCGGGGACGCGGCCCGCACGGCGTTCGTGGACGGCATGGTGACGGCGGCTCAGGGCGCCGGTGTCCTCACCGCCGCTGCCGCCCTGGCCGCCGCGGTCTGGCTGCCGGCGGCGCGGGCGACGGCTCCGCTCGCCGCCGCGAAGGACGGCGGATCACCAGCGGGGTGAGCGCGGTCGCGACGGCGGCCGTGCGGCGCACGAAGGCGGTACCGAGCCTGCGGCCGAGTACTCGATCACCACGGGCAGGGTCGGCACCGCCGGTGGATCAGGAGATGGAGGGGCCCGTCGGGATCGAGTACAGGGCCACGGCCGAGATGTTCACGATCTTGCCCCAGGCGAAGTGGTACGTGTCCATCGCGGCCGGACTCGTGATCCAGCGCATGACTCCGTTACTGATGAGATACACCTCCGGGCCGTTCGGTGACTTGCCCAGAACGGCGCCGTCGGAGAGCGGTCCGCCGTCGGTGATGCTGTTGATGTCGATGACCGACTGGATTCCGTTCCAGTCCCGGAAGAGGTTGTCGTACGTGGCCGGATTCGGGATGTGGCGGCGCTTTCCGTCCAAGATCAGGTACACCGCGGGACCGTTCACACTCTTCAGGCGCAGCCCGTTGAGATCCGGGCGGACCTGGGCCGGCTGCGCGGCCGGGGCGTCGGTTCCGTCGGCGGCGGCGGCCGCCGGTGCGGCGGCGGCCGACCCGAACAGGGCGACCATCAGCAGCGCGAGCGCGGCGAACCACGAGCGTCTCAACACGATTCCTCCGTGTCCTCGGGGAAAAGGGGAGATCGGGAAAGGGGAAGGATGCACGGCGAAATGGTTGAGCCGTGAACCCTTCGATTCTCCGGTTCTTCGGTGCCTGGCGGGCACAGGATTTCACCGGATCGGGCTCGACTGTCAATGAGGCGGAGAATTCCCGGACGGTTTCTGGACGCACCCCGTACGGCCCGCCGATGCCGTTTCAGGCGCCGGTCGGCGCGGCCCCGCGGCCCGCCGTGAGCATGCCGTCGGCGGCCAGGGCGACACGGACGCCGAAGCCGTGGCAGACGCGGTCCAGGGTGGCCCGCAGCCAGGAGCGCTCACCGTCCGACGCGTGGACGAGGCGCATCCGCCGGGGCCGTACCGGCGCCATCCGCAGACCGACGAGCCGGCCGGTCTCCGCCTCCACCGAGACGAAGTACAGCAGCCGCAGGTCGTCCCGGAACTCCTCGTAGCCGCTGATGCCCTCGTAGTCGTCGATCAGATCGCCGCAGCCGTACAGGACGAGCCTGTCCCGGTACACCTCCAGCGGCCTCGGATGGTGCGACGAGTGCCCGTGCACCACGTCGACACCGCCGTCGATCAGATCGTGCGCGAACCGGATCTGCCCGCCCGGGATGCCGTAGCCCCAGTTGGAACCCCAGTGCACGGAGGCCACCACCACATCGCCCGGCCGCCTCACCTCCCGTACCCGCCCGACGATGTCCGCGGCGGCGGCCGGGGACGGCCCCGGGACGAAGTCCACGCCCGCACGGCCATCGCCCGCCGCCCACTCGTCCGGGATGCCGCTGGACGGCATGCCGAAGGAGAGGACCACGACCCGCGCACCGCCGCCCACGGGAACCACCGCGGGACGCCGGGCCCGCCGGGCGTCCCGTCCCGCGCCCACCGCCCGCAGACCGGCGAGCTCCAGCGTGTCGAGCGTCTCCTCCAGCCCCCGCACACCGAAGTCCAGCACGTGGTTGTTGGCCAGGACGACGGCATCGGGCCGGGCCACCGTCAGCGCGTCGATGTTGGCCGGGTGCATCCGGTAGTGCACCGCCTTGCCCGGCGCGAACGCGTCGCTCCGCGTGATACCGGTCTCCAGGTTCACCACCCGGACGTCGGGCGACACCGCGTCGAGCACCTCCAGCGCGTCGCCCCAGGGCCAGGCCGCGTCGACCGGGTACGGCACGGGACCGTTCACGCGCTCGGCCAGCTCCACGTAGGACCGCGCGTCGCCGATGTACTGCTCCCACAGGGCCGGGTCACCGGGGTGGGGCAGGATCTGGTCCACTCCGCGTCCGAGCATCACGTCGCCGCAGAGGAACAGCGTCACCACGTCCCCGCGCATGCTTCCACGCTAGATCGGCCGGCACGGCCCCGGAAGCGACCGCAGGAGGGTACCGGCGGGTACGCGGGGGCCGGGGGACCGGCTCCCTGAGCGGACGTCATACTGTCCGCGGCGGCGCGACCCCTTCCGACCCATGAGGAGCGACCATGGTCGACCAGCCCGCTGCCGAGAAGACGACGTTCAAGGCGGTCTTCGAGGTGGACCCGTCCTGCCTGGAGCAGGCGCGGGGCATCGAGGGCACCTTCCAGCACGCGATCGCACCGGCCACCCTCGACTTCGACTTCGGCGAGATCAGCAGGGCCGCGAGCGCGATCCCGCACTCCTCCACGGTCCGCATCGTCCGGGGCTGGGGCCTGCGGGAGACCGCCCCCGTCAGTGTCATGGTGCTGTCGCTCAAGGACGCCGTACGCCAGGCCCTCACCCATCCGTTCGCCAACACCCGCTTCTGGGACAAGGCCGAACACGCCCTCACCGACGCCTTCGTCGGCCTGGGCGGGCAGAGCGGAACGCATCTCACCTTCTACGGCGAGACGACCGGCGGCACGAGCTACTACTACAACCTGCTGTTCGCCCTCCAGGACGAGGAGACCGGGGAGCACCTCTACGCCGTCGCCCTCTGCCTCAACGCGACGGTGGCCCTGGACGGCGACAAGGTCCGCTCGCTGTCCCCGGAGGACACAGCCGAGTTCACCCTGCGGGTCAACGCCATCGCCGTACGCCAGACGCTGGAGCACGCGGTCGCCTGACCGCGAGACCGGCCGGACACCCCGCCGGCCGGCCCGCCCCGGACTTGATGAACATGTGATCGAACCGGGGCTGGCCAGCCGCTATGATCACGCGCGGCAAGGCTGTAGCGCAGAGGTCGTCGCGCCCACGCAGCAAGCTGGAGGACGTCGGTTCGAATCCGACCGGTCTTGCCACCCCTTCGTCCCGGAGACGCCGTCCTGGAGGACGTCGTCCGGGAGAACATCGAGCGCCGGGCACCGGCGAAGGAAACCGGTGGAGTGGTGATGACGCAGCCAACGCCCCTACGCTGCCCGGCGATCGAGCACCCCGGCATCCCGCTCGCCGCGCCCGCGCTCCTCGACCCGCTCCTCGACCGGCTCGCCTCCGCGCGGCCCGTCCACACCGACGAGGCGTTTCCGCTGGGCACCGTCCGCGCCGACGGGCGGATCGACCTGTGCAAGCAGGGCCTCGGCCCTGCGGGAGCGGCCAGACTGCTGCCCGTCGCGGCCGCGTCCCCCTGGGCGGCGCACCTCCTCCTCGGCACCAACGCCATCGGCGACGACGGCGCCCGCAGCGTGGCCGACGCCCTCAGCGACGGGCACGGCCTGCACACCCTCTACCTCGGCTGCAACCGCGTCGGCCCCGGAGGAGTCGCGGCCCTCGCCGACCGGCTCGCGTCCGACGACACCGTCCGCGCCCTGTGGCTCAAGCGCAACCCGGTCGGCGACGAAGGCGCCAGGACGCTCGCCGTGATGCTCCGCCGCAACACCGCCCTGCGCACCCTGGACCTCGTCAACACCGGTATCACCGGCGGTGCGTTGCGCACCCTGCTCGACGCCCTCACCGGGCGGCCCCGGCCCCTGGAACGGCTCTTCATCGGCGGCAACGGCCTGACCGCCGACGCCGCGCCGCTGCTCGCCGCGCTGATCCGCGACGCGGGCGTCCGCGAGCTGTACCTGCCCGCCAACCACCTCGGCGACGACGGCGCCGCCGTCCTCGCGGCGGCCGCCGACCCCGCCCGTCCCGTCCGCCTCGGCCTGGGCGGCAACGGCATCGGCCCGGCCGGCGCACAGGCGCTGGCCGACGCCCTGGGCGGCATCGAAGCCCTCGACCTCGGCCGCCCGCCCTCCGAACGCAGCCTCGGCGCCCACCCGAACGCCACCGGCGACACCGGGGCCGCCGCACTCGCCGCCGCCCTGCCCGGCACCCCGCTGCGCCGGCTGGAACTACGCCACACCGGCCTCACAGGACGCGGGGCGAAGGCGCTGCTCGCGGCCGCCGACGGAGCGGCCCGCCTGGAGTACGTGGGGCTCGGCCCCGGCCTGCCCCGCAAGGTGAAGCGGTCCTTCGCCCGGCTCCTGCGGCCGGCCGCCACCAGCCACCCCGACCTCCGCGCGATAGGAAGTGTCTACCGGTGAGCCCCCTCTCACCCGACGTCGCGGCGGACTGGCGCCGCGTGCGCCGCTACGCGGTCCCCCGGTGGATGATCGAGCGCGCCACCGAACGCCGCCTGGCCGGTGACTGGCGGGGCGCCTGCGCGGCCGCCCATGTCGATGTCGCCTTCGACCCGTCCGACATCGCCGCATGCCACGGCACCGACGTCGCGGCCACCCTGGCCGACGACCTCCGCCACCTCGCGCCCGACCTGCTGCGCTGGCACCTGCCCCGCGTCATGGGCGGGCGCAGCACCGTCGAACCCGACCTGACCGTCGTCCTCGCCCGGTACGGCGTCCCCGGCGCCGCCGACGCCCCCTGGCTGCACCTCACCACCCCGCCGATGGTCCAGGGACCGCAACGCCTCACCCTGCGCTGCTCACCCCTCCGCTCCGCCGGCTCCGGCGCCGCCCGGCCGGACTGGACGACCGCCCGGCACCTGTGGGACGCCCGCCACGCCGCCGAACTGCGGGAGCGGAGCGGGGGAAACGCCGTCAGATCCCCGTTCTGCCACCCCGACGGCACCCCGCTGGTCACCGCCGAACTGCCGTCCGCGGACCCCGGCGACGACGATCCGGCGGCGCACGCCGAATGGGTCACTCTGCTGCACGAGAACGGTGAGACGGCGGCCGCGTTCGCCGCCGCCGGAATCGACCTCGACATCGACCTGACCACGACCCTCACCCACGGCTGGTACCGGGTCGATCCCGAGGAGGTGCTGCGCCGACGCGCGTTCGCCCTCACCCGGCTCGCCCCCGAGATCCGGCTCCTGATGCGGCGGGGCGCGGGCGGCCGCTTCCGCGTCGCCGAAGACTGGCGTACCTCCGTCCTGCTGGAGCTCACCGACCCCGGCCCCACCGGCAGGCTCCGGGTCGGCATCGTCGAGAGGGAGGACTGCGCGGGCGTCCCCCTCCTGCCCGCAGCCCTCTGGCAGCGGCTCCCCGACATCGACCTCGTGCGCGCCGGCGGTATCGCGCCCGCGCGGCTGCACCCCCTGGTCGCCGGCGCGCTGTTCCCCGCGCTCGCCGTCACCGACGGACCCGCCGGACCGCCCGGCCCCACTCCGCCCGAGCGCGTCCGTGTCAGGTGCCGCGGCGCCTGGCATCCGATGGAGTCCCGGGGCGGCGTCCTCACCATGCCGCACACCGACGAGGAGCAGCGCCGCGAACGCGCCCTGCGCGCCTTCGGCGGTGCCGTCGCCGGCTGCTTCGCCGTCCAGGAGGTGTGGGCGTCGGGCCGGGGCCGGCTGCCCAGGGGGCTGCGCGCCCAGCGGCAGGAGCTGTTCCTGCGCGCGCAGCACGGAGACACCCCCGGTGTCCGGGAGCTCCTGGACGCGGGCGTCGACCCCCGGGTCCGGGACGGCTCCGGGCGCGGCCTGCTCCACGTACTGCACCTCATCGACCACGAGACGCTGCTGCCCCGGCTGCTGGCGGCCGGCCTGGACCTGGAGGCGTGCGACCACCTCGGACGGACCCCGCTGTACACGGCGGTCGCCGACCGGGGTTCCGCCGCGCTCGTTCGGGCCCTGCTGGCGGCCGGCGCGCGGATCGACGTGGTCGACGGGATGGGGCTCTCCCTCGACCAGGTCATCCGCAAGTACCGGCGGTCCGACCTGGCGTTCCTCCGGGACCGGGTGCAGCGCGAGCACCCCGGCGTCGGCGCCGACTGGTGGGACGAGTGGGAGTACGAGCAGGACCCTGAGGAGGACGAGGAAGAACAGGAGGAGAACGCGTGAGCACGACGGCCCGTACCCCCGGCCACGGCCCGCTGGCCGCCGCCGACGACCTCAACCGGCGGCTCCGCGTCATCCGGACCGAGCCCGCCGCGAGCCCGCAACTGGAGGCGCTCGCCCTCGCGGTGACGGCCAACCAGCCCGTACTCCTGTGGGGCGAGCCGGGCATCGGCAAGTCGGCCGGCCTGGAACAGCTCGCCGGCGGCCTCGGACTGCCGCTGGAGACGGTCATCGCCAGCGTCCATGAGCCGTCCGACTTCGCGGGCCTGCCGATCGTCGGCGACGACCCGGCCACCACGGGCGTCCCGATGGCCCCGCCCGACTGGGCGGTCCGGCTCACCCGCGCCGGACACGGTCTGCTCTTCTTCGACGAACTCTCCTCCGCGCCGCCCGCCGTGCAGGCCGCGCTGCTGCGGGTCGTCCTCGAACGGCGGGTCGGGAGCCTCGTCCTGCCCGATGCCGTACGCGTCGTCGCCGCCGCCAACCCGCCGTCGAGCGCCGCCGACGGCTGGCACCTGAGCCCGCCGCTCGCCAACCGGTTCGTCCACCTGCACTGGACCCACGACCCCCGCACGGTGGCGCGCGGCATGGCCGGCACCTGGCCGGAGGCGACCGTCCCGACGGTCGACCCGGCCAAGGCACCGGGCGCCGTCGCGCGGGCCCGCGGCGCGATCTCGGGTTTCCTCACCGCCAGGCCGGGGCTCGTCCACCACATCCCCGCCGACGCGGAGAGCCGGGGCCGGGCGTGGCCGTCGCCCCGCACCTGGGAGATGGCACTGCGCCTGCTCGCCGCCGGATACGCGACCGGCGCGGGACGCGAGGCCCTGGCCGCCGCGCTCGCCGGGGCCGTCGGGGACGGGGCCGGCATCGAACTGCTCTCCTACCTGGAACACCTCGATCTGCCGGACCCCGACCGGGTACTCGCCGACCCGGACGCCTTCGCGCTGCCCGAACGCGGCGACCGGCAGCTCGCGTTCCTCATCGCGGTGGTCGCGGCCGTCCAGGGCGAGCTCACCCGCGAACGCTGGGAGGCCGGCTGGGCGGTCCTGGCCAAGGCCGTCGACGCCGGAGTACCCGACGTGGCGGCACGGGCGGCCACCGACCTCGCGGCGATGCGGGACACCGACTGGCCCGTACCGCCCGGCATCGACGGGTTCCTCGATCTGCTCCAGCTGTCCGGTGCGCTGCCCGGCGGCGCCTGAACACCGCGACGGACGGTACGGACATGACCCGATCCGGCGCCGAGGACGCGCCCGACGCCGCCCGGAAGGCCCTGGACACCACGAAGCTGCTCGCCGCCCGCTTCCGCGCGGCGAGCGACCGGCCGTACCTCGCGTCGGCGCTGTACGCCCTCACCGTCGTGCCCAGCACCGAGGTGCCCACCATGGGCGTCGACCGGCACTGGCGCTGCTACGTGTCACCGGACTTCGTGACCGCCACGCCCGTCGACCGGCTCGCGGCCGTCTGGGTGCACGAGGCGGCCCACCTGCTCCGTGACCACCACGGCAGGGCCGACCGGCTGCCCGCCGCGGACCAGGCCGACCCGTACCGCGTCAACGTCGCGCAGGACTGCGAGATCAACGACGATCTCCTCGCCGACGGACTGCCCCTGCCCGAGGGCCGGATGGAACCCCGCCTCTTCGGCCTCCCCGAGGGCGGCCTGTTCGAGGCGTACCTCGCCGAACTGCCGCTCCACGTACGCTCGCCCGACTGCGGCTCCGGCGCCCACGGCCGCCCCGCGCCCTGGGAACTCCCCGGATCCACGGGACCCGCCCGGCTGGGCCCGGCCGAGGCTGAGGCCCTGCGGCGGCACACGGCTCAGGCCATGCGCGCCCACCAGCGCGCCCGAGGCACCCTCCCGGCGGGCTGGCAGCGCTGGGCCGAGCAGATACTCGAACCCGCGGTCGACTGGCGGCAGGCGCTGTCCGGCGCGGTCCGGGAGGCGACGGCGTGGGCCGGCGGCGCCGTCGACTACACCTACCGCAGACCGTCCCGCCGCACGCCCGCGCTGCGCGGAGTCGTCCTGCCGAGCCTGCGCCGTCCGCTGCCCCGGGTCGCCGTCGTCGTCGACACGTCCGGCTCGATGGGAGACGCCGAACTCGCCGCCGCCATGGCCGAGATCACCGGCGTCCTGCGGGAGGTGGGGGTACGCGGCAACCGGGTCACCGTCCTCGCCTGCGACGCCGACGTGCACGCCGTCTCCCGCGTCACGTCCGCCGAGCAGATCACCCTGGCGGGCGGCGGAGGCACCGACCTGCGCGTCGGTATCGCCGCCGCCCTGGAGACCGCCGCGCGGCCCGACGTCATCGTCGTCCTCACCGACGGGCACACGCCCTGGCCGCGGCGGCCACCCTCCTCGTCCTGCCGCCTCATCGCCGCCCTGATCGGCGCCGGAGCACCCCCGCCACCCGCCTGGGCGGAAACGGTCCGCATCACCGTGTGACCACACCGACGGCCGAGCGCCCGCAGTCACCCCTCCGGGGCGGCGACCTCCGGGCGCTCCCGCAGCCGGGCCGACGGGCTGGCGCCGAGCCCCCGGCGAGAGCCGCCGGACGCCCCCTATGCGACGCCCGACAGGTCGATGCGGAACATGCCGCGCCCGTGCGTCGCGCAGACCAGGGTGTCCTCCATCCAGAACAGATCGTCCACCGAGCAGTTCGTGGGCCCCTCGTTCGTCGGCGACCAGGTCGCCCCGGCGTCCTCGCTGGCGAAGAGGCCGACCTCGGTGCCGACGTAGAGGAACTCCGTACGGCGCGGATGCACGGCGATCGCCCGCACCGGGGCGGCGGGCAGCATGGGCGCGAGATCCGTCCAGCGCGCCCCGCCGTCCCGGCTCACCCACAGGTTGTCCTGCTCGTAGCCGCCGAACGAGGCGTAGACGGTGTCCAGGTCCACCGGGTCGACGGTGAGACACGTGCAGTACCGCCGTGGCCGCAGCGGACTCGGCCCCGTCACGCCGACACGATCCCACACCGGCTCCGCCGCCGTGCCGTCGCCGGTGCGGAACACCGCCCCGTTGCGATGGCCCACCCAGATGACGTCGGAGTCGCCCGGAGCCACCGCCAGGGCGCTGATCAGCGACCCGGCGCTGGGCTTGACCCGGTGCCAGCTCGGCCCGGTCGTGAACGTGTTCGGGCGCTTCGCCTCGTTCGTCCGCCACAGCGACATCCCGCCCGCGAGCAGCCGCTCCGGATCGTTGGGATCGAGCACGAACGGCGCGATGAACAGCGCGTCACGGTTCCTGGCGTCCGGGATCTGGAACGGCACCGGCTTCCAGTCCCACACGCCGACCGCCGGATTCCAGAACTGGCCGCTGATGTACCGGTCACCGTCGGTGTCGTCGGTCGTGCCGCCGTCGGTGTTGCGGTGGATGTTCAGATGGACGTACTCGCCGTAGAAGACGTCCCGGTCGGTCGGGTCGGCTGCGCACCAGCCGCCGTCGCCGCCGAAGAACGCGAACCAGCCCTCGGTGCCGCGCGCCGGGTCGAAGGCCAGCGTGCCGTTGTCCTGCGTCCCGCCGACGATACGGCCGCTGGCGCTGTGGCCGGCGCCGCCGTAGAACTGGGTCACCCCGTAGTTGTTGACCAGTTCCGTCCAGCCGCGTTCGAACGGCGCACGCGCCTCGACGCCCACCGCCGCCAGGTCGTCGGCCTTGAAGACACCGCCGTCGTTGCCGAAGAACACCGTACGGTTGCGCACCCCGTCGTACCCGGGGTGGGCCACGATCGCGTGCTGGTCGGCGTGCGCGGACGCGTCGCTCCACCAGGTGCTGATCTCGGCGAGCCGGTCGCCGCCGTCCTTGCTGCGCCAGAGATCGATACCGCCGACGACCACCAGGTTCTCGTCCGTCGGGTCACCCGCCCAGATCGCGTTGTCGTACCAGCCCTGATCCCCCAGGTACGGGGCCGCTCGGCCGTCCGGACCGAGGGTGCGCCGACGCCGGTAGGTCTCACCGCCGTCCTCCGACCGCCAGATCTCGCCCTTCGTCATCTGCACCGACGCGTACACGATCCGCGGGTTCTTCACCGCGTACGCGAGCTCGACGCGACCCGACCACGGCCCGTGCGCCGCCGCGTGCCAGGTGCGGCCGCCGTCGCGGCTGAACCACGCCTCGCCGGAGTCCAGCGCGCCCGCGACCGCACGGCCGCTGTCGTTCGGGTCGAACCGCACATCGCCGAGGGGGACGGCCAGGACCCGCGTCCAGGTGGTCCGCGCCGGATCGGAGCAGCGGAACAGACCGGTCCCGGTGGCCGCGAGGACGACCTCGCCCGACCGGGAGACCGCCAGCCGCGTCACGAACCGGAAGTCCGGCGTCTGGGTCGCGTGGACCGGGCTCCAGACGAGGGCGTCCGTGGTCCGGAAGACGCCGTTGCCCCGGATGGCGTCGGCGTTGGAGAACCCCTCGCCGGTACCCACGTAGATCGTCGCCGGGTCGGACGGGTCCATCGCGATGCACGCGCACGCCAGGTTGGCGAGGAAGTCGTCGACGGGATCCCAGCGCGCGCCGCCGTCGCCGGTGTGCCAGACGCCGCCGCCGGCGCTCGCCGCCCACATGTGCCGAGGCCGGGCCGGGTCGATCACGATGCCGCGCGTACGGCCGCCGATGTTGCCCGGCCCCAGCCACTCCCACGCGGTCAGCGTCATCCCGGCCGTGGGTGTCGGCCCGGCCCGGTACTCCGTCCCGCCGAGACCCGTGGGCACACCCGCCGTCGTCCGGTCCGGTACGCGCCCGCGCAGCAGCGACCACACCTCGCCGAGGGCGGTGCCCATGGCGTGCGCGGGTACGGTCCCGTCGTCCCCCCGCTCCTGTTCGAGCCGGAAGAGACGGCGGGCGTTGGGCAGGTCGGTCTCGTCCAGCCGCCGCAGCGCCCGCCGCACCGCCGCGTCGGACAGCCCGTCGAGCGTCTCGTTCGTCGCTCCCCGGCTCTCCCTCAGCAGCCGCACCTGCTCGACGCTGATGTTCTTCGCCCGGGCGAGCTCTTCGTCGGACATGGTCATGATGTGTCCCTGGATACGAGAAGGTGGTGCGCCGCGAGGTCACGGCCGAAGCTTGCGGGGGCGGCTCTCGGCCGCCTCGTCCAGCACCACCTCCCAGACGACCTCGTCGGTACGCGGCTCCACCGAGCGCAGGACGACACCTCCACCGCCCGGCGGCACGGCCAGCTCCAGCCGCCGCCCGCCCAGCAGGCACGCGTCCAGCACGTCCGCCCCGAGCGGCCCCGGCCCCGGCCCCGGCTCCGGCGCCCGGTCGGGTTCCGCCTCCGCTCCCGGCGCCTCCCGCTGGCCTTGAGCCTCCGGCGCCTCCGGTCCACCGGGCAGCGGCTCCACCGACGGCGCGCCCGGATCGACGCGTACGGCACCGTGCGCCTCATGCTCCTGGTCCGCCACCGCCGCGCCCCGGCCCGGCGGCGCGCCCCCGAGGTAGGAGGACCGCGCCATCCAGCTGATCACGCACCCGTCGCCGCGGCCGGCACCGGCGGGCGCCGTGGACAGGGCGAAGCCCGGACTGTCGTCCAGTGTGGGCCTGGCCCATGGCGGCAGCGCGACGGGCGGTGCCGTCCACCGCAGGCTCCCGTCCGCCGCGTCGAGCAGCACGATCACGAGCGCGGGCGAGGCGTCGAACCGTACGGCGACGACGGATCCGGTCACCAGGGCGCACGGCCGCAGTCCGCGCCCCGTACGCCACAACACCGCGCCGCTGCCGAGGTCGAGGGCGATCAGGGTGCCCTGGCGGTCGTGCACGACGGCCACCCGGCCCCCTTCCCCGGCCACACCGCGGGGGATCCCGGTCATCCGTCCGTCTCACACGCCGGGTTCCGACCGGACCGGCCGGAATCGGTCGCGTACCTTGCGAGCGGCCTCGACGAGGGCGTCGAGCACGAACCAGGTGGCCAGAAACGCTCCCGCCTCCAGGGCGAAGCTGCCGAACCTGTAGAACAGGCTCGCGAGGAGGAAGGAGATCACCAGAACGGGCGCCTGGCGTGCGGCGAGATCGAGTGAGCTGACCTTGCGGATGAGCTGAAACATGTCATCCCCGTTTTCTACGAGACGCGCGTTCGATGAGACACGCGCTCCTGGAGACATGAGACCGGCAGCCAGAACTCACTGACCATCGTCACTCCGCACCCGCCTACCGGCAACCGGAGCCACCGCACCCGCCTACCGGCAACCCGAGCCACCGGCAACTCGAGCCACCGACGAGCGGAATCACCGGCGGTCGGTGGCCGGTGGTGCACCGCACCCGGGCCGGGCGCCCGGGGGAGCGTCCGTCCCGGAACCGCATCCGTCCCGGGGGCGCGTCCGTCTCAGGGGAGCCCGGTGCCTCCCGGGGACCCTCAGTGCTCCACCTCGGTCAACAGCATGCTGCCGGTGGTCGCGCCGCCGTCGACCACGAACTCCGCGCCGGTGGAGTAGGTGGCGTCGGCGACGAGGAACAGGGCCAGCCGGGCGACCTCGTCGGGGGTGCCGAAGCGGGGGATGGGCTGCGCCGCCGTCATGGAGTCGTCGAAATCCGCCGTCATCGGCGTCCGGATGGGCCCCGGGTGGATGGAGCACACCCGTACGCCGTCCGCTGCCAGTTCGAGCGCGGCGGTCTTCGTCAGTCCGCGCAGGCCCCATTTGCTCGCCACGTACGCGCCGAGGTCGGCGTACCCCATCAGACCGGCCGTCGACGAGACGTTGAGCACGACACCGTCACCCGCCCGGCGCAGCGAGGACACGGCCGTGTGCATACCGAGCCAGGGGCCGAACAGGTTGATGTCGAGGACGCGCCGGAACACCGCCGGGTCCGTGTCCTCGATGCCGCCGAACTCGACGACGCCCGCGTTGTTGACCAGTACCGAGACGGGCCCGAAGGCGGCCTCGGCTTCCGTCAGCGCCGCCGACCAGTCGGCCTCCATGGTGACGTCCAGACGGTGGAACATCACTCGGTCGCCGAGCTCGTCGGCCAGGGCGGCGCCCTCTGCTTCGAGTACGTCCGCCACCACCACGGAGGCGCCCTCGTGCGCGAAGAGACGCACGATCGCCTCACCGATACCTCGCGCACCGCCCGTCACCAGGGCGGTCCTGCCCCGCAGTCGGCTCATGGGAGAGCTCCTCGCCTCGGGAAGGTGATCCTTCTTCTTACCGTAGGCGGGCGCCACGCCGGGCGGCAGGGGCCGTTCGGTCCACGAGGGACGGTGGAGGGTCCGGTCGGCCCGGCCGCGGGGGACGTCCGGCACTGCGGGCGCGGCCCGCGCCGGAGCGATCGTGGAGGCAAGCGACCACGAGGAGCTGACCATGAAACGCGTACTCGTCGCCTACGGCAGCAAGCACGGTGCCACCGAGGAGATCGCCGAGGAGATCGCCGAGTCCCTCCGCGAGGACGGCTTCCACACCGCCGTCGTGCCCGCGGCCGACGTCGTGGACGTCAACGCCTACGACGCCGTCGTGCTCGGCAGCGCCATCTACGCGGGGCACTGGCGTCGCGACGCGCTGCGCTGCGCCAAGCGCAACGCCGAGGCGCTCGGCCACCGTCCGGTGTGGCTGTTCAGCAGCGGCCCGCTGGACGACTCGGCCGACGAGCAGGACATCCCGCCGGTGCCGGCGGTCGCGAAGCAGATGGAGCTGCTGCACGCCCGTGAGCACGTCACGTTCGGCGGCAGCGTCACCGAGTCGACGCCCGGTCCGATGGCGCGTGCGTTCGTCCGCCACGGCAAGGGCGGCGACTTCCGCAATTCGGAGCGCATCCGGGGCTGGGCGCACCACATCGCCGAGGAGCTCTCCGCTACCCCCTGAGGGTGAGGCTCCTCCGCCGCCGGCGGGCCGCGTTCACCCGGGCGCGGCCGTCCGGTGGTCGCCGTGCGTGTCCTCGGCAAGGGTGGTGGGCGGCTGAACCGGGCGCGTGCCCGGCACCGGCCGGGACCGATGACCCGCACTGCCGAGGAGAGCACCCATGAGCCTGACCGCGTACCAGGACAAGATGGCCCACCGTTTCGACAGGTTCGACCGCGACGGGGACGGCGTGGTGACCGAGACCGACTTCGAGGAACTGGCCCACTCCATCCTGGCCGACTTCGGCCAGTCACCGACGACACCCAAGGGGCGGGCCCTGCTCGACGGCGCCCGGCGGCTCTGGGCGGGCTTCGCCGAGCTGGCCGACGCCGACGGCGACGGCAGGATCACCCAGGAGGAGTTCATCCGGGCGGCCACCGACCACCTGCGCGGCGACGAGAAGCGGTTCTCCCGTGTCGTGCGGCCCTGGGCGGGCGCCGTCATCGACGTCGCGGACACCGACGACAACGGGGAGGTGACGGTCGGCGAGTGGGAGCGGATGCTCGTCGCCATGCGGGCCACCCCTGAACGGGCCCGCGACAAGGCGGCGGCGCTCGACACCGACGGCGACGGCAGGATCTCGCTGGAGGAGGTCATGCGCTCCGCCGTACGGCTGTACGCCACGGACGAGCCGCTGAACATGCCGCAGCCCACCCGCTGAGGTCTGCCGGGCACGAGCCGCCCGGATCCCCGGCCGTCTTGCCCTTACCGCAAACGGCCGCCGTACGCCATCCGGAGTCCGCAGGACGACGGGGGCGCGGAAACGGCGAAGTGTACAACGCGTGCGCCTTCACCACCAGGACTCCCCGGAACTTGTCCAGGAGACGCCAACGTCGGTTCTGGCGGGAGCAGCCGACCGGCTGCCTCCATCCAAGGGGAGGACCAGATGAAGGCGATGAAGGCACGCACCCACGCGCGCCGCGCGCTCCTCGGGGCGCTGGCCCTGGCGACCGGCGCGGGCATCTCGCTCGCGGCGACCGCGGGCACGGCGCAGAGCGCGCACACCAACCCGGCGGCCGTCTACAGCAGCTGGAAGAACAACTACCGGCTGAGCACCGGCGCCAACTCCCAGGTGATCGTGGGCCGGCTGGCGGTTCCGGCGGGCGGCTGGGCCATCTCCGCCAAGCTCAACGTGGACCGGCCCGTCGGCGCCACCAACCAGACCATCCGCTGCTTCGTCCGGGCCGGCGGCGACTACGACCGCGCCATCGCCAGCCACAGCAGCAGCCTGCCCTATGTCCCGCTCTCGATGAACGTGGTCCACAACTTCTCGTCGGCGGGGACCGTCTACGTCACCTGCGGCCACGACTACACGTCCGGCACCGTGGACCTGTCGTTCATCAAGATCACGGCCGTCAAGGCGTCCTATCTGTCGAACCGGCAGATGTAGGTCGCCGGGACGGCACCTGACGGCTCGTACGCCGGTACGACCCGCGGCCGGGGACACCGTTCCCCGGCCGCCTCGCCGTGTCACGGCGGGAGGGCCGCGACGAACGCGCCGACCGTCGTCAGCGCGGTGAAGACCAGCAGCGCCCGCCGCACCCCGGCGTGGGTGATTGCCCGGCTGATCCAGCCGAACCGGCCCGAGGAACCGAACCGGCCGAACCATGGTCCGCCCGCCCACGCCGCCCGGCTCCGCCGGGCAGGGCCGCGTGGCGGGGCCTGGGCCCGAGCGGACCCGAGTTGTCCGCACCACCGGCACTCCGCGTCGTGGAGGGCGTCGCGCAGGGGGGAGTCCAGCCAGTACGCGCCCAGCAGCCACGGCACGGGCCCCGCGGCCGGTTCATGCGCGCTGTACGAGTCCATGACCTCCCAACAGCGGCGCGGCCGCCCCGGAACGGCGCCTGCCCGGGTCGCAACCGGATCGTCACCGGCTCGCAACCCGGGCGGACGGCCGTCAGGCGACCGGTCGGCGCAGCCGCGCCGGGAGCCAGCGCAACCGAACCGCCTGCTGGAACGCCTCACCGCCCTCGTGGTCGTTGAACGCGTAGACCTCGATCTCCTTGTCCTCGTGCGCGTACGCGTTGAACGCCGCGAACACCGTCGACGGCGGGCAGGTGAGGTCCTCGAGACCCGTCGAGAACAACGCCGGTGCCGTGGCCCGTGCCGCGAAGTGCACCCCGTCGAAGTACGCGAGCGTGCGCGCGGTCTGCTCGGCCCTGCCGCGGTGCGTCTTCAGGTAGTCGCCCACCTCGCGGTACGGCGTGCGGTCGGTGAGCGTCGTCGCGCGCGGGAAGTCGCACAGGAACGGCACGTCCGGTGCCACGGCCACCAGGTCGGGGACGAGCGCGGCCACCGCGAGGGCGATCCCGCCGCCCTGGCTCTCCCCGACGGCGGCGGTGCGCGTCGCGTCGGTCAGCGGATGCGAGCGCGCCGCCTCCACCGCCCGTACCGCGTCGGTGAACACCCGCCGGTAGTAGTACGCGGACGGGTCCTCGATGCCCCGGGTCATGAAGCCCGGCACCGCCGGACCGCTGCCCACCGGGTCCGGGGTGTCGCCGCCACCCCACGTACTGCCCTGGCCGCGGGTGTCCATCACGAAGTGCGCGAACCCCGCCGACGCCCACAGCAGATGGGTGTGCGGCAGACCGCGCCCGCCGCCGTAACCCACGAACTCCACGACCACCGGCAGCGGCGCGCTCGCGCCGGACGGTATGACGAACCAGCCCCTGACGGGGTGACCACCGAACCCGGCGTAGGTGACGTCGTAGACCTCGACCGTGGAGAGCCCGGTGTCGACCCGCTCGAACCGGGCGTCGAGGTCGTGGGTGCGGGCCTCGGCGAGGGTCTTGGCCCAGAAGTCGTCGAAGTCGTCCGGCTCCACGGACGCGCTGCGGTACGTACGGAGTTGTTCCAGGGGCAGGTCGAACAGGGACACGCGGCACCACCTTGATCACGGAAGGACGGTCGGGGACACGGTACGGGCCGTGGCCGCCCGCTTGTCCACAGTCCGGCCCGGCCTCGGCGCCGCTCGGCTAGGCTCGACGGATCACCGTCGTGACCGGTTCCGCCGGCCGTCGAGGGAACCGGTTCCGCCAGCCGTCGAAAGAACTCCCGCCGTGTCCTTCCCGCTCCCCGGACGTCACTCGGGCGCCGCTCACCACACGTACTGCAACAGCGATCTGTGCTGCCGCTGCCAGCAGCGGTCCTGGACGACCGGCGTGGGCGGCGAGCGGCTCTGTGGACCCTGCGCCGCATGCTGCCGCGAGTGCGGGCGCGCGCCCGCCCCGCATCTGGACGGACTGGACGGCGGGATCTGCTCCGCCTGCCGGGGCCTGTGCGGCCGCTGCCGCGCCCCGCTCCCCGCGAACGGGCGCTGTTCGTGCCGCGCCTGGCGCCAGCGGGCCGGCCAGGACCCGGTCTCCTATGTCCTCCAGGCGTTCCCCCAGCCGCTGCTCCAGGCCCTCGGCCACCGGGTGCCGCGCTCGCTCCACGAGCTGGTCCACCAGGAGCTCGCCCACCGCACCGCCGATCAGCTGCTGGACCGGGTGGAACGCCGCTGGTACACCCGCTGGGCGCACGCCCTGCACGAGAAGGGCGAGGACGGCCGGCGGCTGTGGTCCGCGCAAGCCGTCGCCGAACAACTGCTGACGCGGGGCCCCTGCGCCGACCTGGGCTGCGAGGACGGTCACCTCGTCACCACCGGTACGGCGTGCACCCGCTGCCGACGGCCGCAGCACCGCTTCGTGCCGGCCGTCGCAGACGGCACCGCGACACCGGAACGAGTGCGGCGGGTGGCCGCGGAGATCCGCCACGCCCTCCTGGAGCACCGCTCCCGCCGACAGCCCCCGCGCCCCGGACAGCCGGGGGAGCGCCGCGCTCCCTGAGCGTGCCCGAGTGCCCACGCGGCAGCCGCCAGATGGCGGAGAAGATTGACATGAACCTTGCGGAAGGTCCCGGGCGGCTGCTATCCCTTCTATTAGTTAGGAAAGTTTCCTTCCAGTCCAGCGGCGACGCCTCGCGGCCCGTCGCACCCCCCTGTGCGCGCCCTTCAAGGAGACCCCCATGAGAACGGCACGGACCTGGACACGTTCACCGGGAGGCGTCGGCGCCCTCGCCGCCGTCGGCCTCCTCCTCGGCCTCGTCATGGCCCCCACCGCCCCGGCGGCCCCGCCCGCCCCCACCGTCCTGGAAGCCGAGAGCCACGTCGACCGGAAGGCGGAAGCCGCCCAGGTGGGCACCGCCACCCCGGCCGCGGTCAACGGCCGGCTGAAGGTCTGCGGCACCAGGCTCTGCAACCGGTACGGCAAGCCCGTCCAGCTGCGCGGCATGTCCACGCACGGCCTCCAGTGGTACGGCCGATGCGTCACCACGAGGTCGCTCAACGCCCTGGCCACCGACTGGAACGCCGACGTCCTGCGGGTCTCCATGTACATCCAGGAAGGCGGCTACGAGACCGATCCGCGCAAGTACACCGACCTCGTCCACTCGATCATCGAACAGGCCACCGCGCGCGGCATGTACGCCATCGTCGACTGGCACATGCTCGACCCCGGCGACCCGCACCACAACCTCAGCCGCGCCAAGACGTTCTTCACGGAGATCGCCCAGCGCCACCGGGGCAAGACCAACCTGCTGTACGAGATCGCCAACGAGCCCAGCGGCGTCAGCTGGTCCCGCATCAAGAGCTACGCCGAACAGCTCATCCCCGTCATCAGGGCCAACGACGCCTCCACCCCGATCCTCGTCGGCACACGCGCCTGGTCGTCGTTCGGCGTCTCCGAAGGCGCGAACGAGTCCGAGGTCGTCGCGAACCCGGTGAACGCGACCAACATCATGTACACCTTCCACTTCTACGCCTCCTCGCACCGTGACGCGTACCTCGCGACGCTCTCCCGGGCCGCCGACCGACTGCCCGTCTTCGTCACCGAGTTCGGCACGCAGAACTACGCCGGCGAGGGCGCCGACGACTTCGCCATGGCACAGCGCTACCTCGACCTGATGGCGGCGAAGAAGATCAGCTGGGTGAACTGGAATTTCTCCGACGACCACCGTTCCGGCGCCGTCTTCAAGACCGGTACCTGCGCCGCCGACGGACCGTGGACCGGCACCGCCTCGCTCAAGCCGGCCGGTGTGTGGGTGCGCGACCGGATCAGGACGCCGGACGACTTCCCCACCAGCTGACACGGAAGCGGCCGGGAGCGGGAGCGGCGCGGCCCGCACCCTCCCGGCCCTCTCCCTCCCCGCACCGCACCCTCCCGGCCCCCCTCCCTCCCGGCCCTCTCCCTCCCCGCACCGCACCCTCCCGGCCCCCTCCCTCCCCGCACCGCGCCCCCGCCCGTATGGTCCACTGAGCGTCCACCGAGCGGGCGGGGGCGCGCACACGACAGGAGGAGCCTTGACCAGTTACCACCAGCCCGGTGTCGTCCTCACCGACCACCGCTTCACCGTTCCGCTCGACCACGCCGACCCCTCCGGCGAGCAGATCGAGCTGTACGGCCGCGAGGTCGTCGCCACCGGCCGGGCGGACGCGGACCTGCCGTGGCTGGTGTACCTGGAGGGCGGCCCGGGGTGTGCGGCCCGCCGCTTCACCGGCGCGCAGGCCTGGCTGGGCCGCGCCGTCCAGGAGTTCCGGGTCCTGCTCCTCGACCAGCGCGGCACCGGACGCTCCACCCCCGCCAACCGGCAGACGCTCCCGCTGCGCGGCGGCCCCGGTGCCCAGGCGGACTACCTCGCCCACTTCCGCGCCGACTCCATCGTCCGGGACTGCGAACTGATCCGCCGCCGGGTCACCGGCGGCGCCCCCTGGACCGTGCTCGGGCAGAGCTTCGGCGGCTTCTGCGCCACGCACTACCTGTCCACCGCGCCCGAAGGGCTGAGCGCCGCGATCATCACGGGCGGGCTGCCCTCCCTCGACGCCACCGCCGACGACGTCTACCGCGCCGCCTACCCGCGCATCCGGCGCAAGGTCGAGGCCCACTACGCCCGTTACCCGCAGGACGTCGAGCGCGCCCGCCGGATCGCCGCCCATCTCATCGAGCACCGCACGGTCCTGCCGGGCGGCCACCTCCTCACTCCCGAGGCGTTCCAGTCCCTGGGCATCCTGCTCGGCGGCGGCGACGGCAGCCACCAGTTGCACTACCTCCTGGAGAACGCCTTCGTCCGGACCCCGGCCGGTCACACCCTGGCGGACGCCTTCCTCGAGGCCGTGGCGAACCAGCTGTCGTTCGCGAGCCACCCGCTGTACGCGGTGCTCCACGAAGCCATCTACGCCCAGGGGCAGGCGCCCACCGCGTGGGCGGCGGAACGGGTCCGCGCCGAGTTCCCCGGGTTCGACGCGGCCAAGACGCTCGCGGCCGACGAGCCGCTCCTCTTCACCGGGGAGACGATCCACCCCTGGCACTTCGAGACCGACCCCGCGCTGCGCCCGCTGCGCGAGACCGCCGAACTGCTCGCCGCCCGCGCAGACTGGCCCGCCCTGTACGACGCGGACCGCCTCGCCGCGAACACCGTGCCGGTCGCGGCCGCCGTGTACCACGACGACATGTACGTCGACACCGCACACTCGCTCGCCACCGCCCGCGCCGTCCGGGGCCTGCGGACGTGGGTGACCGACGAGTACGAGCACGACGGTGTCCGGGCGAGCGGCACCCGCGTCCTGGACCGCCTCCTCGCCCTCGCCCGAGGCGAGGTCTGAGGGCGCGGGGCCGCCGCGCGCTGAGCGGCACGGGGCCCGCGGCGCCCTGAGCGGCATGGGCCCGCCGCGCGCTGATCGGCCCGCCGTGCCGCTCAGCTCCGCAGGTGGGCGAGCACGGACCGTACGGCCGTCCGCACGGCGGCGCGGGCCTCGTCGGTGTGGTCGACGGTCTCGAACCCGTGGTGCCCGAGCGGCACGTCGACCACCTCGACGGCGGCCCCGCACTTCTCGGCGGCGGTGAGGAACTCCTCGACCGTCACCGCGATCTCCGGCCACTCACGCCCCACCCGGGTCAGCACGACCGGCAGGCGCCCCGCGTTCCGCACCGCCTCCGCCGGGCGGAACCGGGAGCCGGAGAGCCCCCAGCTCGGCAGCGGCGCGAGGATGGGATAGGACGCCGCCACGCAGCGCAGCCACGGCGGCGGCGCGCCGAGGGCGTCCGCCGACAGCAGCCCGCCGGCGGAGAGGTACCACAGCGCGACGCGTTCTCCGTCGACACGGGGATCGGCCCGTACGCGCTCGACCGCCGCGGCCACGTCATCGGCGGCCCGCGCGTAGTCGGCGATGTCGTGCAGCCCGTGGTCCAGGGTCACGCCGACCGCGCCCAGACTCGCCACGTACCGGCCGTAGCCGGTGAAGGCCGGCCAGTCGCGCGGCGTCGGCCGCACGTCCCGGGGGACCGGGCCGCCGTGGACGAACACCACCGCAGGACGGGGCTCGTCGGCGTCGGGCAGGTACAGATCGGCGTTCCCCACCCGCTCACGCGGCCGCTCGGGCACGTCGAGGACGAACGGCCGCAGGTGCGCGGGCGGTTCGTCCGTCGCCGGGGCCAGCCGGTGGCCCTCCCCGGCTGCCGCCCGGAGCAGTACGCCGGCCAGCTCCTCCGGGACGGACAGCATGGGCCAGTGCCCGGTGTCGAGTTCGAAGAAGGTCACGCGCGGCTCGGTGAGCGCCTGGAGGCGGGGATCCCCGAGCCGAACGAGGGCCTCGACCAGGGCGATGCCGGGACCGTTGGCGACGCACAGGACGCCGGTCGCCGGCCGGTCGGCGGCCGCCCCCGACAGCCGGAGCGGCTGCGTGAGCGTCGCCACGGGCTGCGGCGCCGCCAGCCGGGCGAGCCGTGCCAGCGCGTCCGCCGGGACGCCGGCGGTGCTGCCCCAGCGCTCCCACTCGCCCGCCGCCGGCGGCGGGATCAGCCAGTCGTCCCCTCCCGCCTCCTCCCCGGCCGCTCCCGCCCCGGACGCCCCCTCCCCTTCCGCACCCTCCCGTCGCGCGATCCGTTCGCGCAGGGCCTGGTCCGGGACCAGGGCGAGGGCGGTGTCCCCGTCCTGTGGCATGCCCGCGTCCAGGTGGACGATCCGGGCGATCCGCTCCGGCCGCAGATCGGCGGCGCCGAGCACCGGGTGGATGCCGTAGCCGTGGCCGACGAGCACCACCTCGGGGTCAGCCACCCGGTCGAGCACCTCCAGCACGTCCCGGATGTGCGTCCGCAGGTCCGTGTCCGGCCCGGCCAGGTGCCGGCGGTCGCCCATGCCGGTCGGTGTCACCGGGTGCGCCTCGGCCCCCGCCGCCCGTAGCCGGGCGGCCACGTCCCGCCATATCCAGCCGCCGGTGCAGGCCTCCGACACCAGGATGAACGCCGTCATGGATGTCTCCCTCGTACGCCGTGGTCCAGGGACCGGCCGCTCGGGCCGTCCCCGCTCGCCGGTACGGTAGGAACTCCCCCTGAGGGAGGTTCAAGTCGTGTCCCACGACGGCATGTCCGACGACGGCATGTGGAGCATCGGAGAGCTGGCCGCGCGTGCGGGCGTCACCGTCAAGACCGTCCGCCACTACTCCGATCGCGGACTGCTGCCCGAAGCCGCGCGCAGCTCCGGCGGCCACCGCCGCTACGGCCCCGAGGCGCTCGACCGGCTCCGCCTCATCCGCTCCCTGCGCACCCTGGACCTGCCGGTCCCGGACGTCGGCCGGGTCCTGGAGCGTGAGGAGGCGCTGGAGGACGTCATCGAGGGGCACCTGCGGGAGGTGGGTTCCCGCCTGGTCGCGCTGCGCTGGCGTGAGGCGGCCCTGCGACTGCTCCGGGACAGCGCCCCCGGGGAACGCGCCGAGCGGCTGCGGCTGATCGGCGCCGTGTCCACCCCGCCGAGCACGGCCGCGCTCGCGCGCTTCTGGCGCGGCTGGCTGCCGCCGAGGCTCCCCGCCCGGCTGGTCCGCGCCATCGTCGACCAGTCCGTTCCCCAGCTCCCCGACGATCCCGGGCCGGACCAGGTGCTGGCCCTGGCCCGGCTGCACGCCCTCACCGCCGACGCCCGCCCCGGCAAGGAGGCCGCCCAGCCCGCCGCCCACCGGCCGGACGAGAACTGCCGTCCTGCCGTGCTCTACGACGGTCTCTGGGAGGCGTTCCTCCTGACGGCACGGGAGTGCGGGGCCGGGCGGCCGCCGCACGAGGGCGAGGCACTCGACTGCTTCGTCTCCGCCCACGCCCGCGCCCGAGGCGTGCGCGACACCGCCGCCTTCCGGCGCCGGCTCAGCGCCCAGCTCGCCGACGATCCCCGTATCGACCTGTACTGGCGGCTCGTCGGCGAACTGAACGGCCCGTCGGAGCCGACGATGGGCGCCGCGCACGACTGGCTGACCGCCGCCCTCGCCGCCCAGGTGCGGCGGGACTCCGCGGGGTGAGATCGGCGGAGCCGTACCGGCGGGCCGTATCCTGCGCCCCATGAACGATCGAGCGACCGAACAGACGCCCCGTCAACTCCCCGACCAGCTCGCCCCGATGCCGGACGACTGGCAGCGCGCCCTGGCCGTCGTCGCCCACCCCGACGACCTCGAATACGGCTGCTCCGCGGCCGTCGCCGCCTGGACCGACGCGGGGCGCGAGGTCGTCTACACCCTGGCCACCAGGGGCGAGGCGGGCATCGACACGCTGGACCCCGCCGTGTGCGCGCCCCTGCGGGAGCGGGAGCAGCGGGCGAGCGCGGCCGTGGTCGGGGTGTCCGCGGTGGAGTTCCTGGACCACAGCGACGGTGTCATCGAGTACGGGCTCGCCCTGCGCCGGGACATCGCGGCCGCGATCCGCCGCCACCGCCCCGAGCTCGTCCTCACCCTCAACCACCGCGACACCTGGGGCGGTGTCGCCTGGAACACCCCCGATCATGTCGCCGTCGGCCGGGCGACGCTGGACGCCGCCGCCGACGCGGGCAACCGCTGGATCTTCCCCGAACTCGTCGAGCAGGGCCTCGAGCCGTGGAACGGGGTGCGCTGGGTCGCCGTCGCGGGTTCCTCGACACCGACCCACGCGGTGGACGCGACGCCCGGTCTCGAGCGCGCGGTCCTGTCCCTGCTCGAACACCGCGCGTACATCGAGGCGCTCACCGACCAGGACCCGGAGGAGTACTGCCGGACCTTCCTGACCCGTAACGCCGAGTCGGCCGCGCCGCGCTTCGGGGGCCGCCCCGCCGTGACGTTCGAGGTCTTCGGCCGCTGAGCGGGGCCCGCTGGCGGGATTCCGCGGCGGGCTGTTCCCAGACGAGCAAGCGACCGCTTAGTATGCGAGCCGGTGCGGTACCGGCCGACGACCCGTCGCCCGAGTCCGGCCCAGGTTGCCCGATCCACCGTGGAGGCCCCCAATGCAGGCATGGCGCGTGCACCAGAACGGCGAGCCGAGCGAGGTGATGCGGCGCGAAGAGGCGGAGCGGCCCGTACCCGGCCCCGGGCAGCTGCTGCTCAAGGTCAGGGCCGCCAACGTCAACTTCCCCGACGCGCTGCTCTGCCGCGGCCACTACCAGGTCCGCCCGCCGCTGCCCTTCACCCCCGGCGTGGAGGTCTGCGCCGAGACCGAGGACGGCCGGCGGGTGATCGCCACGGCCGCCCTGCCGCACGGCGGCTTCGCCGATTACGCCGTCGCCGACGCCACGGCGGTCCTGCCCGCGCCCGACGCGCTGGACGACGCCGAGGCGGCCGCCCTGCACATCGGCTACCAGACCGGCTGGTTCGGCCTGCACCGGCGCGCCGCGCTGCGGGAGGGCGAGACCCTGCTGGTCCACGCCGCCGCCGGCGGTGTCGGCAGCGCAGCCGTCCAGCTCGGCAAGGCGGCGGGCGCGCGGGTCGTCGGCGTCGTGGGCGGCGCCGACAAGGCCGCCGTCGCCCGCGAGCTGGGCTGCGACACCGTCGTCGACCGGCACACCGACGACATCGTCGCGGCCGTCAAGGAGGCCACCGGCGGCCGAGGCGCCGACGTGGTGTACGACCCGGTCGGCGGCGACGCCTACACCAGGTCCGCCAAGTGCGTCGCCTTCGAGGGGCGCATCGTCGTGGTCGGCTTCGCGAGCGGCGACATCCCGGCCCCCGCCCTCAACCACGCCCTGGTCAAGAACTACTCGATCCTCGGCCTGCACTGGGGTCTGTACAACCAGAAGGACCCGCGGGCCGTCATCCGCTGCCATGACACCCTCACCACGCTCGCCGCGAAGGGCCTGATCAAGCCGCTGGTCAGCGACCGCGTGCCGTTCGCCGACGCGGCACACGCCGTCCAGCGCGTCGCCGACGGCACCACCACGGGCCGGCTCGTGGTCCTCCCGGAAGGAGCCGCCCGGTGACCGACGACCGGACCGCCGCCACGCCCGCCACCCCGCCCGACGCCGACGACCTGCGCCGCATGACCCGCGAGCTGCTCGCCGCGCACCCGCCCGCGACCACCGACCGCACCGGCTTCCTCAAGGCCCGCTTCGACGCCGGACTCGCCTGGGTGCACTACCCGGAGGGCCTCGGCGGGCTCGGCGCGCCGCGCTCCCTCCAGGCCGTCGTGGACGCCGAACTCGAGGCGGCCGGCGCCCCCGACAACGACCCCCGGCGGATCGGCATCGGCCTCGGCATGGCCGCGCCGACGATCCTCGCCTACGGCACCGATGAGCAGAAGCGCCGCTTCCTGCGCCCCCTGTGGGTCGGCGACGAGGTGTGGTGCCAGCTGTTCAGCGAGCCCGGCGCCGGCTCGGACCTCGCCGCCCTCGGCACCCGCGCCGTCCGCGACGGCGACGACTGGATCGTCAACGGCCAGAAGGTGTGGACGTCCAGCGCCCATGTCGCCCGCTGGGCCATCCTGATCGCCCGCACCGACCCCGACCTGCCCAAGCACCAGGGCATCACCTACTTCCTGTGCGACATGACCGACCCGGGCGTCGAGGTGCGGCCGCTGCGCCAGATCACCGGCGAGGCCGAGTTCAACGAGGTCTTCCTCACCGACGTACGCGTCCCCGACGCCCACCGGCTCGGTGCCGTCGGCGACGGCTGGAACGTCGCCCGCACCACCCTCATGAACGAACGCGTCTCCATCGGCGGCGCCCGCGTCCCCCGCGAAGGCGGCATGATCGGGACCGTCTCCCGCACCTGGCGCGAACGGCCCGAGCTGCGCACCCACGACCTTCACCGGCGGCTGCTGGACCTCTGGGTCGACGCCGAGGTGGCCCGTCTCACGGGGGAGCGGCTGCGGCAGCAGCTCGCCGCGGGACAGCCCGGCGCCGAGGGCAGCGGCATGAAACTCGCCTTCGCCCGCCTCAACCAGGAGATCAGCGGTCTGGAGGTGGAACTCCTCGGCCAGGAAGGGCTGTTGTACGACGACTGGACGATGCGCCGCCCGGAGCACGTCGACTTCACCGGGCGGGACGCCGGTTACCGCTACCTCCGCTCCAAGGGCAACTCGATCGAGGGCGGTACGAGCGAGGTGCTGCTGAACATCGTCGCCGAACGCGTCCTCGGACTGCCCTCCGAGCCGCGCGGCGAGAAGGACGTCGCCTGGAAGGACCTCGCACGATGACCGATCTGCTCTACTCCGAGGCCGAGACCGATCTCCGTGCGGCCGTGCGCTCCCTGCTCGCCGACCGGGCCGACCCGGCCGCACTCGCCGCACGCGTCGAGGACGGCGACCCCTGCGACCGTGACCTGTGGCGCACCCTCGCCGGTGACATGGGCCTGGCCGGTCTCCTGGTCCCCGAGAAGCTCGGCGGCCAGGGCGCGAGCCACCGGGAGGCCGCCGTCGTGCTGGAGGAGCTCGGCCGCGCGGTGACCCCGGTGCCGTACCTCACGAGCGCCGTCGTCGCGACCGCGACGCTGCTGGAGGCCGGAGCAGGCGACCTGCTGGGCGAGCTCGCCACCGGGCGCGAGGTCGCGGTGCTCGCCGTCCCGCTCGCCACAGGACCGGCCACCGGCGCGGATTCCGGCGCACCGGCCGCGTCCGACGGCACGGTGACGGGTGTCGCGGACGCGGCGGCCGCCGACGTCCTGCTGGTGCTCCGCCCCGACGGGCTGTACGCGGTCGAGGCCGCCGACGCCACCGTCGAGCCGCTCGTCCCGCTCGATCTGACCCGCCCGCTCGCCCGCGTCACCGCCACCGCGGGGGGAAGGCGGCTCGCGGACGCGGACACCGCCCGCGCGGCCGTCCGGCGCGGTCTGCTCGTGGGCGCCGGGCTGCTCGCATCCGAGCAGCTGGGGCTGGCCGAGTGGTGCCTGGAGGAGACCGTGCGCCATCTGCGCACCCGCCATCAGTTCAACCGGCCGCTCGGCTCGTTCCAGGCGCTCAAGCACCGGCTCGCCCAGCTCTGGCTGGAGGTCGCCGGTGCCCGCGCCGCCGCCCGCAACGCCGCCGACGCGCTGGCGGGCGGAAGCGCCGACGCGCCGCTCGCGGTGGCGGTGGCCCAGGCGCACTGCTCGAAGGTGGCGGTACGCGCCGCCGAGGAGTGCGTCCAGCTGCACGGCGGGATCGGCATGACCTGGGAGCACCCGGCGCACCTGTACCTCAAGCGCGCCAAGGCGGACGCGATCGCGCTGGGGACGGCGGGGGCGCACAAGGATGCCGTCGCCGCCCTCGTCGACCTCCCGGCCCCGGCGCCCGCCCCCGCCCGGTAAGGAGCCAAGGAACGCCCACCCCTGTACATGCTGTTTAATTGCGAGTCGTTCGCAACAACAGTGGATCTTCATGAGGGGTGTGGCAGCATGACCGCCCGAACCGGCCGCGTCATACGCGCAGCGGCCGCCGCGACACTGGCCGGAACCCTGGCCCTCACCGCGGCGGCCTGCTCGAACCCGGGCGGCGCCGACGCCGAGCGCGGCGGCGCCCCGGACAGCGCGGTCGTCGGCATCGCGTACGAGCCCGAGACGCTCAGCCCGCTGCTCGGCTACGGCAAGGACGGCAACTCCAAGATCTTCGACGGGCTCCTCGCCTTCGACGCCGGCATGAGGCTCACGCCCGCCCTCGCGGCGGCCCTGCCCGACGTGAGCGCCGACGGGCTGACGTACACGTACAAGCTGCGCACCGGCGTCACCTTCAGCGACGGCGAGCCGTTCACCGCCGAGGACGTCGTCTTCACCTACCGCACCATCCTCGACCCGAGGACGAACAACCCGTCCAGGACCGAACTCGACGCGCTCGAAAGCGTCCGGGCGGCCGGCGACCACACCGTCGTCTTCACCCTCAAGTACCCCTACGCGCCGTTCGCGCAGCGGACCGTGCACGCCATCGCCCCCCGACACGCGGCCGCCCGCCAGGACGTCAACTCCGGCCCCTTCACCACCCGGCCCATCGGCACCGGACCGTACGTCCTCACCGGCTGGTCCAAGGGCGAGAAGCTCACCTTCGAGGCCAACCCGCGCTACTGGGGCGGCGCGCCCAAGGTGAAGAGGTTCACCATGGCGATCATCAAGGACGACGACGTCCGCGCCACCCGGCTGCGCTCCGGCGACCTCGACGGCGCGATCCTCCCGCCCAACCTCGCCAAGGGCTTCGAGAACGACGCCGCGAAGAAGACGTACGCCGCGAAGACGTACGACTACCGCACCGTCACCCTGCCCACCCACAACCCCGTGTCCGGCGACACCGCCGTGCGCCGCGCCCTCGACCTCGCCGTCGACCGGCAGGCCATGGTCGACGGCATCCTCGACGGCGCCGGCAAGCCCGCCTACGGCCCCGTCCCCACCGGCAGCGCCTGGTTCACCAAGGGCACCGAACGCCCCCACGACCTCGCCCGCGCCCGGAAGATCCTGGACGACGCGGGCTGGCGGCCCGGCAAGGACGGCATCCGCGTCAAGAACGGCGTCCGCGCCGCCTTCCCGCTCTGGTACCTCTCCGGCGACAAGCTCCGCCAGGACCACGCCCTCGCCTACGCGTCCGACGCCAAGAAGGCCGGCATCGACATCACCACCCAGGCCGGCACCTGGGAGGTCATCGAACCGCGCATGAAGCACGACGCCGTCCTCGCGGGCGGCGGCGCCCCCGCCGACCCCGACTTCGACCAGTACCCGCTGCTGAAGTCCACCCTCGCCGGCGACGGCTTCAACAACATGGCCTGGTACGACAACCCGGCCGTCGACAAGGCGCTCGACGCAGGCCGGAAGACCGACGACAAGACCGCCCGCATGGCCGCCTACGACACCGTCCAGCGCGAACTGGTCCAGAACCCCGGCTACACCTTCCTCACCCACATCGACCACCTCTACGTCCTCGCCGACAAGTGGACCGGCCTCACCACCCAGGTCGAACCCCACGACCACGGACTGGCCTCCGGACCCTGGTGGAACGTCGAGGACTGGACCCCGAAGAAGCGGCAGAAGTGAACCGCCGCCTCCCCTGGGGGGCGATGGCCCGGATGACGGTACGGCGCGCCCTGCTCGCCGTACCCGTCCTCGTCGCCGTGACCTTCGGCGTCTTCGCCATCGCCGCGGCCTCCCCCTTCGACCCCGTCAAGGCGTACGCAGGCACCGCCGGACTCACCGCCTCCGAGGCCACCCTCGACCAGCTGCGCGCCAACCTCGGCGTGGACGAGCCGCTGCCCGGCCGCTGGTGGCACTGGCTCACCTCAGCCGTCACCGGCGACCTCGGCGACTCGGCCGTCATGCGGCAGCCCGTCGCCGACGTCATCGCCGAACGGGTCGGCTGGTCCACGCTCCTCGCCGCCACCGCGTTCGCCGTCGCCGTCCTGCTCGGCACCCTCCTCGGCGTCCTCGCCGCCCGCCGCCGCGGCGGCCCGCTCGACCGGTGCGCCACCTCGGCCGCCTACGTCCTGGAGGCCGCGCCCGCCTTCTGGCTCGCCCTGCTCGCCATCTGGGTCTTCGCCCTGCAACTGGACGTGCTGCCGGCCGGCGGGCTCACCGACACGGCCAGCGACACCGTCACCTTCGCACAGGTCGCCACGCACCTCGTCCTGCCCGCCGCCGTGCTCGGCCTCACCCAGCTGCCCTGGTTCTTCCTGTACGTCCGCCAAGGCGTCGCCGACGCGCTCGACGAGGACCCGGTACGCGGCGCCCGCGCCCGCGGCCTGGGCGAACGCACCGTCCTCCTCGGCCACGCCCTGCGCTCGGGCATGCTGCCCGTCCTCACCCTCGTCGGCTCCCGCGTACCCGAACTCATCACCGGCGCCCTGCTCGTGGAGACCGTCTTCAGCTGGCCCGGCATCGCCGCCGCCACCGTCCAGGCCGCCGTGTCCGTGGACTTCCCGCTGCTCGCCGCGCTCACCGTGCTCGCCACCGCCGCCGTGCTCATCGGCAACCTCCTGTCCGACCTGCTGTACGGACTCGCCGACCCGAGAGTGGGCTTCGATGGCTGAACCGCAGTGGAGACCCCACGGCCGCGCCCGCCGCTCCACCCGCACCCTCAAGGTCCGCGCGTCGGCCGCGACCGTCACCGCCGTGGCCCTCGCCGTCCTGCTCGTACCGCCGCTCGTCCAGCTCGACCAACAGGCCGTCGACCTGTCGATGAAGCTGCGGCCGCCGTCCTGGGCACACCCGTTCGGCACCGACGACGTCGGCCGCGACCTGCTGCTCCGCTGCGTCCACGGACTGCGCGTCTCGCTGCTCGTCGGACTCGTCGCCGCCCTCGCCGCGACCATCGTCGGCACGGCCGTCGGCGCGACGGCCGCCGCGCTCGGCGGCTGGACCGACCGGCTCGTCATGCGGATCGTCGACACCTTCTCCTCCGTGCCGCACCTGCTCCTCGGCATCTTCGTGGTGGCGCTGTTCCGGCCCGGCACCGGACCGGTCATCGCGTCCGTGGCCGTCACGCACTGGCTGTCCACCGCCCGGATCGTCCGCGCCGAGGTCCTGTCGCTGCGCACCCGCCCGTACATCGACGCGGCCGTCTCCGGCGGCGCATCCCGATGGCGGGTGACCGTACGGCACCTGCTGCCGGGGGTGGCGCCACACGCCGGGATCGCGGCCGTCCTGATGGTGCCGCACGCCATGTGGCACGAATCCGCCCTGTCGTTCCTCGGCCTCGGACTCCCCAGCCACCAGGCGAGCCTGGGCAACCTCGTCCAGTCCGCCCGCGGCTCCCTGCTCGCGGGCGACTGGTGGCCGACCCTCTTCCCCGGCCTCTTCCTGATCGTCCCCACCCTCGCCATCGCCGGACTCGCCGGCGCCTGGCGGGACCGCGCCAACCCCCGCCGCCGATCGGAGCTGACGCTGTGACCCCGGTCCTGTCCGTGAGCGGACTGTCCGTACGGTTCCGGATGCGCGGCGGACGGCACATCGCCGCCGTCACCGACGCCTCGTTCGACCTGGCGGCGGGGGAGTGCCTCGCCCTCGTCGGCGAGAGCGGCTGCGGCAAGTCCGTGCTCGCCTCCGCCCTGCTCGGCCTGCTGCCCGGCAACGCCGAGACCGCCGGGTCCGCCGTCGTGGACGGCGTCGACGTCCTCACCGCCGGCGAACGCACCCTCGCCCGTACGGTACGGGGACGGCGCGTCGGCCTCGTCCCCCAGTCGCCGGCCGCCCACCTCACGCCCGTACGCACCGTCCGCGCCCACATCGAGGAGACCCTCCGCGAGCTGACCCGCACCCCCCGGCGGGCTGTCCGCGCGGCCGCCGTCGCCGCCGCCGAACGGGCCTCCTTCCCCGCCGGCCACCTCGACCACCACCCGCACGAGCTGTCCGGCGGCCTCGCCCAGCGCGCCGCGACCGCCCTCGCCCTCATCGGCGGCGCCCCGCTCCTCCTCGCCGACGAGCCCACCACCGGACTCGACCGCGACCTCGTCGAGCGCACCGTGGACGAACTGCGCCGCCACACCGACGACGGCCACGCCCTGCTGCTCATCACCCACGACCTGGCCGCCGCCCGCCGCGTCGCCGACCGCGTCGCCGTCATGTACGCGGGCCGCCTCGTCGAACTCGCGCCCGCCGACCGGTTCTTCGGCGACCCCGGCCCCCGCCACCCCTACGCCCGGGGCCTGCTCGCCGCCCTCCCGGAACGGGACTTCACCCCGATCCCCGGACTGCCGCCGGAACTCGGCGCCCTCCCCGACGGCTGCGCGTTCGCGCCGCGCTGCGACCGCGCCACCGACACCTGCCGGTCCCTGCCGCGCCTCACGGACGGTCTCGCCTGCCACCACCCCGCCGCCGCCGAGGAGACCGCCCGTGCTTGAACTTCACGCCGTCACCGCCGGCTACGACCGCCGCGACCCCGTCGTCCGTGACGCGACCCTGACCGTGGAGCCGGGCCGGGCGGTCGGCCTCCTCGGACCCAGCGGCTGCGGCAAGTCCACGCTCGCCCGGGTCGCCGCGCTGCTGCACCGGCCCGACGCCGGACGCGTCACCGTGGACGGCACGGAGGTCACCGGCTGGCGCCATCGCGCCCCGCGCGAGCTGCGCACCGCGATCGGAGTCGTCTTCCAGCAGCCCCGCATGGCCGCCGACCCCCGGCTCACCCTGCGCGACCTGATCGCCGAACCGCTGCGGGCCACCGGCCGCCGCGCCCTGGTGGCCGACCGGGTCGCCGAACTCACCGCCGCCGTCGGGCTCACCGGCGACCTGCCGGACCGCCGCCCGCACGAGGTCAGCGACGGACAGCTGCAACGCGCCTGCCTCGCCCGCGCGCTGGCGCTCAGGCCGCGCTGGCTGGTGTGCGACGAGATGACCGCGATGCTGGACGCCTCGACCACCGCGGCGCTGGTCGCCGCCGTCGAGACCTACCGCCGCGAGCACGGCGCCGGACTGCTCGCCGTCGGCCACGACCGGGTCCTCCTGGAACGCTGGTGCGACCGGACGGTCCGCTGGGACGAGTGCGCAGCCCCGCCGCGTGCGGGGAACGAGCCGTCCGCCGTGTGACGCGCCGGAGACCGCGTAACGGCCCGGCGCCGATTCCTACCCGTTCGGCGGACACGCCGTACGGCCGTACGGCGCCGTCGCTCCGCCAGACTGGCCGCCGAATGCCGCACAACAGGTGCGGTGCCGGGCCGAGGAGGGTGACCCATGGCCGTATCCGTCTCCGTCGTGCTGCTACTGCTGATCCTGGCGGTGGTCTTCCTGCGCAGCGGCGGACTGAAGGTCTCCCACGCGCTCGTCTGCGCCCTGCTCGGGTTCTTCCTGGCCAGTACGAGCCTGGCGCCGACCATCTACAACGGGGTGTCGGCGACCGCCGACGTGGTCAGCAGCCTCAAGCCCTGACCAGGCCCTGAAGGCCGGCCGGCCCCGCGCACCCCGACGAGGCCGGCCCCTCACGCCGTGACGAACACACCGATCCCGTTCGGCACGGGCCGCTGGAAACCGCCGCTGGGGTGGTTGAGCACACTCACCCCGGCACCCGCGCCCGTCCGCGCCACCAGCGTCGACGAACCTCCGCCGTCGAGGTTGACGGCGTCCGACGCGCCGAGGCCCCGCATCACCTCGGCCATCTCGACCACCGTCAGCCCCGAACGGAACCCCGCGCCGCCGTCCAGCGCCAGCAGCAGCAACCGGTCGCCGCCGTCCGCGACCCCCGCGGCCGTCCGCACCGCCGCCGTCACCCCGTCCATGCCGGGCAGCGGCGCACCACCCCGCAGTACCGGGTAACCGCCCACCGCGAACCGGTACGCCACGCCCGCCGCGGACCCGGCGGACACCAGCCTGTACCGGACGGCCACCCGGTCGCCCACCGCCAGCGCCCGCAGCTGCCGGGCTCCCGCCTCCCGGCCGACCAGCACCTCCGTACCGGCCGCGATCGCGCCCCGGCCCGGTGCGCCCGCCACCGCGACGACCTTGCCGTCCCTGACCGTCACCTCGTAGGTCTCCTCGCTGCACGGCGCCGCCCGCGACGTGTCCGTGCCGCAGGTGGCCCGCGCCCGGGACGCGGCGCCCCAGTCCTTGGTGAACACCCCCACCGAGCCGACCGGCAGCGCGTACTGGTTCAGACCGCCGAGCGGCACCTCGCCCTGAGGCGTCGTCACCGCCCCGTCGAGGACGAGCTCACCGAGCCGGGCCCGCCCCTCCTCGTCGACACCCAGCACCTGGCGGGTGTTCGTGCCCGGCGGCAGCGCGGGACCGAAACGCTGACCGTTCGGCACGGCCGCCTTCAACGGACGGCCGTCCACCACGGCGGGCCCCACCGGCGCGCCCGTCGCCTCCACACCCGGATGCTGGGTCTCCGTCAGATGGAAGAAGTCACCGTTGACCCCGCCCACCGCGGCCGCGCCGTCGGCCAGCGAGGACAGCGTGCCCCGTGCCGCCACGACCCCCGGGTACAGCAGCCCCACCGACACCCGGGGGTCGCTCAGATCGACCGAGAGCAGATGGGCGCGGGCCGTTCCGCGCGGCGACGCCACGTCGAACCAGCCGTACCGGACACCGGTCGCCACCTCGGCGGCGGCGGGCGCGTCGCCACCCCGCGCCGACGCGGGCGGCGCGCCCACCAGGCCCGCCCCGAGCAGCGCGCACCACACCAGCGCGACCAGCGCCGTACCCGGCCTCCGTCTCACGGCCACGGTCCCCCCACCACATGTCGGAGCAACTCACACAGGTCTCAGGAGAGTTGCCCCGGCGAGGGCCGGGTCGAACGGGCCGAACGGGAACCGGCCGGCGACGGGTCGGGAACAACGGGGAAGCGGATCCGGGGAATTCACCCGGGCGGAGCAACCCCGGCCGCGACGCCGACTGCCGTGGCGGCAGCCCCGACCCCGACCGCCCCGACCCCGACCGCCCCGACACCGGCAGCCCCGACACCGGCACTCCCGACACCGGCAGCCCCGACACCGGCAGCCCCGACACCGGCAGCCCCGACACCGGCAGCCCCGACCCCGACCGTCCCGCCCCCGACCGTCCCGACCCCGACCGCGACGGCGAGCGAGCCCCACGCGGGACGCGCCGCTCCCGCGTGCGGTCCCGGCCGCCGCGGCCGGTTCCGCTCCAGCCAGTCGCGCGCGTGGTCCACCGCGTCGACCACCCCCAGCAGCCGCGCCCGCGCCGACCCCACGGGACCGGTCACCACCCGCCCCGGGGCCGCCTCGCGCTCCAGGTCGCCACCGAGCGCCCCGAAGTCGCCGTCGGTCAGGTCCACGTCCTCGTACTCCCACCACCGCCGCACCCCGCCCTCCCGCACCACACAGCGGTAGGCGCGGCGCGGTGGCCGCCGCACCCGGTACTCGCCCAGATGGAAGGCGGTGCACGTGTCGAAGCCGGTGCCCAGCAGCAGGATCCGCGCCCGCAGGTCGTACAGCCGGGCCAGCGGGGAGTCCTCGCCCAGGTGGCAGTCCGGACGGTGGTCGCCGACGACCTTCTCGGCGTGCGCCCCCAGCGCCGCGAACGACGTCTGGGGATGCGCGCTGCGCAGCGCGCCCGGGGCCGTTCTGACCAGTTCGGGGAGGATCCCCACGCCCGTCGACGCCATGGTCAGCGGATCGTACGGCTCCATCGACGCGCGCACGGCGGCGACTTCGGCGTCGCCGAGGCCGCGCACCCGTTCCCGGTAGGCCGGGGAGGTGTCCGAATTGTGCGCCGTGAACGTCGGCACGACCAGGGTCCCGTCCGGGCCGAGCGCCCTGAGCAGGGCACGTACCACCGTACGGCCGCCGCCCGCCACCGGCCCCAAGGCCCGCAACGACGCGTGCACGAGGAGGAAACCACCTGGCTCGACACCCAGCGCGGTGAGCTGCGCGGCGAGCCGGTGCTCGGTGTGGCCCCCCGGTGGCGGGGGCGGCTGCTGGTTCACCGGCACATCGTAGGGGGGAACACGCCGTACCGGAGGCGGGGGAAGAAGCCAAAGTTCCGCGTACGCGACCCACGGCGGCGGCCGATCGGACACGGCACCGGTGCGGCGGGTCCCTCTGCGCGGCGCGGGCCGGGGCCGCATCATCGAGGTATGCCCGTGCTCGTCGGAACGTCGGGGTGGCAGTACCGGGACTGGCGAGGAGTCCTCTACCCGCCCGGCCTGCCCCAGCGGCTGTGGCTGGAGGAGTACGCCCGGCAGTTCTCCACGGTCGAGAGCAACAACGCCTTCTACCGGCTGCCGGCCCGCGAGACGTTCGCCCGGTGGAGCGAGCGCACCCCGGACGGATTCGTCATGGCGGTGAAGGCCAGCCGCTTCCTCACCCACATCAAACGCCTGCGCGAGCCCGAGGAGCCGGTCGCCAGGCTGCTGGCACACGCCGAGGGCCTCGGCGACCGGCTGGGCCCCGTACTGCTCCAGCTGCCGCCCACGCTCCGCGCGGATCCCGGCGCCCTCGACGCCTGCCTCGCCTGCTTCCCGACGGGAACGCGGGTCGCGGTCGAACCCCGCCACCCCTCGTGGTGGACGCCGGAGGTCCGGGCGGTACTGGAGGCCCGCGGCGCGCCGCTGTGCTGGACCGACCGGGGCTCCCGGCCCGCGACCCCCCTGTGGCGCACCGCCGACTGGGGGTACGTGCGCTTCCACGAGGGCCGCGCGCGCACCTGGCCCCGCTACGGCAGGGGAGCGCTTCGCTCGTGGGCCGGGCGTATCGCCGACGCCTGGCCCGAGGACGCGGAGGTCTTCGCGTACTTCAACAACGACCCCGGCGGCGCGGCCGTGCTCGACGCCATGGAGTTCCGGCGGCTCACCTCGCCCCACCCGGGCGGGAGCCGCCGCACTCGGGACCGGCCCCCGGCGGGCGAGGGGTGACGGGCACGAGCACGACGGTGATGTTGTCGTGCCCGCCCGCGTCCAGCGCGTAGCGGACCAGCGCCTCGGCCTCGCCCCGAAGCCCCCCGCCGCCCCCGCCCCCGGGTCACGGCCCCGACCGGACCCCCACCGGGTCACGGCCCCGACCGGACCCCCACCGGGTCCCGACCCCGCCGGGTCCCGGACCGAGCGGCTCCGGCCCGAGCGGCAGGGGCTCGGACCGTGTCGGACACCGTCGTACGGCCGGCGGTCGGGTGGCATCCGGGTGGCATCGGCGGCGACACGGCCCGCGCGCCACGCCGTGCCGCCGCCGACCTGCCTAGGGTCGGCGGGGTCCGGGGCCGTCGCGTCACCCGGGTGTCCCGTCGCCGCCGAGTCCGGGATGTGAACCGATTGCCGTCCATGAAGGGGCCGGCCCGCCGTGCGCGGGGTGGTGGTCCGCGGGCCCTCGTCGCCCTGCTCGTCCTCGCCGTGCTCGCCCCGCTCCTCGGCTCCTGCGGCGCCTCCGAGGAGACCGGCGGGACCACACTGAACTGGTACCACTTCCCCGACGACTCCGGTGCGCTCGCGAGCGCCGCCGAGCGGTGCACCGGGGCCTCCGGCGGTCGGTACCGGATCGCCTACCACAAGCTGCCGCGCACCGCCGACGGCCAGCGCCAGCAGCTCGTCCGCCGCATGGCCGCCGAGGACGACACCCTCGACATCCTCGGCCTCGACGTCACCTGGGCGCCCGAGTTCGCCGAGGCACGGTGGATCCTGCCCTGGACCGGCGACCAGCGCCGGCGCGCCACCGACGGCACCCTGGAGGTGCCGCTGGAGACAGCGACCTGGAAGGACGAGCTGTACGCGGTCCCGTACAACACCAACACCCAGCTCCTGTGGTACCGGGCCGACCTGGTGCCCCGTCCGCCGACGACCTGGGACGAGATGCTGGACATGGCACGCGAGCTCGCGGCCCGCGGCGAGCCGCACTACGTCGAGATCCAGGGGGCCCAGTACGAGGGGCTCACCGTCTGGTTCAACACCCTGGTGGCGAGCGCCGGCGGGTCCGTCCTGAACGCCGCAGCCACGGAGGCGGCACTCGGACCGCCCGCCCTGCGCGCGCTCGGCATCATGCGCGACCTCGCCACCTCACCGGCCGCCGATCCGTCGCTGTCGAACCAGATGGAGGACCAGAACCGGCTGGCCATGGAGTCCGGCAAGGCGGCCTTCGAACTCAACTACCCGTTCGTCCACCCCTCGATGAAGGCGAACAACCCCGACCTCTTCCGGCACTTCCGCTGGGCCCCGTACCCCCGGGTCGACGCCGACGAGCCGGCGCGGCCCACCATCGGCGGGGTCAACCTCGCCGTCGCCGCCTACTCGCGCCACCCGGACCTGGCCTTCGATGCGGCCCTGTGCCTGCGCGACCGCGAGAACCAGATGACCGCCGCCGTCAAGGGCGGCCTGCCGCCCACCCTCCGCGAGCTCTACGACGACGCCGCCTTCGTCGAGAACTACCCGTTCGCCGCGGACATCCTCGCCGCCCTGGAGAACGCCAGCGTCCGGCCGCCGACCCCGGCCTACCAGAACGTGTCCATCGCGATCTCCCACGCGCTCTCCCCGCCCTCCGCCATCCGCCCCGAACGGGTCGCGCGGACCATCGAGGAGCAGATCGACGACGCCCTCCAGTCGAAGGGGCTGATCCCGTGAACCGCCCCGCCCCGCCGACGGCCGCCCCCTCGGGCGCCCGGCCGTCGCCGCCCGGTCGGGCCGCCGCCCCGCGCCTGTCCGCAGGCGCCCGGCAGGAACGGCGGCTGGGCTGGCTGCTGTGCGCACCGGCCGTCGCCGTGATGGTCGCGGTCACCGCCTATCCCATCGCCTACGCGGTCTACCTCTCCCTCCAGCGACACGACCTCCGCTTCCCCGACCAGGCGCGGTTCGTGGGCTTCGCCAACTACGCGGCCGTGCTCTCCTCGGAGTTCTGGTGGCGGGCGTTCTGGGTGACGCTGCTGATCACCGTCGTCTCCGTCGCGGTCGAGCTCGTCCTGGGTCTCGTCCTGGCCGTCGTCATGCACCGCACCCTGTTCGGGCGCGGCACGGTCCGCACCGCGATCCTCATCCCGTACGGCATCGTCACCGTCGTCGCGGCGTTCTCCTGGCAGTACGCCTGGACACCGGGCACCGGCTATCTCGCCGCCCTGCTCCCGGCGGGCGAGGCGCCCCTCACGGAGCAGTGGCCGGCCATCGGGTTGATCATCCTCGCCGAGGTCTGGAAGACCACACCGTTCATGGCGCTGCTGCTCCTGGCCGGACTCGCCCTCGTCCCCGAGGAGACGCTGCGGGCGGCCATGGTCGACGGCGCCGGTGCGGGGCAGCGGTTCTTCCGGGTCACACTGCCGCTGATGAAGCCCGCCATCCTCGTGGCGCTGCTCTTCCGCACCCTCGACGCGTTCCGGGTCTTCGACAACATCTACGTGCTGACGTCCGGCGCACACGGCACGGCGTCGGTGTCGATCCTCGGGTACGACAACCTCTTCACCGCGCTCAACCTCGGTATCGGGTCGGCGGTCTCGGTGCTCATCTTCCTCTGTGTGGCCGTCATCGCCTTCACCTTCGTCAGACTCTTCGGGGCCGCCGCCCCGGGCGCGCGGGAGGCGGGACGCTGATGGCCGGCGCACACGGGAGGAAGGTCACCGGCTGGGCCGTCGTCAACGTGCTGGTGGTGGCCTACGCGCTCTTCCCCGTCTGGTGGATCGCCGCGCTGTCGTTCAAGGACCCGAGCACCCTGACGGACGGCCAGTTCATCCCGGCGAAGTGGACCCTGGACAACTACCGGGGCATCTTCGAGACGGCCGAGTTCACCCGGGCGCTCCTCAACTCCATCGGTATCGCGCTGATCGCGACCGGTATCGCCGTCGTGCTGGGCACGATGGCCGCCTACGCCGTGGCGAGGCTGCGCTTCCCCGGCAAACGGCTGCTGATCGGCATGTCCCTGCTGATCGCGATGTTCCCGCCGATCTCGCTGGTGTCGCCGCTGTTCGAGATCGAGCGGGTCCTCGGCATCTTCGACACCTGGGCGGGACTGATCATCCCGTACATGACCTTCTCCCTGCCGCTGGCCATCTACACCCTGTCCGCGTTCTTCCGGGAGATCCCCTGGGACCTGGAGAAGGCGGCCAAGGTCGACGGGGCCACCCCCGCACAGGCGTTCCGGCTGGTGATCGCCCCGCTGGCCGCGCCAGGCGTGTTCACCACCGCCATCCTGGTGTTCATCTTCTGCTGGAACGACTTCCTGTTCGCGATCTCGCTGACCTCCACCACGGCGGCCCGCACGGTCCCGGCGGCGATCGCCTTCTTCACCGGGAGCAGCCAGTTCCAGCAGCCGACCGGTTCGATCGCCGCGGCGGCCGTGGTGATCACCGTGCCGATCATCGTCTTCGTCCTGCTGTTCCAGCGGCGCATCGTCGCCGGACTCACCTCCGGAGCCGTCAAGGGCTGACCGCCCGGACAAGGAGCACCGACCCGTGGCCGAGATCGTTCTCGAAGGCGTCACCAAGCGGTACCCCGACGGCTCGCTGGCCGTACGGGACGTCGACCTCACCGTCGCCGACGGGGAGTTCGTCATCCTCGTCGGCCCCTCCGGGTGCGGGAAGTCCACCACGCTCAACATGATCGCCGGACTGGAGGACATCACGTCGGGCACGCTCCGCATCGACGGACAGGTCGTCAACGACAAGGCGCCCAAGGACCGTGACATCGCCATGGTCTTCCAGAGCTACGCCCTCTACCCGCACATGAGCGTGCGCGACAACATGGGCTTCGCCCTGCGGCTCGCCAAGACCGACAAGGCCACCGTCCGCGCGAAGGTGGAGGAGGCCGCCCGCATCCTCGACCTCACCGAGCACCTCGACCGCAAACCGGCGAACCTCTCCGGCGGCCAGCGCCAGCGCGTCGCCATGGGCCGCGCGATCGTCCGCGACCCCAAGGCGTTCCTCATGGACGAGCCGCTGTCCAACCTCGACGCCAAGCTGCGCGTGCAGATGCGCACCCAGATCTCCCGCCTCCAGCAGCGGCTGGGCACCACCACCGTGTACGTCACCCACGACCAGACCGAGGCCATGACCCTCGGGGACCGGGTGGTCGTCATGCGCGGCGGCGTCGTCCAGCAGGTCGGCAGCCCGCAACACCTCTACGACGAACCGCGCAACCTCTTCGTCGCCGGGTTCATCGGCTCGCCCGCCATGAACCTCCTGCGCGCCGGCCTCGAGGAGGGAAGACTCCGCACCTCGCTCGGCGACCTGCCCCTGGACGACCGGATCAGACGGGCACTGGAGCGTGCCGACGCACCCCGTGACCTGATCGCCGGGCTGCGCCCCGAGGCCTTCGAGGACGCCGCACTGGTCGAGCCGGGCCGGGCACCGGGGGCCGTCTTCACAGCGACCGTCGACGTCGTGGAATCCCTCGGCTCTGACGTGTACGCCTACTTCGCCGAGGAGGGCGGCGAACTACTCGCGGGCCCCTCCGGCCCTGCCGGTCCGGCCGGACTCGCCGAGCTCGCCGAACTCGCCGCCGACTCCGGCGCCGGCGAGACGGGCGGCAGCGGCCGGCAGGTCGTCACCCGGCTGAGCACCGCCACCCGCGTCCGCGAGGGCGCCCGCGCCGACATCTGGGTAGACACCTCACGGCTGCATCTGTTCGACCCGAGGACCGGCGTGAACCTGACGCTCCGCGAGGGATCGGACGACGACTGACGGCCCGCCCGGACGAGCACCCCGTACGGCGGGCGCGGTCGTACGGCGTGGGCGGGTTCATACGGCGGGTTCACGCGGCCGGCGCCGGGGCGGGGGCCGGACCTGATCGGTCCGGCCCCCTTCTCACGGAGCCGGTCAGACGGCCCGCAGCAGGTACAGGGTCTGGAATCCGCCGCTGGTGGAGCAGGACAGGGTGTTCTGCGTGCTGGTGTACGTGAAGCCCGGCGGGACGGTGCAGGCCCACAGCCCGGTCCTCGGCGTGCGCAGCTGGTACAGGGTGCGGAAGCCGCCGCTGGTGGAGCAGGACAGCGTGTTCTGGGTGGAGCTGTAGGTGAAGCCGGACGCCGTGGTGCACGCCCATAAGCCGTCCGTCGGCTGCTGCACGTAGTAGTACGTTCTGAAGCCGGTGCCGCCGCAGCTCAGCGTGGACTGCGTGTTCGTGTACGCGTAGCCGGACGGGATGGTGCAGGACCAGAACCCGTCGGCGGCCGGTGCCGCCGGTGCGGCGGCCGCCGTGGCCGGGACGAGGGCGGCGGCCAGTGTGACGGCGGCCGTGCCCGCGCCGAGCAGAAGGTTCCGCAGTTTCTGTCGCAGCATGAGGAAAGCACTCCTGGTTGGTCGTCCAGTGGGCAGAACCAACGGGTGGGGGGCCGGCCGGGTCTCTGTCCCTTGCCCCGGCCGCCGTAGAGCGCGCGGTGGGATGCTCGCAGCCGCATCGGCCAGGGGCAAGTGCGGCTCCCTCGCCGCCGTCGCGATCCGGCCGCCCGCGCGCCGCCGTCAGAACGCCCGGTTGCGCCAGGTGGACGAGGACGCCAGCCAGGCGGTGACCCGGCTGATGTCGGAGCTGGTGACGATGCCCACCAGCCGGCCGTCCCCGTCGACGACGAGCAGCCGGTGCGCCGCGCTCGACTCCAGCCGGGGCAGGGCCGCCGTCAGCGGATCGTCGGGGCCGGCCGTGGGGATCTCCCCCGCCGGGATCATCACGGTGGCCAGCCCCGAGCCCCGCTCCGCCTCGGCGGTCGCGGCGGCCGTCTTCACACTGATCAGGCCCACCGGGCGGTCGTCCTCGTCCACCACGGGGAACGCCGAGTGCCGGTAGCGGTACCGGGGGTCGGCCAGGAACCCGGCGACGGTGAGGCCGACGGGCACGGCCGTGGGGTCCGCGCTCATGGCCTGGCGCACGGGGATGCCGCTCAGCAGCTCCCGCGTCTTCGCCTGACCGCCCTCGGCGGTGGCCATGGCGACGAGGAACCAGCCGATGACCACGAGCCAGAAACCGCTGAACACGGCACCGAAGAACACGAGGTACAGGCCGGCACCGACCAGCAGCCAGCCCAGCGCCCGGCCGGCTCCGGTGGCCACCGCCGTGGCCTTCAGCGGATCACCGGTCCGGCGCCACACCAGCGCCCGCAGCAGCCGCCCGCCGTCCAGCGGCGCGGCGGGCAGGGCGTTGAACACGGCCAGCAGGATGTTGATGCCCGCCAGCCAGGCCAGCGCCTCGACCGGCAGCCCGGCCCCGTACACGGCGCCGACCAGCCATGCCACGAGGCCGAAGAACACCCCGAGCAGCAGGCTGACCAGCGGCCCCACACCGGCGATGCGCACCTCGGCGCCCGGTGTGGGCGCCTCGCTCCTGAGCCTGGCCATCCCGCCGAGCAGCCAGAGCGTGATGCCGTCGACGTCCACGCCGTTGCGGCGGGCCACGACGGCATGGCTGAGCTCATGGGCGAGCAGCGACAGCAGGAAGACGACGGCCGATGCCAGCCCGGTGAGCCAGTACACCCAGCCCGGGCGGTCCGGGTACGCGTCGGGGAGCCGTCCGGCCAGCCCGAAGGCCAGCAGCACGACGATGACCAGAACGCTCCAGTGCACCCCGACCCGTACACCGGCCAGCCGCCCCAGCGACAGCGTCGCCTTCACCGCGTACACCTCCCTCGTCCCCGCCCGTCGCCCTCCGGGTTTCCCGCCGGGACCGCCCTCACGCATCCGTCGGCGCGGGTTCGTCCGTCCCGGCCGGGCCACGGGGAGCGCCGGTTGGCGGACGCGGTTGTTTGGCGGACGGGCGGAAGGGCTACAGAGCACGCGCGATGGCGCCCCGGCCGCCGCCGTCGGCCTCAGCACACCGGAGGAGCCCATGCCCCAGCCGCGCCGGCCCCGGCCCGACGACCGGATGGACGCCGGTCCACCGCTCGCCGGGCCGCCCGAGACCGGTCCGACGGCCGCGCCGGCGCACCCCCGTCTCACCGTGGGTGACCGGATCCGGTCCTACGCGACCACGACCGATCACAAGACGATCGGCGCCATGTACCTGGTCACCGCGTTCGGGTTCTTCCTGATCGCGGGGCTGCTCGCGATGCTCATGCGGGCGGAGCTGGCGCGACCTGGGCTCCAGATCATGAACAGCTTCCAGTACAACCAGCTCTTCACGATCCATGGAACGATCATGATGCTGCTGTTCGCGACACCGATGTTCGCCGGGTTCGCCAACGCCATCATGCCGCTCCAGATCGGCGCCCCCGACGTCGCCTTCCCCCGCCTCAACGCCCTGACCTACTGGCTGTTCCTCTTCGGGGGCCTGATCGTCCTCTCCGGGTACCTGCTCCCCGGCGGAGCCGCCTCGTTCGGGTGGTTCGCCTACGCCCCGCTGAACAGCGCCGTGCACACCCCGAGCCTCGGCGGCGACCTGTGGACGATGGGCCTGGTCGTCGCCGGTCTGAGCACCACGCTCGGCGCGGTCAACTTCATCACCACCATCGTCTGCCTGCGCGCGCCCGGCATGACGATGTTCCGGATGCCGATCTTCACCTGGAACATCCTACTCACCTCGGTCCTGGCGCTGCTCGCGTTCCCCGTGCTGACCGCGGCCCTGCTGGCCCTGGAGGCCGACCGCAGGTTCGGGTCGCACATCTTCGACTCCGCCAACGGCGGGGCGCTGCTCTGGCAGCACCTCTTCTGGTTCTTCGGCCATCCCGAGGTGTACATCGTCGCCCTGCCGTTCTTCGGCGTGGTCTCCGAGATCGTGCCCGTGTTCAGCCGCAGGCCGCTCTTCGGCTACGTCGGCATGGTCGGCGCCACGATCGCCATCACGATGCTGTCGGCGGCCGTATGGGCCCATCACATGTTCGCGACGGGAGCCGTCCTGCTGCCGTTCTTCTCGTTCATGTCGTTCCTCATCGCCGTGCCCACCGGCGTCAAGTTCTTCAACTGGATCTGCACCATGTGGCGGGGGTCGCTGTCGTTCGAGACGCCCATACTGTGGGCCGCCGGATTCCTGGTGACCTTCCTCCTGGGCGGCCTCAGCGGTGTTCTGATCGCCTCACCGCCGCTGGACTTCCACCTCACGGACTCCTACTTCATCGTCGCCCATCTCCACTACGTCCTGTTCGGCACCATCGTGTTCGCCATGTTCGGCGGGTTCTACTTCTGGTGGCCGAAGCTGACCGGCAGGATGCTCGACGAACGCCTCGGCAGGATCCACTTCTGGACCCTGTTCACCGGCTTCCAGATCACCTTCCTCGTCCAGCACCGGCTGGGCGAGTCCGGCATGCCCCGCCGCTACGCCGACTACCTCGCCGCCGACGGCTTCACCGTCCTCAACATGGTGTCGTCGGCCGGCGCGTTCCTGCTGGGGCTGTCGACCCTGCCGTTCCTCTACAACGTCTGGCGGACCGCCAGACACGCCCCGCGGATCGAGACCGGCGACCCCTGGGGGTTCGGCCGGTCGCTGGAGTGGGCGACCTCCTGCCCGCCGCCCCGGCACAACTTCGACGCCCTGCCCCGGATCCGCTCCGACTCCCCGGCCTTCGACCTCCACCACCCGGACGTGGCGCAGATCCGGGCCGCCGCTGGCACATCAGCCAGGCCCAGCCCCGACACCCCGAGGAGGCGGAACCCATGAGGACGGAAGCCCGGCTGTTCGCCGGCGTCGCGCTCTTCTTCCTGGTGACCGACACCGCCTACATCTGGTTCGCCCGCGAACCCGCCGGGATCGCGGCCCTCACCGTGTCCTTCCTGATGGCGGCGGTCGTCTCCTTCTTCTGCGCCGTCAACCACCGGCGCAGGGGGAGCAGACCGGAGGACCGGGGCGACTCCGAGATCCGGGAACGCGGCGGCGCCCTGGGCTTCTTCCCCCCGCAGAGCGCCCACCCGCCGCTGACCGGCCTGGGGATCGCGCTGCTCGGCGTCGGCACCGTGTTCGGACTCTGGCTGTTCCTCATCGGGCTCGGCGTCACGGCGGCCGGGGTCCTCGGCATGGTCTTCCAGTACGCGGGACGCGACGACTAAGGCGCGGCCTACTCCTCGTCGTCCCCCGCCGCCGTGGAGGCCCGCACCGACGCCGGGTCCAGGAGCCGGCCGGAGATCTGCAGGCGCTCCTCCGCCGTCGTGGGCATCTCGACCCGGTCACGGTAGTACCAGGCGCTCAGCCGGGCCCGCAGCCGCTGCCGGCGCGACGCCCCCGGACCCGGCCGCTCCAGCGGTTCGGGCACCTCGCGCACCAGCAGCCGGTAGCGGCGCTCGGCGCCGAGCGGCCGACGGGCCTCGCCGAGCCCGCCGTACGGACTCTGGCGGACCGCTCCGGTCTCCTCGCCCTCCTCCAGCAGCCGCCGGTCGTGCGCCTGGAGCGCGAGGCAGACCCGTCTCGTCACCAGGAAGGCGACGACCGGGCCGACGAACACCAGCACCCGGAACAGCCAGGTCAGGCTCTCCAGGGACAGCCGGAAGACCAGGGCCATCACGTCGTTGCCGCCGGCCGCGAGCAGGACGGCGTAGAACACGATCCCGGCGACCCCCAGAGCGGTCCGGTTGGGCCGGTCCCTGGGCCGGTCGCACAGGTGGTGCTCCATCAGGTCGCCGGTCGCCCATCTCTCGACGTACGGGTAGAGGTAGAGCCCCAGGAACAGCAGACCGGGCAGCAGCACCGCCGGGAGGAACACGCTCCACATCACCGTGTGCCCCGCCACGACCGTGTCCCACGGGGGCATCAGCCGCAGGGCGCCTTCGAGGAAGCCCACGTACCAGTCCGGCTGGACGTCCGTCGAGATCAGGTCGGGCCGGTAGGGACCGTAGTTCCAGACCGGGTTGATCTGCGCGACGGCACCGAGGACCACCATGACGCCGGAGACCATGAGGAACAGGCCCGTCGACTTGGCCGTGAAGTGCGGGAACATCGGCTGCCCCACGACATTGCGGTTGGTCTTCCCCAGGGACGCCCACTGGGTGTGCTTGAGGTAGACCACCATCAGCACATGGGCGGTGATCAGCGCGATGAGGACGGCGGGGACGAACAGCACGTGCAGGATGTACAGCCGGGGCAGCACCACATGACCGGGATACGCCCCTCCCCACACGAAGAAGCTGAGGTACGTCCCCACGACCGGGATCGACTTCACGATCGTGTCGGCGGTGCGCAGCCCCGTGCCCGACAGCAGGTCGTCCGGCAGCGAGTACCCGGCGAACCCCTCCAGCATCGCCAGCGTGAACAGGGTCACGCCGATCAGCCAGTTGAGTTCACGCGGCCGGCGGAACGCCCCGGTGAAGAACACCCGCAGCATGTGCACGGCCAGCGCGGCGACGAAGACGAGCGCCGCCCAGTGGTGCGTCTGCCGCATGAGCAGACCGCCCCGGACGTCGAAACTGAGCTGGAGTGAGGTCGCGTAGGCGTTCGACACCCGCAGCCCCCGCAAGGGCTCGTAGCCGCCCCGGTAGACGGTCTCCGTCATGCTCGGGTCGAAGAACAGGGTCAGATAGCTCCCGGTGATCAGCAGGACCAGGAAGCTGTACAGCGCGATCTCACCCAGCAGGAACGACCAGTGGTCGGGGAACGCCTTGCGGATCAGGGCGCGGCCGAGCTCCGATACGGGGGCCCGGCGGTCCAGCGCGACGTACCCGGTGAAGGCGGCGCGGCGGCCCGTGCTTCTCGCCTTCGCCGCCGTCGCGTCCGGTGTCGTCGCTTCCCGTGCCCTCGCTCTCCGTTGCCGGAACGGCATGCGCCCTGCTCCCTGTCCGCCGGTGGGCCGTCCGGGCGGCTTACCCGCCACGGCACGCGCGTGCGTACCCCGCACTATGCGGGCCGGTGATGCCGGGGCCTCGGCATTAGGCAGAACATGGGCACGTCCGCCTCCCCGTCCCCCTCCCGTCCCCCTCCCCGCCGATCGGGTTCCGCCGCGGCCGGCCGGTACGCCACGCGCGTGTCAGGGAAGAGGGAAGGGGCACACCGACGAGGGAAGACGGACGGACATGGACCCCGAGCCAGACCTCATCCAGGAACTCACCGCCGATCACGGCCGGATCCAGCGGCTCTTCGACCGCCTGCGCGCATCCGAGCCCCTTGGGGCCCGCCGCGCGGAACTCGTCGCGCGGGCGGTCCGGGCGATCGCGCTGCACCTGGACATCGAGAGCCGGTGCCTGGCCCCGGTGGTGCGCCAGGAGCCGGCCGACGGCGACCGCCCGGCCGACGGCGGCCGCCCGGCCGACCGGGCCGACCGGGCCGACCAGGCGGACGCCGGACGCGCCGGACGCGCCGAGTATGGCGACTACGCCGAACACGCCGCGCTCGCCCGGACGCTGCGCGCGCTGGAGGCACGGGAGCCCGGTGGCGAGGAGTACGGCGAACTGCTCCTGTCGCTCGTCACCCGCGTCACCGACCACGCCCGACACCAGGAGCAGCGCCTCTTCCCACGCCTCCAGGCGGTGTGCCCGCCGGACGTCCTCGCCCGGTACGGGCGTGAGGTCAGGAAGCTCCGTGCGGCCCACGCCGCCGCCCCCGGCCCGGCCGCCGTCCGCCGGGGGCCCGCCGGAAGGCTCCGCGACCGCCTGCGGTCCGCGGGCCCGACGCCCCGCGCGTCGGCCACCGGCCCCCTCGTGCCGGACGAACCGGACCGCGCGGCTCGGCCGCGGCGCCGCCCGCGGTAGCGCAAGCCCGGTCGGCTCCTGCCGCCGTTGGCCGCGCTCCGGCACGGCCCGCTATCTTCGGTCGGATGCGATCAGAGCAGCAGCCCCACAACGCCCCCGTCCCCGCCGCGCCCGTTCCGCCCGTCGGCCCCCGGCCCCGAGGCCGCCGGGGTCTCGTCGCCGGTGCCATGGCGCTCGGCCTCCTGCTCGGTGGCGGCGGCGTGGGCGCGGCCTGGCTGCTCGGCGGCGACGGCTCCGGCGCCCGGGCGGGCGGCCCCGGCCCGGCCGACGACGCCCGCGCCGCCTGCCGGGCACTGGACGGCTTCGACGAGTCGCGGTACGCCGCGAAGGGCCCGGACGGCGACATCGCCGTCAACCGGTACGCGGCGGCCGGAGTGCTCTCCGCTGCGGCGGCCGCGGGGGACGCGGCGTACCAGCCGCTCGCGCGGGCCATACGCCGTTCGCAGGACCGCCACGCCCAGGTCTTCGACTTCGACGCGCGGGTGAGGAAGGACCTGGCCGAAGCCCGGCGCATCTGCTCCGAGCTGTAGACCCGGGCGGAGGGAAAGGGCCAGGCGGCCTCCCGTCGCGGGCATTTCATCCCCGTGTGCGGCGGGGTTCGCGCCGGGTTCTGTCGCACGGCTGATCGGGGCTGCATACTGTCCTCCTCGATCTGGTGCCGAAACGGTTCACCTGCCCGTCGGCCACTCCGTCGCGCGGTCGGCCCGGCCCGGCGAGTAGCCCATGACCCCCATGCCCCCGATGGGCGTGGGGACCCCTCTGCTCGTGAAAGCCGCGAGGTTCCGTTGCCAGTACCTGTAGTCCTTGCCGGGCGCACCGTGCGCCTGGAGCCGCTGGCCATGGGCCATGCCGAGGGCCTCGCGCGAGCCGGCGCGCAGGATCGTTCCGCCTATGCGTTCACACCCGTACCCGACGGAATCGACGCGTCGTACGACTACATCGCCCGCGCCCTGAACGATCAGGCCGCCGGGCGGGCGCTCGCCTTCGCGGTGGTGCGCGCGGCCGACGGGCGGGTGCTCGGCTCGACCAGGTTCCTGGAACTGGACTACTGGCGGGGCCCGCTCGTGTGGCCGCCGGTCACTGGCCTCCCCGACGGCCCGCCGCTCACCGCCGTGCCCGACGCCGCCGAGATGGGCAACACCTGGATCAGCGCGGAGGCGCGCGGGACCGGAGTCAACACCGAGGCCAAGCTGCTCATGTTCCGCCACGCGTTCGAGACCTGGGGCGTCCGGCGGGTCACGCTCCGCGCCGACGCCCGCAACACCCGCTCCCGTGCCGCGATCGAACGGCTCGGGGCCGTCTGCGAAGGCGTGCGCCGGGCCCACTGCCGAGGTCTGGACGGCGTGGTCCGCGACACCGCGTTCTACTCCGTCCTGGACGAGGAGTGGCCCGCTGTACGCGGCTTCATCGAACTGCGCCTGTCCAGCACCCCGCACGCGGCCGGTCTGCTCGACCGTGCCTTCGGCGGGGAGTACGAGGAGCACGGCGGCGGCACCGGGCAACTGCTCCCCGCGTGACGTGACATGACGTGACCGGTGGGACGCGACCCGCGTGACGTGACGTGACCGGCGTGACGCGACCGGCGGCGGGCGAGCCCGGTCCCGTCTTATTCGCTGTCGTTCAGGGATTCCCCCAGGTGAGAATGCGGGTATTCGAACGGGGAGGAATCCATGAGCCAGGCGTACCTGACGCTGCGTGAGCTGCTGCCGCCGCAGGAGCTGACGGCGGCGCTTGAAGCCGGGCACGTCACCCGCAAGGCGCACCCCTCGCTGCCGCTGTCCCTCTACACGTACACCAGGACATGCCAGTACGAGCGGATCTGGAACCGCGTCACCACCCGCTGCCGCGGGCTCGTCGCCGACGACGTCACCGGCGAGGTCGTCGCGCTGCCGCTGCCGAAGTTCTTCAACGTGGGGGAGCACGAGTCCGGTCAGCCGTACGCGCCGGCCCTGCCGGACGAGCCGTTCGAGGTGTACGACAAGGTCGACGGCAGCCTCGCGGTCGTCTTCCACTACGCCGGCGGCTGGCGGGTCGCGTCGAAGGGGTCGTTCATCAGCACACAGGCCACCTGGGCCCAGCGCCTGCTCGACGCCAAGGACACCTCGGCGCTCACTCCCGGTGTGACGTACCTGGCGGAGATCCTCTACCCGCAGAACCGGATCGTCGTCGACTACGGCGACCGCCGGGACCTGGTGCTGCTCGCCGCGTTCGCCAAGGACGGCACCGAGATACCCCTCGCCGACGCGGCCCCCGCGTGGCAGCCGATCGGCTCCGTCGTCACGGTCTGGCCCGCGATGCCGCTCGCCGAACTGCTGGCCCTCACCGAGTCGAACACGCTGCCCGGCGGCCGCGCCGCCACCGGGACGGACGCGGAGGGCTTCGTCCTCCGCTTCGCGTCCGGCGTACGGGCGAAGGCCAAACTGTCCGAGTACGTACGGCTCCACAAGGTCCTGACCGGCGTCACCGAACGGGACGTCTGGCGCGGCCACGGCATCCAGCGCTTCGCCGGCCTCCCCCCGAAGCAGGTCGCCCAGGCGCTCGGCTGCTCGGCGGCGGACATCACCGCGTCGGGCGGGCGCCCCCTGGACGGCCTGCTGGAGCAGGTGCCGGACGAGTTCGACGCCTGGGTGCGCGGGCTGATCGCCCGTATCGACAAGGACGTGGCCGACCGCGAGCGCGCCATCGACACCGCGTACCGGGCCCTCGCCCCGCTCGCCGGCGACCGGGCCGCCTTCGCCCGCGCCGCGAAGGCCCTGCCGGACCCCACTGTCCGCGCCGCCGTGTTCCTGCGCCTGGACGGACGTCCCACCGAGCTCGTCACCTACCGCTCCGTGCGGCCGGAGGCGTCCGACCCGTTCACGACCGATGAGGAGAACTGACCCGTGCCCGTAGTCCATGTCATGACCGGACTCCCCGCCTCGGGGAAGACGACGGAGGCGCGTCGGCTCCAGGCGGAGTCCGGCGGCCGGATGCGCCGGGTCAACCTGGACGACCTGCGCACCATGCTGGACGTCCCGGCGCCCGAGCGCGGCCGGTCGTACACCCACGAGCAGACGGTGCTGGCCATCCAGGACGCGGCCGTCCGCGCCGCCATCGGGGACGGCTTCGACGTCGTCGTCGACAACACGCACCTGACGCCCCACATCCCCAAGCGGCTCAAGGCCGCCGTGGCCGGGCAGGCCACGTTCGTCGTCCACGACTTCACCGGCGTACCGGTGGAGGAGTGCGTGCGGCGCGACGGCGCGCGGGAGCGGTCCGTCGGCGAGGAGATCATCCGGCTGCTCGCCGACAAGCACGCGAGGTCCCGCAGCGGCGGCTGGCGGCTCACCGACGCATGGCTGAACGACCGGCCGCCCGTGCGGCCCTACGTCCCGGACCCGGCGCTGCCGTCGGCTGTCATGTGCGACATCGACGGCACCCTCGCCCTCCGGGGCGCCCGGGGCCCGTACGACTTCGGGCGCTGCGACGAGGACCTCGTCAACGTCTCGGTACGGCAGGCCCTGCGCGCGTTCCGCCGCGCGGACGGCGACGTCGTCGTGCTGCTCTCCGGCCGGGGCGAGGAGCACCGGGAGAAGACCGAGGAGTGGCTGCGACGGCACGAGGTGCCCTACGACGAGCTGTGGATGCGGGCCGCCGGCGACGGCCGGCGCGACGACGTGGTGAAGGCCGAACTCTTCGACCGGCACGTACGCCACCGGTTCGCGGTACGGGTCTCCCTGGACGACCGCGACCGCGTCGTCGCCGTGTGGCGCCGGATGGGCCTGCCCACCTGGCAGGTCGACTACGGCGCCTTCTGACCCCGCCACGCCGGCCGGCGGCGGCACCGGAACCCGGGCCGGCCGGTCGGCCGGCCGCGACGTGCTCTCACCCGCGTCCCCCGGCCGCCGAGCGTGACCGGCCGGTCCCGTGCGGTGAGCGGCGCCGGGGCCCGGTCGTCCCGGCCGGGTGCGGGGGCGGCTCCTGACTGGCTGGCACCGCCCGACACGTAGCAGCATGGAGTGGACGGTGAACAGCGGCACACGCTGGCGGCTTCCCGCGTACGGAGGCGGTGCGGGCTTTGACCGGGCAGATCTTTGCTTCCGGCGGGGTCGGGATGGCCGCTGTCTATGTGCTGACCGAGAACGGCAGCGAGCTCCGGCTCGCCGAGACGGTCCAGAACGCCGACGGACCGTACAAGCCGCCGCCCGCGTACCCGCTCACCGGCCGCTCACCCGTCGCCGACGCCTGCCGGGCCGGCCGGCCCCTGTGGCTGACCGCCGACGAGCTCGCCCCCTACGGCATGGGCGCGGGCGCGCCGCCCGGCGACGGAACGGGCGGGACCGACGCGAACGACGTGCCCGGCCTGACCGGGGACGGTGACGGCGACGCCCTGGCGTCCGCGATCGCCGTGGGGGCGCTCCCGCTGGGCGCCGAGGCCAGACTGCTCGGCTGCCTCCTCGTCGTGCGCAGGACGGGCGGTGGCTTCGACGAGGACCAGCGCGCCCTGCTGGAGCTGTACGCCGACCAGGCGGCCGCGGGACTGGAAGCGGCCGCCGCCCGCGTCAGCGTACGGACCGAGACGGGCCCACGGGCGGGGCCGACCCTGCTGCCGCTGCGCGGCGGCGCGCTCGTCCTGACGCTCAGGACCGGACGTATGGAGGTGGACGCCCAGGTACTCGACCTGCTCGGCGTGCCCCCCGAGGAGTTCGACGGCAACGTGGCCACCCTGCTGGAGCGTGCCGTGCCGGACGACATCCCCGCCCTGATGGCGGTCGTGGAGCCGGGGCAGGCGGCCGCCGACCAGCAGCTGGCGTTCCGGGTGCGCCGTCCGGGCGGCGAACTGCGCTGGCTGGGGCTCCGCTGCCGCGTCCAGGCCGACGCCGACGGCAGGCCGACCCGGGTGCTGGGCGTCGTCGGCGACGCCTCCTATCTGCGCCCGAGCGTGGACGACGTCTCCCTGGTGCAGCGGCTGTCCGCCGCGCTGGCCGGCGCGACGACCATCCGCGATGTGAGCAGAGTGGTCGTCGACTCCCTGCGGGCACCGCTGGGCGCGGACCGGGTGGCGGTCGCCGAGCTGGAGGGGGACCGTCTCGTGGTCACCCTCCTCGACCCGCCGGAGCCGGCCGCCTGGCCCGAGTCCTGGCGCTCCGAGTGGCGGTCGGAGTGGCCCGACGCCTCGTGCCACACCCTGCCGACCCTTGAGGGCGCGCTACGGGAGGGCCATGTGAGCCTCTGGCCCCCGGGTGCCGCCCTCGAACCCGGCCTCGCCGGCATCGGCCCCGGAGGGCTCGCCGTCCTTCCCCTGCCGGCCGAAGGCCGCACGGTCGGGGTGTGCCTGGTGGGGTGGGACGGCGAACACCGGTTCGGAGCCGAGGAACGGTCCCTGCTGACCGCTACCGCCGGCATGGTGGGCCAGGCCCTGACCCGCGCGCACGCCCTCGACGCCGGGCACGAACTCGCCACGATGCTGCAGCGCAGCCTCCTGCCGCGCAAACTGCCCGCACTGCCGGGCGGGGTCGCCGTCGCCCGCTACCTGCCCGCGACGGTCGGCCTCGAAGTGGGCGGCGACTGGTACGACGTCATCCCGCTCGCCGACGGCCATGTGGCACTCGTCATCGGCGACGTCCAGGGACACAGCGCCGGAGCCGCCACGATCATGGGCCAGATGCGTACGGCCATCCGGGCGTACGCCGTCGAGGGCCACCCGCCGGACGTCGTCGTGGCCCACGCCAACCGGCTGCTCGTCGGGATGGAGACCGACCTGTTCGCCACCTGCTGCTATGTCGACCTCGACATGGAGGAGGGCATCGCCTGGGTGGTGCGGGCGGGCCACCTGCCACCGCTGCTGCGCCTGCCCGACGGCACCACCGAGGAGACGGTGATCGAGGGCGGCCCGCCGCTGGGAGTCCTCGCGGAGGCCGAGTTCCCGATGACCGAACTCGGCCTCGCCCCCGGCACGCTCCTGCTGCTGCTCACGGACGGGCTGGTCGAATCGGTGTCCCTCCGCCTGGAGGAGGGGGTGCGTGCCGTGTGCCGGATCCTCGCCGTCGCCGACCCCGCCGATCCCGGGCAGGTCGCCGACGAGCTCGTCGCGACCACGCGCCGCCGCGACGACGACGTGGCGGTCCTCCTGCTGCGCTACGACGGCATGCGGGTCCGCCCGATCCGCGCCCGGTGGGCGGTGTGGCGGCTGCCCGACGCCGTCCTGCACGCACGCCGGTTCACCGCTCGGACCCTGCGCTCCTGGACAGTGCGGGACGAGGTCGACATCGCCCTGCTGGTCGTGTCGGAGCTGGTCACCAACGCCATCGCCCACACCCAGGGGGAGGTGCGGCTCGATCTGACGCTCGCCGGGGACCGGCTGCGCATCGCCGTGAACGACGCCTCGCCCCGTACCCCCGTCAAGGCCACGACCACGGACTGGGAGGCCACCGGCGGACGCGGCCTCCTGCTGGTCGAGGCGATGTCGTCGTCCTGGGGCTCGGTGCCGCTCAGCGGCGGCAAACAGGTGTGGTCCGAGATCACGGTACGGCGGACGGCGCCCGAGGCCGCCGCGACACGGGACGGGAGGTGAACGAGGTGCGTACGCGACCGCGCAGGACCGCCGCCCTGATGGCCGGGCTCCTCCTGGCCTCCGGCCTCGCCGCCTGCGGGAAGGCGAGCCAGGTGGCGGACGCGGGCCGGAACGTACCGCGCGACAGCACGCGGATCGGTGTGCTGCTCCCCGGCGCCACCGACCGCTGGGAGAAGTACGACCGGCCCCTCCTCGAACAGCGGATCGGTGAACTCTGTCCCGAGTGCGTCGTGGAGTCGGCGAGCGCGCAGCACGATGTGGCCGTCCAGCAGCGGCAGATCGACGCGATGATCGTGCAGGGCGTCGGAGTGATGATCCTCGGCGCCGTCGACTCCACGTCCCTGCGCTCGTCGGTCGAGAAGGCACGGGACGCCGGCATCGACGTCATCGCCTACGACCGGCTCGTGGAGGGACCGATCGCCGGGTACGTCTCGTTCGACGGCGAACGGGTCGGCAGGCTCCAGGGCGAGGCGCTGCTCCGGGCCCTCGGCGACAAGGCGGACGGCGGCCGGATCGTCATGATGAACGGCGCACCGACCGACTCCAACTCGGCCTGGTTCAAGAAGGGCGCCCTGTCGGTCCTCCAGGGCAAGGTGAGGATCGAGAAGGCGTACGACACGGCCGAGTGGAGGCCGCTCAACGCCCACATCAACATGTCCGGAGCCATCGCCTCCCTGGGCGCCGACCGTATCGACGGCGTCTACTCCGCCAACGACGGCCTCGCCTCGGGCATCATCTCCGCCCTCAAGTCCGCCAAGATCAGGCCGCTGCCGCCGGTCACCGGGCAGGACGCCGAACTCGCCGCCATCCAGCGGATCGTGGCGGGCGAGCAGTACATGACCGTCTACAAGCCGTTCGCGCTGGAGGCGGACGCCACGGCGGAGATGGCGGTCGCCCTGGCCAGGGGAGAGACGGCGGACTCCCTCGCGACGAGCGAGGTGACCGGCGCCGGGACCGACGGCGTCCGGGCCGTACTGCTCACCCCCGTATCCGTCACCGTCGACAACATCAGGGACACCGTCGTCAAGGACGGCCTGTACACCGTCGACCAGATCTGTACGCCGAAGTTCGCCTCCGCCTGCGAGAAGGAGGGACTCACCGAACCGTCCGACGCACAGACACACCGATAGGCGGGAGCCGCCCCCGGCGTCGATCCCGAGGCGAAGGAGGAGCAGATGGTCCACCTGTCAGCACCACCCCTGCTCGCGCTGCGCGGGATCCGCAAACGCTTCGGCGCGGTGCAGGCGCTCGCGGACATCGAGCTGGAGATCCACGCGGGCGAGGTCGTCGCCCTGGTCGGCGACAACGGCGCGGGCAAGTCCACCCTGGTGAAGGTGATCGCCGGAGTGGACCCCGCCGATCACGGCACCGTCGAGTGGGACGGCCGGCCGGTCCACATCACGCGCCCGCACGACGCCCAGGACCTGGGCATCGCGACCGTCTACCAGGACCTGGCGCTGTGCGACAACCTCGATGTCGTCGGCAACGTCTTCCTCGGCCGGGAGATCCACCGGTTCGGCGTCCTGGACGAGGTGGAGATGGAGCGGCGGACCCTCGGACTGCTGGACACGTTCTCCATCCGCATGCCGAGCGTGCGCCTGCCCGTCGCCTCGCTGTCCGGCGGCCAGCGGCAGACGGTCGCCGTCTCCCGCTCGCTCATCGGCGAGCCGAGGCTCGTGCTGCTGGACGAGCCCACCGCCGCGCTCGGCATCGAACAGTCGGCGCAGGTACTCAACCTGGTGGACCGGCTGCGCGAGCAGGGGCTCGGAGTCCTGCTCGTCAGCCACAACATGGGGGACGTCAAGGCTGTCGCCGACTCGGTCGCCGTACTGCGCCTCGGCCGGAACAACGGCTTCTTCGACGTGACCACCACGTCCCATGAACAGATCATCTCCTCCATCACCGGAGCCACGGACAACGCGGTGACACGTCGCTCCACCCGCGAGTGGGAGGACGACCTGTGAACGACGCACCCAGGCCCGGCACCCGCCCGCCCGCGCCGCAGCCCCGTCCCGCGCGGCAGTCCGGGTCCGCGCGGCAGTCCGGGTCCGCACAGCGGCCCCCGCCCGCCCGGCCGCGCCGGGGCGGGCGCTGGACGCGGGCGCTCGGGGACCGGCTGCGCGGGGGTGAACTCGGCTCGCTCCCCGTCCTGATCAGCCTGGCGTCGATCTGGCTGATCTTCGCCGCCCTGGACGAGAAGTTCCTCTCGCCCCGCAACCTGTCCAATCTGAGCGTCGACATCGTGGGCACGGGGCTGATCGCCGTCGGAGTCGTCTTCGTCCTCCTCCTGGGAGAGATCGACCTCTCGGTCGGCTCGGTCAGCGGACTGGCCGCGGCCGCGTTCGCCGTGCTGAACGTCCAGCACGGCATGGCCGAGACCCCCGCCCTCCTGCTGGCGCTGGCCATGGGAACGGCGATCGGGTTCTTCCACGGCGTCGTCTTCGCGAAGGTGGGCGTGCCCGCGTTCGTGGTCACCCTCGCCGGGCTGCTGGGCTGGAACGGCCTGATGCTGTACATCCTCGGATCGACCGGCACCGTCAACCTGGATGACCAGGGCCTGGTGGCCATGCTGACCGGCTACTACTTCCACTACGTCGCCGTCGCCTACGGGGTGGCGGCGCTCGGCGTCATCGGCTACTTCACGGTGTCCTTCCGGGACGCGAGGCGCCGCGCGGCGGCGGGAGTACCCTTCCGCACGCCACGCGAGATCGCCGTCCGTACGGTCGCCCTGGCCGTCGTGGTCTTCGCCGCCGCGTATGTGCTCAACCGCTTCCAGGGGCTGCCGCTCGCGCTGCTGATCTTCATCGCCGTGCTCGTCGCCCTCGACTACGTCCTGCGGCGCACCGCCTACGGCAGGATGGTCTTCGCCCTGGGCGGCCGGGTGGAGGCCGCCCGCCGCGCCGGCCTCGCCGTCGACCGGGTCCGTATCTCGGTGTTCATGATGTCGGGCACGATGGCCGCCCTGGGCGGCCTCTTCCTGGCCTCCCGTGTCACCTCGGCCAGCCAGTCGTCGGGAGGCGGAAACCTCCTGATGAACGCCATCGCCGCGGCGGTCATCGGCGGCACCAGCCTGTTCGGCGGACGCGGCAGGGTCTGGTCCGCGCTGCTCGGCGTCCTCGTCATCCAGTCGATCGCCTCCGGCGTCGCCCTCCTCGGCATCCGGGGAGCCGTCCAGTTCATGATCACGGGCGGTGTGCTCCTCGTCGCCGTGGTCATCGACTCGCTGTCACGGCGCGCCCAGAAGGCCCACGGCCGGGTGTGACGCCGCGACGCTCCGCGGGGCCTGTCCTGAACACGACGCCCGCGAGATGCGTACTAGCGGCTACCTGCGCCCGGCCAGGTGCGGCGACACCCTCTGCGTCCATGACAGGAGCGGACATGACCGATCGCGAAGAACCCAGGATGCGCGGACTCCCGGACGGCGGTGCGGAACTCGCCGTCGTCCTGACCCTGCGCTGGGACGACGTGGCCGCCCTCGGCCGGGAGGCCGGCCGGCTCGCCGAGCAGCGCGGCGCGCCCGTGACCCTCGACGAGGCGGCCAGCCACCGGCTCCGGACCTGGTCGTCCGTGGCGAACGGGCCCGACGCGCGCGGCAAGCCGGCCGGTGGCTCCGGCCCGGCGGCGGCCGCCATCGGCACGCCCGCCCCGGATCGGGCCCGCTCGCACGCGGGGCACATCGGCGAGACGGCCGCCGTCGCCTCCATCTCGCCGCACCCCGCGCAACGCGCCCAGGCCGCGCAGGCCCAGGTCCACCCGCACGCCCAGGCGCCCATGGCCGGCAACGGCTCCGCCTGACCCGCGGCGCGGCACGACCCACACCCCCGCGCCGTCGGCACGGCACGCCTGAGGCCGCGCCGACGGCGGCACAGCGGTGCACCGGTCCGTACGGCGGTGCACCGGTCCGCACGTACCGCGGCGGCCCTCCTCGGGAGGCCGCCGGAAGGGAACAAACGATCGTGATAGCCCAGCGCACCACGCGCCTCGTCGCACTCGTCGCCCTGCCCGCCGCGCTCACCCTCGCGGCGGCGGCCGCTTCCCCCGCCGCCGCCGAGGGGACGGCCACCGCCTACCAGATCGATCTCGATCCGCTGAACGACTCCGGCGGCAACGGCACGGTGATGCTCAGCCTCGACGGCACACGGCTGACCGTGAAGATCGAGTCCGAGGGGCTCGTCCCGGGACAGCCGCACGCGCAGCACATCCACGGCTCCACCGACGGCCACGACTTCCGCTGCCCGGACGCGAGCTCCGACAAGGACGGCGACGGGATCGTCACCACCAGCGAAGGACTGCCCGTCTACGGCGAGATCAACATCTCGCTCACCACCGAGGGCGACACGTCCCCCGACAGCGGACTCGCCGTCGACCGGATGCCGGTCGCGGACGCGGAGGGCAGGGTCTCCTACGAGCGTACGATCACCGTCTCCCAGGACGTCGCGGACCACATCAAGGACCTGCACGTCGTGCAGCACGGCATCGACCGGAACGGCGACGGCACGTACGACTTCGGCGCCGGCAAGAGCGACCTCGACCCGAAGCTGCCGCAGGAGGCCACCGCCCCGGCCGTCTGCGGCCTGGTGGAGGGCGCGGCGGTCGGCTCCCTCCCCGTCGGCGGCGTGGAGACCGGCGGCGGATCCGCCGGGACCGATCACACGCGGGGCCTGCTCATCGGCACGGGCGGGTTCGCCGTCGCCGCGGTGGCGGGCGCGCTCGCCCTCGGGCGCCGGCGCACGGCCGCCGCCACGGCCGGGCCGCTGCCGGACGGCGTCGGCGGGCCGACCGACCGGAGCGCCGCGTGACGGGCGGCCACCGGTACGGCAAGCTGTCCGCCGCCTGCGCGACGGCGGCGCTGCTGCTGCTCACCGGGTGCGCGGGAGCGGAACCGGCACCCGGGGCGGCGCCCGGGTCGGCGCCCGCCGTACGGCAGCCCGCCCAGAGCGGCGGCGACCAGCCAGGGGGACAGGCCGGGGACGCCACCGCATCGACGGCCCCCGGCGAAGCGGCGGAGCAGCCGGCCAAGGCCGCCCCGCTGCGGGTGTCGATCCCGTCCATAGACGTCTCCTCCGGTCTGGAGGAGCTGGGGCAGCAGAAGGACGGCACCATGGAGACGCCCCGTGACCCCGCCAAGGCCGGCTGGTACGTCCCCGGCCCGACGCCCGGGGCCAAGGGGCCGGCCGTCATCGCCGGTCACGTCACCTGGAACGGCAGGCCCTCGGTGTTCCACCGGCTCTCCTCGCTGAAGCCCGGCGCGAAGATCGAGGTCGCCCGCGAGGACGGCAGGACCGCCGAGTTCACCGTCGACCGTGTCGCCCAGTACGCCAAGAACCGCTTTCCCACCGTCGAGGTCTACAAGAACATCGACCACGCCGGTCTGCGTCTGATCACCTGCGGCGGTCGGTACGACGAGGCGGAGCGGTACTACTCGGACAACGTGGTGGTGTTCGCGAGCCTCACCGGCACCCGGTAGTCCGCGACACGGTGAGAGGCCGGCGCCCCGATATGGGCGCCGGCCTCTCGTGCGCGGGCGTGCCGCCTACGCGATGTCGCCGCGGGCCCCGGCGCCCGCCAGCGCTCCGGCCCCCGTCCCGGTCCCGGCCCCCGTCCCGGTCCGGTTCGCCGTCATATACGCCGACCACACCCGTACGGGCAGGGAGCCGGCCCGCTCCGGCCCCGATCCGCCCACTCCCGTGATGGGCAGCAGCCCGTCCTCGCCGGGTTCGCTGCGGAACAGCGTCACGGCCGTGGACAGTTCCTCGGTGTAGCCGACGAACCAGGCCGCCGGCACCCGCTCGTCGTCACCGGTGCGGCCCGCGGCGATCAGGCCCAGAGCGCCGAGGGTGTCCGGGTCCACCGCGTCCACGGCGACGTCCCGCAGCACCCGGGACATCTCACGGGCCACGTCCCGGTCCATGACCTGGCGTCCGCGCGGCCGTTCCAGGCCCCGCACCGGGGTGCCGAGGTGGGTGACCGCGGTGACCGAGTACGGGTCGGTCCGCCGGCCGTCGTCGGCGAAGGTGGCGTACGCGGCGGCCATCCGTATGGCGCTCGGCGTGGACGTGCCGACCGGGAACGACGGCTCCAGCGGCGCCATGCTCAGCGGTAGCAGCCCGGCGCTCACGGCGAGATCGCGCACCTTGTCCAGGCCGACGTTCTCGCCGAGCCGGCTGTAGACGCCGTCGCCGTCCCGGACCAGGGCCCTGCGCAGGGCGAACCGACCGGGGGAGGGGGCGCCGTCCGGGCGGACACCGTACTGGAGGGCGGCCGCCAGGACGAACGGCTTGAAGGCCGAGCCCACCGGCACCCCGGCAGTGTCGGCGTTGCTGGTGAAGTGCCGGGTCGCGTCGGCGCCGCCGTAGAGCGCGACGACCGCCCCGTCACCGGGCCGCACCGACGCGGCCCCGACCTGCACGTCCCGGTCGTCGATCCGCCGCGCGGGATCGAGGGAACCGGCCGTGACCCGCTCCACCGCCTCACGCAGCCGCTCCACCTCGCCCCGGTCGAAGGTGGTGCGGATCCGGTAGCCGCCGCGGCCCAGGTCCTCGGTGGTGAGGCCCGTCCTCTGCCGGATGTACTTGTTCGCCGCGTCCACCAGGTAACCCGTCTGCCCGGCCATGCTGGTGGACACCGAACGGGGGCGCGGCTCGGGGAACACGGTGTACCGCGCCCGCTCCTCCCGTGTCATGTAGCCGAGCTCCACCTGCCGGTCCAGGACGTACCGCCACCGCGCCTCCGCGCGGCGGTGATGCGCCTCGCTGAGCGAGGGGTCGTACAGCTCCCCGCCCTTCAGCAGCGCCGCGAGCAGGGCACCGCGCGCCGGATCGAGTTCCTTGGCGTCCATGCCGTAGTAGGCCACGGCGGCGGCCTGCACCCCGTAGGCGTCGCGGCCGAACCAGCTGGTGTTGAGGTAGCCCTGGAGGATCTCCTGCTTGGACAGGTTCCTGGACAGCTTGACCGCGAGGCAGAGCTCGTCGAGTTTGCGGCTCAGGGTCTGCTCCTGCGTCAGATACGTGTTCTTCACGTACTGCTGGGTGATGGTGGAGCCGCCCTGGACCTCGCCGCCCCGCGCCATGTTCACCACCGCCCGCGCGAGCCCGCGCACGGAGAAGCCGGGGTCGGTGTAGAACGTGGCGTTCTCGGTGGCGATCACCGCGTTCTGGAGCGAGAGCGGGATGTCGGACAGCGGGACGTTCTGCCGGTTGACCGCCCCGACACTGACCATCTGCGTGCCGTCGGCCCAGTAGTAGACGGTGGCCTCGGCCCGTGCGGTGGCGTTCGCGTCCGCGATGCGCACCGTCGAGTAGACGTAGCCGACGAACCCCCCGAACCCGGCACAGCAGAGCAGGACGGCGCCCAGTGCCTGGCGCCATGACGGCAGGAACCGGAGAGGCCCCCGGCGACCGCGCCGCGGGTAATCGATGTGGCGCATCACGGATGATGGCCCCCTTTCCGTACGGTGAAGCCGGTGCCTCCTCTCCTACGAGGGGCGGCTCCCACCTGTTCAGGGGGCGGGCCGGGCCCCGTGCGTCACTCCAGCCGCATCGCGAACGTCACGGTCGCGCCGACCGCGCCCGGCGCGACCGAGAGCCGGTCGGTGACCAGCCGGGTCAGCCACAGGCCACGACCGGGGCAGGCACCGTCGATGCCGGGAGCCAGCGGGGGGATGACATCCTCCGTGAAGCCCGGGCCCCGGTCGCTGACCCGGCACTCCAGCTCCTTCGGTGTCCTGGCCAGGACCAGCAGGCCCCGTCCGCCCGCGTGCCGGACGGCGTTGCCCGCCACGGCGTCCACGGCCACGACGAACTCCCCGCGCCGCGGTTCCGCCAGCCCCGCCAGCGCCGCGCAGCTGTCCACCAGGACACGCAGTTCGGGGATGTCCGCGCCGCCGAAGCCGCGGCGCAGAAGCACGGTCTCACCGATGCCGGGCGCCTCCCCGGCCGAGTCCAGGGTCATCGGTCTACCTCGTCACGTCGAGGGCGGCCGGGTCCGCGCCGAGGCGCCGCAGCAGCAGTGCGTGCCCCGCGGAGCAGTGGACCCGTACGGGTCGGCGAGCGGGCGCCCGGCCGAGCACGCGGACGAGCTCCGCGGCGCACTCGGCGCCCAGGAACCCCACGCGCAGCAGATCGACGGTCACGGGCCCGTCCGGGCCCGGCGGGCAGCACAGGTCCGCGAGGGCCGCCGCGAAGTGCTCGAACGTCGCGAGGTCGGCCTCGCCGATGACGGCCAGCGTGCCTCCGTCGCGCCGGCACCGCAGTTCGCCGAGCGCCGGCAGCAGGTTCTGGGGGTGGGCGCGGCACATCGCGTCGAGGACCGGTTCGGGGAACCGCCGCCGGTCGTACGCGCAGATCTCGCTGTAGAAGCCGTCGTCGAACAGATGACCGGCCCGGCGCTCCCGGTCCATCATCGTGTCGAAGTCGGCGCCGATGTCGGCGACCCAGCCCATGTCGATGTACGTGCGCAGTCCGGTGTAGCCCTCGGCGCGGGCGTCCTCGGTCTCCTCGGCGATGCGCCGCCACTGCCGGTCGGCGGTGAACTGCCGCGCCGGCAGGATCAGTTCCCGCATGCTGCTCAGCTCCAGTTGCGCACTCTCGTACCCGGACGCGACCAGCGGGCCGGGCGCCTGCTGCAGCCGTGCTCTGACCTGTGCCTCGGTGAGTCGCGGCGGCCCGAAGACGATGACCTTCTCGCCACGCGCCAGACCGGCCCAGACGAAGGCGGCCAGCACGTCCCAGCCGGGGGTGTCGCCGTCGTAGCACAGGAAGGCGTGGTGCCCGGAGCCCATGTGCTGCACGGGCAGCGTGCCGGGATGGTGCTCCTCACTGACGCGCACGCCCACTTCGCCACCCCCGGGTAACCGTCTCGTTCCCCCACCGTAGCGAGCGTCCCGGGCCGTCGCGACGCCGATGGGCGAATGATCGTTTCAGCATGTCGCCCATGCGGGTCATCCCGCACGCCCGTTCCCCCTCTGTCGTCCGCCGGTGCGGCGTCGGTGGCGTCCCCGACGTCAACGGTATTCGCCGCAGGCCCTGTTGACGCGATCACGGTGTACCGCCAGGCTCGGGGCGTACGCCACCGACCCCGGGAGGTCCCCTGATGAGACGTGCCGCGAGACTCCTGCTCACTATTGTCATGATCATGACTGCCTCGGTGGGTGGGGTCGTGGCCACCGCCGGCTCCGCCCAGGCCGACGGCTGCTACACCTGGAGCCGCACCCTCTCCCAGGGCAGCTCGGGCTCCGACGTCACCCAGCTGCAGATCCGGATCGCCGGCTACCCCGGCTACGGCGCGGTGCTCGACATCGACGGCCAGTTCGGGCCCGCGACCACCGCGGCGCTCAAACGCTTCCAGTCCGCCTACGGACTCGCCGCCGACGGCGTCGCCGGCTCCGCCACGTACAGCAAGCTGTACGCCCTCCAGGACGACGACTGCACGCCCGTCCACTTCAGCTACGCCGAACTCAACCGCTGCAACTCCGACTGGTCCGGCGGCGCCGTCAGCGCGTCCACCGCCAAGGCGAACGCCCTGCGCACGATGTGGAAGCTGGAGGCCATGCGGCACGCGCTCGGCGACCAGCCCATCACGGTCACCAGCGGCTTCCGCTCCTACGCCTGCAACAGCGCGGTCGGCGGCTCCTCCAGCAGCCGCCACCTCTACGGCGACGCGGCCGACCTCGGCGCCGGACCCCACTCCCTGTGCCGACTCGCCCAGCAGGCCCGCAACCACGGCTTCAACGGGATCCTCGGCCCCGGCTACCCCGGCCACGGCGACCACACCCACCTCGATCACCGAGCGAGCCGCTTCTGGTCCGCGTCAAGCTGCGGCATCTGACGTGCGCCGCGCGCGGCGGGCGCGCAGGATCGACGTGAGGGGCGGAAGAGCTCCGCGCCCGGTGAGACCAGCCACGGAGGCCGGACAGTGGGTACGTCATCCGAGCACCGGAACAGCGAGCCGGTACGGGTCGCCCGCCGCCCGGCCCCGCCAGCCGACGCCGTCCTGTGGGAGCCCGGCGAACGATGGGTGCGCGCGACCAAGGCGGGCACCACCGTCGTGGACAGCCGACGCGCCCGCCTCGTCTGGGAACCCGGCCGACCGGTGCCCCTGTACGCCTTCCCCGAGGACGACGTCCGCACCGATCTGCTCCGCCCGGCGGCGCGCCCCCCGGCCGCCGGGCGCCACCCGGGCGCCACGGCCTCCTACGACCTCGTGGTGGGCGGCGAGGTCATCCCGGACGCGGCGTGGTCCCTCCCCGGCGCCGACCTCGCCGGGTACCTCGTCTTCGCCTGGTTCGGGCGCGACGTCCTCGACCACTGGTACGAGGAGGAGACCGAGGTCTTCGTCCACCCGCGCGACCCGCACAAACGCGTCGACGCCCTGCCCAGCAGCCGGCACGTCCGGGTCGAGATCGAGGGCACGACCGTCGCCGACACCCGCGCGCCCGTGCTCCTGTTCGAGACCGGCCTGCCGGTGCGCTACTACATCCCCCGCGAGGACGTCCGGTTCGCCCTGCTCACCCCGACCGCGCAGAGCACGCGCTGCCCGTACAAGGGCGTGGCGTCGGAGTACTGGTCGTGGACGGGGACCGGGCAGGTCCCGCCGAACGTGGCCTGGAGCTACCCCGACCCCCTCCCCGCGGTGCGCGACATCACGGGCCGGGTGGCGTTCTTCAACGAGTTCGTCGACCTGACCGTCGACGGCGCCCGGCTGGAGCGCCCGGTCACCGACTTCAGCGCCCTGGGACACGCGCCACGACCCCCCGCGGCCTCCTGACCCCGCACCCCGGAACGGTCGGCCGAGGTCACCATTCCGAGTCGTCGCCTCCGGCGAGCTGGTCCATCAGCGCGTCGCCCAGAGCCGTGGCGGACGCCGACGCCGCTCCGTCGCGCAGCCGCTGCTCGCTCCAGATGACCTTCCCCTCGGCCGTGTACCGGGTGCCCCAGCGTTCGGCGACCTGGGCGACGAGGAACAGGCCCCGGCCGCCCTCGTCCGTCGTGGCGGCGTACCTCAGGTGCGGTGCGGTACTGCTGGCGTCGGAGACCTCGCAGATCAGGCTCTGGTCGCGCAGCAGCCGCACCCGGATGGGTTCCCTGGCGTAGCGGATGGCATTGGTGACCAGCTCGCTGAGGATCAGCTCGGTGGTGAACGCGACGTCGTCCAGCTCCCACCGCGCCAGTTGCCGCGTGACGTCCGCGCGGACGCGGGAGACCGCCGAGGCGTCGCGCGGTACGTCCCACACGGCGACCTGCCCGGGGTCGAGCATCCGCGTACGGGCGACGAGGAGGACCACGTCGTCGCCGGCGCGGGCGGGCCGCAGCGCCGCGAGGACGGCCTCGCAGGTCTCGTCCGGAGTGCGCCCGGGATGGGCGAGGGCGCGGCTCAGGAGGTCGAGGCCCACGTCGATGCCGCGGTCGCGGTCCTGGACGAGCCCGTTGGTGTAGAGCACCAGTTCACTGCCCTCGGGCAGCCGGAACTCGGCCGTCTCGAACGGCAGACCGCCCAGGCCGAGCGGTGGACCGGCGGGCACGTCGGGGAACTCCACCCGCCCGTCGGGGTGGACGAGCGCCGGGAGGGGGTGCCCGGCCCGCGCCATGCTGCACGTTCCCGATGCCGGGTCGTAGATGGCGTACAGGCAGGTGGCACCCGTGATCCCCATCTCGCCGTCGACGCCCCGGCTCTGGTCGATCCCCTCGACCAGGTGGTCCAGGTGCGCCAGGAGTTCGTCGGGCGGCAGGTCGAGGGTGGAGAAGTTGTGGACCGCGGTCCGCAGCCGGCCCATGGTGGCGGCGGCGTGCACCCCGTGGCCGACGACATCGCCCACCACCAGCGCCACGCGGGCGCCCGGCAGGGCGATCACGTCGAACCAGTCGCCGCCCGCGCCCGGCGCCGGCAGATAGCGGTACGCGACGTCGAGCGCGTCCTGCTCCGCCAGACGGCTCGGCAGCAGGCTGCGCTGCAGCGTCACCGCCATGGCGTGCTCGCGGGTGTAGCGGCGGGCGTTGTCGACGCAGACGGCGGCCCGCGTGACGATCTCCTCGGCGAGCGCCAGATCGTCCTCCTCGAACGGTTCGGGCCGCTCCGACCGCCAGAACCCGACCAGCCCCAGCACGACGCCCCGCGCCCGCAGCGGCACCGTGACGAGCGAGTGGATCCCGTAGTCGAGAAGCCGCTCCCCACGGGCGGGGTCCTGCTCCCGCCACCCCGAGGACGCGTTCAGGTCCGCGTCGAGCACCGCCCGGCCGCCCGCCAGGCACCGGGCCTGCGGCGTCGCCGCGCGGTACCGGATCAGCTCGCCCTCCGGATAGAGCGGATGATCCGTACGGATGCCGCCGATGGCCGTACGGCGCACCTCCGCGCCCGCCGGCGGCTCCTCGCCCCGCAGCACCTGGTCGGCCAGGTCGACCGTCACGAAGTCCGCGAACCGCGGGACCGCGACCTCCGCCAGCTCCTGCGCGGTCCGCCGCACGTCCAGCGTCGTACCGATGCCCATGCCCGCGTCGTACAGCAGCCGCAGCCGCTCCCGCGCCACCGCCACCCGACCGGAGAGCTCCCGCAGCTCGGTGGTGTCCCGCAGGGTCGCCACGCTCCCCGGCGGCCCGCCGTCCTGGTCCGTGGGCCGGTGGCTGACCGCCAGCAGCCGGTCCCCGGCCGGATGCACCTCGTCGGTGGCGACCCGGCCCGAGGCCAGCAGCTCCGCGGTGCGCGGTTCGAGACCGAGTTCGCCGACGTGGCGGCCCTCGGCGTCCGGGGGAAGGTCCAGCAGCCGCCGTGCCTCGTCGTTGGCCAGCAGCAGCCGGCCGTCGCCCCCGACGATGAGCACGCCCTCGCGGACGCAGTGCAGGACGGCGTCGTGGTGCTCGTACATCCGGGTCATCTCGGCCGGGCCGAGGCCATGGGTCTGTCGCCGCAGGCGGCGGCTGACCAGCGCCGACCCGCCCGCCGCGAACACGATCACCACGGCGGCGGCGCCGAGCAGCAGGGGCAGCCGGCGTTCCATCGCCTCGTTGACGTTCTCGACCGTGATCCCGACGGACACCAGCCCGACGACCCTGCCGTCGGTGTCGATGACGGGGACCGTCGAGTCCACGGCGGGGCCGAGGCTTCCCTCGAACGTCGACGTGTGGGACTCGCCGGCCAGCCCCTCCTCGTACGTGCCGAAGACATGCTTCCCGATCAGGTCCGGATCCGGATGGGTGAGCCGGATCCCGGCCGGGGTGAACACGACGACGTAGTCGACACCCGACAGCTTCCGGGTCGCTTCGGCGCGCGGCTGCAGCACCGCGGTCGGGTCGTCGCCCTTCAGGGCCTCCCGCACTGCCGGCGAGGAGTTGACGAACGTCTCGGCCACGGCCAGGGACCGCTGGCGGGCCTCCTGCGTGCTCTGGTTCCTGGCCTGCGAGACCAGCGCCAGCACGGCGACACCCACCAGGACGACGACCACCACCAGCTGGAGGACGAACACCTGACCGGCCACGCTGCGCAGCACCAGCGGTGAGCGCGAACTCCTTCCCGGGGATCGCGGTGCGGCCCCGGGGTCGCGGTCCTGACGGAACAACGAGACCAAGAATCGACCGGGATGTCTGATCACGTGCCATTTCTAGCACTCTGCGACATCGGGAGCGGTGGCCGCCACCACCCGGGCCGCGTCGTGGTCCACGAGGTCAGGGCACGTACGTGGCGGTCCAGGCCGTCTCCACCGCTCGCCGTCCGTCGGCGGCGGTCAGGAGCCCGGCCCCCACCCTCGTCGTGGCGGTGGCCTCGGCGCGAGCGACGTGTGCCGCCTTGTCGCCGAAGGGGGCGTGTGTCGGGTCGGTCCTCGGTGCCGTCGGATAAGGGGGCGAACTCGTCGCCGTCGAGCGGGTGGTGCGGTTGCTCGAAGGTCACCGGGGAGGGGCCGGGGGTGCCGGCGCCCGTTCGCGGTCCCGGCGGCAGGCGCGGGCGTGGCCGGGAGGTCGTCGGCCGATGGGCGATGCCATGGGGTCCCCACTCCCCACGGCCGTGGTTTCGCGTGCGGTTCGCGAAGTCGGCCAGACGGCATGGGGTCACTGATGCCGCGTCGACACGCCGCCCACGGATCGGTGCGACCCGGACGTGCCGGTGGTCGCCCGTGCGGGGTCGCTCATCGTGGAACCTCCCGGAAGGGCTGCTCAGTCGCACCGGCCGAGGACGAGGAGCGGCGGAGTTGACGTCATGGACGGACAGCTGAGCTACGCGTACGCCGTGGTGCGCCCGACCGCCGCCCTGGAGCGCGGCACCCTCCAGGGCCTCAGCGGGGTCGGCGGGGCCGCCGGCGGGCCCGTGAGGCTGGTACACGCCGGTGAGGTGGCCGCGGTGGTCAGCTCCGTACCGGAGGCCGACTTCTCCGAAGCGGCCCTGAAGGTGCGCCTGGAGGACCTGGACTGGCTGGAGGCCGTGGCCCGCGCCCACCACACGGTCGTCGAGTCCCTCACGCCGCACGCCACGGTTCTCCCGCTACGGCTGGCGACCGTCTATCTGGACGACGACCGCGTCAGGGACACGCTGCGCATCGGGGAGGCGGCCTTCGCGAGGATGCTGGACCGGCTCGCCGACACCGTGGAGTGGGGGGTGAAGGTCTACGCCGAGGTAGCCGACGGCTCCGCCGGAAGCAGCACCGGGACCAGCACCGGGACCGGTACCCGCGCCGAATCGCCGCGCGACGGTCCGGCGGACGAGTCCGATCCCGGCCGGGCCTATCTGCGCCGCCGTCGCCAGCAGCACCGGGCACGCGGCGCGGCCTGGTCGGCCGCCGCCGAGGCCGTACGCCGGATCGAGGCGGAGGCCGGTGAGCTCGCCCTGGAGCACGCGCGGCACCGGCCGCAGCAGGGGCAGCTGGCCGTGGGCGCCGGGGAGAACGTCGCCAACGACTCCTACCTGGTGCCCGGCCGCAGCTCCGGCGAGTTCCAGCAGCGGGTGCTGCGCGCGGCGGAGGACCTGCCGGGAGTGCGGGTGGAGATCACCGGGCCGTGGGCGCCCTACTCGTTCGCGGCACTCGCCGGACCCCAGGTGCCGGAAGGGGTGCGGCAGCCGTGACGGCACGCGAGGAGAGCCCGCTCGCCGGACGGCAGGTGGCCCTGATCGACCTCCTGGACCGGCTGCTGAGCGGGGGTGTCGTGCTGACCGGTGATCTCGTTCTGTCGATCGCGGACATCGACCTGGTGAGGATCTCCCTGCGTGCCGTCATCGTCGCCGCCCAGGACGATCAATGGGTGCTCACCCCGGTGATCCCGGGGGCGACCGGCGAACGGGAGGGAGACCGCGGTGACCCGCCCGCCTGACGGGCCCGACACCTCCGGGCCCGACCCCCCGGGGCCCGACAGCCCCAGGCCCGGCGCCCCCAGGTCCGGCGACGGGCATCGGCCCGACCCTCCCGGGCCCGGCGGCGCCGGTACGGACGTCGACCGCCGCCGCGAGGTGGCCGAGGCCGCCCGACGCGCCTTCGCCCTGCTGCCGGCGCGCCCCGAGGAGCTGTCGCCCCTCGCAGGCCGCGAGCGGGGCGCCGCACGGCGCCTCCACAGCGATCCCGAGACGGTGGAGCGGGATCTGGTCACCCTCGTCCTGACCATCGTCGAGCTGCTCCGGCAGTTGATGGAACGCCAGGCCCTGCACCGGGTGGACCAGGGCGACCTCACCGAGGAGCAGGAGGAGAGGCTGGGTCTCACGTTGATGATCCTCCATGACCGGATGATCGAGCTGTGCGACCACTACGGCCTCACGCTGGAGGACCTCAACCTCGATCTGGGCCCGCTCGGCACGCTCCTGCCGCCTCCGTGACCCCGCCGCGGGGATACCGGGCGGCGCGATGTCTCCGGAGCCGATATTTCGGAGTATTTCCCCCGGAGAGGGGAAGCAGAATATATGAGCGGTCCCGCGTGAATGGCGGACACTGTCGCCGTGCGGTCGACCGATCAGGAGGTGTCATATGGGTGCCGGCAAGAAGGCCAAGAATGTCGGAAAGACGACCAAGGGAAAGGCCAAGGAGGTCACCGGCAGGGCTGTCGGAAACGAGAGCCTGGAAATCAAGGGGCGGGCTGAGCAGGTCAAGGGCGACGCCAAGCAGGCAGGGCAGAAAGCCAAGGACACGCTCAAGCACTGAGCTTCTTCGATGTGGCCACCGATCGGGTGACGGTCCGTGAAGCGCAACGAGCGAAGCCCCCGGGCTGTTGATCGAGGTGTCTGACGCCTCAA
>NZ_JBIDCF010000007.1:0-382340 GCF_043204435.1 Streptomyces sp. NPDC047886
GGGTGCTCGCCGGTGACCGCGCGCAGGACCTCGCCGTAGACGCTGTAGTTCGTCTCCGCCGTGTACCAGTCGAGACCGGACGTCGAGATCGGCAGACCGTCCTCGTTGTACCGGGTGACGATCTTCTCACCGCTCAGGGTGCCGGCGGCGGGCAGGGAGGCGGACTTCAGCAGGCCGCCCTTGCTGTACTCGTAGGCGTAGGAGTAGTTCTCCTGAAGCCCGTACGCCGAGGCGATCGACGCCGGGAGCGTCAGCTTCTTGCCCGTCGGCTGGTAGTCAGGCGTGTAGCCGGTCACCGCCAGGGTGTACGGCAGGCCGTCGGTGTACCGCGTCTCCGTCGCCGGCAGACCCAGACCGCCGATCACGGTGTCGTACGTCGCGGCGGTGAGCACGTCACCGGTCGCCGACCCGACCCGCTGTTCGGTCTGGCGGGACAGCTTGTCGTAGCCGTTCCAGACCGTCACTCCCCGTGCGGTCTTGAAGGTGACGGGCCGGTCGAGTGTGTCGTACGTCGTGAACGTGGTTCCCGCGTCGGGGTCGGTGGCGGAGAGCTGCCGGCCTCGGACGTCGTACGTCCAGGACCAGGTGTTGCCCTTGGAGTCGACCGCCTTGCTCTTGTCGCCCCGGGCGTTGAACTCGTAGGTGACCGAACGGGCCGTCGTCCGGGCCGTGTTGGTGAAGGTGTCGACGCGGACATTGCGGCCGTTCGCGTCGGTCCAACTGCGCTGTGCGGCTGCGCCGGTGGGCGGGATGACGGTGGAGTGGTCGAAGCCGTACTCGTACTTCGTGGCCTTCTCGGGCTTCTCCGTACCGGCCTCGTACGGGGTCTCGGCAAGGATGCGGCCGGCACCGTCGTACTTGTAGAACGTGGCGTTGGGGACGTTGAAGTCCGAGGCCAGCTCGTACATCACCGTCTGCGGGTCACCCGCCGCGTAGTACGCGTTGTTCGTCCGGGAGATCGTGCCGTTGGCGCTGTAGATGGTGTCGGTGATCAGCCGGCCCTTGCCTACCGCGGGCATCTGGCGCTGGCGCTCACGACCGAGACCGTCGTAGAAGACGACCGACGTGTCGTAGTTGCCACGGTCGTCCAGCGTCTCGGTGACGACGGAGACCGGTTCGCCGGGGGTGGTGTTGTACGTGATCTTGACCGAGGGGTCCTCGGTCGTCGCCTGCGACGTCTTCCAGCCCCTGATCGTGCGGCCGAGGGCGTCGTAGGCGAAGGAGGTGCTGCGTCCGTTGGCGTCGACATCCTTGATCGACGTGCCGCGACCGGGCTCGACGTAGGTGGTCTCGCTGTGGTTCAGCGGATTCTTCGTGGTGATCGAGTACACCTGACCCGTGGCCGGGGTGTACGTCGTGGTGCTGGTGTTGCCCAGTGCGTCCGTGGTGGACGTGGGACGGCCATAGGAGTCGTAACCGACGGTGCCACTCTGGACCCACGCACCACCATTGGCGCCGATGTCCCAGGTGGCGGTGGCGAGACCCACAGTGGGAGCCGCCCCGTAGGCGCCGTTGTCATAGGCGACCCGCGAGCCGCCCATCCAGTCGGCCGCCGTGGCGGTCGCCGCTGCCGCACACGTACCGACCGTGGTCAGCGTCTCCTTCGACAGACCGATCAGGTGCTTGGCGGTGTTGTGGACATACGACATCACCGAGCAGGACTCGTCGCCGGTCTTGCCGGTGTCGCCCAGCGTCTCCACCTTGACCGGGAGGCCGTAGGTGTCCTCGTAGGTCGTGGCCGTCCTCGTCGTACGCCAGGTGCGCGTGTCACCGGGAAGGGTGCCGGAGGCGCGGGTGACGGAGATGTTGTGGCTCTCCTGGACCCGGTGGGCCTTCAGCGCGGGTATGCCGCCGTCGCGGGCACGGCTCGCGAGTTCCACGGCGACCGGGTAGTCCACGGAACGGGTCAGCAGGTTGCCGCCCACACCGTCATACGTCAGCGTCTCCGCGACGCGCCCCTGGAACGGCAGCTTGTCGACGGCGATCGTCGCGCCCGCGCTGTCGGTGACCGTCACCGACCGCTTCGTGCCGTCGGGCAGCGGGTCGCCGTCCATGCCCCGGAAGTACCGGGTCTCACTCATCGACCGCTTCGTACCACGGTAGGTGTCGGCCGAGTCGGCGCCACTGATCGTGCGCACGAGCGCGTAGCCGCGCCACTGGTCGTACGTCCGGGTCTTCTTCTTCGAGAACTCCGCCTGGTTCAGCGCCCAGGCGCCGCCGATGGTCTCGTCGTACTGGTAGCTGGTCGTGGTCTCGGCGACACCGGAGACGCCCGGGAGTTCCTGGACGTTGGTGACGACGTACTTGTGGAACCAGTCGATCGTCTCGTCGGCCTTGTCCGGGTCCGGGTGCCAGTACGCCGGGAAGCAGCGTCCCTTGTTGTCCTTGGGAGCGGGGAATCCGGTGCCGGTGGCGCAGGGGCCGGTGGGCTTGGAGTAGGTGACGACGGTCTCGCCGCCGTACTCGTTGACGATCCGGTGGATGCGCAGCCGGTCGAAGGTGGGGTTGGGGTCGCTGGCGCCCTTCTTCACCCGGTTGTGCATCGGCAAGGTGTTCGCGACGAACGTCACCGGCCGCAGCGCGATCGCCTCGCCGTTCGGCGCGTAGCCGGTCCGGGTGATCGACTCCAGCCACAGCGCGGTGCCCTCATCGGTACGCTCGGCCGGCAGCGACTGCTGCAGCGTCCACGTGTCCAGCTTCGACAGCGCCGTCGAACCCTCGGTGCGCTGCGCGAACGTGGTCACCTGGGCGAGGCGCTTGCGCGACCAGAACGTCGGGACCGGGACGAAGCACTCCTTGCCCGTCGCGCCCGAGCAGTACAGGTCGGCGGGCGTGTCGTACCAGATCCGGTTCTTCGCGAAGTCACCCGACGCGAAGTTCGTGTCCGTACACGCGATGCCGTCCTCGACATAGCACCGCTCATCGATCGAGAACGCCACCCGCGCCACCGGGGCACCGGTGTACAGGGCGCTGGAGCGCAGGCCGTAGTCGATGCGGTTGAGGTAGCCGCCCCGGTCGTACTTCACCGGAGCCTTGAACTTCAGGTTCTGCGCGTAGTAGTTGGCCTCCTTGGACCACCACAGCGTCATCGCGCCACCGGAGGTGTCCACGACGTAGTCGAGGTTCCACCGCCACGCCTGCTTGCAGAACGAGCTCGCGAAGGAGGTGTTGTAGCACGGCTCACCCGACTGGTTACCGGAGACCGGGACCGTCAGCACGGAGTTGGTGACCGGGTCGGGGTCGACCTTGTCGGTCGTGGCGGGGTTGTCGGAACGCCATCCGGGCAGCTTGTGCCTGCCGAAGTAGTACTGCGTACCGTCGCGCGTGGTGACCCGCCAGTACTCGCCGTCCTCGTCGCCGTTGCCCAGCGACGTGTCCTTGAGGAGTTCGACCTTCGAGCCGTCACCGTTGGCCGTGATCCAGGCGCCGGACGTGTCGTCCTTCACCAGCTCCGTCGTCGTACCGCCGAGGGTGAGGATCGCGTTGTCGGAGCCCCAGCACAGGTCAGCGGTCTTGCGATCGGCGTTGTTGCCGTTGGTCCGGTCATCCCGGCAGGCCCGGTACGTACGCGAGATCGAACCCGCGTTGTACTCCCAGCCCTCACCGATCCACGACGCCTGGTTGTTCGTCGCCGACGTCCGGCCATCCGCGCTCTGCGAGCTGTAACCGAACCCCAGAGACGGCGACGGACCACCCGGCACCGTCGGCGCCTGCATCGCGTACGTGTACGAGAAACCACCCGCCGACGTACCCGCCGACCACGAACCCGCCGACGGCAGCGGCGTCGCCGAGAAGTCACCCTTCGCGCCACTGCCCGAGGACGTGGCCACGAAGACGGACGAACCGGAGGCCGCGGCAGCAGCCGTCAGCACCGACGGGGCAACAGCCTTGCCGCCCTCCCGGTACACGGCGTCGTTGACCGTGCCGTCACCGTCGGCGGAGGCGGGGGTGGTGCCACCGGCGGCCGGGTCGGTCAGCGTGGCGACATCCACCGTCGCCTCGATCCGACGCGTACCGTCCAGCACACCGTCACCCGGCTGGTCACCCGCCTTCGGCGTCACGACATTCGTCGTGTCCACCTCCGTCGGCTCCTGACACCCCTCCACCTGTGGAGTCGTCAGGAAACACTGCGGATACTGCACGAGCTGAAGACGGTCCGCCCAGTTCGCGCCGTACAACTCCGCGAACTGCGTGTAATCCAGAGCCACCACCGCCGTGCCCGTCGCCGAAGCCGGCGGCGTCACGGTGAACACCATGCCCTCGATCTCGGTGTCGACCAGCTCCGACTGATCCGCCAGCGAAACCTGCCAGTCACCCTCAAGCGCCCGAGCCTGCTCCGCCGTCGCCGACACCGGAGCACCCACCGCCACCGGCAGCGTCCCCACCGGCACCGTCTGACCAGCCGACAGACCCGTCACCGTCTCCGTCGCCGCCGCACCCGCCGGCGCCACCGTCTTCGTCGGCTCGTACTCGACCGCCGGAGGCACCTCCGCCGTCGTCATCTCCGCCAGCAGGCCACCGTCCTGACCCGACGCCACATCCGACTTCGGCAGGTCGACCAGATCGACACCAGCACGGTCATCATCCGCCGGCGGCAACGCGTACGCGGCCGGCAACAACCCGACCGTCAACGCCAACGCCACCGGCGCCACCACAGCAAAGCGCAGACGAGCACGTCTGCGCCTCACAGCCCTCGTGCCGGGCGGCAACCCACCCCGGCCACTCCAAGAAACGGATCTGAACACGACGGCGGCAGCCCCCCACGAACGATTCGGATCGACCGCCGGACAGAGGTGTCCGACGATCACACAATCAACGTGGCGAATGCTCAGTCACAAGATCACAAGTCGTCAAATCACGATTACATAAAGCATCGGCAGCGTGTCGCTTATGGACGAATCGACCGTTACGACGCGAAGACTTCACAGGGAATCGATGCCCTTCACCCTTAATGGGCGGTTCACTCCCGCTTTAGCTGGGCGTCCGATATGACCGACGAAGATGATCACAGGATGACTACACCAGTGGAGGATCTGCGCACCAGCGGTCATGATCTGATTCGCGCTGCTCAGGATCGGTCTACCCGGTCTGAGCGGCCAGCAGAAACAACGTCACGGTATGCCCAGGCCGGACGGGTCGCGGGCACGACTGTTGCGGTCGAGCGGCGAAACGACCGCGTGGGCTTCCGTCCAGGGAGGGAAAGCCAGACAGTGAATCGCCGTAATTCGATCCGGGGAATATCCCGGCGCACTGTCGCGGGGGTGGCCGGTCTGGTCGCTGCCGCGTTGGGTGTGACGTTGTTGACCCCGATGTGGGGCGAGCCGGACGGTGCCGCCGAGCCCGGCCCGGCGAAGGTGGCCGGTCCCCTGGACGAGAACGCCGCGCAGAAGAAGGCCCGCGCCACCGGCAAGCGCGTCGAGGTCACCGCGCTGCGCAACGAGACCTCCACCACCTACGCCCTGCCCGACGGCAGCTTCCAACTCACCGCCCACGGCGCCCCCATACGCGCCAAGGTCGGCGACACCTGGAAGCCCATCGACACCACCCTGACCCGCACCGGCGACGGCTGGGCACCCAGGGCCGCCGCCGACCCCGTCGTCTTCCACACCGGCAACCAGAACAAGGACCGGGCCTCACGGGCCGTGTACCGGAGTGTCCTCAACCAGCTCCCCGCCGACGGCACCAACACCTCGTTCACCGACCTGGTGACCTTCACCTCCGGCGGCCACCAGCTCACCGTCGGCTGGCACGGCACCCTGCCCGAACCCGTCATCGACGGCGCCAGCGCCCTCTACAAGGACGTCTTCCCCCGCGTCGACCTCCTGCTGACCGCCCGCGACAGCGGCTTCAGCCACGTCCTGGTCGTCCACGACGCCACCGCCGCCGCCAACCCGGCCCTGAAGAACATCGCCTACCGGCTCACCTCGCCCGACCTCACCTTCCACCACAACCCCGTCACCGACGTCGTCTCCGCCAAGGACTCCAAGGGCAACGAGATCGCCGTCTCCCCCACCCCCTACATGTGGGACTCCGCCGGCAAGATGCCCACCGCCGGCAACGGCAGCGTCTTCACCCTGCCCGGCCTGGCCGGACCGCAGATCGGCACCCACACCGCCATCGGCGACGCCGACCTCACCGGCGGCGGCACCAGCACCGCCACCATGACCATCACCCCCGACACCGACTGGCTCACCGGCCCCGACCTCACCTGGCCCGCCTTCGTCGACCCCTCCATCACCGGCAAGACCAAGAACTGGACCACCGTGTACGCCAAGTACCCGTCGTCCAGCTTCTACGACGGCGCCAACTACAACTCCGGCACCACCGAGGCCCGCGTCGGCTACGAGTCCACCACCGGCGGCCTGTCCCGCTCCTACTTCCGCCTCGGCTGGACCACCGCCTTCAAGGGCGCCACCGTCACCTCCGCCTCCATCCGGCTCCTGGAGACCTACGCCTGGTCCTGCTCCGCACGCGAGATGCAGATCCACCACACCGGCGGCATCTCCTCCGCCACCACCTGGAACAACCAGCCCGCCAAGAAGTCCGAGATCGGCCGCAAGTCCTTCGCCCACGGCTACAGCAGCTCCTGCCCCGACGCCTACGTCACCTACGACGCCAAGAGCATCGCGCAGAGCGCCGCCACCGGCGGCTGGACCGAGTTCACCATCGGCCTGTTCGCCACCACCGAGACCTCCTCCTACTCCTGGAAGAAGTTCAAGGCCGAAGGCGAATCCGCGCCGAAGATCACCATCAGCTACAACCGGCCGCCCAACGTTCCCACCGGCCTCACCATGACGCCCGGCCCGGACTGCGACACCAACGGTGGTGACGGCTACGCCTCCGTCGGCAAGAGCGACCTCACGTTCGCGGCCGCCGCCTCCGACGCCGATGGAAACCTGGCGAATCTGGACTTCGAGGTCTGGCAGTCCGGCAGCACGACGAAGCTCGCCGACAGCATCCGGCCGGTCGATTCGACCGGCAAGGCCAGTGTGGCCGTGTCCAGCGCCAAGTTCATCGACGGCAAGACCTACTTCTGGCAGGTCCGGGCCATCGACACCTCGGGCGCCGCATCGGACTACGCGCCCGTCGGTACGGCCGTCTGCGGCTTCAGATACGACGCGTCCGCGCCGAACAGCCCCGAGGTCAACTGCACACCGACCGCTCCGGCCGCGTTCCCGCCCGCCGGGCCTCACGGTGAGGTGTGGAGCACCGTGGAGTTCGGCACAGCCGGCCTCATCGAGTTCTGCCCGAACGGCACCACGGACATCAAGGAGTACAAGTACAGCTTCGACACGTCGTTCTCGAAGACGGCCCTGCCCAACCCGAATCGGGAGAACCGCTCCTACCCGGCGGTCACTCCGCCGCACGCCGGGCCGAGCGTGCTGTACGTCCGTACCGTGGACACCGCCGGCCAGGTCTCCTCGCCCACCAAGTACCTCTTCAACGTCAAGCCCCGGGCCAGCGCGGACACCGCGGGTGATGTCACGGGTGACGGCGTTCCGGACGTGTACACGATCGACCCGGCGGGCAACCTGCTTCTGTACGCGAAGACCAGGGGAACGGACCGTCTGCACTTCCCCATGCGGGCCGCGTACGCGGAGGACGCCGACGGCAGGTCCGGCCCCGTCGCCGCCGGCTACTGGACCGGGGCCCTCATCACGCACAACGGTGACTGGCTGCCGGGTGACGGTATCCAGGACCTGGTGGCACGGATGCCCGACGGCAAGCTGTACCTGTACCGGGGCGACGGTTACGGCGGTTTCGACGTCGGCAAGCGCCACGAGATGCTGCTGCCGCCCAATTCACCTGCGCCGAGCACCTTCCGCCAGATCATGTCCGTGTCGGACATCAGCGGTGACGGCCGTCCCGACCTGCTGGCGCTGGCCGGCGGCACCCTGTGGTCGTTCACGGGATACACAGGCGCGAGCTTCAGCGCGGTCAAGCAGCTCAGCGGTGACGACTGGGCGCCGCGCACGCTGGTGCAGGCGGACAGCATCGCGGGTGGCGCCGCCCTCGACCTGGTGTACCGCACGGACACGACCGGGCGGGTCTTCCTCCGCAAGGGTCTGAAGAACGCGAACGGCATCGGTACGGATCCGGCGTCGTTCGCCACGCAGGCGGCGTCGGAGGGAGGCATCGACGTGGTGTACGGCTCATCGGGCTGGTCATCGACCGCGCTGCCGATCGTGATCGGCACACCCGACGTCACCGGTGACTCGGTGCCCGACGTCTGGGTCGTACGGGCGGACGGCAATGCCTCCGTTTACCCGGGCAACAGCACGGGCGCCCTGAGCACGACCACGATGTTCAACGTCATCAGCAGCACCGTGGGAACAAGCTGGACGGGACACACCGCGCTCGGCTGACCATCCGACTCGGACCGCCCAGACCGCCCACCCTCCGCAATCACGCGCGGAGGGTGGGCGGGCGCGCTCGTGGGGACGTACGGGTGGGCGCGGCGAGCATCTGCGGGGGCCCGCCCTGGCGCGGCACGCGTTCGCCCGCCTCAGCGCACGCGGTCGCCCGCCTCAGCGCACGCGGTCGCCCGCCTCAGCACACGCGGTCGCCCGCCTGCCAGACCGCTGTGACCAGGGGGACGCCCGGGCGGTAGGCGAGGTGGACGTGGGACGGGGCGTCGAGGAGGGCGAGGTCGGCGCGGGCGCCGGGGGTGAGGCGGCCGATGTCGGTGCGGCGGAGGGCCGCCGCGCCGCCCGCCGTGGCGGACCAGACGGCCTCGTCGGGGGTCATGCCCATGTCCCGTACCGCGAGGGCGACGCAGAACGGGACGGACGAGGTGAAGGACGAGCCGGGGTTGCAGTCCGTGGACAGCGCGACCGTCACGCCCGCGTCCAGCAGGCGGCGGGCGTCCGGCCAGGTCGCGCGGGTGGAGAACTCGGCGCCCGGGAGGAGGGTGGCGACCGTCGACGAGTTCGCCAGGGCGTCCACGTCGGCGTCCGTGAGGTGCGTGCAGTGGTCGGCGCTGGCCGCGCCCAGCTCCACCGCGAGTCGCACGCCGGGGCCGTACGTCAGCTGGTTGGCGTGGACGCGGGGGTGCAGGCCGCGCGCCTTGCCGGCGGTGAGGATCGCGCGGGCCTGGTCGCCGTCGAAGGCGCCCTTCTCGCAGAACACGTCGATCCAGCGGGCGTGCGGCGCGCACGCCTCCAGCATCTCCCCCGTGACCAGGGCGACGTACGCGGCCGGGTCGTCGGCGTACTCCGGGGCGACGATGTGCGCGCCGAGGTACGTCACTTCGCCGGTGTGACGGGACGCGATGCGCAGCGCCCTGGCCTCGTCCTCGACCGTCAGGCCGTAGCCCGACTTCGTCTCGAAGGTGGTCGTGCCCTGCCGGAGGGCTTCGGCCAGGTAGCGGGTGAGGTTGGCCTCCAGCCAGGCGTCGGTCGCGGCGCGGGTCGCGGCGACCGTGGTGCGGATGCCACCGGCCTCGTACGCCCGGCCCGACATGCGGGCGTTGAACTCGGCGGTGCGGTCGCCCGCGAAGACGAGGTGCGAGTGGGAGTCGACGAAGCCGGGGATGACGGCCCTGCCCGCGGCGTCGACGTGATTGTCAGTGGCGGGTGCTTTGCTTGATTCACCGACCCAGACGACGCGGTCGCCGTCGATGACGAGCGCCGCGTCCTGGATCAGTCCGAGGGGGGATCCGTCACCGAGGGAGGGGTCGTTGGTGACCAGGCTGGCGATGTTCGTGATCACTGTGGCGGGGGCCGCGACGGCGCTGTTCGTCGTGTCGGGGCCGGCGGTCGCCGGGGGCCTGTTCGTGGGCTCGTTGCCGCTGTTCATGGTGCGGGGTGTCTCCTTCAGTCGTGCAGCAGCGCGGCGATCGAGTCCGTCAGGGCTCGGGCGACGTCCGGGACCCGGGTGTGGACCCCGTCCCGTACGACATGGCGGCCACCGACGACCGTATGACGGACATCTGCCGCGGACCCGGCGAATACCGCTGTCTCAGCTGCCAGACGCGGTGGCGGCCCCGCTGTCCTGACGGAGTCCAGGGCCACGGTCGTGAAGTCGGCCAGGGCGCCGGGCTCCAGACGGCCCGCGTCGGGCCAGGCCAGCGCGGCATGGCCGTCGGCGGTGGCGGCGCGCAGCAGGTCGGCGGCCGTCCAGTTGCCCCGGGTGCGGGTGCGCAGCCGCTCGTCCAGCTCCATCGCCCGCGCCTCCTCCAGCAGGTCGATCACGGCATGGCTGTCGGAGCCGAGCGACAGCGGCGAGCCGGCCCGCTGGAGGGCGACGGCCGGGCCGATGCCGTCGGCGAGGTCGCGTTCCGTGGTCGGGCACATGCAGACTCCGGTGCCGGAGCCGCCGAGCAGCGCGATGTCCTCGTCGGTGAGGTGGGTGGCGTGGACGGCGGTCGTGCGGGGGCCGAGCGCGCCGTGGTCGGCGAGGAGCCGGGTGGGGGTGCGGCCGTGGACGTCGAGGCAGGCCGCGTTCTCGGCGGGCTGCTCGGAGAGGTGGACGTGCAGGGGCGCCTGGTGGTCCCGTGCCCATGTCGCGACGGTGTCGAGCTGGTCGGCGGGGACGGCGCGTACGGAGTGGATGGCCGCCCCGATCCGTACGGTCCCGGCCCGTGCGGTGTCGCCGTCCTTGAGCCGTGTCACGCGCGCGGCCCAGGCGTCGGCGGTGCCGTCGGAGAAGCGCCGCTGGTGGGCGGTGGGCGGTTCGCCGAACCCGGACGACAGATAGGCGGTGTCGAGGAGGGTGATCCGGATGCCCGCCTCGACGGCCGCCGCGATCAGGGCCTCGCCCATGGCGTTGGGGTCGGTGTAGGGGGTGCCGTCCGGAGTGTGGTGCAGGTAGTGGAACTCGCCGACGGAGGTGATGCCCGCGAGCGCCATCTCGGCGTACACGGCCCGCGCGAGGGCGTGGTACGTATCGGGGGTGAGGCGGGACGCGGTCTGGTACATGGTCTCGCGCCAGGTCCAGAACGTGCCGCGGTCGGCCTGGACGCGGCCGCGCAGGGCCCGGTGGAAGGCGTGGCTGTGGGCGTTGGCCAGGCCGGGGATCGTCAGGCCGCGCAGGGCCGTCGCGCCGGGGGGCGGGGCGGCCAGGCCGGTGCGGACGGCGGTGACGCGGTCGCCCGTGACCTCCAGGGCCGCGCCCGGCTCGACCCGGTCGCCGAGCCAGGCGTGTTCCAGCCAGTACGTCGCCGTCAGCGGCATGCCAGGCCCTCCAGTACGTCGGCCAGTGCCCGCACCCCGGCCACGCAGTCGTCCTCGGCCGCGAACTCGTCCGGGGAGTGCGAGACACCCGTGGGGTTCCGTACGAACAGCATGGCGGTGGGGATGCTGGCGGACAGGATCCCGGCGTCGTGTCCCGCGCCGGTGCCCAGTACGGGCACCGTCAGGTCGCTGTCCGCGCCGATGATGCGGGCGAGTTCGTCGCGCAGGGCGTGGTCGAACTCGACGACGGGGGTGAAGGACTCGCGGACCACGTCGAGGTCGACGCCGTGCGCGGCGGCGTACTCGCGGGCGGCCCGCTCGACGCCCCGCACCACGGTGTCCAGGGTGTCCTGGTCGGCGGCGCGGGAGTCCAGCCAGCCGCGTACGAGGGAGGGAATGGCGTTGACGCCGTTGGGTTCGACCGCGATCTTGCCGAAGGTGGCGACGGCGCCCGCGAGTTCCGCCTCGCGGCGGGCGGCGATGACGGTCTCGGCGTACGACAGCATCGGGTCGCGGCGGTCGGCCAGCCGGGTCGTGCCCGCGTGGTTGGCCTCGCCCCGGAAGTCGTACCGCCAGCGGCCGTGCGGCCAGATGGCGGAGGCGATACCGACGGGATCGCCCGACAGGTCGAGGGCGCGGCCCTGCTCGACGTGGAGTTCCACGAACGCGCCGATGCGGGCGAGCCGCTCCGGGTCGGGGCCGATGGCGTCCGGGTCGTATCCGGCGGCCTCCATGGCCTGGGGCAGGGTGATCCCGTCGCCGTCGCGCAGCTCGTACGCGGCCTCCCGGGTCAGCCGCCCGGCGGTGAGCCGGGAGCCGACGCAGGCCAGCCCGAACCGGGCGCCTTCCTCGTCGCCGAAGTTGACGACGGCGACGGGCTTGGTGAACTCCGCCCCCCTGTGGCGGAGTTCGTCGAGGGCGGCGAAGGAGGACACGACGCCGAGGGGGCCGTCGAAGGCGCCGCCGTCCGGGACGGAGTCCAGGTGGGAGCCGGTGACGACGGCGTCCCCCGCGGCCGGGTCGCCGAGCCAGGCCCACTGGTTGCCGTTGCGGTCGGTCTCGTAGGCGAGGCCGCGCGACTCGGCCTGCTCCTGGAACCAGGTGCGGCAGTCGGCGTCGGCGCCGGTCCAGGCGTGGCGGCGGTAGCCCGTGGACCGGGTGTCCCGCCCGATGGGGGCGAGCTGGGCCCACATCTCGTGGAACGAGGCGCCTGCCGCGGGCGGGCCGCCGCCCGGGGTCGCCGCCGTTCCACGGGCGGCCGCGCGCCGGTGGTCGCGCTGGGCGTCCCGCTCGGCGGGACGGTCGCCCACGGCGGGGTTCACGACTCCTCCCGCATCGGGACGCGGACGCCGCGCTCGTCGGCCACCGACTGGGCGGTGTCGTAGCCCGCGTCGACGTGGCGGATCACGCCCATGCCCGGGTCGTTGGTGAGGACGCGGCGGATCTTCTCGCCGGCGAGCGGTGTGCCGTCGGCGACCGTGACCTGGCCCGCGTGGATGGAGCGGCCCATGCCGACGCCGCCGCCGTGGTGGAGGGACACCCAGGACGCGCCGGACGCGACGTTGACCATGGCGTTGAGCAGTGGCCAGTCGGCGATGGCGTCGGAGCCGTCGAGCATGGCCTCGGTCTCGCGGTACGGGGAGGCGACGGAGCCGCAGTCGAGGTGGTCGCGGCCGATGGCCAGGGGGGCCGCGAGTTCGCCGCTCGCCACCATGTCGTTGAAGCGCTCGCCGGCGCGGTCGCGTTCGCCGTAGCCGAGCCAGCAGATCCTGGCGGGCAGGCCCTGGAAGTGGACGCGCTCGCCGGCCATCTTGATCCAGCGGTGCAGGGACTCGTTCTCGGGGAACAGGTCGAGGATCGCCTTGTCCGTCTTGTGGATGTCGGACGCCTCGCCGGACAGGGCCGCCCAGCGGAACGGGCCCTTGCCCTCGCAGAACAGGGGGCGGATGTAGGCGGGTACGAAGCCGGGGAAGGCGAAGGCCCGGTCGTAGCCGGCGAGCTGGGCCTCGCCGCGGATGGAGTTGCCGTAGTCGAAGACCTCGGCGCCCGCGTCCATGAAGCCGACCATGGCCTCGACGTGCCTGGCCATGGACTCGCGGGCCCGGGTGGTGAACCCGGCAGGGTCCTTGGCGGCGGCGTCCGCCATGTCGTCGAAGGCGACGCCGAGCGGCAGGTACGACAGCGGGTCGTGGGCGCTGGTCTGGTCGGTGACGATGTCGATGGGCGCGCCCATCGCGAGGAGCTGGGGGACGAGTTCGGCGGCGTTGCCGAGGACGCCGATGGACAGCGGGCGGCGGGCGTCGCGGGCCTCGACGGCGAGCTGGAGCGCGTGGTCGAGGGAGTCGGCCCTGACGTCCAGGTAGCGGTGTTCGATGCGGCGGTCGATGGCGCGCGGGTCGCAGTCGACGCAGATCGCGACGCCGTCGTTCATGGTGACGGCGAGCGGCTGGGCGCCGCCCATGCCGCCGAGCCCGGCGGTCAGGGTGATGGTGCCGGCCAGGGTGCCGTCGAACTTCTTCGCGGCGACGGCGGCGAACGTCTCGTAGGTGCCCTGGAGGATGCCCTGGGTGCCGATGTAGATCCAGGACCCGGCGGTCATCTGGCCGTACATGGTGAGGCCGAGCTGTTCCAGGCGGCGGAACTCCTCCCAGTTCGCCCAGTCGCCGACGAGGTTGGAGTTGGCGATCAGGACGCGGGGGGCCCATTCGTGGGTCCGCATGACGCCGACCGGGCGGCCGGACTGGACGAGCATGGTCTCGTCCTGCTTGAGGGTGCGCAGGGTGCGGACCATGGCGTCGAAGGAGCGCCAGTCGCGGGCGGCCTTGCCGGTGCCGCCGTAGACGACGAGCTTGTCGGGGTGCTCGGCGACCTCGGGGTCGAGGTTGTTCTGGAGCATGCGCAGAGCGGCTTCCTGCTGCCATCCCAGGGCGCTGAGTTCCGTACCGCGCGGGGCCCGTACGGGTCGGGGTCCTGACATGGGGGTGCCTCCTCGAAGCCGGTCCACGGTGGTGAGCCGGCCGGGTCGCGCCCGGCCGGCATGTCTACGAGCTATTCACATCCTGACCGTCTGAATAGATGTAGTCAACAGCTGCGCGGCCCGACACTCGGTGCTTGGCTGGGGGCCATGGCTTCAGACGCTGCGGAACGTCGCGACCAGGCCCCCGTTTCGGCTCCGGCCACCGGCCCCGATGCGGCCGCCCCCCACGATCCCGCCGTACCGGACGGGGCCGGGGACCATGCCGTACGGGCCACCCCCCACGATCCCGCCGTACCGGACGAGGCGCGGGACCATGCGGTACGGGCCGGGGCGCGCGACCGGGCCGTGCGCGGCGCGGTCGAGCACGCGCTGCTCTCCGACGCGCGGCCCGTCGTCGCCCTCCTCGACATCGCCGGCATCCGCGCGTCCGCCGCCGCCCTGCACGCCGCCTTCGCGGCCGTGACCGACGCCCCCGTCCTGCACGCCTTCGCCGTCAAGGCCTGCCCGCTGGTCCCCGTGCTGCGCCTGCTGTACGAGGCGGGCCTGGGCGCCGAGGTCGCCAGCCCGGGCGAGCTGGCCCTCGCCCGCGCCGCGGGCGTCCCCCCTGACCGCACCGTCCTGGACTCCCCGGCCAAGACGCCCGCCGAACTCCGCGAGGCGCTCGCCCTGGGCATCGCCGTCAACGCCGACAACCCGCAGGAGCTCGACCGGCTGGACGCCCTCGTCGCCGCCGCGCCCACCGCCTCACCGCTCGGGCTCCGGGTCAACGCCCAGGTCGGCGGCGGAACCATCGACGCCCTGTCGACCGCGACCAGCACCTCCAAGTTCGGTGTCCCGCTGCGCGACGAGGGCGCCCGCGACCGGATCGTGCGCGCCTGCGTCGCCCGGCCGTGGCTGACCCGGCTGCACACCCACTCGGGCTCGCAGGGCATACCGCTCGACCTGATGGCGGCCGGGGTGCGGGCGGTGTACGGACTCGCCGAGGAGATCAACGCGGCGGCCGGGCGGCGGCAGATCGACACGATCGACATCGGCGGCGGGCTCCCGGTGAACTTCGCGTCCGACGAGGAGACGCCCACGTACGCCGCGTACGCGCGGCTGCTCGCCGCCGGGGTGCCGGGGCTGTTCGACGGGCGGTACGGCCTGGTGACCGAGTTCGGCCGGTCGCTGCTGGCCAAGCACGGCACCGTCGTGGCCCGCGTCGAGTACACGAAGACGTCGGGTGCGCGGCCCATCGCCGTCACCCACGCGGGTGTGCAGGTCGCCACGCGGACCGTGTACGACCCGGCGTCCTGGCCGCTGCGGATCGCCGCGTACGACGCGGAGGGGCGGCCGAGGACGGGGCCGGCCGTCGACCAGGACGTGGCGGGGCCCGCCTGCTTCGCCGGCGACCTGCTGGCGGTCCGGCGTCCGCTGCCGCGGCTCGCGCCGGGCGACCTCGTGGCGGCGCTGGACACCGGCGCGTACTACTTCGCGCACCACTACGCGTACAACTCGCTGACCAGGCCCGGGGTGTACGGGTTCCTCGCGCCGCCCGACGGCCCGGTCCGCTTCACGACCGTGCGGCCGCCGCAGACGGTGGCGGAGATCGTCGCCGAATCGGGCGGAGACCACCGGGACGCGCTGCTGCTGGAGTGACGCGAGACAGCGGGCGTCAGGGGCACGGTGGACGTGAGGGGCATGGCGGACGTGAGGGGCGCGGCGGACGTGAGGGGCATGGCGGACGCGAGGGGCATGGCGGACGCGAGGGGCGCGGCGGGCGTGGCCGGCGGAGCCTACCGGTTCCGGGCATGTTCCAACGGAAAATGCCCGAACTCCTGCCCATGGCGGCGACGTTGCGTAACCTCTCCCTCACTGACGCGACCGCACCAGGGAGGGAGCCGCGTGCCCGGAATCGACGAGTGCCTGCTGGAAGCCATGGCCCTGCCGGGCGCGCGCGGAGCGGCCCTCGTCGACTGGACCAGCGGGCTCGCGCTCGGCACGGCGGGTGAATCGCCGGTCGGCGACCACGAGACGACGGCCGCGGAGACCGCCGAACTGGCGCGGGCGGCGGCGGAGTACGAGTCGTTCGCCCCGCCGGTCGACGCGTCCGCACCGCCGAGCGCATCGGCCGCACCGCCAGGCAACGCGTCCGCCCCGTCGAGCGCATCGGCCGCACCGCCGAGCGTCGCGTTCGCGCCACCGGGCGAACCGGGCGTGCCACCGGACACGTCGTTCGCGCCGCCGGGTGAGCCGTTCGCCCTGCCGGGCGGTGCGGACGCCGGGGCGCGGCCCGCCGCCGGTGCCACCGGGCCGGGTGAGCCGCCCGTCGAGGACGTCATCGTGACCACCCGCGACAGCTACCACGTCCTGCGGTTCGTGGAGACCACGTTCGACTCCAGCGTCTTCCTCCACCTCTGGCTCGACCGTACGACCGGCAACCTCGCCCTGGCCCGGCTGCGGCTGCGGGACCTGGCGCGGCGGCTGGTCCTGGGATGAGCACCGTCGTCTCACCGATGCTGCGGCGGCTCGCCGTCGAGCGGGCGACCGGCGCGCTGTTACGGGACCACGGCACGCTCTACCTGGTCGACGGCCGGGTGGTGCACGCCGAAAGCCCCGTGTCCCCGGGCGTCGACGTCCTGCTCACCGCCGGGGGCAGGCTGCCCCGCCGGGGCGTGGACGGCGGTCGGGCCGGCTCGGAGCCGGGCGGCGGCGAACTGGAGATCTGCCGCCTGGCCGCCCTGTACGACGCGGCGTTCTTCGCCCTCGCCCCCGGCCGGGGCCCCGCCCGCTTCCGCTACGGCGACGCCTACGACACCGACTGGATCGGCGCCCCGTGGCCCGGCACCGTACACCCCGTCTCCGCGACCTCCGTGGAACGCGAGACGCTCCGCCGTCGGCGGCTCCTCGACCGCGTGTGGCCGTACCCGGCCGTCGACACCGCGCCGGTGGTCGCCCGCCCGGCCGCTCCCGGACAGCGCGTCACCCCCCGGCGGCGCGCCCTCCTGGCCCACGCCGACGGTGTCCGCACCCCGGTCGGGCTCGCCCGCGTGCTGGGCCGCCCGGCGTTCCACACCGTCCTGGAGGTCCGCCGCCTCGCCGCGGCCGGGCTCGTGGAGACACCGCCCGCGGACACGGCGCCGCCGCCACGGCCCCGGGTCCCGGCCCAGGCGGGCCCCCGGGACCCGCTCGACGCCCCGGCCCCGCGCCCGTCGGCCCCGGGGACCCAGCACCCGGCGGTCCAGGGCGCCCCGCACCCGGCCGGGTCACGGATCCCGGCCGGGTCGCCGGCCCCCGACCGGTCACCTCTCCCGGACCGGGCGGGAGCACCGTTCCCCGACCGGGCGGGGCCGCCGGTCCCGCCCTGGATCGCGGACTACGCGCCCGAACCCGACATCGCCCTGCTCCGCCGGCTCCGTGACGCTCTGGAGGCTCACCTGTGACCACCCGCTCCACCCCCGTCCCGTCATGAGGGAACCGTCATGAGACTCACCCTCAGACAACGTGCCGAGAGGAGGCAGATGAGGCAGTTGATGACCGCCGAGGCCGATGTGCTCGGCGAACTACGCCGGTTACGGGCCACGCTCCCGCAACTGACCGGGGCGCTCACGGCAAGCGCCGACGGGCTCGTCCTGGCGCAGGACACGCTCGACGGCGAGGCGGAGGGCGTCGCGGCGCTGACCGCCGCCGCCCTCGGCGTCGCCCTGCGGCTGACCGACGCGACCGGTCAGGGCGGCTTCCGGGAGCTGCTGGTCCGGGGCGAGCACGGCTACATCGCGACGTACGCGGCGGGCACATCGGCCGTCCTCACCGTGCTCGCCGAGCCCCGCGTCAACGTCGGCCGGCTGCACCTGGAGGCCCGGCGCTCCAGCGCCCGGATCGGCGCGCTGGTGGACAGCGCGCTGGAACGCCGCGAACCGACCTGACCCCCGACCACAGCCCCCGGCACCGGCCCTCGCCGCGTCGAGGCGCCGCCAGACCTCACCCACGTACTCCACCCCCCGTACCAGGAAAGGAATCCGCATTCCCATGGCCAACACGGAAACCGCCCTCAAAGAGGCGACCACGATCATCGACGGCGCCCTCGGTGCCGCCCTCGTCGACTACACGAGCGGCATGGCCCTCGGCACCATCGGCGGCGGCAAGGACCTGGACCTGACGGTCGCCGCCGCCGGGAACACGGACGTGGTGCGCGCCAAGGTGCGCACCATGGAGATGCTCGGCCTCAACGAGGACATCGAGGACATCCTGATCACGCTCGGCAGCCAGTACCACCTGATCCGGCTGCTGAAGTCCCGGGGCTCCAACGGGCTGTTCCTCTACCTGGCGCTGGACAAGAACCGGGCGAACCTGGCGATGGCGCGCCACCAGCTGAAGAAGATCGAGGCCGACCTGGAGATCTGAGGGTCAGCGGCGGCGCCGCGCCCCACCGGGCGCGGCGTCACCCGCCGCGATGCCGGTCGTCCGGTACGCGGTGACGGGCTTGCCCACCGGGCCGCCGACGAGGCCCTTGCCCAGCCGGTCAACAGGCACCCACAGCAGCGCGTCGGCGGCCAGTTCGCGACGGCCGAGCCACACCGCCTTCAGCCACAGCCCGGCGCCCGCGCCCGCGAGCACGAGCCCGCCCGCGCCGGGCAGCGCGAACGACGAGCCGACGGCGGCGACGAACGCGGCGAGCAGCCACCACACCCGGGCGCGCCGCCATGTCCGCAGGGTCACCGCCCGGTCCTGGAGGAAGTCGGCGCGGGCGGCCCTGGTGGCGCCGTCGGCCAGCGACACGTACCGGCCGCGCCGTGCGAGGGCCACCGCGGCGGCCGTCACCAGGAACAGGGCGGCGCCGGCGAGCAGCCCGACGCGCCGCCCGGTCAGCCCGGGGAGCAGCGCCCCGACCCCGGCGGCGATCAGCCCCGGCCACCACAGGGGTGCCGCCCCCGCCCTCACGACCACGGCCACTCTTGCGAGCGCCTGCCCTCCGCGCGCCACATCCGCCTCCCTGCGATCGTCCGATGGTCATCGGTGCCGGTGTGCGGCGGCAGGGTACCCGCGCTTCCTTAAGGTTCCATGAGGGCGGGGCCCGCCCTCAGCCGGTCGTCAGTCGACGAACAGGCCCCGCGCGGCGGCGCCCGCGTCGAACTCCTCCAACCGGGCCTGGGCGTCCGGGAGGCCGTCGCACATCGCCTCCAGCAGGACCCTCCCCAGCAGCATCGGCGCGCACGCCGTGTCGAAGGCGAGGCCCGTGCCGACGGCGGCCGGGAGGAGCAGGTCGCTGTGGCGGGCGACCGGGGCGAACGCCGAGTCGGCGACCGTCACCACGGTCAGGCCGACCGTCCGCGCGTACGCGAGGGCCTCCACGACCTCCCTGGGGTGCCGGGGCAGCGCGAAGCACAGCAGCACCGAGGCGCCCGCCCGTACGGCGGCGTCGATCCGGTCGGTGAGCATCGTCCCGCCCTCGTCGAGCAGCCGTACGTCCGGATGGACCTTGGCGGCGAAGTACGCGAAGCCGCGCGCCTGCGACGAGGCGGCGCGCAGGCCGAGGACGGGCAGCGGCCGGGAGGAGGCGAGCAGGCGCCCCGCGCGTTCGACGGGTGCGGGGTCGGCGAGCACTTCGGCGAGGTGGCGCAGGTTCTCGATCTCGGCGTGCACGGCCTGCTGGTACCCGTTGAACCCCGTGTCGCCCTTGTCGGGTTCGCCGGGGACGGGCTCCACGGGCGCCACCTCGCGCAGGTGCCTGCGGAGCGCGGGGTAGCCGTCGAAGCCGAGCGCCACCGCGAACCGGGTGACGGACGGCTGGCTGACACCGGCGAGCTCGGCCAGCTCGACGCTGGACAGGAACGGCACGTCGGAGGCGCGGCGCACCATCCAGTGGGCGATCCGGCGCTGGGTCGGCGTCAGCCGGTGCCCTTCGAACAGCGCCTGGAGCCGTGCACCGGGACTGTCGCTCATCGCAGCTCCCCCTTCTCGTACCTATTCAGCCACCCATGCCCTTGCATGACCATATGCAAGCGGTGGGGCGGGGCGAAAGCGGGGGTTAACCCCACTGACGCGCGCCGCGCCCTTCCGTACGGTGATCGGTATGGAAGCCAGCGACACGGACCTCAAGCACGAGCTCGACGCCACCCTCCACGCCCGCAGGGAGCTGGGCACGGAGTACGAGTCGGCGCTCATCGAGTCGTTCCTGGAGAAGGTCGAGCAGCGGCTGGACGGGGCGATCGACCGCCGCGTGCGCCGCCAGGTGGCCGAGCAGCAGACGGCCGCCGTCCGGGGCGTCCGGCCGGGCGCCGCCCGTTCCCGCGCGGGGGGGCTCCGGCGCCGAGAGCTTCGGCGACCGCTTCGGGTTCGCGATCGTGTCGCTGGTCCTGGCGGTGCCGCTGTCGGCGATCGGTGCCACGACGGCGGGGTTCAAGGGCCTGCTGGTGACCTGGCTGGGCGTCGTCGCCGTGAATCTGGCGCACGCGCCGGGCGGCGTGCCGTGGGCCCGCCGGAAGCGGCGGAGCGGGGACGAGAAGTCCGACTGGGAGGGCTGAGCGGGCCTACGAGCCCGGGGGGCCGGCGGGGCCGGCGGGGGCGGCAGGGGCGGCTGAGGGGAGTGCGCACGTGCTCTGAGTAGGACTACTCAGGCGCGGGCAGCGGCGGCGTTCCTAGCCTTGACGGCATGATCAGGATTCCAGTTCGCGCCGCGCGGGTCCCTGAGCGGCCTCTGCCGCACGCCGTGCGCCGCCTCGCGGGGCAGGCCCTCGCCTCGTCGGCCGTCCTCGCGGCCTGGTGGCTGTGGAACGGCTCGTGAGGTACGGCGCGGAGGCACGTGGCCGGGAGGCACGGGACCCCGAGGTCCGGGGTCGGGAGACGCACGGCCCGGAGACGCGGGAGACCCCGCGCCCGCGGGCGCGGCGTGCCGGGACGGCGGCGGCGGCCCGGGAGACCGGCGGCACCAGCGGGGGCGGCGGGGAGGTGGCGGCTCCGCCGCGTGCCGGGCGGTTCTCCCTTGGGCTCGGGATCGCCGCCGTCGTCCTGCTGTGCTGTCCGCTCCTGCCGTCCACGGTCACGAACTGGGTGCGCTTCCTGCCCGTGTACTTCATCGTGCCCATGGGCATCTGGGCCGTCGCCTCGGGCATGGTCGCGCTGGGCGCCCTACGGGGCGAGGAGGGCGCCGACCGGCGCGCGGCGCGGGCCGGGATCGCGCTCGGCGCGGTGGCGGTGGTGGTGCCCCTGGGAGTGGTCCTGTGGGCGCTGTGGGCGCTCCGCGCGTACCTGTGACGCGCCGCGCGACCCCCCGGGAGGGGTTGCGCGGGGACCGCCGCACCCCCGTTGCCGGGGGGCGGGACGACGGCGGTCCCCGCGAGGGACACGGGCCCGGGTCAGGGCCGGTCTCCGCGTCCGGCGGCGTTCACTGGAGGTCCGGGAGCCGCTCCGGTTGTCCGTGACGCCGACAACGACAAAGGTGCCGGACGCGTGTTAAGCGGGTGCTGCCGGTACGTGACGCGCTCGTACCGATTGCGCGAAGCTCCCGCGCGATGTGGCCTACTTGCCGTCGCGGGCCAGGAAGGCGAGCAGGTCCTGACGGCTCACCACACCCGTCGGCTTGCCCTCGACCAGCACGATCGCCGCGTCGGCGGTGCCGAGTACGGACATCAGGTCGGCCACCGGCTCGCCGGAGCCGACCTGCGGCAGCGGCGGGCTCATGTGCTTGTCCAGCGGGTCGCTCAGGGACGCGCGCTGGGTGAACAGCGCGTCCAGCAGCTCCCGTTCGACGACCGATCCGACGACCTCGGCGGCCATCACGTCGGGGTGGCCCGCGCCCGGCTTGACGATCGGCATCTGCGAGACGCCGTACTCGCGCAGGACCTCGATGGCCTGACCCACCGTCTCCTCGGGGTGCATGTGGACCAGATGGGGGATGCCGTGCTCCTTGTGGTCGAGGACGTCGCCGACGCTGGCGGACGGCCCGGCCTCCTCCAGGAAGCCGTAGTCGGCCATCCACTCGTCGTTGAAGATCTTCGACAGGTACCCGCGGCCGCTGTCCGGAAGCAGGACGACCACGACGTCGTCCGGGCCGAGGCCCTCGGCGACGCGCAGGGCGGCGACGACCGCCATGCCGCAGGAGCCGCCGACGAGGAGGCCCTCCTCCTTGGCGAGGCGGCGCGTCATCTGGAAGGAGTCCTTGTCGGACACGGCGACGATCTCGTCCGTGACGGTCCGGTCGTACGCCGACGGCCAGAAGTCCTCGCCGACGCCCTCGACCAGGTACGGGCGGCCGGAGCCGCCGGAGTAGACCGAGCCCTCCGGATCGGCGCCGACGATCCTGACCTTGCCGCCGCTGACCTCCTTCAGGTAGCGGCCGGTGCCGGTGATGGTGCCGCCGGTGCCGACGCCCGCGACGAAGTGGGTGATCTTCCCGTCCGTCTGCTCCCACAGCTCGGGGCCGGTCGTCTCGTAGTGCGAACGCGGGTTGTTCGGGTTCGAGTACTGGTCCGGCTTCCAGGCGCCCGGCGTCTCACGGACCAGCCGGTCGGAGACGTTGTAGTAGGAGTCGGGGTGCTCCGGGTCGACCGCCGTGGGGCAGACGACGACCTCGGCGCCGTACGCGCGCAGCACGTTGATCTTGTCGGTCGACACCTTGTCGGGGCAGACGAAGACGCACTTGTAGCCCTTCTGCTGGGCCACGATGGCGAGCCCCACCCCGGTGTTGCCGGACGTGGGCTCGACGATGGTGCCGCCGGGCTTGAGGGCGCCGCTCTGCTCGGCCGCCTCGATCATGCGCAGGGCGATGCGGTCCTTGACCGAACCGCCCGGGTTGAAGTACTCGACCTTGGCCAGGACGGTCGCCTGGATGCCCGCGGTCACACTGTTGAGCTTCACCAGCGGGGTGTTGCCGACGAGGCTGATCATCGAGTCGTGGAATTGCACCGTAGTCTCCGGGGTCTCCGTAATGGTCCAGCCAGCGTAAGCGCAGTCGATGCGTAGGCGGATGCCGTTACGGGGCAGTTAGCTCAGAGACGGCTCGGAGGAGGTGGCTGCGCCTATGTCGAGGGCGAGGGTGGCACGGCGGATCGCCGCGGGTGCGGCATACGGGGGCGGCGGCATCGGCCTGCTCGGAGTGGCGGCCGTGGGGGTGCTGCTGGCCGAGGTGCACCTCGCCAAGCGCACGGTCGGCGGGGGCGTGGCACCGCTGCCGCCGGCCGCCGACGGGCTCTACGGCAGAGCCTTCGAGGGCGCCGACGAGCCGCTGAGACTCGCCCTCCTGGGTGATTCCACGGCAGCGGGTCAGGGCGTCCGCCGGGCGGGCCAGACACCGGGGGCGCTGATCGCCTCCGGGCTCGCCGCGGTCGCCGAGCGGCCGGTGGAGCTGCGGAACGTGGCGCTGCCGGGTGCCATGTCGGACGACCTGGAGCGGCAGGTGACGCTGCTGCTCGCCCATCCGGGGCGCATCCCGGACGTCTGCGTGATCATGATCGGCGCGAACGACGTCACGCACCGGATGCCGGCCACGCGGTCGGTGCGCTACCTGTCCGAGACGGTGCGCAGGCTCCGCGCGGCGGGCGCCGAGGTGGTCGTCGGGACCTGCCCGGACCTGGGCACGATCGAGCCGGTGTACCAGCCGCTGCGGTGGCTGGCGCGGCGGGTGTCGCGGCAGCTGGCGGCCGCGCAGACGATCGTGGTGGTGGAGCAGGGGGGCCGTACGGTGTCGCTGGGCGACCTGCTGGGGCCGGAGTTCGAGGCGAACCCGCGGGAGATGTTCGGTGCCGACAACTACCACCCGTCGGCCGAGGGGTACGCGACGGCGGCGATGGCGGTGCTGCCGACGGTGTGCGCGGTGCTGGGCGTGTGGCCGGAGCCGGAGCGGCTGGACGCCGACCGGCACGAGGGCATGCTGCCGGTCGCGCAGGCGGCCGCCGAGGCGGCGCAGGAGGCCGGTACGGAGGTCACGGGCGCCCGTGCGCCGTGGGCCCTGCTCAAGCACCGGCGGCGGCGCAGGCTCGCCACTCCCGAGCTCGCGCCGGAGACCACGGAGGTCCCGGCACCGGCCCCGGAACCGGGCTCCTGAGCGCGCCAGGACCGCCACCGGGTGAGCGAGCGCTTAGAAATGCGGTCCGCATCACACGTCCAGGTCGGTGACCGACGCGGTACGTACGGGTAACTTCCCAGGGAGCCAGCCCTACACCCCCTTGGAGCCGTGATGCCCGAAGCCGTGATCGTCTCTGCCGCCCGCTCACCGATCGGCCGGGCCTTCAAGGGCTCGCTGAAGGAGCTGCGGCCGGACGACCTGACCGCCACGATCATCCAGGCCGCGCTCGCCAAGGTCCCCGAGCTCGACCCGCGGGACATCGACGACCTGATGCTCGGCTGCGGCCTGCCCGGCGGCGAGCAGGGCAACAACCTGGGCCGGATCGTCGCCGTGCAGATGGGCATGGACCACCTGCCCGGCTGCACGATCACCCGCTACTGCTCGTCGTCGCTGCAGACCTCCCGCATGGCGCTGCACGCGATCAAGGCCGGCGAGGGCGACGTCTTCATCTCGGCGGGCGTCGAGATGGTGTCGCGGTTCGTGAAGGGCAACTCCGACTCGCTGCCCGACACGCACAACCCGCTGTTCGCCGACGCGGAGGCCCGCACCGCCGCCCGCGCCGAGCAGGAGGGCACGGACTGGCACGACCCGCGCGAGGACGGCCTCGTCCCCGACGCGTACATCGCGATGGGCCAGACCGCCGAGAACCTGGCCCGCCTCAAGGGCGTCACCCGCCAGGACATGGACGAGTTCGGCGTACGGTCGCAGAACCTCGCCGAGCAGGCGCTCAAGAACGGCTTCTGGGAGCGCGAGATCACCCCGGTGACGCTCCCCGACGGCACTGTGGTCAGCGCGGACGACGGCCCCCGCGCGGGCGTCACCCTGGAGGGCGTACAGGGCCTCAAGCCGGTCTTCCGCCCCGACGGCATGGTCACCGCCGCCAACTGCTGCCCGCTCAACGACGGCGCAGCCGCGCTCGTGATCATGTCCGACACCAAGGCGCGCGAGCTGGGCCTGACCCCGCTCGCCCGGATCGTCTCCACCGGCGTCTCGGGCCTCTCCCCCGAGATCATGGGCCTCGGCCCGGTCGAGGCCAGCAAGCAGGCGCTGCGCCGCGCGGGCCTGACGATGGGCGACATCGACCTGGTGGAGATCAACGAGGCGTTCGCCGCGCAGGTGATCCCCTCCTACCGCGACCTGGACATCCCGCTGGACAAGCTGAACGTCAACGGCGGCGCCATCGCCGTCGGCCACCCCTTCGGCATGACCGGCGCCCGGATCACCGGCACGCTGATCAACAGCCTCCAGTTCCACGACAAGCAGTTCGGCCTGGAGACGATGTGCGTGGGCGGCGGCCAGGGCATGGCGATGGTCATCGAGCGGCTGAGCTGAGCTGTAGCGGAGGGTAGGGGTCGCCGAGGCACGAGGCGGCACCTGCCCGCAGCGGTAGCGAGGCACAGCGCGAGCAGAAAAACGCGCGGCTGAGCTGAGCTGTAGCGGAGGGTAGGGGTCGCCGAGGCACGAGGCGGCACCTGCCCGCAGCGGTAGCGAGGCACAGCGCGACCGGAAAAACGCGCGGCTGAGCTGAGCTGTAGCGGCAGCTGTAGCGGCAGCGGCAGCGCGACCGGAAAAACGCGCGGCTGAGCTGAGACGGAACCGAGCCGAGCTGAGACGGAGCCGAGGCGAGGCGAGCCGTAGCCGAGCCGAGCCGGCCGGGATCGGGCCGCCGTGCGGGGCGGTTCGGCCGCTCGCCGCGTCCCCGTCGTGACCGAATCTCCCCCAGGATGTGACCTACCTCCCGGGGGAGATTCGTTTATGCAGGTCATAGTCGTGGGAGCGCGAAACATCAGGCCAAAAGACCTGTCCATTTCGTGACGTAATGCACTGACACCGGGCCCATGGCCACGCCAAGCTGATGTAGGAAGTCCGGGGGATCGATTGAAACCGGGAGTAAGTCAGTGAGCGCCATGTCTCTCGCCCTGCTGCTGACCACGGCCACCGCCACGGCCGTGGGCGCCGCTGCCCTGCACGCCGCCCACGGGCTGCGCAGGCAGGTCACCGCTCTGCGCAGCGAGCTCGCCGCCGCCCACACCGGCGGTCTCGGCCCCGCCGTCCCCCACGCCCGTGCCACGAGCCCGGCCGAGGAGATACGGACGGCCGTGGCCGAGGCCCTCGCCGAGGAGCGCGAGCGCGAGCTCGCCGAGGCGCGCGCGTTCTGGGCCGCCCAGGAGGCCCGTGACGCGGCGGACGCCCCCGGCTCCGCGCTCGGCGGCGCGGGCGGCCCGCTGGGCGCCGGCGACGAGGGCCCGTTCTTCGTACCGCGCCAGGCGGACTTCGCGGGTCTGGAGTCGCTGGACCTGGACGCCGAGTACGCCCGGTACGCGGACGAGCCCGACGCCCTCGCGGAGCTGGCCGAGCTGACGGACCTGCCGGAGCTGCCCGAGCAGTCCGGGTACGCCGAGGACTCGCCCGAGCTGGCCGCGGCCCGCCGCCGCCACCCGTCGCACCCCGACTTCGTGCCCGTCCAGACACCGGTCGTCACCGACCACGAGCGCACGGTGGCCCGGCTGGAGGAGCTCGCCGCGACCCGTACGGCGCTCACCGACGTACGGCCGGGTCCGCTCGGCACGCTGGACGTGTACGTGTTCTCCGACGGCACCACGCTCTGCATGACCCCGGGCCACCGGGAGACCGCCGAGCGCCTCGCGGACGCCCTCCACGCGGGCGACGCGCCGGTCCTGCTGGGTGGCTCCGGCGTCTCGGGGGCGTACGCCCTGACCTTCACCTGCGGCGAGGAGACCGTCTACATCCTCGCGGACCGCGTCATCGCCTCGCTCTGACCCGCCCGGCGGCTTACAGCGCCGCCCGGGCCGCCGCATCCCGGACCGAGGCCACCGCCTCGGCCAGCTCCCGGCGGGCGAGGTCCGCCGGGGCCGTCCGCAGAATCTCCGCCATATCGTTTCCGGCGACGACCACCTGGTCGGCGACGGCGAAGAGCCCCGCGTCCGGCATGGTCGTCGGCGCCTTCTCCGGGGCCTCGATCCGCTGTGCCCGGAGGGCCAACTCCCTTGCCAGCGCGAGCCCTTCGGCTGCCGCGCCGCGCTGGAGACGGCTCTGCGGGGCGGCCCGCAGACGGTCGGCGAAACGGTTCACGGCGGCGGTCAGTTCACTCGTATCAAGCACGCCGCGACCCTATGCGCCGTGAAGGCACTGTTGCCAATACGCGAACGCTCGGGCACGGTGACCTGAAGGAGCACACGCGCACAGCCTCCGGAGGCGCCGATGTCCCAAGTCTTCTCCGAAGAGACCCATCGAAATCTGCTCTCCCGCATCCCGCACTGCACCGGTCGTGAAGTGGCCGACTGGCTTCGCACCGTCGAGGAAGGCCCTTCCCTCGTCCGCTTCGAGGAGAAGGTCAGCTGGCTCCGGGGCGAACACAACCTCGCGTACGGGCACGCCAAGGCGATCATCCACGAGTACGACCTGCGGCGCGCCGCACGGAAGCTGTTGTAGGGAGGAACAGCGGAAGGGCCCGCCCGGCAGTGCCGGGCGGGCCCTTCCCTCATCTCGCTGTGCCGGGTCCCAGACGGTCGGCGTGGGCGTCAGTCGTCGCCCTGCAGGATCGAGATCAGCCGGAGGAACTCCAGGTAGATCCAGACCAGGGTCATGGTCAGACCGAACGCGGCCAGCCAGGACTCCTCACGCGGGGCACCGTAGGTGACGCCGTCCTCGACCTGCTTGAAGTCCAGGGCCAGGAAGCACGCGCCGAGGATGATGCCGATGATGCCGAACATGATGCCGAGGCCGCCGCTGCGGAAGCCGAGGCCGTCACCGCCGCCGAACAGGGCGAACAGCATGTTCACGGCCATCAGCAGCACGAAGCCCATCGCGGCCGCCATCACGAAGCCGTAGAAACGGCGCGTGACGCGGATCCAGCGCATCTTGTAGGCGATCAGGACACCGGCGAAGACCGACATCGTGCCGAGGACGGCCTGCGGAACCGCGCCCGCCGCGACGTACGTCGTGACGGCGCTGGAGATCACGCCCAGGAAGACGCCCTCGAAGGCCGCGTACGCCAGGATCAGCGCGGGGGCCGGCTTGCTCTTGAACGCCTGGATCATCGCGAAGACGAAGGCCACCAGGGCCGCGCCGATGCCGATGCCGTACGACGTGGTCAGGTTCTCCGGGTCGACCGGCAGCAGGAACCAGGCGAGCGCCGCTGTGACGAAGACCGTACCGAGCGTGATCGCGGTGCGGGACACCACGTCGTCGATGGTCATGGCACCGGTGCGCGCCGGAGCCTGCGGGGCGCCGAGCTGGACGTCCTGCTGGGCGTACGGGTTGGTGGCGTACGGATTCGTCCCGTACGGGGCGGTTCCAGCGGCGGGGCCCCCGGCCTGCTGCTGCGCGTTGAAGCCCGCGTAGCCGTTGTCGCGGCTGAACCCCCGTCGCGAGAAGACCGGGTTGCTGCTCCTCATCTCACTCCTCCATGGCCGCCGTGCGCGGCCTTGGGGCAAGCGTAATCGGAGGGCAAAGGAAACACCCTAGTGCTCGGGGAGGATCTTCTTAACGGATACGCATCGGCGGGCGCATCCACCGAGGTCGTCGGTGGATGCGCGGCGGACGTGATGAGTGCCCGGAGCCGGACTCGAACCGGCACGGCCTGAGGCCAGCGAGGTTTAAGCTCGCCGTGTCTGCATTCCACCATCCGGGCAGTACGCGCGGCTCCGCGTTGGCACACGAGCCTATCCGGGGCGGTCCCCCGAACAGCGGAACAACGAGCCGATGTTGTCTTATTTTATTGGCGCTTGAGGGTGTGTCAGCGCAGGTGAGCGGCGGCGCACGGCAGCCCTGGAGGGCTTGCGGGCGCACATGCCCCCGGCAGGGAATGACGGAAAGTCGCCGCCGGGAACCACTCTTCCGGTGACGTCCCGCCGGGGGTTCCTCGGGCTCCCTCACCCGGACGGGCCACTCAGGGGTGCCGTCATACCTCAGGAGGAGGGGCGGGCCCACCGGTCCGACTCCAGGCTGCCCCGGGAACGGGCATGCGGACGGACGTCCGGCGGCCCGGCGGCGACGACGATGGTGTGGTCCTCGAACAACGCCACGAAACGCCGTGACAGGAGCTCCTCGTGATCACCACTCCCACCGCACACCGCGCCACCGCGGTGGCCGCCCGCGCCACGGATCTGTCCAAGATCTACGGAGAGGGCGAGACCCAGGTCGTCGCCCTCGACCGGGTCACCGTGGAGTTCCGGCAGGGCGAGTTCACCGCGATCATGGGCCCGTCGGGCTCCGGCAAGTCGACGCTGATGCACTGCGTCGCCGGACTCGACACCTTCTCCAGCGGCTCCGTGCGGCTCGGGGAGACCGAGCTCGGCGCGCTCAAGGACAAGCAGCTGACCCAGCTGCGCCGGGACAAGATCGGCTTCATATTCCAGGCCTTCAACCTGCTGCCGACGCTGACGGCGCTGGAGAACATCACCCTCCCCATGGACATCGCGGGCCGCAAGCCCGACAAGGCGTGGGTGGACAAGGTCATCGACATGATCGGCCTGTCAGGCCGGCTGAGCCACCGCCCCGCCCAGCTCTCCGGCGGCCAGCAGCAGCGCGTGGCCGTGGCCCGCGCCCTGGCGTCCCGCCCGGAGATCATCTTCGGTGACGAGCCGACCGGAAACCTCGACTCGCGCTCGGGCGCCGAGGTCCTGGGCTTCCTGCGCAACTCGGTACGGGAACTGGGCCAGACCGTCGTGATGGTCACCCACGACCCGGTGGCCGCGTCCTACGCCGACCGTGTGGTCTTCCTCGCGGACGGCCGGATCGTCGACGAGATGCTCGACCCGACGGCGGACCGCGTGCTCGACCGGATGAAGGAGTTCGACGCCAAGGGGCGTACGAGCTGATCCCCGCCGGGGCCGCCGCGCCCCGGGGGCCTCCCCGACACCGGACCGCCCACCACCTCCAGGACACACACCTCATGTTCCGTACCGCCCTGCGCAATGTGCTCGCGCACAAGGCCAGGCTGCTGATGACCGTGCTCGCCGTCATGCTCGGCGTCGCCTTCGTCTCCGGCACCCTGGTCTTCACCGACACCCTCAACCAGGCCTTCCGCAACCAGTCGGCGAAGAGCTACGACGATGTCGCGGTCGCCGTCACCACCTACGCCTCGCCCGACGACCCGAAGGAGTCGGGCGTCCCGCAGGCCACCGTCGACCGGATCGGGAAGCTGGACGGCGTCGCCTCCGCCACCGGCCGCGTCGACGGCTTCGCCGGCGTCCCCGACAAGAACGGCAAGCTCATCGGCGTGGGCTGGTCGAACAAGGGCGCCAACTTCGCCCCCGGCACGGACGGCAAGGACCCGCGCTACGCCTTCACCGAGGGTTCGGGCCCGGTCGCGGCCGGCCAGATCGCCCTCGACCGGGCGACCGCCGACAAGGGCGCGTACAAGGTCGGCGACTCCGTGCGGGTCGCCACCAACGGCCCGGTGAAGGAGTACACCCTCCAGGGTGTGTTCACCACCGACGACGGCGCGGTCAGCGCCGGCGGCAGCCTCGTGCTGTTCGAGACGCGGACGGCCCAGCGGCTCTACCTCAAGCCGGGCTTCTTCAAGGACGTCATCGTCACCGCGGCGCCCGGCGCCGACGACGGCAGGATCCTCGCCGCGGTCGAGCCGCTGCTGCCGGAGGCGGCGGAGGCCCAGACCGGTCAGGCCCTCGCCGACCAGCAGGCCAAGGACATCGAGGAGGGGCTCGGCGCCCTGAACAAGGTGCTGCTCGCCTTCGCGTGCATCGCGCTCTTCGTCGGCGTCTTCCTCATCTACAACACGTTCGCGATGCTGGTCGCCCAGCGCACCCGGGAGGTCGCGCTGATGCGGGCCGTGGGCGCGTCCCGCCGGCAGGTCAGCCGCTCGGTGCTGGCCGAGGCCGCGATCGTGGGCCTGGTGGCCGCCTCCGTGGGCTTCGCCCTCGGTGTCGGTCTCGCGGCGGGGCTGCGCTCCGGCATGGCCGCCTTCGAGCTGAAGGTCCCCGACGGCTCGCTCGTGATCGGGGCGACCCCGGTGATCGCCTCGCTGTCGGTCGGTGTCCTGGTCACCATGCTCGCCGCGTGGCTGCCCGGCCGCCGCGCCGCGAAGATCCCGCCGGTCGCCGCGATGAACAGCGTCCACGCGGCCGGCACCCCCAGGTCGCTGCTCGTCCGCAACATCATCGGCGGGGTCATCACCCTCGTCGGCGGCGGTCTCATCGTCATGGGCGCGAACAAGGGCGGTGACATGGGGCAGCTCGCCATCGGCGGCGGTGCCTTCCTCGCCCTCATCGCGGTGATCATGATGGCTCCGGTGCTGGCCCGCCCGGTCGTCGCCCTGGTGCGGCCGATGCTCGCCCGGGTCTTCGGGGTCTCCGGCAAGCTCGCCGCGCAGAACGCGGTGCGCAACCCGCGCCGCACCGGCGCCACCGCCTCGATGCTGGCGATCGGCCTGACCCTGGTCACCGGCCTGTCGGTGCTCGGCGTCACGGTCGGCCAGTCCATCGACCGGATGACCACGGACCAGATCAAGGCCGACTACATGGTCAGCATGGCCAACGGCGGCGGGCTGGACGCGTCGGCGATGGCGGCCCTGGAGAAGGCTCCGGGCGTCACCGCCCTCTCCCCGCAGCAGTCCTCCTCGTTCGAGGTGAAGGACCAGTGGGTGTCCGTGTCGGCGGTCAAGCCGGCCGACGTCCAGCAGGTCCTGAAGATCGAGCAGGTCGGCGGCTCCCTGGACTCCCTCGGCGCGGACCGGATCGCGGTCGCCGAGAAGACCGCCGACAAGCAGGGCTGGAAGGTCGGCGACACCCTCCCGGTGACGTTCAACGACGACAAGAAGGGCCGGGTGACCATCGGCGCGGTCTTCAAGGACAGCGAGTTCCTCTCGCCCGTCATCGCCGACACCGCCCTGGTCGACGCCCACGACCCGAACCCGTTCATCTTCCAGATCTTCGTGAAGACGCAGGGCGGGGAGTCCGAGGCCAACGAGAAGGCCCTGGCCGGCGCGCTCGGCGACAACCCGGCGATCACCATCATGGACAAGCAGGACATCCGCGAGCAGTTCGGCGGGATGATCAACATGATGCTGAACATCATGTACGGCCTGCTCGCCATGGCCCTGATCATCGCGGTGCTGGGCGTGGTGAACACCCTGGCCATGTCGGTGTTCGAGCGGCAGCAGGAGATCGGCATGCTGCGGGCGATCGGGCTCGACCGGCGCCGGGTGAAGCGCATGGTCCGCCTGGAGGCCGTGGTGATCTCGCTGTTCGGCGCGCTCGTCGGCATCGCCCTCGGCTCGTTCCTCGGCTGGGCGATCGGCGAGTCCATCAGCTCCAGCCTGCCGGACTACGCCCTGGTCCTGCCGTGGGAGCGGATCGGGATCTTCCTGGTGCTGGCCGGTCTGGTCGGTGTGCTGGCCGCCATGTGGCCGGCGCGCAGCGCGGCGAAGCTCAACATGCTGAACGCCATCAAGGCCGAGTAGCCGTACGCCGTCGAGGCCGAGCGGCGGTACGCACGGCCGGACGGTGAGAGGGCCGGGTTCCCCGAGGGGAGCCCGGCCCTCACGCGTGCGCCGGGTCAGGAGCCCGCGCAGTACTCCATCAGATGGTCGTGGTCGGCCCTGAACCGGTCGTACAGTCCGGCGTGCTCGATCCTGAGGAGCGTCTCGTCGTTGGCCCGCAGCGCCGGGTACGTGTAGTTGTGGCTGCCGGTGAAGACCAGCTTCCGGCCGGGCGTGCCGTTGTAGGTGCCCTCGACGAGCAGGTACTTGGAGTGCAGGCCGACCTTGGGGAGCCCGCCGTCGCGGTTCTCGGCGCACTGCACCCGCTTGGTGAGCTTCCCGTACAGGACGTTCTCCACGGCGGCGCTCGTCGAGCCGGACGCGCCGTCGTGCGCCAGGGTCACCGAGCAGCCCGCGTTCTTGAGCGCGACGAGCTTGGCGGCGACCTCGTCACGGGTGAACAGGCTGGCGGCCATCCGGACCCGGGTGCCGGCGGCGCAGCCGACGTTGTCGAGGATCAGCTTGACGGTGTCGGTGGAGGCGTCGTTGTCGTACGCGGTGCCCGCTGCCTCGCGGCGGGGGAAGAAGTACGCCTTGTACGGGCCGCTCGCGGGCGTCCGGTAGTAGTGGTCGAGGCCGGTCGCAGAGGTGCCGTAGGACAGCAGGTCGGTGAAGTACGCCTGGTAGATGTCGTACAGACCGGCGTCCACGATGGTGACCGCGTTGTTGAAGAGGTCGGTGCGCTGGGTGTTGGTCATGTTGGCCGAGGTCTGCACGACGACCTTGTCCGCTCCTCCGGTGGAGGAGAACAGGAAGAACTTGTTGTGGTTGATCGCCCCGTCGCTGTCGCCTGGCAGCTTCCGGGTGCCGACGCAGCCCCGGCCGGCCGGGCAGGCGTACACCCAGGACGACCTGGTGCGGTCGGTGCCGAGCGCCGCCGCCAGGCGGCTGTACTCGCCGCCGGTCATGACGGACGACGTGTGGTCGAGGATCACCTTGACGTGCACGCCGCGGGCCTTGGCGGCGGCCAGCGCGTCGGTGACCGCGTTCTCGGTGAACGTGTACATCACGACGGTGATCGTGGAGCCGGCCGGGGCCTGCCCGATCAGGCCCGTGATGTGGTCGCGGATCCGGCTCTGGGCGGCGGTGCCGCCCGCCGGGTCGTTGAACGTGGCGGTCGTCGTGACGGCGGCCGGCTGGACCTCACCGCGTACGACGGCGCCGGGTGCCGTGGATCCGGGTGCGGCGGTGCCGGCGATGAGGCCGGCAGCGGACAGCAGGCCGAGCAGCCACGTGGTGCGGCGGCGCAATGGAACTCCCCTTCGGTGCTCTCGGGAAAGGCGGGGCGCGTGACGCGCCCCGCCTCGATGAGCCGTGAAGGGTCGAACGTATCAACTGCCGCCTGGCGCGCTCCAGATGCGCGAGCGCAGCGGCAGACCGGAGGCGCCGCCCTCCGGGGTGCGCACCGCGAGGATCTGGTTCACGCCGATCCGGTTGCGCTCGAAGGAGATCGCGGACGCGGCCATGTAGAGCCGCCAGACCCGGGCCCGGCCGGGTGAGGTCAGCCGCTCGGCCTCGGCCAGGCGCGTCTCCAGGTTGGTCACCCACTGGCGCAGCGTCAGGGCGTAGTGCTCGCGGATGGCTTCGACGTCGCGGACCTCGAACCCGGCCTCTTCGAGCGCGCTGGTGGTGCGGCCGACGGGAGCGAGTTCCCCGTCGGGGAAGACGTACGCGTCGATGAACGCGTCGACGTGGTACGCCTCCTCGTTCCGCTCGGGGCGCCGGGCGATCTGGTGGTTGAGGAGCCGGCCGCCCGGCCTGAGCAGCGCGTACAGGTTCTCGGCGTACGCCTGGTACTGGGCGGCGCCGACGTGCTCGGCCATGCCGATGGACGAGACCGCGTCGTACGGGCCGTCCGGGACGTCCCGGTAGTCCTGGACGCGGATCTCGACGCGGTCGGCGAGGCCCTCGTCCGCGACCCGCTTGCGGGCGTAGGCGGCCTGCTCGGTGCTCAGGGTGATGCCGACGACCGTCGCACCGTACTCGCGGGCGGCGTGCAGGGCCATGGAGCCCCAGCCGCAGCCGACGTCGAGGAGCCGGTCGCCCTCCTTCAGGCCGAGCTTGCGGCAGATGAGGTCCAGCTTGTCGCGCTGGGCGTCCTCCAGGGTGCCGCCCTCGGTCCAGTAGGCGCACGAGTAGACCATGGAGGGGCCGAGGACCAGCGCGTAGAAGTCGTTGCCGACGTCGTAGTGGTGGCTGATGGCCTCCTTGTCGCGGCGCTTGGTGTGCAGCGGCCCGCTGCGGCGCCTGACCTCCTCGACGGGCGGGGCGGGCGGCGGCCACGGCCCGGCGATCCTCAGCAGATCGAGGGCGGCGGCCCGGAACCGGGGGTCGCGTACGGCGTGGACGACGTCCTTGGCGTCGCCGCCGCGCTCCCAGATGAGGCCCGCGAGCCGGTCGAGCGCCTCGTACAGGTCGCCGTCGACGTCGAGTTCCCCGGCCACCCAGGCACGGGCGAGCCCGAGTTCGCCCGGCTTCCACAACAGCCGCCGCAGGGCCCGACGGTGGCGGACGACCAGAGCGGGCGCGTCGGGCGGCCCCGCCTCGCTCCCGTCCCAGGCACGGATCCGCAGCGGGAGCGGAACCCCCAGCAGGTCCTCGGCGACAGCGGCCAGCCGCGACGCGGCGTCGGACATGGTGCACACCTCCGTGACGGTCGATCCCAGAAATGCTCTGCACCACTTCAACACCGTCGGCGACAGAATGCAGTCCCGAAACCACATGACGTCGCGGGCAATGTGCGCGACCGGCGCGAACCCGCCGGGCCCCATGGGCGGAGCGCCGGTCACCGCGCCGGTCACGCGCCGGTCACCGCTCCCGTCACCGCCGCGGTCACCGCACCCCGTCACCGCCGCGTTCACCGGGCCCGTCACTCGGCCGGTCACCGCGCCGCGCACACGACACAGGGGCCGCCCGCACCACGGATGGCGGGCGGCCCCTGGACGGGACGCGCTGGGAGTGCCGCGCCGGGCGGCACCCGGGTCAGGAGGCCTTGGCCTTCTCCGGTGCGGAGGAGGCGGCGGCCGGCGCCGGGGCCGGCCTGGCGGCCTCGTAGAACTCCTCGCGCGGCGACTCGATGGCGCCGAGCGAGACGACCTCGCGCTTGAGGAACATGGCGAGCGTCCAGTCCGCGAAGATCCGGATCTTACGGTTCCAGGTCGGCATGGCCAGACCGTGGTAGCTGCGGTGCATGTACCAGGCGAGCCGGCCCTTGAGCTTGATCTTCATCTTGCCCACGACGATCATCGCGACGCCCTTGTGCAGGCCGAGACCGGCGACCGCACCCTTGTTGGCGTGCTCGTACGTCTTCTGCGGGAAGCCGCGCATCCCGGAGACCACGTTGTCGCCGAGGACCCGGGCCTGGCGCAGCGCGTGCTGGGCGTTCGGCGGGCACCAGGCGTTCTCGTTGCCGGCCTTGCGGGCGGCGACGTCCGGGACCTGGGCGTTGTCGCCGGCGGCCCAGATGTAGTCGGTGCCCTGGACCTGGAGGGTCTCGGAGGTGTCGACGTGGCCGCGCGGGCCGAGCGGCAGACCGAAGCGGGCGAGCGCCGGGTTCGGCTTCACACCGGCGGTCCACACGATGGTGTTGGAGTCGACCTCCAGGCCGTTCTTCAGCACCACGTGGCCGTCGACGCAGGAGTCCATGGAGGTGGAGAGGTAGACCTCGACCCCACGGCCCTCCAGGTGCTCCTTGCCGTACTTGCCGAGCTTGGGGCCCACCTCGGGGAGGATCTTGTCCGCGGCGTCGACCAGGATGAAGCGCATGTCCTCGCGCTTGACGTTCTGGTAGTACTTCGCGGCGTCGCGGGCCATGTCCTCGACCTCGCCGATGGTCTCCGCACCGGCGAAGCCGCCGCCGACGAAGACGAAGGTCAGCGCCTTGCGGCGGACCTCCTCGTCGGTCGTGGAGTCGGCCTTGTCCAGCTGCTCCAGGACGTGGTTGCGCAGGCCGATGGCCTCCTCGATGCCCTTCATACCGATGCCCTGCTCGGCGAGGCCGGGGATCGGGAAGGTGCGGGAGACCGCGCCGAGCGCGATGACCAGGTAGTCGAACGGCAGCTCGTACGCCTCGCCGACGAGTGGCGCGATGTGCGCGACCTTGCGGTCCTGGTCGATGGTGGTGACCCGCCCGGTGAGGACCTCGGCCTTGGGCAGCACGCGTCGCAGCGGGACGACGACGTGCCGCGGCGAGATGCTGCCGGCGGCTGCTTCGGGGAGGAAGGGCTGGTACGTCATGTACGAGCGGGGGTCGACGACCGTGACGGTCGCCTCGCCGTAGCGCATCTTCTTCAGAATGCGGCGAGCTGCGTACAGGCCTACGTACCCTCCGCCTACTACGAGGATCCTGGGACGCTCCGTGGTGCTCATGCCATCGAGTATCCACCCGCCTCAGGGGGGCCGCTCGTGCGCCCCTTCACAAGCTTCGAGGAGACCTCTGCTACACTGCGCGGCCCACGTGACCGAGGTCATGGCGCGGCACGGGAACCAGGGTGTAACGGAAGTCGTTGTTCACGGCCCCATCACCCCCTGTGAACTGGACCGGAGAGTCTTTCTTAACGACAGACCGCCGCCTTTGTTCACATGGAGGAAACATGCCTGGGGCTACGAATCAGGGGGCCCAAGAGGCCCTGGCGGCGATCCGCAAGGGGCCGGAGAGGCCCCGGGACCCCCGCCAGAGGGCTTTTCCTTGTGAAGAACTTCACGAACCTTTTCCGGCGGGGCGACGCCGGGGGTCCCCCAACCCCCGCGACCACACCGGCGACCAGGCGGTTCCCTCGGGGATCGCGGACGAACACGCCTCCCCGACGGATGCCCTGTGTACACGTAGCCGCGTACACCGACGTCGTGAATGAGAACGCCGTGACCGTACGCGAAGCCCGTGCGCACCTCGCCGACCACATCGACCGGGCCGAGGAAGACGTCCCGACCGTCATCACGCGCAACGGCGCTCCGGTGGCCGCCGTGGTGCCGATCTCGGACTTCGAAGCGCTGGAAGAAGCGGCCGACGTGATGCTGGCGCGTGAAGCCGAGGCGGTCCTGGCCGAGGGCGGCGCCACCGTGACGTCAGGAAGCTCACCGGCCCGTCGGGCCTCTACCGGCTCCGCGTCGGAAGCCACCGGGTCGCCTACCAGATCGACGACGGAGAACTCGTCGTCCTCGTGGTCAAGGTGGGCGACCGGCGGGACGTCTGCCGCGGTCTCTGACGCCCCGCCGCCTGCCACCCCCTCAGCACACCCGGCTCGCCCCGTGATGAGCGGTGCCGTCGAGGCTCGCCCACGCAGGTCACTCAGCGGACGCGCAGCTCCAGGCGATGCCGTCCAGGATGTCGTGTTCGCTGACGACGACCTCACGGGCCCCGATCCGCTCCATGAGCTGCCGCAGGACCAGCGCGCCGGCCCCGATGACATCCACCCGGCCCGGGTGCATCACCGGGATCGCCGCCCGCTCGTCGTGCGTGAGCGCGAGCAGCCGGTCGGAGACCTCCACGACCCGCTCGTAGGGGATGCGGGAACGGTGGATCGCCGCCGAGTCGTACTCCTCCAGCCCCAGCGCTATCGCCGCGACCGTCGTGACCGAACCTGCGAGGCCGACCAGCGTCCGCGCCTCCCGCAGCGGAACCGTCTCCTCCGCCAGGTCGAGCGCCGCCTCCACGTCCGCGCGGATCGCGGCGACCTCGGCGGCCGACGGAGGATCGCTCCGCACATGGCGCTCCGTCAGCCGTACACAGCCGATGTCCACCGACCGGGCGGCCTCGACGTGTTCGCGCCCCACCACGAACTCGGTGGAGCCACCGCCGATGTCCACGACGAGGTACTCGTCGCCGGAGCCGCGCAGCTCCTTCGTGGCGCCCGTGAAGGAGAACTCGGCCTCCTGGTCACCCGTGACGACCTCGGGCTCCACGCCCAGGATGTCCCGCACGCCCCGGACGAAGTCGTCCCGGTTCTCGGCGTCCCGGGACGCGGACGTGGCCACGAACCGGACCTTCCGCGCGCCGGACTCCTCGATGACGGCGGCGTACTCGCGGCAGGCCGCGAACGTCCGCTCCAGCGCCTCGGGCGCGAGACGGCCCGTGCGGTCGACGCCCTGACCGAGGCGGACGATCGTCATCCGCCGGTCGAGGTCCACGATCTCGCCCGTGTCGGGGTCGGCGTCGGCGACGAGGAGGCGGATGGAGTTCGTACCGCAGTCGATGGCGGCGACCCTGGTCACGCGGGCTCCTCCCCGTCCTTCGGCCCGTCCTTCTGCCCGTCCGTCTGCCCGTCCTTCTCGCCGGCCGCGTGGACCGTGACGCACGGGCCCTTCGCCCACCACTCGGGCAGCATCGCGATGGCCTCGTCGCCCAGCGGGTTCACACCGGGCCCGGCGGCGAGCGAGTGGCCCACCAGGACGTGCAGGCACTTCACCCGGTCGGGCATGCCGCCCGCGCTCGGGAAGCCCTCCAGGACCTCGATGGCGTCACGGCGCGCGATGTAGTCCTCGTGCGCGGCGCGGTACGCGGCGGCCAGCTCGGGATCGGTCCCCAGCCGCTCGCTCATCTCCCTCATCACGCCGTTGGCCTCCAGCGTGCCGATCGCGGAAGCGGCACGCGGACAGGTCAGGTAGTACGTGGTGGGGAAGGGTGTGCCGTCGGGGAGCCGCGGCGCGGTCTCCACCACGTCGGGGTTGCCGCACGGGCAGCGGTGCGCGATGGCGCGCAGACCGCGTGGCGGGCGGCCGAGCTGTTCCTTGAAGGCCGCGACATCGGCCTCCGTCGGCTCGGTACGGTCGGTCTGCGGAGGGGGCGTTTCCATGCCTGCCTGCTACTTACTAGTCGTCTTCGCGGTCGGCGCGGTCCACGCCGTCCCAGAGGTCGGAGTACCAGGGACGGTCGGCGCCGCCCTGGTCGGAGCGGTGCTCGCGCACCACTTCCGGGTCGTTCATGGTGAACCCGGTCTCACCGGGCATCACATAGTGCAGATGTTCACGGGCCAGCCGCCTGATGTAGGCGTCGTCCCTGAGCCGCGCCTTCTCGTCGCGCAGCTCCTCCACGCGGGCCCGCGCATCGGCGGCCAGCCGCCGCTGCTCCTCGATCTCGCCGCGCTGCGACACGTACTGCCGCATCGGGTAGGCGAGCGCCACGACGAGCGAGCACACCACCAGCGCCAGGAACGCCGCGCGGCCGGTGAGCCGGGAGCGGCGCGCCTGCCGGCGGCTCTGGGAGCGGTAGACCCGGGCGGCGGTCTGCTCGCCGAGCAGTCGCAGCCTCGTCGCGGTCGAGAACCGGTCCCGCGCCATGTCTTCCGCCTCCCCTGTCCGGTGTCCGTACACGTACGACGTCCCCGGACACGGTACGGGACCGTGGCCGGGGACGTACGGAGGTGCGGGCCTGCAGCTGCCGGCCCTCGCCGGGATCAGTGGTCGGCGGGGCGGAACCTCGGGAACGCGCTGCGGCCGGCGTAGACGGCGGCGTCGTCGAGGATCTCCTCGATGCGCAGCAGCTGGTTGTACTTGGCGACGCGCTCGGAGCGGGCCGGGGCGCCGGTCTTGATCTGGCCGCAGTTGGTGGCGACGGCCAGGTCGGCGATGGTGACGTCCTCGGTCTCGCCGGAGCGGTGCGACATCATGCACTTGAAGCCGTTGCGCTGGGCCAGCTCGACGGCGTCGAGGGTCTCGGTCAGCGAACCGATCTGGTTCACCTTGACGAGCAGCGCGTTGGCGGCGCCCTCCTCGATGCCACGGGCCAGGCGCTCCGGGTTGGTGACGAACAGGTCGTCGCCGACGAGCTGCACCTTGGTGCCGAGCTTCTCGGTGATGACCTTCCAGCCCTCCCAGTCGTCCTCGAAGAGCGGGTCCTCGATGGAGACGAGCGGGTAGGAGGCGACGAGCTCCTCGTAGTACTCGGTCATCTCGGCGGCCGAGCGCGACTTGCCCTCGAACTCGTACGAGCCGTCCTTGTAGAACTCGGAGGCGGCGACGTCGAGGGCGAGCGCGATGTCCTTGCCCGGGACGTATCCGGCCTGCTTGACGGCCTCGAGGATGAGGTCGAGCGCGGCGCGGTTGGAGTCCAGGTTCGGGGCGAAGCCGCCCTCGTCGCCGAGGCCGGTGGACAGGCCCTTGTCCTTCAGGACCTTCTTGAGGGTGTGGTAGACCTCGGTGCCCCAGCGCAGCGCCTCGGAGAAGGACTCCGCGCCGACGGGCGCGATCATGAACTCCTGGATGTCCACGTTGGAGTCGGCGTGCGAGCCGCCGTTCAGGATGTTCATCATCGGCACCGGCAGCAGGTGCGCGTTCGGGCCGCCCAGGTAGCGGAAGAGCGGCAGGTCGGAGGCCTCGGAGGCGGCGTGCGCCACGGCGAGGGACACACCGAGGATGGCGTTGGCGCCGAGCGAGGACTTGTCCGGCGTCGCGTCCAGGTCGAACATCGCCTGGTCGATCAGCCGCTGCTCGGTGGCGTCGTAGCCGACGAGCTCCGGGCCGATCTGCTCGATGACGGCGAGGACGGCCTTCTCGACACCCTTGCCGAGGTAGCGGTTCTGGTCACCGTCGCGGAGCTCGAGGGCCTCGAACGCACCGGTGGAGGCACCGGACGGAACGGCAGCACGGCCGGTGCTGCCGTCGTCGAGGCCGACCTCGACCTCGACCGTGGGATTGCCTCGGGAGTCCAGGATTTCCCGGGCTACGACGACGTCGATGGACGGCACGAGCATCTCCTTCTGGGATGTGACGCGTGGAGTGCAGGGTCACTTTGGCCTTGCGGCAAGAGCCTAACCGCCTCAGGGCCCGCCGCCCGCGACCGCCCGCCTCCTGGGACGAAAAAGGGCCCAACGGCCAGCGTTCCGGGGCAAACGCCCACAAGGTTACTGCCGGGTAGCCCCGGGAACGGGTCGCGGTGGCGCGGCGACCCGGGGGGCGGCACGGCGGCGACCCGGGGGCGGCACGGCGCAGGCCGGGGCGTGCGGCGGGGTGGCCGGCGGCGCCGAGGTGCCGGACGGCCGACGACCCCGGACCGGCGCGTACGGGGTCGGGGGTGTCCCCGCACCCGCCCCGGCCGAAAAGCCGGGGGGGTGCGCCGGGCCGGGGTCGGCCTCGGATCAGGCGAGGTGGAGCTGCTGGCCGGGGTAGATGAGGTCGGCGTCCTCGACGATGTCCTTGTTCAGCTCGAACAGCTTCTGCCAGCCGCCCTTGACGCCCTCGGCCTCGGCGATCGAGGAGAGCGTGTCGCCGGCGACGACCTTGTACTCGCCGTCGCCCTTCTTGACCGTCTTGCCGGCCGGGGTCTTGACGGTCTTCGCCTCGGTCGTGGCCTTGGCGGGGCGCTCCTGGGCACGCGAGGCGCGCTCCGTGGACTTCTGCTCGGTCTGCTGCTTCGGCTGGGCCGGCTGCGCGGCGGCGCCGCCGTCGTACGCGGCGTTCGACAGGCCGACACCGCAGGACGGCCAGGCGCCCTTGCCCTGGCCCGCGAGGACCTTCTCGGCGATGGCTATCTGCTGGGACTTGGAGGCCTTGTCGGCGGTGGACGCGTAGGCGGTACCGCCGTAGGCCGCCCAGGTGGAGGCCGAGAACTGGAGGCCGCCGTAGTAGCCGTTGCCGGTGTTGATGGACCAGTTGCCACCGGACTCGCACTGCGCGACGCGGTCCCACTCGGCGGCGGTCGCGGCCGACGCGGACGTGGCGCCCATCAGCGGGGCGGCGACGGCGACACCGGTGACACCGGCGAACGCGGCGAACCGGGTGACCTTGGACGGGCGACGGTGCTTGCCCTTGCCGGAAATCAGCATGACGAATCTCCTCACCGACGCCTTCGAGGTGAGCTGTCGGGTTCGGGCCTGTGAGTTGCCCGGCCGCGCGATGTCGCGCGACTACACCCCAAGCCGGTTCCCGCCGTCGGGTGGGAGCGGTGATCCGCTCCCCCAACGGCCGGACCCGGCGCTAACCTTGGGTCCCCCGCTCCTGCCTACGGCGCTCGTAGCGACGACTGTTTCCGTCGGCCGGCGGCAGGATTCGGCGTACCGGTCGGACGGAGCCCGCGGTGGCGAGCGGAACGACGGTAAGCACAGAGCCCCGGCAAGTTCAAAGGGGGACATCAGGGTCATTCCCGCCCTACTTGCCTTCACTTTGCGGGCGTTTACGCAGGTGAGAGGCGGAGCGAGCCGAGGTCACGGGAGAGACACGCCAGTTGGAGCAAAGAGACTCATATCTCACTCGGACACAAGCGGACATACGCCCCGAACGCGCCCCTGAACTCCCCGCGAACTACCCCCGCTCCCCCGTCAGATCGAGGCTCTGGCCAGGGAGGATCAGATCCGGGTCGGCACCGACCGTCGAGCGGTTGGCGTCATAGAGGGCCGCCCAGCCGCCGGGGACCTCGTGCGCGTCGGCGATGGCCCAGAGGTTGTCGCCGGCGCGGACGGTGTACGTGCCGGCGGGACCGAGGCCGCTGGCGTCACGTGCCGATCCGTCACCTCGTGAGGTGTGTCGCCCGGATTCACGCTCGATGGACGAATTGTCACCTTCGATCGTTTCGTCCGTCACCTGGGCGCCCGGGCCGGCCGACGCCTCCTCCTTGGCGGGCTCGCCGCGGTGCTTGCCGGTGCCGGTGGAGGTGCCGTCCTGCTCGGCGCCGGGGGTCGCCTCGGGGGACGCGGAGGTCTCGGGGTCGACGATGCCGGGGACCCCGGTGGCGGAGCCGTCGACCCCGGCGCCGGTTCCTGCCCCGCCGGACGTTCCCCCCGTACCGCCCGAACCACCTGTACCGGATGAACCGGACCCTTCGGGCTTTACGGTCGTGTCGGAGGCGCCGGGGTCCGGGGACCCGGTGGAGCCGCCGGTCTCGTCCGGCGCGCCCGACCCGCTCGCGCCGTCCGCGCCGGAGCCGCCGGTCGAGGACGGCAGGCCGTCCGTCAGCCCGGCGATCGGGGCGCACGTCTCCCACGCCTTCGCGCCCCGGTCGGCGTACACCTTCTCGGCGATGGTGATCTGCTGGGCCCGGCTGGCGAGGTCGGCGCGCTGGGCGTAGGACAGACCGCCGTACGCCTCCCAGGTCTCCTGGGAGACCTGGAGTCCGCCGTAGAAGCCGTTGCCGTGGTCCGCGCTCCACATGCCGCCGGACTCGCACTCGGCGACCCGGTCCCACGTGGCGCCCTCGACGGCGGACGCGGTGCCCGCGCCGAGCAGCGGAAGAGCGATGGCGGACCCGGTCACCCCTGCCGCGACGACGAGGGCGGGAGCCTGGCGGGGTCGACGGTGTCGTCCGTTCCCGGAGCGCATGCGGTGTGCCTTTCGCGTGACTGCTGAGGTGACGGTGAACGTAGCGGCATTCGAACGTCAGTCACAAGTCGATGCAGAGGAGATTACGCGAAGATCACAGTGTTGACGCTGCGTCACTTTTCGAGGGGTCTGAACTCCACCGGGAGCGTGCGCAGTCCACGCATGATGAGCCCGCCACGCCAGCGCAAATCACCCGGATCCACCGCAAGTCGCAGGTCCGGCAGGCGGGTCAGCAGCGTCGCCAGCGCGGTCTGCCCCTCCAGCCGCGCGAGCGGCGCACCCAGGCAGTAATGGATGCCGTGTCCGTACCCGAGGTGCTGGTTGTCACGCCGGGACAGATCGAGCGTGTCGGGGTCGGTGAACCGCTCCGGGTCACGGTCGGCGGCCGCGAGCACCACGAGCACCGGATCGCCCGCCGCGATCCGCTCGCCGCCGATGGTCAGCGGCTCGGTCGCGAACCGCCAGGTCGCCAGCTCGACGGGCCCGTCGAAACGCAGCAACTCCTCGACGGCGGTGGCCAGTAGGCCCGTCTCGCCACCCGCCAGCGACGCCTGGAGCCGCTGCCGCTGATCCGGGTGGCGCAGCAGTGCGTACGTGCCGTTGCCGATGAGGTTGACGGTGGTCTCGAAACCGGCGAAGAGCAGGATGAACGCCATCGCCGCGGCCTCGTTCTCGGTGAGGTGCTCGCCGTGGTCGCTGGCACGGATGAGACCCGAGATGAGGTCGTCGCCGGGGTCCTCGCGCTTGCGGTGGATCAGCTCCGCGAGATAGCCGCGCATCCTCTTCACGGACCGCGCCACGCCGCCGCGCGGGCCGCCGCCGTGCCGGATCATCATCCCGGCCCAGTCGCGGAAGTCGTCCTGGTCCTCGCGGGGGACGCCGAGCAGATCGCAAATGGCGTAAATCGGGAGCGGAAAGGCGAAATCGTGGATGAGGTCCGCGCTCCCCTTTGTTGCGAAGTTGTCGATGAGACGGTCCGTCAGCTCCTGGACGCGTGGTGCGAACTCCGCGACGCGGCGGGGCGTGAACGCCTTGGCGACCAGTCGGCGCAGCCGGGTGTGGTCCGGCGGGTCGATGTTGAGCAGATGGGTCATCAGCTCGGCCTTGCGCTCGCCGGGAATGCCCGTCTTGCCCTTGGCGTGCGCCGGCTCGTCGTGGTGGGCCGGGTTCTTGCTGAGCCGCTGGTCGGCGAGGGCCTGCCGGGCGTCCGCGTACCGGGTCACGAGCCAGGCCTCGACCCCGCTGGGCAGCCGGGTCCTGTGCACGGGCGCGTGCTCCCGCAGCCAGGCGTAGGCGGGGTACGGGTCGGTCGCGAACTCCCAGGTGAAGAGCTCGGGCGAGCCGGGCCGACCACCCGGTGCGGCGGCCGGGCCGACCGGGGCGGCGGCCGGGTCGTCCGGGGTGGCGGCCGGGTCGACTGGGGCTGCTGGGGCTGCCGGGTTGTTCGGGGTGGGCGGGTCGTTCGGAGCTACCGGGTCGTACGGGGCGGTGGCCGGGTCGCTCGGGGCGGTGGCCGGGTCGCTCGGGGCTACCGGGTCGTCCGGGGCTGCCGGGTTGTTCGGGGTGGGCGGGTCGTTCGGGGCGTTCACCCCTCGACGGTATCCGGCCCCTCGCCGCGTGCCTCCCGCGCACCGGGCGGCCACGCCGCCTGTCCGGGCTGCCCCTCCGCCGCGAGAATCGCCTCCCTGTACGCGCGCGCGGCCGCCCGCAGCGCGGCTTCCGGGTCGACGCCCGCCGCCTCGGCCCGTACCGCCATGGCGAGCAGCTCATAACCGATGCCCTCGCCCGGCGGCGGCGTCACGTCGAGGCCCGCGTTCCTGACCCGGCTCGCCAGCTTGGCAGCGAGGGCGAGTCCCGGCTGGCCGAGCGGAACGCCGTCGGTCACGGACGTGCGCCGCTTCTCGACGGCCTTCGTGCGCAGCCAGTGCTCCTTGACCTCCTCCGGGGTCTCGGCGGTCTCGCCGCCGAAGACGTGCGGATGGCGGTGGATGAGCTTCTCCACGAGCGTGCCCGCCACATCGTCGAGGGAGAACGGCTCCTCCTCCGCCTCCTGAGCGATACGGGCGTGGAAGACGACCTGGAGCAGGACGTCGCCGAGCTCTTCGCGGAGCTCGTCGCGGTCGCCGTCCTCGATCGCCTCGACCAGCTCGTACGCCTCCTCGATGGCGTACTTGGCCAGGCCCTTGTGGCTCTGCCGCGACGACCAGGGGCACTCGCGGCGGATCCGGTCCATGACCTCGACCAGGTCGAGCAGGCGTGCGCCCGGCAGGTCGTACGAGCCGGGCAGCAGCTCCAGGTCGGGCATGGCGACGCGGCCGGAGCCCGCCATCCGGGCGAGGCCGTCGGTCAGGGCGCTGTCCCCCTCGCCGGACGGCACGACCACGACGGTCCGGCCGCCGGCGCAGGCGTCGACCAGCTCGCCGGCGGTGGGCGCGGCGATCTCGACGGTGACGCCCGCCTCGCGCAGGTACGGCAGCTGCGGGTGACCCGCGTCGGCGCACAGCACCCGGTCGGCGGCGTGCAGCGTCCGCCACGCGGGCCAGGACAGCAGGCCCGGCGCGACCCGGTGGCTGGCGGTGAGCAGGACGATACGGCCGGGGGTCGGGGTGGCTGCGCTCGCGGCGTTCTCGGCGTTCACCCCACGAACCTACATCCCGGTCGGCGCGGCCTCCGCGTCCTGGGTGACCTGCCGGATCCAGGGGGCGCTGTACCGGCCGAGCTGGATCTTGGTGTCGTCCCAGGTGCCGTAGCGCGGGTTCACGTCGATGCGCAGCTTCTTCGACGCGGCCGTGAACAGTTCGGTCAGCTTGCGCTGGCCCTCCGGGCTGTTGGTGACGCCGAGCTTGTCGGCGACCTTGTTCATGAGGATGTTCCGGCGGACCACGGCGTCGATCTCGTCGGGGGCGACGCCCTGCTGCTGGAGCAGCATCGCGGCGAGCTGCTCGTCGCCGCCGCTCTGCTCGGCCGCGGTCTTCCGGGTCTGCTGGATCTCCTTGCGGGTGACGGTGACGCCCGCGTCCGAGGCGACGCGCTCCACGACCCGGTCGAAGATCATGCTGTTGAGCTTCTCGCGGTTGAGGTCGCCGGTCGCCTTGATCAGCTGCTCGGCCTGCGGGGACGCCTGCTGGGCGGCGCGTACGTCCTTGACCTGCGCCTGGAGTGCGCCCACCTCGATCCGGTCGCCGCCCACGACGGCCGCGGCACCCGGGTGGGCGTCGCTGCCGCAGGCGGTGAGCAGCGGGGCCGCGGCCATGAGCGCGGCGGACAAGGAGAGCGCGGTGCGACGGCGGCGGTGCAAGGGGGCCTCCCGGCGTGGGTCGTGCGTCAGTGGGAACGACCGTGCGGTGATCGATGGTAGGCAGTGGTCGTGGCCCAGGCCACTACTTCGGAGTTACTTCTGCCAACGAGTCACGGTCCCGGGGGGTCTCGGGGCGCAACATGATCGTCCGGGAGACGACGAACGTGATGGGGATGGCCGCCGCCGCGGCGATCAGCGGCGCGTACCGGCTGGAGAAGCCCGCGACGTCGACCAGGAGGTACACGCCGCTCGTGGTGATCACGAAGTTGGCGGCGTTGGTGAGCGGGAACAGCAGGAACTTCCGCCAGGTGGGGCGGGTCCGGTAGGTGAACCGGCTGTTCAGGAAGAAGGAGCCCACCATGGCGAGGAGGAAGGCGATGACGTGCGCGGCCACATACGGCAGGCCGACCGCCAGGAGGAGGAGGTAAAGGCCGTAGTACGTGGCGGTGTTCACCACGCCCACCAGCGCGAACCTGGCGATCTGGCCACGGACGGTCATCGTCGTACGAGCTCCCCTGGGGATGGTTCCTGCGGTTCCTGCGGCTCCTGCGGCGCCCGTGGTGCCCGTGGTGCCGTGGCGTTGGTCGCCTTGACCAGGAAGTGCGGGCGCCGCTTCACCTCGTAGTAGATGCGGCCCACGTACTCCCCGACCAGCCCCAGCATCACCATCTGCACTCCGGCGAGTGCCGTGACCGTCACGAGAAGAGTGACATATCCGGGGGTCTCGACGCCGTTCAGCAGGGCGTCGCCGACGATCCACGTCGCATAGAGCCCGGCGGCCGAGACCAGCAGCAGACCGAGGTAGAGAGCGGCTCTCAGCGGTTTGTCATTGAAGGAGAGCAACCCGTCCAGACCGTAGTTGAGGAGTTTCCCGAAACTCCATTTCGAGCGGCCCTGCTCGCGCGTCGCGTTCTCGTAGGCGAACGTCGCCGTGGGAAATCCGACCCAGGCGAAGAGGCCCTTCGAGAAACGGTTGTACTCGGTGAGCGACAGCACCGCGTCGACGGTACGGCGGGACAGCAGCCGGAAGTCGCCGACGCCGTCCACGAGCTCGACGTCCACGAACCGGTTGATGAGCCAGTAGTAGGCACGGGCGGTGGCCGTACGGGTCACCCGGTCGCCCTTGCGGGTACGGCGGGCGACGACCTGGTCGTACCCGTCGGCGTGGAGTTCGAGCATGCGGCGCACCAGCTCGGGCGGGTGCTGCAGGTCGGCGTCCATGATGACGACGGCGTCGCCCGCCGCGTGCCGCAGCCCGGCGAGCATCGCCGCCTCCTTGCCGAAGTTCCGGCTGAAGGAGACGTACCGGACGCGGGGATCGCCGGCCGCCAGCTCCTGGAGCAGGAGGAGTGTGCGGTCCCCGCTTCCGTCGTCCACATAGACCAGCTCGAATTCGGCCGCCGTCTCCGCGCCGAGGCGGGAGAATTCCTCGGTCACGTGCGCGTGGAACCGGTCGATGATCTCTTCTTCGTCGTAACAGGGCACCACTATCGAGATCAGCACGGAAGAAACGACAGCGGGTGTGCGTGTCGCCGGTGGACTCCTTCCGTGGCGGGCAGTCGACCATTGCGTGAACTGGTTCGGCGGCCCGTGGATTTCCCGCCGCGCGCTGGCATATTCGGCACGTGGCCGCTTCCCGAACCCCTTCCCGGCGCCCGTCCGGCCTCCGGTCCGGTCCGCGTGCGCGTGCGCGTCGCGGTGCCTGCGCGGGCGCCGCCGTGCTCGCGGCCCTCGCCGTCTGCGCCGGAGACGCCGTCGCCCGTACGTTCCCCTTCGGACCGCACACGCGGAGCGTCAACGACCTCGGCAACCAGTTCGTGCCGTTCCACGCCCGGCTGTGGGACCTGCTGCACGGACGGGCCGACGGCGGCCTGTTCCTCAACTGGGCGTCCGGGTTCGGAACGAGCTTCCTGCCCGATCTGGGCACCTATCTGACGAGCCCGTTCGCCCTGCTCGTCGGGGTCTTCCCGCGCGACCGGATCGACCTGGCCGTGTATGTGATCGGCGTGCTGAAGACGGGCACGGCCGCCGCCGTCATGACGCTGCTGCTGCTCGCCCAGCGCCCGGGGAGCCGGTGGGGCGCCGGAGTGCTCGGCGCCTCGTACGCGCTGTGCGGCTGGTCCGTGATCGAGGCGTCGTACAACCCCATGTGGCTCGACGGGCTCATCGCCTTCCCGCTGCTGTGCCTGGTCGGCGAGTGGGTACGGGACGGCCGCCACCGGGCCCTGGGGCCGGTCGTCGTCGGTGCCGTCTGGGTGGCCAACTTCTACACCGCCTACATGGCGACGCTGGGCGCGGCGCTGGTGCTCCTCGCGCGGGGCGGGGCACGGCCGCGCGTCCTGGGCCAGGCCGCCGGGACGGTGCTGCTGGGCGTCGGGCTGGCCGCGCCGGTCCTGGTCCCGGTGTTCCTCGGCTCCCGGCACGCCTACCCCGGCTGGACGCGGTCGTTCCAGGCGGCGGACTGGACGGACGTGGCCGCACGCGCGCTTCCCGCGACGTACAGCTTCTTCACCCCGGCCGTCTTCCTCGGGACGGGCGCCCTGCTGCTGGCGGCGGCGCTCGCCTTCCACGGCGGAGTGCCGCGCCGGGAGCGGTGGGTGTGGCCGGGCCTCGTGGCGGGGGTGCTGCTGTCGGCGCAGTGGGAGCCGACCCACCTGGTGTGGCATGTGTTCGCCACGCCCAACGGCAGCCCGTACCGGCAGACGTTCGTCCTGGCCGGTGTGGTGGTCATGGCCGCGTGGACCGGTGTCTCCCACGGCTGGCCGGGCCCCCGGGCCCTGCTCGGGGGCGGCGCCGTACTGGCTGCGGTGGCCGCCGCCGCCGGGCCCAGCGCCCTGGTGACGGGCCCGGCGTACGCCCTGTTCGGCGCGGGGCTCGCGGGCGCGGTCGCGGCGGTGGCGCTGCTGCGGCGGGGACGGGGACGGCGGGTTCTCCGGGTGGCCGGGGGCCTGGTGCTGGCGGGGGCGCTCGTCGGGCAGGCCGCCGCCACCACGGCGTACGCCGACCGGGAGCGGCTCCGGCGGCTGGACGACTACCCGGCATGGGGCGCGGCGCACGAGGCGCGGGCGGCGGCGGTGGCCCGCGCCGACGGCTGGCCGCGCCACCGGACCGACCCCGGGCGACCGCAGCTCACCGGGAACGATCCGCTGCTGGTCGGCGGGCAGGGCGCCGCCTACTACAGCAGTCACACCCCGGACGTGCTCACGCGGACGCTGGCGGCGCTGGGCGGCGGCTGGACGTCGAACGGCCGGAACCTGCAGAGCCTGGACAACCCGGTCACGGACGCGCTGTTCGCGGTCGGCGCGCGCTGGCGGGACGGCTCGCTCACCCGTACGAGCGAACCGCCGCCGCTGGTGACGGTCCGTCCGTCGGGACGGGAACTCCGGTACGGGGCCTCACCGTTCCACAACCAGGAACTGCTGCTCGGGTCACGCGTCTACGACCTCCCCGCGGACGGCGCGTGCCCGGTCGGCAGCGAGGTCTTCGTCTGGGCGCCCGACGTCACCGGCACGGCGCGCCTCGGCGACGGCGGACGCCCGGTGGAGCTGCGCGGCGGGCTGCCCAGGCGGCGCGCGCCCATGACCCCGCTGGGCGTCCAGCGGGAGGCGGGCGCCACGGTGCGGCTGGAGGGCCGTGGCGCGGTGCCCGACGGAAGCGTGGGCTGCCTGGACCGGGACCGGCTCGCCGCCGCGGTCGCCGGGCTGCGCGCGACCGGCGCGGTCGCGGTGCGGGTCACCGGCGACGGCGTGCGCGCCGAGCTGCCGCCGGGCGCGCGCGGCACAGCCGTGCTGGCCGCGCCCCGGATCGCGGGCTGGAAGTGCGAGGGCCGCCCGGCCGGCTCGTACCTGGGCCTGGTCGCCGTCGAACTGGGCGAGGGGGAGGGCGCGGACACCGGGCCTCGGACCGTCACCTGCGCGTTCCGGCCGCCGGGGCTGCGCGCGGGCACGGCCGTGGGCGCGGTCGCCCTGGTGGCGCTGGCGGGAGTCGTGGTGTTCCCCGGATGGCGCAGCCGTCGGCCGCGTCGCCCGGACGCCACCAAGACTTCACCCGTACAGCACCGAGCCGTGGCCCGTGCGAAGGCGGGCGCGGCGTAGCTTCACGGCATGCCCTCTCTCCTGAGCAACCGGCTGGCGAAGCGGGTTCTGCGGCCCGCGTTCACGCTGATCGAGCAGCGTCTGGAGCGTGCCACCCACGCCTTCCAGTCCGACCTCGACGCCCTGCACCACCAGATGGCCGACCTGCGCCGGCAGAGTTACGGGCTGTCCCTGCTGCTGGGTCAGGCCGGCCGGGACGGGCACCGGATGCCGACCGCCACCCAGGTCGACACCCTGGTGCACGAGGTCCGCGTCCTCGCCGGGGAGCGCGACGAGCACGTGCGGCGGGACGTGACCGTCGCCTACCGCCATCTCGTCGCGCTGGAGGCGCTCGGTGCGGGCGGGCTCAGCGGGTCGGTGTCCGACGTGTGCGGGCGGCTGGCGGCGGTGCCGCTGCTCACCCCGCCGAACGGCGAGGTGCTGGAGATCGGCACCGGACACGGACTGTTCGCGGCGGCGCTCCAGCGCATACTGCGCCGCGACGGGGTGGAGGCCCGGCTGACGATCGTGGATCCGCTGGACGGCCCGCCGACCCGGGAGGAGACGGTACGGGCCAACCTGACGCTGGGCGGCGCGCCTTCCTCGCCCGGTGCCCGCCTCGTCCGGGGCGGCCTCGACGACGCGGAGGTCCGCGACCGGGTCGGCGACCGCAGGTACGGCGTCATCGTGGTGAACGGCCACGGCCGGGGGCCGGGCGGCGCCCCGGAACCGGACCTGGCGCAGGTGCGGCGGCTCGCGGCGCACGGCGCGGTCGTCGTCCTGGCCGGGGACGCCGCGCCGACGGCCGCGGCCCCCACCGCCGGGCTCACGCTCCTGGGCCGGGTCGCGGACTCCGCGTACTGCCGGGCGGCGTGACGGTCTGGTCGGTGTGGCGGCCCGGGGCGGCGCGACGCCCCGGGGTGGCATGACGGTGTCGCGCTGTGACGGCCCCGGAGGCCGGTGGCGGCCGGAGCACGGCCGGTCCGCTATACCCCGCGCATCTCCTGCTGCCGCTGGAGTGCGCGGCGCAGCTCGGCCGCGAGCGGATGGTACGGGCCGTACGCACGCTCCGTGTCGTACAGCAGGGTCTGCAACTGCTGGTAGGCGGCGGTGTGGTCGCCCATCGTCAGCAGCAGGTGCCCCATGCGGTGCCGGATGTCGAACGCCCTGGTCAGGTCCTGGCCGGACGGCCCACCGCTCTCGAAGTACGGCAGGACCGCGCGGTATTCGGCGAGGGCGGCCGCCGACTCGCCGAGCTGCTCCAGGCACTGGGCCGCGTCGTAGCGGTACTGGAGCGTCTGCGGGTCGCCGGGGCCGGCCTCGGCCTCCCTGTCGTCGGCGAGGCGGCGCAGTTCGGGCAGCGCCCGGCGGTACTGGCCGTCGTCCATCAGCGTCGTCGCGTACTGCTTGCGCAGGATACGGACGACGGCCGACCGTTCGCCGTGCTCGGCGGCGGCCGCCGGCAGGATCGCGCCGAGGATGTCGACCGCCTGCGTGATCCGGCCCTCCCCGAGGAGCCTCTTGACGTCGTCGACGGCGGCCGCCACGTCGGGACGGCCGACGGCGGGCGGCACGGGCGGCACGGGCGGCGGTACGGGCGCCGCACCGGGCGCCGCGGCACGATCCGGCCAGGGGGCGAGCGGCCGCAGGAACGGACGCGTCGGGTCGAGCGGACCCGCCGGGGTGCCGCCGCCGCGGACGGGCAGCAGCGGTGCGAGCGCCTCGTACACCTCCTGCGCACCGGACGGCCGGTGCCCGGGGTCCTTGGACAGCAGCCGCAGGACGAGCGCCTCCAGGGCGTCGGGGACCTCGGGGCGCAGCCGGCGGACGGGTACCGGCGGCTCGTAGAGATGGCGGTGGAGGACGCCGAGGGCGGTGGAACCGGCGAAGGGAACCGTGCCGCTGAGGAGTTCGTGAAGCAGCACCCCGAGCGCGTACAGATCGGTGAACGGGCCGACGGCACCGCCCATCGCCTGCTCCGGCGCCATGTAGGCGGGCGTCCCGATCGGTGATCCGGTATGGGTGAGGCGGGTGGTGTCCATGTCGATGACGGAGGCCACGCCGAGGTCGAGGACGGTGACCGTGCCGTCCGGCTTCACCATCACGTTGCGGGGCTTGAGGTCACGGTGGACGATCGGCACGGCGTGCACCGCGGCGAGCACCGCGCAGAGCTGCGCGGCGACGGCGACGGCCCACGGCCAGGGGTACGGCTCGTGCTCGGCGAGGTGGTCGGCGAGGTCGGCGCCCTCGACGTACTGCATGACCAGGTACAGGTCGTCGCCGTCGCTGCCCGCGTCATGGACGGTGACCAGTCCCGGGTGGGCGACCTGTGCGGTGACGCGGCACTCGCGGACGAAGCGGCGGCGCATCTCCTCGGCGGCGGTGGCGGCCGCCATGTGGTCGGGACGGAGCAGTTTGACGGCGACGCGGCGGTCGAGCCGCCGGTCGTACGCCGTCCAGACCTGGCCCATGCCGCCCTGGCCGATGACGGTGGAGAGTTCGTAACGGCCGGTGATGACCCGTCCGTTCACTTGCCCTCTTCCTTACGCAGAAGATCGCTGAGCTCGTCCAGTTCGGCGCGGACCTGGCGGATGCGCGGGGAGCCGGGGGCCTGCGGCTGCGGCTGCGGCGGGGTGGAGGGGGTGGGCTGGGCCACGTTCCCGTAGGGCTGAGGGAGGACCGGCGGCCAGGGGTGCGGACGGGACGGGGGCTGGGCCTGGGTGTGGGGGTGGGTCTGGGGCTGCTGCGGTTGGTGTCGGGGCTGGGGGTGGACCTGCGGTTGGGTCTGGGGGTGGACCTGCGGTTGGGTCTGGGCGTGGGGGTATCCGTACCCGCCGCCCGCCGTCCCCGGATACGTCAGGGCGTACGGCGAGGCGGCCGGACGACCGCCGCACCGGTCGTGGTGACGGATGTCGGCGTACAGGAAGTAGCCCGTGAACAGCGCCGCGTTCAGCAGGATCCCGCCCACCGCGAGGTCCGCCCGCGTGGTCTCGATGTCGTCGGGAACGAGCGCGGCGCACACGATCGTGATCGCCACGGAGACGCCGAACAGGACCCAGTCGAGCGCGCGGCGCGTCACGACGGCCAGCCGCAGCACCGTGGCCCACGTGAGCAGGCCGAGGCTCAGCAGCGGCAGCACCGCGAACAGTACGCGCCACACGATGACGTGCGTCGGCGTACGAGGCTGCGGTGGCACGAAGCCCTGGCCGTACATGGCTGCTCCTGAGGACCGTCGGGGACACGGGAGGATACGGGGTCGAGCGTATACACCGACACCGACGACGCCCCCAGGGTCGTACGGAACCGTGCCCCTCCGTCACGCCTCCAGGGTGCCGTCCGTGAGCCCGTCGTACATACCGCGGACCAGCTGCTCCCCGAGCCGGCTCGTCCGGCGCAGCGCCCACTCGAACTCGGCGAGCGCCCGGAACCGCTCGCCGTACCGCCGCTGTTCGGCCAGGAGCAGCCTGGGCAGCTGGAGGCGCCGCACGTCGAGCCGGCTGGCGGTGGACGCGTAGCTGCTGGCCTGCCGCTGATTCTCGGCACGGCCGCGCTGATCCTCGGCATCATCGGCACCGTCTCGGGCCTCATCCCGCTGTTCTTCTGGCCGGCGGGCATCCTCGGCCTGATCGCCCTGATCCTCGGCCTGGCCGCGCTGGTCCTCTCCGTCGTGGGCGCGGTCATCACGTTCAAGGCCGTGGGCGACGCCGTGGACGAGATCGACAAGGCGATCAGCAGCACCGCCCCGTCGGACACCACGACCGGTGCCGGCAAGGCCGACGGCGCGGACAAGGGCACCGGCGCGGGCACGGACAAGGAGAAGGAGAAGGTCCCGGAGCTCCTGGCCGCCGACGACACCCTCGTCTATGACGACGACCTGAACGTCACGGTCTCCGCGGCCAAGCCGTTCAAGCCGAGCGACACCGCCGCGGGCCACACGGAAGGCAACAAGGCGTACGAGGTCACCGTCGTCATCGAGAACGCCGGCAAGGAGAAGTTCGGCGCCGACCTGGTCACCCTGGAGGCCGCGCGGGGAAGGACGGGGTGGCCGCCGAGGAGATCTACGACGACACGGTCGGCAAGGGCTTCAGCGGTTCGGTCCTGCCCGGCAAGAAGGCCACCGTGACGTTCGCCTTCTCGGTCCCGGCCGACGCGAAGACCCTGACCATCGAGGTCAGCCCCGGAGTGGAGCACGATGACCAGCAGTGGGAACTGAAGCTCTGACCCACGGAGAACGACCCGTGCGCCCTGCCCCATGGATCCTGACCCGGGGGGGGAATGATCCAAGGGGCCGACGCGCACGGTCGGGCGACTCCCGGGTGCGGACGGCTCAGGGGAGGAAGGGGCTTCGGCCCCTTCCCGCCGTTCGGCGGCCCTGCGCAGGGGTGGCAGACCGACCGGCGCCGTTCGGCGGCCGGTTCACAGCCGGTGGCGCACCCACACATTGGGCTCCACGTACACGGCGTGGCCCTGGGACGCCTCGCAGCGCACCGGGGCCAGCGCGCCGGGGACCTCCACCGGCCCGTCCGTGTCGAACGGCAGCCCCGTCCACTCGCGCCACCGCTCCACGGAGTCGGCGATCGTCATGGAGGCGGGGGCCACCGAGTCGATGACGCCGCCCGCCCGCACGTGGACCCGCAGCCACGGGTCGTACGGCAGCCCGTCCCCCTGACGGGTGCGGAAGGCGTACTCGGCCATCGACGCGTACGGCTCCTGGGGCTTGCCGTTCGGCCGGACCGGTGCGACGACCTCGCCGAAGCCGCGTTCCCGGGCGCCGTCGCGCATCGCGGTCAGCATCCGCGACGAAAGGCCGCGCCCGAGGGCCTCCCGCGCGACGGTTATCTCGATGGCGCTGACCGTGTCGGGCTTCCGGCCCTCCCGCGCGTCGTCCATCGCCCACAGCAGCACCTGGTCCCAGCCCTTCGCCGGCAGCCTGCCGTCCCGGCCGTCGGCGGCCGACGCGAACGGCACGCTGAACGAGCGCGCCACCACGGTCCCGGTGGCGTCGACCGCGACCCGCGCGTACTCCGGGATCTCGGTGACCATCCACAGGTAGGCGATGTCCGCGACCGGGTCGTGGCGCATGAACTCCGGCCAGCGGTGCGGCATCCGCCACATGGCGTCCTCCAGGTCCGGCCGCTCGGCGAGGGTGAAGATCGTCAGCTCCATACGGGCAGGCTAGCCAGCCGGTCCGGTCCGGCCCACCCGGTTTCTCAGGGCAGGCGCTGCTCGGGACAGGTACCGAGGACACGCTTCATCGCGTCCCGTTCGGCGGCCGTGACCCACACCCCGTACTTCTTCTTCACGGCGACCTGCCGGGCCACATACGCACAGCGGTACGCCTTGGCGGGCGGCAGCCAGGTCGCGGTGTCGCCGTCGCCCTTGCGGCGGTTGGCGGGCGCGTCGACGGCGAGCAGGTTCAGCGGATCGTTGGCGAACCGGAGCCGCTTGCCGGCGTCCCACTTCCCGGCACCCTTCTGCCAGGCGTCGGAGAGGGCGACGACATGGTCTATGTCGACCTTGCCGTCGCCCCGCCGGAACGCGATGCGCCTGCCGGTGTACGGGTCGGCGGCTATGACCCCGCGCGCCACCTTGCAGCGCTTGTCGTCCTTGTACGTGATGTCGGTCGCGTCCCGCCGGAGGATGTCCTCCCGGGTGCCGCAGCCGTTTCCGTCGACGTCCGCCCACGCGCGGCCGAACTTCTCCCGCGCGTAACCGGTCCTGGGAGCACGGCCCTTGACGGCGAGGGTGTCGACGGCGGCGAGCGCCGGGCCGCCGGTGCCGTTCGCGCCGGTCCCGTCCTGGGCTCCCCCGCCCCGGCCGCCCTGGCCTTCCACGCAGCCGGACAGGGCCAGTGCGGCGGCGAGCGTCAGCGCGGCCAGGGCCCTGGGGCCGGTCGTGCGGCGGGGGGCGGTGGTCTTCGTCGAGGCGGGCACCCCGGAATCCTATGCGGGCGCCGGCGTCTTGACGGTGGTGATCCCCAGGGTGCTCTCCATCGGCAGGAGTCCGGTGCCGATCACCGCGATCCACAGGTCGCCGAGCAGCTCTGCGAGCCGGGCCGTGTCCGCGTCGCCGAGGGCCTGCCAGGGGCCGGCGGCCAGTGCGTCCGTCCGCCGCTCCACCTCGTCGCGCAGCTCCCGGCCGGCCGGGGTCGCGGTGCCGTCCGCCGTCACGAGCCCCCGCTCGGCGAGCCGCTCACGGGCCGCCGACCACGCCGGTTCGCCCCACCCCCGGCTGGCGAACCTCGCGGTGGGAGCGGCGCCGACGGCGGCGAACGACACGAGCGCCTCCACCGGGTCGAGCCCGGCGGTGAGGAGCGCGGCGATATGGCCGTCGCCCCGGTGCTCGCGCAGGATCGCCGCGGCCTGCCACAGGGTGAGGTGCGGCGCGTCGGGCCAGGGCAGGGCGGCGTTGGCGGCGGCGAGGGGCCGGCCGGCGTGGACGGCGGCCTCGGCCGCGCGCCGGGCGAGACCGGCCGCCTCGGCGATGGCGTCGGCGCGGACACCGTCGTCGCCGATGAGGCGCCGGTAGAAGCGGTCCACGCCCCGGAGCCGCGCCGCCAGGACATCGCCGGGAGCCGCGGTGTCCCAGACGGCCGGCACCAGCCCGTCGACCAGCCCGGGGCTGAAGCTGTAGAAGGCGGACGCGACCTGTTCCGGGCCGACGGGGCCGAGGGGCGCGGCCCGGAAGGCGACGTAGGAGGGCCACATCTCGTCGGTGGCGTAGCCGAGGGCCGCGGCCTCCTCCCGGGGCTCGGGCGCGTAGTAGAGCACCGAGTGCAGGGGTTCGAGCATGTGCCACATCTGTCGTACGCGTGCCGGTTCCACGGCCATGACGCCTCCTGTCACCCACCTGATCTTGTCACTGACAAGATTCTCGCGACCGACCGGACTTGTCAATGGCTAGATGAGTGCCCGCGCACCGTAGGGTGACCCCATGAGCAGTCGGCACAGCTATCACCACGGCGATCTGCGACGGGCAGTGCTCACCGCCGCCCTCGACGTGATCGCCGCCGAAGGTCCGGGCGCCGTGAGCCTGCGTGACCTGGCCCGCCGCGCGGGCGTCTCCCACGCGGCGCCCGCCCACCACTTCAAGGACCGGGCGGGCCTGCTGACCGCCATCGCGGCCGAGGGCTTCGAGCTCCTCGCGTCCGGCCTCGCGGACGCGACGGACCTGCGGGACGCGGGCGTCCGCTACGTGCGCTTCGCCACCGGCCACCCCGCCCACTTCCAGGTGATGTTCCGGCCGGACCTGCACCGGCCCGACGACCCCGCCCTCGCCGCGGCCCGGACCCGCGCCGGCGACCGGCTCAGGGAGGCGGTCGCCGGTGTCGCGGCACTGCGCGACGACGAGGAGGAGGCCCGGCTGGCGGGGGTCGCCGCCTGGTCCCTCGCGCACGGCTTCGCGACACTGCTGCTCAGCCACAACCTGACCGGGCCGGTGGGCGACCGGGACCCCGAGGAGGTCTTCCGGTCGCTCACCGGACTGCTGTTCACCCCCGCACCCGGCCCGCCGGACCCCGCGAGGCCCGATGCGCCGGACCGCGCGGGACCCGCAACGCTGGACCGCTAGGGGCCTGATGCGCCGCCCCGTGCGAGGCCCGATGCGCCGGACCGCGCGGGACCCGATACGCCGGACCTCTCGGGACCCGCAACGCTGGACCGCTAGGGGCCTGATGCGCCGCCCCGCACGAGGCCCGATGCGCCTGACCGCTCGGGGTCGGCCGCCGCGCGGGGCGACCGCCAGGCCCTCGGCGCTACGACCCCAGGATCGTCGTGAGGAACTCGCCGGTCCACGCCAGCAGTTCCCGCCCCACCACCGGCTTCCCGCCGATCTTGCCGGTCGTCGGGCGGGGCACCAGGATCTGCCGCGCCGGGGCCTTGATGACCGTGCGCGGGTAGAGCCGCTTCAGGCGCAGCTCCTGCGACTCGCGCAACTCCACCGGCGCGAAGCGGATGTTGGCGCCCTGCAACACGATCTCGCCGACCCCGCAGGCCCGCGCCAGCATCCGCAGGCCCGCCACCAGCAGCAGGTTCTCGACCGGCTCCGGCAGCTTGCCGTACCGGTCGGTGAGCTCCTCGCGTACGGCCCTGATGTCCTCCTCCGTGTTCGCGGAGGCGATCGACCGGTACGCCTGGAGACGCAGCCGCTCGCCCGGCGCGTAGTCGTGCGGGACATGCGCGTCGACCGGCAACTCGATCTTGACCTCCAGCGGCGGCTCCTCCTCCACACCGCCCTCCAGGGACGCCCGGTAGTCGGCGACCGCCTCGCCCACCATCCGTACGTACAGGTCGAAGCCGACACCCGCGATGTGGCCGGACTGCTCGCCGCCCAGCAGGTTGCCCGCGCCGCGGATCTCCAGGTCCTTCATCGCCACGTACATGCCGGCACCCATCTCGGTGTGCTGGGCGATCGTCGCGAGCCGCTCGTGCGCGGTCTCCGTGAGCGGCTTCTCCGGCGGGTACAGGAAGTACGCGTAGCCCCGCTCGCGGCTCCGGCCGACCCGGCCGCGCAGCTGGTGCAGCTGCGACAGGCCGAAGTTGTCGCCGCGCTCCACGATGAGCGTGTTGGCGTTGGAGATGTCGATGCCGGACTCCACGATCGTCGTGGAGACCAGGACGTCGTACTTCTTCTCCCAGAAGTCCACCACGACCTGCTCCAGCGTCTGCTCCGACATCTGGCCGTGCGCGGTCGCGATCCGCGCCTCGGGCACGATCTCCCGCAGCCGCGCGGCCGCCCGGTCGATGGACTCGACCCGGTTGTGGATGTAGAAGACCTGGCCCTCGCGCAGCAGTTCCCGGCGGATGGCCGCCCCGATCTGCTTCTCCTCGTACGGGCCGACGAACGTGAGGACCGGGTGCCGCTCCTCCGGCGGGGTGGTGATCGTGGACATCTCGCGGATGCCGGTCACGGCCATTTCGAGCGTACGGGGAATGGGGGTGGCCGACATCGTCAGCACGTCCACGTTGGCCCGGAGCTTCTTCAGCTGCTCCTTGTGCTCGACACCGAAGCGCTGTTCCTCGTCCACGATGACCAGGCCCAGGTCCTTGAACTTCGTCTCGGACGAGAAGAGCCGGTGCGTGCCGATGACGATGTCGACCCCGCCGTCCTTCAGCCCCTCCAGGGTGGCCTTCGCCTCGGTGTCGGTCTGGAACCGGGACAGCGCGCGGACGTTGACGGGGAACTGGCTGTACCGCTCGGAGAACGTGCCGAAGTGCTGCTGCACGAGGAGCGTCGTGGGAACGAGCACCGCGACCTGCTTGCCGTCCTGCACCGCCTTGAAGGCGGCCCTGACCGCGATCTCCGTCTTGCCGTAGCCGACGTCGCCGCAGATCAGCCGGTCCATGGGGATCGACTTCTCCATGTCCTCCTTCACCTCGGCGATGGTGGACAGCTGGTCGGGGGTCTCGGCGTACGGGAAGGCGTCCTCCAGCTCCCGCTGCCACGGGGTGTCCGGGCCGAACGCGTGGCCCGGGGCGGCCATCCGGGCGCTGTACAGCTTGATCAGGTCGGCGGCGATCTCCTTGACCGCCTTCTTCGCCCGCTGCTTGGTCTTCGTCCAGTCGGCGCCGCCCAGCCGGTGCAGCGTGGGCGCCTCGCCACCGACGTACTTGGTGACCTGCTCCAGCTGGTCGGTCGGGATGTACAGCCGGTCGCCGGGCTGGCCCCGCTTGGCCGGCGCGTACTCCACGAGCAGGTACTCGCGGGTGGCGCCCTGCACGGTGCGCTGCACCATCTCGATGTAGCGGCCCACACCGTGCTGCTCGTGCACGATGTAGTCGCCCGCCTCCAGGGTGAGCGGATCGATCGTCTTGCGGCGGCGGGTCGGCATGCGCCGGCCGTCCTTGCCGGCCGCCTTCTGGCCGGACAGGTCGGTCTCGGTGAGCACCGCCAGCTTCAGCGCCGGGTCCACGAACCCGTACTCGATCGAACCGCAGGCGACATGGACCAGGGACGGGGAGATGGCGGTGAGGTCCGCGTCGAGACGGGCCGCGATGCCCTCGCCGCCCAGCACCTCGACCGTACGGGCCGCCGGGCCGTGCGCCTCGGTGACGTAGACCGTACGCCAGCCGTCGGCGAGCCAGCCCTTGGTGTCGGCGAGGGCCCGCGCCGTGTCGCCGCGGTACGACTCGGGGGCGTGCATGCCCAGCGTGAGCGTGTCCTGCTCCAGCTCCGCGTCCGCCGCGAACGGCGAGACCGACCACCACATCATCCCCAGCTCGCGGGCCCGGTCCCGGACGTCCGCGATGCCCCACAGGGACGCCGCGCCCACGTCGATCGGGGCGTCCCCGCCGCCCGCCGTGGCCGCCCAGGACGCCTGGAGGAACTCCTGGCTGGTGGCCACCAGGTCGGCCGCCCGCGTCCGCACCCGCTCGGGGTCGCACACGACGGCCATGGAGCCCTGCGGCAGCACGTCCAGCAGCAGCTCCATGTCGTCCACCAGGACCGGCGCCAGGGACTCCATGCCCTCGACCGCGATCCCCTCGGCGATCTTGCCGAGCAGCTCGCCCAGCTCCGGGTGGGCATCGGCGAGCACGGCCGCCCGCTCCCGCACCTGCGGGGTCAGCAGCAGCTCCCGGCAGGGCGGCGCCCACAGGCCGTGCTCGGCGACCTCGAGCGACCGCTGGTCGGCGACCTTGAAGTAACGGATCTCCTCGACGTCGTCGCCCCAGAACTCCACGCGCAGCGGGTGCTCCTCGGTCGGCGGGAAGACGTCCAGGATGCCGCCGCGCACCGCGAACTCGCCGCGCTTCTCGACCAGCTCCACCCGCTGGTACGCGGCGGCCGCGAGGCCCTCCACGATCTCGTTCAGATCCGCGCTGCGACCGGTGCGCAGGCTGACGGGCTCCAGGGCGCCCAACCCCTTGACCTGCGGCTGGAGCACCGACCTGATGGGCGCGACGACCACCTGGACCGGCCCGGCCGCCGGGTCGTCGGGCGACGGGTGGGCGAGCCTGCGCAGCACCGCGATACGGCGGCCCACGGTGTCGCTGCGCGGCGACAGCCGCTCGTGCGGCAGCGTCTCCCAGGCCGGGTACTCCACCACGGCGTCCGGGTCCAGCAGCGAGCGCAGCGCCGCCGCGAGGTCCTCGGCCTCCCGGCCGGTCGCCGTCACGGCGAGTACGGGCCGCCCGGCGTCCCTGGCCAGCGCGGCCAGCGCGAAGGGCCGCGCTGCGGGCGGGCCGACGAGGTCGACATGGGCCCGGCGGCCGTCGGACGCGGCCTTCACCGCTTCGGTGAGGGCGGCATCCTTGACGACGGCGTCGAGCAGACCGTGCAGGCTCATGGACTTCCATCCGTTACGGGTCGTGAGCAGGCTCATGGGCGCGGGCAACGCGAACAGCCCGACACGTCTCACGTGCCGGGGGTCCCGGCGCGACGCCCGGGCTCCCCCAGCCTACGACGTGGGCGCGTCACTCGCCCCGGTGAACGGCACGCGCACGGCCCCGGCGGGGGTCCGCCGGGGCCGCGGGGTGCGCCCCGGCGGGGATCCGCAGAGGCCGTGGGGTCCGCCGGGGCCGCGGGGTCCGCCCCGGCGGGGATCCGCAGAGGCCGTGGGGTCCGCCGGGGCCGTGGGGTGCGCCTCCTCCGTCTGCCGCTACTCGCTGGCGATCGCGCCGAGGACGTTCATCCGGCCCGCGCGGAACGCGGGCACCAGCGCCGCCAGCAGCCCCACGAACGCCGACCCGACGAACACCGTGAGGATCGTCGTCCACGGGATGTCCAGGACGCCCAGCCCTTCCAGCGCCAGCAGCTTCTGCGCCGCCGCGCCCCAGCCCATGCCGAGCCCCAGCCCGAGCAGGGCGCCGAACAGGGCGATGACGACCGACTCCAGGCGGATCATCCGGCGCAGCTGGCGCCGCGACAGTCCGACGGCCCGCAGCAGGCCGATCTCCCTGGTCCGCTCGACCACCGACAGGGCGAGGGTGTTCACCACGCCCAGCACCGCCACGATGATCGCCAGCGCGAGCAGCCCGTACACGATGTTCAGCAACTGCCCGATCTGGTCCTTCAGGTCCTGCTTGTAGTCGGTCTGGTTCTGCACCGTGTACTGCGGGTAGCCGGCCAGCGCCTCCTTGAGGGCCGTGTACGCCTCCGCCTCCTTGCCGTCCTGGGCCTTCGCGAAGAGCGCCAGGTTCGCGGGCATCCGGTCCGCGGGCAGGTAGCGCCCGGCGGTCGTGAGGCTGGTGTACATCGCGCCCTGGCCGCTGCTCGTGTCGTCGGAGACGATCGCGGCGACCGTCAGCCTCGCGGTCCGCCCGCCCGCGAACGCCACCGTCAGCGCGTCGCCGACCCGCACGCCGTGCTTCCCAGCGTACTCGTCGCCGACCGACATCGCGTCCTTGCCGTACGCGGCGGACAGGTCGCCCGCGACGGTCTCGCGGCGCAGGTCCGTGGCGTACGTGGGATCGGCGGCGATGACGCCTAGCCGCTCCGTCGCCCCGTCCGGGGCGGTGACGGTGACGTCCACGGCCGTGAACTCGGTGATGTGCTCAAGGCCCGGCACCTGCTCCAGCGCCGCCTGCGCCTGCGGCACGATCGGCTGACGGGTCGGGGACTGGACGATGAAGTCCGCGCCGACCGACCGGTCGAGCTCCTCGGTGGCGGAGGCCACCATGGACGAGCCGACCACCGACAGACACGCCACCAGCGCGAGCCCGATCATGAGGGCGGCGCCCGTCGCTCCCGTACGGCGCGGGTTGCGCAGCGCGTTGCGCTCCGCCATCCGCCCCACCGGGCCGAAGACCCGCAGCACCAGGGCGCTGATCACCCGCACGACCCCGCCGACCAGCAGCGGGCCGACCACCACGAACCCGATCAGGGTGAGGACGACGCCGGCACCGAGGAACAGCGAGCCAGGGGCCGCCTCGTCCGCCCGGGCGGCCGCCCACAGCGCGGCCGCGCCGACGGCCGTCAGCAGCAGGCCGACCGCACCGCGCACGCGACCGGCCCTGCCGTCGGCGGGGGTCCCCGCGTCACGCAGCGCGGCCATCGGCGACACCTGGCCGGCCCGGCGTGCGGGGATGTACGCGGCGAACACGGTGACGGCGACTCCGAGGAGCAGACCGACAGCGGGGGTCGTCCACTTCACCGTCAGGTCCTGCGTGGACAGCTCCATGCCCATGGACGACATGAGTTCCATGAGCCCGATCGCCAGGCCGACGCCCGCGGCCACGCCGAGCACCGAGCCGACGACGCCCAGCAGCAGCGCCTCGACCAGCACGGACCGGTTGACCTGACCGCGGCTCGATCCGATGGCACGCATCAGGCCGATCTCCCGGGTCCGCTGGGCGACGAGCATCGAGAAGGTGTTGACGATGAGGAAGATGCCGACGAGGAAGGCGATCCCGGCGAAGCCGAGCATCGCGTACTTCATCACGTCGAGGATCTCGGCGACGTCCTCACGCCCCGCGTCGGCGGCCTCGGCCTGCGTCCGCAGCGTGTACGGTCCGGCCGCCTGGCCCTTCCCGGCCTCCCCGGCGGTTTCGGCCTGCCCGGCCTTTCCGGTCCGCCCGGCCGCCTGGCCCTGCCCGGCCGCCTGACCGAGCTCCTGGGAGATGTCCCGCTTCAGCCGCTCGTGCTCCACGCCCGGCGCCGCGGTGACGATGACATCGGTGAACAGCTCGTCGGAGCCGAGCAGTCCACGCTGCGCGGTGGCCGTGTCGTAGTAGAAGACCGCCGCGCCCGGGTTGGTGACCTTGAAGGTGGCGATGCCGGAGATCCTCGTCGTGAAGTCACCGGTGACGGAGATCGTCCGCAGGGTGTCACCGACCTTCAGACCGTGCTTCTCCACGGTGTCGGCGTCGACCATCACGTCGGTCGGGCCGCGCGGCTCGTGCCCGGAGGTGACCTCCATGGAACGCAGGTCGTTGCGCGTCCAGTTGACCGCGATGGTCGGAGCCCCGCCGGTGGGGCCGAGGTTCTTGTTCCGCGCGTCGACGACGGTCACCGTCGTCGACGCGACGACGCCCTCGGCGTCGCTCACGCCCGGTACGGCCCTCACCCGCTCCAGCAGCGACGCGGGCAGCGTCTCGGGCCGGCCCGTCGCGGGCGTCTCGTCGCCGGTCTCCGCGGCGGCGGGGCTCACGGTGACGTCGGCGGCCGAGACCGCGAAGAGCTTGTCGAACGTCGTGTTCATGGTGTCGGTGAACACCAGGGTGCCGCTGACGAACGCCACCGACAGCAGCACCGCCACGGCGGACAGCGCCATACGGCCCTTGTGCGCGAGGAAGTTGCGCAGGGAGGTCTTCAGGACGGTCATGACGTACGCCCCCGCGAGTCGAACGCCTTCATACGGTCGAGGACGGCGTCGGCGGTGGGCCGCAGCATCTCGTCCACGATCCTCCCGTCGGCGAGGTAGAGGACCCGGTCCGCGTAGGAGGCGGCCACCGGGTCATGGGTGACCATCACGATGGTCTGGCCCAGCTCGTCCACCGACGTGCGCAGGAAGCCCAGCACCTCGGCACCGGCCCGGGAGTCGAGGTTGCCGGTCGGCTCGTCGCCGAAGACGATCTCGGGCCGTGCCGCGAGCGCCCGCGCCACCGCCACCCGCTGCTGCTGGCCGCCGGAGAGCTGGGCGGGGCGGTGCCGCAGCCGGTCGGCCAGACCGACGGTCTCCACGACCTGGCGCAGCCACGCCGGGTCCGGTGTGCGGCCGGCGATGTCCATCGGCAGCGTGATGTTCTCCAGCGCGTCCAGCGTCGGCAGCAGGTTGAACGCCTGGAAGATGAAGCCGATCCGGTCGCGGCGCAGCCGGGTCAGCTTCTTGTCGTCGAGCCGGGTGATCTCGGTGGCGCCGAGGTGGATCTCACCGCTCGTCACCGTGTCGAGTCCGGCGAGGCAGTGCATCAGCGTGGACTTGCCGGAGCCCGACGGGCCCATGATCGCGGTGAACCGCCCCCGGGCGATGTCCACATCGACATGGTCCAGCGCGACGACACGGGTCTCCCCCACGCCGTAGGCCTTGACGATCTGCCGCGCTCGGGCGGCGACGGCGGCCCGCCCTCCGGTACCCCCGTCCTGGGGAATGGTCACAGCGGTGGTCACGGTACGTCTCCTCGGTCGGAAAACTGGCGCGAAGTGGGGGGGTACGGGCCGCTCAAGGGCCTTGACATCACGCTAGGGACCGCACCCCTGCGCCTCGTCCTCCGCGGGGACGACCCCACCCCGGTCGGACCCAAGGACTTTCCCCTAGGGGGCGTCCGGCTGGTGGATCCCGTGGGTCGCGTGGATCCCGTGGGTCCGTGGATCCCGTAGGTCGCGTGGGTCCCCCCGGCTCCCCGGATCCCTCGTACTCCCTGTACTCCCGGACACCTCGGTGAGAAGGTGTCCTCCGCATATACGTGCAGGGGGAAAGGATTCGGCGATGGTCGCCCAAGGGGGCGGGTGAGGCCAAGGGCACGGGCGAGGCCGAGGGCGACGCGGGCAGCGGCGCGGACGAGGCCGAGCCGCCGGGCGCGGGCGCGGACAGGGCGGGCGGCGCGGGTGACCGAGCGGCGGCCGGACGGCGCTCGGCCGCCGGAACCGCGCGTGACGACCAGGGCACGCACCCTGGGGTCCCGGCCCGTCCGGGGCCGACGCGTACCGGGCCGACGGGCCCCGAGGCGGCGCGGACCGAGGCGGCGCGTCACCAGACGGCGCGGCGGGGGCGGGTCGTCGCCGCGCTGATGCTCGGCATGGGGCTGGCCGCGCTCGACGGGACCATCGTGGCGACCGCCGTACCCCAGATCGTCGGCGACCTCGGCGGGTTCTCCGTCTTCTCCTGGCTGTTCTCCGGCTATCTGCTCGCGGTCACGGTCACGCTCCCCGTGTACGGCAAGCTCTCCGACACCTTCGGCCGCAAGCCCGTCCTGATCGCCGGCATCGTGCTGTTCCTCATCGGTTCCGTGCTGTGCGCGGCCGCCTGGAACATGGCGTCCCTCATCGCCTTCCGGGTCGTCCAGGGCCTCGGCGGCGGCGCGCTCCAGGGCACGGTGCAGACCATCGCGGCCGACCTGTACCCACTGAAGGAGCGCCCCAGGATCCAGGCCCGGCTGTCGACGGTGTGGGCGACGTCGGCGGTGGCGGGCCCCGCGATCGGCGGCCTGCTCGCCGCGTACGCGGACTGGCGCTGGATCTTCCTCATCAACCTCCCCGTCGGCGGGCTCGCCCTCTGGCTGGTCGTCCGGCACCTGGTCGAACCGGGGCGCGACCGCACGGCCGCGACCCGGCCACGGCCCCGGCCCCGCGTGGACTGGCCCGGGGCCGTACTGGTCTTCGCGGCCTGCACCCTGCTCCTGACCGCGCTCGTGCAGGGCGGTGTGGCCTGGCCGTGGCTGTCCTGGCCGTCGCTGGCCCTGTTCGGCGGCAGCGCGGTGCTCACCGCCGTGACCGTGGCCGTGGAACGGCGGGCCGCCGACCCGATCGTGCCGGGCTGGGTATGGCGGCGCCGCCCCATCGCGGCGGTCAACCTGGCGCTGGGCGCGCTGGGTCTGCTGATGGTCGCGCCGACGGTGTTCCTGCCGACGTACGCGCAGTCCGTGCTCGGCCTGGGGCCGACGGCCGCCGGGTTCGTGCTGTCGGTGATGATCCTGAGCTGGCCGGTGAGCGCCGCGCTCTCCCACCACGTGTACCGGCGCATCGGCTTCCGGCTGACCGCGATCACCGGGATCGGCCTCGCCCTGCTGGTGCTCCTGGCGTTCCCGCTGCTGCCGTACCCCGGCGCGGCCTGGCAGCCCGCCGTGCTGATGCTGCTCCTGGGCGCGGCGCTCGGCCTGTTCCAACTGCCGCTGATCGTGGGCGTCCAGTCGACGGTGGGCTGGGCCGAACGCGGCACGACGACAGCGTCGGTGCTGTTCTGCCGCCAGGTCGGGCAGAGCGTCGGCGCGGCCCTGTTCGGGGCGGTCGCGAACGGGGTGCTCACGTCCCGGCTCGGCGCCTCAGGCGGCGACCTCGACGCGGTGGCCCGCGCCCTGGACGCGCCCGCGTCCCTGACGGCGGGCGCGGCGGACGAGCTGCGGCGCGCGGTGGCCGCGGCCGTCGACCACGTCTACCTCGGCGCGGCGGCAGCGGCGGCCCTCGCCCTGCTGGTCCTCGTCGTGGTGGCGCCGCGCCGCTTCCCGGTCCGTACGGACGACGAGCCCTGACCGTACGGATCGGATCACGGGGCGGAGTCCGCACGCCGGTTCGCCCGGTGGTTCGCACGCCGGTTCACCCGGCGGTTCGCTCGGCGGTTCGCTCGGCGGTTCGCTCGGCGACGTTGTCGATCATGCGCCGCAGCACCTTGACCACGGTCGCGTAGTCGGCGTCGTCGATGCCGTCGTGAATGCGTGCCCGCACGGCCGGCACCCGGGCCTTGACCCGGGCGTGGGCCGTCCGGCCCGCGTCGGCGAGCCACAGCCGCCGGTCCGCGTCCCGGGTGACCAGTCCCCGGGCGACCAGATCGGCGGCGTCCGCCTCCAGGTCGTCCTCCGGCCGCAGGTACGTCCGCATCCGGTCGGCCAACTCGCCCGTCGTCAGGCCCTGTCCGTCGGGCGACAGATCGTCCGGGGAGAGCTGCCGCAGCACCCAGTACTGCGGCTGCGTCAGCCCGAGCCGCCCCATCTCCCGGCGTATGTAGCCGACGATCTCGCGCTGGGCCGCACCGGTCCAGTAGCCGACCGGCTCCGCCGCGAGCGCGGCGTCACCGCTCTTCCCGTCCATGTCGTCACTCCCTGCCTCGGGGTTCCTCCGGCACACACCACCCTCGGCCCTCACGTCAGGTTGAGGTCAAGTCGCACCGCGACCTGTGACGCGCCGTAATCCAGCCACCTTTGGCGACCGCACGCCACTCCGTCCTACGATCACGTGACGATCGGATGACAGACAGTCACACGGACGACGCGAAGCCGGGGGGCGACGACCATTGGCGCGCCGAACATGACAGACACGGATCCGGATCTGAGGCGGTTCAACGCCATCGCCGCGCGGCAGCGCGGCAATCCCGCCTTCGCCGAGCAGTTCGCCACGGGGCTCGGCGCGCAGGCCACACTGGCCTTCTGGCGCGACCTCGCCGACCCGGGCGCCGGCTTCGACCCGCGCGGCGGGCGCGCCCGGCTCCTCGCGGCCGTGCAGGAGAACCTGAGCCTCACCCTCGCCACCGCCACGCACGGCACGTCGCCCGCCGTCCGCGCGTGGAAGGACGACCTCCTCGCGGCGGGCTGCACCCGCGTCGGCGGTGACGGCCCGTACGGGTACCAGGTCATCAGCAGCCTGCTCACCCGGGGCCGTTGGGACACCGGGTTCCTCACCTCGTACGGGGAGCGGCTCATCGGGTTCGAGCGTGCCGGCCCCCGGCACGGCGACCCCGGGCACGGCGACCCTCTGCACGGCGGCCCCCAGGCGCTGTGGCTGTGCGGCGATCCTCCTCGCCTCACCTATCCGCCGGGCTGCCCCGTCTCCGACAACGACCCGGTCAACGGCTTCCTGGAGGCCCTCGGCCACAACCCGGAGGCGTCCCTGACGTTCTTCGACCGGTTCGGCACGTGGGAGTACCTCGTCGGCGACGGCACCGGCCCCCTCGACACCGCCGCCCGCGTCTGGCCCGTCGACCGGGACGGCAGGACCACGGGATACGCCCGCCTCGGCCACGCCCTGGAGTCGGCGGCGCTCGGTCACCCGTACGACGCCGAGACCCCGGGCGTACCGGCGCCGCCGAGCGCCGCGCGGACGGCGCTGAGACACCGGATCGCGCACCGCTACCGCACCACCGACCTGATCGACCGTCAGGAAGGCATCCGCGACAGCCTCGCCAGAGTGGCGGCGGCGCCCACCGCCCCCGACGCCACCGGGAGCTGACCGTGGAACGACGAGCGCGCCCCCGCCCGCACGGACAGTGCCGTACGGACGGGGGCGCGGCGCCGACGGGTCAGAGCAACCCGTCCCACATCTGCTCCAGCAGCACCGACCACCAGCTCTCCGGCGACGACAGCGCCGCCGGGTCCAGCATCGCCAACTGCGCCTGGAAGTCGACCGTCCAGCGACCCGCCTGCTCCGGCGTCAGCCCGAACCGCAGCCGCCACATCCGGCCCAGCAGCGCCAGGCACCGGGTGAACTCCGGCAGCCCGCTGTTCACGAACTGGGGCGCCACCGGCTGGCCCCCGGGCCCCGCCTCCACCGGGACGGCGACGATGTGCGCCGTCCCGTACTGGACGCAGATCGCCCGCCCGAAGTCGGAGCCGACCACCAGGTAGGAACCCGCGTCGGAGGCCGGCTGCACCTGCCGCTGAGCGGCGAGTTCGGCGAGCGTCGGCACGACCGGCTGCGCGGGCTGCGCCCAGAAGAACGGGCCGAAGTCCGCCGGCAGCCCCGCCCACACCAGGGTGCGCGCCACCATCTCCGGCACGCCCTGACGGGACACCGCCCGCTGGTCGAACCGGCAGATGCCCGGCCCGAACGCCCCCGCCAGCTCCTGCGCGATGCCCTCCGGCGGGATCGGCGGCGCCGGCTGGACCGGCGGCAGCGGAGCCCGCACCGGGGCCGGCCGCGCCGGACCGTCCGCGACCTGGTGCAACTCACCCTGGTGGGCGATCAGTTGCCGCATGCCCTGCTGACGGCTCGCATGGTCGCGCCCGTACGGGGCGATCGACGTGATCCGCGCCTGGGGCCAGGTCTCCCGGATCATCCGGGCGCAGTAGCCGCCGGGCAGCTCACAGCTCTCCAGCTCGGTGTGCAGCTCCAGCACCTGCTGCGGCGGCACGTTCATGGCCCGCAGCTCGTGCAGGATCTGCCACTCCGGGTGCGGCGTACCGGGTGCCGAACGGCGGATGATCTGGGCCTCGGAGCCATCGGGCGCGCGATAGCGCAGCACCGCCTGGTAGCCGGGGCCGACGGTCGGCGGACCGGCCGGTGAATGCTGCTGCGGATACCCGTACGCGGGCGGCGGCCCCTGCGGGACGGGCGCCACGGGCCCGGCCGGCGCCGGTCCCGGCGGACCGGGAGGCGCGGGCGGACCGGCGGGCCCGCCAGGACCGGGATGCGCCAGCATCGTCGCCGCGTGATGCACACCCCCACCGGGAGTCCCGGGCGCACCAGGCGCACCGGGAGCCGCAGGCGCACCGGGGACACCGGGAGCACCGGGCGGCCCCGGAGGCGCGGGCGGACCACCCGGACCGGGATGCGCCAGCATCGTCGCGGCCTGATGCGCACCGCCACCGGGCGGCGGCGTCGAACCGGGCGGCGGCGGAGGGCCGGGCGGGGTGCCCGTCGGAGTGCCGAGCGGGGTGCCCGGCGCCCCGGGAGGGCCGGGCGGCGGCGGAGCGCCGGGACCGCCCTGGCCCGGATGCGCCAGCATCGTCGCGGCCTGGTGGACACTCCCACCGGGCGGCGTCGCACCCGGCGGGGGCGTCGAACCCGGCGGGGGGGTCGAACCCGGCGGCACCGGAGCGGCCGGCGGCGTCGGGCCGTCGGGGCCCAGCTGCGGCACCAGCTGCGTCGGCACGTAACCCCCCGCGGGCGCACCGGGAGCACCCGGGCCCGACGGCGGCGGCGTACCGGGCGCGGCGGGGCGCGCCCCGGGCGTACCCGGCGCACCGGGCGGCGGCGGAGTCGTCGAGACCCCGCCCCGCGTACCGCCCCGCGCCGCGCGCGGCGGCAGCGCGGCCTTGCTGGTCGCCGCGTCCGCGATGTCGGCGGCGCGCACCGCGTCCGGGTCGAGGGCGGGCGCGACAGCCGTACGCGGAAGCTGGCTGCCGCCGTGCATGAGCGCCGTCGGCGCGTCCGCCGCGACCGACGGCGGCGGCGTGTCGTCGTCGTCCGCGCCCGAAAGCGGCGGCGCGAACACCGTGGCGGGCAACGGCACCGAACCGTCGTCGCCGTCCGTACGCGTGGTGGCCTCGTCCCACGACGTCACCGGTGTCGCCGGCGCGGGAACCACGTCGGCGGCACCGGGCTCATCGACCGAGACGCCCCCGGACCCGGACCCGAACCCGGAACCAGCCCCGAAATCTGCCCCGGACCCGGACCCGGATTCAGCCCCGGAAGCGAACCCGGAACCAGCCCCGGAAGCGGGCCCGGAATCCGACCCTGAATCCGGCACGGGGCCGGACACCGGCGCGTCCGCGACCGCCGGCACCGGCACGTCCGCCGACGACTCGGCGCTCGGCCCCTGCGGCCCGTCGTCCCCCGCCCGGCGATCCGGGATACCCATCCGGTCGGCCGCGTCCTGCAGCCACTCCGGCGGAGTCAGCAGAAAAGACGTCTGATTCAGGTCGATCCGCTCCGGCACGGGCGCCGCGGCCTGCGCCACCTCCGGCGTCCCGTACTCCTCCTCGTACCGGCGGATCACCTCGCCCACCGGCAGCCCCGGCCACAGCGTGGCCTCCCCGCTGTCCCGCGCGATCACCAGCCGCTGGCGCCCACCATCCGACACAGGACCCGCCGCACGGTCCTCCGCCCACACCACGAACCCCAGGTCGAACTCCCGCACCCGCACCTCACGGTGCTGATACGCGGGCACATCGCCGTTCACCCACTCTTCCGCGCGCTCCTGCGCCTGCGCGAACGTCACCACAGCCAGCTCACTCCCCCACCGGAACGGCGCGCGCGAAGCCACCGTCCACCATCAGGTTCGCCACCGTCTCCAACTCCGGCGGACTGCCCGCCAACCGCTGAAGGAACTCGTCGAAATCCGCACCACAGGGCAGCAACAGCCGCTCCACCCGGTCCTGAACCGTCCAGCCGTCCTGATCACGGACATCGTCGTACGCGCAGAACCACACGGAACCGGTCCCCGCGCCCCGCACCTTCACCGCGAGCAGACCGCCCTGGACGAAGGCGACACCCAGATAATCCTTCGTGAGGTGGTCCCGCAGACACTTGTTCACGTACACGAGGTCGTTGACCGCGGCCTCGTCGCGCACCGTGAAGAACGGCTGGTCCACCAGCAGCCCCAGCTCCGCGTCGAGCGCCACCCCCACCGGCGCGCAACCGCCCGCCGCCTTCAGGAACGACCGGTACGCACCCGGGAGCCGGTACCCCAGGTCCTCCTCCACGCCCTGCAGCTGCGCCTCCGACACCGACACCGAGCCCTTCGGCAGCCCGAAATGCGCCGGCCGGGTCTCCTGCAACGGCCGCGTACCCCGCTTGTCCCGGTCCACCGGAGCCGTCGCCAGCCCACCGTGATGCCGCAGCAGCGCCTTCACCTCGACCGGAACCAACTGCATCCGGCGCGTACCCGCCACGTGGTGCCACGTCCAGCCGTGCGGCGTCGCCACGGCGGGAACCGTGTCCCACAGCTCATGGCCCCGCGCCTTCAGCGCGGCGTTCGCGGACACGTAGTCCGTCAACCGCAGCTCATCCACACCGAACCCGTCCGGAGGATCGGCGATCTCCGCGGCGGCACGCGCGTACACCGAGAAGTCCGGGTAACCCCCGGCGTCCACCCGCACCCCTCTCGGGTGCCGGGCAGCCCGGACGGGATCCGGGAAATGCACGACCTGCCCGGCGTAGGCCGCGTTCGGTGGCGCGGCACTGTGCTGCCCGAGCCGACCTGTCGTCATGGCGGATGCCCCCTGCTGCTGCTGGCTGGTTCCGCACAGCCTATGCGGTGGGGCAACACCGCGAACCCGGCCTCCGCTTCGGTGACCAACCGTCACACCGGGGTGACCCACCGACGACCGGATGACACGCCAGAGGGGCGTTTCGCGCCCCAGCTTTCCCATCACCTCACCCATTTGGCACTCTGTCCAGGCAACTCGGGGGATTGCACAGAGGGGACGACACGCACCATGCACACAGCACAACCAGGCACAACGACCTCAACGGGTGATCCACGCCTCACCTGGAGCAGCACCACCCCCCATCGTGCCCCCGTGCTGCGCCACCGCCGCGACGGCATCCTCCCCACCGTGGGAGCAGCACTCTCCGTACGCGGCGAGACGCTCACCTGTACCGCCGGCCGGGGCAACCGGCCACCCACCCTCCACCCCCTCGTACAGGACTTCCTCGACACCCTCACCAGCGGACAGCGCGAACGCTTCACCGGCCGCTGCGCCGAAGCGATCCTCCTCTCCCGCCACCTCACCGCCACCGAGGACAGCCGCTCCAAGCGAGCCCGCCGCAAACCCCTCACCGCCGGCGAAGCCCGCCGCTCCCTCAAGCACGCCAAACTCACCGCCCGGCGCATCCGCGAGGACGGCGACCCGCTCCACGGCAGTTACGCCGCACCCTGCCGCTCCTGCGCGGCGCTCCTCGCCCACTTCGGCGTACGCCCCGTCGACCCCACCGCCCAGAACGGCTGACCGCACCCCCATGCCCGACCTGAACACCACCCGCTTCCCCGTCGCCGTCGACGCCGCCCTGCGGGAAGCCGGCTGGCAGCCCGGCCGCTGGGACATCAAGCAGGCCGAGCACTGGGCCGACACCCTCCGCGCCCACGTCTCCCCCGCGGGGCACCGGCACAGCGTCTTCCCCGCCGCCGTCGAAGCCTGGGCCGAATTCGGCGGGCTGCGCGTCACCACCCCGGGCCCCGGCCGACAGATCGCCCCCGGCCCCCTCCACCTCGACCCGCTCGCCGGCCTCCACCTCGCCCGCACCCTCGCCGACCTCGGCCGCGCCCTGGAAACCGAGATGGCGCCCCTCGGCGAGGAGGCCGACAACCAGGCCGTCCTCGCCATCGACACCGAAGGCCGCGTCTACAGCCTCGACCACACCGGCGACTGGTACCTCGGCCCCGACATCGACCACGCGCTCACCACCCTGATCAGCGGCAGCCAGCCCACCCGCCTCACCAACCCGTAACAGCCCCCACCTACCCGGGCCGGAAGCCACGCGCGCCGGGGCCACCGCTCGCGCCGAAGCCGCACACACCGGCGGCCACCGCGCACCGGGGGCCACGCGCGCCGGGAGCTACCGCGTCACCGGCAGAACCGCCGACACCCGGAAGCCGCCCTCGTCCGTCGGCCCCGACACGAACACACCGCCCAGCGCCGTCACCCGCTCCCGCATCCCCACCAGACCATTGCCCCCGCTGGGCAGCCCCGCGTCCGCCACCGCACCGTCCGACGGCCCGTTCTCCACCTGCATCGCCACCTCGTCCCCCCGGTGCGCCAGCCGGACCACGACCTTGGCGCCCGCCGCGTGCTTGTGCACGTTCGTCAACGCCTCCTGCACCACCCGGTACGCCGTCTGCTCCACCTCCGGCGCGTACCCCCGCGACTCCCCCATCACCAGCAGCTCCACCACCGTCCCCGCCTGCCGCGACTGCTCCACCAGCGGCTCCACGTCCCCCAGCCCCGGCCCGTCCCCGGCCGCCGCCTCCGCCGCGGCAGCCGCGGCCCGCCCCACAGCCGCCAACGGCACCGGCTCCGCGGCGGGAGCCCCGGCCGACCCCGAAGCCACCGCCGACACCGAAGCCGCCGCCGACACCGCGACCGGCGCCGCAGCCCCGTCCGACCGCAGAACCCCCAGCATCTCCCGCAGCTCCGTCAACGCCTGCCGCCCCATGTCCCCCACCAGCGCCGCGTTCTTCACCGCCTTCTGCGGATCCTTCAACGCCACCGCCTGCAACGCCGCCGCGTGCACCACCATCAGACTCACCCGGTGCGCCACCACGTCGTGCATCTCGCGCGCGATCCGCGTCCGCTCCTCCGTACGCGCCATCTGCGCCCGCTGCTCCGCCCGATCGGCCAGCAGCGACAGCTCCTGCTCCAGACTGTCCGCCCGCTCCCGCAGGCTCTCCATCAACCGGCGTCTCGCCCCTATGTACAGCCCGAACAGCACCGGCGGCGCGTTCAGACCCAGCGACATGAAGACCGACACCAGCGGCACGTACCACGAGCCCGGATCGAAATCCGCCGCGGCGACGTCCTGCCGCACCCGCACGAACGTGACGATCAACACCGCCACCAGCGACATCCCCGCCAACGCCGCGATGATCCGCCGGGGCACCTCGGACGCGGCGAGCGTGTACAGCCCGACGACCGCCATCAGGTACCCCATCTCGGCGGGCGTGATCGCCACCGAGACCAGCACCACCACGATCGGCCACCGCCGCCGCACCACCAGCACGGCGCCCGCGACGAACCCGAACACCACGCCCAACGGCACCGGCAGCGCGGCGCTCTCCGCGAACCCGACGCCCTCGCCCGCGCACTCCAGCGCCGAGAACACCCCGAGCACCACGTCCAGCACGGCACTCCGCCGCCTACCCCACCACCACCAGCCCCGGGCACCCGTGCCCGCGACGTCCTGGTGCGCCCCCGTTGTGGTCATGCCTCCCACCCTAAGGGCGACCCCCACCCCGCCTCCTCCGAGTTCCACGGCAGGGATCGCGTCTCCGGCGAGCCCCGCCGGAGCGCACCGGCGACACCGGCGGAGCCCACCGGCGGCACCGGCGGAGCCCACAGACGGCGCATGATCATCCGTGGGGCCGGGGGGCCGATCCGTACCGTCGCACGGAGGGCGCCCCGTACGGCATAGTGGTGGCTGCGTCCGCGGCCGATCACAAGAATCGGACAATGCGGCCATCCCGGGTCGTCTAAGGGCAAGACGTCAGATTTTGGTTCTGATCATGGGGGTTCGAGTCCTCCCCCGGGAGCGGCGCCCCATCGGGTCCTGACCTCCACCGGTCGGGACCCGCCCTCATTTCTCGCTCCTGGCCCACCGGTATCCTGCGGGTGTCCACCACCCGAAGCCGAAGGGCACTCCCGTGAGCACCGCTCGAACAGGGGATACCCCACTCTCCGCCGTCGTCGTCCTCGCTGCGGGTGAGGGCACCCGCATGAAGTCGAAGACCCCCAAGGTCCTGCACGAGATCTGCGGGCGTTCGCTCGTCGGACACGTCGTCTCCGCCGCCCGCGAGCTCGACCCCGCGCATCTGTGCGTCGTCGTCGGGCACGCCCGCGAGCTGGTGACCGCGCACCTCGACGCGTACTACGCCGGCACCCGCACCGCCGTGCAGCACGAGCAGAACGGCACCGGGCACGCCGTGCGGATGGCCCTGGAGGAACTCGGGCCCGACGCGCTGGCCGGGACCGTGGTCGTCGTGTGCGGCGACACCCCGCTGCTGTCCGGCGGGACGCTGGAGGCGCTCGCGGCGACGCACGCGGCCGACGGCAACGCGGTGACCGTGCTGACCGCCGAGGTCCCGGACGCGACCGGGTACGGGCGGATCGTGCGGGACGCGGCGACCGGCGCGGTGACGGCGATCGTGGAGCACAAGGACGCCACCGACGAGCAGCGGGCCATCGGCGAGATCAACTCCGGTGTGTTCGCGTTCGACGGGCGGCTGCTCGCGGACGCGCTGGGCAAGGTGCGCACGGACAACAGCCAGGGTGAGGAGTACCTCACGGACGTGCTGGGGATCCTGCGCGAGGCCGGGCACCGGGTGGGGGCCTCGCTGGCCGGGGACCACCGGGAGATCCTGGGCATCAACAACCGGGTGCAGCTGGCGGAGGCCCGCCGGCTGCTGAACCTGCGGCTGCTGGAGCGGGCGATGGCGGCCGGTGTCACGGTGGTGGATCCCGCGTCCACGCAGATCGACGTGGCGGTGACGTTCGAGCGGGACGCCGTCGTGCATCCCGGTACGCAGCTGCTCGGCGCCACGCATCTCGCGGAGGACGCCGAGGTGGGCCCGAACACGCGGCTGAAGGACACGACGGTCGGCCGGGGCGCCCGCGTGGACAACACGGTCGCGGACTCGGCCGAGGTCGGCGACGGCGCTTCGGTGGGTCCGTTCGCCTATCTGCGTCCGGGAACGCGTCTGGGCGCCAAGGGCAAGATCGGTACGTACGTCGAGACGAAGAACGCGACGATCGGCGAGGGGACGAAGGTTCCGCATCTGTCGTACGTGGGCGACGCGACGATCGGCGCGTACTCGAACATCGGCGCGGCGAGCGTGTTCGTGAACTACGACGGCGAGAAGAAGCACCACACGACGATCGGGTCCCACTGCCGGACCGGCGCGGACAACATGCTTGTGGCTCCTGTCACTGTCGGGGACGGCGCGTACACCGCGGCGGGCTCCGTGATCACCAAGGACGTGCCTCCGGGTTCACTTGCCGTGGCCCGTGGTCAGCAGCGGAATATCGAGGGCTGGGTGGCCCGCAAGAGGCCGGGGAGCGCGGCCGCGCAGGCGGCCGCCGAGGCTTCCGGGCAGACGGAGTCCCAGGGCTGACCGAAAACAGGTACGCGCGAATTCGGCGTACCGTGATACGTGCACACAAATTCGGCTGGCTCGCGGCGAGGGACTCGCGGCCAGGGAACACGTCTGAGGAGACAGTGCTGTGACCGGGATCAAGACGACCGGCGAGAAGAAGCTGATGCTCTTCTCCGGCCGCGCCCACCCCGAGCTGGCCGAGGAGGTCGCACATCAGCTGGGTGTCGGCCTGGTGCCGACGAAGGCGTTCGATTTCGCCAACGGTGAGATCTACGTCCGGTTCCAGGAGTCGGCGCGTGGTGCGGACTGCTTCGTGATGCAGAGCCACACGGCTCCCATCAACAAGTGGATCATGGAGCAGCTGATCATGATCGATGCTCTGAAGCGTGCTTCGGCCGCGAGCATCACCGTGATCATCCCGTCGTACGGGTACGCCCGTCAGGACAAGAAGCACAAGGGCCGTGAGCCGATCTCGGCCCGTCTGGTCGCGGACCTGCTGAAGTGCGCGGGCGCGGACCGGATCCTCACGGTGGACCTGCACACGGACCAGATCCAGGGCTTCTTCGACGGTCCGGTGGACCACCTGACCGCGCTGCCGGTCCTCGCGGACTACGTGGGCGCGAAGGTGGACCGGACGAAGCTGACGGTGGTGTCCCCGGACGCCGGTCGTGTGCGGGTCGCGGACCGCTGGTGCGACCGGCTGGACGCGCCGCTGGCGATCGTGCACAAGCGGCGCGACAAGGACGTGGCGAACCAGGTGACCGTCCACGAGGTCGTGGGTGAGGTCGCGGGCCGCGTCTGCGTCCTGGTCGACGACATGATCGACACCGGTGGCACGATCTGCGCCGCGGCGGACGCGCTGTTCGCGCACGGCGCGGAGGACGTCATCGTGACGGCGACGCACGGCATCCTGTCGGGTCCCGCGGCGGACCGGCTGAAGAACTCGAAGGTGAGCGAGTTCGTTCTGACGAACACGCTGCCGACCCCGGGTGAGCTGGAGCTGGACAAGATCACGGTGCTGTCGATCGCGCCGACGATCGCGCGTGCGGTGCGTGAGGTGTTCGAGGACGGTTCGGTGACGAGCCTCTTCGAGGAGCAGGGGTAAGGCCGGGCGAGGTTCCCGGTGGAAGGGCCGTCCCGCAGGAGCGGGGCGGCCCTTCCCGCTGTGCGCGGCCGACCGGCCGGCCGGCCCTGGCGGATAGCCCGTTGTTGATCGAATTGGGTGGCCAGCGGGGTGCCGAGTAGACTGGTGAGGTTGCTCGGCGAGGGAGGCCGTACGTCATGCGTACGGCGGTCCGTTATCGACGCGCTCTTCGTAGCAGGCCAAGTCCAGTCGTGGCCGAGTGACCACGACCGATTTCCGTCTGACACATACGAGGAGTGCACATGTCCGAGGTGAAGCTCACCGCCGAGACCCGCACCGAGTTCGGTAAGGGCGCCGCGCGTCGCATCCGCCGCGAGAACAAGGTTCCGGGCGTTCTGTACGGTCACGGCACCGAGCCGGTTCACGTCGCGCTGCCGGGCCACGACCTGATGATGGCGCTCAAGACGTCGAACGTGCTGATCGCGCTGACGGTGGACGGCAAGACCGAGCTGGCGATCCCGAAGGCCGTGCAGCGCGACCCGCTGAAGGGCTTCCTGGAGCACGTCGACCTGCTGCTCGTGAAGCGTGGCGAGAAGGTCAACGTCGAGATCCCCGTGCACGCCGAGGGCGAGCTCGCCGCGGGTGGCAACCTGCTCGAGCACGTGCTGAACGCGCTGCCGGTCGAGGCCGAGGCCACCCACATCCCCGAGGCGCTGACGGTGTCCGTGCAGGGCCTGGAGGCCGGTGCCTCCGTCCTGGCGAAGGACATCGCGCTGCCGAACGGTGTCTCCCTGGCCGTCGACGGCGAGACCGTCGTCCTGCAGGTTCTGGCCGCGCAGGCGGAGGAGCCGGCCGGTGAGGGCGCCGAGGGCGGAGAGGCCGCCGAGGCCTGAGCCGTCCGCTCCGCTTGATGTGTGACGGGGTGGTGGGCCCCTGGTGGGCCCGCCGCCCCGTTTCCCTGTCCGGGTTCCCGGGGCTTTCCCTGTCCGGGTTCCCGGGGCTTTCCCTGTCCGGGTTCCCGGGGCTCCCAGTTCGGTTCCCTGGGTTCCCAGTTCGGGGTTCCCTGTCACCCGTTCCGTGTTCCGTACGTGAGGAGAATGACGCACATGACGACGGACGCCGGCGTCCCCTGGCTGATCGTGGGTCTGGGCAATCCCGGACCGGAGTACGCCGCGAACCGGCACAACGTCGGGTTCATGGTGGCCGACCTCCTGGCGCGGCGGACGGGCGGCACGTTCAAGCGGGCCCAGAAGGCGCAGGCGCAGGTGGTGGAGGGCCGGATCGGTCCGCCGGGGCCCGGGAGCCGCCGGGTGATCCTGGCGAAGCCGATGTCGTACATGAACCTGTCGGGCGGTCCCGTCACCGCGCTGCGGGACTTCTACAAGGTGCCGACGGAGCGGATCGTGGCCGTCCACGACGAGTTGGACATCGATTACGGGACGCTGCGGCTGAAGCTGGGCGGCGGCGACAACGGGCACAACGGGCTGAAGTCGATGACGAAGGCCATGGGCGCGGAGTACCACCGGGTGCGGTTCGGGATCGGGCGGCCGCCGGGGCGGATGCAGGTGGCCGATTTCGTGCTGAAGGACTTCTCGTCGGCCGAGCGCAAGGAGCTCGACTACTTCGTGGACCGTGCGGCGGACGCCGTGGAGTGCCTGGTCACGGAGGGTCTGGAGCGGGCGCAGTCGGCGTACAACTCGTGATCACGGATTGTCGCTGACGGATCGAGATTGACCGGGGCCGGTCGTATCGCGCAGGATCGCGCCCCATGAAGCGGACCTCTGTTCTCCCTGTCGCCCGCAACGCCGCCATGGCGCTGGTCGCCCTGCTGCTGGTCGTCGCGGGCGTCTGGGCGTCCTGGGGCAGTGCCCAGCACGTCCTGCTGTCGAAGGGGCGCGAGCACGGCGTCCTGACCGTCACGGGGTGTGGCGACGAGGTGTGCACGGGCCGGTTCGACCCGGAGGGCGCGCCGGGGCCGCGTACGGACATGCGGATCGCGCGTTCGGTGGCCGTGGAGAAGGGCGGCCGGTACGCGGTGGTGGTGAAACCGGACAGCAGGGACCTGGTCCGTACGGGGTGGGCCGGGGGTCTGCACGCGTGGCTGCCGCTGGGTGGCGCGCTGCTCCTGGCGTCCCTGGTGGTCGGCGGCGGGCTGCGGTTGACCCGGGTGGCGTGGGTGTCTGGTGCGGCGGGTGGCGCGCTCCTGCTGGGGGCGTTCCTGGCGTTGTGAGGGCGCGGTCGACGCCGGCGGGACGCGGGCCAGCAGGCGGGCGGGCTACGGGCCGGGGCGGCGGACCGTGACGGTTTTGAGACAGTCGCCGTACAACCTATTGAGATGTAGCGGAATCGTTATACGGAACGATTCGGGCAAGGATCGCGTACCGGTACGGATGCGCCTTATGTGCCTTGACTGGCCCTCGGGACCACAGGAAGCTGAGCCGCCCCCCACGGCCCCAGTCACCTCTCACGTTGGACTGCCCATGCGCACCCTGAACATCACCGGCGCACTGGTGGCGGCGGCGGCTTGCTCGCTGCTGCTCGCCCCTGCCGCGCACGCCACGAACGGCGACAACGGTACCGTCAAGATCCATGACTCCAAGACCGGCGAAGAGATTCGCGCGAACCAGCCCAAGGTCTGTGAGTTCTACCTCGACGCCTTCGGCTTCGATGCCACCCAGAAGGTCAACTGGCACATCGAGGCCTGGGCCAACAACGACCTCGACAAGGGCACCGAGGTCAAGGCCGGCACGTTCACCCTCGACGAGACCGGTCACGGCCGCACCGAGGACATGAAGCTCGCCGACGGCCAGTACAAGCTCGTCTGGAACTGGGAGGGCGAGAAGGGCAAGGCGAAGCACAAGGTCTTCAAGTCCGAGTGCGAGGACGACAAGCCCACGGACAAGCCGACCGAGCCCACGGACAAGCCGACCGAGCCGACCGGCAACCCGTCGGACAACCCGTCGGAGAACCCGAGCGCGCAGCCGTCCTCCTCGGCCCCCGGTGGTGCGAAGCCGGGCGCGTCGCCGTCGGACAGCGCGACCGGTGACCTCGCCGAGACCGGCAGCAGCGCGCCCGTCGGCGCCCTCGCCGGTGTCGCGGCCGCTCTGGTCGCGGGTGGCGCGTTCCTGGTGCTGCGGCGCCGCAAGGCCGGCCAGCACTGACGTGGACGTCTGACGTCCCACGCCCGTAACGGGAAGGGCCCCCACCGGAACTCCGGTGGGGGCCCTTCCCCGTCTCCGCCTCTGGGCGGTGCCGACGCCGTCGGCCGGCCGTCAGCCGGTGTTGCGCAGGCCCGCGGCGACGCCGTTGACCGTCAGCAGCAGCGCCCGTGCCAGCAGCGGGTCCTGTTCCTCACCGCGCTCGGCGGCGGACCGCTGGCGGGCGAGGAGCGCCACCTGGAGGTACGAGATCGGGTCCAGGTAGGCGTCCCGGATGGCGAACGTCTGCTGGAGCACCGGGTTGGAGTGGAGGAGCCGCTCGCCGCCGGTGACCCGCAGGACCTCGGCGACCGTGAGGTCGTGCTCGGCCTGGATGGTGTCGAAGACGTGCTTGAGGTCGTCCGGGACGAGGGTGTCGACGTAGTGGCGGGCGATCCGCAGGTCCGTCTTGGCGAGGGTCATCTCGACGTTGGACAGGAAGTTGCGGAAGAAGTGCCAGCGCTCGTACATCTCGGCCAGGACGGCGTCCAGGCCGGCTTCGCGCAGCGCCTTCAGACCGGAGCCGACACCGAACCAGCCGGGGACGATCTGCCGCGACTGGGTCCAGCCGAAGACCCACGGGATGGCGCGGAGCCCGTCGAGGCCCGCGCCCGAGTCGGGGCGGCGGGAGGGCCGGGAGCCGAGGTGCAGGTCGGCGAGCTGGTCGACGGGGGTGGCGGCGAAGAAGTACGCGGGCAGGTCGGGGTCCTCGACCAGCCTGCGGTACGCGCTGTGCGCGGCTTCGGAGACGGTGTCCATCGCCGCGTCCCAGCGGGCCAGCGCCTCGTCGGACTGGCGGGGCGCGGTGTGCAGGGCGGACGCCTGGAGGGTGGCGGCGACGGTCAGTTCCAGGTTCTCCCGGGCGAGGGAGGGGACGAGGTACTTGTCGGAGATGACCTCGCCCTGCTCGGTGACCTTGATCTCGCCTTCCAGGGTGCCGAAGGGCTGGGCGAGGATCGCGTCGTGCGAGGGGCCGCCGCCGCGGCCGACGGTGCCGCCGCGGCCGTGGAAGAGGCGCAGGCGGACGCCGTAGCGGTGGGCGACGTCACGGAGCCTGCGCTGGGCGCGGTGGATCTCCCACTGGCTGGTGGTGATGCCGCCGAACTTGGAGGAGTCCGAGTAGCCGAGCATGACCTCCTGGACGTCGCCGCGCAGGGAGACCAGGCGGCGGTAGGAGGGGTCGGCGAGCATGTCGTTGAGGATGACGTCGGCGGCCCTGAGCTCGTCGGTGGTCTCCAGGAGCGGCACGATGCCGATCTTGGCCCAGCCCGTGTGCAGATCGATGAGGCCGGCCTCGCGGGCGAGGACGGCGGCGGCGAAGACGTCGTCGGCGCCCTGGCACATCGAGATGATGTACGACTCGATGACCTCGGGCCCGAACCGTTCGAAGGCCTCCCTGACGGTGTGGAACACGCCGAGGGTCTTCTCGCCCGCCGCGTCGAGCGGGGCGGGTGTCGGGGCGAGGGGCCGGCGTGAGCGGAGCTCCTTGGCGAGCAGCTTCTGCCGGTAGTCGCGGGGCATGTCGGCGTAGCGCCACGACTCCTCGCCGAGCCGGTCGAAGAGCTGGCCGAGCGCGTGGTGGTGGGCGTCGGCGTGCTCGCGGACGTCCATGGTGGCGAGCTGGAGCCCGAACGCGGACAGGGTGCGGATGGTGCGGTCCATGCGGCCGTCGGCGAACAGGCCGCCCCGGTGCTCGCGCAGGGACGTCTGGATGAGGGTGAGGTCGTTGACCAGTCCGGCGGTGCCGAGGTAGTCGCGGCCCTCCTGGTGCGGGGTGCCCTTGGCGAGGCGCTCGCGGGTGTTGAGGAGCTTCTGCCGGATGCAGGTGGCCTTCAGCCGGTAGGGCTCCTCGGCGTTGAGGCGCTTGTAGCGGGGGCTGATCTCGGGGAGGCGCTCCAGGTCGAGGGCGAGCGAGTCCAGGAGCTCCTGGGTGGCGCCGGCGTACCGGATCGAGTTGGAGAGCAGGCCGCGCAGGTAGTCGATGAGGTCGATGGCGTCGCTGATGCCGTGCTCGTGCTGGAGGATCAGCACCTCCCAGGTGACGGCGGGCGTCACGTTGGGGTTGCCGTCGCGGTCGCCGCCGATCCAGGTGCCGAAGGTGAGGGGGCGGGTGCCGGCGGGCAGCTCGATGCCGACCCGGTCCAGTTCGGCGGCCAGGTCCTCCAGGACGTCGCCGGCGGCGTTGGCGTGGAGCTCGTCGAGGTAGTAGATGGCGTTGCGGGCCTCGTCGGCGGGCTCGGGCCGGACGACGCGGAGCTCGTCCGTCTGCCAGATGAGGTCGATGAACTCGGCGAGCCGGAGGTCGTGGCGGCGCCGGTCGGCCTCGATCACCGGCTCTTCGAGGAGCTCGGCGATGCGGCGCAGCTTGTTCAGCACCGAGCGGCGGGCCGCCTCGGTGGGGTGGGCCGTGAACACGGGCCGTACGTTGAGGCGCTTGACGGTCTCGCGGACGTGGGCGGGGTCGCCGTCCTTCAGCATGTCGGCCGTACGGGCCAGGAGGCCGCCCTCGGCGGCGCGGCGCTCGCGCATCTCGCGGCCTCGGTGCACCTGCTCGGTGACGTTGGCGAGGTGGAAGTAGGTCGAGAAGGCGCGGACCAGCCGGGCGGCGGTCTCCAGGTCGGTGTCGCCGAGCAGCTCGGCGGCGGCCTCGCCGTCCTCGCGGGTCAGGCGGCGGACCTTCTCGACGAGCTCGAGGAGCTCGGGCCCTTCCTGCCGTACGAGCGTCTCGCCCAGCAGGTCACCCAGTCGGCGGATGTCGGCGCGCAGCTCGGCGCTGGCGGAGGGGGTCTGGTCGGCACTGCTCACAGGTGCGGCTCCTTGCAGTGATGAGCACGTCTGGAGGGGTACTGCTGTGGTGTCCCGGGGATGACCCTTTCGAACCAATGGGCTCCCTCACCGCTCGGAGGCCGAGATTCGGAGGGGGTTTCGCAAGGCAATCCCTCAGGGAAGCTGCGGACCGCGCTGTCCGACGACACCCAGGATAGGTGTCCGTCCGGGCCACGCCGTCAACAGCCCTCTTGCCGCGCGCCCGGGCGCTGCCATACTTACGTCGCCGTAGGTTACGGAACCGTAGCTACGGCTTCCCACATACCCTCACCCCCAGGGGACATCCATGACCACCAGTCCCGAGGTGCTCGACACCGGAGGCCCCGGCGACGCCGAGGCCGGCACGACCGATCTGCCCCCTGCCACGCTCGGCGGGGACAACAAGCGCTCGATCGAGCAGATCACACTGCTCCTGTTCATCGCGGTGCCCTTCCTGGCACTGCTGGCGGCGGTGCCGCTGGCGTGGGGATGGGGGGTGAGCTGGCTCGATCTCGGGCTGATGACGGCGATGTACTTCATCGGCTGCCACGGCATCACGATCGGCTTCCACCGCTACTTCACGCACGGCGCCTTCAAGGCGAAACGACCGCTGCGGATCGCTCTGGCGGTCATGGGGTCGCTGGCCGTGGAGGGGCCGCTGGTGCGCTGGGTGGCCGACCACCGCAAGCACCACAAGTTCTCGGACGCCGACGGCGACCCGCATTCGCCGTGGCGGTACGGCGAGACGGTGCCGGCCCTGCTGAAGGGGCTGTGGTGGGCGCACATCGGCTGGATGTTCGACGAGGAGCAGACGCCGCAGCAGAAGTACGCCCCCGATCTGATCAAGGACCCGGCGATCCGCCGGATCTCCCGCCAGTTCGTGCTGTGGACGGTCGTCTCGCTGGCGATCCCGCCGCTGGTGGGCGGTCTGGTCACCTGGTCGTGGTGGGGCGCGTTCACGGCGTTCTTCTGGGGCTCGCTGGTGCGGGTGGCGCTGCTGCACCACGTCACCTGGTCGATCAACTCGATCTGTCACGCGGTCGGCAAGCGCCCGTTCAAGTCGCGTGACCGGTCGGGCAACGTGTGGTGGCTGGCGGTGCTGTCCTGCGGGGAGTCGTGGCACAACCTGCACCACGCGGACCCGACGAGTGCCCGGCACGGCGTGATGAAGGGCCAGATCGACTCCAGTGCCCGGCTGATCCGCTGGTTCGAGAAGTTCGGCTGGGCCTACGACGTCCGCTGGCCGAGCGCCTCCCGGATCGAAGCCCGGCGCCAGGACCGGTCCGCGAACGCGGCATGATGGACAGTGTGGCGATCGACTCCTCCAGTACCTCCAGCAGCGACAAACCCCGGCGCGGCCGACGGGTCCGTATGACCGGCGCCGAGCGCCGTCAGCAGCTGCTCGACATCGGCCGCACGCTCTTCGCCGAGCGCGGCTTCGAGGGCACGTCGGTGGAGGAGATCGCGGCGAAGGCCGGGGTGTCCAAGCCGGTGGTGTACGAGCACTTCGGCGGCAAGGAAGGCCTGTACGCGGTCGTGGTGGACCGCGAGATGCGCCAGCTCCTCGACATGGTGACCGGGGCCCTGACCGCCGGGCACCCGCGTGAGCTGCTGGAACAGGCGGCGTTCGCGCTGCTCGACTACATCGAGACGTACACGGACGGCTTCCGGATCCTGGTACGGGACTCGCCGGTCGCGCAGTCGACGGGTACCTTCGCGTCGCTGATCTCGGACATCGCGACGCAGGTCGAGGACATCCTCGGCCTGGAGTTCAAGGCGCGCGGCTTCGATCCGAAGCTGGCCCCGCTCTACGCGCAGGCCCTGGTGGGCATGGTGGCGCTGACGGGCCAGTGGTGGCTGGACGCCCGGAAGCCGAAGAAGGCCGAGGTGGCGGCGCACCTGGTGAATCTGGCGTGGCACGGCCTGGACGGCCTGGAGGCCAAGCCCCGGCTGATAGGTCACCGCAAGAGCTGACGCCGGGCCGCTTCCCTCCCGCCCCCATGCCCTCCGACGCCCGCCCCCGTCTCCCTGCCCCCCTGCCCCGCCCCTGCCCCCTGCCCCCGCCCCTGGCCACCTGCCCCCACCCTTGGCCCCGAACGCCGACCGGGACGTCTCCGCGTGTGTGCGGGGACGTCCCGGTCTGTTTAAGGGGGCTCTTGACGGGCCCGTCACGTCAGCCGCTCCGGGAGCCCCGGCCGGCGGGGAGCCGGTCCGGTGGCCGGGTCGGCGGCCGTGGCGGCGGCCGCGCGCATCAGCGGGCCGCCCGGTGGGCGACGGCGAAGATCCTCCGGAACGGGAAGACCGTGCCGTGCGGCCCCGGCGGGTACGCCTCGCGCAGGAGGTCGCGGTACTCCGCGAGGAAGTCGGCGACCGCTTCGTCGTCGCCTTCCAGCGCGGTGAGGACGGGGCGCAGGGCGGTGCCCTTGACCCAGTCGAGCACGGGGTCGTCGCCCTGGAGGAGCTGGGAGTAGGTGGTCTCCCAGACGTCGGCCGCGCAGCCCAGACCGGTGAGGCGGTCGAGGTAGTCGGCCGGGTCGAGGATGTGGACGAAGCGGCGGCCGTGGTCGCCGAGGCGGTCCCGCCACCGGGGGGTCTCGCAGAGGTGGCCGAGGAGCGCGTGGCTGGGGGAGACGAAGTTCCCGGGGACCTGGAAGGCCAGGATGCCGCCGGGAGCGAGGCCGTCCAGCCAGGCCGGGAACGACTCGGGGTGGTTGGGCACCCACTGGAGCGCGGCGTTGGAGACGATCAGGTCGTACGGTTCGTCGGGCGTCCAGTGCGCCGCGTCGGCCTGGCGGAAGTCGAGCCAGCCGCCGCCGGGCCCGGTTCCCGCGTAGCTCTTCTTGGCCTGTTCCAGCATCTCGGGCGAGAGGTCGAACCCGGTGATGCGGGCGTCGGGCCAGCGGTCGGTGAGCAGTGCCGTGACGTTGCCGGGGCCGCATCCGATGTCGGCGATACGGGCGGGCCGGCCCTCGGCGTCGGCGGGCAGCTCCGGGATGCGGGCGAGCAGGTCGATGAACGGGCGGGTCCGGTGCGTGGAATGGCGTAGGTACTGCTGCGGATCCCAGATGGGTGCGGTCTGCGCGGAATGCATGTGTGGTCCCCCTCGCTGGAACGAACTACCGAAACGGAACATGGTTCCGGCCCGGTCATGCCCAATAGACCAAACAAATATATCTTGACGTCAAGAGACTTCATGTCGACAGATCCCCTACACTGATCGTCATGGAGGACGAGGTCGACCGACTGGTCGCAGCATGGCGCCGCGAGCGCCCGGACCTCGACGTGGAACCGCTCGAGGTACTGAGCCGTGTCTCCCGGCTGGCCCGCCATCTGGACCGGGCACGCCGGATCGCCTTCTCCGAGCACAACCTGGAACCGTGGGAGTTCGACGTCCTGACGTCGCTGCGCCGCGCCGGGGCGCCGTATCAGCTCTCGCCCGGCCAGCTCCTCACACAGACGCTGGTCACGTCCGGCACCATGACGAACCGCATCGACCGGCTCGCGAAGAAGGGCCTCGTGGAGCGGCTGCCCGACCCCAGTGACCGGCGGGGTGTCCTCGTCCGGCTCACGCCCGAGGGGCGCGACCGGGCGGACCAGGCCCTCGCCGGGCTGCTCGCCCAGGAGCGGGCCATCCTGGGCGAACTGTCCCGCGCGCAGCGCGGTGAGCTGGCCTCGCTGCTACGCCAGCTGACCGCCCCGTTCGACAACATTCCCGGCTAGCTCCGCGGGACCCACGCCGGCCCGCCGGGCGAGTGCGACGGCCGCCAGCGTCGAGTGGACGCCGAGCTTGCCCAGCACGTTCTGCATATGCGTACGCACCGTGTGCGGCGAGAGGAACAGCCGCTCGGCGACCGCCTTGCGGCCGAGGCCCGCGACCATGCAGCGCAGCACCTCCCGCTCGCGCGGGGTGAGCGACTCGACCAGCCGCTCGCTCTCGGTGCGGTGCTTGCGGGCGGCCGTCAGCTCGCGCAGGACCCCGGTGAGCAGCGCGGGCGCGAGATGCGTCTCGTCACGCAGGACACCCCGGATCACCCCCAGGAGCCGCTGGAGGGAACAGTCCTTGGCGACCCAGCCCGACGCGCCCGCCTGGAGGGCCAGCGCGGCCCTGCGGGGGTCGTCCTTCTCGGCCAGCACGACCGTACGCACGCCGGGGCGGCCCGAGCGGACGGCGGAGACCAGCGAGATGCCGTCCACTATGCCGTCGACGCCGCTGTCCGGTACGGCGCGCGGGACGGGCACGGTGGGCGCCACGCCCAGGTCGGCGTCGACCAGCAGGACATCGAACCTGCGCCCTTCGGTGGCCGCGCGGTCCAGGCAGCGCAGCGCGGCCGGCCCGCTGCCGGCGGCCGCCACCTCCACGTCGGGCTCGGCCGCGAGAGCCGCGGCCAGCGACTCGGCGAAGATGCGGTGATCGTCCACCACGAGAACCCGGATACGGACCACTGACACCCCCATGTGTCGAGGAAGCGGACGGCTGCGGGTACGGCGCCCGGAGCGTGAGCACTCAGTGGTCGCACGGCCGCCGCCGTGCAGTGACTGTTACCCCGCCCCGGGCGTCGTACCCGACCGTCTCGCCCCCTGATCAGCATCGGCCCCCACCGATGCTGTGCATCAGCGTACGGCCGGGCGGCCTGGCGGGGAGCCGATTTGCAGAACTGACCGACCAGGGTGTTTCTCGTGAGCCGCGGGTGTTCCAACGAGGCGGAAGGCGACCGCTTCCACGCCCACGGATGATCACCGGGTGATCGCCGGGCCCTCGTCCGCAGCCCGCCCGCCCGGGGAACCCACCGGGCGGACGGGCGGCGGGGGGTCAGCCGAGCAGGCGCCGGGCGCCCGGCGACGGGACGGCGGGGAACACCCTCGGCGCCGGGTGTCCCGCGTTCTCGAACGCCTCCTCCACCGCCGCCGCGACCTTCTCCGCGGCGTCCTCGTCGACCAGCACGACCGCCGATCCGCCGAAGCCGCCGCCGGTCATCCGGGCGCCGAGCGCGCCCGCGGCCGCGGCGGCGGACACCACCAGGTCCAGCTCGGCGCAGGACACCCGCAGGTCGTCCCTGAGCGAGGCGTGCCCCTCCGTCAGGACGGGCCCCACCGCGCGCGCGTCGCCCGCTTCGAGCAGGGCGATCGTGCGCTCCACGCGCTGGTTGTCGGAGACGACGTGGCGCACGTACGCGCGGACCGTGGGGTCCGTCAACCGCTCCAGCGCGTCCGGCAGTCGTCCGTACGCCACTTCACGCAGCGTGCGCACGCCGAGCGCCCGCGCACCGGCCTCGCATCCGGCGCGCCGCTCGGCGTACGCGCCGTCGCCGAGCGCGTGCTTCACCCGGGTGTCCACGACGAGCAGCCGCAGCCCCTGGGCCGCCAGGTCGAACGGGACCTGCCGGTACGTCAGGTCCCGGGTGTCCAGGTGCAGGGCGTGGCCCTCGACGCAGCACGCGGACGCCATCTGGTCCATGACCCCGCACGGCACGCCCACGAACGCGTTCTCGGCGCGCTGGGCCAGCACCGCCAGCCGCGGCGCGGTCAGCCCGAGCCCGTACAGGTCGTTCAGGGCGAGCGCGGTGACGACCTCCAGGGCGGCCGACGAGGACAGCCCGGCGCCGGTCGGCACGGTCGAGGAGAGATGGATGTCCGCGCCGGTGACGGCGGTGTGGCCCGCCTCCCGCAGCGCCCACACCACACCGGCCGGGTAGGCGGCCCAGCCGGTGCTCTCCCGGGGGCGCAGCGAGTCGATCTCCAGCCGCACCACGCCCTCGTCCACCTCGGCCGAGTGGATCCGCACCCGGCCGTCGTCGCGCCGCGACACGGCGGCGACGGCGGTGTGCGGCAGGGCCAGCGGCATCACGAAACCGTCGTTGAAGTCGGTGTACTCGCCGATGAGGTTGACGCGTCCCGGCGCCGCCCACACCCCTTCGGGCGCGGACCCGTACAGCTCCTCGAACCGTTCGGCGACGGGACGGGCGGCCGCCGTCGCGACCGTGTCCTCCGGTGTGCCGGTCATCCGGCGGCCGCCTCTCCGTGCTGTGCGAAGGCCCACGCGTCGGCGACGATACCGGCGAGGTCGGACCGTGAGGGCTGCCAGCCGAGCCGCTCCCGGGCGGTGGCGGCGGAGGCGACGAGGACCGCCGGGTCGCCAGGCCGGCGGGGGGCCGTCACCTCGGGCACGGCGTGCCCGGTCACCTTGCGCACGGTCTCGACGACCTCGCGGACGGAGAAGCCGTTGCCGTTGCCGAGGTTGCAGACCAGGTGCTCGCCCGGCGCCACGGCGCCCGACTCCATGGCGGCCATGGCGAGCAGGTGCGCGTCGGCGAGGTCGGCGACATGGATGTAGTCGCGGACGCAGGTGCCGTCCGGGGTGGGGTAGTCGTCCCCGTACACCGAGATGGCGTCGCGCTCGCCCTGGGCGACCTGGAGGACCAGCGGGATGAGGTGCGACTCGGGGTCGTGGCGCTCGCCGCAGCGGCCGTACGCGCCGGCGACGTTGAAGTACCGCAGGGAGGTGGCGGCCAGGCCGTGGGCGGCCGCCTCGCCGCCGATCATATGGTCGACGGCGAGCTTGGACGCCCCGTAGGGGCTGGTGGGGGCCGTCGGGTCGGTCTCCCTGATGGGGGTGGAGACCGGCTCCCCGTAGGTGGCCGCCGTGGACGAGAAGACCAGCTTGCGGACGCCGGCCGCGCGCATCGCGGCGAGCAGGGCCATGGTCCCGCCGACGTTGTTGTCCCAGTACTTCTCGGGCCGCGCGACCGACTCGCCGACCTGCGAGAACGCGGCGAAGTGCAGCACGCCCGCGTACGACCCGTCGAGGACGCGGGCGGCGTCCTGGACGCGGCCCTCGATGAACTCGGCGCCCGCCGGGACCGCCTCGCGGAACCCCGTGGACAGGTCGTCCAGGACGGTCACCTCGTGCCCGGCCCCGAGCAGATGGGCGGCGACCACACTGCCCACGTAGCCGGCCCCGCCCGTCACCAGATACCTCATGTGCTCGCTACCTCTCGCAGTCGCCGTGCTGCGGCCTCCGGCGGCACGTCGTTGATGAACACGCTCATACCGGACTCGGAGCCCGCGAGGAACTTCAGCTTGCCGGAAGTGCGGCGGATGGTGAAAAGCTCGAGATGCGTGGCGAACGCGTCGCGCCGCGGGTCGCCGAACGGCGCCTGGTGCCAGGCGGAGATGTACGGCGTCGGCGGCTCGCCCGCGCTCTCCCTCCCGCCGCCCGTCCGGCCGCCCTGCCCGCCACCCTTCCCGCCACCCTTCCCGCCGGCCGTCCCGTCGAAGATCCGGTCGAAGCGCCTCAACAGTTCCAGATAGACCTGTGGGAACTCTGTGCGCGCCTCGCCCTCCAGGGCCCGCAGGTCGGGCACCCGCCGCTTGGGGTAGAGGTGCACCTCGTACGGCCAGTGCGCGGCGTACGGGACGAACGCCAGCCAGTGGCCGGTCTCCAGCACCACCCGCTCCCCCGCGGCGCGCTCGCGCTCGACGAGGTCGTCGAAGAGGTTCCGGCCGCCGGTCCGCTCGCGGTGCTCGTCCAGCGAGCGCAGCATCAGTGCCGTGCGCGGGGTGGTGAAGGGGTACCCGTAGATCTGGCCGTGCGGGTGGGCGAGGGTGACCCCGATCTCGGCGCCCCGGTTCTCGAAGCAGAACACCTGCTCGACCCCGGGGAGTTCGGCGAGTTCGGCCGTGCGGTCGGTCCACGCCTCCAGGACGAGCGCGGCCCGCTCCTCGGTGAGGTCGGCGAACGAGGCGTCGTGGTCGGAGGTGAAGCAGACGACCTCGCAGCGCCCGTACTCCCCGGCGAGGGAGGGGAAACGATTCTCGAAGACGACGACGTCGTAGCCGGTGTCCGGGATCTCGCTCTGCCGGCCGTCCGCCGACGGGCACAGGGGGCACTGGTCGGCGGGCGGGTGGTAGGTGCGGCCCTGCCGGTGCGAGGCGATGGCCACGGAGTCGCCGAGCAGCGCGTCATGGCGGATCTCGGCGGCCGTGGAGACCGGGTCGAGGGGCCTCGTGTCGACGGCGTCGCGCACGACGTCGTCCCGTGAGTCGTAGTAGACCAGCTCGCGTCCGTCGGCGAGCCGGGTCGACGTCTTCTTCACCGTCTCGCACTCCTTGTGCCACGCATGTGTTCACTCCTCAACAGAGCAACATAATCGCACACAAGAAATCATAATCAAACACCGCCGTCAATGCCGGAGGGCCGCACGGGCCCGACGAGCGTCGGCCCGTGCGGCGGGTGCGGTCCAGAAAGGGGTGGGCCGGATGGGTGCGGTGGGCGCCGGGGGCGCGGGTGTGTGCGGGTGTGTGCGGGTGTGGGGGATGCGGTGGTTTCAGAGGTGCCGGTGGTGGTGCCGGGTGTCCATCGCGGCGCGGTCGAGGAGCCCCGTACGGGCGGCGAGCGCGGCGGCCTCCAGCCGGGACCCGACGCCGAGCTTCATCAGGACGCGCTGCACATGCGTCCGTGCCGTGCTGGGCGCGATGCCCATGCCGGCGGCGATCAGCCGGGTGTCCTCGCCCTCGGCGACCCGCACCAGCACCTCCACCTCGCGGGGCGTGAGCATGCGCAGCAGCCGCTGGCCCTCGTCGTCGGGCTGGGCCGCCGGGTTGAGCAGCTCGGTGAACGCCCCCTGGAGCAGCTGCGGCGCCACGGCCGCCTCGCCGGCCCTCGCCTTCGCCATGGCGCGCTCGACGCCCTCGATGCGCTCGTCGTGGCGTACGTAACCGGACGCGCCGGCCGCGAAGGCCGCCGCGATGCCGCGCGGGCTCGGTACCGGCCCGAGGACGACGACCGCGACCTGCGGGCGCTCGCGTTTGATCCGTACGACGGGGTCGAAGACGCCCGGTTCGGCGGGGGTCGCCGTCCCCATGAGGCACACCTCGGGGGCCCTGTTCACCACCAGATCGGCCACTCCGGCGGTGGGGGCCGCGGCCGCGAGCACCCGGTGCCCGCGCAGCTTCAGGGCCGAGGCGAGCGCCTCGGCGAGCAGCCGGTGGTCGTCGACCACCATCAGCCGAACGCCCATCGACCAACCCCCCATCCCCCTGGACCCCTGGATCAGGCCCCCCGGCCGTCCATGACCCGGCAAGCTACACGCTTGTTCGACGTTACGCGCCCCCTACCGGTGAGAAGCCCCCACAATGTCGAATTCTTCGCCAATCAGGGCTACTTGAGGCAGCGCAGGCTGACGGGCCGCGCGCCGGGCGCGGGCTCGCCGCGCGGTCCGTCCGCCCTCGTACGGCGACGGCCCGGCGCGTCGGGTGAGCGATGCGCCGGGCCGTCTCGGTCCCCGGGTGTGCGGGAGTGCCGGTCAGTTGGTCGTGTACCCGAGTGCCAGGTACGACTTGCTGCCGCCCGCCGAGTCGCGGGGCTCGGAGATCATGTCGTCCGCGATGAACATCCGGCCGTCGGCGTAGAGCAGCTCCGCCGATTCCGCCGAGAAGCTCCGCTCGGCGTCCCGGACGGACTCCTCCGACGGGTTCTCCAGCAGCACCGTCTGCTTGAAGGTGCCGCCGTCGATGCTGACGATCTGACCGCCCTTGTCGTACGGCGGGACCTTGTACGCGATGATGTTGCCGCCGTCCATGCGCAGCGGGAACATCGTGTACCGGTCGCCCGCGTCCGCCTTGTCGGTGGTCGGCTTGCCGGTGGTGAGGTCGAAGGAGACGATCTCGTTGGTGTCGCCGTACTCGCCGGTGCCCTCGTGGTCCTCGGTGGGCAGGTAGATACGGCCGTTGCCGACGGCGACCTTCTTGCAGGTCTCCACCTCGGTCGAACGGCACTTGGCCGCGAACCGCTCGGCGTCCGCCGCGATCTTCACCTTGAGCTTGCCGGTCTTCTCGTCGATGGAGAAGAAGTCCGAGATGCCGGAGCCGTCGCCCGCGGTGTCGCCGACGTCGGCGGCGACGACCAGCGGCCTGGTGGAGACGATGTGCGCGTACTCCACGCCCTTGGGCATCTTGAACTGCGAGATCGGCGCGCCGGTGGTGGGGTCGAGGTTCTGGATGACCACCCACTGGCCGTCGTACGGGCCGCACTTGCGGGCCGCGACGAGGCCGTCGCCGCCGCCGTAGCCCATGTCGTAGCAGGACTCGGTGTTGACCTCGGGGCGCCAGCGCTCCTTGCCGCTGGCCAGGTCCCAGGCGGCGCCGCCGTTGAGGCCGCCCGCCGCCACCGTGTTCGCGCCGACGGTGACCTCGTCGAAGCGGGCCTTGTCGTCACCGGCGGTGCCGCCGGTGACCGACTTGCTCCACAGCAGCTTGCCCGCGGCCAGGTCGATCGCGCCGACCTCCGTGCACGGCTGGTAGTTGCGCGGCGGGACCCGCTTGGTCGCCTCGAAGACGATGGCCGTCTTGTTGTCCTTGACGTGCCGCGACGCCGCGCAGACCGCGCCGGGGAGCTTGATGGTCCACAGCGGGGTGCCCTTGTCGAGGTCGTACGCGACGACCGAGTTGACACCCGACTTGACGTACGCCTTGTCGGTGATCCAGGAGCCGTTGACGTCGGTGAGGTCGGGGACCACCGGCACCGGCAGCTGGAAGGCCACCTTGGCCTTCGTGTTGGACGGCACCTTCTCCTTGCCGGGGCCGTCGGCTCCGCCACCGCCGCCGCTGCCCTTGCCGCCGCCCTCCGTCGAGCCGGAGGAGCCGCCCTTGGCCGTGGGGTTCTCCTCGCCTCCCTTGGTGGACGAGTACCAGACGCCCGCCCCGATGATCAGGACCACGGCGACGGCCGCCGCGATGATGATCTGCAGCTGGGCGGAGAGCTTCCTGGACCCGGAACCGCCGCCCTGCGGCGGCATCGGCATGGCCTGGTGCATGGGCGCGGTCGGGTAGCCGTAACCGGGCTGCTGGCCGGGCTGACCGGGCTGACCGGGCTGACCGGGCTGACCGGGCGGCGGGTACATGCCGGGTGCCTGTGCCTGCGGGTGCGGGGGCACCTGACCGGGGGCCTGCGGGTAGCCGTAGCCGGGCGGCTGGGCGGGCGCCTGTCCGGGCGGCGTCTGGGGATAGCCGTACGCGGCGCCGTCCGGCGTCGCCGGGGGCGGCGTGGGTGCGCCGAAGCCGCCCTGCGGGGGCTGCTGCGGCCCCGGCGGCGGGCCGGGCGGCTGGTTCGGCGGCGGGCCGGGCGGCTGGTTCGGCGGCGGGCCGGGGGGCTGGTTCGGCGGCGGGGGCGGTTGCGTCATCGTGTGCGTACCTCGTGAGGCGTGACGGAGAAGTCGGTCGGGGAGAGCGGGGAGATGCTGCGGTCCGCCGGCGTCACTTGCCGAAGGCCATCATCGTCTTCGTCTCCTTCTCCTCCGTGTCGTTGCGCGCGCTGACCCGGCCGCCGACGATGAAGAACCTGCCGTCGGCGTAGCCGTACTTCGGCTTGTAGAAGTCACGCTCGATCTTGGCGGTGGACGCCGGGTGCTGGAGCAGCACCTTCGGAGCGCCGCCCGTCGGGGCGAGCGTGGCCACGGCACCGCCCTTGTCCCACGAGCCCTCCATGTAGAGCAGCACGTCCCTGCCCTCCATGCGCAGCGGCATCATCGTGCGCTCGGCGCCCGCGTTCGACCGCCACGTGGCCTTGCCGGTGTCGAGGTTGAACGCCACCACGTCGTTGGTGCCCCGGGTGAGCGAGGTCGGGGCCGTCGCCATGTAGAAGGTGTTCGCGTCGGCGGCGACGCCGACGCAGCCCTGGAGGTTCTTGCCGAAGACGACGAAGCCGCCGCCGCACTGCGGCTGGTACTTGTCCTTACCGCCGTCGAGCTGCGAGCGGAGCTTGCCGGACGCGGTCAGCGCGACGACGCTCCACTTCTTGTCCTTGCGGTGGGTCGCCGAGATGACCAGCGGGCTGACCGAGTAGACCTTGTCGACCTCCCAGCCCTTGGCGAGCTGGTAGCGCCACTTCGGCTTGCCGGAGGCCGGGTCGACCTCCTGGAGCTCGTGCTGCGGGTTGTCGTAGTCGCTGGTCGGGCAGCTCGCGGCGGCGATCAGCTTCGGTCCGCCCGCGAACGCGTACGGCTTGCAGCCGCTGGTGGGCTTGCCGAAGAGCTGCTTGCCGTCGGTGAGCGAGTAGCCGTAGGAGTTGCCGGTGCCGGCGGCGGTGACCGTCGTGCCGCTGATGGCGATGGTCATGTCGGACAGCGAGTTGAAGCCCGTGCCCTTGGGGACCTGGGCCTTCCAGCCCGCCTTGCCGGTCTTGAGGTCGATCCGCTGGAGCTGGGTGCACTTGGCGCGGTCGCCCGTGCCGTCCTTGATGCCGACGACGATCGTGCCGTCGGCGGCGGGCGCGGGTGGCGCGGTGCACACCTCGGTGGTGAACGGCACGCTCCACTTCTTCTTGCCGTCGGTCACCGAGTAGCCCTCGACGCCCTTGTACATGGCCTTGGCGATGGTGTCGCCGACGATCCACGGGCCGTACACGTCAGAGCCGTTGCGCGGCAGGTCGACATCGTTCTTGACCAGCCACTCGACCTTCGCCTCACCGGGCTGGCGGCCGGCGTTGAGGTCGTCGGCGGCGTTCCTGCCGTCACCGCCGCCGTCGCCCTGGTCGATGGACTCGGAGCCGGACGGCTCGGGTTCGGCGGAGGCGGTGGGCTTGGCGACCGGGTCCTTCTCCTCGTCGCCGCTCAGCGCCCACCACGTACCGGCGCCGACGACGAGAAGGCCGGCGACCGCCGCAGCGACGATGACACCGGGCTTGCCCTTGAAGGGGTTGCCGCCGCCGGGTGCGCCGCCGGGCGGCGGGACGGGGGCGCCGGGGTACTGCGGCTGGGTCGGGTAGCCGCCGTAGGGACCGGGCTGCTGCCCGTAGGGGCCCGGCTGCTGCCCGTAGGGGCCGGGCTGCTGCCCGTAGGGGCCCGGCTGCTGGGCATACGGGCCGGGCTGCTGCCCGTAGGGGCCGGGCTGCTGGGCGTACGGGTTCGGCTGCTGGTCCGGTGCCTGCGGGTAGCCGTAGCCGGGCTGCTGGCCGGGGGCCTGCGGATAGCCGTAACCCGGCTGGCCCGGGCCCGCCCCCGGCGCGGCGGGCGGTGCGGTCGGCGGGACCTGCGGGGCCTGCGGCGGCTGCGCGGGCGGCTGGGGGACCCCCTGGTGCGGGTCCTGCGGAGACCCGAAGCCTCCCTGCGGCGGTTGCTGGCTGGGCGGCTGAGTCATCAGCGCTTCCCCCTTCGTGCGGTCCGCTGAACCGACCGGCCTCCCCCGCGATTCCGATGGGCACGGGCCAACGGAATGGAGCGAATCGGACAGGGATGTCGCACTGTTACGTGAGTCGAGCGGGGCTTCTTTCTATCACCCTGACCCTTCGCACAGAGGTCCGGTCCGCCCCTGTTCCCAAGGGCGGACGGCCCCGTGACACCCCCGTTATCGGCTCTCCACGGCTTCTCTACGCCGCTTTGAGGAAGCCGTACGACGACTCACCGGCTAGGCGTCCTCGGCGAGTTCCAGCCAGCGCATCTCCAACTCCTCACGCTCCGCAGCCAGTTCGCGGAGCTCGCCGTCCAGTTTCGCCACCTTCTCGAAGTCCGTGGCGTTATCGGCGATTTGCGTGTGGAGTTTCGTCTCCTTCTCGGAGATCTTGTCGAGCTGTCGCTCGATCCGCTGGAGTTCCTTCTTCGCGGCACGCGCGTCCGCGGCGGTGGTGCTCTTCGCGGCGGGCGCGGCCGCCGGGGCGGGCGCCGCCGCCTCGATCATCCGCTGTCGCCGCTCCAGGTACTCGTCGATGCCGCGCGGCAGCATCCGCAGCGTGGCGTCGCCGAGCAGCGCGAACGTACGGTCCGTGGTCCGCTCGATGAAGAACCGGTCGTGGGAGATGACGACCATCGAGCCGGGCCAGCCGTCGAGGAGGTCCTCCAGCTGCGTCAGCGTCTCGATGTCCAGGTCGTTGGTGGGCTCGTCGAGGAACAGCACGTTCGGCTCGTCCATCAGCAGCCGCAGCAGCTGCAGTCGGCGCCGCTCGCCACCCGACAGATCGCCGACCGGCGTCCACTGCTTCTCCTTGGCGAAACCGAACTGCTCGCACAGCTGGCCCGCGGTCATCTCGCGGCCCTTGCCGAGGTCGACGCGGTCGCGGATCTGCTGCACGGCCTCCAGCACGCGCAGCGCCGGCGGGAGTTCGGTGACGTCCTGCGAGAGGTAGGCGAGGCGGACCGTCTTGCCGACGGTGATCCGGCCGGCGGCCGGCTGCCGCTCGCCCTGCGAGACGGCCGCGTCGGCGAGTGCCCGCAGCAGGGACGTCTTGCCCGCGCCGTTGACACCGACCAGACCGATGCGGTCACCCGGGCCGAGCTGCCAGGTCAGGTGCTTGAGGAGCATCTTGGGCCCGGCGGTGACGGTCACGTCCTCCAGGTCGAACACGGTCCTGCCGAGCCGGGCGCTGGCGAACTTCATCAGCTCGGAGGTGTCGCGGGGCGGCGGCACGTCGGCGATCAGCTCGTTGGCGGCCTCGATGCGGTAGCGGGGCTTGGACGTACGGGCGGGGGCACCGCGCCGCAGCCAGGCCAGCTCCTTGCGCATCAGGTTCTGCCGCTTGGCCTCCTCGGTCGCGGCGATCCGCTCGCGCTCGGCCCGCGCGAACACGTAGTCCGAGTAGCCGCCCTCGTACTCGTGGACGGTGCCGCGCTGCACGTCCCACATGCGGGTGCAGACCTGGTCGAGGAACCAGCGGTCGTGGGTGACGCAGACGAGCGCGGAGCGGCGCGCCCTCAGGTGGGCCGCGAGCCAGGCGATGCCCTCGACGTCGAGGTGGTTGGTCGGCTCGTCCAGGACGATCAGGTCCTGTTCGGCGATGAGCAGCTTGGCCAGCGCGATGCGCCGGCGCTCACCGCCGGAGAGGGGCCCGATGACGGTGTCGAGGCCCTGGTCGAAGCCCGGCAGGTGCAGGTCGCCGAAGAGCCCGGTGAGCACGTCCCTGATCTTGGCGTTGCCCGCCCACTCGTGGTCGGCCATGTCGCCGATGACCTCGTGCCGGACGGTGGCGGCCGGGTCGAGCGAGTCGTGCTGCGTGAGGACGCCGAGCCGCAGTCCGCCGCTGTGCGTGACCCGGCCGGTGTCGGTGTCCTCCAGCTTGGCGAGCACCCGGATCAGTGTGGTCTTGCCGTCGCCGTTGCGCCCGACGACCCCGATCCGGTCGCCCTCGGAAACGCCGATGGACACACCGTCGAGCAGGGCACGGGTGCCGTACACCTTGCTGACTGCCTCGGCATTGACGAGGTTCGCGGCCATTTCACTCCTGTACGGGGAAAGAGATCGGCCTTCCAGGGTAGGTCCTGCCGCGAGCGGCCAGGACGCCCGGGCGGCTTCCGCCCCCGGCGCGCCCCTACAGCACGGTCGCGCCGGGCGCGGGGCCGGTGGCCGTACGGGCCGTACGGCAGGTGCCCGAGGCGATCAGGGCACGGGCCACCGTCTCCGCCGCGTCCGCGTCCTTCACCAGGAAGGCGGTCGTCGGGCCCGAGCCGGACACGATCGCCGCGAGGGCGCCCGCACCGGTCCCGGCCGCGAGGGTGTCGGCGAGCGAGGGGCGCAGGGCGAGCGCGGCGGGCTGGAGGTCGTTGCCGAGTGCGCCCGCGAGGGCGGCGGTGTCGCCGGTGCGCAGGGCGTCCAGCAGCTCGGGCGCCGCTGCCGGTGCGGGGACGTCGGTGCCCGCGGTGAGCCGGTCGAACTCCCGGAAGACGACCGGGGTCGACAGGCCGCCGTCCGCGATCGCGAACACCCAGTGGAAGGTGCCGCCGACCTCCAGGGGGGTCAGCCGCTCGCCGCGTCCGGTGCCCAGCGCGGCGCCGCCGACCAGGGAGAACGGCACGTCGCTGCCGAGTTCGGCGCAGATGTCGAGGAGCTCGTCCCGGGACGCGCCGGTGCCCCACAGGGCGTCGCAGGCGAGGAGGGCGCCCGCGCCGTCGGCGCTGCCGCCGGCCATGCCGCCGGCGACGGGGATGTCCTTGGCGATGTGGATGTGGACGTCCGGGGCGATGCCGTGGCGGGCGGCGAGCGCGGCGGCGGCCCGCGCGGCGAGGTTGGTGGCGTCCAGCGGCACCTGGGCGGCGTCGGGACCGGAGCAGGTGACGCGCGGCGCGTCGGCCGGGGTGACCGTGACCTCGTCGTACAGGGAGACGGCGAGGAAGACGTTGGCCAGGTCGTGGAAGCCGTCGGGGCGCGCGGCGCCGACCGCCAGCCGGACGTTGACCTTGGCCGGGACTCGTACGGTGATGCTGGGGGTCACGCCTTGGCCTCCGCGATGCGGGCGAACTCTTCGACGGTCAGGGACTCCCCCCGCGCCTGCGGGGAGATACCGGCGGCGACCAGCGCGGCCTCCGCCGCGGCGGGCGACCCGGCCCAGCCGGCCAGCGCCGCCCGCAGCGTCTTGCGGCGCTGCGCGAACGCCGCGTCGACGACCGCGAACACCTCCTGCCTGGTCGCCGTGGTCGCCAGCGGCTCGGCGCGGCGGACCAGGGAGACGAGTCCCGAGTCGACGTTGGGCGCGGGCCAGAACACGTTGCGGCCGATGGCTCCGGCCCGCTTCACCTCGGCGTACCAGTTGGCCTTGACCGACGGCACGCCGTACACCTTGTTGCCGGGGCGGGCGGCGAGCCGGTCGGCGACCTCGGCCTGCACCATGACGAGGGTGCGCTCGATGCTCGGGAAGGTTTCGAGCATGTGCAGCAGCACGGGCACGGCGACGTTGTACGGCAGGTTCGCGACGAGCGCCGTGGGCGGCGGTCCCGGCAGTGCGCCGACGTGCATGGCGTCGGAGTGGACGAGCGCGAAGCGGTCCTTCTTCGCGGGCAGGCGGGCCGCGATCGTCGTAGGCAGCGCGGCGGCGAGCACGTCGTCGATCTCGACGGCGACGACCCGGTCGGCCGCCTCCAGCAGGGCCAGCGTCAGCGAGCCGAGGCCGGGGCCGACCTCCACCACCACGTCGTCCTCGCGCACGTCGGCGGTCCGGACGATCCGCCGGACGGTGTTGGCGTCGATGACGAAGTTCTGGCCGCGCTGCTTGGTGGGACGTACGCCGAGCGCCGCGGCCAGTTCACGGATGTCGGCGGGGCCGAGGAGTGCGTCGGGATCAGTGGTGCTCACCGATACAGCCTACGGCCGCAGTGCGGCCACGGGCTCGCCCCCCGCTGCACGTAGAGCTTCTTCGCCCGGTATGTCTGCTCGGTCGCGGGGGCGTCCTGGGCGCGGCCGCTGCCGCCGAGTGCCCGCCACGTGCCGGGGTCGAACTGGTAGAGGCCGCCGTAGGTGCCGGACGGGTCGACGGCGTCGGGGCGGCCACCGGACTCGCACTGGGCGAGGGCGCCCCAGTTCAGCCCGTCGGCCCCGGCGACTGACGAGGGAAGCGGCCTGGTGCCGACCTTCACGATCTGGGTGACCGGCTCCCGTACCACCTCCTCGCGGGTCCTCCTGGGCTTCTGCCGGACGCCGTTGACGGTGCGCAGTTCGTAGGTGACGCGGCGGGCGCCGTGCCTGCCCTGCTGGGCGACGACCTCGGTGCCCTTGAACAGGGTGGCGTCGTCGACGCGTTCGGTGGCGTACGGGATGTGCTCGTCACGTACCTCGCGGGTGCCGGTGATCCGCAGGACGGTGACGGTCTGGCCGTCGCGCGGGAAGCTGCTGAGCGGCACGGAGGTGGCGTCCTCGGGGCCGAGGGCGATCGCGGCCTGCCGGAGGGCTTCGCGGACGGTGGCGGCGTTGGTGCGGAGGGTGCGTTCGCGGCCGTCGGCGAGGAACGTCACGGTGCGCTCGGTGCGGACATGCAGGGCGAGGCCCTCGCGGGAGATCGCGGAGGAGCGGGAGACCGACAGGTGGGCGCCCTCGGCGCGGACACCGAGTTCGCGCAGCGCCTCGTCGACGGTGCGGGCGGTCGTCCACAGGCGGCGCCGGTGCCCGTCGAGGGTGAGCACCACGGGCCGGCCGTAGCGGACGACGACCTCGTCTCCGCTGGCGAGGGCGGCCGCGGGGGCGGGCGCGACGAGATCGTGGTCGCCGATGGCCACGCCCTCGTCGGCGAGGAGTTCGCTCACGTCGTCGGCGAAGGTGTGCATGGTGCGCGGGACCCCGTCGACGCTGAGCCTGACCGCCTTGTCGTCGGCGACGAACGCGCTCGTGCCGCCCGCGAGTACGGCGACGACGAGGGCCTGCGGGACGAGCCGGCGCAGCCCGTCCGGCCCGGCCCCCGCCCGGCCGGTGCCGCCGCCCGCCCGGCCGGTCCTGCGGCGGCGGGCGGCGCGCCGGGCCTCGGCGCGACCGCCGGCGGCCGCCGGTTCGGGGGCGGCGGCCGCCGGTTCGGCGGCGGCGCGGCGCCCGCGTGCGGCGGCTCGGTGACTGCCCTGCGAGTTGCTCACGAGGCCGGGACCCTAGCGGAGGCCCGGTCACTCTCCAAAGCGACTCGACCACGGAGCGTCGTACCGATACCCTGCGGCACCCTCGGTCGTTATCGGTCAGTAATCGAAGGCTCGCGCCGTGTTGACGGCGATCGCCGTCGCCAGGGTCTCCTCGTCGACGCCCCTCACCTCGGCCATGGCACGCACCGTGACGGGAATCAGGTACGGGGCGTTGGGCCGTCCCCGGTACGGCGCGGGCGTCAGGAACGGGGCGTCGGTCTCGACCAGGACGAGCTCCAGCGGGGCGACGGCGAGCGCGTCGCGCAGCGGCTGGGCGTTCTTGAAGGTGACGTTGCCGGCGAAGGACATGAAGTAGCCGCGCTCGGCGCAGACCCGGGCCATGTCGGCGTCGCCCGAGTAGCAGTGGAAGACGGTCCGCTCGGGCGCGCCCTCCTCGGCGAGGACGCGCAGGACGTCGTCGTGGGCGTCGCGGTCGTGGATGACGAGGGCCTTGCCGTGCCGCTTGGCGATCTCGATATGGGCGCGGAAGGAGCGCTCCTGGGCGTCCTTGCCCTCCGGGCCCGTACGGAAGTGGTCGAGGCCGGTCTCGCCGACGGCCTTGACGTGGTCGAGGGCGGCGAGCCGGTCGATCTCCCCGAGGGCGTCGTCCAGGGCGGTGTCCCCGCCGGCCTCGCGGGCCCCCTGCCGCGACCAGCCGTCGGGGTCGCCGAGCACGATCCGGGGCGCCTCGTTGGGGTGCAGGGCGACCGCCGCGTGGACGTTCGCGTACGTGGCGGCGGTCTCCGCGGCCCACCGGGAGCCCTTGATGTCGCAGCCCACCTGGACGACGGTCTCGACACCGACGAGTCCGGCCTTGGTGAGGGCCTCGTCGACGGTGCCGGACTGCATGTCCAGGTGGGTGTGCGAATCGGCGACGGCCACCCGGAGCGGTTCGGGCAGCGGCGGCGGGGCGTCCTTGGCACTCATGCCCCGATCGTACGAGGCGGGGCGCGGGCTACCTCCGGTGGAAGGGGTGCAGCAGGTCGGAGAAGTGCCGGCGGTGCGCCCCGGGATCGGGCGCGGACTCCGGCGCTTCAGGTGCTTCCGTCGCTCCGGGCGCGGCTCCGGGCGCTCCGGGCGCTTCGGGCGCGGCTCCGGGCGTGTGCCGCGTGGCCTCGGCCGCCGGCGGCCTGGCCGCCAGCTCCTGGCCGATGGGCCCGGCCGTGGCGATCGGGGCGGCCGCCCTGCCGGTCACGCCGGGCCGGTGCTCCAGTTGCTCCACCACGTCGAGGACCGACGAGACCTGGCCCGCCCGCATGATCCGTACGGTGTGGCCGCCGCAGTCGACGCAGGTCGGCTTGGTCAGCGGGGAGGGCACCCGGCGCCCGTCCGCCCGGTAGACGACGAACTCATGACCGGTGGCGTCCGTGTGGTGCTCGATGTCGTACGCCTGTTCCCAGCCGTATCCGCACCTCATGCACGCGAAGGCGTACGCCTCGTGGCCGACCGGGGTGCTCGTGGTCTCGCTCATGCCAGCTCCTTTCCACTGAACCAGTGGACGCCTTCACGGGCGGGAGTGCGTCGGCACCTGTCGATCGCTGGACCGGTTGTGGGGCTTCCCCTGCCGAAAGGCCTGCCGCGCGGTCTGGGCTTTGCCTTTCAGGATAAGTCCTCACGGTCGGATGGGCCCTTTTCGGACATGACCGGGGCGACACGACGGGCGCCAGGACGGCGACCCGGGCGACGCGACCGGCGGCCGGGGCGCCAGGACGACGGCGCGGGTGGCGGGCCCGGGGCATCAGGACGGCGGGCCCGGGGCGTCAGGTCGGCGGGCCCGGGGCCGACACGACGGCGGGCTCGGGCGCCCGGACGGCGGCATGGGCCGACACGACGGCGGGCGCGGGGCGTCAGGTCGGCGGGCCCGGGGCCGCCGGGACGGCGGGCGCGGGCGCCCGTACGGCGGGCCCTGCGCGTCAGGACGGCGGCGCGGGCGGTGCGACGGCGTTCTTCGCCGCCACCACGGCGTCGAACACCTCGCGCTTGGGCAGCCCGGCCTCGGCGGCCACGGCGGCGATGGCCTCCTTCCGCCGCTCGCCCGCCTCCTCCCGTACGCGGACCCTGCGCACCAGCTCGTCCGCGTCCAGCTCGCCGGGGACCGGTGCGGGCGCGCCCTCGACCACGACGGTGATCTCGCCCCGTACCCCTTCGGCGGCCCACCGCGCCAGTTCGCCGAGCGGGCCCCGCTTGACCTCCTCGTACGTCTTGGTCAGCTCCCGGCACACGGCGGCCCTGCGGTCGGCGCCGAACACCTCGGCCATCGCGGCGAGCGTGTCGTCCAGCCGGTGCGGCGCCTCGAAGTACACGAGGGTGCGGCGCTCGTCCGCGACCTCGCGGAGCCGGCCGAGCCGCTCGCCCGCCTTGCGCGGCGGGAAGCCCTCGAAGCAGAACCGGTCCACCGGCAGCCCGGACAGCGCGAGCGCGGTCAGCACGGCGGACGGGCCGGGGACGGCCGTGACCCTGATGTCCCGCTCGACGGCGGCGGCGACGAGGCGGTAGCCGGGGTCCGACACGGACGGCATGCCCGCGTCCGTGACCAGCAGCACCCGGGAGCCGCCCGCGAGCGCCTCGACCAGCTCAGGGGTCCGCGCGGACTCGTTGCCCTCGAAGTAGGACACCACCCGGCCGCGCGTCTGCACCCCCAGCGCCTGGGTCAGCCGCCGCAGCCGCCGGGTGTCCTCGGCGGCCACGATGTCGGCCGTCTCCAGTTCTGCGGCCAGCCGCGGCGGGGCGTCCGCGACATCACCGATCGGAGTACCTGCGAGTACGAGCGTTCCTGTCACAGGTGTCATCCTCGCAGCCCGGACGAGCGACGCGCACAGACGCGTTCCCTACGATGGCGCGGTGACCAGTACTGCGCCCAAGGCCCTGCACGGACAGGACGGACAGGACGGACCCGACCCCGGCGGTGACGCCGGGCACGCGCCGCCCTCCTGGCAGCAGCGCCTGCGCCGGTTCGGATACGCACCCCGGCAGCTGACCGGGCTGCGGGACCGGCTGGTTCCCCCGTACGTCCGCCCTTCGGCCCGCCCCTGGCGGCTGCTCGGCCTGCCGCCGGGCGCGGTGGACCGGCTGCTGCGGTGGGCGCCGTGGGGCGGGCCGCTGCTGGTGGCGCTGGTCGCGGGCGCCCTGCGGTTCTGGCGGCTCGGCGAGCCGAAGGCGGTGATATTCGACGAGACGTACTACGCCAAGGACGCCTGGGCCCTGATCAACCAGGGGTACGAGGGCTCATGGCCGAAGGACGTCGACAAGGCGATCCTGCAGAACCCGGACGCGGTGGCCGTGCCCGCCGACCCCGGCTATGTGGTGCACCCGCCGGTCGGCAAGTGGATCATCGGCCTGGGCGAGTACCTGTTCGGGTTCGATCCGTTCGGCTGGCGCTTCATGGTGGCGGTGCTGGGCACGCTGTCGGTGCTGATGCTGTGCCGGATCGGCCGGCGGCTGCTGCGCTCGACGTTCCTGGGCTGCCTGGCCGGCGGGCTGATGGCCGTGGACGGGCTGCACTTCGTGATGAGCCGTACGGCACTGCTCGACCAGGTCGTCATGTTCTTCGTGCTCGCCACGTTCGGCTGTCTGCTGATCGACCGGGACCGGACGCGGGCCCGGCTGGCCGGGGCGCTGCCGGCCGGCGAGGACGGCGCGCTCCGGCCCGACCACACGGTCGCCGAGACCCTGCGCCTCGGGTGGCGCCCGTGGCGGCTCGCGGCGGGCTTGATGCTGGGCCTGGCGTGCGCGACGAAGTGGAACGGCCTGTACTTCCTGGCCGCCTTCGGCGTGCTGACGGTGGCCTGGGACGTCGGCGCGCGCCGTACGGCCGGGGCGTTCCGCCCGTACGCGGCGGTGCTGCGGCGCGATCTGCTGCCGGCGTTCGTCTCGACGGTGCCGGTGGCGATCGTCACGTACGTCGTGTCGTGGGCCGGCTGGATCGTCACGGGCAACGGCTACTACCGCGACTGGGCGAGCCGGGGCGACGGCCGGAACAGCTCGTGGTCGTGGCTGTTCCCCGACTGGCTGCGCAGCCTGTGGCACTACGAGAACGAGGTGTACAGCTTCCACGTCAGCCTGACGTCCGGGCACACGTACCAGTCGAACCCGTGGAGCTGGATCGTGCTCGGCCGGCCCGTGTCGTACTTCTACGAGGCCCCGGCGGCCGGGGTCGACGGCTGCCCCGCGGACGTCGGCGGCAAGTGCGCGCGGGAGGTCCTGGCCATCGGCACCCCGCTGCTGTGGTGGGCCGCGTGCTTCGCGATCGCCTATGTGCTGTGGCGCTGGTTCTTCCGGCGTGACTGGCGGGCGGGCGCGATCGCCTGCGGGATCGCGGCGGGCTGGGTGCCGTGGTTCCTGTACCAGGAGCGCACGATCTTCCTATTCTACGCGGTCGTGTTCGTCCCGTTCCTGTGTCTGGCCGTGGCGATGATGATCGGGGCGATGCTGGGCCCTGCGGGGCCGCCCGATCCGCACGGGCTGACCGAACGGCGACGGCTGATCGGGGCGGTCGGCGCGGGCGTGCTGGTGCTGCTGATCATCTGGAACTTCATCTACTTCTGGCCGCTGTTCACGGGGCAGGCGATCCCGATGGACGACTGGCGCGGGCGGATGTGGCTGGATACCTGGGTCTGAGCGTTTCTGTTCGGTCGCGTTCGGATAACGCCCTACTCGGTCGTCACATCGGTCCCGTAGGGTCTACTCCACTGCCCCCTTGAACGTGTTCAAGGGGGCCTCTCGGGGAGGGGGAGGCTGCGAGATGCGCAGTGGAGCGAAAGTGGCGGTCGTCGGGGGCGTGTTCGCCGCCGTCGCCGGCGGCGTCGGATACGGCGCGTACAACGTGTGGAACGGGGTGACCGGCGGCACGACCACCAGCACGGGCACCACCACGCACCGGGAGACCGGGCCGGTCACCGCCGAGGAGATCGACACGACGGCCAGGGAGTTCCTGGCCGCCTGGGCCGCCGGGGACGCGGTGAAGGCGGCGCGCCTCACCAACGACCCGACGACGGCAGAGCCCGTGCTCACCGCGTACCGCGCCGACGCCCGGGTCGAAGGACTGAAGCTGACGCCCGGCACGGCGACCGGGGCGAAGGTGCCGTTCACCGTCGCGGGCACCGTCGAGTACGGGGACGCCCGCAAACCCTGGACCTACACGTCCGAACTGACCGTCGTACGCGGCCTGGCGACCGGGAAGCCACGCGTCGACTGGAAGCCATCGGTCGTCCACCCCGCGCTGCGGGCCGGCGAACAACTGCAGGTGACCACGTCCGGGGCGCCCGCCATCAAGGCCGTCGACCGCAACGGCACCGAGCTCACCAGGGAGAAGTTCCCCTCGCTCGGGCCCGTCCTGGACCAGCTGCGCGAGAAGTACGGCGCCGACGCCGGTGGCACGCCCGGCGTCGAACTGGTCGTCGCGGGCGGCGAGGGCGGCTCCGCACCCGCCCGGACGCTGCTGACGCTGCGCGAGGGCACGCCGGGCGAAGTGCCCACCACCCTCGACGCCGGGGTGCAGGCCGCCGCCGAACAGGCGGTGAAACGGTACGGCGAGTCGTCGGTCGTCGCCATCAAGCCGAGCACCGGCGAGATACGCGCGGTCGCCAACAACCGCGCGGACGGCTTCAACGCGGCGTTCCTCGGCAAGCAGGCGCCCGGCTCCACGATGAAGATCGTGACGGCGGCGCTGCTGCTGGAGAAGGGCCTGGTCGCCGCGGACCGGGTCGCCGAATGCCCGAAGAACGTCATGTACCACGGCCGCACCTTCCACAACCTCGACCATTTCCAGATCGACGGCGGCACGTTCACGCGGAGCTTCGCCCGCTCCTGCAACACCGCCTTCATCAAGCTGATCGACGACGCGAACGACGACGCGGCGCTCCCCAGGGAGGCCCGCGACGTCTTCGGCATCGGCCTGAACTGGCAGACGGGCATCGCCTCCTGGGACGGCTCCGTGCCGGAGGCCACGGGCGGCGAGGCGGCCGCCCAGTACATCGGCCAGGGCACCATCCAGATGAACGCGCTCAACATGGCGTCCATCACCGCCACCGCGAAGAACGGCTGGTTCAAGCAGCCGGTGCTCGTGCCGCGCTCGCTGGACGACCGGCAGATCGCCACCGCGGCACGCGGCCTGGAGCCCGGCGCCGCCCAGCAGCTGCGCGAGATGATGCGCGCCACCGCGCGGAGCGGCGGCACCGGCGCGGCCGCCATGGCGGGCGTCGGCGGCGACAAGGGCGCGAAGACCGGTTCGGCGGAGGTCGACAACCAGGGCGCGTCGAACAGCTGGTTCGCCGCGTTCGCCGACGACCTCGCGGCGGCGGCGGTCGTCCAGGCCGCCGGCCACGGCGGCGACGCGGCCGGCCCCCTGGTGGCCACGGTCCTCAAGGCCCGCTGACGCCCCCGGGGAACCCCTCGGACGGCGGTCCGGGCTGGCGCGGGGCGGATAACCCGGTCGCGTGGCGGATACACGGCCGCTAGCGTGCGGCGGCATGACCGACGCCGCATCCGCATCCCCCGCCCATCCCCGTTTCGCCGAGGCGCTGCGCGCGCTGGGGCTGGACGTCGAGGTCCGCCGCTTCCCGGACGCCGTACGGACGGCCGCGCAGGCCGCCGCGGCGATCGGCTGCGCGCCGGGCGAGATCGTCAAGTCGCTGATCTTCACCGCCGACGGCGTACCCGTCCTCGTCCTGATGGACGGCTCCTCCCGGGTCGACGTCGAACGCGTACGGCACGAGCTGGGCGCCCAGCGGGTGGAGCGAGCCGACGCCGGGCTCGTACGGGAGGCGACCGGCTACGCCATCGGCGGCGTCCCGCCGTTCGGCCACCGGACGCGGACACGGGTGCTGGCCGACCGGGGCCTGCTCGACCACGACGTGGTGTGGGCGGCGGCGGGCACCCCGCACACGGTGTTCCCGCTGGATCCGAAGACGCTGATCGCCCACGCGGGCGGCGTCCTGGCCGACGTACGCGAGCGAACGGCGTGACCGCGCCCCGCCCTGATGGTGGCGGGCATCGCGCTGATGCTGTCGCCGCGCTGAGACGGCGCGGGCCGCCGCCCGGTCTCCGGGCGGCGGCCCTGGTCCATACGGACGAGCCGGGACGGTCACCCGGCGGGCGGGCCGCCGAGCTCCGTGACCTCGACCATGGCGACGTCCTCACCGGTCCTCACCCTGTGGTTGCCCCAGTCGTCCACACCGACGACGGCGTAGCGCACGGTCCGTCCCTCGGGCGTGACCGCGTGCAGCCAGGAGGTGTCCTCCTCGCCGAGGTAGGCGATGTGGTGGTACAGCCACACACCGCCCTCCTCGTCGTCCTCGTCCGGGTGCCAGACGCCCTTGTAGACGTCGTAGCGCTTGAGGTCGGGTTCGGTGTTGGCGTCCCACTCCAGCAGCACCCCGTCCTCGCGGGCCGTGGCGGTGAGCCCGGTGACGGGCAGCGGCGCGACACGGTCGCCGGGGGTGGTGACGGAGACCTCGGCGGAGGCGACGCTCCTCTTGCGCGCCCCATCGACGGCGACGACGGCGTAGTGGTAGGTCCTGCCGTAGCCGGCGCTCACATCGGTGTACGAGTTGCCCCAGATCTGCCGGAACGGCTCGCCGCCGGTGGGCACGGGTGAGGTTTCCGAGCGGTACACCAGATAGGAGGTGACGTCCTGGCTGGTGGACCGCGTCCACGTCAGCTCGACTTCGGACCGGGCGTTCAGCGCGGTGGTCAGGCCCGTCGGCGGGGCGGGCGGATGGTCGCCCCGGACCACCTGGGTGCTCCCCGGCAGGGAGACGTTGCCGGCCGCGTCGGCGGCACGGATCCAGTAGGTGTAGCCGGTCCGCTCGTCGCCGGTGGGGTCGGTCCAGGCGGCTGAGGTCACGGTGGCGACCTTGGTCACCGGCTCGTACTCGTCGGCCTCGTGGTGCCGCTGCCGGTGGACCGTGTACGTCGCCGCGTCCGGCACCGGCGTCCAGGAGAGCGCCACACCGGCAGGGCCGTCGGTCGCCTTCAGTCCGGCCGGTGCGACGGGCGCGGTCCGGTCGACGGTGGTGACGGGCTGGTCGACGCTGCCGGCGGACTCGTTGCCCGCCTTGTCGACGGCGCGGACCTCGTAGAAGTACCGCTTGCCGGTGGCGGGCGGATAATCGACGGCCGACAGGCCGCTGCTGCCGATCCGCGACCAGGTGGAGGACCCGTCGGCGCGCCGGTAGGCGCGGTAGCCGGAGAGGTCCATCTCCTTGTTCGCGGCCCAGCGCAGCGTGGCCCGGTTCGCGGCCGCGTCGTAGGCGACGGAGGTGCCGGTCGGGGCGAGCGGCCTCACCGTGTCGACGGTCGCGGACGTGCGGGGCGCGTACGTGAACGCGACGTTCGCCGCGCCGGTCCAGGCGACGAAGTCGACGCGGAGCGTGTGCCGGCCGGCCGGGATGGTGAGGTTGACGGCGCGCTTCTGGGTGGTGGAGACGTTCTTCCACACGTCGACGCGGCGGACGCCGTCGACGTAGACCCGGATGCCGTCCTGGGTGGCGGCGGTCAGCGTGAACGGTCCGCCGGAGCCGAAGTCCCGGGTGACCGACCACCGTACGGAGAAGTTGTCCTTCGGCAGGACGACGCCCGGCGGATCGCCGTAACCGTAGTTCTCGCTGATCGCCGCGTCGCAGCCGGTGAGCTTGGGCGTACCGCTGAGCGACGTGTTGGCGAAGTACTGCACCTTCCAGACCGGGGAGGCGCAGGTGACGGCCGCGGAGGCCGGGGTGGCGGTGACGAGACCGCCGGTGGCGGCGAGAACGGCCGTAACGGCGAGCGTTCCCACCCGGTGACGAGTGATCACAGAAGGAGTGCCCCTTCAGCCCATGCGACGGGAGCCGGGACAGCGGGCGCCGGGCATGGGCAGGCAACGAGAACGGTGAGGTGTGAGGGGGCGGCGGTACGGGTGGGGCCGGTGATCCCGCCGAGCGGGACTTTACAGCGCGTCCCCGCGCTCCGGCCAGGCGGTCACAGACCGGGCGCGGGGCCGGTGGCGACGGGGAGGACGGGGAGGTCGGAGGGGAGGCCCCATTCGCTCCAGGAGCCGTCGTACACGGCGAGGTCGCGGTAGCCGGCGAGGTGGGCGCCGAGGGCGAGGACGCAGGCGGTGACACCGGATCCGCAGCTGAGGACGAGCCGTTCGCGGTCGCCCGCGGCGGCGGTGAGCGCGGCGCGCAGCTCGGCCGCCGGGCGCATCCGCCCCGCACCGTCCTGGAGGTCGCCGAACGGCAGGTTCACCGCGCCGGGCATGTGCCCGCCGCGCAGCCCCGGCCGGGGCTCGGGCTCCGTGCCCGCGAACCGGCCCCGGGTGCGGGCGTCCAGTACGGCCGTACCGGGCGCGGCGAGCGCGGCGGCCACGTCGGCCGCGCCGACGAGCGTTCCGGGGCGCGGTCGTGCGGTGAAGTCCCCGCGCGCGGGGGCGGGCGGGGCCTCGCCGGTGACCGGCAGCCCGGCGGCCTCCCAGGCGGGCAGCCCGCCGTCGAGGACGGCTACCCGGTCGAAGCCCATGGCGCGGAACATCCACCAGGCGCGGGCGCTGGAGTAGATCCCGGCGCCGTCGTAGACGACGACCGTGTCGGTGTCGTGGACGCCGAGCGCGCGTACGGCTCCGGTGAACGCGTCGGCGCCGGGCATGGTGTGCGGCAGCGGTGACGCCGGGTCGGACAGGGCGCCGTCGATGTCGAAGACCCGCGCTCCCGGTATGCGCCGCTCCGCGGCCCGGTGCGCGCCCACGGAGGCGTCGAGGACCACGAGGCCGGGTTCGCCGAGGACGGCGGCGAGACGGTCGACGCCGATCAGTGGCGTTCCGGTGTGCATGGCGGCCCCCGCTTCTCCGGCCGGTGTCACCGGCCCGCTGTAGGTGCATCGGCCAACGGTCGGCGGCCGCGCCTCAAGATCGCAGCGTCTCTCGGCGGCTGTCAACGGCCCGGGGCGGGGTGGGGTTGGCGCCCCGCCCGGACGGCGGGAGCATGGAAGGGAGATCCCTGTGAAGGGGGAGACCCATGTCCACCATCAAGGAATCCGTCGAGATCGACCGTCGCCCCGAGGATGTCTACGCGTACGTCACCGACCCGTCGCACCTGCCCGAGTGGCAGGAGAGCGCCGTCTCCGCGCACCGGGTCGGCGCCACCGTGCTGGGGCTGGGTTCCAGGGTCCAGGTCACCCGGCGGATCGGCCGCCGCGAGATGCCGATGACCATGGAGGTCACCGAGTTCGATCCGCCCCGCAGCTGGCGGCTCCAGGGCGTCGACGGGCCCGTCAGGGGAGACGTGCACGGGGTGGTCGAGCCGCTCGACGAGGGCAGGCGCTCACGTCTGACGCTCGACCTCGACTTCGAGGCGCACGGCCTCGGCAAGGTGCTCGTGCCGATGGTCGTCCGGCCGAAGGCCCGCAAGGAGATGCCGAAGAACGAACGGACGCTGAAGAACATCCTGGAGCGCGACGCCGCGTAGCGGCCACGGAGCCAAACCCGGCCCGACTCCGACCCCGGCCCCGACTCCGACCCCGGCCCCGGCCCCGGCTCCGGCTGCGGCTGCGGCTCCGGCGGCCGGGCCGCCGGGCCGCCGCTAGAGGTGTCCGGCAGACCATGGTGGCGTCGGAGCCGGGTGCGCTGTCCCGCAGGTGCGCGGCTCCGGTGCGTGCCGGGGCGCGCGGCCCGGGTGGTGCCTTCCCCGGGCCCCGGCTATCCGGCGGTCGCCTTGCGGACCGCGCGGATCAGGGCCTGGGCCCTCGGGTCGGCCGTGACGCCCTTGCGCATGCCGTTGGTGACGTAGCCGAGCGCGATGCCCGACTCGGGGTCGGCGAAGCCCAGGGAGCCGCCCCGGCCCGGGTGGCCGAAGGAGCCGGGGGCGAGCAGCGGGGACGCGGGGCCGTGCAGCATGTAGCCGAGGCCGAACCTGGTGCCCACCACCAGGACGCGGTCCGGGCCCGCCGACTCCTCCGTACGGGCCAGGGCGAGGGTCGCCGGGGCGAACAGGCGGTGGCCGTCGACCGGGCCGAGCGTCGCGGCGTAGAAGCGGGCCAGGGCGCGGGCCGTGGAGATGCCGCCGGAGCCGGGCAGCCCGGCCGCGCGGTACTCCGGGGCGTTCTCGTCGGGTGTCGGGTCGATCACCGCGAACGCCCGCCGGGTGAGCGAGGCCGGGTCCTCGTACGCGGCCGCGACGGAGCGTTTGGGGCGGAGCGCCAGGCCGCCGGACGCGGCGGGCGCCTCCGGCAGGGCGCCGATGCGGCCCACCCGGTGCGACTCGTCGGCCGGGAGGCCGAGCCACAGGTCGAGGCCGAGCGGGCCGGCTATCTCCTCGGCGACCCAGCGGCCGATGGGCCGCCCCGTGACCCGCTGGACGAGGCCCGCCAGCAGCCAGCTGAAGGTGTGCGCGTGGTAGCCGTGGTCGGTGCCGGGCTCCCACACCGGGGCCTGGGCGGCGATCGCGGCCGTGGCCGCGTCGGGGTCCAGGGCCTGGGCGAGGCCGAGCGGAGCGTCGAGTACGGGGACGCCCGCCTGGTGCGACAGCAGGTGGCGGACCAGCGCCCGCTCCTTGCCCGCCGCCTTGAACTCCGGCCAGTACGTGCCGACCGGCGCGTCCAGGTCGAGCTGCCCGCGCTGGTGCAGCAGCAGGGGTACGGCGGCGGCGACGCCCTTCGTCGCGGAACGCACGACCTGGGCCGTGTCCACCGCCCACGGTGCCGTGCCGTCCACGTCCTTCGTGCCGGCCCACAGGTCGACGACCTTCCGGCCGTCCCGGTAGACGGCGACGGCCGCGCCCCGCTCGCCGCGCTGCTCGAAGTTCCGCAGGAACGCGTCCCCGACCGGCTCGTAGCCCGCCTCCACCGTGCCCCGGACGTCCATTCCCTGTGGCTCCTCTCGTCTGGCCGACACCTGTGCCCGTCACCCGGGCCCTCGGCCCATGGTGCAACGGGCTACGAGGGGGCCTGATTCCGGGTGGCGCCGAAGGCGGGGTCGAAGCCGAACGGGAGCTCCAGGCGGTGCCGCGCCATCAGCTCCTCGTCGGCCAGCAGCCGCGCCGTCGGGGCGTCCGCCGCGATGACGCCCTCGCTGAGGATCACCGAGCGCGGGCACAGTTCGAGCGCGTACGGCAGGTCGTGCGTGACCATGAGCACGGTGACGTCCAAGGCCCGCAGGATGTCGGCGAGTTCGCGGCGGGACGCCGGGTCCAGGTTGGACGACGGCTCGTCCAGGACGAGGATCTCCGGTTCCATGGCGAGGACGGTCGCCACGGCGACCCGGCGCCGCTGCCCGAACGACAGGTGGTGCGGGGGCCGGTCGGCGAACTCCGCCATGCCTACCCTGCCGAGGGCCTTCATGACGGCGGCCTCCAGCTCGGCGCCCCGTACTCCGGCCGCCGCAGGGCCGAACGCCACGTCCTCCCGGACCGTCGGCATGAACAGCTGGTCGTCGGGGTCCTGGAAGACGATGCCGACGCGGCGGCGGATCTCCGCCAGATTGGCCTTGGCCACGGGCAGCCCGGCGACGGTGACCGTCCCCGCGCCCGCCGTCAGGATGCCGTTGAGGTGCAGGACGAGGGTCGTCTTGCCGGCGCCGTTGGGCCCGAGCAGGGCGACGCGTTCGCCGCGCTCGACGGTCAGGTCGACACCGAACAGCGCCTGGTGGCCGTCCGGGTAGGCGTACGCGAGGCCCCGCACATCGAGGGACGGCACGAAGGACATGGGCAGCGGCGTGGTCATAGGGTCCATCCCAGCAGACAGATGACGAGGGCCGTGCACGGGAGGGCCGCCGCCCGCGACCACTGGGCGCGGTCCGCGGTGACCTCGTCGATGACCGGCATCGACCCGGCGTACCCCCGGCTCACCATGGCCAGGTGGACGCGTTCGCCGCGTTCGTAGGAGCGGATGAACAGCGCGCCGGCCGACTTCGCGAGGACGCCCCAGTGGCGTACGCCCTTCGCCTCGAACCCGCGCGACCGGCGGGCGATCGACATCCGCCGCAGCTCGTCCGTGATGACGTCCCCGTACCGGATCATGAACGAGGCGATCTGGACGAGGAGCGGCGGCAGCCGCAGCCGCTGGAGGCCGAGGAGCAGGGCGCGCAGTTCGGTGGTGGCGGCGAGCAGGACGGACGCGGCGACGCCCAGGGTGCCCTTGGCCAGTACGTTCCAGGCATCCCAGAGGCCGGGTACGGAGACGGTGACGCCGAGCAGGGTCGTCTGTTCGCCGGGCACGACGAACGGCATCAGGAACGCGAACGCGACGAACGGAACCTCGATCGCCATCCGGCGCAGCAGGAAACCCGCCGGGACGCGGGCGGCCGCCGCGACGCAGGCGAGGAGCACGGCGTACGCCCCGAAGGCCCACATCGCCTCGCGCGGTGTGGACACCACGACGATCACGAAGCAGAGGACGGCGGCGAGCTTGGTGTGCGGGGGCAGGGTGTGCACCGGCGAGTGCCCGTGCCGGTACAGCTTGTGCGTATGGCCCGCACCCACCTCAGACCGTCTCCTTCGTCAGGGGGGTGCGGGCGTCACCGGCCGGGTCCTGGGCCGCCCGCGCTGCCTGCCTGCCGCGCCTGCGCGACGCCGCCCAGAAGACGCCCGTGCCCGCGGCGAGGGTCGCGCCGACGCCGATCGTGCCCGCGAGGCCGCCGGAGAGACGCGCGTCGGTGATGTCCTCGACGCCGTAGTCGGCGAGCGGGGACGCGGCGGTGGCGTGCTCCTCGGCCTTCTTGTCGATGCCGTAGTCGGCGGCGACCTTCTCCAGGCCGTCGGGGCTGGCGGAGGCATAGAAGGAGACGAACCCGGCGAGGACCAGCGCGGCGGCCAGACCGGCGGCCCAGACGGTACGGGTGGAGCGCGCGGCGCCCGGGGCGGGCGCGGGGGCGGCGGGTGCCGCGTCGATCAGCTCTCCGCCGACGCGCAGCTTGAGCGGCGTGGACAGGCCGCGCGCCCCGTACACCAGGTCGGGGCGTACGGCGATGACGGCGCCGACCGTCGCCGTGGTGATCGCCGCCTCGCCGACGCCGATCAGGGTGTGCACGCCGAGCATGGCGGCGAGGACCTTGCCCACGGGTACGTCGCTGGTGCCGCCGACGGCGTAGATCAGCGTGAAGGCGGCGGCCGACGCCGGTACGGAGACCAGCGCGGCGACGAACGAGGCGACGGTCACCGAGCGGCGGCCGCGCGGCAGCACCGTGACCAGGCCCCGGAACAGCCCGTACGCGACGAGGACCGTGACGCCGCCCATGACGGTGATGTTCACGCCCAGCGCGGTGAGACCGCCGTCCGCGAACAGGATGCCCTGCATGAGCAGGACGACCGCGATGCACAGCACGCCGGTCCACGGGCCGACGAGTATCGCGGCGAGTGCGCCGCCGAGCAGATGGCCGCTGGTGCCGGCGGCGACGGGGAAGTTCAGCATCTGCACGGCGAAGATGAACGCGGCGACGAGACCGGCGAGCGGGGCCGTCCGGTCGTCCAGTTCACGCCGGGCTCCGCGCAGGCCGACGGCGACGGCGCCCGCGGCGACGAGACCGGCGGCGGCCGACACGGGCGCGTTGATGAATCCGTCGGGGACATGCATGGCGGCATCACTTTCGGACAGGTGGCAAGGAGTGCTCGGGTCGTGCCGTTCGATGATGGCCGCTCCTGCAAACCTCTTGCAAGAGCGGGGCGGTCACAGAAGAGGCCGGGCACGCTTCGGGGAATGGTGCGACATTGGAGATAAGTGAGGACAGTGTGAGGAGCCCGACGATGTGCCCCGCCGATCCAGCGCCCACCGGCGACACCCGCGCAGACGCGCTCTCCGCGCGCCCGGGAGCCCCGGTCTCTCCGGCACCCGACGCCCCGCCGGCCGCCCCCACCCCCGCCCCCACGACCTCCGCCGCCTCGCCGGGAACCGCCACCACCGCCGCCTCGCCGGGAACCGCCACCACCGCCGCCTCGCCGGGAACCGCCACCGCCGCCCCGGACGGCCGGGCCGCCGACGGGGCGGGCCCCGCGGTCGGCGGCGGACTCCGGGTGGAGGTGCGGGCGCGGGGGCTGCTCGTGACCGACGGGCCGTTCTCGCGGCGCGTCCCCGTGGCGCTGCGCTACGACGCCGGCGCCGCCCCGCTGGCCGTACGGTTCGTCTTCCCCGGCGACAACGCGTGGACGTTCCCGCGCGCGCTGCTGGAGGCGGGGCTGCGCGCGCCCGTCCGGCGCGGCGACGTCGAGGTGTGGCCGTGCGGCCGGGCACAGGCGGTGGTGGAGTTCCACTCGCCGGACGGCACGGCGGTCGTGCAGTTCGACTCCTCCACGCTCCTGCGCTTCCTGCGCCGTACGTACAGCGTCACCGCGCCGGTCACGGGGTGATGTGACCGGCGCGGTGACGGTGGGTGCCGACGGCCGGGGGTCGACGGGCGGGGCCGGCCGGCGGCGGACGGGTCGTCAGACCCGTACCAGCTCCCGCTCCTCCTCCGGGTCTCCGGCCGGGCCGTCCAGCTCCTGGCGCAGCGCCTCGCCCTCGACGTCGACGTTGGGCAGGACGCGGTCCAGCCAGCGCGGCAGCCACCAGGCCCGCTGGCCGAGCAGGGCCAGGACCGCCGGCACGATCGCCATGCGGACCACGAACGCGTCGAACAGGACGGCCGTCGCGAGACCGAAGCCGATCATCTTCACCATCTGTTCGCTGGCCCCGATGAAGCCGGCGAACACCGCGATCATGATCACCGCGGCGGCCGTGACGACCCGGGCGCCGTGGCGGAAGCCGGTGACGATGGCCTGGCCCGGCCGCTCCCCGTGGACGAACGCCTCACGCATCCGGGTGACGAGGAAGACCTCGTAGTCCATGGCGAGACCGAAGACGACGCCCACCATGAAGATCGGCATCATGCTCATCACGGGCCCGGTCTGCTCGACGCCGAACAGCGAGCCGAGCCAGCCCCACTGGAAGACGGCGACGACGGCGCCGAGCGCCGCGACCACCGACAGCAGGAACCCGAGGGCCGCCTTCAGCGGGACGAGCACCGACCGGAAGACCACCATCAGCAGCAGGAACGCGAGCCCGACGACGAGCGCGAGGTACGGCACCAGGGCGTCGTTCATCTTCTGCGAGAAGTCGATGTTCATCGCGGTCTGACCGGTCACGAGGACGTGGTCCCCGGTGGCCTCCCGGATGTCGTGGACGAGTTCCTCGGTCGCCGCCGAGGACGGGCGGTCCTTCGGCACGACGGTGATCACCGCCGTGTCGCCCGCCTTGTTGGGGGTGGCGGGGGTGACGGCCGCGACGCCGTCGAGGCCCTTGATCCGCTCGGCGGTGCGGTCCGCCTCGGCCTTGTCGCCGTCGACGACGACCATCAGCGGGCCGTTGAAGCCGGGGCCGAAGCCGTCGGACAGCAGGTCGTACGCACGGCGCTGGGTGGTCGATGTGGGCTGGGCGCCGTCGTCGGGCAGGCCCATCTCCAGCGAGGCGGCCGGGACGGCGATCGCGCCGAGGCCGATCACACCGGCCAGCAGCACCATGACCGGGCGGCGCAGCACGAACCGGGCCCAGCGGGTGCCCATGTTGGGCTTCTCGGCGGCGGCGTCGCCCTTGTCGAGCGTGACGGTCGCCGTGCCGGGCGTGGCGCCCTCGCCGGCCGTGGCGGTCTTGCGGGCCTTGCGGCCCAGGACGCGCCGACCCGCGTAGCCGAGCAGCGCCGGGATGAGGGTGAGCGCGATCAGAACGGCGACGGCGACCGTACCGGCGGCGGCGACACCCATCTTCGTCAGCATCGGGATGTTGACGACGGCCAGGCCGACCAGGGCGATGACGACGGTGAGGCCCGCGAAGACGACCGCCGAGCCCGCCGTGCCGACGGCCCGCCCGGCCGCCTCCTCGCGCTCGCGGCCCTCGGCGAGCTCGGCACGGTAGCGGGAGACGATGAACAGGGCGTAGTCGATGCCGACCGCGAGGCCGATCATCGTGGCGAGGGTGGCGGTGGTGGAGCCGAGGTCCAGGACGCTCGCGAGCGCGGTGATGGTGGAGACGCCGATGCCGACCCCGATGATCGCGGTGACCAGCGGCAGCCCGGCGGCGATCATCGACCCGAAGGTGATGACCAGGACGATCCCGGCGACGACGACGCCGACGATCTCACCGGTGCCGGTCTCGGGCACGGTCTGGAGGGCGTCGCCGCCGATCTCCACGGTCAGACCGGAGCCGTCCGCCGCGTCGGCGGTGTCCAGCAGCGCCTCCCGGGTCGCCTCGGTCAGCTCCATGCCGTTGACCTTGTAGGACACCTGGACGTAGGCGGTGGTGCCGTCCCGGGAGACCGCCCGCGCGGTGTACGGGTCGGTGACGGAGACGACCTGGTCGGAGCCGGAGCGCAGCTCGCCGACGGCCTTGTCGACATGGGCCTTGTTGGCCGCGTCGGTCATCTTCTGCCCGTCGGGCGCCTTGAAGACGACGCGGGCGGTGGCACCGTCGGCACCGGCGCCGGGGAAGCGTTCCTCCAGCAGGTCGAAGGCCCTCTGGGCCTCCGTGCCGGGTATGGAGAAGGAGCTCGACGTCGCGGCGGGCGCGGACGCGGCGCCGACACCGGCGAGCGTGAGCAGCGCGATCCACAACAGGGTCATGACATGGCGGCGCCGGTAGGAGAACCGGCCGAGTCTGTACAGGAACGTGGCCATGGGGCGTACTCCCGGAAGGTGGGCGGGACAAGGGCAGGGGGAGCCGGCCCGACAGCGTGAGCGGTACGTGTCAGGTGGTGCGGGGCCGTGCGGGTACGCGGCCGTTCCCGGGCGGGAAGGCCGTGCGGGTGACGCGGCTGTTCCCGGGCGGGGACCGGGTCGCGTCAGATGCCGAGGGCGGGGAACACCACGGCGTCGAGGTACGTGCTGAGGAACTCCCTGTCGACCGGCCGGTCCTCGATGAGCGGCCGGGCGACGAAGGCGCCGATGAACATGTGCGGGAGGAGGTCGAGTGCCGGGTTGTCGGCGGCGACCTCGCCCCGCTCCACCCCGCGCCGCAGGATCGCGTCGAGCCCGGTCATCTCGGGTGCGACGAGCAGTTCCCGCAGTGCCTGGAGGAGTTCGGGGTTGGTGTGGATGGCGTGGGCCAGGCCCCGCATCAGCGCGGAGTCCCGTTCGATCCGGCAGTCGTCGGTCCGGTCGAGCATCTCGCGGAAGTCGCCACGCAGCGAACCCGTGTCGATCTCGTCGAGCCGGACCGGCTTGGTGTGCCGCAGTGCCTGGGCGACCAGCTCCGGCTTGCTGCCCCACTGGCGGTAGAGCGTGGCCTTGCTGGAGCGGGTGCGGGCGGCGACGGCGTCCATGGTGAGGGCGTCGTAGCCGACCTCTCCGAGCAGGTCGATCACGGCGGTGTACAGCTCCGACTCGCGTTCCGTGGTGAGTCTGCCGCGTGCCATCGTGCCGGCCTTTCCAGGAGACGTGCGAACGAAACCGTTTCGTACACCTCCACCGTACGGGATGAGCCAGCGAAACGAAACCGTTTCGTACGTGGTCCCGGTCACGAACACCCGGTCGAGTTGCCGCGCCCCCTCCACGCGGAAAGCATTGCTGTGTGAGCAGCGACGGCGCGTACCTCCGGTATCCCCACATCCACCAGGACCTGCTGTGCTTCGTGGCCGAGGACGACCTCTGGCTCGCCCCCGTCACGGGCGGCGGCGACCCGCCCGGCCGCGCGTGGCGCCTCACCGTCGACCGGACGAGGCTCGGCCACCCCCGGTTCTCGCCCGACGGCCGGAACATCGCGTTCACGAGCTGGCGCAGCCTCGACCCGGAGATCCACCTCGTCCCGGTCGACGGCGGGCCCGCGCACCGGCTCGGCTACTGGGGGTCGCTCGACACCCGGGTGTGCGGCTGGGACCCGGACGGCAACATCCTCGCCGTCTCCTCGCACGGCCAGCCGTTCTCGCACTTCTCGTGGGCGTACAAGGTGGCGCCCGACGGCGACCCGGGACGCCGCCTCCCCTGGGGGCCGTGCGCCGACATCCAGGTCGCCTCCGTCGACGGGGAGCACCGCACGCTGCTCCTGACCGGCAAGCCGCCGCACGAACCCGCCGCCTGGAAGCGGTACCGGGGCGGGGCGACCGGGCGGCTGTGGCTGCACGGGCAGCGGCTGCTGCCCGACATCGGCGGCCACCTGGACTGCGCGATGTTCGTGAACGGCAGGATCGCGTTCCTCTCCGACCACGAGGGCGTCGGCAACCTGTACTCCTGCCTGCCGGACGGCTCGGACCTGCGGCGCCACACCGACCACGACGCGTTCTACGCCCGGCACGCCTCGTCCGACGGGCGGCGGGTCGTCTACCAGTGCGCGGGCGACCTGTGGATCGTGGACGCCCTGACGCCCGACTCGGCGCCGCGCAGGCTGGACGTACGGCTCGGGGGGCCGCGCTCAGGACGGCGCACCTACCAGGTGCCGGCCGCGCAGCACGTGGACTCCGTTTCGGTGGACGAGACCGGCCGGGCCAGCGCCGTGTCCGTACGGGGCAGCCTGTACTGGCTGACGCACCGCGACGGTCCCGCCCGGACCATCGCCGACACCCCTGGCGTACGGGTGCGGCTGCCGGAGATGCTCGGCAGCGGCCGCATCGCCTACATCACGGACGCGGAGGGCGAGGAGGCCGTCGAGGTCGCGTACCTGCCCCGGGCCAGCGGAGACCGGCCCCCGCGCCGGCTGGCGGCCGGACGGCTCGGCCACGTACTGGAGATGGTCGCCGACCCGGACGGGGAGCGGCTGGCGATCGCGTCGCACGACGGGCGGCTGCTGCTGGTCGACGCGTCGGAGCAGGAGGAGCCTGAAACCGGCCCCCTGGAGGCCGTCGAGACCCCACCGGATGAGGCCTCGGATGAGGCCGGGACGACGGCGGATGCGGCCGGGACGGCGGATGCGGCGGAGGCGGCGGCCGGGACGGCGGAGGCGGCCGGGACAGCGGATACGGCTGGCGCGGCGGAGACGGCCACGGAGACGCCTGGAGCCACGGGAGCCACGGGAACTCCCGGGACGGGCGGGGCCGGCGGGACGGCGGAGAACCCGGAGGTCACCGTGGCCGGGGAAGCCACCGGGGCCGGCGGGACGGCGGAGAACCCGGAGGTCACCGTGGCCGGGGAAGCCACCGGGGCCGGGGAAGCCACCGGGGCCGGGGAAGCCACCGGGGCCGGGGAAGCCACCGGGGCCGAGGGGACCGCCGAAGCCGCCGGGGTCCCCGGGCTCGGCAGTCGTGGCGGCGGGGAGGTGACCGAGCTGATCCGGTCCGCCAACGGGCCGGTGCGGGATCTGGCGTTCTCCCCCGACGGGGCGTGGCTGACCTGGTCGCACCCCTTCATCGGCCGTTCGCTGCGGCAGATCAAGATGGCCCGGATCAAGGACCGGACGATCGTGGACGTCACCAACGGCCGGTTCGAGGACGAGAGTCCGGTGTTCACCCGGGACGGCCGCTATCTGGCGTTCCTCTCCTGGCGGGGCTTCGACCCGGTGTACGACGTGCACACCGGCGACCTGTCGTTCCCGCTGGGCTGCCGCCCCTACCTCGTACCGCTCGCGTCGACCACGCCGTCGCCGTTCGCGCTGTCCCCGGAGGGACGCCCGGCGGCGGGCGGTCTGGACAGCGGCGAGGACACGGGCGACGGCACGGTCATGGTGGAGGTGGAGGGGCTGGCGAGCCGGGTGACACCGTTCCCGGTCGCCGCGTCCAAGTACTCGTCCCTGCACCCGGTCAGCGGCGGCGGCCTGGTGTGGCTGCGCTGGCCCATCTCGGGCGCGCTGGGCGAGACGTTCGTGAACCCGGCCGACATGTCGGGGCGGCCCACGCTCGAACACTTCAACCTGGCGAAGGCCCGGAAGACCGAACTGGTCGACCACCTGGACTGGTTCGCGGTGAGCGGCGACGGCACACGGCTCGTCGTCGTGGACGAGGGCGAGCTGCGCGCGGTCCCGGCGACGGAGACCGGGGACCTCGACACCACGGTGTACCTGGACGCGCGGCGCATCCTGCACGAGGTCGAGCCGGCGGCCGAGTGGCGGCAGGCGTACGCGGAGGCGGGGCGGATCATCCGCGCGTACTTCTGGGAGCCCGACATGTGCGGGGTCGACTGGGACGGGGTGCTGGAGCAGTACCGCCCGCTCGTCGAACGGGTCGCGACGCCCGACGAGTTCGCCGACCTGCTGCGCGAGGTGCTCGGCGAGCTGGGCACGTCCCACGCGTACGTGACCGCCGCGCGGCGCAACGAGGGACCGCCGCACTACCAGCGGCCGATGGGTCTGCTCGGCACCAACCTGGTGTGCCGGGACGGGAAGTGGACCGTCAAGCGGATCCTGCCGGGCGAGTCGTCCGACTCGAAGGCCCGCTCCCCGCTGGCCGGCACGGGCATCCGGGAGGGCGCGGTCCTCACGCATGTGGACGGGCGGCCCGTGGATCCGGTCGCGGGACCGTATCCGCTGCTGTCGGCGGCGGGCGGTACGACGGTCGAGCTGACGTTCACGCCGCCGGAGGGCGAGCCCGGCCGCTCGCGGCGGGTCGCCGTCGTCCCGCTGATCGACGAACGGCCGCTGCGCTACCAGGACTGGGTGGCCAAACGGCGGGAGGTGGTGCGGGAGCTCAGCGGAGGCAGGTGCGGTTACCTCCACATCCCCGACATGGGCGGCTCCGGCTGGGCGCAGTTCAACCGGGACCTGCGGCTCGAGGTGTCGCGACCCGCGCTGATCGTGGACGTGCGCGGCAACGCGGGCGGCCACATCAGCGAACTCGTCGTGGAGAAGCTGACGCGGAGGATCCTGGGCTGGGACCTCACCCGGAACGCGCAACCCGTCTCGTACGCCTCGAACTCGCCGCGCGGCCCGGTCGTCGCGCTCGCGGACGAGGCGACGTCGTCCGACGGGGACATGATCACGGCCGTGTTCAAGCTCCAGGGGCTCGGCCCGGTCGTCGGGCAGCGCACCTGGGGCGGGGTCGTCGGCATGACGGGCCGCCACCGGCTGGGCGACGGCACGGTGATCACGGTCCCGATGAACGCGGCGTGGTTCGAGGAGTACGGCTGGGGCGTGGAGAACCACGGCGTGGAGCCGGACATGGAGATCGAACGCACCCCGCTGGACTGGGCGGAGGGCCGCCACCGGCAGCTCGCCGACGCGGTGGAGATCGCCCTGGACCTGCTGGACAAGCACCCGGCATCGCAGCCGCCTGACTACTCCGACGTCCCGGACCGCCGCAGGCCGGGCCTGCCGCCCCGCGACGCCTGAGCCCGCCACCGGGCGCGTCGGGCCGGTCGGGCCTGCCAAGCCGGTCGGGCGCGTCGGGATGTCGGGCGGGCCGGTCGGGCCGTGTGCGGGTGGCCCGACCGGGCGAGGGCGTTCCCCTACCGGCGCGGCGCCAGGCCCCGGCGGCTCACCGGGCCACGGGAACGGGAGCGGTGGCCGGAACGAAGGCGGCGGGGACGGGAACAGGGGGAGGGGCGGTGACGGAGGCAGGGGCGGTGACGGGGGCGGGCGCGGTGACGGGGGCGGGGGCGGCCAGCGGGGCCGCGGCGGCCGCCAGTTCCTCGTCCGTGGCCATCAGATCGTCGAACTCCCCCGCTTTGACGCCCTCGAAGAACTTCCGGATCTCGGCGCGGCTGAAGTACAGGACGGGACTGGCCGGATCCTTGTCGTCGGAGAGCGCGACCATGCGCGTCCCGTCCGGTATGCCGTGGTGCGGGTGGCCGTGGGCGTCCGGCGCCTCGGCCAGGATGACGCAGTCCTTGAGGATCGGGTCCAGATCGGTACGGCTGGATTTGCGCCAGTCCAGGCCGGGCGCGTGCCGGTTCTCGTAACTCCTCGTCGCACGGCCATTGCTGATGGTGCCCATGATGGTGTTCCCTTCCCGAGAGGACACGACTGTCCTTGCGACCCGCCCTGGCCGGTGCTCCTCGCCGGAAGCCGACCGGGGCGGGAGTGTGCGGGGTGCGCCCCTCAACCCGTACGGACGTCATGGGTATGACGGTTCAGTCGCCGGAGCGGACCCACTCCGGGTGAGCGAACGGACACGGCATGGCGAGCGCGCCCGGCGCGTGGCGCGCCCGGCGCGTGGCGCGCCCGGCGGCGGGGGTCAGGGGGTGAAGCGGCGGCGGGCGGCCTCGATGTGGTCGAGGTAGCGGCTGGTCCAGCCGCACATCCCGGCGACCGTCGCGCGCAGGGCCCGGCCCGGTTCGGTGAGGGTGTACTCGACCTTCGGCGGCACGGTGGGGTGCACGGTCCGCTCGACCAGGCCGTTGCGCTCCAGCGTGCGCAGGTTCTGGGTCAGCATCTTGTGGCTGATGCCCTCGACCTCGTTCCGCAACTCGGTGAAGCGCAGCGTGCCTTCACCGAGGGCCTCGATGATCAGGAGCGACCATTTGTTGGCGATGTCCGAGAAGATCTCCCGCGCCAGGGAGTCCGCGCGCGTCAGGTCCGCGTCCTCGGGAGAGCCCGTGAGCTGCTTGGTCACCGTCAGGTTCCCCCGTCACCGAAAAGTGCGTTCTTCCACGTCGGTGGCCACTCTCCTACGGTTCCCGAGTAACCACAAGAGACCGGGAACGCCCCGGTCCGTGGAGGAGGGGGTCCGTATGGCCATCACCCTGGTGAACCCGGACGGTCTGCCGGAGGTCGACGCGTACCGTCAGGTGTCGATCGCGTCCGGGTCGCGGCTGGTCTTCGTCGCCGGGCAGGTCTCCTGGGACGCCGACGGGGCCACCGTCGGCGCGGGCGACCTCGCCGCCCAGGTCGAGCAGTGCTATCTCAACGTCGCCACCGCCCTGGCCGGGGTCGGGGGTTCCTTCGCCGACGTGGCGAAGCTGACCGTCCACGTGGTCGACTGGACGCCCGACAAGATGCCCCTGCTCCTGGAGGGGATCGGCCGGGCCACCGCGAAACTGGGCGTCACCCCGGTGCCGCCGGGCACGCTGCTGGGTGTCGCGGCGCTGGACGTGCCGGACCATCTGGTGGAGGTCGAAGCCACCGCCGTCCTCGACTGAGCGCCGTCCCGCGCGGGCACCCGCCCGCGGCGCGGGGGCGGGGGCGGGCAGCGGGGGGCCGGGGCGGGGGACCCGGCCCGACGGCGTACCGCGCGAGGAGCCCGCCCACGCCGTACGTCGAGGCGGGCCCGCCCACGCCGTACGGCGGGAGGAACCGGCCGTACGGCGGGAGGAACCGGCCGCCCACGACCTGCGGAAGGGCGCGCCCGTGTGCCGGGGCGCGCCCTTCGTCGTACGTACGACCGCGTCAGGCGTCGTAGTCCCGGTCGAGCCGGTCGTTCGCGTCGCGCATCGTGTCGTCCATGTCCGTACGGTCCGTACCGCGGCCACGCTGGGCCTGCTGACCGCGCTGCGGCTGCTGGGGCTGCTGCTTGCCCTTGCGCTGCTGCGTGCGCTGCGACATCTCGTCCTGCATGTCCTGCGCCCGCTGCTTGCCCTGCTCCTTCAGCTGCTGCGCCTTGTCCTTGAACTGGTCCTGCATGCCCATCGAGGTCACTCCTGTACGGGTGAGGTGCGGGGGCCGGGGACCCGGCCCCCCTTGGCCTCGACCAGCCTGGCACGATCGGACATACCGCGCATTTCGATCAATCCGTGACCGGCCGGACACGCTCCGTACGCGCCTTCTCGTCCGCCGATCCCCCCGCCCCGACGAGCCCCGTGCGCACCCCCGACAGCCTCGGTTCGAAGCGCCGCATCTCCCGCTGCCCCACCGTCGCGATGACGCCCGGCAGGTAGCCCCGGACGGACTGCATGCCCCGCAGCCACCACTGGGCGTACACGTGCGCCGAACGCCGCTCGATCCCGGCGACGATCCGGTCGACGGCGGGGCCCAGCGGGTACGTGCGGTTCGCCGGCCACGGCAGCCTCGACCGCAACTCCCGCATGACGTCGTCCTGGTCGGCGCCGCGCACCATGTCGGTGTCCGTCCACGACAGGTAGCCGACGCCGACGCGCACGCCCCGGTAGCCGACCTCGGCGCGCAGGCTGTGCGCGAACGCCTCCACACCCGACTTGGACGCGCAGTACGCGGTCATCATCGGCGCCGGCGTGATCGCCGCCAGGGAGGCGATCTGGAGGAAGTAGCCACGGCTCTCCGTCAGGACGGGCAGGAACGCCCGTGCGGTCACCGCGCCGCCGATCAGGTTCACCTCGATGACCCGGCGCCACGCGACCGGATCCGACGCGGTGAACGGCCCGCCCGCCGCGACACCCGCGTTGGCGACCACGATGTCGACCTTGCCGAACCGCTCCTTCACCTCGGCCGCGACGACCGCCATGGCCTCGTGGTCGGTGACGTCCGCGTGCCACCAGTCGCTCTCGGTGTGCAGCCGCGCCGAGACCCGCTTGAGCTCCTCCGGCTCCAGGCCGACCAGCGCCACCTTCGCGCCCCGCGCCGACAGCTTGCGGGCCAGCAGCTCGCCGACCCCGCGCGCCGCGCCCGTGACGACGGCGACCTCCCCCTCCAGGCTCACCCTGCTCATACGGCTCCCTCTTTCTCGTCGGTACGGACGTACGTCGCCGCCAGCTCACGGATCCGGGCCGTGACCCGCTCGGGCGCCTCGACCGGCGTCATATGGCCGATGCCGGGCAGCTCGTCCAGCCCGGCGCACTGCGGCAGGGCGGCGGCCAGCGCGCGGGCGTGCACGGGCGGGGTGAGCCGGTCGGCGGTTCCGGCGATCACCGCGGTGGGCACCCGGAGCTCCCGTACGCCCGCCTCCAGGTCGAGTCCGGCGAGCACGTGCGACCAGGCGACCCGTACCGCACGGGGGCAGGCGTGCACGATCCCGGCGCACTCGGCGACCCGCTCGGGCGCCGAACCGGGGCCCATCGTGGCGTACTTGAGGATGGCCTTCGACACGGGCGTGACCGGCCCGAGCGGCGCCCGCGCCCCCAGCACCAGCCGGGTCAGCCGCGTCCGCACCCGCCCGGGGCGCAGCGGCAGCACGAGCGCCTCCGCGACCAGCCGGGACGCGCCCGTGCTGCACAGCAGGACCGCCGCCGCGTGTGCCCGCACCCCGGGCCGGGACGCGGCCGCCATGAGGGTCATGCCGCCCATGGAGTGCCCGGCCAGCACGGCCCGTTCGCCCGGCGCGAGCGTCGCGGCGAGCACCGCCTCCAGGTCGTCGGCGAGGGCGTCCGTGGAGTAGCCGGACCGCCCGACGGCGGGCGTCCTGCCGTGCCCGCGCTGGTCGTAGACGACGACCCGGTGGTCGGCGGCCAGGTCCCGCACCTGTGCGGCCCAGAACTCGGTGGAGCAGGTCCAGCCGTGGGCGAGCACGACGGCGGGGGCGCCCTCGGGGCCGTACACCTCCACGTGCAGCGCCGAGCCGTCGGCGGACACGGCGGTCAGGACCCTGGGCCCCGGCGAAGCCCCCGGGCTCCGCGAGGCTCCGCCGCTCCCGGACGGAACGGAGCCGGACGAGGCGCGGGCGCCCCGCGGCGGGACGGAGCCGTACAAGGCACCGGGGCTACCCGACGGGACGGAGCGGGGCGAGGCACCGGGACTGTGCGGCGGGACGGAGCCGGGCGAGGCACCGGGGCCCCCGGACGGGACGGAGCCGTACAAGGCACCGGGGCTACCCGACGGGACGGGGCGGGGCGAGGCACCGGGGCTCTCCGACGGGACGGAGCGGGGCGAGGCACCGGGACTGTGCGGCGGGACGGAGCCGGGCGAGGCACCGGGGCCCCCGGACGGGACGGAGCCGGGCGAGGCACCGGCGTTGCGCGGCGGGACGGGGCTCATGCGGCGGTCTCCTTCTTGCGCGGGGCGCGCGCCTTCCCGGCCGCCTCCGACCCCGTACCGGCCGCCGCCTTCCCGGCCGCCTCCGACCCCGTACCGGCCGCCGCCTTCTCCTTCGGCTCGCCCGAGCCCTTGGCCTCCTTCGCCTCCTTCGCCTCCCCCGGCTCCCCCGGCTCCCCCGGCTCCTTCGCCACCCCCGGCTCCTTCGCCGCTCCCGGCTCCTTCGGCCGTAGGACCTCGTACTCGGCGAGGTCGACCGTCCGCGTGGCGCGCCGGAACTCGCTCGTCGTGCCCGGCCAGAGCGTGGTGTTGCGGCCGTTGGCGTCGAGGTACCAGCTGTCGCAGCCGCCCGCCTTCCACACGGTCCGCTCCATGCGGGACTGCACGCGCCGGTTCCAGGCGGCGACCGCCGACGGGCGGGCCGCCAGCGCGGCACGTCCGCCGAGGACGTTCAGCTGCCGCATGTAGTCCGCCAGGTAGTTGAGCTGGGACTCGATCATCAGGATCATCGACGAGTTGCCGAGCCCGGTGTTGGGGCCGATGATCGTCATCCAGTTGGGGAACCCGGCGGCGGTCGCGCCGCGCAGCGACTCCATGCCGTCCTTCCACACCTCGGCGAGCGTGCTCCCGTCGGCGCCGATGACGCGTTCGGCGATCGGCATGTCGGTGACGTGGAACCCGGTACCGAAGATGATCGCGTCGACCTCGGCCTCGGTGCCGTCGGCGGCGACGACGGTCCTGCCCCGCACCTCGGCGAGACCGGACGCGACGACGTCCACGTTGGGGCGGGCGAGGGCCGGGTAGTACTCGCTGGACAGCAGGATGCGCTTGCAGCCGATCCGGTACGACGGGGTCAGCTTGGCCCGCAGCTCCGGGTCCTTGATCGCCCGGTGCATGTTGGCCTTGGCGAGCGACTCGACCAGGCCCAGTTCGCCGGGCCGCTTGGTGAACGCGCTGACCTGCAACTCCCGGATGCCCCAGAGCAGTCCGCGCCGCGCCGCCCCGGTGAACGGCAGTTGCCGGTGCAGCCACCGCTCGGCGCCGGTGATAGCCCGGTCCATGCGCGGCATGACCCAGGCGGGGGTGCGCTGGAACAGGGTGAGCCGGCCCACGAGGGGCTGGACGGCCGGGACGATCTGGATGGCCGACGCACCGGTGCCGATCATCGCGACGCGCTTGCCCGCCAGGTCGTAGTCGTGGTTCCAGCGGGCGGAGTGGAAGACCTCGCCGCCCTGCTCGCGGAAGCCGTCGAGCCCGGGGATCTCGGGGACCTTCGGGTCGGAGAGCGGGCCGGTCGCGGAGACGACGACATCGGCGGTGAGCGTTCCCCGCGAGGTCTCGATCTCCCAGCGCAGGGCGTCGGCGTCCCAGCGCGCCATCAGCACCTCGTGGTTCAGGCGGATGTGCGGACGCAGCCGGAAGGTGTCGGTGACGTGCTCCAGGTACGCGCGGATGTGCGGCTGGCCCGAAAAGGTGCGCGGCCAGTCCGGGTTGGGCGCGAAGGAGAACGAGTACAGGTGGGAGGGTACGTCGCAGGCACAGCCCGGGTAGCTGTTGTCGCGCCAGGTGCCGCCGACGGAGTCCGCCCGCTCCAGGACGACGAAGTCGGTGATGCCCTCGCGGCGGAGCCGGACGGCGGCGCCGATGCCCCCGAAGCCGGATCCGATCACCGCCACCCGTACGTGTTCAGGCGTGTGCCCGGTTTCGCGTGCGCGCACGCTCATGTCGTCACCCATGCCGCCTCCCAAGACTCTGCCAGCAATCACTGGCACTGTCCGGGAGGGTAGAACAGCTCCCTACCGAGCGGTAGGGGTCGGGGCGAGGAAAGTTACCGGGGGTACGACATAGGGTGGCGGACGTGACGAACGAGGGTGAGGACCGTGAGTACCGCATGGAGGAACTGGCCGCGGCGGCCGGCATCACCCCTCGCACACTGCGCTTCTACCGAGAGCGCGGGCTGATACCGCCACCCCGCCGCGAGGGCCGGATCGCCTGGTACGGGCCCCACCACCTGGCGCGGCTGCGCACCATCGCCGCCCTGCTGGAACGCGGCCACACCCTCAACGGCATCGCGGACCTCGCCGCCGCCTTCGAGAGCGGCCGTGATGTCGGCGACGTCCTGGGCCTGAACGAGCCGACCGAGGAGGAACCGGTCCGGCTGACCCCGGAGCAGCTCGCCGACCACTTCGGCGACCAGGTGACGCCGGAGAACTTCGCCGCCGCCCTGGACCTCGGATACCTGGCCACCGACGGCCAGGAGATCGTCCACGTCAGCCGCAGGCTCCTCGACGTGTCGGCCGCGCTCGTACGGGAGGGCGTCCCGCTCGCCTCGGTGCTGGAGGCCGGGCGCGAGGTCCGCGTCCACGCGGACGCGCTGGCCGAGCTGTTCGCCACCACCCTCGGGGCGCACGTGCGGGGACAGGACGCCCTCACGCGGCTGCGGCCGCTGGCGAAGAGCGTGGTGGAGGCGGAGCTGTCGATGGCCCTGGACCGCCGGCTGCGCGCCGCCACCGGGACCGGCCCCAGCACCGGCACCGCACCCGCCGCCACCGCGACCGCGACCGCCACAGCGACCGCCGACGGCCCCGCCCCCGCCGCAGAAACCGACACCGGCCGCGTCGACCCCCGCCCCGCACCCGACGCCGCCCCGCGCGCCGAGGCCAGCCCCCCTCAGGAGGCCCCGGCCCCCCGGGACACGTGAGGCAGCCACCAGCGGGCCTTGTAGATCCCGCCGCCGACGAGCCGGTAGGCGCCCGCCGGCCGGTGCACCGTGACCCTGGTCGTCCACCACGGCTCACCGAGCCCGCGCTCGGGCGCGGTCGAGAGCACCTGCCCGGTCAGCGGATCGTCGCCGACGGCCTTGACGCGGGCGCGACCGATCGACACCGCGCCCGGATGGTCCCGGACGAAGACGCCCCGGCTCTTCACGTACTGGAGCACCTCCGTCCCGGTGGTGACCCACAGCCGGTCGGGGTTCCGCGCGACGGGCGCGAGGTCGTGCCCGCCGGGGCTCGGCAACGGCAGGTCGAGCACCGCGTGGATGACCGGCCACCCGGGGCTCCCGCCCACTCGGAGGGCGACCAGCCGGTCGCCGCCCAGCGCCCACAGCACGCCCTGCCGGGCGTCCCAGTGCACCCCGTGCGCGTCGGGCAGCGCGTACGCCGCGTACGGCACGCCGGCCGGCCCGAGCGAGGCGGCGTACACCCGCACATGGCCACCGGTGCTGGAGGCGACCGCGACGTCGCCGTCCGGGAGCAGTTCGATGCTGTGCGGGTTGTCCCTGATGGTCCCGGGCGACAGGACGCCGCCCCAGTACCGGTCGCCGGAGGGGTACGCGACGACCGCCGCGAACCCGTACGAGGCGGTGGTCAGCACGTACGTCCGCCCGTGCCTGCGCCGGACCTTCGCCTCGTCGGGGTGGACCCAGCTGCGCTCGGGCCGCAGGTCGGCGTAGCGCGCGTCACCGACCGGCGAGAACGCCCACCGGACCGCCGCCGGGCCCCAGTCCCGCCGCCGGCCGTCGAGCAGCAGGATCCGCCGCGACACCTGCTCGGTGACCAGCACGTCCGGCGTCCCGAACGGCGGATCCGCGGACGGCAGCGCCGCGGGAGGTGGAGCCGCGGACGGCGGAGCCGCGGACAGCAGAGCCCCGGGAGGTGGAGCCGCGGGAGGTGGAGCCGCGGGAGGTGGAGCCGCGGACAGCAGAGCCCCGGGAGGTGGAGCGCCGGGCGCCGGGGCCCAGGCGCCGGCCAGGGCCGCCACGGCGACGAGCGCGAACACCCGGACACGGGACGAGGAGAGCCGCACACCGCCGCACCCTGCCACCCGGACCGCGCCGCGCGGGCCCTGGACACCGGCCGTTGCCCCGTACGGGCGCCCCCTACAGGTCGTACACCGCCGTCACGGGCGCGTGGTCGCTCCAGCGTTCGGCGTGGGTCGCGGCGCGCTCGACCCAGGCCTTCACCGCGCGCGCGGCGAGCCCCGGGGTCGCCATCTGGTAGTCGATGCGCCAGCCGGAGTCGTTGTCGAAGGCGCGGCCCCGGTAGGACCACCACGAGTACGGACCTGGCCGGTCCGGGTGGAGGGCGCGGACGACATCGACGTACGACGCCTCGTCGAGGACGCGGGAGAGCCAGGCGCGCTCCTCGGGCAGGAAGCCGGCGCTCTTCTGGTTGGCCTTCCAGTTCTTCAGGTCGGCCTCCTGGTGCGCGATGTTCCAGTCGCCGCAGACGAGCACCTCGCGGCCGTCGGCGGCCGCCCGCTCCTTGAGGTCCTTCAGGTACGGCAGGAACTCGCCGAGGAAGCGCATCTTCTCGTCCTGCCGTTCCGTGCCCACCTCGCCGGACGGCAGGTAGAGGCTGGCGACCGTGACGCCGGGCAGGTCGGCCTCCACGTAGCGGCCGGCACCGTCGAACTCGGCCGACCCGAAGCCCACCCGTACCGCCTCCGGCTCCCGCCGCGTGTACAGCGACACCCCGGCGCGGCCCTTGGCGGCGGCCGGGGCGTGGACGGTGAACCAGCCATCGGGCGCCCGTACGGCATCGGGGAGCTGGGACGCCTCGGCCCGGACCTCCTGGAGGCACACCGCGTCGGCGGCGGTCCCCGAGAGCCACTCCACGAACCCCTTCTTCGCGGCGGCCCGCAGACCATTGACGTTGACGGTCGTTACAGTGAGCATTCCGGCACCCTACCGACGACCACCACCCTCCCCTGCCACCGCATACCTGTACCCTCCTCCGCATGAATATTCAGACTTCCTCGTACGACCACCCCGACGCCGTCAAACTCAACGACCAGGTGCAGCTCGAATACATGGAGCGGTACGACGGCGAGGGCGATGTCACACCACTCGATCCCGATATGTTCCGGCCGCCTCGCGGCCTGTACCTGATCGCGTACGACGAGCGGGGCCGGCCCGTGGCCAGTGGCGCCTGGCGGGCGCAAGAGGCGAACGGCGAGGGGTACGCGGACGGCGACGCCGAGCTCAAGCGCATGTACGTGGTCCCCGAGGCGCGTGGTCTCGGCCTCGCGCGGCGGATCCTGGCCGCCCTGGAGGAGGACGCCCGCACGGCGGGGCGGACCCGCATGGTGCTGGAGACCGGCACGGCGCAGCCGGAGGCGATCGGGCTCTACACCTCGAGCGGCTACGATCCGTGCGCCAAGTTCGGCTACTACCGCATGTATGAGAACAGTCGTTGTTTCGCGAAAGCTCTGACACGACCCTGACAATCTGGGCCGTGGCGTGGCACCCTGCCTCACGCACTCCGAGCCGTACCGCTCATCGGCTCCCCCCCACCCTGCCCGGGCCGCCACCCGCCCGGGCACGGCAGAAGGAGACACGCGTGACACGCCAACGCACCGCCGCGGGCATCCTGCTGACCGTCGGCGCCCTCCTCACGGGCGCCCTGTCGGCCGCCGCGGCCCACGCCGCTCCCCCGTCCCCCGCGCTCCCCTCCCCCACGACCCCCGCCCGTACCGTCCCGGCGGCCGAGCAGCACCGCGCCGCCGAGTTCTGGACCGCCGAGCGCATGCGCGGCGCCACCCCGCTCGACCTCGCCCTCACCCCCAAGGCGGCGAAGAAGCTCAAGGCCCCCACGGCGGGCGGGCCCACCACCACCGTCGCCCCCACAGCGCCCACCGCCTCCACCGGCCCCGCCGCCCCCACCGGTCCCGGTGTCATCGGCCCGCTGGCCTTCCCGCAGGCGGGCGGCGCGTGGACCGGCGGCGGCGCCGTCGTGAAGACCTCCGGCCGGGTCTTCTTCTCCTTCCAGGGCCGTACCGCCTCCTGCTCGGGCAACGCCGTCACCAGCCAGAACCAGAGCACCGTCATCACGGCCGGGCACTGCGTCAAGTACCAGGGCAGCTGGCACACCGACTGGGTGTTCGTCCCCGCGTACGACAACGGCCAGGCGCCGTACGGCCGGTGGAGCGCCACCAAGACGCTGACCACCCCGCAGTGGGAGGCGAGCGAGGACATCAACAACGACATCGGCGCCGCCGTGGTCGCCCCGCTCAACGGCCAGAAGCTGACCTCCGTCACCGGAGCGCAGGGCCTCCAGTTCAACGGCGGCTACAACAAGCAGATGTACGCCTTCGGTTTCCCGGCCGCGTCCCCGTACGACGGCTCCAAGCTCGTCTACTGCAGCGGGAACTCCTCCCGGGACTTCCTGTTCTCGCAAGACCACAGCCTGGGCTGCAACATGACCGGCGGCTCCAGCGGCGGCCCCTGGTTCACCGGCTTCAGCGAGGCGACCGGCACCGGGCTCCAGGTCTCGGTGAACAGCTTCGGCTACACCTTCCTGCCGAACCGGATGTTCGGGCCGTACTTCGGCAACGAGGCGCAGGCCCTGTACCAGCGGGCCCAGACCTCCTGAGCCACCCGACGGGGCCGCCGGCACCGGAGGCCCCGTCCTGGCCGGCACCGGCCCCGCGAACCGCACCGCGCCGCCCCGGACGGCGACGACCCGGGTACGGTCCCGGCCGGACCCCTCTGCCAGGGGCACCCCGACACCGTCCGCCGACCGGCGACGACCGCCCCCACGGGGCCGACCCGGCACGGCGGCCTGGTGTGTCGCGCCGGGGCGGCCGGGCCCGCTCCCTAGGGTGAGGCCATGCGCCCAGGGCACCCCACCGGCGACCCCGACGGCGACGCCGGAACCGGAGACGACACCGGCCGGGGCACGGACCGCGTCGGCATCGCCATCTTCGCCGCCGCCTGCCTCCTCTCCGGCGGCAACGCTCTCGGCGTCCGGTTCAGCAACCGCGAACTCGACCCGCTGTGGGGCGCCTCGCTGCGCTTCGGGGCGGCAGCTCTGCTCCTCCTCGCCGTCGTGGCCGCCCTGCGACTGCCCCTGCCGCGCGGCAGGGCCCTGGCCGGCGCGGTCCTCTTCGGCACGCTGAACTTCGGCGTCACGTTCGCCCTGGCGTACTACGCGCTCGTCCACATCCACGCGGGCCTGGGGCAGACCATCCTGTCCCTGGTCCCGCTGGTGGCGCTGCTGCTGTCGGTGACACAGCATCAGGAACCGTTCCGGCTGCCGGTCGCCGTCGGCGCCGTGTGCGCGGTCGCGGGCGTCGCGGTCGTGTCCCGGGCGCCGCTCCAGTCCGGCGTACCGGTCGTGGCCCTGCTGGCGGTACTGGGCGCCGTCCTGGCGTTCGCACAGGCCGCGGTCCTGGTGCACCGACTGCCCCCGATGCACCCGGTCACGATGAACGCCGTCGGCATGACGGCCGCCGCGATCCTCCTCTTCGCCGGTTCGTACGCGGCCGGCGACACCTGGACCCTCCCGGACCGGGCCGAGACCTGGTGGGCCATCGCCTATCTGATCGTCGCCGGCTCGGTGGTGACCTTCGTGCTGTACCTGATGGTGATCCGCCGCTGGGGCCCCTCACGGGCCGCGTACCTCTTCGTCGTGATCCCCGTGATCGCGATCATGCTGTCGGCGTGGCTGGACGACGAACCGCTCACCATCGGCCTGCTGCTCGGCACCCCCCTCATCCTGGCCGGCGTCTACCTGGGCGCCCTCCGCCCCACCCCACCCCGCCCCTCGAACCCCTGACACGAAGCCGACCCCAGCCGCAACGGCCCACTCCGCGTGACACCACCGACGGCATCGGCTGGGTCCTCGCCGAGGACGGCAAAGCCCGACGGGCTCCCCAAGGACCCCTGGAACAAGAATCCCGCCCGATCTGACGGTCGGACGGGACTCTCCGTGCGTGAGGTGTTCACGAGCGCCGCTGGCCGGGTCGATGAGACCCCGGCCGGAGATCGCTTCCCGCGCGACGGGTGATCATTTCCCGGATCCGAAGGCAGGCTGATGTCAGTGGCAGGCAGTTGAATGACGACCATGACTGTCCACGCTCTGGTGGCCTCGCTGCCCGACCCTGATGTTCTGCTCGCCCGCTGTCAGGCACTGGCACTGCTCGATGCCATCCTCGACACGGAAGCTCCCACCCACTCGTTCGTCTCCGACTGGCGCGAAGGCGTCGACTTGGCGTTCATGGACAACGGTTCTGGTGACCAGTACGCCGTCGTGTTCGATCCGGCCGGAGTGTTCCTCTACGGGTTCGATCACGAGAGTGATGCCACCCCCTGGCGAGAGTCGCCCCGTGCGCACTGGCCTGGTCTTCTCGACGGTCTACCCTCGTCGCTCGCGCACTATCCGGCGGCACCGGAGTTCCAGTTCGACGGGTTCTTCGATGCGACGGTATGCGTGTGGCGGGAGAAGGAGGCCGAGTCCTGGCAGTGCGGCCCGGTCGAGTTCGCCTCTGATGAGTCAGACGGGGCTGACCGGCTGTTCGAGCTTCTCACTGACGGCAGCACGGACGCGTACGTCAGCTTTGCCGAGGACTACTTCGAGCGGAGCATCGACCGCGACGCCGTGGCGGCGATCCTGGCTCGGGCGCCGCTGAGCCACAGGACAGTGACCTCGTTGTCCTCCACAGCCGACTTCGCAGCAGTGGCCGCGCAGGCCCGCACGCTGGGCTATGCCGTCAAGGATCAGCCTGCACTCTGACCCCACAAGCGGTCGAAGACCACCAGCCAGCCGACGGTAGATCGTTTCCTGCTGATGGGGCGGCCACTCGATATCGTTGGCCTTCGTCCTGGCACGGGAAGGCGTCCTCCTCGACCAGGTTCACCCGCTTCAGACCACTCGCTGGGCCGACGACGCCGAAGGCGCGGCCGATCTGGCGGCTCTGCCTCTCCGTCACCCTCGTCGGACGTGACCATTCGACCGGGCAGAAGGCCCCGTCGCGTCTCGAGGTGCCTGGGGCGGATGCTGGCGCTGTGACCGGGGGAGGTCTCACTGAGAGGGTCCCACCACTCGATCACGGAACTGCTGAAAGGCGTGCCAGCCCGACGTCTTCCCCGGAGCGATCAGGTCCCCTTCGGCGCAGTCGAGCGCCTTGCACCGCAGAGCCTCTGCAAGCCGGAGAACGGGCGTCAGCACGTCGTCACCGGAGCCCCGGATGTGGAGCATGACGGAGTCCACCGGGTCTTCTGAGCCGATGTTGACGTCCATGCACCACGTGGGGCCGAAAAGTTCACCCCACGTGGGGTCCGAGAGATCAACGTCGGGTACCGCCTGAGTGACAGCCGTGAGCACGTCGTGTCGCCGGCCGAGCGGGTCCGGGGTGCAGTCGGCGGGTATCTCCTGTACCGAGGTGACGTTGTCGGGCAGACGAAGAAGGATCACGTCCCAGCTCATCAGGGCCTTCCGGGTAGGAATCGATTAACGGTTGCGGTGGGTCAGCTCAGGCTGGGCTCTGCCGGGAGACGGAATGCCGCCGACTGCTGTCAGTACGAATACAGAGCGGTCAAGGCGGGGAGCCTGCGAGCCATCTCTTCACGGTCGTCGACATTGGGCTGAGCGGCGAGCAAGCAACGCGGAGGCACGGCCGGCGATATCGGAACCGTCCCGGGTGTCAGATACGTGTTCACGGGCTTTCTCGATCAACATCCAGAACTGGTTCCTGTTCATGGCCGCGAGCATGCCACGACGTACTGACATCGGCTCCCGGCACGGTGACCTGTCAGAGGGCACGGCTACCGTGCTGGCGTGCCGAACTCCTATACGACGTTGTGGACCAACGACTTGTGCCGAGAGCTTGAGCGGTCCGGCTATACCGGTCAGCGGCTGACGATGCTGTTCGGCGGGCCGCACCAATCGCTGCCGAGCTTCCAGCGCGCAGGGGTGCAGCCTGGGGACCGCGTCTACCCCGTGCGAGCCCACCGCACCCGTCTCCATGTGCTGGGGGCGCTGGAGGTAGCTCGCATCGTCCCCTACGAGAACGTTGGCTCGGCACTCCCCGATGACGACTACGTGAAGTTGCTGGACTGGCGTCCGCTCAAGACCGGATGTGTCACCGAAGTGCTCATCGGCCCGCCAGGTACCCCGCTCAGGTTCGACACGGTTGTCCCAGGGGACCTCCTGGAGCGGCTGACGTACACGTCCCGCCGAGGCGAGCGCCGGCTCAAGCACATCGAGGACGGGCGCCTGATCCGTTCAACCGGTCTCCAGGGCGTCTACCGCCTCGCCGGCGGCTCTGCCGAAGAGCTTGACCAGCTGATTCGCCGCGATGGCCTGAGCGGAGGAGCCGATGACGTTTGATGAAATCACATCGTCCTTCTGGAGCGGACACACCTACGGGGTCCAACCCGCCTTGACCCAGGCGACCGTCGCCGACGCGGAGCAAGTCCTCGGGCTGCGACTTCCCGCATCACTGCTCGACCTTCTGCGTGTGCAAAACGGCGGCGTTGTCACGGCTGCCCGGAATGCCTTCCCGACCAATCAGCCAACCTCGTGGAGCGAGGACCACATCCCGTTCACCGAGTTGATGGGGATCGGCACCAGCGGGCACGGCCTGTCGCTGTTGGACACGCCCTACCTGGCGGAGGAGTGGGGACTGCCGTCTCCCATCGTGCTGTTGTCCGGTGACGGCCACTACTGGACCGGGCTCGACTACCGGGCCACCGGCGTGTCGGGGGAACCGTCGGTTTCCTGGTTCGATACCGACTCCGGCGCAGAACTGCCGCTCGCGGCAGACTTCCGGGCATTCGTGGAGGGCCTGCAGCCTCTCAGTCGGTTCGAGTGAGCGGCCGTTGAGCCGGTCGAACGTCCGGTTGCCGCATGCTGCGGCGGGAACGAAGGGCGCTGGCAGGGATGCCTCCAGCGCTGCTGCGCCAGCGTGGATGACGGTGCGGTGACGGGATGTTCACGAGTACAAGGGACCGACGCCCGCAGGGCGATCCGCCTCCAGTACCCGGCCGCCGGCCTGTCCCCCTCGGTCAAGTGCGCCCGCCGCGAACGTCTGCGACCCCGCACCCTCGCCACGATCCCCACCCCGGTCGTCGACCTCAGCACACCCCGGGTCCGAACACCCACACGGCGGCCCGCTCCACCATCCAGATCCCCGACGCCGAACACTTCGCACCGCCGCCGGAGAAGACACTGCCAGAGGTGTGCTGCGCGGGCTCCATCACCACTCACCGATCCCGACGTGCCGCATGCCCTGCCCACGGGACGCCCGCCACCGCCCCGCACCCGCTGACCAAGCCCGCGCGGAACAGCCCCACATCGCCGAAGCGCGCTGATCACCACGATCGGCGTGCTCCTCCATGCCCGGAGACAGGTAAGCACGCGCAGCACGCTTCGCCACACCGCCCCGCCATCGGCACCCAGACCTCCCGACGAGCCCAGAAACGACGAAATCCCGCCCGATCGAAGTGATCGGACGGGATCTCGTGAACCGTCTACGAGCCAGCTCGTGAACGGCCCGTGCGTGGGGCGTTCACGAGTGGCGCTGACCAGGGGTGAGCACCGTTCCCGGAGATCTTTCCCCGACGCGGGGGAAATCATTTCCCGATGCCCGCACCCGCGATGCGCGTTTGCGGCTGCTGGGCCCGCTGGATGACCAGCGGGCCCCGTGACGGCGGCCGACCGCCTGCCTGATTCGGTATCCGTCAGACGCGTGGATCAGTTCGGGATGTTCGAGTCGAGTCCGCCTGGGGCCGTGGGCGCCCAGGTGGGTGCCGTCGCCGCCTGCTTCGGGTCCGGTTCGTTCATCACGACGCGCCAGCCGTCCTCTCCGGCGTTGCCGTCGAGCCGCACGTGGAGCTCCTTGACCTGTTTGGTGTCGTGGAAGTACAGCACCACTGTCTGGCGGTCCACTCCGTCGCCGTAGAAGTCGGCGGATACCTTCCCCACCGCTCCCTTCTGGAAGCTTTTGATCCAGTTGGTTGCCGTCTTCTGTGCTTCGCTCGCAGTGGCGTCGCCGGTCGCCAGCCCCGCCAGGTCCTCCTCAGCGCCGTCGGCGATCCGCCAGAGCGCTTCCTGCGTGATGCGCAACGACCCGGTGGACGGGTAGCCGACGACATGCAGCGGCTCGTGGTCGGCATAGTTCTGGGCGTAGCGTGCCTCAGGGTCGTTCGACGGCGAGCACGCCGTCACTAGGCCCAGCGACAGGAGAGCGGCTGCCAGCCGCCGCGGCCACCTCACTTCGCACTCGTGGGTCGAATGATCACGATTCGCTCGATCGGGTCCTTCTTGGACCGGTAGTACGTCAGGATGTCGTTGAGCGTGGTGTGACTGTTACGCCCGTGCTGTGCCAGCGCGATGTTGCCGCGGGCGTTGGCCGTGACGACCGCCGCGTGATTGTAGACACGCTCGTTCTTCCACTTGAAGAAGATGATGTCTCCCACCCGGGCGGAGCCCGCCGCGGCGACCCGCGTCGCCGGTCGGTGTCCGGAGAAGTGGCGCCGCAGGTTCTCGGCGCCGGACCAGGTGTAGCTCTTGTTCTTCACGCTGCCGAACAGGTAGTACTGCTGCCACCAGGCCCCGTCCGTCTTGCGGCCGCCCCATCGGAATTTCATGCCGCCACCGTAGTAGAGGGCCTTGGAGACGAAGTTGGTGCAGTCCTGGGGGTACTCCCATTTGACGCCCGTGTTGTTGTACGCCCAGTTGCCCGTGCCGTGGCCGTTGACCGATGCGGCGCGGAACGCGGAGAGCTGAAAGGCTGCGGCCTCCTGGGCCGGGAAGCCGTTCTCGCCCAGGGGGATGGAACCGGGGTCGTCCGACGGCACGTCCGAGTTCTCGATCGACGACGCTTCCACCTGCGTTTCCGCGGCCACCGTCGCTGACAGGGTCAGCCCCGCGTCGGTGTCGTCGACTTCGCTCGCGAGGACCGCGGATTCGCCGGAGACGTTGAACGTGAACCGTCGGCTGGCGCGACCGCCGGTTTGCTCCTCGCCCTCCATGCCCGCTGTCCGGATCGTCACGGTCTCCGTGACGGTTGCCCGTACGACGACATCCGTACCGGTCCCCTTGCTGACCACGACGTCGCTCAGGACGTACGAAGCGCTGCCGTAGCTCTGTCCCTGCGTCTCCAGGCCTTCCCGGCCACCGACGAGTCCGGCCTCCTGCGCGCTGAGCAGCTCGCGGAACACCGATCCCCGGGGGGCTTCGGCGGCCGCGTCGGCCGCGATGAGGCTGGCCCCCGTCATGATCTTGCCCCGGGCGTCCAGGTACTCCTGCACGTAGGCGCCATACTGGGCGGCGCCACCTGCCACGGTCGCACCCTGCGTGAGCGTAGAACGGCTCACCGCACCGGCACCGAAGGAGTTCTTCGGCGTCACGGCGACCCGGTACGTCAACGCGTTGTCGAGTCCGGAGAACACGGCACGCGGCCCACTGGTCTCCTGCTCGGCGACCATACTCCCGTCCGCCCTCTCCAAGCGCACCGTATACCGCGGTTCCTCACCCGCGGCACCGGGGTCCAGCGGCGCGTTCCACGTGGCCAGCAGCGCCGTGTCACCGGCACCCACACGAATGTCGGAGGCCGCACCGGGCGCGGTCGGCGGCACGTACTCAACAACCAGCTGCGGCCGCTTCGACGCGTCGGCCGCCGCACCCGAGTGGTAGGAAGCACCCGTCGCGCCGACAGGCGCGGTCAGTACCAGTCCCTCGTTCGTACCGCGCTCCATCCAGGACTGCAGCATGGGGCCGAGATCCGCATCAGCCAGGACCGCACTGGTGGCGTAGCTCTCGTTACCCGCTGCGGTGAGCAGTTCCCTTCCGGTCTGCGGGGGTGCCCAAGCGGACGACAGCTCGTAGATGTCCGGTTGCTGTACCACACAGTTCGTGGTGCAGTCGGAGCGGTTCAGCACCAGTCTGGCGGCGCTGACCCGGGCGCCCTTCGGCAGTCCCGTGAGGTCGGCCTTGAGGCGGGTGGCCCAGGGCTGTCCGTCGACGGTGCCGACTCGGAGGTGCCCAGTGGGCGGGGCCGGGCACGCGGTGTCGTCGCAGCCCGTCGCGGCAGTGGCCCCCGCCAGCGCGCCGTCACGGATGACAGATGTCTGGAGCGCCGGCGGAGCGGGCGGAGACTGCAAGCGAACGGTCAGATTCTGCTGCGCGGACCAGGGCGAGCACCCGACAGAGGTGCAGGCGCGTACGTTCCAGCGATAGGTGGCGCCGTCCGCGAGCAACTTCTCCGGGATCTGCACTGCTGCACGTCGGCCACTCTCGGTCCACACCGGGTGAAGCGTGAGCCCGGGCACAGCAGCTCCCGCCGCGTCCTTGAGCGAGAACTCCGCGCTGACACGCCCCTGAGCCGGGTCTATGACCACCGCCGAGAGGATCGGGGTCAGCGTCTGCTCCGCACCGGCCTGCAGGTCCTGGGGGACACTCGGCAGCGGGCTGACGCTGAACGTCGCCCACGCCGACCACTCCAGGTTGTAGTGCGTACCGTCGTAGGGCGATGTCCGGAAGCGGTAGGTTCGTCCGTGCTGGAGCTTCCCGGCGGGCACCTTCACCTCGACCGGTGTGCCGCTGGCCACGTAAGGGGAAACCAGCACGTCGCCGACCTGCGTGTTGGTCGCGGTCTCGAAGATCTGAAAGGTGCCGTTGACCTTGTCCCCGTCGGGGTCCACGAACGTGTCCCGCAGGGTCGGGGTCGTCGTGTCGACTCGCCAGGTCCCGGTCTTGTCCTGCGTGTACGGCGGGCCTGCCTGCTGCTTGGTCCCGGTGAGCGGCCGGTAGTTGTAGGTGACGGTCAGCTTGGGCGGGTTAGAGGCGGCGTTGGCGGAGTTGACCCGCTTCCACTGCCCCGTGACGGTCTCGTCAGTGGCGCGCAGGCCCATGTGGGACCTGGCCGCCTTGGCCGAGGCCCATTCCTTCACGATCGTCGTGACGTCGGCGTTGATCCAGCCGTCCGGCTGCGTGGAGCAGGACGGGTTGCCCCTAGTCTCCGAGGACGTGGCCTTCTTCGCGATCCACGCCGGCTGGTTGGGCGCGGCCCAGCGCGAGGAGGTCGACGCGGCCCCGGTCGACCACACCTCCCACGGCTGGTTCGGGCACGAGGAGCCGGTGTAGTTCGCGGAGTGGAAGTTCCACAGGCTGAGCTTCGCGTCCGTCACCAGCGCGCCCGCGATCGGCGCGGTATTCCACGAGATGAAGGAACGCGCCGTGCGGAAGGTGCCGTCGGCGTTCTTCGTCCCCGGATTGCCCAGGTCCAGTTCCACGTCTGTGGACCAGTCGACCGTCGTGCCCTGCTGCACGTAGGTGTCGAACACGTTCGACAGCGCGGAGGTGGACGGGTCAACCGTGACCGGGTACTTCGTCGCCGGGTCGACGAGGAAGTCGGCGTCCGGGGTGAGGACGAGGTCAACCGTCGAGCCCTTCTGCACGACCTTCATCGACACCGGCACGGTACGGCTGTGCTTACCTGACACCGGATCAACGGTGGCGTCCCACATCAGCGGCGCGGGCATGACCGCAGTCTTTTTGTTCTTCTTGTCCGTGAACAGCACGCTGCCGTCGGTCTGCTGCTCCGCTTTGAGCCCCTTGGCCTTCAGCGGCAGCGTGTAGGAGTAGTTGTCGACGGCAGGCTTCTGCTTGATCTCGACGAACTGCTCGAATCCCGTACGCGTCGCCTCGACCACCACGTCGGCACCCGGAACCGCGTTCACGTACTCTGCGCGGGTCCCGTTCAGCCGGGGGACAGGCAGATCGCCCTTCCACTGCAGGGTGATCTGCTGCTCGCCCTCGCCGAGCGTCACCAGATCCGTCGCCTTGGAGGCTTGTGCCGCCTTGAGTGATCGGGCCGAACGGCCGCTTCCCGCTGCGAGCTTCAGACCATGAGGGTGAGCCTTCGACCCGACGGATCCGTCGGAGGCTCCTGCCAGGGTCACGTCGATGTCGCGCCAGGAGCGTGCGGCCTCGTCATAGAACCGGACAGGCCCGGCCGAAACCTCAGTCGTGAGCGTTCCGTCCTTGTTCACCCACGTCGTCGATGTTTCCGTCCGCTCCGACAGGGCTTCGACGCGCTGCCCCGACAGTCGTGCGGCGACCCGCGCGGTGGACAGGTCTGCTGCTTGCGTAAGCGGTGTGTCGGTTGAGGTGGAGCCGGCAGGCGCTTCCGCCGCGGAACCTACGCCGTTGATGAGAGCGGCGGACACAGCCAGGGTGAGACTGCCCGCTACCGCTGTTCACCGCTGTGCTGCCCGACAGCGACGGCGTTCTACGCGCTCGCTGGCAGACCGAGCCGACGCCCAGTGACCGGGACTGGGCGCTCCTGAAGACCCTGCGGCGCGGCCAGGTCGTCACCGGCACGGTGACGTCCATCGCCAGCTTCGGCGTCACCTTCGTGGACATCGGCGGCTTCACCGCGATGATCAATATTCCGGATCTGTCCTGGCGACCGATCGACCACCCGTCCGACGTCGTCAGCGTCGGCCAGGAGGTCACGGCCGAGGTTCTCGACGTCGACATGGTCCGGGAGCGGGTGCCGCTGTCGCTCCGAGCGGTGCAGGAAGACCCGTGGCCGCAGGTAGCGCAGCGGATCGGCCAAGTGGTCATCGGGCCGGTTACCAAGATCGTCCCGTTCGGCGTCTTCGTGCGCATCGAAGACCGAGAGGACGGCTTCCAGGGGCTCGTGCACACCAGCGAGCTGGATGAATTCTCCGGAGACGTCGTCGAGGTCGGTGACGCCCTCACCGTGAAGATCATCGATGTCGATATCGCACGCCGTCGCATTGCCTTGTCGCTTACCCAGGCCCGCACAAGCCGCCGTGAGGGCGGCAGTAAGGACGGATCGGCATGAGGAGCCAGGAGGCCGAGATCGACCGGGACATAGCCGCGCTTCTCGCGGCCAGGGCGTTCACCGAGATCCGCCATCTGGCCGGAGGCGCGCAGCACGCGGCGCAGGACAACTCCCCTGACGAGGCTCTGGAACGCATCAGATTCCTGGCCAACTTGAGCCACAACCTTCCGGGCGTCGCGCGGCCACGCCCCAGGAAGCCATCCCGTCGGGGCAAGTCCCCCGGGAGCTTCGATCAGGCGATGGCCGAACGACCGATGAGCTGGGTCTGGAACACCGCCGGCCCGGAGGCGCGGGCGTGGATGCTGCGTCACATCGAGCAGACAGGACTAATCTGGACGCCGCCCCCGCCACTGCCTGCATCCCGCAGGGACCCGTCGCCGAGGACACCGCAGCAATGGGTCAGCCTTCTACTCGGGCGCTGGCCGGTCAAGGCTCCAGCCGGGCGCCGGCCACTGCCTCCGGTAGCGAACGTTCTCAAGGCCGTCGACACCGAAGCGATCTGTGCCCTGCACGACGAGGCCCGACGGCTCCGGCTCGGCCTGAGTGGAAGCGCGGCATGGCTCCGGGCCCATCTTGCCCCCGACGGTGTCCACTATCTGCTCCCGGACCCGGCCCACTACTACTGGCCCGGCACCCCAGACGGTCGCGGCGGCGAGATCGACTGGTGGCAGTGCACCACGCTGCTGCAGATGTCCAACGGAGAGCAGGTCAGCGGCCTGGTCGCCGTACGCCCGGAGACCTTCACAGCGTTGCCCTCGACTCTGCCCCGCAAGGCCCAGTTGCGACTCGTTCACCGCGTCCGCTCCATCGAGCGAGACACCTCCCTTTGGGGCCAAGACCACAAGGCCGAATGCGCGCCGCGGCTTTGCGGCTACGTCCCCGAAACGACCGACAACGCTCCGACGACCACATGACCGCCGACAATGACGGCCGACGGGATCGATCGTCAGCCGCAGCTAGACCATGGCGACAGCCTCGGGAACGCAGGGCCGATATGGAGTGGAGTCAGGGTGGCTGCGCAAGGCAGAGTGGAACGGTGAGTGAACTGTGGGCTCATACCCTTACGTGGGCAGATGTGGATCCGGCTCGACATGCGTTCGAGATGGACGCCGATGCGGCGGAGGAGTTGGCGGGCCTGGTTATGCCCTTGCTGCCCAGCGCTGAAGCCGATCGCGAGGATCGCTGGCGTTCGTTGGATCCCGTCACCGAGTTCCTGGCGGGCCGGTACGGCCGATGGGCCTGCGGATGGAACTGGTCGGTGGGTGAGGGTGACGTCGACGGAGGCGTCGTCGAGGTGTGGTGCTGTTCATCCGACTCCGTGACAACCCCGGATGCGACTGCCCCGCTGGTTGTCGAGGCCCTTCGGGAGTGGCGTGGCTGGCTGGAGGACCTGGCGGAACGGTTCGCGGACCTGGCTCCGCCGGGGAACGGCCCGGTGACTTCGACGGACCGCTGGTACTGGGAGCGAGCATGCACCCGCCTGGTCACCGTGGTGGCTGACCGCACCCAGGCCGAGAGCGGCTGGTACGGGCACTGCATGCAAGTCCTCCGATGGTTCCTCGCCTACAGCGGCATCGACGAGGGCCAGGCCCAGGCGATCGTCGAGAACGCGGTCGGCGGCCGGTTCGGCAGTTGGATCGCGCCTGACGTTCCGGTGGTCGACGCGGTGAGTTCGCGGTTCGCCAGCAGCGTGGGCAAAGTCAGATGACTTCCGGGCCCGGCCAACCGAAGGACAGCCTCGCCGAATGGCTGCTCATCCGGCCGGAGATCTCCTGGCCATCCTGGCGCGGCGCCTCCCCTGTCTCTGGAGCCCTGGCCCGCGACGGCTTCCGGAGTTTCTTCATGGCAACGCGAGGCGAACGGGACGGCGAGGGAACCGCGCGGGTCCTGACCGCCCTCGACGTGGCCTTCGCCGACGCGGAGCAGGGCAGGCCGCTGACTTTCGCCCTGATGGCGAAGTGGCAGCGAACCGTGCTGGGCCAGGACCTCGTCAGTTTCCGCACGATGCCGGCCTTCGCGAAGGGCGGACGGGAGCGCTACGGCCTCGCCCCCGATACGCGGGCACGATTCGAGCGCTGTCTGTCCGAGAGCTCTGAGCCTGATTTGACCCTCCCGTCACGCGCGGCCCGGACCTACCTCGACATCCTCTTCTTCCATCCGTTCGAGGACGGCAATGCCCGCGCGGCCATGCTGGCTTTGACCTTCGTCCTGGCGCGGGAAGGCGTCCTCCTCGACCAGGTTCACCCACTGCAGACCACGCGCTGGGCCGACGACGCCGAAGGCGCGGCCGATCTGGCGGATCTGCTCGGAATCCTGATCACTGCTGCAGAACGGCGTCTGCCCCACGGGAGGTTGTCATGAAGGAACGCGACGTCCTGCTCAACGAGCTCGCGCAGGGGCTGCGCCCGATGTCAGAGGGCATCAAGTGGTTCGATGGCCTCCGCCAGGAAGAGCAGTCCGAGGTGCTGCTGTTCCTGCGCCATCACTGCGTCCAGGCCCGTGCCGTCGCCGAGGACGTACTGGAGAGCATCCGCCGTGCTGGGCTGCGCCCGACGCATACGCCCGCAGTGCTGATCTCACGAGGCCGGATCGACGAGCAACTGGGAAAGATCGCCAGCCTCACGCCTCTCGACGAACGCCGCAAGGCGTTCAAGCTGCTGATCGCGGTGCTCGCGATTGCCGACGCGCGACGCCGTGAGCGCTTTTGCTCCGACGGCTGCAGTCACTGGTGGCACAGACTGTCCGTCGCCTGACAACCCAGCTCCACACCCTGAAGGCCACTTCCCGGTCGAACGTCTTCCGGGTAGCGGATCAGTCCCACCAGAAGTCCCAGTGGCGAGCACCGGTGATCCGCTCGGCGTATGCGGCCAGTGTGTACGGCCTGCTGCCCTGCCAGATGTTGTCCGGACAGAAGGCGAAGTGCTCGGCCGCGACCAGGAGAGCCTCATCCTCGTCGGCAGGTGGCGAGGCGACGCTGAGGTGCAGCGTGGAGAAGCCGACCGCGATGACACGGGCGCCGAACCGGTACTCCCAGTCGCGGACGACCGCGGAGAACTTCGCGGTGTCGTTGTCGTAGTTGCAGGGGCCGGCCCAGCCCACGGCCGTCAGCGCCTCGGCGCCGCATGCTGCAGCGACCAGCCCCAGACGCGTCTGGGGGCGGTCGACGAGATACGCCTGCGCGAACTCGGCGGCTAGTTGATTGGGGTTCGTTGTCGTCTCCCGACTGGGCGCGAGACCGGGCCAGGTCTGCCCGAAGGGAGCCGTGACGGCGAGGCGCCTGCCGGCGTCGAGCATGTCGTCTTCATCGACGGCTGTGTAGGTGTCCCACCACCGGGCGAAGAGGCCGGCAGAGTCGTGGCTCGCCGGGGAGGACATCTGCTCGGGAAAGACCTCTCCGGATGCCCACGGGCGGAATTCGCCGTCGTTCGGATCCAGCGAGTTGAGCAGCAGCGGCCACAGGCCGGAACGTGTGTGTTCGGCGTGCATCCGCGTCCACAGCTCGATCGTGGCCGACCCGTCACTGAGCCACAGGGGCTGTACGTCTCCGTCGCCTTCATCGGACGTGACCATCCGACCGGGCGGAAGGCGACTCTCAGCGGAATCGGCGAGCAATTCGGTCAGGTGTCCCACGTTCATGGCGGGCACCCTAACCGGGTGCACTGACAAGGATCGCTGATCGCTGGTCAGCAGCGACGGGCGTCGAGCGCTTCGTCGTTGTTCCACAGGACGGGCATGGCGCCGACGGGCTCGAACCGGATCTGCGGGTCGTTGCTCTGGACCAGGCAGATCAGACGGCGGCGAAGTACAGCTGCCTGGCGGGCCTGGTCAGCGATGATGTCCAGGACGACTTGCGCCGCCCTGGGGCAGGTTGCCGCGAACCGGTCATAGTCAGTGAAGACGAGGACCAGTCCGGTGCCCTCGGGAGCATCGTCGTAGCCGCCGTAGCAGGCTACGTCGCCAAGGCAGTCGTTGAGCGCATCCAGGTTGCGACCGTAGTAGTCGGGGAAGTCCAGGGCCGCGGCCATGGCGTGGTGCATGTCCCGCTCCGTGTTCCACTGGCCGGCTTCCAGGCGGATGACGCGGAATCCTCGGTCTTCGAGACGTTCCGCTGCCTGCGTGAGGAGGCGTTTGCGCCAGAAGAGGGTGACGTAGGTGTTGATCATGTACTCGATGCCGGGAAGCCGAGTAGTCGTGGCGGTTGGTGTCGGATTCGGGGCCACGTCGCTCCGGTAGGCGTCGAGGAGATGGAAGAACTCTTCTACGGGAGTCGAGCCGTCGGGGGTGTTGCGTTCGATGTCGGCTGCCCAGCCGAGCGGGCTGCTGCCGCCGAGCCGTGTCTCGAGCCACTTGCTGAATGCTCCGCCGTGCCAGAAGTCGCACGGGTCGTCGATGGAGTGCACGCCGAGGGCTACCTGGTACCCGATCAGCATCGTCTGCAGATCGTGGAGTGAGCCGCCGGACAGCCACATGCCGGGCCGGAGACGGATCTGGTCCAGGAAGTCGTACACGTCCGTGCAGTCCTGCCAGTGCTTGGCCGTGGGGGCCGGGAGGTCATCGGTCGACATGTTCCGACCCTACGGTGCGAACGGGTGCTGTCGTCCGTGGGAGGGGCGAGCGCAAGACGATCACATGCGGTCGATTGGGGGCATCTGCGGTCACCCTCTGCGATCTTGCTGGGGCTGGTCCTACGTTTGGCTGGGGCCTGGAGTGCCATCGGGCTCCGGGATCGGCGAGTGAAGGTGGGCTCGGCATGACGTCACTGTTCGAGCCTCTGGATCAGGAAGAGGCGATCGTTTCGGGGCGAGTTGGCCACACTGCGCGAGAAGATCGCCGTGACCGAGGAGCGGCTGGCTCACCTGACGATCACGCGAGAAACGCTGTTGTCCCTCGTCGCCGAGGAGTACGCCGACCAGGACGGCGACGTCACGCAAGAGCAATCAGAGGCCCCCGCCGACGAACCAGCGGCGAACGGCCCTGCCCCCTCTTCCCAGCCTGCCGATGCAGAAGTACCTTCCAGCGGGTCCGTGTCTGCCGGCCCGTTGGAGTGGGAAGAGGCGCGCGAGCGGATGCTGGTGCTGCTCGCAGGAGCGGGGCGTGCGATGCACGTGAAGGACATCACCGCGGCGATCGGCGAGGACATTTCGGACACGTCGAAGGGACGGCGGGTGGAGACCACTCGGTCCCGGCTGAAGACCCTGGTGAAGGAGGGCCAGGTGGTGGAAGGGCCGACGGCCTGGTTCGCGATCGCTCCGGCCCGTGCCGGCGAGCAGCGGCAGGGGGATGCTCAGGAGTGAACCGGGGCCGCGAGCGCGCGGCAGGTGAGGTGGCACCGCCAAGGGACTACCAATCGACTCGGCGGTGCCGGGTGCGTGAGCGCCCGTCTGGCAGGTGGCTCTCGCGTGTTCGAGGGTAATGGAGGTCTTCTCCCCTCGATGCGCGGAGCCGCGAACTTCGTCATGCCCGGTCGCTGTTTGGCGTTTTCGGGCGTGGATCGAGGCTCAATGCGTTCTCTTCCGATCGATGTTAATGCTGTGCGGCCACAGGTTGACGCCGGTGAAGTGGGCGAGGCGGGCAACCGTTGCCACGTCCGGCCAGGACCGTCCCGCGAGAAGGTCGGCGACGGCCTGCCTGTTCACTCCGGAGCCGGCAGCGGTCGCACGCAGGCTCAGGCTCCGGTCGTCCAGGACCGCGGTGAGAGTGCGTGCGATGAGGCGCACCGCTTCGGCGGCCACGTCGGAGCTCGGCTGTTCGGGCCAGGCTTCCGGATTATCGGTCAGCTCCCGGGGGGAGCGTGCGCGGGCGCGTCCGCCGACCATGCGCGCACCATCCTGGGGGTGTTCACGAGTACCGCTGACCAGTCAGGACGTACACCCTCAGTGATCTTTCCCCAGCCTTGCAGTGATCATTCCCCACCCTCCACTCCACGGGCTAACCACCGACAGGTACGTCTGCCGTTCCACAGCCATGCGTCGCAGTCGGTTGGCGCGGGCACCACGGCGCTTGCAGGGAGACCCATCAATCAGGTCGCACGCGAGGGCGGCCGCACTCTAGGGTCCTGCCGTGGATACGGATGACACACACCTGCTCGGCCTCAAGAACCTCCTTGGCCAAAGGGAGGCGCTACGAAGAGCTGACGCTGTCCGAGACCGAACCATGGCAGGTACAGTCCGGCAGCGCCCTGGCGCTCGATGACGCCCGTACTGCGCCTTTTCAGGTGTCCCACAGCGCACGGCATGCGCTCACCGTCGCCGTGGACCACATGCACTGCCTGAGGACATCGCTCTTCTCCGAAGGCAGCGAGGGTGTATCCGCCCGGGTCCATACACACGCGCAATATTCGCTGCTCCGAGGCGTAATCGAGAACGCTGCGCGAGCTGTCTGGCTGCTGGCTCCCGACTTCCGGCAGCTCCGTATCGAACGGCGCCTCGCTCTCCAGGCCAAGGAAGTCAAGTCATCCACCCGGATGCACGAGCGGCTGGGTGTGACTCCCGCTCGCTCTGAGGTGGAGCGCCTGGACGAACTGAAGGGGCTCCTCATTGCATCTGGCACTCCTACTACGGCTATCAAGCAGGCTCTTTCCGCTCCCACTTACACCGACATAGTCAAATGTGCCGGCGAGCACACCCCACTGGGCGAGACTTTGGCGGAGACGGTATGGAGCGCATGCAGCTCCCTGGCCCATGGGGACATAACTGGCACGCTTGGTGTTCTTCCGCGCGAGATCGTGGCCATGGAGCAGAGCGTCTCCGTGGTGCGCATCACCGGAGGGGTCGAAACGATGCACTACATGGCGTTCGTAGCAGTTGCCATCCTCGACCACGGGTTCATGCTCTACCGGCGTCGGTCCCTCCCCTAATCCGAGAGACGTTCACGATTACGCCCTGGCAGGCACTCCAGGGAAGGACGAAGACTGCTTCCCAGCTCGCCGTAGATCGCCCCCGCTCCATCGACGGTCAGACGTCTCATGCCCCCTTAATCAAGAGAGTTCCGATCTCGGATCGAGCAACGGGCACGAACGCCTGACGCTACCTCAGACACGGCATCGCATGCCGTTGGTGACTTCCCTGTAGTCAGCGATTACAGGTTTTGCCATCGACTCTCGGTAGACGACGACCACCCGCCCGTAGGGCCAGTTGATGTCGGAGCGTAGTTTGTCGTTGCCGTAGGAGCAGCCGCTGAACATCATGCTGCGCCGGAGGTCGGTGTAGTCGCCGCCGTTCTCCCAGACAGTGGCCGAAGGGCCAGCGGTGAGAAACATAGTCTGCGCCTCGGGGTTGAACGTTACCTGTACGCCGTCGGACAGCCCCCATTCGTCACGGAGGAATGGGCCTACCTCCTTGTTGATGGCGGCGGTGATGTCTCGCTCGGAGGCTGTCATAGCGTCACGGGCCTCGGACCACTCCTCGACGGTGGGCTGAGCGTTGTCACTACGGGTGTAGGCCGGTTGCGGCTCCTGTGCTTCCTGTGTCACGGCTGGAGTGCTGACTGCGGCCACTGAGGGAGGCGTAGTTGCCGGGCGAACGGGAACGGCAACCGCAGAGGGAGCGGATGCCGCGGAGGAAGCGGTGCTCGCCGGTGCAGCAGGCGTCACATCTTGGCCTGCACGAAGTGTGGTCGCATACACAGCCGCAGCCCCGATGCTCAGGACGGTGAGCCCTGCGGCGGCGATGAAGCTATACCTGCGGACCTGGCCATCGCTCCGGGCAGTGGGCCACACGTCTGCCTGCGCAGGTGGTGCATTCCAATGGCTGGTCACCAGAGTATCGACAGCAACGGGCACTGAAACCTGCGGTGGCAGTACCTGGGTGTCCTGGTGAGCGAGGAGCCCTATGCACTCCTCGCTCAGGGTGCGTGCGATCGGCCGGTCGCCTGGCTCCTTTGACAATGCGCTTGCCGCAATACGACGCAGTTCATCCGGTATACCGGAGAGGTCAGGCTCTTGAGACATCACACGGAACGCGACGGTGTCCAGTGCCCCAGTGCCGAACGGATGGCGCCCTGTTCCGGCGTAGGCAACGAGTGCACCCCAAGCGAAGACGTCGGACTCTGGCCCCGCAGCACCAGTGCGGTACTGCTCCGGGCTGATCCAGCCAGGCGTCCCAGTCAGCACTCCGGTGCGGGTGACCGCGGTGCAGTCCAGGGCATGCGCGATGCCGAAGTCGAGCAGGCGCGGACCGTCGGGTGAGAGGATCACATTGCCTGGCTTGATGTCCCGGTGAATCACACCGGCCTCGTGGACCGAAGCCAAGGCAGCCGCGGTGCCAGCTGCCAAAGCGTGCAGCATCACCCCCTGGAGAGGGCCCGACACGGCGACATGTTGCTGGAGCGTAGGCCCCGGTATGTAGGGCGTGGCGAGCCATGGGCGCTCGTCATCGCAGTCCGCCGCCACCACGGGCACAAGGCATGGCCCGTTCACCCTGCTTGTCAGGGCCACCTCGCGCCGGAAGCGGGCGCGGAACTCCTCATCGCCAGCTTGAGCAGGGTGGACGATCTTCACCGCAAGACGATTGCCACGGCTGTCCAGAGCGGCGTGCACCGTCCCCATGCCTCCGCTACCCAAGCGGCCTACTACTCGGTACGGGCCGACACGAGCGGGGTCACGGGGAGACGCGGGAAGGATTCGGGCGGTCACGTGAGCTACCTCTCAGGCCAAGCGTTGCTGGCGGTGGATCCTATGCGGTGCCCTTGGGCAGTGAGACGCTCGCCCCGAAACCAGTTCTGTCAGTGACGCCGTGGATGATCGGCCGCATGACACATGGTTCCCGAGATGCCCTGCGCTCTCTCGCCCTGCAGCATCTGTCGCCTGAGGCTGCCGAGAAGTGGCTAGGTCTGCTTCGCCCTGGTGTGCGTCTTGAGATAGCGGCTAGCTCTGACGACGTAGTCGGCCATCTTGGCGGCCTGCCCGCCTTGCCGGCCACCGCAGAGTGGCCGGCATGGGATGGTCACGGTCCGCTCTCCTTCATCGCCTCGATCGACTGCGCGTGCCTGCCGGCGGCTGCGCTGGACATCGATCTGCCCGCAGCAGGAACGCTGTTGTTCTTCTACTTCGACGGGCAGTTGGACGACGGCGATGCTCTCGTTCTGATTGAGGACCGGGAGAGCTGGGCGGGCGCCCGCGTGCTCTATGTGGCGGCTGACGAGGAGGTGGCGGAGCGAGGGGCGCCTGCAGGGCTCAAGCCCTATCCGGTGGTGCCACTGGCCGCTCGGGTGGAGATGACGGCGACCGAGCCCTGGTATCCGTCGGTACGGGCCGTCTTCGCTCCGGACGCCCCGCTGGGGAACCGGTACGACCATCCCGTCTGCTCGCAGGAGTTCCTCGACGCGCTGTGGGAGTTCGACGACGCGGTCAGGCACCAGATCGGCGGCCACGCTCACTCCGTACAGAACCCGGTGGAGATCGAGGTCGCGGAGGCGGTCTTGGACGGCGAGGTGTCCTGGGACGACCCTCGGCTGTCCGAGGAAGCTGGCGGCTGGGTGCTGCTGGCCCAGTTCGACAGCGAGGACGCTGCGGACATGATGTGGGGCGATGCCGGAGCCCTGTACTGGCTGATCCGCCCGGAGGATCTGGCCGAGCGGCGCTTCGAGCGGGCGATGTTCACCTGGCAGTGCAGCTGATGGCCGCGACGCCTCCCGCTTGGGGAGTCCAGTACACGCTGAGCCTGCCGAGTGAGGGCGCTGCCCGCGCCGCTGCGGCCGAGCTTTCCGGGATGGGCCACCGTCTGACGGCAGTGCGCGTCCACGATCACTTCCGGTTCATTCCGTCGAGCTTCTGGTACGGAAAGCCGTCGATGGACCCGGAGCTGGAGGGGTGGTGGCAGGTCTTCTCGCTGGCCGTCTACAGCGGGTACGAGCGCATGGCTCTCGAGCCGTTCTTCCGGAGTGAACGGATTCGGGTGGCCGGTGTGGCCCGTGCCCACGCCGGTTTTCAGCAGGGATGCAGCGAGGGCCATGCTGCGACTCTCGAAGGAGTCTTCCCACGGGACGGCCTGGTCCATGAGCAGGCCGGCGCCGACGTCGCCCTTCCGAGCCCTCTGCCCGAGGATCCCGCGCGGCCTCCGGCCGGTCCGCCGTGGAAGTGCATTGAGGTCGGTGAGCCCGCAGTGCTAGTCCAGGCCGTGGTGGCGGTCGCAGAGCGCATGTACGGCAGTGCGGAGGATGCTCCGGATGCCGTGGGGTGGCTGCTTGATGAGGAGTTCGCGTTCGGCGAGCCCTACGGGTCAACGGGCGAGTTCCTCGGTGATCTCGCGGATGCCGTGGCTCACCAAGGCACTTGCACCGACACCACCGTCGAGGCTGTCCCATTCATCATGGAGCTGGTCTGCGACGACAGCGTCGCGCCCGGCAGCCGGCTGGTTCTGCTCGGCGACCTGTTGCGGCTTGCTGCTTCGGGGCCGGCTGCAGAGGTCTCCCTGGCCGATCGCATCACCGCACTCGGGGGTGGCTGGGAGGAGTCTGCAGCTGAGTACCTGACACGGCGGGCCATCGGCAGCGAGCTGCCGAGACTGCTGTCCCGCTGGGAGAACGAGAGCGATGCAGTCCGATTCGCTCTCGCCGCCCTCACGGCGCTCTGTGGCTCTCGTGACCAGCGCGCACTCTCAGGGCTGGCCGTTCTCCCGACTTCAGCAGGCAGCTCCCGCGCCGATGTCGTGTCGCTCGTGGCAGCCCTGCTCAGTGACGACCGAGAAGGCTTGGTACCTGCACTGGATGGGCTGGCCTCCTGGTCGCCCCGCGTTGCAGAGAAGGCAGCCAGCCCGAACGTGGATCTTCAGAGACTGGGACTGGCCATCCTTCCGGGCCTCGTCCTCGAAGACGTTGCGTCAGGAATCGCGGCAGAGCCTGATCTGCCGTAACTGTTGACGATGTTAAGCATTACGACTGGCGTCGCAGACACGCAGGTCAGGGATGCCAGACATCAGGCTCACGCTCCGCAGCGCCTCAACTGCCAGACTCGTTGGTCATTTAGCTGCCGGGCACGACTGGCATTCCCTACGATGACTGCCGTTGTCCTGTCGTACGGGAGGGCCGAGGAGGGGCGGATGGACTTCACAGGGGCGGGCGAGCCGGATGCGGCTCCCGGGTTGCGGACGGCTGTTGGGATCTACTCCAGCAAGACTGATCGGACGCTGGCGCGGATCTCGGAGCTCGAAGCAGAGCTCGCGGACCTCCGAGTCGAGGCGGCAAAGTACGCGAGCACTCGCGATCAGCTGAGCGAAGCTCTCGCCGAGCTCCTCGCGGGTCGCTCGGCGCCGTCCGAGGACAATCAAAGCTCCCAGCAGGAAGCTGACACGGAGCACGAGGACGGCGATGCGTCCGCCGACGACGAGTCGGAACCGAGCAAGCCGCCAGAGGAGACGCGTGCCAGGCAGAGCGGGCCTTCGCGATCGCCGTCCGGGCAGTTGATGCAGGCGGTCGAGCAGATCCTCGTGGGCGCCGGACGGCCGATGAAGGTCAAGGACATCACAGAGGCCCTTGGGCGCCCGACCAAGGGCGACGAAGGGCGGGCGCCCATCGAGACGACCCGCGCGACGTGCAAGCGGCTGGTGAAGAACGGCCGTGCCGTGGAGCACCCGATCGGAACTTTCGGCGCCCGCCGGGTCACGGAATCGCAGGGAGGGGACGCCTGACGCCGCCGCCCTGAACATGAGACGTCCCCTCCTCCCATTGCGGGGAGAAGGGGACGGGCTCCGTTGAGCTTGGACCCTCTTCGGAACCAGTGACGTGGACCCTCGTAGTGGCTCAGTCGGGTAGCCGGGTCACGTTGCCGTGACCCGGCCCCCTCAGAACCGTGCATGCCACTCGTCGCGGCACACGGCTCAAGCGGGCCTCTGGCCGCTCGGCGCCGTTGTTCTTTTCCGGTCTCCGGCATGGAGCTGCCGGTGACACAGCGTGTGAATGACCTCCAGATTGCCCAGGTGGTCGCTGCCGCCTCGGCTGCGGTAGGTGAGGTGGTGCACGTGGATGCCTCGATGGCAGGCCGTGAACCATTTCGCCCAGTCGTTGACGTCATCGGGATCGTACCCCGCGCCTTCGATCAGGTCCTGTCCGCATCTGGTGCACAGTCCCTTCTGCCGCGCTGCCAGGGTGAGAATCCGTTTGGATTCGATGCCTGGCATCCGTTTCCGGGCTCGGTCCTTCCAGTAGCTGTCCAGCGCCGGGTCATCACAGGAGGCATCTCCTTTGACCATGACGTGCCGGACGATCCCGGTCCATGAGAATTTGGGCAGGTGCTTGGTCTCGGACCCGAACACCCACGTGTTCTCGCGGTTGAGTTCGTACTTTCCCCAGTACCGTTCCCGAATCCATCGGGGCGTCTTGCGCGGGTGGCAGTAGAGGGCCCACCGCTTCAAGGCGTAGTACGTGAAGGTGTCCAGCTTGTTGAAGGTGTTTTTCGAGACAACGTGCCGGTAGTAGGTCGACCATCCCCGCACCAAGGGGCTGAGCGCACCGACCAGCGCTTCCGCCGGCCTTCCGCGGTGTTCGCGGATAGTGGCCTTGATCTTCTTCTTGACACGCTGAACTGCGTCCTTGCTCGGCTTGATGAGCATCTTGCCGTTGTACCGGCGGACGTTGAAACCGAGAAAGTCGAATCCTTCTTCGAGATGGACGACACGCGTCTTGTCCTCGTTGAAGGATAGACCTCTTGGGGCCAGCCAGTCGGACAGTTCGGCTTTCAGCTCACTTGCCTGTTCCTTCGTGAAGCAGAGCACCACGAAATCGTCGGCGTACCGGACAAGGGCCGGGGAGTCTCCGCGAGTGCCCCGAGTGGGGATATTCGCGCCGATAGACTCTCCCATCCCGTGCAGGGCGATGTTCAGCAGCAGCGGACTGATGACGCCGCCTTGCGGCGTGCCCTCCGTCGTATGCGCATAGGTGCCCTGCGTCATGACACCAGCCCGGAGCCATCCGTGGATCTGCCGACGGCCCGGGAAGAGGCCGAGGGAGTCCATCAGGTGATGGTGGCTGATGTGGTCGAAGGCTGCGGACAGATCTGCGTCGAGGACCCAGAGTCGTTTCGCGGACTTCTTGCAGGCGATCTGGAAGATGGCCGCGATGGCGTCCGCGCATCCACGGCCTGGCCTGAATCCGTAACTCCGTCCTTCGAACCGTGCCTCCCATTCCGGCTCAAGGGCATTCTTGAGTCGCGCCTGGTTTACACGGTCACGGATAACGGGGATACCGAGGGGCCTTACCTTTCCATTCGCCTTCGGGATGTACACACGCTTTACGGGTTTCGCGGGGATGTTTGGCACGGTGAGAGTTTGCCGCGCCAAGGCTCCTCGCGTCTTCGAGGTCATTGCTATGGCTCCGTCGATACCCGCTGTCTTCCTTCCGGCGCTCTGTTGCGTCACCCGGCGCACGCTTGTCAGCACGTTCGCCCGAGAGCGCAGCATGAGCTTTTGCAGGTTGCGCACCTGCTTCAGATCACCGTTCCGTGCGGCCCTGTAGATCCGTTGACGCAGTCGCTTTACATACGCCTCTTCCGAGTTCCATTCAATGGAGGTCCAGAATTCCGCGTCGCCCTCGGGTCCGTTCATCGGGAGGCTTGGAACCACTGGAGTCGACATGGCACTTTCCTCCTTCTGTCCAACTTGCCCCGGGGTGCAAGGTTGTGCCCATTGGCTCTGCATGGCCTACCTGATCCACGTCAGCTCCTTTTCAGGCCCGGCCATTCGGCCGGTATTCGCCGAGTTATAGCCAGTCGGGAGGCGTCCCGATTGCCTGGCCTTTCCCCCGGGCTTTCGCCCTGGCGGCATTCGCTTCTTGGATCATCCTGTTTCCGCACAGGGATTGCGCCTTCGTTACCTCCGGCCTACCGGCTGACACACCGGACCCGTACGGGGTTTCCATGTTCCGCTGTCTGTAGATGCGTCCGGCTGGGGCGCCCTCTTTGAGCCGACTCCCACGGTGACCTACGCATGGGACTGTGTCCCTCCGTCAGGTGCGAGCTGAACCGGCGTCGTGTTGTGCTTTTCAGCACCAGGAGTTGTCACCGCCGACTGCTTGCCATAGGCGCGGTGTTCCTCATGACGGCTCGTAAGGACAAGGGTTCGCTTCCGCTCGCCCGTCCGGACTTCCCCTTCGCCTGTGGCTCGGTGATGGCCCACCATGCCCTTGGGCTTGACCGCCTCGGCTCAGCACCCCCGCGTCACCGCAGACGCACCCGAGGCTGGGGACCGGCCCTTGGTCACTGGCCGGAGAAGCTGCCTCACCTCACTCAACTTCCGCTACTCAACAGCGACTTCACGTCGCACCGCATCCCCGAGGCTAGAGCAATCCGCCTCGCCTCGGGGGCGCGTGGCCTATTTCGTCGTTCCCTGGGACGGGTTTCCCTGGGGACGGGAAGGCCGATTTTCATGCGTACTGCGCATTCCGTCCCGCGGGTACAGTGGGGCAGCGAGGAAATCTTCCAGGCGGGCAACGGTGACGACGTCCGGCCAGCACCGGCCGGCGAGCAGGTCGGCGATGGCCTGCCGGTTGACCCCGGATCCGGTGGAGACCTGCCGCAGGCTTCGCTTCTCGCGCTCCAGGGCGAGCGCGAGCTCGCGGGCGATGGCCTGGACAACTCTGGCGGCGACGTCGTCGACGGCGGAGTCGGGCCAGGATTCCGGATCGCGGGCAAGGTCTCTCGGCGCGGTCTTGCGGGCCAAACCTCCGACCATGTCGATGCACTCCTTTCCGTGAAGATCGCCTTCGACGTCTTCACTGGCTGCTTGTCCAGCCGGTTCTGTTGGTCTGTGACACTGAGCTCGGAGGTCTCCAGCAAGATCCGCGACTACCGGCCCCGGCTGCCGCACCGGCAGTGGGGACCGGTCGCCGAACTGGTGAGAGCCACCGTGGCGGCGACAGCTCCGGCCACCTGCTATGCCGCGGAGCATCTGCTGCATGTGATCGGCCGGATCGCGGTCTGGGCGGACCGGAGCGGGCTGCCGCGCGACCCGGGAACCTGGCTGCGGACCGAGACGATCGACGCCTTCATCCTGTCGGGCTGCGTTGCGGCAAAGGACTCGACAGTACTGACCTACCGGACCTGGCTGCGGCGGGCACGGGAGGCTCTGGTGTGGGTCCAGCGCGGAGAGGCGCCTCCGGCTCGGCTTTCCTCGCCTCGCACGCCTCAGCCGCCTTATGCTGCCGGGGAGTTGGCCCGCCTGCGGGATTGGGCGAATCATCTGCCGGACCAGGCTCGACTCGACGGCCTCGCCCTCATGACGCTCGGAGCCGGGTGTGGCTTGATGCCGGGCGAGGTCCCGCCCATGCGAGGCAGGCATGTTCGCGTGACCTCCGGCGGGGTCGCGGTGCTGGAGGAGAAGCTGCTCGGCCGACTCGTGGCGTGCCACTCCGACTGGGAAGGCACGCTGGCCGAGCTGGCAGAGACCTCCGGACCCGGATTCCTCTTCCGGCCGGGACGGAAGGTCGCGGCAGCCAAGAACCTCGTCTCGTCCTGGCCTGCCCGCCATCGGCCCCACGCGGGTCTGCCGCCGCTCTCCGCTCGGCGGTTGCGGTCGACGTGGATCGTCGGCCGGCTTTCCGAGGGCATCAGTCCGGAGGCGGTCGCTTCCGCCGCGGGCATGGCCTCCCCTGCCGGTTTGGCGGGCTACCACCATTGGGTGCCCCCACTACCCAGAACAGAGGTGATCCGCTTGCTGCGTGGCCGCCGCTCGTGAGGGCGCGGCCTGAAGCCGATCAGCTGGCCGCCCGCCATGCGCGGCCCCGACTGCGGCCTGGACGGCTCACCGAGATCCCAGACTCGAAGGTCGGACAGCTGCTGACCGTCCTCGACCGCTCCGGCCTGCCCCAGCAGCTGGAGGACATGCTGCGAGGCCGTCCTGGGCCACCAGGCGTGCGGCCGAGGACCGTGCTGGCCGGCCTGATGCTCGCCGTGTACTACACAGGCCGAGCCACGGTCTCCGACGCCTGGCGGATCCTGCACTTCCGTCTCCAGCCCGCAGCCCGCGCGTGGCTCGGCATCCCCGAGGTTCCGCCGTCCACGGCACGTGCGTGCATAGCTGCCAGTCGTCGCCTCTGCCGAGGGCTGGACCGGATCACCACCGCGCTCGACCCGGCACGCTGCGACCGGCGCCGGCGCCTGGACCAAGCGGAGGCGGACATCCACTCCGCTGCCTGGGACGAGGCTGTCGGCCGCGCGGCCGCGAACCGGCTCCAACGGCTGGCGAACGATCTCGTACTGGTCCCGGTCCGGCTGGCACAGCAACGCGGATACCTGCGGCACTGGGCCGGTGACGTAGGAGTAGACGCCACCTCGATCCCGGTTCTGGCCGACCCGGACAGCGACCGCTCGGGCACAGCTTCCGTCGAGATCACCGCCGGCTGGCACTTCAGCGGCGGCTCCGACAAGGGCATCTTCGGCTACAGCGCGAGCCTGCTCGTCGCCGCCCACTCCCGCACAGGCGAAGGAGCCACGAAGGGCCGCCGCGCGCCCTCCTACCCGCAACTCTGCCTCGGCCTCAGCCTGGACACTCCGACCGTCCGTACGGGCGAGAACGCGGTCACCGTGTTGAAGCACCTCGCCGAGCTTCGGCTGCCGGCAGGTATCTGTGCCGCAGATCGCGCATACACCGGCTGCTCGCCGGAGAACTTTCAGATCCCCGTACGCCAACTGGGGTACCGCCTTGCCCTGGACTACAAGGCGGCTGACCGTGGCATCCAGGGCAGTTGGCAAGGAGCCGTACTGATCGACGGCTCCCTCGCCTGCCCACACATCCCCAACGCCTTGGCTCAGGCCACTCACGGCATGGACGACAAGACCTTCCGCCGACGGCTCGACGATCTGAAACCTCTGGTCGCCGAGCGACTGCCCTACTTCCTCAAGCTCAAGCAGAACGCCGACGCCCGCGGAACCGTGCGCCTGCAATGCCCGGCGGCCGGACCGTCCCCTTCGGTGAACTGTCCACGCCGAGAACGCCTCCGCCCTGCTCGACCGACCGCCTCGGGCCCGCCTCAGACCGTGATCAAACTGGCGGATCTCCGCTCCCGCGCCAGCCACGCCTCGGCTCGCCCGACCGTCCAGCTCCCTGACAGAGAGTGGACGGACCCTCCCGGCAAGGAGGCGCTGCCCGCCGTCTGCGGGGCCTCCGCAATCAGCGTCCCCGCCGACGCGGCCGGAGACCTGAAGAGCGCAAAGGTCCGACAGGACAGCCACTACCTCAGCCCCGCCTGGGACCGGATCTACAAGCCGATCCGCTCCCACAACGAGGGCCTCAACGGCCGCCTCAAGGGCGCCTACATGGACATCGGCAACCCGATGCACCGCCGAGCACCCGGCCAGGTGGCCCAGACGATCCTGATCGCGATCATGTTGGCCATCGGAAACCTGGACATCCTGGAAACCTGGCTCTACGAGCGCACCGGCAGCCGACTCTCCGACGCCGACTTCGAATCCGTTCCAGCTGCCCCAGATCATGACCTGGCCTACATGCCCACCCCACTCGACATGGGGCGGCATCCGCCGGCCAACCTCTGATCGGGCAGCGTCACAGCCGCACAGCACCATCACCAGCCCCGGGCGACCGGGGCCGGTTCGCATGCCCCGGCAGCGGTGAGGCACCTGCCGAGCAACCCGCCAGACCCGATACGCCGCCATCCACCACCCCGAACAGGCATCGAACGACCCCCGAAACGACGAAGATCCCGCCCGATCTTTCGATCGGACGGGATCTCGTGAACCCTTCCTGAGCTAACTCAAGAACAGTCGTGCGTGGACCTGAGGGGATTTGAACCCCTGACCCCCTCGATGCGAACGAGGTGCGCTACCAGTCTGCGCCACAGGCCCTTGCGACGTGTGAAACATTAGCATCCCGATCGGGCTGCCCGGAAATCCGCTTTCCCCGCGCGCGGGGCGCGGGGACGTGGATCACTCTCGTCACTCGTTGGCGGCGCGGGGGCGGTCCTCGTCGGCGTACTGGTCGAACAGCGGCGTGCGGCCGTGGTCGCGGGGGCGGCGCGGGGGTGTCGCCGAGGGGTTCGGGTTCTTGCGGGTCGCGGGGGGCGGGGTGGGCTCCGCCACGGAGGAGCGGGCGGCGCTCCAGGTCTCGGGGTCGCTGATGTCGACGCCGCCCGTGGCGCGCGGGGCGACCGGGGCGGTGACGTACGTGGGGAGCGGGACCGGGACGGGGTCCCAGCTGTCGCCGCGGGCGGGGCCGCGTTCGCGTTGCTGGTCCACCCACTCCGCGTGGTCGGTCTGTTCGACCAGCGCGCGGCGCCCCGCCTCCTGCGGGGAGAGCGCCGGGGCGGGTTCGGGGTCGGGGTCGTGGCGGTGGCGCGCCTCGGGCTCGTCCTCCTGGTCGGGGGCGGGCTGGCGGCGCGGCCGGTTCTCGCGCAGGCGCTGGGCGGCGGCCTCGGCGCGGCGGCGGTCCATGACGTACACGAAGCGGCGCCGCTCCTGGTGGCGCAGGTGCACGATGTACGCGCTGAGCAGGATGGCCGGGATGCCGGGCACCCACAGGAAGGCCAGGCCGCCGACCGCCGCGACGATCGCGCCGAGCGTGAACGCGAGGAAGAGGATCACCGTGGTGCGGCGGCGGCGGGCGAGGACACGGGAGCGGCGGGCGCGTTCGGCGGCGGCGTTCCCACGGGGCGGGGTCCGGCGCCGCGCCGGGCGGGCGGCGGCCGGGGCGGGCGGGGCGGCCGAGTCGGCGGCCGATGCCGGTCCGCCGGACGCGTTCGCGGGCGCGTGACCGGTGCGGTCCAGCCGGTCGGGGCGGTCCGCCGGGGCGTGGCCGTGCGTGGAGCCGTGCGCCGGGACGTGGCTGTGCGGCGGGACGGCGAGGCGGGCTTCCGTGCGGTCCGGGGGCGCGGCGAAGGCCCGGACGTCGACCGAGCTCAAGTGCTCCGTCTCCGCGTCCGGGTCCACGTCGGTGGCCGACCGTCCGTCCCCCGACCGCCATGCCTCGCGCTCGCGCAGCTCCTTGGCGTACCGGCGCTCCATTCCCGCCCGTCCGGACAGGAGCCGGATGGCGGTGCTGAAGCGTTCCGTCGGACGTGCTTCGTTCAGCTCGTCCTGCCTGCGGAGCCACATCGGCACCAGGTAGGCGGCCCAGGCCCCGACGATGACTGCGTAGATGAGGCCGCTGCTGCTCACGTCTCACACCGTAGAGGGGTTCCGTTGAGGCCATCGGCCAATTGGGCCGGTGTGTCGCACGATCCGGCTGATATCACTGACTTTTTTTGTGATTGTTCAGATCGGTTGCTGGTCAAGACCGACTGAATTCGAACATCTATTTTATTTATCGGGGTGGGCTCGTCCGTGGGGCGTGGGATCGGACGGAGCCGACGTCGTATGCGGAGCTCGTGCCCGCTGCCAGCGCCGCAGCAGCCCCTCCGGCACCTCCTCGGCGGTCAGCGCGTAGACGAGATGGTCCCGCCACGCTCCGTCGATGTGGAGGTAGCGCGGGCGCGGCCCTTCCTCCCGGAATCCCAATTTCTCCACGACCCGGCGGCTGGGCGTGTTCTCGGGGCGAATGCACACCTCGATGCGGTGCAGTCCGACCGAACGGAAACAGTGGTCGACGGCGAGTGCCACGGCCGTCGGCATCACGCCCCGGCCCGCGACCTCGCGGTCCACCCAGTAGCCGACGTGACCCGAGCACATCGAGCCCCAGGTGATCCCGGCGACGGTGAGCTGCCCGACCAGCCGCCCCTGGTACTCGATGACGAACGGGAGCATCCGTCCCGCGTTCGCCTCGGCGCGCAGATGGCGGACCATCTGCCGGTACGTGGGACGCTGCGCGACCGGGCCGCCGGGGCCGGGCGGCGGCACGGTCGCCTCCCAGGGGCGCAGCCAGTCGCGGTTGCGCCGGTTGACCTCGCGCCACACCTTCTGGTCGCGGGCCTTTATCGGGCGGAGGACCACGTCACCGTCCGCGAGGACCACCGGCCAGGCCGGGTTCATGACGCCGGTCTCGGATGGTCGCCGCCGCGCAGCTGGTCGACCGCGTGGACCAGGAGGGTCTCCAGGACGGCGAGCCCGTCCCGTACGCCGCCGGTGGAACCGGGCAGGTTGACGATCAGGGTGCGGCCTGCGACTCCGGCCAGGCCCCGGGACAGCACCGCCGTCGGGACCTTGTCCCGGCCGTACGCGCGGATCGCCTCGGGGATGCCCGGCACCTCGTGGTCGAGGACGCGGCGGGTGGCCTCGGGGGTGGCGTCGGTCGGCGAGATACCGGTGCCGCCGGTGGTGAGGATGACGTCGTACCGCGCGTCGACCCCGGCGCGCAGGGCCGCCTCGACCGGGTCGCCGTCCGGGACGACCTGCGGTCCCTCGACGTCGAAGCCGAGCGCGCGCAGTCCGTCGGCGAGTATCGGGCCGCCCTTGTCCTCGTACACGCCGGCGGCGGCACGGTTCGACGCGGTGATCACCAGGGCCCGGTACGAGGGCGTTCCGGGCGGCGCCGGGGCGGTCGGGGACGTGTGCGGCGCCGGGGCGGTGCCGTGCGTCGGGGACGTCGGAGACGTCGGGGACGTGTGCAGCGCCGGGGCGGTGGGGTGCGTCGGGGGCGTCGGGGGCGTCGGGGGCGTCGGGGGCGTCGGGGGCGTCGGGGGGATGGTCGTCACTGCCGGCTCCAGTCCCCGGACTTGCCGCCCGTCTTCTCCTCCACCCGTACGTCGGTGATGACGGCCGCCTTGTCGACGGCCTTGACCATGTCCACGACGGTGAGCGCGGCCACGGACACCGCGGTGAGGGCCTCCATCTCGACGCCGGTGCGGTCGGTCGTCTTCACCGTGGCGGTGATCTCCACGGCGTCGTCGGCGACGGCCAGGTCCAGCTTCACCCCGGAGACGGCCAGCGGGTGGCAGAGCGGGATCAGGTCGGGGGTGCGCTTGGCACCCATGATGCCCGCGATACGGGCGGTGGCGAGGGCGTCGCCCTTGGGGACGCCCTCGCCGCGCAGCAGTTCCACCACGCGCGGCGAGACGAGGACGCGGCCGCTGGCTCGGGCGGTGCGGGCCGTGACGTCCTTTCCGGAGACGTCGACCATGCGGGCCGCCCCCGCCTCGTCGATGTGGGTCAGGCTGCCTTGCGTACTCACTGGACTCCGCCTCGCGTTCTGGCGCCGGTTGTCGGCACGGCGGCAGACACCGTACCGCCAGGGCGGCCCGTCGTGGGGGCCCGGCTCAGCCGATGAGAACCACCTCGAGCTCGGTGCCCGGCTCGACCGCGGTGATGTCCTCCGGTACGACGAGCAGCGCGTTCGCGTGGGCGAGCGCGGCGATCAGGTGGGAGCCGGCACCGCCCACAGGTGTGACGGTACCCGCCTCGGCGTCGTACGTCCCCCGCAGGAACTGGCGCTTCCCGGCCGGTGACGTCAGCGGCTTGTCGGCGACGACGGCGGCACGCGCGCGCGGCCGGTGCAGATCCTTCAGGCCCATCAGGGCGCGGATCGCGGGGCGGACGAACAGCTCGAACGAGACGTACGAGGACACCGGGTTCCCCGGCAGGGCCAGCAAAGGGATGTGGTCGGGGCCGACGGCTCCGAAGCCCTGCGGCTTGCCGGGCTGCATGGCCAGCCTGCGGAAGTCGACACCACCGGGCTCGTCGGCGTCGCCCAGCGACGACAGGGCCTCCTTGACCACGTCGTACGCGCCGACGCTGACCCCGCCTGTGGTGACCAGCAGGTCCGCGCGGACGAGCTGGTCCTCGATGGTGGCGCGGAGGGCGTCCGCGTCGTCGGTGACGGCGCCGACCCGGTAGGCGATGGCGCCGGCGTCCCGGGCGGCGGCCATCAGCGCGAAGCTGTTCGAGTCGTAGATCTGGCCCGGCCCCAGCTCCTCGCCCGGCTGGACGAGCTCGCTGCCGGTGGACAGCACGACCACGCGCGGGCGGGGCCGCACGCGCACCGTGCCCCGGCCGATGGCGGCGAGCAGCCCGATCTGCGGCGGCCCGAGGACGGTGCCCTCCCGCAGGGCGAGGTCGCCGGCCTGGACGTCGCTGCCACGCGCGCGCACATGGGCGCGGGCCTCGACCGGCCGGTGGACGCGGACCTCGCCGGTCGCGCCTTCGGGGGCGGCGCTCGCGGCGCGCATCGTGGTGGCCGCGCCACCGCCCGCGCCGCCGTCGGTCCACTCGACCGGGACGACCGCCTCGGCGCCGGGCGGCAGGGGGGCGCCGGTCATGATGCGCGCGGCCTGGCCGGGGCCGACGGTGGGCGGCTCGCCGCTGCCGGCCGCCACGTCGCCGATGACGGTGAGCGTGGCGGGGAACTCCTCGCTCGCCCCCGCGACGTCGGCGACCCGGACCGCGTACCCGTCCATGGAGCTGTTGTCGAAGGGGGGCAGGGCGACGGGCACCGTGACGTCCTCGACCAGGACGCAGCCCTGGGCGTCGGGCAGTTGCAGCTCGATGGGGTCGAGCGGGTGGACCGCACCGAGGATGTCCTCCAGGTGCTCGTCCACCGACCAGGTCGAGGTCGTACTCACAGTCGCTACATCTCCTCGGTGACGAAACGGCGAAGCCAGGTGCGGAACTCCGGTCCCAGATCTTCACGTTCGCACGCGAGTCTGACAATCGCCCGCAGATAGTCGCCGCGGTCGCCGGTGTCGTAGCGGCGGCCCTTGAACACGACTCCGTGCACGGGCCCGCCGACCGACGCGGCGGCGGAAGCCGCCGACGCGTGCGTCATCGCGAGCTTCTGCAGGGCGTCGGTGAGCTGGATCTCACCGCCCCGGCCCGGTTCGGTCTCGCGCAGTATCCCGAACACGGCGGGGTCCAGCACATAGCGCCCGATGATCGCGTAATTGCTGGGGGCGTCGGCCGGTTCGGGCTTCTCGACCAGGTTCGTCACCTTGACGACGTCGGACTCGACGGTGGGCTCGACGGCCGCGCAGCCGTAGAGGTGGATCTGCGACGGTTCGACCTCCATCAGCGCGACCACGCTGCCGCCCTCGCGCTCCTGGACCTCCACCATGCGGGAGAGCAGCGGGTCGCGCGGATCGATCAGGTCGTCGCCGAGGAGCACCGCGAACGGCTGGTCGCCGACGTGCGGGGCGGCGCACAGCACGGCGTGACCGAGGCCGCGCGGGTCGCCCTGGCGCACATAGTGCATGGTGGCCAGGTCGTTGGACTGCTTGACCCTGCCCAGTCGCTCCTGGTCGCCCTTCCTGTAGAGGGCCTCCTCCAGCTCGTAGTTGCGGTCGAAGTGGTCCTCCAGGGGCCGCTTGTTGCGACCGGTGATCATCAGCACGTCATGGAGTCCGGCGCCCACCGCCTCCTCGACCACGTACTGGATCGCGGGCTTGTCGACGACAGGCAGCATCTCTTTGGGAGTGGCTTTCGTGGCAGGCAGGAACCGGGTGCCAAGGCCTGCGGCGGGGATGACAGCCTTGCTGATCCTGGGGTGCGACTGAGTCATGCGAAGCACCATATCCGGTCGGTATGGGGAGAAGATGAGCTTTCGGTTAACTTCCTCCCCATATAGGCGCATACGAGAGTTTCAGGAGGTCATGGTGTCCGATGCGACGGCGGGCGGCGGTGCGGACGCGTCCGGGAAGACGGCTCTGCGGAGCCGGCTTCTGGCGGCCCGCGCCCTGCTGACCGACACGGACGTCCGCGAGGCCGGTGCGGAGCTCGCCCGCCACGCGCTCGAACTGCCGGAACTCGCGGACGCGCGGACGGTCGCCGCCTATGTGTCGGTGGGGCGCGAGCCGGGGACCCGCACGCTGCTCGACGCGCTGCACACGCGGGGCGTACGGGTGCTGCTGCCGGTGCTCATGGCCGACAACGACCTGGACTGGGCCCCGTACGAGGGCGCCGAGCGGCTCGTACGGGCCCGGCGCGGCCTGCTGGAGCCGGCGGGGCCCCGGCTGGGTCCCGAGGCCGTCGTGGAGGCCGACGCGGTCCTGCTGCCCGGCCTCGCGGTGGACGCGCGGGGACTGCGGCTCGGCCGGGGCGGCGGCTCGTACGACCGCGTCCTGGCCCGGCTGGCGCGGGCGGGCGCCGACCCGGCCCTGGTGGTGCTGCTCTACGCGAACGAGGTGGTCGCGCGAGTCCCGGAGGAACCCCACGACCACCCCGTACACGCGGTGGTGACCCCGGAGGGGGCGCGGCGCCTGGCCCCGCACGCCGGGCACTGACACCCGGTGCGGGGCGCCCTCCGCGCGGGCGCCCTCCACGTGGCGGGGCGCCCTCCGCGCGGGGGCCCTCCCACGGACGGGCGCCCTCCGCGCGGGGGCCCTTCCCCGCGCAGGGGGCACCGCGCGGTGGCGCCTTACGGCTTCAGCACCAGATGGTCCTCGGTCGCCGCGTCGACGGCCTTCCTGCCGTAGGCCCAGTCGAGCAGTTCGCCCTTGGCCCACTTGTCCGTCTGGTCGGTGTAGTGGCTGCTGTACGCGTGCCCGGAGGCACCGGTCAGGTTGATCCAGCGGGACTTGTCCCAGTCGCCGACGTTGACCACCATCCGCATGGACGGCACCCACACCACGTCGTAGCCGCCCGCCGCGTTCCAGCCGGTCGCGTTGACGGCCGCCTCGCCGCCCGCCAGGTTCCAGGGGCCCCGGTTCAGCATGAACTTGATGAAGCCGGGCCCCTCGGCGCCCAGCGTCTGGTTGCGCAGGGTCAGCTGGTGCAGCCGGCCCCAGCTCCAGGTGGAGATGTCCTTGCCGAGCTTGGCCGTCAGCTCCCAGCGGGCGTCCTCCATGGCGCGGGCGAGCAGCTGGTCACGGGTCTCGGTCGGCTCGTCCGTACGGTTGGCCGCGGACTGCCACCACGCGTTCTTCTCGTCCTTCAGGAGCGGGCGGACCACCTCGTACCAGCGGTCGCCGCCGTCGGGCTGCGCCTTGTCGGGCGCACGGTGGCCGCACTCCCGGACCAGCTTGTTCTGCTCGTCGACGGGGCTGGTGGAGTCGGCCCGGCGTACGTTGAGGCACTCGCCGCGTACGCGCAGCTCCTTGGGGAGCTTGTTGCCGAACGCCAGCTTGAGGACGTTGCGCCACACCGCGTTGAAGTACGCGGCGGCCGCCGAGTCGGACTCCTGCGTGTAGCGCCAGCCCTCCAGGAGCTTCTGCGCCTCGCGGACGTACGGGTCGGAGATGTCGAGCTTCAGCAGGTGCGGCGTCAGCAGCTTGGCGATCTCGCTGCTGTTGTCCATCTGCATGGTCCGCATGTCATCGGTCGAGATCTTGCCGCCGTCCTTGATCTTCAACTCGATGAGGTCGTTGATCCGCTGGCTGCGGGAGCCGTAGCCCCAGTCCTCGGTGAGGAGGTACGGGTACTTCTCCGCGTCGATCACCGACTGGTTGGCGGTCACGATGTAGCCGCGCGCCGGGTTCTCCTCGTACGGCAGCTCCTGGAACGGGACGAAGCCCTTCCAGCGGTACTTCGGGTCCCATCCGGGCGCGGGCATCGTGCCGTTGTGGCGCTTGTCGCGGACCGGGATCCGGCCGGGCGCCTGGTAGCCGATGTTTCCCTTGGTGTCGGCGTAGATCAGGTTCTGCGACGGCACCTCGAAGTCCCGGGACGCCTCGCGGAACTCCTTGAAGTTCGCGGCCCTGTTCAGCCGGAAGACGGCGTCCATGGACTTGCCCGGGTCCAGCGCGGTCCAGCGCAGGGACACGGCGTAACCCTCGCCCCGGTCGGGCGCCGCGTTGTCGACGGGCGCCTTCTGTCCGACCGTCTCCAGTTCGTCGCTGCGGTCGGAGACGAGGGGGCCGTTCACGGTGGCGCGGACGGTGATGGTCCTGTCGGCGCCGCCCGCGACCTTGATGACCTCGTCACGCGTGGTGAAGGGCCGTTCCCTGCCGCCGTACTGGTAGCCCTGGTCGGTGACCTTCTCCAGGTACAGGTCGGTGACGTCGGCGCCCAGGTTGGTGAAGCCCCAGGCGATGTCCTTGTTGTGGCCGATGACCACACCGGGCATGCCGGAGAAGGTGTATCCGGCCACGTCGTAACGGCACTTGTCCGACACCGCCCGGCAGTGCAGGCCCATCTGGTACCAGAGCGACGGCAGCTGGGGCGCCAGGTGCGGGTCGTTGGCCAGGAGCGGCCGGCCCGTCGTCGTGTACCGGCCGGAGACGACCCACGAGTTGGAGCCGATGCCGTGGCCGCTGGGGCCGAGGAGCGAGGGGACCTCGTCCAGGGCCTGGGAGAGGGCGGAGAGCTGCGTCCGGAAGCCCTCCGAGGTCTGGGAGCCCTGGGTGCCCTGCGAGCCGTTCACGGCGCCCTGGGAGCCTTCGGCGTTCTGGGCGCCCCCGACGGAGGAACCGGCGGAGCCGGACGGGCCGGAGGAGCCCGCGGAGCCCGACGAGCCCTTGGCGGACGCGTCGAACCTCCCGGTCGCCTTGTCCACGCCGCCGCCCTCCACGATCGGGCGGTGCAGGTCGTACGGGTAGGCCGGGTACAGGTCCTTGATCTGCTGCTCGCTGAGCCTGCTGGTCATCAGCGAACGGTCGATCTCGTCCTCCATGTTGCCGCGGAGGTCCCAGGCCATCGCCTTGAGCCAGGCCACCGAGTCGACCGGCGTCCAGGGCTCGACGCGGTAGTCGTTCTCGAAGGCGAGGGCGGCGTATTCGACGGAGATGTCGCGCCCCTCCTTGCCCTTGAGGTAGGCGTTCACACCGGCCGCGTACGCCTGGAGGTTCTTCTTCGTCTCGGCGGACAGCTTGGTGTCGTACTCCTCCTGGGCCACCTTGTGCCAGCCGAGGGTGCGCAGGAACGCGTCCCTGTCGACCTGGCTCTTGCCGAACATCTCGGAGAGCCGGCCGGCCGTGGTGTGGCGCCGGACGTCCATCTCGTAGAACCGGTCCTGCGCGTGGACGTAGCCCTGCGCGCGGAACAGGTCCTCGTCGGTGGAGGCGTAGATCTGCGGAACGCCGTAACTGTCGCGTTTGACGTCCACGGGCCCGGACAGGCCCTCCAACTGCAGCGTGCCGGTGGTCTGCGGGAAGGACGCCCGGACCGTGCTGACGCTCCAGTACGAGCCCCAGACGGCACCCGCGACGAGCGCCAGCGCCAGGACGAGCACGAGCAGACGGGCGCGTCGCCCCTTCTTCTTGGGGGAAGAAGCGGTGACATCGACACTGCCGCCGCTGGGCGGCGTCGTGGACGGGCGGTTGTCGGGCGACGGGCGGGAGGGCATCGCTGTCCTTCGAGGCGCAGGCTGGTCCTGGAGTGCTTGGGAGCAACCATAGGCGCAGCGCCGACCGGGCCCGGACGCGGTGCCGTGAAGGAGGTGCCTCCACGGGACGCCCACGACACCGAAAACCGCCACACAAGGGGCCGGTCCGGCGCCGGTCCAGCCCCCGGTCCATCCCCGCGGGCCGCCTTGGACCGCGGGGATGGACACCGCGGGCCTCCTGGCCCGCACCCCGCTCAGCCCCCCAGGCCGTCCTGGACCGCACCCCGGCCCAGCCGTGCGGGCCGCCCTGGACCGCACCCCGCGCAGCCCCGGAGGCCGTCCTGGACCGCACCCGCGCGGCGCCGCAGGCCGTCCTGCACGCACCCCGCGCGGCGCCGGATGTGCCTCCGGCCCGCCCCGTTCGGCCCGTCTCGCGCATCAGGGATCCGTTAAAGATTAGGTAAGGTAACGAAGTACTGGGGCGTCCAGAACGTCCCGGCATGTACGTGAGGGGAAGGATCGGCCCACTGACTGTCCACCAGCTCAACCAACTCCTGTTCGTCTGCTCGCTCGTGCTGCTCGTCGCCGTCGCGGCCGTGCGCATCTCGTCGCGCAGCGGCCTGCCGAGCCTCCTGCTGTACCTCGGGATCGGCGTCGCCATCGGCCAGGACGGCATCGGCAACGTCGCCTTCGACAACGCCGAGCTGACCCAGGTCATCGGCTACGGCGCGCTCGTCGTGATCCTCGCCGAGGGCGGACTGGGCACGAAGTGGAAGGAGATCCGGCCCGCGCTGCCGGCCGCCGCCGTGCTGTCGACGGCCGGTGTCGCGGTGAGCGTGGGCATCACGGCGGCCGCCGCGCACTATCTGGTCGGGCTGGAGTGGCGGCAGGCGCTGATCATCGGAGCGGTCGTCTCGTCGACGGACGCGGCCGCGGTCTTCTCCGTGCTCCGCAAGGTGCCGCTGCCGTCGAGGGTGACCGGCACCTTGGAGGCGGAGTCGGGCTTCAACGACGCCCCCGTCGTGATCCTGGTGGTCGCCTTCTCGACGGCCGGACCGGTCGAGAGCTGGTATGTCCTGGTCGGCAAGATCGCGCTGGAGCTCGCCATCGGCGCGGGCATCGGCCTCGCGGTGGGCTTCCTCGGCTCGTACGGGCTGCGGCGTGTGGCCCTGCCCGCGTCCGGCCTGTACCCGATCGCCGTCATGGCGATCGCGGTCGTCGCGTACGCGGCCGGCGCCATGGCCCACGGCAGCGGCTTCCTCGCCGTCTACCTGGCCTCCGTGGTCCTCGGCAACGCCCGGCTGCCGCACCAGCCCGCCAACCGGGGCTTCGCGGAGGGACTGGGCTGGATCGCCCAGATCGGGATGTTCGTGCTGCTCGGTCTGCTGGTGACCCCGCACGAACTGATCGACGACTTCTGGCCAGCGATCATGATCGGTCTGGTGCTGACCGTGGTGGCCCGTCCGGTGTCCGTCCTGCTGAGCCTGCTGCCGTTCCGCATCTCGTGGTCCGAGCAGGCCCTGATGTCCTGGGCGGGGCTGCGCGGCGCCGTGCCCATCATCCTGGCGACCATCCCCATGGTCTCCGGGATCGAGGGCAGCGAGAAGGTCTTCAACATCGTCTTCATCCTCGTCGTCGTCTACACGGCGGTGCAGGGCCCGACCCTGCCCTGGCTGGCCAGGGCGCTGCGCCTGGGCGACGCGGCGGAGGCCGCCGACCTCGGTGTCGAATCGGCCCCTCTGGAGCGGCTGCGCGGCCACCTGCTGTCCGTCTCCATCCCGGAGGGATCGAAGATGCACGGCGTCGAGGTCGCGGAGCTGCGGCTGCCCCCGGGCGCGGCGGTCACCCTCGTCGTACGGGACGGCACGAGCTTCGTGCCGTCACCGTCGACCGTGCTCCGTCGCCGGGACGAGCTGCTGGTCGTGGCGACGGACCCGGTACGGGACGCGGCGGAACACCGGCTGCGGGCCGTCGGACAGGGCGGCAAGCTGGCCGGCTGGCTCGGCACGGGCGGCGGACGCGCGACGGACACCCCGCGCGGGCGGCGGACACCGGGCCGCGCGGGCGGGGGCGGTACGGGCGAGGGCCGCGCGGGCGGGGGCCGGGCGGGCCGCAGTCGATCGGGCTGACGCGCGGGGCGTGGCCGGGCGGGCCGGGGCGGGGTCGGCAACCGGGGCGAGGCCGGGGCGGGGCCGGCAACCGGGGGCGAGGCCGGGGCGGGGTCGGCAACCGGGGCGGGGTCGGCAACGGGGGGCGAGGCCAGGGCCGGGCACGACACGGGGACGAGGCTAGGGCAGGCAGGACCCGGGCGGGGCTGGCATGGTGTGCGATCAGAGGTGTCGTACAAGATCCGTCGCGCATTTCACAGGCGTCGCACCCCGATCCCCTGTACCATGAAGGCACACTGATCGACCAACTCTGCCTGACGCAGAGCTGGCGCGACCGTATGGCGGCCGTGAAGCCCTCCGCAGTGGGGCCCGGTATCTACCGCAGTTCCGCGCAAGAGGACAGCTCTCGGCGACTCCCGACACCCAGGGGACGGCGCTACCAGGCGGCAGAAAGGCACGGGCCGTGGCATCCACGGTCACTTCTGACGCGGTCAAGCGTCCCGGCTACGGGCAGCTCCTGCGCACCCCTGGCGCATGGACGTTCCTCCTGCCCGGATTCGCCGCACGCCAGCCGTTCGCGATGCTCACGATCGGCATCGTCCTGCTCGTCCAGCACACCAGCGGTTCATACGGCACCGCCGGCGCCGTCGCCGCCGTCACCGGCGTCTCCATGGCGCTGTTCGCCCCGCAGAGCGGCAAGCTCGCGGACCGCTTCGGGCAGCGTGCCATCCTCGTCCCCGGCGTCCTGGTGCACGTCGCGTCCGTCTCGGCCCTGACGGGCCTGGCCCTCGCCGGCGCCCCCCTGTGGGCGCTGTTCGCCGCCGCCGTACCCACGGGAGCGTCGGTGCCGCAGGTCGGCCCCATGGTGCGGGCCCGCTGGGCGGCCCGCCTGGACGGCTCGCCGCTCATGTCGACGGCGGCCGCGTTCGAATCCGTCACGGACGAGTTCACGTTCGTCGTGGGACCCGTCCTCGCCACCGCGCTGTGCACCGGCGTCCACCCGGCGGCCGGCCTGATCGCCGAGGCGGTGCTGACACTGGCCGGCGGCCTGTTCTTCGCCGCGCAGAAGCGCACCCAGCCCGCCCACGGGCGGCTGTCCGCGTCGTCCGCGCAAGGCCGCGCGTCGGCACTGTCCGTGCCGGGCGTACGCGTCCTCGCGGTGGCGTTCCTCGGGATCGGCTCCGTCTTCGGCGGCATGCAGGTCTCGCTGACCGCGTTCACCGAGGAGATCGGCAACCCGGGCGTGAACGGCCTGCTGTACGGACTGTTCGCGGCCGGCAACATGCTGGCCGGCATCGCCGTCGGCGCCATCGCCTGGAAGATCGGGCCCCGGCGCCGGCTGATCGCCGGATACACCGCCCTGACCGTCGCCGCCTCGCTGCTCTGGGCGGCGCACTCCGTGGCGCTGCTCGGCGTGCTGGGCCTCGTCGTCGGCCTGTGCATCGCGCCCGCGCTGATCAGCGGATACACCCTGGTCGAGGCGCTGGTCCCGGCCTCGGCCCGTACCGAGGCGTTCACCTGGCTGACCGGCGCCGTCGCGCTGGGACAGGCGGCCGCCGTGACCGTCGCCGGGCGGCTGGCCGACGGGTACGGCGCGAGCGCCGGATTCCTGGTGCCGCTGGCCGGTACGGCACTGGCGCTGACCACCCTGCTGGCGCTCCGTTCGCGGCTCACGCCGCGCGTACCGGCACGCACCGTGGCACGTGGCATCGGTCACCGCGTGCCCGTGACGGTGGACTGAACCGACGGAATACGTCACTATGGACCGTCGTTAGCACTCATCGAGTGAGAGTGCCAGGAGGAAGACAAGTGCCGACCTACCAGTACCAGTGCACCGCGTGCGGCGAGGGCCTCGAGGCGGTGCAGAAGTTCACCGATGACGCCCTGACCGAGTGCCCGAGCTGCCAGGGACGCCTGAAGAAGGTGTTCTCCGCGGTCGGCATCGTCTTCAAGGGATCCGGTTTCTACCGCAACGACAGCCGCGGCGCGTCGTCCAGCAGCTCGCCCGCGTCCTCGTCGTCCTCCACGTCCTCGTCGTCGTCCGCTTCGACGTCGACGTCGTCGTCCTCGTCCTCCTCTTCGGACGCGAAGCCCGCGGCGAGCACGTCCGCCGGCTCCGGCTCCGCCGCCTGACCTTCCGCTACGCAGGACCCCGCCGTACGCACGGCGGGGTTCTCGGCGTATCCGGACACGGACGCGCCATGGATGTCCGGACGCCATGGATGTCCGGACGCCATGGATGTCCGGGCCCCATGGATACCTGGGCCCCATGGATACCTGGGCCCCATGGATACCTGGGCCCGATGGATGCCTGGAACGCGATGCACGTCATCGCCGACCGCCTTCGCCCCCGTCTAGGGTGAGCGCATGGCGAACGCAGAGATCGGCGTAATAGGCGGCTCGGGCTTCTACTCGTTCCTGGAGGACGTGACCGAGCTCCAGGTGACGACCCCGTACGGCAGCCCCAGCGACTCCCTCTTCCTCGGCGAGCTGTCCGGGCGCCGTGTCGCGTTCCTGCCCCGGCACGGGCGCGACCACCGCCTCCCGCCGCACCGCATCAACTACCGCGCCAACCTGTGGGCGCTGCGCTCGGTCGGGGTACGGCAGGTCCTCGGGCCGTGCGCGGTCGGCGGCCTGCGCCAGGAGTACGGGCCAGGCACCCTCCTCGTACCCGACCAGCTCGTCGACCGTACGAAGTCGCGCGTCCAGACGTACTTCGACGGGGAGCCGCTTCCGGACGGCACCGTGCCGAACGTCGTGCACACCACGTTCGCCGACCCCTACTGCCCCGACGGGCGAAAGGCCGCGCTGGCGGCCGCGCACGCCCGGGGCTGGTCCGCGGTCGACGGCGGCACCATGGTCGTCGTGGAGGGCCCCCGGTTCTCGACCCGCGCCGAGTCGCGGTGGCACGCGGCGATGGGCTGGTCCGTGGTCGGCATGACGGGGCACCCTGAGGCCGTGCTCGCCCGTGAGCTGGGCCTCTGCTACACGTCGATGGCCCTGGTGACGGACCTGGACGCAGGCGCGGAGACCGGCGAGGGCGTCTCGCACACGGAGGTGCTCCGGGTGTTCGGCGAGAACGTGGAGCGGCTGCGCGAGGTGCTCTTCGACGCGGTCGGCGCGCTGCCCGAGACCGACAGCCGCGCCTGCCTGTGCACGCGGGCACACGACGGCTGGGACCTGGGCATCGAGCTGCCGTAGGGGCCAGGCGCTCGGCGGGAGGGCTAGACGCTCAGCGGTCGTATCTCGGCGCTGGTCCCTCGGTGCAGGGGGCTCGGTGCTAGCGCCTCGGTGCTGGTGGCTCGGTGCTGGTGGCTCGGTGAGGTGGCTCGATGAGGTGGCTCGGTGCTGGCGCCTCGATGCTGATCCCTCGGTGCTCGACGCTGGTCGGGCGGGGCTGCCGTGGTCGGGGCGGGCGACGTGGTCGGGGCCGAGCCGCGGTGGTCGGACGCCGAGCGCGTGACGGTGCCGGTGGGTGGCGGTGGCGGTGGGTGGCGGTGCCGGTGGGGTTGACGGTGGCGGTGGCGGTGGCGTGGCCCGTTCGGGTGACGCGGTTTTCCACAGTCGCACGGCGGTCCACAGGCGGAAGCGGGATCCGCGCAGGAGCGGGATCGTGAGGTCCGTCGGCGAAACCGCCGGCGTCCCCTTCGCAGGTCAGGTGTTCGCCATGACGTCATCCCCGTCGTTCGTTCCCGGTGTCGTTCTCGCTTCCGCTTCTCCCGCTGCCGCTGTCACGCCCACGTCCGCTCCCGCGTCCCTCCCCGCCTCCTCCGTGCCCGAGACCTGCGCCGTGCCGCACTTCGAGCCGTTACGTGTACGCGGTGGTCGCTACCGGCCGAGGTGGGCGCCGCGGCGGCGGCGACGCCTCCTCGCGGCCGGGCTCGCGATGACGGCCGCGGCGGTCGCCGTCACCGGGTTCCGGGAACCGGTCGCCGCGGTGCCGCCATCGTCCGACCGGCCGGGTGAGGTCGCGGCGGCGCGGGAACCGGAAGGGAAACCCGTCGAGACGGTGTCCGCGCCGGTAAGGATCGCGGACAGCGCGGCGGTACGGCTGCTGCGGCCAGGCGACCGCGTGGACGTGATCGCCGCGCCCGGTGCGCCCCTCGGTTCCGGTCCGGGCGGTGGCGGAGGCGGGGACGGCCCGCGTGTGGTGGCGACCGGGGCCCGGGTGGCCCAGGTTCCCCGCCCCGACGAGGTGGCCGCCGACGGAGGCGGTGCGCTCGTGGTGCTGTCCCTGCCACGCGCGCAGGCAGCCGAGCTCGCCGGCGCGGGTGTCACAGCGCGGCTGGCGGTGACATTGTGCTGATCCGCACTCGCACGCACGCGCAGTCGAGTAACCGGTCCGTGTGTACCGATTGGACGCTTATGCGCCAGGCACGGCGTAATGGCTGCGCCAACTGCACATGCGACGAAAGGCACCGCGGTGAGCCAGGAGAACAGGGCGAGCTTGCTGGAGGGCTTCAAGGCCTTCCTGATGCGCGGGAACGTGGTCGATCTGGCGGTCGCGGTCGTGATCGGCGCCGCGTTCACCAACATCGTCAACTCCGTGGTGAAGGGAGTCATCAGTCCGATCATCGGCGCGTTCGGCACCAAGAACCTGGACAGCTACCAGTTCTGTCTCAAGGCGCCCTGCGTGGTGGAGAACGGGGAGGTCACGACCGGCGTCGCCATCCTGTGGGGCTCGGTGCTCAGTGCGACCCTGTCATTCCTGATCACCGCGGCCGTCGTCTACTTCCTGATGGTGCTGCCCATGGCGAAGTACCTGGCGAGGAAGGCCGCCCGGGAGAAGCTGGACGACGAGGTGAAGGAGACCCTGGAGGTCACGGAGCTGGAGGTGCTCAAGGAGATCCGCGACGCGCTCGTCCACCAGCGCGGCCCCGGGGCGAGCGCCGGCGCGAGGACGCCGTAACCCCGAGGGCTCACAGGTGGTGCGGCGGCTTCTCGTCCAGGAACCGCGCCAGGTCGGAGTTGTCTCCGTCCGGAGCCCGCTCGCCCCACCCACGGTCCGTATCGTCCGCGGACTGCTGGTCCAGCGGATCGTCGAAGTTCAGGGCCGGCGTCTTCTTCCGCGGCGTCGGGCCGGGCTTCGCGGCGCGCGGTCCGGGGGTGGGGGCGGTGCTCATACCCCCAGCGTACGCCGCGTGCCGACGGGCCCAGTAACACGGCGACGGCGACCAAGGCGGGCCCCCTGAAGCACACGAAGCACACCGGCAGCAGCCGGGGCGGCGTGTCACGGAGACCTCCCAGCGCATCGCCGACGAGCTGCTCCGGCAGGGCGGGCTCGACTGGCTGCGCACCGCTCTGGGCGAGGGAACCTCCTGAGCCGGGGCCGCCGCCCGTGTGTGACGACGGCCCTCACCCTTCCTGCTCCCTCCCCCGCGCGTGGGAGAGGGAAGGCGGCCGCCCTCCCCCGCGCGTGGGAGAGGGAAGGCGGCCGCCCTCCCCCGCGCGTGGGAGTAGGGAAGGCGGCTCGCCTCAGCCCGGCCCCGGATCCGGCGGCGTCGCCACCCGTGCTCGGGTTCAGACCGCGTGCAGGCCGTGGCTGGTGAAGATCTCGCGGGCGGCGGCGACCTGTTCCGGGGTGGGGGACGGGGTGTCGTGGAGGACGAACGGCTTGCCGAGGGCCTCCCACTTGGGTTCGCCCAGCTTGTGGAAGGGCAGCACGTCCACGCGGGAGACGTTGCCGAGGGTCGCGGCGAACGCGGCGACGCCGTCGATGTTCGCCGGGTCGTCGGTCAGGCCCGGCACCAGGACGAAGCGGACGTGGACGTCCTTGTCGAGGGCGGCGAGGCGACGGGCGAAGTCGAGGGTGGGCTCCAGCGGGCGGCCGGTGACCTTGCGGTAGGTGTCGCGGTCCCAGGACTTGATGTCGAGGAGGACGAGGTCGACGTCCCGCAGCAGCGCGTCGGTGGCGCGGGCGCCGAGGAAACCGGAGGTGTCGAGCGCGGTGTGCAGGCCCAGTTCGTGCTTGAAGCGGTGGAACAGTTCACCGGCGAACACCGGTTGAAGCAGCGGTTCGCCGCCGCTGATGGTGGCGCCGCCACCCGAGGCGCGGATGAACGCCGTGTACTTCGCGGCCTCGGCGACGATCTCGTCGGCGTGCACCCGGCGGCCGTTGCGGATCTGCATCGTGTCCGGGTTGTGGCAGTACAGGCAGGCCAGCGGGCAGCCGGCGAGGAAGGTGACGAACCGGGTGCCGGGGCCGTCCACGCCGGTGGACAGGTCCCAGGAGTGCACCGATCCGACCGCCGGGCGGTGGGTCGCGGCTGCCGCCGGTGTGACCGGGATGTCCGAGCCGATGAGCACGGCCATGGCAGGGCCTCCTCTTGCGGGAAAGCGGGGTGGAGGGTGGGTGGGATGGGGTGGGGCAGAGGGTGGGGGGGAGGGGAGGGGCCCCTCCCCCGTCCCCGGGTTACAGGGAGCCGTGGAACGTGCGGTTCAGTACGTCCAGTTGCTGTTCCCTGGTCAGCCGTACGAAGTTGACCGCGTATCCGGAGACCCGGATGGTGAGCTGCGGGTACTTCTCCGGGTGTTCCATGGCGTCGAGCAGCGTGTCCCGGTTGAGGACGTTGACGTTCATGTGGAAGCCGTCGACCGTCATGTAGCCGTCGAGGACGCCCGCGAGGTTGCGGATCCGCTCCTCCGGGGTGCGGCCCAGGCCGTCGGGGGTGACGGTGTTGGTGAGGGAGATGCCGTCCTCGGCGTCCTCGTAGGGCAGCTTGGCGACCGACAGGGCCGAGGCGACGTAGCCGTGGGTGTCCCGGCCGTTCATGGGGTTGGCGCCCGGGGAGAACGGTTCGCCGGCGCGGCGGCCGTCGGGGGTGTTGCCGGTCTTCTTGCCGTACACGACGTTGGACGTGATGGTCAGCACGGACTGGGTGTGCTCGGCGTTCCGGTAGGTCTCGTGCTTCCGGACCTTCCGCATGAACGAGCGGACGAGTTGGACGGCGAGGGCGTCGACGCGTTCGTCGTTGTTGCCGTAGGCCGGGTAGTCGCCCTCGATGGTGTAGTCGGTGGCGAGGCCCGTGTCGTCGCGGTGCGCGGTGACCTTCGCGTACTTGATGGCGGCGAGGGAGTCCGCGGCGACCGACAGGCCGGCGATGCCGCAGGCCATGGTGCGGCGGACGTCACGGTCGTGGAGGGCCATCTCCAGGCGTTCGTACGCGTACTTGTCGTGCATGTAGTGGATGACGTTCAGCGCGTGGACGTAGACCTCGGCGAGCCACTCCATCTGCTGGTCGAACTTGGCCATCACCTCCTCGTAGTCGAGTACGTCGGAGGTGATCGCGCCGGTCTCGGGTCCGACCTGCTCGCCGGACTTCTCGTCGCGGCCGCCGTTGACGGCGTACAGGAGGGTCTTGGCGAGGTTGACGCGGGCGCCGAAGAACTGCATCTGCTTGCCGACGGGCATCGCGGAGACGCAGCAGGCGATGGCGGTGTCGTCGCCGAAGCGGGGCCGCATCAGCTCGTCCGACTCGTACTGCACGGACGAGGTGTCGATGGAGACCTTCGCGCAGAACTCCTTGAAGCCCTGCGGGAGGCGCGGCGACCAGAAGACCGTCATGTTCGGCTCGGGGGCCGGGCCGAGGTTGTAGAGGGTCTGGAGGTAGCGGAAGGACGTCTTGGTGACGAGGGGGCGGCCGTCCTCGCCGATGCCGCCGATGGATTCGGTGACCCAGGTCGGGTCGCCGGAGAAGAGCTCGTCGTATTCGGGGGTCCGCAGGAAGCGGACGATGCGGAGCTTGATGATGAAGTCGTCGACGAGTTCCTGGGCCTGCTCTTCGGTGAGCCGTCCGGCTTCGATGTCGCGCTGCAGGTACACGTCGAGGAACGTGGAGGTCCGGCCGAGGGACATGGCGGCGCCGTTCTGCTCCTTCACGGCGGCCAGGTAGGCGAAGTACAGCCACTGGACGGCTTCGCGGCCGGTGGTGGCGGGGCCGGAGATGTCGTGCCCGTAGGAGGCGGCCATCCGCTTGAGTTCGCCGAGCGCGTTGATCTGTTCGGCGAGTTCCTCGCGCAGCCGGATGGTCTCCTCCAGGGAGCGGCCGCCGGCCGGGAGGGCGTTGAGCTCCTCCTTCTCGTCCCGCTTGGCCTGGATGAGCCGGTCGACGCCGTAGAGGGGGACGCGGCGGTAGTCGCCGATGATGCGGCCGCGGCCGTAGGCGTCGGGGAGTCCGGTGACGATGCCTGCCTTGCGGGCGGCGCGGATCTCGGGGGTGTAGGCGTCGAAGACGCCCGCGTTGTGGGTCTTGCGGTACTCGGTGAAGATCTTCTCGAGTTCCGGGGAGACCGGGTAGCCGTACGTCTGGAGTGCGCCGGCGACCATGCGCCACCCGCCGTAGGGCATGATCGCGCGCTTGAGCGGGGCGTCGGTCTGGAGACCGACGATGAGTTCCCTGTCGCGGTCGATCCAGCCGGGCGCGTGCGCGGTGATGGAGGCGGGGATGTCGTGGGCGATGTCGTACACGCCCTTGGCCCGTTCCTCCGGGAACTTGTCCGTCAGTGCCTTCCAGACGGCGGTGGTGCGCTCGGTGGGGCCGGTGAGGAAGGAGTGGTCGCCTTCGTACGGGGTGTAGTTCTGCTGGATGAAGTCGCGGACGTCGATGGCGTCGCGCCACAGCCCGCCCTTGAATCCTTCCCAGGGCCCGCCGTTCACGGTTGCTTCCGCAGGTGCAGTCATCGCCCGCGCCTTCCTCAGTCGCTTCGGTGGTTCATCGGCGTCGATCGTTCATGGCGTCGATCGCTTCTCTTCCATTGCACTGCGGTGAGGGCGCGCGGGGGCTGAGCGTTGGTCCTCGTTTACGGCCCGAAGGTCCTGCGGAGGTGGTGACACCTCCAGCAGGACCTTCCTGACCTGGGCTTTTGCGTTGCCTTCCGTCCTCGGTCGGCTTTGTGAACTACTTCACGATGTCGGTACGGGAGGCTGTCGACGGCTCTCGGGCGGGCGGTGGCCGGCCGGCGGCCAGGGGTCAGCCGGCGGCCAGGGGTCAGCTGGGCGCCTCCGCGCCCTTGCGGGCGTAGTACCACCACGTCACGACGACGCATCCGACGTAGAAGGCGACGAAGCCCCACATGGCGCTGGTCACCGCGATCGATCCGAAGAGGGCCGGGATGAAGAAGAAGCCGTACGCCGCGATCGCGGAGGTGAATCCGGTGACGGCTCCGGACTCCATCTCGGCCTGCTTGAGTGCCGCCGCGTACTCGGGCGTGCCCTCCTCCAGGCTCTTGAGGTGGGTGCCGCGGAAGATCACCGGTATCTGGCGGAACGTCGATCCGTTGCCGATGCCGGAGAAGAGGAACGCGGTGAGGAAGCAGAAGAAGAAGCCGTAGAAGCTGCCGTCGGCGCCCTCCGCGCCGCCGGGGAGGAAGTTGATCACTCCGACGATGGCGATCGCCATGCCCGTGAAGGACAGGATGGTGACGCGGGCGCCGCCCAGCTTGTCGGCGATCCAGCCGCCGGCCCACCGGGAGAGTGCGCCGACGGCCGGGCCCATCCAGGCGTACGTGGCGACCGAGTAGTCCGGGAACGTGGTCTTGATCAGCATCGGCAGGGCGGCGGCGAAGCCGATGAAGGAGCCGAAGGTTCCGATGTAGAGCCAGGTCATCAGCCAGGTGTGCTTACGCCGGAAGATGACCTTCTGCTTGGCGAACGGGGTGGCCGCGACCTTCAGGTCGTTCTGGCCGAACCAGGCCACCAGCGCCAGCGTGATGATCACCGGGATCCACAGGAACGCGGCGTTCTGGAGGTGGACCGGTGTGCCGTCCGCCTTGTGCTGCGCCGAGCCGACGGCGAGCACGGAGCTGGTGATCACGATCGGTGTGACCAGCTGGACGACGGAGACACCGAGGTTGCCGAGGCCGCCGTTGATGCCGGCGGCGTTGCCCTTCTCGCGCTTCGGGAAGAAGAAGCCGATGTTCGCGAGGGAGGAGGCGAAGTTGGCGCCGCCGATGCCGCAGAGTGCGGCGATGGCGACCATCACCCCGTACGGGGTGTCGGGGTTCTGGACGGCGATGCCGAGCCAGATCAGGGGGACGATCAGCACCACCGTGGACAGGGCGGTGAAGCGGCGCTGCCCGACCATGGGGCCGAGGAACGTGTAGAAGATCCGGGCGGTGCCGCCGGTGAGGCCAGGGACGGCGGTCAGCCAGAACAGCTGGGACGTGCTGTAGGAGAAGCCGACGTCCTTGAGGTTCGTGGCGGTGACGCTCCACACCTGCCAGACCACGAAGGCCACGAGCAGGGCGGGCACGGCGATCCACAGGTTGCGAGTGGCGACCCGCTTGCCGGTGGTCTTCCAGAAGTTGTCGTTCTCCGGCTCCCAGTGGGTGATCCGTCGGCCGGGGCGGTACTGGTCTGGGTCGGGGGTGGGTGGCTCTGGTCTGCCCGGGGGCGTCGGTACGGCGTCCTGGAGGACGGAACTCATGGCTCATCCTGGTGGTTCGAGGCTGCGGGTCCTTGCCCGTCCAGGCTGGTGGCCGGGGCGGGGGCGGGGCAGAGCCGATGGTCGTCACCCGGTACGGGCCCATGGTCCCGAGGGTCGGTGCCTGTCGGCTCCCACCGGGGTCCGGTCGGGGCCACGGGCGACCGACCGGTCGGGGTGACGGGTGACCGGCCGGGCGGGGCCACGGGACAGGCCGGGCGGGGCCACGGGCAGCGCCCGCCGGTCGGGCGGGGGGCTGGCGCGTCTCGGCGTACCCGGCGGGGCGTTCTGGTGTCCTGGGAGGCATGACTTCGACACCCGGCGCGGGGTCCGCGCCGCCGCCCGTACGGCCTCTGGTGTCGCGCGACCGCGACGAGGTCCACCGCGGCGCCACACCTCTGGAGCTCTTCTTCGACCTCTGCTTCGTCGTCGCGGTGGCGCAGGCGGGCGCGCAGTGGGTGCACGCCGTCGCCGAGGGGCACGCCGGGGAGGGGATCCTGGACTACGCGATGGTGTTCTTCGCCATCTGGTGGGCGTGAACCAACGCAACAGCACCTCAGCGCGGGGCCTTTGGCCAGCGCAGACGAACAGCGAAGGCCCCGCCCATGCGCCCCGGGGGAAGCGCACAGACGGGGCCGTCCAGGGGGCCTACAGGGCCGCGCTCAGCCTCTCGCAGACCTCGGCGCTGGTAGGCCGATCAGCGGGCGAACGACTGAGCATGTGAGGGATGAGACGCCCAAGCACGCCGGGCATGTCCACAGTGCGGTGAGGGCCCGCCACGATGGCCCCACGCTGCTCTTCTCGGGAAGCGTCATCGGGGTAGGCCACATGCCGCCATCCCGTCGCGCTGATGAACAGGGCAGCCCCCAGCGCGTACACGTCGGCTTCCTGCGTCGGCGTCGCCGTCCCCGAATCCACCACGCTGGCCGAGATCTCCGGCGCTTCGTAGTGCACGAGACAGCCCCGGTACGGAAAGTCGTAGGCACGGGGGATCCGGCCCCCACTGGACAGCGCAAGATCGATCAGGAACGCACCGCCCGACTCACCCAAGAGGAAGTGCGCGGGCTGAACGTCCCCGTGCACCCATCCCATGCCGTGCAATGCCGACAGGGCCACGGCGCACGAAAGCGCCTCTCCGACGTCCGGTTCAGCCTTCCCGATCCGGCAGGGTGCCCACCGGTCATAGAGGCTGTCCCCGCGTCGCCACGGTTGAGCACCCCACGTCCCATGCTCCCATTCCCCGCTGAAAATCCGTTCACGGGTGAGCTGGCGCAGTACGGCCGCTTCACGAGCAGGAGCCAGCGCGGTCCATGCGTGCGTCCGACTCGGGTAGCCGACTTTCACCGCGTACGGACCGGCCTCCGTCTTCACCTTCCACACGGACGAACCGCGCCGGTTGAGCACCAGTTCGGCCGGTCCCGGATTCAGCAATTGCAGCGCACCGGGCGGCGGATCGTACGGCCCTTCAAAGATCATTCTGTACCCTCTAACAGCGGGGCCAGCCCTCACAGTTGAGGACCGACCCCTTGCCCTGTTGTGGTCGGGCCGGTTGTCAGACCGCCCGGTAGTCCCGCCCGCAGTCGGAGTCACACTGCGCGGCATTCTCGCCGTTCACGGTCCACAGGTCATCCATGACCACGAACCCACCGGCCTTGATCGCGTGCGCGGTCGCCTGTACCTCCTCCGGGACCCTGCCCCCGCCATCCGGGCGCGGGTTGTGCTCCAGGAACCGGCCCGCGTACTTCTCGCAGAACTCGCGGTAGTCGGCGGTGTGCAGGATGAACGAGTGAAGCGCGCCGTCGACGTCGTCGCTCGGAACCATCTTCACCGTGGCCGTACCGACCGTGGCGAGGAAAGCGATGGCCTGATCGGTCGCGCGCTCCGCCTTCTCCTGGTCGTACCCGAAGTGCACCACGGTGAATTCCGCGATGCTGTCGAACAGGGCCCTGTCGACCAGCGCGCGGCCGGTCTGAAGGTCGTTCACGGTTGCCGTCATGGCTGTGCCTCCTTGTGTTGGATGAGCTGTTCCGCAACGTGCCGAACGAGGACAGGGGCTGCCCGCCTTATGGCGGCCTCCCACTCCCGGGCCTCCCGCTCCGCGAGGATGCGCACTAAACCGGTGTTGGCGGTGACCACAGCGGCGCTGAGGGCATCGGACTGGTATGCCTCCCTCAGGTTCTCCGGGTCCACCTCCCACTCCCGTCCACCGTTCAGCGGGCGGAGTTGGTAGCGCGGGCCCACATGGCCCATGACGCGCCCCACGCGCCCCTTGGAGACGTCCAGCGCCGTTTCCCCCGCCTCCCACTGTCGGGGGTGCTCACGTGCGCTCTCAGGGCTGCTCATGGCTGCACCTCTCGTGCTCGTCCGGCTGCTCACAGAAGGCAACCGCGTAACCACAGCAGAGCGGTACCGTTGCGACAGCGGCAGGACTTAAGAGCTTTAAGCGGCTTCACAGCGCGGAGAGTTGAGGGCCAGTGGCTACACCGGAACCGAACGAGGGGCTAGAGCGCCTGTACCGGGAAACCGGCTGGACGCTGCGTCAGTTCGCGCAGGAGATCAACAAGCTAGGAACGGAGAGCAGGACGCCCCTTCGATACCGAGAGCCATCGGTGCATCAGTGGCTCAAGGGACACAAGCCGAAAGAGGACGTACGCCCGCTGATCTTGGAAGCCCTCGCCCGCAGGTTGCGCCGCCCCGTCACTGCCAGCGAGGCGGGATTCCCCCCGGCTCCCGGAGATCAGCAAGCCGGCCCAGTACGGTGGAAGGGTTGTTGGATCTGGGGAGGCAAGGCATGGACCCATCCCGTCGGAGCGTTCTCGGGGTCGGCCTGTTCTCCGTCGCGCTGACAATTCCGAACTGGCCCGATGCCATCGGCCGCATGGAAGCCTTTCAGAAGGGCCACGTTCAGCGCATAGGAATGGCGGACGTTCAGACCGTTGCTGCCATGACCGAACGGATCTCTGCCCTTGACGACCAGTTCGGCGGTCGAACGGCCCGCCCTATGGCTGCGGCATTCCTAGTGAACACAGCCGCCCCGTACCTGCGGGCAGAGGCACCCGACAACGTGCGCAAAGCAATGATGGGCGCCGTTTCGGATCTCTGCTACCTCACGGGCTACATGGCGGTAGATGAGGGGCTGCACGGATTGGCCCAGCGCTACTACCTCAAGGCGCTTGAGCTTGCCGGGGCTTCCGAGGATCACCTCACGTTCTGCACCACACTGCGGGGCATGAGCGTTCAAGCCGTCGATTTGGGGCACGGCGTGGAAGCGATGAGGCTTGCGGATGCTGCCGCTGCCGCTTCGCCCAAAGCAGGTCCGCGAATGCGTGCTTTCCTCGCCGGACAGCAAGCCCATGCGGCAGCGCAGACTGGTGACCGAGTTGCCGCACAGGCGTATCTCAAGGAAGCCGAAGTGGCCATGGAAAAGGCCGAGTCCCAGCCCAAGGCCTTCGGGTCGTACGACCCTTCCTCGCTGCTCTACCACACGAGCCAAGTGCGTTTCGAATTGGGCGACATCGCTGGATCGATCGCAGCAATGCAGCAGTCAGACAAGATTCGCCACAGCGTGTATCGGCGGGCCCGCGTCCGGCATCGCTGCACTCTTGCCGAAAGGCAGCTTGACCTAGGCCACCTTGAGGCAGCGTGCCAGACGTGGACGCTCGCGTTGGACGACTACCCGAGTCTGCACTCCGGCCGGGCGGATGACCGCATCAAGACCATGCACAGCCGAATTCGCCCCTTCATGAAGAACCCCACAGCGCGGGATCTTTATGAACGGGCACGGCTGGTGACGCCCTCGAACCTGCTACCAGCCTAGGAATCGAAGGGGCTTGAACCCCTTGTGCCGCAAGGATTCCCGCTGAGCAAGCCCCAGATGCCGGCGGATTCCCCGCCTCTATTTCAAGGCGGTTGCCGGGAACACGCAAGGCCCCCGATGACCAGCCCAGTGAGGGGCAGGCATCGGGGGCCTAGTCTTTGGCGTGCACCTTCGCGGGACCGTGGGCGGTGCCGGCGGCTGGTGGGGTGGCTGTGCTGGCGGTGGCGGCGGGTGTCACGTTGACGGCGCGGATGTCCGCCGCGTGAGGGCCGTGGTACGCAGGGGGCATGGCTTCCCATGACGCTTGGTTCACGGACGGGTGCACGGATGGGTGCGCGGGCGGGTGTACGGGGGCGTGCGCGGGCGGGTGTACGGGCGGGTTCGTCAGCGGATCGGCGGGCGCGTTGACGGGCGGGTTGACGGATGTGGCCGGTCTGCGGGTCGGTCACGCCCGGGTGCCGGGTGACGGCGCGCTCAGCGGGACGACGGTCGTTCTGGCGCCTGAGGGCGGGGCGGTCGCGGCGGTGGACGTGCGGGGCGGTGGCCCGGGTACGCGCGAGACGGACGCGCTGGATCCGAGGAACCTGGTGCAGCGTGTCGAGGCGGTGGTGCTGACGGGTGGCAGCGCGTACGGGCTGGACGCGGCGGGCGGTGTGATGGCGTGGCTGGAGGAGCGGGGCAGGGGGGTGCGGGTGGGGCCGGATCCGTCGCAGGTGGTTCCGGTGGTGCCGGCGGCGTGCGTGTTCGACCTGGGGCGTGGTGGTGACTGGAGGGCCCGGCCCGACGCGTCGACGGGGCGGGCGGCGGTGGAGGCGGCGGCCGCGGCGGAGCCGGGCGGTCCGGTGGAGTGCGGGGATGTGGGTGCCGGTACGGGGGCGGTGATCGGCGGGCTGAAGGGGGGTGTCGGTACGGCGGGCGTGGTGTTGCCGTCGGGGGTGACGGTGGCGGCGCTGGTGGTGGCCAACGCGGTGGGTGAGGCGGTGGATCCGGTGACGGGTGTGTTGTTCGGGGCGTACGGGGACGCCGGTGGGGGCGGGGACGCCGGTGGGGGCGGGGGCGCGGCCGGTCGCGGGGGACGCGGAGGCGGCGAGGGTGGCGGGGGCGCTGATGGGGCCGGCCGGGTTCGGTATCCGGATCCGGAGGTGCACGCGGCGGCGGTGCGGCGGCTGGCGGAGGCGCGGGCGCGCAGCGGTGTGCCGCCGATGAACACGACGCTCGCGGTCGTCGGGACGGACGCGGAGCTGACCCGGGCGCAGGCGCAGAAGCTCGCGGGGACGGCGCACGACGGTATCGCGCGCGCCGTGCGGCCGGTGCACCTGCTCAACGACGGCGACACCGTGTTCGCGCTCGCCACCGGCGCGCGCCCCCTGGGCGACCCGGCGGACCCGTTGGCGCTCAACGGGGTGCTGGCGGCCGGTGCGACCGTGGTGACCAGGGCTATCGTCCGTGCCGTGCTGGCCGCGCGGTCGGTGGAGGGGCCTGGTGGCGACTTCCCCTCGTACCGCGACCTGTACGGGGCGCGCGCCGCCGAATGAGCACGCCCGCCGAGGTGTTGACGGGGGGCGCACGGGAACTCCTTCTGTGCGCCCTTCGTTTCGCAGAAGCCGGACGCGTTGTCAGACCCAGGCACTACCTTGAGCAAGCATCGAGTGACACGCGGCGACGGCCTGGAGACCCTCTTGAACGATGCGAACGATCCTGACGGCCTGTACGAGCCGACCGAGACGCACCTGGAGCGGCTCCTGGGCCGTGCGCTGAACTCCTTCGAGCTGCCCGACTCCGTGGTGGAGCGGCTGGGCACGGCTCTGGCGCACGCGAGTTCCCTGCACGCGTCGCACCACAGTGCCGCGCTGCACCGGGCGACGTACCGCCATACGTATCTGCTGGCGGACGGGACCGCGGTGACGCTGTGGGAGCTGGTGCACGGCTCCGGCCGGGCCGGTGGTGAGCAGCACGAGGTGTACGCGGACGAGGCGGATCTGCGGCTGGCGGCGGCACGGCTGGTGGCGGATTCCGGGGCCGACCCGTCGGTGGAGCTGGGGGCCGGGTTCCCCGATCCGCTGACGGATGATCTGGACGCGGATCTGGAGCTGCTCAGCGCCCTGCTGGCCCGTCCGGTGGAGCCGCCGCCGCGGCGGTATGTGCCGGACGATTCGGCGGATCACGCGCGGCGGGTGCTGCGCCGTGCGGAGAACGCGGACCGGCCGGGCGAGGCGGTCGCGGCGCGGTTGCGGGCGGCGTTCGCGCATCACATCCGGCAGGTGTTCGGGCGGCAGTGCCGGGTGGCGGGGAAGGACGCCGGGTTCACGCTGTACGAGCACGCGTTCCTGCTGCTGGACGGGGACGAGGTCAGTGTGTGGGAGGTGGAGCACACGGCGACGCCGGACGGCCGGCACATGTGCGAGGTGTACGACGACGAGCGCACCGCACGCGCGGCGATGGAGCTCCGCGCGCGGGTGCGCTGACGTCCTGCTGGTGGCGCCGGGCCCCCGAGGGGCCGCCGGCGGTGGCCCGGCGCCGGCCGGTGGGATCAGGCGACGACGGCGACCGGCCGGTCGGCGTCCTTGCCCGGTTCGGCGGTGCCGTTGTCGGCGCCGGGGACGGGGGCCTTGCGGGCGCCCTTGAGGAGGAGCACCAGGGTGGTGCTGACGACGGTTCCGGCGAGGATGGCGACCAGGTAGAGCAGCGGGTTGCCGATCAGCGGGACGACGAAGACGCCGCCGTGCGGGGCTCGCAGGGTGCATTCGAAGGCCATCGACAGGGCGCCGGTGACGGCGCCGCCCGCCATCACGGACGGGATGACGCGCAGCGGGTCGGCGGCGGCGAAGGGGATGGCGCCCTCGGAGATGAAGGAGGCGCCGAGCACCCAGGCGGCCTTGCCGTTCTCGCGTTCGGCCTTGGTGAACAGCTTGCCGCGTACGGCGGTGGCGAGGGCCATCGCGAGCGGTGGGACCATTCCGGCGGCCATCACGGCGGCCATGACCTTCAGTGAGCCCTCGTTGGGGTTGGCGAGGCCGCCGATCGCGAAGGTGTAGGCGACCTTGTTGAGCGGTCCGCCGAGGTCGAAGCACATCATCAGGCCGAGGATGACGCCGAGGACGATGGCGTTGGCGCCGGAGAGGCCGGACAGCCAGTCGGTGAGCGCCTTCTGGAGGGAGGCGATGGGCTTGCCGATGACGAGGAACATCAGGAAGCCGGTGACGGCCGAGGCGACGAGCGGGATGACGACCACGGGCATGATGCCCCGTAGTGCGGCGGGCACTCTGAGCCGCTGGATGGCCATGACGACGGCGCCGGCGATGAGACCGGCGGCGAGGCCGCCGAGGAATCCGGCGTTGATGGTGAGGGCGACGGCGCCGCCGACGAAGCCGGGGACGAGTCCTGGCCGGTCGGCCATGCCGTAGGCGATGTAGCCGGCGAGGACGGGGACGAGGAAGCCGAAGGCGAGGGCGCCGATCTGGAAGAGGAGCGCGGCCCAGCTGTCGACCTGTCCCCAGGCGAAGTGTTCGGCGACGGACGGGGCTTCGTTGATGTCGTAGCCGCCGATGGCGAAGCCGAGGGCGATGAGGAGGCCGCCTGCGGCGACGAACGGCACCATGTAGCTGACGCCGCTCATGAGCCACTTGCGCAGCTTGGTGCCGTAGCCCTCGCCGGGTTCGCCGGCCGCGTCGACCGGGGTGGCGCCGGCGGCGGGGGCGGCGGTCGTCTCGCCGCGGGCGGCTCTGGCGCGGACCTCGGCGATGAGGGCGGGGGCGCGGTTGATACCGGCCTTGACGCCGACGTCGACGGTCGGCTTCCCGGCGAAGCGTTCCTTCTCGCGTACGGGCACGTCATGGGCGAAGATCACGGCGTCGGCGGCGGCGATGAGGGCCGGGTCGAGCCGGGTGAACCCGGCGGAGCCCTGGGTCTCGACGGTGACCTCGATCCCGGCTTCCTGGCCGGCCCGCTCCAGCGACTCGGCCGCCATGTAGGTGTGGGCGATGCCGGTGGGGCAGGAGGTGACGGCGACGATCCGGAACGGGCCCGCGTCGGCCCCGGAGGCCCCGGACGCCCCGGCCTGAGCCAGGGGTTCCGGCTCCGGCTCCGGTGTGTCCTCGCCCCGGATCAGCGCCGCCGCCCGGGAGGCGGACGCCGTCGAGCGGAGCGCCGTCGTGAACGCGTCGTCCATGAGGCGGCGCGCCAGCGACGACAGGATCGTCAGGTGCGCGTCGTCGGCGCCCGCGGGGGCGGCGATCAGGAAGACCAGGTCGGCGGGGCCGTCGGGTGCGCCGAAGTCGATGCCCCGGGCCGACCGGCCGAAGGCCAGGGTGGGTTCGGTGACATGGGCGCTGCGGCAGTGCGGGATGCCGATGCCGCCGTCGAGGCCGGTCGGCATCTGGGCTTCGCGCGCGGCCACGTCGGCGAGGAAGCCGTCGAGGTCGGTGACGCGCCCCTGCGCGACCATGCGTTCGGCGAGCGAACGAGCCGCTTCGTCCTTGGTGTGTGCGGCCAGGTCGAGATCGACCAGGTCCGCGGTGATCATGTCGCTCATCGCGGGTTCCTCTGTGCTCGTCACTCGGTGAGTGCTCGGTCGAGGGGTACGTCGGCGGTCACGGTGACCGCCGCCGGGTCCAGGTCGGCGGGCGTCGGCATCTCGCTGCCGGGCAGTCGGACGGCGGCCGCGCCGTGCGCGACGGCCGCCGCGAGGGCGTCGGGGCCCTCGCCGCCCGCGGCGAGGAAGCCCGCGAGGGAGGCGTCTCCGGCGCCCACGTTGCTGCGTACGGCGGAGACGGTGGCGTTGCCGTAGAGGACGCCGGTGCCGGAGACGAGGAGCTGGCCGTCCGCGCCGAGGCTGGCGAGTACGGTGCCGGCGCCGGCCGCGCGCAGTTCCTCGGCCGCCTTGACGGCGTCGCCGATGGTGGCCAGGGGGCGGCCGACGGCTTCGGCGAGCTCCTCCACGTTGGGTTTGACCACGTCGGGCCGGGCGCGCAGCGCGAACAGCAGGGACGGTCCTGAGGTGTCCAGCGCGATCCGGGAGCCGTGGCCGTGGGCGCGGGTGACGAGGTCGGCGTACCAGGCGGGGGTCAGGCCGGGCGGGAGGCTGCCGCAGCAGGCGATCCAGTCGGCGGCGGGCGAGTAGGCGCCGACGGTCTGCAGGATGGCCTCGGCCTCGCGGGGGGTCAGCTTCGGACCCGGGGCGTTGATCTTGGTGAGGGTGCCGTCGGGTTCGGCGATCGCGATGTTGGACCGGGTGTGGCCGGTGACGGGTACGGGGGCGACCTCGATGTCCTGGGCGGCGAGGAGTTCCGCGACGAGGGCGCCGGGGGCGCCGCCGAGGGGGACGACGGCGATGGTGTGGCGCCCGGCGGCGGCGACGGCCCGGGAGACGTTGACGCCCTTGCCGCCCGGGTCCACGCGTTCGCCGGTGGCGCGCAGCACCTCGCCGCGCTCCAGGCCCGGCACCTCGTACGTGCGGTCCAGGGAGGGGTTGGGGGTGACGGTGAGGATCATGCGCGTACGACTTCCGTTCCTGCGGCCTCGATGGCCGCGGCGTGCTCGGGGCTGAGTCCGCTGTCGGTGATGAGCAGGTCGACGTCGGTCAGGTCGCCGAACCGGGCGAAGTGGTCCTCGCCGTGCTTGGCGGAATCGGCGAGCAGGACGACGCGCCGGGCTGCGGCGACGGTGGCGCGCTTGACGGCGGCCTCGGCGAGGTCGGGGGTGGTCAGGCCGTGGGCGAGGGAGAAGCCGTTGGTGCCGAGGAAGACGACGTCGGCGCGGATCTGTCCGTAGGACTGCAGGGCCCAGGCGTCCACGGCGGCGCGCGTACGGTGCCGGACGCGTCCGCCGACGAGGTGGAGGGCGATGCCGGGGTGGTCGGCGAGCCGGGCGGCGGCGGGCAGGGCGTGCGTGACGACGGTGAGCGGGCAGTCCAGCGGCAGGGCGGCGGCGAGCCGGGCGACGGTGGAGCCGGCGTCGAGGATGACGCTGCCGTCGTCGGGCAGTTCGGCGAGGGCGGCGCGTGCGATGCGGTCCTTCTCGTCGGCCGCCGTGGACTCGCGTTCGGCGAGGTCCGGTTCGAAGTCGAGGCGTCCCGCCGGGATGGCGCCGCCGTGCACACGGCGGACGAGGCCGGCCCGGTCGAGCGACTTGAGGTCGCGCCGGATCGTCTCGGCGGTGACCTGGAACTCCTCCGCGAGGGAGAGCACGTCGACCCGGCCGCCCTCGCGGGCGAGGCGGAGGATCTCCTGCTGGCGTTCCGGTGCGTACATGTCCGTTTACATCCGTTCCATGACCGAACCTGTGGTTCTGGTGGCAGACTACGCCTCGATTTCCGGGAAGTAAACAGATCCGGGCATGAAACAGGCACACTCGGGCGCCGGCGGTCCGTCGGCTTCGCGCCCGGTGTCCAGCACAGCGCCTCCAGCACAGCGCCTCCGGCACAGCGCCTCCGGCACAGCGCCTCCAGCACAGCGCCGACGCCCGGCCGGGGATGGTCCCCGGCCGGGCGTCGGTCTGCCGTATCCCCGCTGGTCAGCGGTGTGTGAGTGCGGGCTCGGCGGCCGGCGCCGGCTCCTCGTCGACGGCCGCCTCCACATGCTGCTTCGGCTTCGCGGGCAGCGCGAACATCAGCAGGAACACCACGCCCAGCACCGCGGCCACCCAGCCCAGCGCGCCCGTGAACGCCTCCGCGACGGCGAGCCCGAGCCCCGTCGGCACGAACACCACCGACACCAGGCCGAGCCCGAGCGCGTTGCCCAGCTGCATCACGGAGTTGATCAGCCCGGACGCCGAACCGGAGTGCTCGCGCGGCACCTCCGACAGCACCGCGTTCGTCAGCGGCGCGACGATCAGGCCCATGCCCGCGCCCATCACCACCAGCGGCAGCGCCATCTGCCAGGAGTGGATGCCCATGCCGTAGCGGTCGGCCTCCCACAGGTACAGCCCGATACCCGCGATCATGATCAGCGCGCCCGCCTGGAGCACCTTCCGCCCGAAGCGCGGCACCAGCTTCTGCACGGAGATCCCGGCGGCGACCGACACGGCGATCGAGAACGGCACCCCGGTCAGACCCGCGTGCAGCGCGCTCCAGCCCAGCCCGATCTGCATGTACAGCGTCCAGACCAGGAAGAAGATCCCGAGACCGATCCCGAAGGCCAGCTGGACCGCCGCGCCCGCCGCGAAGCTCTTCACCCGGAACAGGGACAGCTCCACGAGCGGCGAGCCGTCGCGGCGCGCCTTGCGCTTCTCGTACGCGACGAAACCCGCGAACACCGGCACGCTCGCCGCCATCATCACGAAGCACCAGACCGGCCAGTCCAGCTCAGCGCCGCGCGTCAGCGGGTACATCAGCAGCAGCATCGCCGCGATCGCGACGACCACGCCCGGCAGGTCCAGACGGAGCGCCTTGGGGGCCCGGGACTCGGTGATGAACGCCCGGCCGAGCAGCAGCGCCGCGACGCCGACCGGCAGGTTGATGAGGAAGATCGGCCGCCAGCCGAGCCCGAACAGGTTCCACTCGCTCAGCAGCGCGCCCAGCAGGGGCCCGGAGACCGCGCCCAGGCCGATGACCGCGCCGAACAGGCCGAAGACCTTGCCGCGCTCGTGGGCGGGGAAGGTGGCGTGCACGATCGACAGCACCTGCGGCACCATCAGCGCCGCCATCGCGCCCTGCAGGATGCGCGCCGCGACCAGCATGTCGGGCCCGGAGGCGAACCCGCAGAGGGCGGAGGCGACGGTGAACCCGGCTATGCCGATGAGGAACACCTTCTTGCGGCCGTGGATGTCACCGAGCCGGCCACCCGTGATCAGTCCGGCGGCGAACGCGAGCGCGTACCCGGCGGTGATCCACTGGATGGCGCCGAAGGTCGCGCCCAGGTCCCGCTGGATCGCGGGGATGGCGATGTTGACGATCGTGACGTCGACCAGGTCCATGAAGGCGGCGGTCATGACGATGGCGAGCGCGAACCAGCGGCGCCGGTCGGCCCCGGCGGCCACCGGAGGGATGTCGTGCGTGGAGATCTGCGAGGTCATGCCGGAAAACTAGGCCGCATGTAGGCCAGATCATGTCCTAGATGTCGCTCATCCTGGAGTGCATGACGGACACACCGGCACGACTCCTGAATCTGCTGTCCCTCCTCCAGACACCGCGCGAGTGGCCGGGCAGCGAACTCGCCGAACGTCTCGGCGTGAGCGCCCGGACGATCCGGCGCGATATCGACCGGCTGCGCGACCTCGGCTATCCGGTCGAGGCGAGCATGGGCGCGGTCGGCGGATACCGGCTGGTCGCGGGCGCGGCGATGCCGCCGCTGCTCCTGGACGACGAGGAGGCCGTCGCCATCGCGGTCGGCCTGCGCGCCGGGGCGGGCCACGCCATCGAGGGGGTCGAGGAGGCCGCCGTACGGGCGCTGGCGAAGCTGGAGCAGGTGCTGCCGTCCCGGCTGCGGCACCGGGTGTCCACCCTGCAGAACGCGACGATCCCGCTGACGCGCGGCGACGGTGCCACGGTCGCGCCGCAGACGCTGACCGCGCTCGCGGCCGCCGTCACCGGGCGGGAGCGGCTCCGCTTCGGCTACCGGGCGGGCGACGGCACCGAGTCGCGGCGCCAGGTCGAGCCGTACCGGCTGGTGTCGACGGGGTGGCGGTGGTACCTGGTCGCGTACGACCTGGAGCGCGATGACTGGCGCACGTTCCGCGTGGACCGGGTGAGCGATCCGTTCGCGACGGGCGCCCGCTTCACACCGCGCGAGGTGCCGGAGGGCGACCCGGCGAAGCTGCTGGGCCAGTCCCTGCAGCGCCTCCAGCCGGAGCAGGACGTCGACGTCACGTTCGCCGCGCCCGCGTCGTTCGTCGCGGCGCGGCTGCCCGGGCATCTCGCGCCGGTGGCCACGGGCGAGGACACCTGCCGGATACGGGCGCGGTCGGTGGACTCGGTGGAGTGGCTGGCGCTGCGGCTCGCCCTGGTGGACCGCGAGTTCACGGTGCACGGTCCGCCCGGCCTCGCCGCGTACGTCACGGAGCTGGGCGCCCGCCTGACCCGGGCGACCGCGCCACCGGCCTGACCCGGGCGGGCGGGCCAGCGTTTGACACGGGCGGGCGGGCCAGCGGCCTGACACGGGCGCGCCACCGGCGTGACGGGCGTGCCCCCGGGGGACCGCGCCACCGGCCTGACGCGGGCCAGCGGCCCGACACGGGCGCGCCACCGGCGTGACGGGCGTGCCCCCCGGGGGACCGCGCCACCGGCCTGACGCGGGCGGGCGGGACGCGGGCGCGCCCCCGGCGTGAGACGGGGGCGCGGCGGACATGCCGCCGCGCCCTCGCCGGGTGGGGCGGCGGGGCGCGGTAACGGGCCGGGAGGGGGGCCACCGCCCCGCCCCTTCGGGGGGATCCGGGCAGGGCGGTGGGTCCATGGGGTGGAGCGGGCTCAGGCCGCGGCGTCGAAGCCCGTGTCGCGGGCCATGCGCTTCAGCTCCAGCAGCGCGTGCTTCTCGATCTGGCGGATCCGCTCGCGGGTCAGGCCGTGCTGCTTGCCGACCTCCGTGAGCGTGCGCTCGCGGCCGTCCTCGATGCCGTACCGCATCCGGATGATGGACGCGGTCCGCTGGTCGAGCTTGCCGATCAGGTCGTCCAGCTCCTCGCTGCGCAGCAGCGTCAGCACCGACTGCTCGGGCGACACCGCCGACGTGTCCTCCAGCAGGTCGCCGAACTGCGTCTCGCCCGCGTCGTCCACCGACATGTTGAGCGAGACCGGGTCGCGCGCCCAGTCCAGGACGTCCATGACCCGCTCCTGGGTCGAGTCGAGCTCGGCGGCGACCTCCGCCGGCTCCGGGTCGCGGCCGTGCTCGCGGTTGAACTCGCGCTGGACGCGGCGGATCCGGCCGAGCTCCTCGACCAGGTGGACGGGGAGCCGGATCGTGCGCGACTGGTCGGCGATGGACCGCGTGATGGCCTGACGGATCCACCAGGTCGCGTACGTCGAGAACTTGAAGCCCTTGGTGTAGTCGAACTTCTCGACCGCGCGCACCAGCCCGGCGTTGCCCTCCTGGATCAGGTCGAGCAGGGGCAGGCCGCTGCGCGGGTAGCGGCGGGCGACCGCCACGACCAGGCGCAGGTTCGAGCGGATGAAGACGTCCTTGGCCCGCTCGCCCTCGGTGACCAGGCGCTCCAGCTCCTCGCGGGTCGCGCCGCCGGCCTCCGTCTGCACCTCGCCGTCCACGATCTGCCGGGCGTACACACCGGCCTCGATGGTCTGGGACAGCTCGACCTCCTTGGCGGCGTCGAGCAGGGGCGTACGCGCGATCTCGTCGAGGTACATGCCGACCAGGTCGCGGTCGGCGATCTCCCCGCCCACGGCGCGAACGCTGCTTGCCCGGTCGGTCCCGGTCGTGGCGGACTGGCGACGGGCGACGGCACGGGTTGCCATGCGAGCTCCCTTACTGAGTAGGTCGCGACACCCTTCCGGGTGCCCTGCATCCGACGGAAACAACGACTGGAATCCGGACAGAATTCCCATGCCGCCCATCGATTTCCGCGATCATGCAGTACCCTGTGCGACCCTGTGCGGCCGAACGGGGAGGGGCGTATGTCACGCGATCACACGGATACGCAGGTCAGGGCGGGCACGGAGGCGGATCTCCGGCCCCTCACGGAGATCTACAACCACTACGTACGCGAGACGTCGATCACCTTCGACGTGACCCCCTTCACACCCGAACAGCGGCGCCCCTGGCTGCTCTCCCACCCTGAAGACGGCCCGCACCGCCTCCTGGTTGCTCACGGGCCGGGCGGCCGGGTGCTGGGGTACGCGACCAGCGGGCCGTTCCGCCCCAAGGCGGCGTACGCGACGTCGGTGGAGGCCAGCGTGTACCTGGCTCCGGACGCGGTCGGCCGCGGGGTCGGCGCCCTCCTCTACACGCGCCTGTTCGAGGCCCTCGCCAAGGAGGACGTCCACCGCGTGTACGCGGGGATAGCCCTCCCGAACGAGGCGTCCGTCCGGCTGCACACCCGGTTCGGGTTCCGTCACACCGGCACGTTCGAGGAGGTCGGCCGGAAGTTCGGCCGGTACTGGGACGTCGCCTGGTACGAGAAGCGGCTCGGCGACGGGGACGCGTAGCCCCCGGCCGCGCCTCCGCCCCGCCTCCGGCACCGACCCCGCCCGCCCCCGGCCGTTTCGTGCTCTCAGCCGAACTGGACGGAGCGTTTCGCCAGCCCCATCCAGAACCCCTCGATGACGCTCCGGCCCGTACGGAGCTCGTCCTCGGCCGCGCCCAGCGTCACGAAGAGCGGGGCGAAGTGCTCGGTACGGGGGTGGGCGAGCCGCCCGGCCGGTGACTTCCGTTCGAAGTCCAGCAGGGCGTCCACGTCGGCGTCGGCCAGCGCGCGCCGCCCCCAGTCGTCGAACTCGGCCGACCAACCGGGCGTCCCCCGGTGCCGCAGCGCCGCCAGGTTGTGGGTGAAGAAGCCGCTGCCGACGATGAGGACTCCCTCGTCGCGCAGCGGGGCGAGCGTGCGCCCGATCTCCATCAGCCGGCCCGGGTCGAGCGTGGGCAGCGAGATCTGCAGGACGGGGACGTCCGCGTCGGGGTACATCTCGACGAGCGGCACGTACGCCCCGTGGTCCAGCCCCCGGTCCGGAATGTCCTGCACCGGCGTTCCGGGGGCGCGCAGGAGCTTGCGGACGGCCTCGGCGAGCGCGGGTGCGCCGGGCGCGTCGTAGCGCACGCGGTAGTAGTGCTCGGGGAAGCCCCAGAAGTCGTACACCAGCGGTACGGGCTCGGTCGCGCCGAGGGCGAGCGGGGCCTCCTCCCAGTGGGCGGAGACCATGAGGATCGCGGACGGCCGCGGCAGCCCGGCGGACCAGGCGGCGAGCTCGCCCGGCCATACGGGGTCGTCGGCGAGCGGCGGTGCGCCGTGGGACAGGTACAGGGCGGGCATCCGCCCGGCGTTGACGGTCATGACGCCTCCTGCTGCGTCGCGGGTCGGCCGGCCGGAGGGGCGCGGACCCGTGACCCGCTCCAGTCGAACCTACAAGAGAAGCCAACTTGAAGTTTCAAGCAAACACTCTCACGCTAACGCCCATTAGTTAAAGTTTCAAGGAGTCGTACAGTGGATGCATGAACACCGCATCCAACGGCGGAGGCGGCGACGAGCCGCGCTGGCTGACCGACGAGGAACAGGGCGTCTGGCGCGCCTACCGGCATGCCACCACGCTCCTCGAGGACCACCTCGACCGCCAGCTCCAGCGGGACGCCGGGATGCCGCACGTCTATTACGGACTGCTGGTCCAGCTCTCCCAGGCGCCCCGGCGCCGGCTGCGGATGACCGAGCTGGCCAAGGGCGCGAAGATCACCCGCTCCCGGCTGTCCCACGCCATCGCCCGGCTGGAGAAGAGCGGCTGGGTACGGCGCGAGGACTGCCCGTCCGACAAACGCGGCCAGAACGCCTTCCTGACCGACGAGGGGTACGAAGTCCTCCGGCGCAGCGCGCCCGGCCATGTCGCCGCCGTACGGCAGGCCCTCTTCGACCGGCTCACCCGGGAGCAGGTGGCGCAGCTCGGCGAGATCATGCGGGTGATGGCCGAAGGCCTCGAACCGGCCGACCCGAACGCGGATCTGCCCTGGCTCCGCTGAGCGGCGGAGCCAGGGCAGACCGATCGGACCGGCGCCGGCCGAGACCGTTGTCGATGCCGGTGGTCGATGCCGGTTATCGAGGCCGGTTGTCGATGCCGGTTATCGAGGCCGGTTGTCGAGGCCGGTTGTCGAGGCCGTTGGCGAGGCAGCCGTCGAAACCGCTGCCGAGGCGGCTGTCGAGGCGGCGGGACGGGTCAGTGCGCCATGACGGGGACCTGCACCTCGTCGCCGTCGGCCGCGCCGGACGAGCCGGAGCCCGAACCGGCCGCACCGGCCGAAGGACCGCCCGGACGGCCCGTGTTCACGAGCGTCACGGCGATGGCCGCGGCGGCCGCGAGGATGCCGACGGCCCACCAGATCGCGGACGTGTAGCCCTCGACCATGGCCTCCAGCTCCAGCAGGCGCAGCGCCTGCGGCGAGGTGGCGCCCGCCGCGTTGGCGGTGACGTACGCGGTGGTCGCGGACGCGGCGATCGTGTTGAGCAGCGCCGTACCGATGGCGCCGCCCACCTGCTGCGAGGTGTTCACCATCGCGGAGGCCACACCGGCGTCCCGGGCCTCGACGCCGTGCGTCGCCAGGGACATCGCCGGCATGAACGCCGTACCCATGCCGAGGCCCAGCAGCAGCTGCGCGGGCAGGATGAGACCGGCGTACGAGGATCCGATCTCCAGCTGCGTCAGCAGCAGCATGCCGACGGCGGCGGTCAGGAAGCCGGGGCCCATCAGCAGCCGGGGCGCGACCCGGGTCATCAGCCGGGTGCCGATCTGGGTGGAACCGGTGATCATGCCCACGATCATCGGCAGGAAGGCGAAACCGGTCTTGACCGGCGAGTACCCCTTCACGATCTGCAGGTAGTACGTCAGGAACAGGAACAGCCCGAACATCGCGATGATCGCGAGGCCCAGCGACAGATAGACACCGCCCCGGTTCCGCTCGGTCATCACGCGCAGCGGCAGCAGCGGGTGCTTCACGACCGCCTCGACACCGACGAACGCGGCCAGCAGCACCACGGAGGCGGCGAACATGGTGATGGTCAGGCCGTCCGACCAGCCGTCGGACTCGGCGCGCGTGAAGCCGTAGACGAGCGCCACCAGGCCGAGGGTGGACAGCAGCACACCGGGGATGTCCAGCGGCGAGCGGTTGCGGCCGCCCGCGGGCTCACGGATCACGAAGTACGCGCCGGCCGCGGCGACCACGGCGAACGGGATGTTGACGTAGAAGGTCCAGCGCCAGTCCAGGTACTCGGTGAGGAAACCGCCGAGGATCAGGCCGACGGCGCCGCCGCCGCCGGCGATCGCACCGTAGATGCCGAAGGCCTTGGCCCGCTCACGGCCGTCGGTGAACATCACGGCGAGCAGCGACAGCGCGGCCGGCGCCAGCAGCGCGCCGAACGCGCCCTGGAGGGCGCGCGAACCGAGCAGCATCGCCTCACCGGTGGCCGCACCGCCCAGCGCGGACGCGGCGGCGAAGCCGAGCAGACCGACGACGAAGGTCCGCTTGCGGCCCCACAGGTCGGCGATGCGGCCGCCGAACAGCAGCAGCCCGCCGAAGGCCAGGGCGTAGGCGGTGATGACCCACTGCCGGTTGCCGTCGGAGATCCCCAGGTCCTGCTGGGCGGACGGCAGGGCGATGTTCACGATCGTCGCGTCGAGCACGACCATCAGCTGCGCCAGGGCTATGAAGATCAGTGCTCTCCAGCGGCTGGGATCGGGGAGGCCGGAGTGGGTGTCGGGCGTTTTTGACATGGGGGTAGCCACCTAGTGGTGCGAAAGCGATAAGAACGGACGTAAGTGGGTGTGCGTCAGTCTGCGGGTCGTGGCGGATCGAACACGTCGGACGGCGGATCGAAGGAGTCGTGCGGCAAGTCGGAACAGGCGTACGGCGGATCGAAGGAGTCGTGCGGCAAGTCGGAACAGGAGTGCGGCGGATCGAAGGAGTCGTGCGGCAGGTCGGGGCGGATCGTGTCGGTGGTCGTCGGGTCGGCCGGGTGGCGGCGCGTCGTCAGCGGCGCCGCAGGTCCTCCAGGGTCGCGGCCTCCCCGGGCAGCTCCGAGCGCGCGGGCGCCTGGAGGCCGTCGAGGAACAGTTGCAGGTGCCGGTGGACGAACCGGTCGAAGTCCAGACAGCCGCTGCCGGGCAGCGGCCGGGTCAGCTGCGAGACGGCGACCAGCAGATCGCCGACGGCGATGTCGGCGCGGAGCCGGCCCGCCGCCTGCGCCCGCAGGACCAGGCCCTGGACGGCCTCCTCCAACAGGTCGCGGGCCGCGAGCAGTTCGGGGTGGTCCTTGTCGAAGGCGCCGGAGAGCATCGGACACAGCGCGCCGACCCGCTCGTCCGCCGCGGCGTGCGTGAACCGGCGTACGGCCTCGAAGGTGTCGCTCTCCTCGGCGGCCGCCGCGCGTGCCTGCTCCGTGGCGCGCGTCATGACGGAGACGACGACCTCGTGCACGAGGGCGGCCCGTTCGGGGAAGTGCCGGTAGAGCGTGGCGTTGCCGACCCCGGCCCGGCGGGCGATCTCGTCGAGGGGCACGTCGGCCCCCTGCTCGACGAACATCTCGCGGGCCGCGGTCACGATCCGCTCCCGGTTCCGCAGGGCGTCGGCGCGCGGCCGGGGGACACGGCGCGCCGCGGTGTCGGTAGCGGTGCTGCACACGGCGGCTCTTCCTCTCAGGCGACTGTCGAGCGATGTCGAGCGGCTGTCGAGCGGAGTGCGACTCACTCGAACGGGGCAACCGGGGAGCCTCTCCCCGGTTGGTGTGACACCTGTCCAAACGGGGAGACCGTCCCCGGTTATTTCCGCCGCCGGATGTGACCCGCACCACTTCCGCGCCGCCACCGCCACCGTCATCCGGGGAACCCACGTTCGGGCTACCCGGCGAGCGACGCCGCACGACCCGGCACAGGCTGAACGGACGGAGAGCAGCCCGGATCCGGCCGGCTGCCACTGGCCGAAGGCGACACGCATGCAGCAGACCCGCCGTCGGATACGCAGACCGGTCGCGCTCGGCGCCCTCACGACCCTGGCGGTCGCGAGCCTCGCCTCCGCGAGCACCGTCCTTCCCCGGCCGGCCCCGGCGACGGCCGGACCGGTGGCGGCCGCCGCCGCCGACGCGCAGGGCATACGCCCGTGCCGGATCAGCGGCGACCTCGGCGTCCAGATGTCGGAGGGCATACCCACGGCCCCCGGATACGCCCGCTCCACAGGCCGGATACGGGCCCTCAACCTGATGATCGACTTTCCCGACGCCCCGGGTGAGGGCTCGGCGATGAAGCGGTACGCGGAGTTCTTCCCGCAGACCACGGCGTGGTTCCGCACCAGCTCCTACGGACGGCTCACCTACGTCCCGTCGGCGCCGCTGCCGGACTGGCTGCGGATGCCGATGCCGTTCTCGGCGTACGGGATAGAGCGCGGCGCGCCGTACGAGCCGGGGTACCGGCAGCTCGTCGAGGACATCGTGGCCGCCGCCGACAAGCGCGTCGACTTCAGCGCGTACGACCTGGTGAACGTGCTGGTGACGCCGAACGCCGGCCCGTCGGCGCTGGACACCGTCCTGTCGGTGACGTTCTCCGGGAACGGCGAGGCCCCGCGCGCGGACGGCACGACCCTCGCGAACACGTCCTTCGTCTACAGCCGTCAGGACGACGGCTCCGGCTCGTTCCACGAGACGGGCTTCCGCGTCCTGCCGCACGAGAACGGGCATGTCTTCGGCCTGCCGGACCTGTACACCGTGGAGGGCGGCGGCGCCGTCGGGCACTGGGACATCATGTCCGAGGACTGGGGCGCCAACAACGACCTGCTCGGCTGGCACAAGTGGAAACTGGGCTGGCTGGACGACAGCCAGGTGCGGTGCGCCTCGTCGACCGGCCGCCGCGACTACACGCTCACCCCGCTGGCCAGGAAGGGCGGCACCAAACTGGCCGTCGTCCCCGTCGGCGACAAGGCCGGGTACGCGGTCGAGGTCCGCACCCGTGCCGGGAACGACGAGGCCGTGTGCGAGCCGGGCGTGCTGATCTACCGCGTCGAGACGGACGTGGACACCGGGCAGGGCCCCGTCACCGTCGTGGACAGCGAACCCGACAGCGGCGGCTGCACCCGGCGGCCCAACGTGCACGCCGAACTGTCCGACGCGCCCTACCGGCCCGGACAGACCTTCACCGACCGGCGCGGCGGCGTCCGCATCTCCGTGCTGTCCGGCGGCGAGGACGGCTCCTACCGGGTGCGTGTCACCCGTTCGTGAGGTCCGCGGCGACCGTGCCGCGCAGCTCGCGCTTCAGCACCTTGCCCGTGGCGTTGCGGGGCAGCGGGGCGTCCCGCACCACCAGGTGCGCGGGCACCTTGAACGCGGCGAGGCTCCGCCCGACGTGCGCCCGCAGGGCCTCCGGGGTGACCGCGGCGCCGGCCCGGGGCCGTACGACGGCGGCGACCTCCTCGCCGAGTACGGGGTGCGGCACCCCGAAGACGGCCGCGTCGGCCACGTCGGGGTGGGCGTGCAGCGCCGCCTCGACCTCCACGCAGTACACGTTCTCGCCGCCGCGTACGACCATGTCCTTCAGGCGGTCGACGATCGTGACCCGGCCGTCCCGCAGCGTCGCCAGGTCCCCGGTCCTGAACCAGCCGTCGGCCGTGAACGCCGCCTCGGTGGCCGCCGGGTCGTTCCAGTAGCCGCGCGCCAGGGTCTGGCCGCGCAGCAGCAGTTCACCGACCGTCCCGTCGGGCACGGGCACACCGTCGCCGGGACCGGCGACCCGCACCTCGGTGACCGGCGTCGGCCGCCCGACGCTGCCGGGGAAGCGGTGGCAGGACGCCCCGTACGAGGCGAGGACGCCGCCGCTGGTCTCCGTCAGCCCGTAGCCGTTGCGGGGCTCCACGCGGTCGCCGTACCCGGCGGCGACGCGGGCCGCGAGGGAGGGCGGTGCGGCGGCCCCTCCGGTGTTGAGGTGGCGGAGGGTGCCCAGCGTGTGGCCCCGGGCCTCGGCGGCGTCCAGCAGTCGCAGCGCGGTGGTCGGCACCCCGGCGAAGTGGGTGACCCCGTGCGCGTCGATGAGGTCCAGCGCCTCGTCCGCGTCCCACTTCCGCATCATCACGAGGGTGCCGCCCGCGGCCATCACCGCGTAGACGGAGGTGAACGCGGCCACGTGGAAGAAGGGGAACGTGGTCAGGGACACCGGCACCACGCCCTGGCCGGGCACGGCTCCCCGCTCCAGCGCGGCCGCAGCCGACTGGTACCTCGGGTTCATCGCGGCGCCCGCGTGCGCGAGATGCGTGGCGACGGCGCCCTTGGGCCGGCCCGTGGTGCCCGAGGTGTAGATGATCGTGGCGTCGTCCTCGGGCCGTACGTCCACGTCCGGCGGGCCGAGCAGCGTGCTCGCGTCGCCGGGCCCGCTGCCGTACGCCTCGAAACCGTCCTCGGGCTCGCCGTGGAACACCACGCCCACCGTCCCGTGCCGGGCCGCCCACGCCCGCACGCGCGGCAGCCGCTCGCCGTCGACCAGCAGCACGCGCGGGGCGCAGTCGTCCAGGGCGTACCCGAGCTCCTGCTCGGTCCACCAGGCGTTCAGGGGGACGGCGACGAGCCCGGCGAGCTGGGCGGCCCAGAACGCGATCTGCCACTCGGGGTGGTTGCGCATGGCGATCGCCGCCCGGTCGCCCGGCCGCAGCCCGTGGACGTCCACGAACCGGCGGGCCAGCGCGCACGCGGCGGCGAAGAACTCCCCGTACGAGTACGCGGCACTCTCGGCGACCAGGAAGGGGCGGTCGCCGTACGCCCAGGTGACCTCCACGAACTCGCGCAGGGTGCGCGGCCCGGTCCCGTACACGGGCCGCCCGTCGTCGCCCACGACGACCTCGAACGGCGCGCCGGGCGCGGTCAGCGCCGCCTCGACCCGCGCCGCCATGTCGCCGACCGCGCCGGGGGTGGCGGCCGCGGTGCCGGACGTGGCAGCCGCCTCGGGGGCGTCCGGTGGGGTGGTGGGGGTCGCGGGGGCGCCGGGGGCGCCGGGGGTGTCGGCCGCGTCGGGGGCGTCCAGTGGGGTGGTGGGGGTCGCGGGGGCGCCGGGGGTGGCGGCCGCGTCGGGGGCGTCCAGTGGGGTGGTGGGGGTCGCGGGGGCGCCGGGGGTGGCGGCCGCGTCGGGAGCGTCCAGTGGGGTGGTGGGAGCGGCGGGGGCGTCCGGTGGGACGGCGGTGTCCGGGCCGTAGCCGGGTGCCGTCGCCGCGTCCGGGTCGTCGGTCCGTGTCACGTCGTATCTCCCCGGTCCAGTGCCGCGTCCGCCGTCCGCCGTCCGCCGTCCGCCGCCTGCCTCGTGTGCCCGGTGTGCCTCGTCCGGCGGGTCACCGCCGCGACGCTACCAGCGGCCGTCGGCCCCGCTCACCGGGGGCGGCGTCCCGACGGCCAGGGCCGCCGCGAAGCCCTCCGGCACCCGTACGTCGCGGACGGTCCAGCCGGCCGGGCCGTCCTGGCCCGCCACCGGGGCGGGGCCGGTGCCCATGTAGTCCAGGGACGGGTCCCGGGAGAGACCGAAGCCGAGCCCCTTCAGATAGGCCTCCTTGCGGGACCAGGCCCGCGCGAACGCCGATGGCCGCTCGTCGGCGGGCAGCGCCCGCAGCTCGGCCACCTCCCGCACGTGCAGGGACCGCGTCGTCTCGGCCACCGTCCTCGACTCCGGCACCCGCTCCACGTCGACGCCCACCGGGGCGGCCGCGAGCGCGACGAGCGCCAGGTCCCCGCTGTGGGACAGCGAGAAGTGGAGGCCCGGTTCTCCGGTGGCGGGACGGCCGTGCGGCCCGCCGCAGGACGGACAAGCCTCGCGCACCAGCCGCACCGCGCCGGGTTCCCGGCCGAGCGCCGCGCCCAGCAGGAGCCGCAGCGCCACATGGGCGGCGACGTAGCAGCGCCGGTCGGCGTCCCGCAGGAACGCCGCCGCGCGCCGCCGCTCCTCGGCGTCCAGGACGCCGGGCGCGAGCCTGGTCGCCTCGGCACCGGCCCGTGCCGCGTCCACGAGCCACACGGAGGGCACGTCCGGCCGTTCCGGTGGCGCGCCCGGCTCCAGCGGGGCCGGCACCCATGGCGCCTCGGTCGCGTCCGTCGCGTCCGTCGCGTCCGTCTCGTTCGTCTCGTTCGTCCCGCCCGTCGCGTTCGTCATGTTCGTCATGCTCGTCGCGCTCGTCGCCGTGTCCGTCGTCATGTCGGTCGTCGCCTCGGTCATCGTTCCCCCCTCCCGGGCAGTATGCAGGGCACCCGTCGCCTCCATGGGTTCAGGCTGTCTCGAAAGTCACTGGTGGACTGGGGCGGAGGGGCCGTTCTGCGACCCTTTCCGGCCGGTCGGCCGGAACTCGACGTGCATGATTGCCCCATGCGCGAGGAGAAAAGGAATCACCTGGCCATTCATTTCACATTCGGCGACCTGACGAATTTCCGGCTGTTGAGGAATGCCGGTCAGGTCGCCGAGTCCCTTTTCGCGCTGGCGCTGTTGGGCGAGTGCCGGGGCAGCGAACGACCCTTGCTGTTCGAAGGGCCGAACAGTGACGTCTTCGCGGACTGGCGCGACCGCGTGGAACGCGAGCTCGACCTCGGACACGGCTGCTGGCGCGGGCACGGAGCCGGACTCGCGTACGAGCAGGGATACGGACACGAGTACGGCCACGAGTACGGCCACGAGCACGGGCACGGGCAGGGGCACGGCGAGGGCTTCACCCCCTCGCAGGCGGAGGAACTGCTGTACGCGGCCCGGCGGCTGGCCGGGGCGCCGGAGCGGATCGCGCTGCACCGCACCCCGTCGGGCCGTATCGAGGCACGGATCGACGGTGCCTCTCCCCTGTCCGCCGAGGCCCTGCGGGCGTTCCGGCGGGTGGCGGTCGAGCCGTACTGGGCCAGGATCCGGGCGTACCTGGACCGGGAGCGCGCGATGTTCGGCCGGCTCCTGGCGGGCGGCGGCATCCAGGGGCTGTTCGACGCGCTGGGCGGTTCGTTCGGCCGGCGCCCGCCGACCCTGCTGCTGCCGAGCGACCGGCCGGGCCGGATACGCCTGTCCGGCGGCGGACTGCTCCTCGCGCCGTCCCTGTTCCTGACCGGACCGGCGCGGCTGTTCCCCGCCGGCCCCGGTCCCGGTGCCGTCCCGGTCCTGGTGCACCCCCTGCACCCGACACCGTCCGCGGCGGCCTACCTCTGGGGCGAGGCCGGGCCACGGAACCGGGCGGACGAGGGGCGGCCGGAGGAGGGACCGACCGACACCGGACCAGACACCGGTCCATCCGACACCGGGCCGACCGACACCGGACCGACCGACACCGGGCCGACCGACACCGGGCCGACCGACACCGGACCCACCGACACCGGGCCGACCGACACCGGACCCACCGACACCGGGCCGACCGACACCGGACCCACCGACACCGTGCGCGGAGGCGCCGGGCATGGAGGCGCCGGACCCACCGACGCCGGGCCCGTGGGCGCCGGACCGACGCGGCCGCTCGACGCCCTGGTGGGCCGGACCCGCGCCGACCTGCTCCGCGCGGCGCTCGCCGGGAGCCGTACGACGCGCGAACTGGCCCACCTCGCGGGCGTGGCACCGGAGTCGGCGCTCCGGCACGCGCGCGTGCTGCGGGACGCGGGCCTGGTATCGACGACCGGGTCGGGCGTCACGGCCCGCCACACCCTGACCCCGCTCGGCGCCGCGCTCCTCACCAACCGCTGGTGACCGTCAGGCGGCGGCGCCCGCCGGGCTGACCGCGTCAGGCTCCACGCCTCCCTCCGTGCCCTCCATGGCACGGACGAGGCTGGCGGGCCGCATGTCGGTCCAGTTCTCCTCCACGTACGCGAGGCACGCCTGCCGGGTGTCCTCCCCGAAGACGACGGTCCATCCGTCGGGCACCTCCGCGAAGGCGGGCCACAGCGAGTGCTGGTTCTCCTCGTTCACGAGCACGTGGAAGGAGCCGTCTTCGTTCTCGAACGGGTTCTCCATGGTGTTGCCCTCCTCATGAGCCGTTCCGGTGTGCGCCCCGGCGGCGTTCACCGCGGGGCGCGCTTCGGCGTCGCGGCATGCTGTCCGGCCGCCCCGGCCCGGTTCAAGGCCTTTCGTCCACACCGAAATCCTGACGTCACGGAACCATGGCGCCGCGCGCCCCGCGCCCCGCGCCCCCGCACGGTCCCGCCCCGCCCCGCCCGGGTCACGCGTCCCGGGTCCCGCCTCCCGCCTCCCCACAGGCCCCTGAAAATTTCATGATCAACGGCCTGAGCGCGTCATGCCCGTTCGGGGAACGTCGCACTGTCCGGCATCGCACGGACGTGAAACCGTCGGTGGTGTCCCGGGGCGACCGCCCCACGCCCGGCCCGTGCGCCACAGCCCACCAAGGCGTGAGCCGCCCGGCACGCATCGAGCCCTGCCGAGCCCCATCGGGCCGGTGCCGCGGACCCATGACCGACACACACGGGGGCTTCCATGCAGAGCATCCACTTCACCGCCGCCGACCTCACCCGCACCCGGCTGCAGAACTCCCTGGGGCCGGTCGCCGAGGGCGTCTTCGCGCTGGGCGCGCTGACCCGCTCCAGAAACCCGGACCTGGCCCGCTGGCGCGCCGAGACACTGAGCCGGATGCGGAAGATCTCGTCACTCGACCAGCCGCTGATGCCGCTGCTGCAGTCCCTGCGGGCCCCCGACGACCTGCTGTTCCTCCTCGACGCGTCACCGGACGCCGACACCTCCGCGCTCGCCGCGCTGTCCCTGAGCCGTACGGACGCGGTCCGGCTGGCCGTGGACGCGTGGCGGGCCGGGGTGGCTCCGCTGTGGGACCGGCTCCTGGAGCGGCTCGACACCGAGTGCGACGCGCACGGGCGCATCGCGATGGCGGGCGGCGTCGAACGGCTCCTGACGACGCTGCACCCGCGCATCGTCTGGAAACCGCCGGTGCTGGAGATCCACGACCGGGTGGAGCGGGACATCCGGCTCGACGGCCGCGGGCTGCTGCTGTGCCCGACGGCGTTCCTGCCGGGCGCTGTCGGCCGGATCATCCGTACGGAACGGGACAGCGGACAGACAGCGCTGGTCTTCGGCATGCCGCCGGACGTCACGTCCCTGTTCCGGGTGGTCCCCGACTCCGGAGCCCCCGAGACCCTCGGCGACCAGGCGCTCAGTGCCCTGGTCGGCCAGACGCGGGCCGCCGCCCTGCGGTCCCTGACGGACACCTGTACGACGAGTCAACTGGCCGCGCGGCTGGGCGTCTCGCCCGGCAGCGCCAGCCAGCACGCCTCGGTACTGCGGGAGTCCGGGCTGATCACGACCCGTCGGATCGGCAACTGCGCCTTGCATACGGTGACTCCGCTGGGCCGGGCGCTGCTGGGCGGCCGGCTGCGGGACGGGGAGCGTCCCGCCGAGCCGCCGCTGGAGCACGAGCCGTCGCACGGGGCCGCCCCCCGGGGCTTGCGGCACGGCGTCCGGCCCGCGGAGCCCGTCGGCTGACACCGGCCGCCGCACGGTGGCCTTCGACGTGCCCGGATGCGACCGCCGGGGCGGGCGACGGCTCCGACGACACCGCCGCCGCGACGACCCCCGCACCTCGGCCCCGCGCCTCGACCGCCAGAGCGCCGCGCTCGCCCCCGCCGGAACTCGACCGCCGGGCCTCGACCGCCAGAGCGCCGCGCCTCGCCCCCGCCGGAGCGCGGCCCCGGGCCTCGACCGCCAGAGCGCCGCCCCGGAACTCGACCGCCGGGCTCGGCCGCCAGAGCGGGGCCGCCGCGCCCCTCCCCCGCCGGAGCCAGGCCGCCGGGGTGGTCGGCGGCCCGCCGGCCACCGCACGCGCGGCGCCGGTTCACCGCCCATTTCCCTTCTCCGCCCCATTCCTTTTCCGCCCGCCCCGTTCCGCGTTCATGCCTCGCGCGCCCGCACGACGCCTGTAAGAATTTCTGTCGATTACGGCGCGACTCCGGGGCCGGTATGCGCCATTGGGCGCCGAGCGCCGTCTTTCCGCTTTCCCGTCGCTCTTCACGAGGATCACCTATGATCGCCCCCATGTGCACTGGGGTTCGATGGTTTCGAGGGGAAAGACCACGCCGAACGCAGCTGGCGCAAGAGGGCACTGTCGGCGCCGCCGACCTTCCGGCACCGCGGCTGGCCCGGACGATTCTCACGGTCGCCCTGCTCGGCTATCTGAGCATCACGGTTCTCAACCTGCTGAGCGTCCAGCACCGACCAGGCGCGCTGGTCGTCTCGTCGCTCTGTCTCCTGGCCATCTTCCTGCTCCAACTGCGCCATTCCGGTACGGACGCCCGGCAGGCGCCCGCCCGGCAGAAGGCGCTGACGCTGGGCGCGCAGGCGATCGTCACGTACCTGCCCATCGTGGTGTTCCACTCGCAGTGGGGCGCCATGGCCGGGTTCTTCGCCGGTTCGCTGCTCTTGCTGCTGCCCGCGCGGGTGGCGTGGACCGCGTACGGCGTCGTCGGACTCACCATGCTGGCGCCGCCGATCATCGACGGCCTGCCGCTGCGCGAGTCGTTCTACCTCTGCCAGTCGACCCTGTTGACCGGTCTCGTCGTCTACGGGCTGTCGCGGCTCTCCGCGCTGGTCCGGGCCCTGCACGACACCCGGCTGGAACTGAGCAGGATGGCGGTGACGCGGGAACGGCTGCGGTTCGCCCGGGACCTGCACGACCTGCTCGGCTACAGCCTCTCCGCCATCACCTTGAAGAGCGAGCTGATCCACCGCCTCGTGCCCACGCATCCCCGGCGGGCCATGGAGGAGGTGAACGAGGTCCTGGCGATCTCCCGGCAGTCGCTCGCCGACGTGCGGGCGGTGGCGAGCGGCTTACGCACCATGTCGCTGGAGCAGGAGCTGGGTTCGGCGCAGTCGCTGCTCACGGCCGCCGACGTGGAGGTCGACGCCGACGTCAGGCTCGGCCGGATCGACCAGCAGATCGACACCGTGCTGGCGGCGGTGCTCCGCGAGGCCGTCACCAATCTGCTGCGGCACACGCGTGCCACGCGGTGCGCCATGGAGGCCGTACTGGACGGCGATCGGGTCCGGCTGTCCGTGACGAACGACGGGGTGGACCCCGCTTACCGGGACGTGTCCCCGCACAGCGGGAGCGGACTGGGCAATCTGACGGCGCGGCTCCGGGCGGTCTCCGGCACCCTGACCGTCGAACGCAGGGCTGACGGAACGTTTCAGCTCCTCGCTGAGGCCCCCACCCGCCTCCTGCGCACCGTACGGGACGAAAGCCGCGACACGGAGCGGAGCGGGGCCGCGAGCCGGGGCGACGGACCGGGCCGGGGCGAGGGCAGGGGCGAGGGCAGGGGCGAGGGCAGCGCCTGGTACGCCGACAACTCCGTGGCCTGAAAGGACCGTTCGCGCCCCGCGACCGCCCGGCCTCGTACGACGGCCATGTGAAAACTTCATCCCTCCCTGATGACACGAGCACTGTCCGGTTCACCTCCCCCGTTCGCAGAATCGTTCGCAGACGACGCGAGACCGACGAAGGAGCCGATCACGATGAACGAGACCGCCGCCCACCGCCGCACGCTCACCGAGACGTCCGCCGCGCAGCTGGTCATCGAGGACCTCGACGGGCCTGCGGACCAGTCCACGGCCCTGTTCTGCATCTGCATCCGCAGCGCCCCCGCGGACACCGCCGCCCACGCCCCGGCGCCCGTCGCCGCCGGCCGGCTCGGGGCATGACCGCCGGCGCCATCGGCGCCACCGGCGCCGCGGACCCGGACGACGACGGAGTGCGGATCGGCTTCAAACGCCATCTGCGGCCCACCGTCGTCCCCGGGGAGGCGGTCTACCTGGTGTCACAGCGCGGAGTGACCGCGCTGCGCGGACAGCACGCGGAGGTACTGGCTCCGCTGCTGGACGGCAGTCGTACGGAGGGCGAGATCCTGCGTGCCGCGGCCCCGCTGCTCGGGGCGGCCGATGCGCGGCAGTCGCTCCGGGCCCTGGAAGGGGCGGGCCTGGTACGACCCCGTCCGGCGGAGCCCCCGGCCGCCGGTTCAGGCCCCGGTTCCGGTTCCGGCCCTGGCTCCGATGCAGGCCCCGGTTCCGGTTCCGGCCCTGGCTCCGATGCAGGACCCGGTTCCGGTTCCGGCCCTGGTTCCGGCTCGAGCTCCGGCCCCGGCTCCACATCCGCTTCCGGCCCCGGTCCCGCCTCGGACTCCGGCCCCGGCGCCGGCTCGGGCTCCGGCCCCGCTTCCGGCCCCGGCCCCGGCCCCGCCTCGGGCTCCGGCCCAGCCTCCGGCTCCGCCGAGGCGTACTGGGACCTCGCCGGGCTTGACGGGCACATCGCGGCGGCAGCGGTGGCGCGGGCCCGTGTACGGATCGTCGACCTCACCGCCCCCGGAAGCCCTCCCGGCTCCGCCCCCACCCCCGCCCTGCGTGCCCGGTTCGCCTGCGAGGAGTCCGGGCTCACCGTCACCGACACGGCCGACGCGCCCGCCCACTTCGCGCTCGTCCTCTGCGACGACTACCTCGCGACCGGCCTGGCGGCCGTCGACCGCGCCCACCGCGCGGAGGGCCTGCCGTGGCTGCTCGCCCGCCCCGGCGGCCCCGAGCCGTGGGTGGGCCCGGTGTTCCGGCCCGGCGACCGGGGCGCACCGTGCTGGCACTGCCTGGCGGTACGGCTGCGCGGCCACCGGCGCTCGGAGCAGCCGCTGCGTACGGCGCTGGGCCTGGAGGGGCCGCTGCCCCGCCCGGACGCGGGACTCGCGGCGGGCTTCGGGATCGGGCTGCACCTGGCCGTGGTGGAGAGCGCCAAGTGGCTCGCGGGCGTGCGGGATCCGGCGCAGGACGCCGTGACCACGTTCGACACCCTGCGGTCGGGTGCCGCCCGCCACCCGGTGGCGTGGCGGCCGCAGTGTCCGGAGTGCGGGGACAGCGGTCTGGTGGCCCGGCGGGTGGCGGCGCCGTTCGTGCCGGTGGCGCGGCCCAAGACGCGCGACGACCTGGGCGGGCACCGGTCGGCGACGCCGGACGAGGTCCTCGCGGCGTACGGGCACCTGGTGGATCCGGTGACCGGCATCGTCAAGGAGATCCGGCGGGCGCCGAACAGCCCCGACTTCGTCCACCCGTACCTGTCCGGGCACAACCTGGCGATGGGCACACCGACGCTGGACGGGCTGCGGGCGGGGCTGCGGGCACTGAGCGGCGGCAAGGGCGTCACGGCGACGGAGGCGCGGGTCAGCGCCCTGTGCGAGGCGGTGGAGCGCTACAGCGGCACCCGGCACGGCGACGAACCCGTCGTGTTCGACAGCCTGCGCGCGCTGGGCGGTGCGGCCGTGCACCCCAACGCGTGCCAGCTGTACGACGAACGGCAGTTCCGCGACCGCGACCGCTGGAACGCCTCGGGCTCCCGGCTCCAGTACGTGCCGGAGCGGTTCGCCGACGACCGGCCCACGGAGTGGACGCCGGTGTGGTCGCTGACGTCGCGGACGCAGCGGCTGCTGCCCACGTCGATGCTGTACTACGGCGACGGGCACCACGGCGGCGCCGACGGGCTGGCCGCCGACTCGAACGGCAACGCGGCCGGCAGCAGCCCGGAGGACGCCCTGGTCCAGGGGTTCCTGGAACTGGTGGAGCGCGACGCGGTCGCCCTGTGGTGGTACAACCGCACGGTCCAGCCCGGTGTGGACCTGGACGCCGTGGACGAGCCGTACGTGGAGCGGCTGCGCGAAGGCTGCCGGCGGCTGCGCCGCGAGGTGTGGGCGCTGGACCTGACGTCGGACTTCGGGATCCCGGTGGTGGCGGCGCTGTCACGGCGTACCGACAAGCCCGCCGAGGACGTCGTCTTCGGCTTCGGCGCCCATTTCGACCCGCGCCTTGCGCTGCGCAGGGCGCTGACCGAGATGGGCCAGCTGCTGCCCGCGGTGTGCGACGCCGCCCCGGACGGCAGCGGGTACCGGGTCGACGACCCCGAGGCGCTCGACTGGTGGCGGCGGGCGACGGTGGCGCGGGACCGCCATCTGGCGCCGGACCCCGCGGTGGCCCCCCGTACGCCAGGCCACTGGGCCTACACGCCGCGCGGCGACCTCCTGGACGACGTCACCGCGATCACGGAGCTCGTACGGTCCCGGGGCATGGAGCTGCTGGTGCTGGACCAGACGCGGCCGGACCTGGGGCTGCCGGTCGTGAAGGTGATCGTGCCGGGTCTGCGGCCGTTCTGGGCGCGGTTCGCGCCGGGGAGGCTGTACGACGTACCGGTCGCGCTGGGCCGGCGCCGGGAGCCGATCGCGTACGAGGATCTGAACCCGGTTCCGCTGTTCGTCTGACGGCCCGTGCGACCGTCCGCCAGGCAACCCGTACAGCCGTTCCCCTGACCCGGGCACCGTCCGCCTGACGGCCCGCACGACCGCTCCCCTGCGGACCCGTACGACCGCTCCCTGACGGCCCGTGCGACGGTCCACCGTGCGGCCCGCACGACCGCTCCCCTGCGGACCCGTACGGGCACGGCCCGGCCGCCCGTACGGCTTCGACTCCCGTGCTGCACACGCCCGTTGGCCGGAACTCGCCACTCCGCAACAGTCACTCCCGGTGGCTTCACGGCTTCGCACGGATCACCTAAGATCCCCGACAGGTATACGAAAAAGCCCCTGCTGGCCGGAATCGTTCCCGCCGCCGGCTCCCGGGCCGGGAGGCAGCCCCGTCGGACCGGAGAGGGGGACGGGGACGGGGGATCGGGGGACGACAAGGTCATGGCGATTCGTGTACTGCTCGCCGAGGACATGAACATGGTGCGCGGGGCCCTGGTCGCCCTGCTGAACCTGGAGGACGACCTCGAGGTCGTCTGCGAACTGGAGCGGGGCGACGAGATCGTCGGCGCCGCCCGCGAACACCGCCCGGATGTCGCGATCATCGACATCGACCTGCCGGGCATGGACGGCCTCACCGCCGCCGGGCGCCTCCAGGAGGAGCAGCCGGACTGCCGGACGCTGATCCTGACCAGCCTCGGCCGCCCCGGCACCCTGCGCCGCGCGCTCACGGCCCAGGTCAGCGGCTACCTCCTGAAGGACGCCCCGCCCCGCGAACTCGCCAACGCGGTACGGCGCGTGGCGGCGGGCCAGCGGGTGATCGACCCGCAGCTGGCGCTGGCCGCGTGGGGCGGCACGGAGACACCGCTGACGGAACGCGAGACGGAGGTGCTGCGCCTGGCGGCGGAGGGCGCGGAGGCCAAGGAGATCGCCCAGCGCCTGCACCTGTCGGCGGGGACGGTACGCAACTATCTGACGACGATCGTGGCGAAGCTGAACGCCCGCAACCGGGTCGACGCCATCCGGATAGCCCGAGAGGCGGGCTGGCTGCTCTGACCCCTCACCCGGCCCCCGGCTCGTCGTCCACGGCGGGGGCCGCCATACGGGCGGCGGCGAGGTAGTCGAGGATGTCCCCGGTCACGGCCGGCGGCAGCGGCAGCGCGGCCGACACCGCGGCCGGCGTGACCGGCCAGGCCAGCATGGCCGCCACCCAGGCGGCCTCGGGGCGGTGCAGGATCACCCGGTGCGCGGAGCCGGGGGCCTCCAACGTGACCCCGGCCGGGCGCAGCGTGAACGACACGTCGGGCGGCAGCCGCACCGGACGCCCGGCGGGCAGTCGTACGGGGGCGAACGGAGCCCGCCGGGCCAGGGGGATCACCGACAGCAGGGGACCCCTCAGATCGTCCAGGCCCAGCGTCCGCACCAGCAGGTGGTCGAGCCGGCGCAGCAGCGGCACCAGCGGCAGCAGCACCGGCGAACCGTCCGGCCCGGCCGCGGACCCGGCCACCGGCCCTGCCGCGAGGTTGGCGAGGAGGACCGGCCCCAGCTCCATGCGCCGCAGCGCCTCCTGGACGACGGGCGCGGCGTCGTCGATCCGCTCCCGCCCCCAGCGGCCGGCGAGCACCAGCTCGCCCTCGCGGTCACCGGGTTCGACGGTCACGTCCTCGGCCAGCGACCACAGGTGCACGCTCGTGTGCCCGGGCACCGCGACGGGGCCGGTCGCGTCCGACATCCGTACCCCCTTGTGCGCGATCAGCCCGACGAGTATGCGGCCGGGATGCGTGGCCACGACAGCCATCGGTTCACGCCTGCCGCGTGAAATCCTCATGGACCACCGGACACGGATGGGGGCGATCGCTGGATTCTGCGATGCGTCACATGGCGGCTTCGCCGCGCCCGCGGGTAGCCGCGGGCACAGCGGCACAAGGGCACCGGAACCGTTCCGGAGCGGCCCGAAGCCGGTGCGGGATCTGCTGGCCGCGATCGAGGTGGAGCCGCTCGGCGCGGAGACGGTCCTCATCGGACAGGCCGAGCTGCTGGCCGGCCTCCGTGGCACGGGCCCGGAGACGGTACGGGGCGAAGCGGCGCCCGACGACCGCACCTGACCGCCCGGCCGCACTCCACGCGGTCGCCGACCCCCGGTCACGCGGCGCCCGCCTGCCGCGACCGGGGTGGGTGCCCTGTTCAGAAGCCGCCCTTGAGGGCCTTCCGCAAGGCGGCCACGATCCGCAGGAGATCGGCTTCGCCGGTACGCCAGTTGCTGAAGGCGGCACGGAGTGCGGGAGTCCCGGCGTAGACCGTGGGGGTCATGAAGACCTCATCGGCGCAGGCGTCGGCGAGTGCGGCGAGCCGCGCGGGGGTCGGATCGTCGGCGAGGGTGAAACAGACGACGTTGAGCCGGACCGGCGCCAGCAGCCGCAGCCCGTCCAGCGACTCGACGGCGTCACCGAGGGCGCGGGCGTGCGCGACGCAACGCTCGACGATCTCGCGGTACCCGTCGCGGCCGTAGGCGCGGAGCGTGAACCAGGTGGCGAGGGCCCGCAGCCTGCGGGAGTTGTCGGGCGTGAGATGGACGAGGTCGGGGCGGTCCCCCAGCCCGCCCAGGTACGCGGCCGCGTTCTGGAAGACCCGGGCCTGGAGGTCGGGGCGGCGGGTGAACTGCACAGCGGCGTCGTACGGGACGTTGAGCCACTTGTGGAGGTCGACGCAGACCGAGTCGGCGGCGTCGATCCCGGCCACGAGACCGGCGTGCTCCGGGGAGAGCGCGGCGAAGGCGCCGAACGCGGCGTCGACGTGCAGCCAGAACCCGTACCGCTCCTTCAACTCGGCGAGGGCACGCAGGTCGTCGTAGTCGACGGTGTTGACCGTACCGGCGTTGGCGACGACCACGCACGGCCCGGACGCGTCGCGCAACGCCCGCTCCAGGGCCGCCGGGTCAACCGCCTCCCGCCCGGGCAGGGTCGCGACCGGCACGAGCGACCTACGGCCAAGACCGAGCGTGGCCAGCCCCTTGAAGACGCTGGAGTGGGCGCTGCCGGACAGCACGCGCACCGGGCCGAGCGCCGCCACACCCTCCTCCGCCACCGAGATCCCGGCCTGCTCGCCCAGCCACTCGCGGGCGACGGCGAGGCCGACCGTGTTGGACAGCGTGGCCCCGCTGACGAAGGCCCCGTCATGGGCGTCGCCCAGACCGAACAGCTCCCGCAGCCACCCGACCGTCTGCCGCTCCAGCTCCTGCCCGGCCCCGCCGTCCAGCGACGTGATGGAGTTCTGGTCCCAGACGGAGGTCAGCCAGTCCCCGGCGACCGCGGCGGGTGTGGCCCCACCGGTGACGAACCCCAGATAGCGCGGCCCCGCACCGGCCGAGAACCCCGGCTCCCAGCACGCCGCGAACGCCTCCAGCGCCCCCTCGGCCCCGCTGCCCCGCTCCGGCAGGGCCACGGCCTCGGGCAGCTCGACCCCCGCCGGCACCACAGCCCGGTCGCCCAGCCCGTCGAGGACCCGCACGGCATGCCGCCGCACCGACTCCAGCAGACCGGCGAACTCTTCATGATCACGAGCAAGCTGAGGATGCACCGCGGGCTCCGTTCATCGAGGTCGCGAAGAACCTAGGCACCCCCGCCACCCCGGACCAGGTCCAATCCCCCACAACTGGCCCCGCCCCGGACCAGGTGACCATAACTGGCCCCGCCCCGCCCCCGGTCCCACCCCCTCGACAGTGCCCACCACCACCCCGTCCCCATCCGCTACGCTGTCCACGGCTGCTCCCACCAGCAGCCCAGCCCCGCCTCCGTAGCTCAGGGGATAGAGCACCGCTCTCCTAAAGCGGGTGTCGCAGGTTCGAATCCTGCCGGGGGCACCAGTAAGTACCAGATAATGGGATATATCGACCCTCCGTGAGCGCCACGGAGGGTCGTTTTTATCCCGGATGGGAACCTGATGGGAACGGCACAATGGGTGCCTTTGGGTAACTCTACGTCGACGGCGCGATTCAGTTTTGCGATCCTTTGCCCGCTTTAGTGACCAGCTACCGCGGCTGGCGAGCTGCTTCCTGGGCGATGCTGAGCACAATGTGGCGGCGGTCGGCGATTTCCGCATCGTCGGCCGCGCGTCACGCGGGTTACCGAGCACCAGGGTGCCGACGGATCAGGCCTATCCCGGGCCGACCGCTGGCAGCGGTCGATGTCTGTCACGCCAACGTTCGCGCCGCGACAGACCAGGCCATGGCCACCCTCAAGGCTTGGCGGCTCCTTCACAAGCTCCGTTGCAGCCCGAGCCGCATCGCCGAGCTCGTCCGGGCGGTCCTCGCTCTCCGCCTCAACGTCCTGATGGATACCCAGACTCCGGGCGATGCCGGCGAAGGAGCGGTCCTTCGAGGAGCGCACCAGATCCACCGCGTCCCCTTGAGCTCTCCGAGGTAATGCTTCCGCTTTACCACCATGGCCACTTCCCCTGGATCGAAAAATCCAGCGTCCAGGTGTCGGAAGTCCGGGGGTCGCTCCACTCGACGCCACCCCTGCACCTCGCCCCCTGGCCTCGCCCCGTCCGGGACCAACGCCGGGCATTCACGCAAAGAAGGGGTTCTTGAATAAGTCCAGATATAATAAGCCCACCTATCCTTACAGAGGTGTGCTGTGGACAAACCCGCCGAGATGTTCGACCGCGACTTCGAGTGGGCCGAGCTGACCCGCTTCGCCGCCCTGCCCGGCCCGCGTGCCACCCTCGGTGTGGTCTCCGGCCGCCGCCGCCAGGGGAAAACCTTCCTCCTGGACGCCGTCACGCGGGCAAGCGGCGGCTTCATGTTCACCGCCACCGAGACCACCGAAACCGACGCCCTGCGCCAGTTCGGCGAAGCCCTCGCCCGCCATCGCGACCAGCCCACCCCGTTCCGCTTCACTCATTGGGACGAGGCCGTCACGGAACTCATGCGCATCGCCGACAGGGGCGGCCCCACCATCGCGGTCATCGACGAGTTCCCCTTCCTCGCCAAGGCCTCCCCCGCCCTCCCCTCGATCATCCAGCGCGCCCTCGACCCCGCCGCCCAGCACACCAACACCCCCGTACGGCTCCTGCTGTGCGGCTCCGCCCTGTCCTTCATGGGCGGACTCCTCGCCGGCAACGCCCCGCTGCGCGGCCGCGCCGGCCTGGAACTCGTCGTCCCCACCCTGGACTTCCGCCTCGCCGCCGAGTTCTGGGAGATCACCGACCCGCGCACCGCGCTGCTCACCCACGCCATCGTCGGCGGCACCCCCGCCTACCGCCGCGAGTTCACCCAGGGCGACGCCCCCGCCGGGCCCCACGACTTCGACGCCTGGGTCACCCGCGCCGTCCTCAATCCCGCCCGTCCGCTCTTCCGCGAGGCCCGCTACCTGCTCGCAGAGGAACCCGAACTCCACGACACCGCGCTCTACCACTCCGTCCTGGCTGCCATTGCCGCCGGAAACGCCGCACGCGGCGGCATCGCCGACTACCTCGGCCGCAAGTCCACCGACCTCGCCCACCCGCTCAACGTCCTCCAGGACGTCGGCCTGATCACCCACGAGGCCGACGCCTTCCGCCGCAACCGCTCCGCCTACCGCATCGCCGAACCTCTCATCGCCTTCTACCACGCGGTCATGCGCCCCGCCTGGGGCGATCTGGAACGCCCCGGACGCGCCCCCGCCGTCTGGCGCCGCGCCCAGTCCACCTTCCGCAGCAAGGTTGTCGGCCCGCACTTCGAACAGGTCTGCCGCGAATGGGCCCGCTGGCACGCGTCTCCCGCAACCCACGGCGGGCAGGTCACAAGGGTCGCCAGCGGGACTGTCAACGACCCTGCCGCGAAGACCAGCCACGAAGTCGACGTCGCGGTCCATGGCGAGACCGACAGCGGCCGCGAAACACTGCTCGCCATCGGCGAAGCCAAATGGAACGACGTCATGGGAAAGGGCCACCTCGAACGTCTCCAGCACATCCGTGCTCTCCTCACCGCGCGCGGCACCGCCACCGACGTCACCCGGCTGCAGTGCTACAGCGGCGTCGGCTTCACCGACGAACTGCGCCACCTCGCCGAGAACGACCCCGCCATCCAGCTGATCGATCCAGCTCGCCTCTACCACGGCGACTGACCCGGTCGCAGTCACCGCCCCTGTACGGGGAACATGGCCTCCGGATGGAAGCGCGCCGGAAACCGCCGTCCGGCAGCCGTCTCCTCGCCACCCGCCGAGTTCGAACAGATCATCCAGGAAGCGCGCCGGGAGGCGACCCAGGCTGAGCGTTCCCGAACGGAGCAAGAACGAGCTAGCCTGCAGTCAGGCAGCTGACCTGCGAAAACGGCCACTGGCTCAACTCCCGGGCCGAGGGAGCGAGCCTGATTGAGCCTGCCCATACACCAGCACTGGGGCGTAAACGTGGCGTGCATCGGCAAGGCTGCCTCACCACCGCCACCTCCAGCACGGGTCCCCGAGCCCTGCACCCAAGATTTTTCCGGTCCAGGCGAGGCCGCCGACCTCGACCTTCCAGGAGCGGAAGCGCAGGGCGGCGTCGAGCTGCCAGGTCTGTCGCTTGCCGCCTACGGTCTGCTGGTGGGCGAGGTCGTTGGCGTAGTAGCCGATGGTGCTGCCCGGCAGGGGCACCACCAACCTTATGGGCGAGGAGGAGGGGAGGTGGCTTCGCCGACCGTCGCAGTTCCGACCAACTGCCTGGCCGCTCACAGCAAACTCGCTCCGAACAGACGAAGAGGGCCCGTCAGTGAACTGACGGGCCCTCATGCAGGGCCGGAGCTAGACCACTACTTCAGCCTGTACTGCCGTCGCGTCCGCGCTGGCCCTGACCACGCACTCTTCGTGCCAACCATCCGAAGGTGGCGCTTTGCAGAAGCAGCCCTAGAGCGCCCAGCGCCGAAACCCTCCCGACGGTGATGAAGTAAAGCAAAGCCGTCAGGGGGAAAGCCGAGGCGAGAACACACAACCAGAACAGCGCGCTTCGCAGTTTCGAGTTCACCGTCATCAGTACGTCACCGTCGGCCCAATCCAGAAGTAGTAGTTCACGTAGAGCCACGGCGTCGTCTGGTTATAGCTGAACCAGCCATAACCAAAGGTGACCTTACCCTGTATCTGGTACTGAGCCGCGTTCCGCTCCTGGTAACGCTTGTTATGGCAGCGCCACTGCCTCAGGGAGAGGATTCGATTCCGGAACTGAACGTCGGTGATGAATCCACGGAACAGTGCCGTGACCATTGCCTTCTGCCAGATCGGCGCCTTCCTGTACCAGGAACTGGGCCTGCTGTGGTTGTATTTCTTCAGCGGGAACCAGCCTGTGGAAGCCGGGTATGTTATTCCACACCGCTTGATCGAGGCACAGCCAGTCAAATCGTACCGATTTACTGGATCGCCCAGACCGTACTCGTAGGCGTTGGCGTTGCCGCCATACACGGGGTCGACCGAGAGGAAGCGTCCCGTGGCCGGACTGTAAAGGCGAACGCCCATCAGAGTGACACTGTTGAGTGCTTCAGCGGAACGCTGTTTTGCGCCAAGCCAGTTGTACCGGGTTGCAGCCTGGCCAGTGCGAGGTTTGCCGTATTCATCGCTGTCCAGGGCGACAGGTTCCTTACCCGCGCTGAGCGGGAGTTGGAGAGCGATGTCACCGTGGATATTGGTGAACTGCAGGACGATGTCACCTGTCTGGCTGGTCGTCGCGGCAAGGTCGCCGGTTGCAGAGGTGACCTTACGGGTCAAAGCCCCAGTCGCGGTATCTTCAACGATCCAGCGGGGGTTGTCGCTGTCGCCGCTGTAGTGGTTGAGCTTGGAGCCGGTCTGGGTCCAGCTGGTGCCACTGCCAGTTTCAACCTTCCAGGAACGGTATCGGAGGTTGGCATCGAGCTGCCAGGTCTGGCGCTTCCCGTCCCCGGTCTGCTGATGGACGAGGTCATTGACGAAGTAGCTGACAGTGCCGCCAGGCAAGGCGGTCGTGCGACCAAAGGCGTCGTAGACGTAGCCGGTGTCGACGAGACGGTCGGCGCTGTCGTAGGCGTGGGCGGTGGTGGTACCTCCGGTGGTGGGGCAGTCGGCGCCGGGGGTACCGGACGCGCTGGTGAGGGACTTGCGGTTGGTGCGGTTGTCGAAGGTGTAGGCCCGCTTGGTGCAGACGGTGTCCGCGGTGTCCCACACGGTCGTCAGCCGGCCGGTGCGGTCGTAGCGGTAGGTCTGGTCCGACCAGCCGGCATGCTCGGTGACCTGGTCGTGTACGGACCTACTCACGGAATCGGAATAGACGAGAGTTCCGTCGCTGTCACGGGTGTAGATGCGATTGGTTGGCGTGCCACCGGTGTCCTGGATTTGCTTGAGCGTGTAACCGCCGGGCAGCTTCTCCGAGCTGAGGGAGCCGTCCGGGTCGTAGGTGGCCTGGAAGACGCCGGCGACGGAGTCGGCGGTTCGTGTCGCCAGGCCGCGCGGCTCGGCGTTGTGGTCGTAGGTGTACGTCACTGTCGAGGGGACGGTGTCGGTGACCTTGACCGGGCGGTCGAGAAGGTCGTACTCGGTGGCGGTCTTGCCTCCGTCCGCGTCTGTGTATGTGACGAGGCGCCCGAGCTTGTCGAACTGCTTGGTGATCGTGCCGCCGGTCGGCGAGACCGTCTTCACGGCCTGGCCGGTGGCCGGGTCGTACTCGGCGGTCGATTCCGCGATCGGCTGCCCAGCACCTCCGGTAATTCCGATCTTGATGGGTCGGGACGCGGCGTCGTACGTGGTCGCGGTGGTGCGGGTGACGCCGTTCGCGGTCTCGGTGACCTTGGCGGGGGCTCCCCACCAGTTGTACTCGGTGGTGGTCGTCGGAAGCTGCGACGGCTGGGAGCCACCGCCGGTGACTGCGCCTGCCGGGCCGGTGGAGCACACCAGGTCTGCCCACTCCGGGCGACCGGCGCAGGTGCCGGACCCGGTGGCGGACCAGTACGTCGTCACGCGCGTCGCGGCGTCCGTGCCGGTGGCTCCGGGAAGGAGCTGCTTGGTGATCCGGCCTTGGGCGTCGTACTCGGTGCTCTCGGTGATCGCGAGACCGCCCGGGTCCTTGATCGTCTTCGTCGGCAGACCCTTGGCCCAGTCGTACACCGTCTGAACCGCACGGGCCTCCCCCATGACGCCGGGATGCTCGCGCACCTCAGCGCCCGTGGTGGCCTTGGTGACCTGGTCCTTGACCATGGCAGTGCCGTCGGTGGGGCGACCCGCGTCGTACTCGTTGACCGTCCAGGAGCGAGCGGTCACCGAAGTGCCCGTCCGGGCCAGAGTCGTCGTCCCCGACTTCAGGTCCTCGGTCAGGTCGACCCGGCGCAGCGGACCGAACTCCTCCAGCGCGCGGGTGCCGTCCTCGTTGTAAAGAGACTTGACGGCGAGCAGGTCGGCACGCTCGGCGGACGGGAGCTGGGCGATACCGAGGTCCGCCTGGACGGCCTTGTCGTCCCCGCTCAGGCCTAGGGCGACGGCCCGGTTGCCGGCCGACAGTTCACGGACCGTGTTGCCGAAGCGGTCGTACTCGGTGGTGGAGATGTATCCGCCGGGGGTGGCCGAGTTGACCTCGCGGCCGGACACCCCGAGGTAGTGCACGTCGGCTCGCCTATAGTCGCCGACGCCGAGCGAGGGACCGGAGTGGGAGGCTGGGACGGCGTCGGCCGGAAAGACGGCGGTGGCGTCCGCGGGTGCGTCGAGCTGGCCCCACGCCTTCACGTCTGCCGCGCCCATCTTGTAAGGGGCAGCAGTGCCGGTCAGCGGGACGTCGTAGACGACGCTGGTGGCGGCGGTGCCCTCAGCCGTGTCGGCCGTGCCCTGCTTGAGGCCGGAGCGCGACGCCTTGAGCAGCATGCCCTCGCCGGCAGTGGCGGCATCGCCCGCCTTGCCGTACGTGAACTTCCACGGCAGCTCACCGGGCGGGGTCAGCTGCGTGACGCGGCCCGCCGCATCGTAGGCGTACTCCGTCTTCAGCACCGGGCTGGTGCGCGGGTTCCAGGACTCACGCAGCCGGCCCTGGGCGTCGTACGCGTACGCGTTGACCGCCAGGACCTTCGACACCTCGGCGGCCGGCTCAGTGGCCCACAGCCGGATGGACTTCACCTGGCCGACCACGTCACCGAACGCGGTGTCGGTGGCGGTGGTGGACAGCGGGTAGAGGAACTCCAGAACCCGGCAGCCCTTGGTCGCGGGATCGGCCGCACACGCGGCCGCGGTGACCGCCGAGGTCGGAGCGATGACGTACTTCGGGCGGGCGACCACCTTGCCGTTGTACGTGGTCTTCTGCGACACCACAGTGGTGGTGGAGTTGGTGAGACCGTCGAGGAGGGTGCTGGAGACCTGCCACGTCGGCACCGTCGCATCCGGCTTGGTGAAGGTGGTGACCGTGCCCTGGGTGTCGATCAGGGTGAACGAGCCGGAGACGCTGCCCTTGAGGGTCAGGCCCTCCGCGCCGGGCTCCGCGATCCACGCGGTTCTCGCCACGTTCGCGGTGAAGTGGGTCTCCTTGCCCTCGGAGTCGATCACGGCGACGGCCGTGTCAGTGATCCGGCGGACGTGGGACCAGTCGGACTCGGTCAGCTCGGCGGCCGTGCCCGCGACCCACTCCTTGCCGAAGATCGGCGCCTGCCCCTCCTGCTCGGCACCCTTGCCCGGGGTCCGCGAGGAGGCGTTGCGGGTGACGGACAGATCGAACGCGGAGGCGTCCGTGGCGGACAGCGTGTAGTCACCGGTCAGCAGGTTTATGCTGCCGGGCCCGGCCTCGCTCGTCGCGGCGCCGGAGGCGTCGCGGTCGACCACGATGGTCAGCGGCACGGTGCTGCCGGAGGCGTTGTTCGGACCAGTGAAGTCGGCCTTGATCTGGACGGTACCGTCCGGGTCGACGGTGTCGGTCGCCTTCCACACCAGCGGCGCGTTGCGACCGTTCGTCATCGGGACGGGCCAGGCGGGCACCGGGCTGCCGCCCACGGTGACGTCAGCAGTCGGGATGCGCACCCAGGGGTCGGCCTCCGAGCGGCGCCAGGAGAAGGAGACCGCGTTGTACTTACCCGCCTCCGCATCGGCGACCAGCGGCAGTCGGCGCGCGGTGCGCTCACCCTCAGAGGGCTGGACGAAACCGCCGGGGCCCGCGTGGAAGGTGTACTCGGTCGCCTCCGACTTGTTGTCCGCCTTGTCCACTGCCCTCACAAGAAGGGTGTGGGTGCCGTCCTTGGGCGGGGAAACCGTGATCGCCTTGGGAGTGGCGGAGGCGCCGGTAGAGGCCTTGGTCCAGGTCGTGCCGTCGAGCGACCACTCCAGCCAGTTCAGGTCCGCCGACGCGGGCGTGACGGTGAAGGTGCCCGCCTGACCGGCGCCCTTGACCCACGCGTTTGAGGGGTAGTCCGTCGACGTGATCCCGGTCGGCGCGGACGGCGAAGTGGTGTCGACCGTGAAGGTCTTCCACTCCGACCAGCCGAGGTTGTAGTGGGTGCCGTCGTAGGGGCTACTGCGGAACTTGTACGTCTTGCCGTTGGTCAGCACGCCGGCAGGGACAGTCACCGGAGCGGGCTGGCCGGACGGCACAAACGCCGACCGCAGGACGGCGCCGACCTGCGTGTTGGTCGCGGCGTCGAAGATCTGGTACGCGCCCTGGATCTTGTCGCCGTTGGGGTCGACGAACGTGTCCCGCAGCGTCGGCGTCGTGGTGTTGACCACGTAGGCGCCGGAGTAGGAGAAGTACGGCGGGCCCGCCTCCTGCTTGGTGCCGGTGCGCGGCCGGTAGTTGTACGTGACGACCAGCTTGGGCGGGTTGGAGGCCGCATTGGCGGAGTTGACCCGCTTCCACTGCCCCGTGACGGTCTCGTCAGAGGCGCGCAGGCCCATGTGAGACTTGGCCGCCTTGGCCGACGCCCACTCCTGCACCATCGTCGTCACGTCGGCGTTGATCCAGCCATCCGGCTGCGTGGGGCAGGACGGATTACCCCTGGTCTCCGAGGACGTGGCCTTCTTCGCGATCCACGCCGGCTGGGCCGTCCACCGCGACGAGGTCGAGGCGGCCCCGGTGGACCACACCTCCCACGGCTGCGTGGGGCACGACGAACCGGTGTAGTTGGCGGAGTGGAAGTTCCACAGCGACAGCTTCGCGTCCATCACCAGCGCGTCGGAGATCGGGCTGGTGTTCCACGAGATGAACGAACGCGCGATGCGCGGGGTGCCGTCGGCGTTCTTCGTTCCCGGGTTGCCCAGGTCCAGCTCGACGTCCGTGGACCAGTCGCGAGTCTCGCCCTGCTGCACGTAGGTGTCGAAGACGTTCGACAGTGCCGACGTCGACGGATCAACCGTCACCGGATACTTCGTCTGAGGGTCTGCGAGGAACTTCGCATCCGGGGTGACCACCAGATCGATGGTCGAGCCCTTGTGCACGACCTCCATGGCCACTGACACCCGACGGGTGTGCTCACCGGAGACCGGGTCGACGGTGGCGTCCCACATCACCGGGGCCGGCATGACGGCCTGCGTCTTGTTCTTCTTGTCGGTGAACACCACGCTGCCGTCGGCCTGCTGCTTGGCCTTCAGGCCCTTGGTCTTCAGCGGCAGGGTGTAGGTGTAGCCGTCAGCGGCAGGCTTCTGCTTGATCTCGACGAACTGCTCGAAACCCATGCGGGTCGCTTCCACGACCACGTCCGCACCGGGCACGGCGTTCTCATACTCGGCCCGGGTGCCCTCCAGCTTCGGGGCCGGCAGGCCGCCCTTCCACTGCAGGGTGATCTGCTCGTCGCCCTCACCGAGGGTCACGAGGTCAGTGGCCTTGGCGGCCTGCGCCACCCTGAGGGACGCGGCCGGGGTTCCGGTCTTGCCCGCTAGCGTAAGGCCGCGGGGGTGAGCCTGGGGCGTGACCGACCCGTCGACGCCACTCACCAAGTCAAGGTCGACGTCCCGCCAGTCACCAGTGGCGTCGTCTCGGAAGCGGACCGGACCGGCAGTCAGCTCGGTGGTGAGCGAACCGTCCTTGTTGGCCCAAGTCGTGGAGGTTTCCGTACGCTCCGACAGCGCCTCCACCCGCTTGCCGGACATCCGGGCGGCCACACGGGCCGACGGAATGTCAGCAGCCTGCGTGACCGCTCCCTTCGCCGGTTCGACGGCGGGTGCCTGACGCGGCTGTGCCATCGCCGAACTTGTGCCCTCGAACACGGTGATGGCCATAGCCAGGGCGAGACCGCTCGCTATGAAGCGGAGGCTTCCCCCGGACCAAGGCCGTCCGCGCTCCTGTAGCGCGGCTATATGAAGAAACATGATTCCTCGGTCTCTTGCGCACAACCGCACCACACCTGTGGCGCACTTGTGAACGTATCGAGGAAGAAAAGACACACAACTGCGCCAAGTGCATTCAAATCGATGGCACGAGTTCCCCGTCAACGAGTGACTTACGTCACAACCGACGAACCTACAGCTATCGGGCCGCGGCGACCCAGCAGAACCGCTATCTGCGGCACCACGGCACCAACTGGCAGTGGTCCGGCGTTCTGCCCCGTCGGTGGGCGGGCGCCGCAAGGCCTGTACTTTCTCCCCGTATGCCACCCATGGCCCATACGTCGCATCGGTGGCCTCACGACAAGATCGAGACGCTAGGTCGGCTGCCGAGGGGCGCACACAAGGGGGCATACGCGCGCACAGTCCGAAAACAGATGCGGAGCTCCTGACGTGCTGCTCGGCGCGGCCATGACTCGGCCAGGAGCCGAACCGGATCGGAGCTCGAACCGAGGCAAGTGGGACGCCACTGGGAGTTGGCTGGATTCCTGTGAGGGAGGGCTTCAGAGCGCAAAGCAAGGACGAGCTAGCCTGCAGTCAGCGGCTGACCTGCGAAAACGGCCACTGCCTCAACCCCGGGCCATGGGAACGAGCATGTCGCCCCTCCCAAAGCATCTGCGGTGCTCAATGGAACCCGACTGGGCGACGAACCTGCGTAGAGACATCTGCCAACTCTCGAAGCCCGTCCCCCCATGCCCTCGGCTGGGAACCTGATGGGAACAGCAAGACAAAGAAGGCCCGCGAAGAACTGTGAAAGATCACTCCCCTGCCTTCCCTCATCAAGCCGTTGACCTGCGGAAACGGCGAAGCATCAAGCCAGATCAGGCAAGACCAGTGAGCTTATGATCATGCTCCTAAAGCGGGTGTCGCAGGTTCGAATCCTGCCGGGGGCACAACGCGTTACCGCGCTGACCTGGGGCTCCTCCCCCAAGGAGGGGTTCCACTCGGCCTCAGACTTCCCGTCCGGGGCCGTTTGCGTGAGCGGGCGGGGAGTCGACCTCTCGAATGTCGCCTACCGGATCAGCATCGGGCGAGCATCCTGCTCCTACGCTCCGGAGGCGACTTCGCCGAGAAGAGCAGGCCGTACCGCCCAGCGCATGGCATACTCGAAGTATGGCAACTCGGAAGATCACCATCACCGTGCCGGAAGAGCTGGTGGAATCGATCAAGGAGCGCGTCGACGCACGCGGGGTGTCTGGCTACATCGCCGCCGCCGCCGCTCACCAAGACGCCATGGACCGACTGCGCGAGTTGGCCGAACGCCTCGAAGAAGAGCACGGCGCCGTGACGGACGACGAACAGCAAGCAGCACTGGACCGCATCGCCGCTATTGACGGCTGGCATGACGAGCAGCGATCACACTCGGACGAGGCCGCGTGAGCCGCACCGCCCGAGCGAAGCTGCACCGGCCGCGACAGCGCGTCTTCGTGTTCGACTCCGAGGCTCTCTCCAAGGCGGTTCAGGGCGATCGGGAGATGACCGCGCTGATCAAGACCGCTCCGCGGCTCGACATCCCCATTGTCACCTCGGCGCTCACGACCTTGGAGGCATGGGACCCTCGCGAGAAGTCGAGGCAGGCACTGTGGAACTGGACACTGTCCCGGATCCGTGTCGTCCACACGGATGATCAGGTGATCGCCATGGCGCGCGGCATGTTGAAGGCAGCCGGCCTGCATGGGCACAAGTACGCCATCGACGCCATTCTGGCGGCCGTGGCCGGGCGAGAAGCCGCGCAGGGAGCTCAGGCGACCGTCTTCACCTCCGACACCGACGACATGAATCAACTCCTCGCGGGACACTCCGTGCGAGTCGAGAAGGTCTGACGAGACGCCGCCCGCACCTCACTCCGACGACTCGCGGCTCCCCCGACTGCCCCTCTGGCCGTACACCAACGAGCCCCCTCCGTTACGGATAGCCAAGCCGACCACCGGGACGGAAAACCCACGCACCCTCTACAAGCCGCGGCGGTACGAGGACATCGGCCCAGGGCAACCGGCACTGGCCTCGCCGAGGATCGTGGATGCTCGATCACGCCGTCACCCCGCAGGCGGCTCAGCATTGTTCACGGAGACGATCAGATACGGGTCGATCTGCAACCAGAAGGCGTCGCCGCCCCGTTGAACCGCCCCGTCGAATCCCATACCGCGCAGCCGCTCCCACGCCGCAAGGGTGTCGGTGACCGCGATGCGCAGTTGGGTTCCCGGAACGTCCGTGGCCCTTTCCTTGCGGTACCACTGCCTGATGACCAGGTTCTCGAAAGAGACCCAGTCCTTGCCGCGGCGCGACGTGACCACCCCCAGAGCTGTGAGGGCTTCGTTCACGCGGCCGATGTCGGCGACAGGCAAGTAGGCTCCCTGCAGCCGGGGTTGTACGGTCGATCGGTTCACGACGTCCGCCGGTGCTTCCGCGCGAGGAACATCGTGGACATCTCCCATTTCCACGCGCCGCACCCCCCGGATGAGGAAGAGGTTCTGACCGTCCGCAGTGGTCAGACGGGTGCGATACGCCGACCAGTTGCCGGCCATCAGCGTGCCTCGACTCACGACGCGTGCCTCGCGGCGATCCGGGAGCAGAAGGCTGGCTCCGATGTCGGCGGCGTCGAGTTCGTCGAGGAACCGCGACCGTGCCTGACCAGCTTCGTCCGGGGAGGGCGGAGTCAGTGGCTCGGGAACAGGCTGGAGCAGATTCTCAGCCAGCGCGTTCAGCAGAGGCGCGTCCTGAACGGACCGGCCGTAAGAACCGAGCCATTCCTGCCCCAGCCCCGCACCGAGCAGACCGGCGGTCATGGATGCCAACGTGTCTGTGTCCGCGCCCTCTTGGCGTGCCGGGACGCCGACGCCGCGCTCTGGGCTGGAAGCGGACCGCGCGGCAAGGTATATGGCCGCCACCGCGCACAGGGTCCCTGAACCACGAGTCTTCGTCCGCGTCAGGCCATGTGTTTCCAAAAAGGCGGAGGGAGCACTGAGCGCGCCGCTCTCCAGCGAGGCTCGTGCGCTGCTGAGGAGTTCTTCCACCTCTTGCACAGTCTCGTCCCAAGCGCGTTCGTAGCCATCCGAGAACGCCTGGGACGCGGCGTCCAGCCAACGCCGGTCCAAGCCCTGCCACACCGGTTCCCGCCAGTCCTTCAGCCCGTCCAGGACCGCTTCGACGAGCCAGCCGTAAGCGAGCGGAGCGGGCTGACGCAAGCTGACCCACAGCGCGTAGGCGTGCACCAGCGCACCCAGGAGTGCGCGGGGATGTCCGTGCGTCGTCGCTGCATCGTGGATCACGTCGTGGGCCAGGTCACCGAAGGTGCCGTCGTGATGGGCGATGACATGCGGCGCGATGCGCATGGCCGCACCATTGGCTCCAGCGGCGAAGTATTTGCCCTGATCGTCGGCCCGATTTCCCCAGGCCGCTCCCTGCTTCTCCCAAGCCCGGCAGGCACGCTTGACGCCAGCCCCGGCTCCGCGTTCGTAGTCGAGAAGGAAGGGCCACTCCACTCGTTGGAGCCAAGGAAGCCACTGATCCCCGGCAGTGAGACGAGCACGGGCCACGGCAATCAGCATCTGGGTGTCGTCGCTGTACTCGCCGGGCCCGATGTCCTCGACGATCGGGCGGAAGCGGCTGCCAGCCATGCGCTGCCAGGCGAAGAATCGTCCGGAGACTTGGCTCAGGGGCGGCAGCGAGCGTGTGCGGTCCCGCCGCTCGTAGGGCCAGCCCATGGCGTCCCCGACGGCCGCCCCGACGAGCATGCCGCGGGCCCTGTCGGTCCATGGGTGAAGCTCAGCGTTCACGTGTTCACTCTGCCAGAGTCGCTCGTGGGATGTACGGAGTCTCCGGTGGCCGTATGCCCGAGCGTACGGAGTTACTCAGGGCGTACTTGTCGAAGAGCACAGGCGCGACGACCAGGGGAGGTAGCAGGGCCGCCATCCCGAACCGCGTGAGCCTGAAGTACTCCAGGTCCGCCTGCTGCTCGTCCCGGACGATGACCGAGCGTACGGCGGACATTGGGATGGTGCCGGGTATCTGTATCTCGGCCTGGTCGTCCGTAGGCCACCACGTTGGATGCGCCCGTTCCCGCTTCCGTGTCGCATTACCGGTCACGGTCGGCGCGAACAGGGCGTCGAAGGCATCGACGCCGGTCAGAGCGCCGGCGCTCTCATCCCGTGCGGAGTTGTACGGGCAGAACCGCGTGCCCGGCGTAGCGAGCAGTTCGACGTCCAGGGTGAACACAACCCAGTCTCGGAAGTGCGGGTCCCTGCCCGCAGCCTGGGATTGATACCACGCATTCGGATACTCAACGCTCAGAAAGGTGCGGTCCGGTGCCCCGTCCAAGCGCTGGGTATCGGCCGGCCGATAGGCGTCTGCCGACTCTCGCAGGGTGGCCACCGGCCGTATCTCGTGGCTGTCGAGGATGTGGGACAGGTTGGCAGACTTGGTGCAGTGGCACAGTCTCGTGATGCCGCGGGCCCTGGCGCGGGCGATGATGTCGCTCACGACTCCACCCGGACGTACAGGTCCGACATTTCATTCGGCAACAGATCGGTGAGTTTGCCAGAGTGCAGAATGACGAGTTCCGTACGGGCCCGTGTGACCGCCACGTACAACTGCCGCCCTTCGCGTGCCTTCGCCTCGTCGGGGCCATGGGCCTCCACCTCACTCGGTTTCGGCAGTTCGTCGGCGTCGCAGAACGGGAGGATCACCGAGTCAAACTCAAAGCCCTTCGCCGCAGAGTAGGTTCCGTAGAACACGCCAGGCTGGTCCGTCCAGCGTGGGAGATCGCGGTGCAGTCGTTCGACGGGGACACGGCCGCCCGAGAGGAGAAGCTTTAGCTGGGCTTCATGCTCCCGTGTGCGCATCAAGATGGCGACCTGACGATCGGCCCCCAGCGCCAGGGCCGTACGCGCGGCTTCGGCAAGTTGCCGCTCCTTGCTCGGGCTCTCCAGGATGGTGGGCTTTGGGCCGTCGGCCGCCGGTCGGGTCGGCTGGACGAGGTCGACCTCGTCCTTGAAGTACGGCATCTCAGACATGACCTGGGCGAGTTGGGCAATCTGGCGGCTGTTGCGGTAGTTGTGGGCGAACTCCACGACGCCTCTGGGTACGTGAAGGCCGAGAGACCGCCAGGACATCCTGCTTCCGTAGATCTGCTGCGCATAGTCCCCGAAGAACGTCAGCGAACCGTCCCCAGGGATGGCTGCCGCCAGGCTGCGGATCATCTCGGGTGTGAAGTCCTGGCCCTCATCGACGATCACATGCCGGTAGTGCCGCTCGGTCGTATCGTCCTTGAGGAGCGCCAGGGCAGAAGACGCCATGTTGTCGAAGTCGTACTCATACCCGGCCTCTGCGCGCAGTTGCTCGTAGCGCTGGTAGATCGCGAAGACGACTTCGCGATCGGACTGCTGGAGCGGCTTGCCCCGGCCGACTCGTCGAGTGCGGCCTTCCACATACGTCTGCCGATCGACGCCGTGCCCGACGAGCCAGTGCAACTCGTCCAGGAAGAACTCGAGCGGGCGCTTGACCAGCGCCCGGCCGGGAAGCCGCTCGCGGACCTCCGCCAGTGTCCGCTCGACCAGTTTCTCCTTGAGCTTGTATATGCGCACGGACGCCCTGGTGCGGTGTGCGAGATAGCCGCGTGCGAAAGTGTGGTACGTCTCGATCTGCAGGTCAGGGGGCGCCGTGCCCATGCCCTTGAGGTAAGTAACGAGCGCCTTGTTGAAGGTGACCAGCAGGGTGCGGCCTCCGATAGCCGGTGCCGTGGCCAGATAGTGAGCCCGGTGAACCGCCATCGTCGTCTTGCCGCTGCCCGCCGTACCGAGAACGACGCAGTGACCGCGTTCGTTCAGGAAGACGACGTCCCTCTGGTGACCCTTCGGTTCAGGTAACGAAAGCCCCATCATGAAAGTATGACGCGTCCATGGTCATTTGGTCCATGGACATTTGGCATAGACGAGGCAGCATCCCCTCCCGCAAGCACTGCAGTCCACCGCCACAGCGCTTTCACTCCCAGCCGACGATCGGTAACTGCATATCGTGAGCCGTACGACAGCACTTCGCCAGCCGGGTACTGCAAGGAGCGCGTCTACCAGCGCCTGCGCCCTCGAGATGCGTGCGCAATGCGTGAGCGGACTGTCTGGCACAGGATGGCCTGAGCAGGACCGACTATGCTGCCGCATCGCGCTGACCAGGGAAAGCAGCACCAAACGGCAGCGTCGATCACCACCCGGCAAGAATCCGATCCCACTCCTAAAGCGGGTGTCGCAGGTTCGCATCCTGCCGGGGGCACAGAGAAACACCAGGTCAGAGGCCCTTCCGTCCAGAGGACGGGAGGGCCTTCGCGCTCGCGGCGCACATATGGCGCACATGCGGCTGCGGGCAGAGGTGGGGAGCTGTGCGAGATGCCCGCGAAGGACGAGCTGGCCCGACGCGATGCGAGAAGCTGGTCGCCCGGCTTGAGTCGATGACGCGGACCGCTCTCACGCCGCGGCACGAGGGGGAGTACGGGCAGCTGATCCCGAGCGGCGACGATCTCGCGGAGAGGGGCGCGTCAAGGACGCCCGGACGCGGCCTGTGCCAGAAGCGGACGCGACGGCCTCTTCAGCGGGCCGGGTTCGGCACGGTCGACGGCCGCCACTCCCGCTTGATCAACCCGAACACCCACGAGTCGGATACCTCGCCGTTCACGACGCAGTCTTCCCGCAACGTCCCTTCCCGTACGAATCCGATCTTCTCCAGGACCCGGGCAGATGCCACGTTGCGCGTATCGGTCTCGGCCTGCACTCGATTCAGGTCCAGTGTGTCGAATGCCCACTGCAGCAAGGCGTGCGCAGCCTCCGTCGCGTAGCCGCGGCCCCACATCGCATCGCCGAGGACGTAGCCCAACGACGCGCTGCGGTAGTCCGGATTCCATTCGGTCAGACCGCACCAGCCGACGAAGGCCCCGTCAGAAGCACGGTCGACAGCCACCCGCGCCCCGGTGCCTTCGTCCGCCATCTTCCGGCACATCGCGATGAAGCGCTCCGCACGGGCCCGGTCGTTCCACGGCGCGGAGTCCCAGTAGCGCAGCACGTGGGCGCTGCTGTGCAGCGCGAAGAGGGAGTCCGCGTCGGCGTCGGTGAAGGGGCGCAGTCGCAGGCGAGCGGTGTGCAGTAGGGGAGTGGCCAAAGTCATGCGCACCATGTTGCGTCTCATGGGGCGGGCAGAACACCGAATATCCGATCCCGGTCCAGTCGTCCAGGGTGCCGACAGGTTGTCGGGTGATCTGGGCTCGGACGGCAGGAGGCCACCGAGGACGTTCAGGGTGCCGCCGATGGCCGGAGCCGGCCCCGACGACACTCGCGCCGACGCGATGGAATTCAGCCAAAACCTGAGCGGGCGATATTTCCGTTACGGGATAGATGTTTCCTTGGTACGGCGGGTCACGCATATGCCGATCGCATGCCCATTCCTTACATGGGCATATGCCAGCAACATATTCCCAGGTGAGAGTACTTGCTTATGCGCACCTCGGAGGATTCCCGATTCCGAGAACCCGACATCGCCGCCCGGCCCTGCCGGTGACTGCTCCCTGCCGCCCGGCGGTTGGCAGGCGGCTGACCAGGGGCGTTCGCTGCTACGGTCCAAGGACTGTAAGCAGCCCCGCCCTGGCTTGTGGAGAGCATCGAGGGCGGGGCCACGTGACCCACGCCGGCGGCGCAAACGCGTCACCCATTCGCGTGCCAAGGAAAGGAGCTTCGTGGAGACGGCCAGGAAGCCTGAGAGCAGTCCTGAACAATCCCATTCCCACAGCCTTCCCCCCGTGCAGCGTACCGATAAACACGGCCGGGTCAATCTCGCTCTCGCCGTCGTGACAGCGATCGCCGGCCTGATCGCTGCCCTCGCCGCACTGCTCTCGGTGTTGCGCGGCTGGTGACGGGCGACGCTGACCGGCGAAGCCCCGGACCGGTCATGGTCCGGGGCCTTCGGCATCCGCCGGGTGAGGGCCGCCCGCCGCGGTGCGCCCGCGCCTCGCCGCGTCAGGTGACGCGGGCGAAGACGCGGGCGCCGTTGTGGAAGGTCACGGTCAGGCCGGGCTGCGAACCGGGTTCGGGGCGCTGGGACCAGCGCTCGATGGCGGCGATCTCCGGGCACGCGGCGCGCGCCAGCGCGGCGGCCAGCCACGGCTCGGGGTCGTCGCTCGGCTGGGCGTCCGCACCGCCCGCCGCCGGGGGGCCGGTGACCGGCGTGTCCTCGAACGTCTCGTGCTTCTCGCCCTCGGGGAGCTGCCCGACGAACTGCCAGACGGCCTCACCCGTCGTCGTGATGACGACGCCGAACGGGTGCCTGGTGTCACCCGCGTCGGCGAGGGTCTGCACACGGGTGGCGGTGGGGCTGTTCTTGACGACGCCGACGACGAAGTCGGCGAACCGCTGCGGGCGCATGCGTGTGCCCTCCCCTCTCACTGCGCGGCTACGGCACCCTGTGAACGACGCCGAGGCGCGGGTGACACGGGCCGGATCCCGTCGGCAGAGCGCGACGGTCATAGCAACTCACCGCCGCTGCGGGCGAGTTGGGGAGGAGCAGCGAGGGCGCTCGGCCCCGCCGTCAGCCCTTCAGGCGCTCCTGCAGCTCCTCATCGTCCGCGAGGAACCAGGTCTGCCGGCCCCGGTTGCATTCCCGTACGAAGTCCCGCAGCGCCGAACTCCGGTCCGCCTGCGGCGAGATGTCGCCGACGACGGCGAGCCCCATGCGGTAGTTGGCGAACTTCTGCACGATGTCGCCGGCGACACGGGTACGCAGGTGGAAGAACGCCTCGTCGAACCGCTCCGCGGGGATGACCACCCAGTGGGCGCCCTGGTAGGAGGCGTTGCCGATGAGGTCGAGGACGTCGTTCTCACCGGCGATGGGTTCGCCTTCGGCGGGGCACATCAGCACGGGCACGTCATGGATCGTCCGCAGGTCGGTCATGGGCGTCGAGGCTAGTTCCGGATACGGGCCGGGTCGACGGGATTACCGGCAAGGGCTCATCGCCCGTCCCGTCCCGGCGCGACGCCGAGTCGGGTCGGGTCGAGTCGAGTCGAGTCGAGTCGAGTCGGGTCGGGTCGGGTCGGTCGGGTCGAGTCGGGGCTTCAGGCGAAGAGCTGGAAGAACTCCGGGAACGTGCCGATCACACCCAGCGCGATGAGCACCGAGCCGATGACGAGCGCACGCACCGTCTCGTACGGCTTGTCCCTCAGCACCAGGTGCAGGACCACCCAGGTCGCCAGCCACACCACCACGGCGAGGCCGGTCTTGCCGGAGAGGGGGCCGACCGCGTCGCTCCACTGGAGCGCGTCCTTCACCCACCCGGACGCCTCCGCGAGCGTGGTGAGCAGGCCGAGCACGGCGCAGCCGATGCCCGCCGCGATGACGGCGGCGGAGATCGGGCCCTCCGGCTTCTCGCTGAGCGGGAACTCGTCCGTCTCTCCGGCTCCCTTCACGTGGCTGTTCACTGGACCGGCGCCACCTTCGTGATGAAGGCGCCCAGCGCCCCGGCGATCGCCGCGAAGGCGAACGCGAGGACGAACAGGGCGATGGTGGTGTGCCGGACGCGTTCGTGCCGGATCAGCCCCGGGCCGTAGTACCAGACGATGAACGCGACGGCGGTGGCCAGGAACGGGCTGAACCAGGCGATGTGCTCTTTCCACTCCATGCCGAACTCGTGCCAGTCCGCCGTGGCGGGATCGGCCAGCAGCTGCGACCTCGCGCTGTCCGGCGTCCGCTCCCGGTACCAGGGGTAGACGGTCCACGTGCCCGTGATCACGGTGGCCCAGGCCGCCACCGCCATGCCCGTGACGCCGATCCTGACCCGGCGCATCCGCCGCACCACGCCCGCCCTCGTCACCAGCGTGGGCTTGAGGCTGTAGAGCTCGGCGAGCCCGCCGGCGAACGCCAGCAGGAACAGGGCACCGAGGCCCATGCCGTGGACGACGGTCCACCATTCACGGCCGGTGAAACCGAGGGCCAGCGTCGGTGGGGCGCCGCTCTGGAGCAGCAGCGTCGCGGCCATGGGCCTGCCTCCGGGGGCTCGGGCGGATGGTGACCGTGAGGGAGCATCGGGAGGTATGGGGTGACATCTCCGCGATACGGGTGAAAGGTGCGGGTCGACCTTAGCGGCCGTGCGGCGTCATCGGCCGTACGCCGCGCGGGGCCATACGCCGCGCGGGGCCGTACGCCGCGCGGGGCCGTACGCCACCACCGGCGCGCACGCCTCGCGGGGCCGCACACCACACCACCGGCCGTACGCCACCACCAGTCGTACGCCACCACCGGCCCCGCGCCACCACCGGCCGTACGTCCTCATCTGCCGCACGTCACGCGTATCTGCGCCGCCCCGTGGTGGGCGCTCACCCGCGAGGTGTCGCCCCAGTCGCGGCCCCGGTCGGTGAGGCGGACGGTGAACGACGTGCCCTTCACGGGGTACGTGCCCGCCCGGACCAGCGTGCCCCGGTGCTCCCGCTGGCGGATGCCGAACGAGGCGTACGCGGAGTGCGGGTCGTCCGGGTCGGCCAGGAGCTGGTACACCGACGGGTCGCCCGCGACATCGATGTCGCGTGGGCCGTCCGGTACGTACACCGCGGGCGTGCAGGAGCTGTACGACGCCGGGAGGTCCCACGTCCAGGTCACGGCGCCGTCGCCGTCGTGGGTCTCGCTGCCCGACATGGGCAGGGCGGTGAACCGCCCGTCACAGCCGTCGTCCCGGTGCCCGCCCGCCCGGACCGTGTACCAGCCGGCGTCCCCGCCCGCGAAACGCCCCTCCTCCCGGTACCGGCCGCCGGTGTCGGCCGCGCACCCGGGCCCCGCCCACGCCGTGTACCGGGGTTCGGGTGAGGAGGCGATCCTGGACGGGAGCCCCCTCCCGGGCGCCCCACCGCCGTCACGGGCACCGCCCGCACCACCAGCACCGGGGTCCACACCACCGCGGCCCCCGTCACCGCCCGCCAGCGCCACCGAAGCGACCAGCAGGCCGACCGCTCCCGCCACTCCCGCCACCACCAGCACCGTGCGCGCCGTGCGTTCGCTCGCCATAGCCGCCCACTATGCAGGAACCCACCACCGCCGCGCGGGGGTTACCCGGGGTTCAGCGCAGTTCCTCCGGGCACGGCGTGCCGCGCGGGAAGATCTTGTACGGCGACGCCAGCCGGTACACGCCCGCCTTCGGGGCGATGAGTTCCGTCCATTCGTCGCCCTCGGCGTCCTCCTCGGCCTTCAGCAGGCAGCCGTGCAGGTTCGCGTAGACCGGCGGATCGGCCCCGGTCGCCTTGGACTCCTCGGTCTCCTGCGGCGGCTCCACCTTCCCGCCCTCGTCGTCCAGAAGCGCCAGCCACGGCGAGTACGGCACCCGGATCAGTACGCGGCCCGCCGACCGCACCCGGATCGTCACCTCGCCCGCGCCCGCGCGTTCCACCGCCGCGGGCGGATCGGCGAGCGGGGTCGGCTTCTCGACCGCGAACAGCCGCCAGTTCTCGTCCGACCACACCGGCTTCAGATACGGCAGTCCCGCCTGGACCAGCTCGGCCTCCTGCTGGGCACCGGTGTCGGGGGTGTCACGGGGCAGCACCACGTAGTGGACGGCCCAGCGGTGCAGCCAGTCACGGTAGCTGTCGGCGTTCAGGGTGTCGTCGTAGAAGAGCGGGTTGCGCTCCATGTCGGCCTGCCGGTTCCAGCCGCGCGCCAGATTGATGTACGGGGCGAGGGCGGACGCCTCACGATGGCTGCGCGCCGGGACGACCTCGACCCGCGCCTTCTCCGCGCCGCGCCGCTGCAACTGGTCGATCAGCGGCGCCGCCTCCCGCGCCCACGAAGCCTCCGGGGCGGTACGGACGATGTCGTCGACGCTCTTGAACCCGATCCACGAGTTGAGCAGCACGAACGCGACGACGAGCGCGTACCACCTGAGGGTGCGCCGCTTCGCGTACGGCAGCGCGGCCAGCAGCACCACCCCGGCGAACAGCATCGGCAGCCGTGTCACGTTCGACCCGATCTGCGAGTCGATCAGCCAGGTCAGCAGGGTGCCGGCCGCGTACACCGCCGCGCCCGTGCGGACGGTACGCCAGTCCGCCGGTACGAGGGCGAACACGGCGAGCCCGAAGAGGAAGGGCAGCAGCGTCGAGCCGAACGACATCGGCTGCGTACCGGAGAACGGGAACAGCCAGGACGACAGCGCGACGACGACGACCGGCGCGAGCCCCAGCGCGTAGGCGCCCGGCCGCCGCTTGTTGAGGAACAGCGCCGCCGCGGCCACGCCCAGGAACAGTCCGGCCACCGGGCTCGCCGCGGTCGCGAGGCCCGCGAGCGGCGCGGCCACCGCCGCCTTGGCCCAGCGCTTCCTGCGCCACCGGTACGGCCAGCAGAACACCGCCGCGACCGCGCCGAGGGCGAACATCATGCCGAGCCCGAACGTCACCCGCCCCGACAGCGCGTTGCACAGGAACGCGAAGACCCCGGCGAGCGAGCACGCCACCGGATTGCGGACGGCCCGCACCCGGGCGAGGATCAGCGCGGTCAGCGCGGCCGACACCGTCCCGGCGATCATCATGGTCGTACGGACGCCGAGCAGCGACATCAGATACGGCGAGACGACGCTGTACGAGACCGGGTGCATCCCCCCGTACCAGGCGAGGTTGTACGCCGAGTCCGGGTGCCGTCCGACGAACTCCGCCCACGCGTCCTGCGCGGCCAGGTCGCCGCCGCTGTTCGCGAAGAGGAAGAACCAGACGACATGGGTGACGGCGGCCAGCAGCGTCGCCACCGTGACGGGGCGGGCGGCGGAGCGCAGCGCGGGCAGCGCCACGCTCAGCCCGGCGCCGTCCCCGGCCCGGGTGGGGCGTGGGATGCGGGCGGTGGTCTGCGTGCGCGTCGGCTCAGTGGTGGTCACGTCACTGCGGCTCTCTGGCTCTCCAGCTCTCCGGCTCCGGCTACCCGGCTCCTCCGGCTCCTCCGGCTCCCCGGATTCTCCGGCTACCGGTTCTCCGGCTACCGGATTCTCCGGCTACCGGCTCCTCCGGCTCCCCGGATTCTCCGGCTCCCCTGCTCTCTGCTTCCGTCGGCTCCCGGCGGTCCCGTTCTCCGTGCCGAACGCCAAGACGCCGTCCGCGCGCCCCGCGTTGCCCGGGGGACGCTAACACGGGGGCGCCCCGGGGATCCCCGGGGCGCCCGACAGGTGTGGGAACGGCTCAGCCGACGCGGGCCAGCTTGGCGCCGAAGCCCGGTTCCACGAGCTCCCGTTCCAGGGCGACGGGCACGCTGACCTTGCCCTCGCCGGAACCGACCGACACCTGGCCGACCTCGGTGCCGGCCGCGGCGGCGTGCGGCAGACCGCCGTCGGTGAGCTGCAGGTCCACGGTCAGCCCGGCCCAGCCGACGGGCTTCAGGTCGGCGGTGGCGACGACCGGTGTGCTGCCGCCGAGCCCGTCCTCGATATGACCCACGACATCACCCTTCTTGATGACGGTGGCCGAGGTGACGCCCTGCTGCGCGGCCTTGATCAGGTCGTAGCTGTACGTCTCGATGGCGAGCTTCGTCTTCTCGTTGAGCATGGCCGGGCTCTTGACGCCCATCACGATGCCCAGGATCCGGTACAGCTTGCCGTCGACCTTCGTGTACGCGGCCCACAGCAGGTTTCCGCCCGCCGGGGTCGACGTGCCCGTCTTGATGCCGCCGACCCCGTCCCTCAGGAGGATGCTGTTGCCGCTGTACAGCGTCTTGCCGATCTGCGGCAGGTCGACGCTCGGCAGGTCCACGATCTCCCGGAACGCCTTGTCCTGCATGGCGGCTTCGGCCAGCTTCAGCTGGTCGACGGGCGTGGAGACCGTGGTCTTCTCGAAACCGCTGGGGTCGGTGTAGGTGGTGTTCTCCATACCGAGCTCCTTGGCGGCGTCGTTCATCTTCTTGAGGAACGCCTCCTCGGTGCCCGCGTCCCAGCGCGCCAGCAGATGGGCCACGTTGTTCGCCGACTGGACCATGAGCAGCTGCAGCAGCTCGCCCAGGGTGTACTTCTGCCCCTTCTTCACCGGGGCCCTCGACCAGTCCTCGATGTGCGACTGGTCCTCGGTCAGCTGGTCGATCTCGATCTGCGGACCGTCGTCCTTGTTCTTGATGGGGTGGTTCTTGAGGATGAGGTACGCGGTCATCGTCTTGGCGACGCTCGCCGTGGGCGCGGCCTCCTGCGGACCGTAGGTGCCGATCTGCCCGATGCCCTCGACCTTCACCGCGCCCTGGCCCTCGCCGGGCCACGGCATCGCGAGCTTGCCGCCGTCGAAGCTGTACGTGGCGTCCACGGAGAGGTTCAGGGTGGGGCTGGGCAGCGGCCGCAGCATCTGTACGGTCGCAAAGACGATCGCCAGCAGGACGACCAGGGGCGTCCAGATCTTGACACGCCGTACCAGCGTACGGACGGGGGTCGGCGGCGGGGGCGGCGTGTTCGTCAGCTCGGCCAGCATGTCGAGCGGCGGACGCGGCGGCAGCGGCTGCTGCTTGGTCCGCTCGGCCTCGGTGAGCGACGGCGGCGTGACGGCGGCACCGGCGCTCCCCGCCTCATCGGTGTCCCCGACCACGGCCGCGGCCGGGCGCGACGGGGTGAGGCGGGCGCCCCGCAGATCGTCGGAGCGCAGCGGTACGAAGGTGCCGGCCCGGTCGGACGACGACGCGGCGGCGGGCTCGGCCGGCTTCTCGGGCGCGTCGGCGGTGGCCCACGTGGGTGTGGGCCTGGCCGAGGCGGCCCCGGCAGGGGCGGGTGCGGAGGCGGGGGCGGAGGCTGAAGCCGGGTCGCGCGTGGCCTTCGGCTCCGGCGTCGCGGCGGACTGCGGCTCGGGCTTCGGCTCCGGCGACGGCTTCGGCTCTGGGTCGGCCGGCTTGGCCCGCTCGGGCGTGAGCGCCTTGAACGCGGTCGTCGGCTGGTCGACCGGGGTACGCCGCTGGAACGCCTGGAACACGGCGGTGGGCTGGTCCACGGGCGGGGCCGGCGCGGCGGACACCTCGTCGGCGTCCTCGGCGTCCTCGGCACCCCCGTCGGCCTCACCGGCCACAGTGGGCTCAGCGGCCTCAGCAGCGCCGCTCCGGGCGTTTCCGGCGTCCTTACGGCCCTTGTCGCCGGTCTCCGCCTCGTCGGCGTCACCGTCGCCGTCCGCGGCGTCCGCGGCGTCCGTGTCAGCCGTGTCGTCTGCCACGCTCACGGGCTCGGGCTCGGGCTCGGGCTCCGGCTCCGGGTCGGACCGGGGTTCGGACTCGGGTTCGTCGTCGGCGGCGACGGTCGGCGCGGCCAGCTCCTCCGCGTCCACGGGGGAACCGTCCGGTGTCACGTCGGCGTCCTCGTCCGCGACGGGCGTCTCCGCCTCCACAGCGGTCCGCGCCGCGGCCATGGCGGGGAGGGCCGTGAAGACGGCCGTCGGCTGGTCGACCCGTACCGACTCCTCCCCGTCGGGTGCCTCGGCGCGACCGAACACCGCAAGCCGGGGATCCCTCTCGCTGGAAGTCGTCTCCCCCGGCGACTTCCGCTTCTCCGACTTGTCGGGGGACTCGCCCGCCACCATGCCTCCTCGACCACTACGTTGTCCGAACCATGTACCAGTGTCCTGTGTGAGCCCTTGGCCCCCGTGCAAGACGAGAACGACATACCTACCGGTTCCCGTACGAAGCACCCAGGCGCTCTCGACAGATGAATGTGAGAGGGGTCACCCTGTCATTCATCCACGCGGGGAGGCATGGATGGGCAGGAGCCGCAGAACACTTCCGGAAGAGCTTCTGCTGCTCGCTCTGGACCCGGCCACGGGTACCACAGCGCAGCCGCAGTCGCTCGACCTCGGCCTCGCCGGAGCACAGCTAGTGGAGCTGGCTCTGGCAGGACGGATAGCCCCGGACGGGGATCGTATCGCCGTGGTGATGCCACGGCCGACAGGAGATCCGACCTTGGACTCCGCACTGGAACTGCTGCGCAGGCGCGGCAGTCCGGTTCGGGCCGTCCACTGGATCGGCGGGCCCCGGCTGGGGCTCCGCCAGACGTATCTCTCGCATCTGGAACGGTGCGGCATGGTGCATGCCGTCGAGGGCCAGATGTGCGGGGTGCTGCCGACGACTCGCTACCAGGCGACGGACACGGCGATCAGCCGGGAGATCAGGGCCCGGCTGGACAGTGCGATCCGCACCGGTGTACCGCCGGACCCGCGGACCGCGGCGCTCGCCGCGCTGGCCCACGCGGTCGGACTCGGCAAGCACCTCTACCCCGGCAACGAGGGGCGTTCATCGCGCTCCCGGCTCCGGGATCTGATCAGGCACGACCCCATGGGCGGACTCGTGGCGCACGCCGTGATGGACGTCCAGAACGGCGTCGGCGCACAGCCGCGCCGTGCCACCGCGACGGCCGGCACGGGCCGGCAGGCCGCGGGCGTCCCCATGCGCCCGCCGTCACGCGGCGGTGTGGGCGGGGTCGGCGGAGTCGGCGGGTCCATGGCCCGCGTCGCCGCGCACTGAGCGGTCACCACGCAGCACCACGCACCACAGCACCACCCAGCACCACGGCACCACGGCACCACGCAGGACCCCGTACGTGCGTACCACGTACGTCCGCACCACCCCGTACGCCCGGACATCCGTATGTCCGTACGTCCACCGCGCCGTTGTCCCCATGACCCGGTTCGGGAGCCGCATGAGCGCGCGGGACGGCCCTCCGCAGGGCCGCCCCGCGCGCCCGCCGTCGTCCTGCGTGTGCCGATTTTCCAGCGCCGTCGACGCTTTGGTGGCAGTCTGCTGAGCGGTAGATACGCAGAGCTACGCCGGCAACAGCAGGCAGCGGAGGTGCAGTTCCCGTGGCGTCCAACGTCAATCCCACCGTCAGGCGACGCAGACTGGGCCAGGAGTTGCGCCGGCTGCGTGAGCAGAAGGGCATGACGGCGGAGGAGGTGGCGGAGCGCCTGCTGGTGTCCCAGTCGAAGATCAGCCGCCTGGAGAACGGCCGCCGTTCCATCAGCCAGCGCGACGTCCGCGATCTGTGCGGGGTGTACGAGGTCGAGGACCCCCGTATCGTCGATTCGCTGATGCAGATGGCGAAGGACTCCCGGCAGCAGGGCTGGTGGCACGCCTTCGGCGACATCCCGTACAGCGTCTACATCGGACTGGAGACGGACGCGGCGTCGCTGCGCGTCTTCGAACCGCAGATCGTGCCCGGTCTGCTCCAGACCCGGCAGTACGCGGAGGCGCTCATCAGAGGCGCCCAGCCGGAGACACCGCCGACCGACATCGAGAAACGGGTGAACGTCCGGGCGCGCCGCCAGGAGCGCATCACCGACGCGGAGCAGTCGCTGCGGCTGTGGGCGGTGATCGACGAGTCGGCGCTCCGGCGTGTGGTGGGCAGCAGGGAGCTGATGGTCGGGCAGCTGGAGTCGCTGCTGGACCAGTCGGAGCTGCCGCACGTGACCGTGCAGGTGCTGCCGTTCGACATGGGCGCGCATCCGGGGATCAGCGGCCATTACGCGATCCTGGAGTTCCCGGACGCCTCGGACTCGTCCGTCGTCTATATCGAGGGGGTCACGAGTGACCTGTACCTGGAGAAGCCGAACGACGTACAGCGCTACAGCGTCATGTACGAGCACCTGCGGGCCCAGGCGCTGAACGTGGAGCAGACGCGCCAGTTCATCAAGCAGGTCATCAAGGACTACACGGACTGAGGGAGGACGGCCCCGGCGGCGCAGAAGGTCGGCACCGTACACCCCGGTCGGCCTTCTGCGGAACCCCTGACTGGTATATGCCATCCGGTCGAGTGAACGATTGTCCTACGCAGCGAAGTCGGCGAGTAGCGTCGATCACGCCAGCCCCAAGGTTGGCGCGACTCCTACCGCCAGAACCGGAGCGTAGAGAAATGGCCATTACCCAGGGCGCCACCGACATCTGGACCAAGTCCTCCTACTCGGGAGCGAACGGCGCGTGCGTCGAGGTCAAGTCCCCTGTCGTCCAGTCGATCGCCGTACGGGACTCCAAGGTTCCCGCCGGCCCGAACATCTCGTTCCGCCCCGACTCGTGGAACGCGTTCGTCCGGGAAGTGAGTACGGGGGCTCTCTGAGTCAGGACGGTCCATACCGTCAGGCGTCATCGAAGAGCCCTCTCGACTGGTCCGCCGTCCCGGCCGAGGGGGCTCGGCCCTTCACCCGCGCAGCCGGTCGACGTACCGGTCCGTGCCCGGCACCGTCGGAATGAACGGCGCCACCAGCTCCAGCCTCCCCGGCTCCCCCACCGAGCCCGCCTCCCCCGTGCCGGCCGCGGTCAGGTCCGTGAAGTGCTCCCAGCAGCCGGGGTCGCGCGGGTCGCGTTCCAGGAACCACAGCAGGGTCAGCCGCGTACCGACGCCCTCCACCTGCTTCACGTACGTCATCCGGTCACCGGGCAGCGGGGTCGGCCGGAACACCGTCACCATCGCGGCCGGTGACCCGGCGAGCCGCCGGGGCAGTTCCCGCCGCAGCAGCCACCGCTCCAGCTCCGCCCGCCGCTCCGGCGCCGCGGCGTCCACGACCTGGAGCACGAGACCCGCGTACGGGTGGTCCAGGGCGTGCCGGTCGCGCGGCCCGGCGGCGCCGTCCCGGTAGACGGTCGCCACATGGTCCTGGAACGCGGTGAACACATGCGTGCGGGCCTGGTGGACGCGGCCGTCGTGGTTCAGCCGCCGGTTGATGGCGACGGTCCACTTCACGTGGTCGTCGTAGCGGCCCTCGGTGATCCAGTACGTGGAGAGGTAGCAGCCGGCGGTCACGGGGCGGGCGACCGCCGAGGTCTCCGGGTAGCGCAGCAGCTGCAGTTCCCGGGTCGCCACCCAGCGCCGCCCCGCGAACATCCACGGCATGGCCATGGCTCCGGCGTAGTAGTGGTCGTCCTCGTACCAGCGGTTGTACGCGTACTCGTGGCCCGGGTGCGGTTCCACCATGGTGATCAGGGCATGGCCGGGGTGGGTCCCGTACGGGCCGACGGCCGCGAGCCGCGCGTACGCCTCGCCGCGCGTGTCCTCGTCATCGCCCGTTCCTGGCGCGCTCATTCCTGAAGCCCCCTTCCGTCCTCCTGTGACCCCGCCTACTCTGACGGTCCGTCAGTTACATGGCCAGAGCCGGGAGGCGACCGGAATGCCGCCGACACAGCCGCGCACGCAGCCGCCCCCGCCGCCGCATCAGCCGCCGCATCAGCCGCTGCGGGAGCGGACCGTGGTCGTGTCCGGTGTGGGCGCCGGGCTGGGGAGCCGGGTCGCCGCCGCCGTCGTACGGGACGGGGGCAACGCGGTACTCGGGGCGCGCACCGCGTCGCGGCTGGCGGTGTGCGCGGCGCAGATCGACCCGGAGGGGCGCCGCACCGCGTACCGGGCGACGGACATCACGGACGAGGCGCAGTGCGCGGCGCTCGCCGGGCTCGCCGTGGAACGGTTCGGCGCGATCGACGCGGTGGTGCACGTGGCGGCCGCCGACCGGCACTTCGGCGGCCTGGAGGACGCCGACTTCACGGTGTGGCGGGACGTCCTGGACGTGAACCTGCTGGGCTCCCTGCGGATGACCCGGGCCTGTCTGCCCGCGCTGCGGAAGCGGGGCGGTGGCGCGGTGGTGTTCATCGGCACGCAGTCGGCGGTGGCCGCGCCGTCACAGGTGCGGCAGGCGGCGTACGCCGCGTCGAAGGGTGCGCTGACGTCGGCGATGTACTCGCTGGCACGGGAGTTGGGCCCGTACCGCATCCGGGTCAACACGGTGCTGCCCGGCTGGATGTGGGGGCCACCGGTCCAGGCGTACGTCCGGGCCGCGGCGCGCGGCGAAGACGTCCCGGAGGACGAGGTGCTGGGCCGTCTGACGGAGCGGATGGCGCTGCCCGAGCCGGCCACGGACGCGGACGTGGCGGAGGCCGCCGTCTTCCTCGCCTCCGCCCGCGCCCGTGCCATCACCGGGCAGTCGCTGCTGGTGAACGCGGGCGAGCTGATGCGCTAGGAGTGCCCGGCGGATCATGGTGGCAGCGGAGCCGGTCGCGCTTTCCCGCTGGTGAGCAGGGTCTGTCCCCCGGACACGACCAAGGTCGGGGCGCGGCCTCAGCCGCGCGGATAGCGGGCCAGCCAGCCCGGCGCGGCACCCGACGGGCCGTGCAGCGCCGGCCCCTGCGTCATCTCCATCGCGAAGTCGTCGGCCAGCGCCAGGACCGTGGGCCGCCCCTCCAGCTCGGCCAGCCAGGCCGGCGGAAGGGCGGTCTCGCCGTGCAGCGCCCCCAGCAGCCCGCCGGTGAGCGCGCCCGTCGTCGCCGACGGGCCGTCGTGGTTCACGGCCAGGCGCAGCCCGTGCTGGACGTCCTCGCCGACGAGGGCGCAGTAGACGGCGATCGCGAGGGCGTCCTCGGCGGCCTCCCCGTCCGTGTCGCCGAGCGACGCGATCCGGTCCGGCCCCGGCACCCCCTGCCGTACGGCGGCGATCGCCTGGCCCAGCGCGTCCGTGACCGGCTGGTGCCCGGGGCGGGACGCCAGCTGGGCCAGCGCCCCCTGGACCGCGGCCTCCACGCTCTGCCCGCGGGCCAGCCCGTGCACGACGACGGCGAAGGCGGCGGCGGCCAGATACGCGGTGGGATGCCCGTGGGTCTGCGCGGCGCACTCGACGGCGAGCTGGCACACGAGGTGCGGCTCCCAGCCGACGAGCAGCCCGAACGGCGCCGACCTGACGGCCGCGCCCGCGTCACGGGCGGTGGGGTTCTTCGGCTTGTCGAGGGTGCCGAGGAGGTCGTCGCCCAGCCCGGTGAGGCACGCCCTGGCCGGGGCGCGGCGCACGTAGAGCCACTCCTCGGCGGCCAGCCAGCCGTTGTCCTTGCGGCGCTCGTCGGGGCCCCAGTCCCGCTGGGTCGCCGCCCACCGCAGATACGCGCGGTGCACGTCCGTGGGCGGATGCCAGGCGCCGGTGTCGCGGCGGACCTGGGCGCGTATCAGACCGTCGACGGTGAAGAGCGTCAGCTGGGTCGCCGACGTGACGGCGCCGCGCCGCCCGAACGCCGGTGCCAGGTCGGTGAGCCCGTCCGCCCCGTGGGCGGCGCGGATGGCCTCGACGGGCAGCTCGGACACGGCGGCGCCGAGCGCGTCGCCGACGGCCCCGCCGAGGAGGCAGCCGCGTACCCGGGCGCGGAAGTCCTGCTGCTCGGCCCGGCCCCAGACGGCAGCCGCTGTCGTACTCACCGCGCCCCTCCCCCACACGAACGTAGGTCCGGCGCAGCACTGTAATCGACCGGCCGGAGGCCCTCCCGGGGCGGAGCCCGGGTGAGCCGGCGCACGGTGGCCGGTTATCGGCGATCGCTCCTACGGCGGGGGGAACGCGTCCCTGGCGGCCTCGACCCGCCGGATGAGCGGTTCGATACGGGCGCGGTCGGCGCCGGGACAGCGGAGCAGCTCGCCGAGCAGCTGCGCCGCCTCGGTCAGTTCGTCCCACAGCGGCGCCGAGGCGAGGAGTTCGCCGGTGAGGGCGTCGGCGCGCGGCCCGTCGCCCAGCGCGCAGGCGGCGAACAGCGGATCGTCGCATTCCCGCCACCAGTCGGCGGCGGCCTCCAGGCCCTCGGTACGGCTCACGACCATCGCGAGCAGGAAGGCGCCGCCCGTCGGGTCGTCGGCGACCAGCCGCTCGGCCTCCCGGCGGGCCGCGTCGAAGCGCCCGGCCCGGCGATGGGCCTGGGCACGCAGGACCACCGCCCGGCCGCCGCCCCGCCCGGTCGGCCTGTCCGTCCCAGTCGGCCCCTCCGGCCCATCCAGCCCGTCCAGCGCGTCCAGCGCGGTCAGTGCCTCGTCGTGACGACCGGCGAGGAGGTGGAGCAGCGCGCGTTCGCACAGGGCCCATTCGACGTCGTGGCCCAGCTCAAGACAGCGGTCGAGATCGGCGAGCGCGGCGGCAGGCCGGCCCGTGGCCCGGTGGAACAGCGCGCGCGACGCGTACGCCTCGCCCGACGACGGCTCCATCCCCACGGCCCGGTCGAACTCCCGCAGGGCCTCCGCGTACCGGCGCGTGTCCTGGAGGACGGCGCCGCGCTCCGCGACGATCCAGGCCCTGCCGGGCGCCAGCGCCGCCGCCCGGTCCAGGTCCGTAAGGGCTTCGGCGTACCGGCCGAGGCCGCGCAGCGCCTGGCCGCGGCTGCCGAGGGGCCAGTAGTCGTCCGGCGACAGGAGGACGGCCCGGTCGAAATACCCGACCGCCTCCTCGTAACGGCCGGCTCGCCGGTGGTTCTCGCCGGTCAGGGTGAGGAGGTTCGCGTCGTCCGGGGCGAGTACGCAGGCGCTCCGCCAGTCCGACAACGCGCCCTCCGCGTCCCCGAGACCGTGCCGCACCCGGGCGCGTACGGTCAGCGCCCACCAGTCGGTGCGGTCGCTGTCCACCGCCCTGTCCAGATCGGCGAGAGCCTCGTCGAGGCGGCCGAGCACCTCGTACGTCCGGCCCCGCACGCCCAGGGCGAAGGCGTAGTCGGGATCGATCGCCAGCGCCCTGCCGAGGTCGGCCAGCGCCTCGTCGTGCCGCCCGGCATCGCCGTACGCCTGGGCGCGCATCGTCCGGGCCACCGGGGCGTCCGGCGCCTTCCTCACCGCCCGGTCCAGGGACGCGAGCCGCCCGGCCGTGTCGCCCCGGCGGCGGAGGATCTCCGCCCGCCTGAACAGCGCCCACAGGTACTCGGGCTTCAGCTCCAGCGCCCGGTCCAGGTCCGCGAGCGCCTGGTCCGTCCGGCCCCGCGCGTCCTCGGCCATCGCACGGCTGCCGAACGCCCAGGCGTACTCCGGGTCGAGGGCGATCGCCCGGTCGTACGCGGCGATCGCCTCCTCGTACCGCCCGGCGTACCGGTACGTCTCACCGACCTCGCCGACGATCCACGGATCGCCCGGGTACAGCGCCTCGGCGCGGGCCAGATCCGCGAGTGCGGCGTCCGTGGCGCCGGTGCCGCGCAGGATGCGGGCGCGGCGGACGAGGCCGTGCCGGTAGCCGGGGCGGATGTCGAGCGCCAGGTTCGCGTCGGCGATGGCCTCCTCGGTCCGGCCCAGGCTCTCCTTCGCGGCCGCCCGGCCCTCCAGGGCCATGACGTCCGCCGGATCCAGCGCGAGCGCCCGGTCGAACGCGGACACCGCCTCCTCGCGGCGTCCGGCGCGGCGCAGGGTCTCGCCGCGCTCGCGGGCCACGCGCGCCGCGTCCGGGTTCCGTTCCCCGGCCATCGCGAGGTCGGCGAGTGCGGCGTCGTACGCGCGGACGTGCCGGTGGGTGAGCGCCCGGTCGAACCAGCCCCGCCACCCGTCGGGGTCCAGTGCCAGCGCCCGCTCGCAGTCGGCGAACGCCTCGTCGTACCGGCTCGCCGCCCGGTGGTGGAACGCCCGCGCGCTCAACGCCCCGACCTGGCCGTCGACGTCGAGGCCGGCCCGCGCCAGCAGCATCCCCAGCACCCGGACCGGGCCGCGGTCCTCGTCGCCGAGCGCGTCCAGGCACTCCGCGCCCCACCGCCGTACCGGGTCGGCGTCGGCGTCCTCGCCCGCCGCGGCGATCGTGCGCGCCCAGCGGCGGGCGACCGCCGTGCCCTCGCGGCACGCCTCCACCCCGTCCCGCAGCGCGGCCGGCAGCCCGCCCCGCGGGTCGGCGCACAGCAGGTGGTACAGCTCCTCGTCGCGCAGGGCGCGCCACCGCTCGTCCTGCCACGGCTCGTCGAGGCCCGCACCGGCCCGCTCCCGCCACCGCGCGAACGCCTCGGCGAGCCGCTCGTGCGTCTCCCGCCAGCGGCGGGGCGAGCCGGTCCGCCGGAGCCGCAGCATCGGGTCCCGTACGACGTCGTGGTACCGGACGTGGTCGTCGCGTTCGGACACGAACGGCAGCGACCGCAGCCACCCGAACAGCTCCGCGTCCCCGTCGGCCCCGCCTTCCCCGGGTGCGGTCCCTCCCGGCACGGCCCCGCCCGCCGCGACCGCGAAGACGTCCTCGTTGAGGCGGCGCGGCAGGGCGCAGGCCAGGGCGGCCGCCCGGCGTTCCGGGTCGTGCTCCCACTTCAGGAACCGGTCGACGGCCGTCGCGCCCGCCGTGTTCGGCTCGCCCGGGTTCTCCGCGAGGGTCGACACGAGGACGGGCAGCCCGCCCGACAGGCGCAGCACGTCCTGGACGACGGGCTCGTCCACGATGCCCTTCGCCGACAGCAGCCTGCGGGTCTCGGGCTCGGTGAACGGCTCCAGCGGCAGGTCCTCGACCAGGTCCGCGCAGTCGGCCCAGCAGGCCGGGTCGAGGCGGCGCTGGCCGGAGAGCGTGAGGACGATGTTCGCGGGCAGCGCCCCGTACCGCTCGGTGGTGATCAGATCGCGCAGCCACGTGTCGAGGAACGGCCCGGTGCGCTCGTACGTGTCGAAGAACAGCGCGACCCACGGGACGCCGGATGCCACCCGGTTCAGCTCCGACACCAGCACGGGCGTCAGGACCTTCAGCGGGTCCAGGACGAGCTGTACGTCCTCCTGGTTGCCGAAGCGGGCGCCGAGCGCCGCCCTCAGCCGGTCGGCGCCCTGCGCCAGCGCGGCCGGGTCGACGGCGCCCGCGAACGCGCCGACCACGGGGATCATGCCGACGCCGATCAGCCCGGCCTGGGCGGCCGCCAGGCCACCGGCCGACGGGGCGCCCGGTGGCACGCCGGGCCCGGGACCGCCCGGTGACGGGAGGCCGGGTGACGGCGCCTCCTGCCGTGCGACCGCCGACTCCGCCTCGTGCCGCCGCTGCCGGTAGGTGGCGAGCTGCCGGTCGAGTGCCTTCAGCGGGTGCCCCTGCCGCTCGAAGCGCAGGGCGATCGCCGCCATCGCCTCCGGCACGCCGTTCACCGACTCGTCCACATACGCGGTGACCGCGCCGAGCCCCTCCGCCGTCGTCCGCAACTCCCGCACCAGCGTGGTCTTCCCGACGCCCGCCATGCCCCGCACATGGAACACGAACCGGTGCCGCTCGTCGTCGACCGGGATGTCGAAGTTGTCGCGGAACAGAGCCTTCTCGCGGCCCCGCCCCACGAAGCCCGCCCGCCGGCGCCGCCCGATCAGCTGCTGCATCGACGGACGTGCCGCCGCGCCCCTCCCCGTAGCCATGCGGTTCAGTCTGTCAGCAGCGGCAGCAGCTCCGGGAGGTGTCCGTCGGACCGCTCGGCCGTCCGCCGCCGCTCATCGGGCACCTCCCCGTACAGGGTGGTGCGGGGCCGGGACGGGCGGCCCGCCGCGTCCGCGATGGCGACGAGGTCCCGTACGGACTTGTACGAGCCGTAACGCGACCCGGCCATCCGCGAGATGGTCTCCTCCATCAGGGTGCCGCCGAGGTCGTTCGCGCCCGAGCGCAGCATCTCCGCCGCGCCCTCCGCGCCCAGCTTCACCCAACTGGTCTGGATGTGCGGGACGTACGGGTGGAGGAGCAGCCGCGCCATCGCCGTGACCGCGCGGTTGTCGCGGACCGTCGGCCCGGGGCGGGCGATGCCGGCCAGGTACACGGGCGCGTTGGTGTGGACGAACGGCAGCGTCACGAACTCGGTGAAACCGCCCGTCTCCCGCTGGATCCGGGCCAGCGTCCGCAGATGGCCGAGCCAGTGGCGGGGCTGGTCCACATGCCCGTACATCATCGTGGACGACGACCGGATGCCGAGTTCGTGCGCGGTCGTCACCACCTCGATCCAGGTGGCCGCGGGCAGCTTGCCCTTGGTGAGGACCCAGCGCACCTCGTCGTCCAGGATCTCGGCGGCCGTGCCCGGGATGGAGTCGAGGCCGGCCTCCTTGGCCGCCGTCAGCCATTCACGGATCGACATGCCGGTCCTGGAGGCCCCGTTGACGACCTCCATCGGCGAGAAGGCGTGCACGTGCATGCCCGGCACCCGCGCCTTCACCGCGCGTGCGATGTCGAAGTAGGCGGTGCCGGGCAGGTCCGGGTGGATGCCGCCCTGCATGCACACCTCGACCGCGCCCACGTCCCACGCCTGGGCGGCCCGGTCCGCGACCTGGTCGAGGGAGAGCGTGTAGGCGTCGGCGTCGGTCCTGCGCTGGGCGAAGGCGCAGAACCGGCAGCCGGTGTAGCAGACGTTGGTGAAGTTGATGTTGCGGGTGACGATGTAGGTGACGTCGTCGCCGACGGCCGCCTTCCGTACGTCGTCGGCGATCCGGCACAGCGCGTCCAGGGCGGGCCCGTCCGCGTGCAGCAGGGCGAGGGCCTGGTCGTCGGTGAGCCGCGTCGGATCGTCGGCGGCCACGGCCAGCGCCGCCCGTACGTCGGTGTCGAGCCGCTGCGGGACCATGCCGGGCGCCGCCGCCTCGCGCAGCGCCTCCCAGTCCCCGTACACGACGTCGAAGTCGGCGCGGCGGTCCCCGGTCCGGCCCTCCGTGTCGATGGTGCGGTGCAGGTCGGTGCGGCCGGACGGCACGGTGAACGTCTCGTCGGGCTCCTGCCACGGCAGCCCGGCCGGGACCGCGTCGGGACGCGCGAGACCCGTCTCCGGGTCGGCGAGCGCGGTCACGTGCGGCAGCAGCCGCGGATCGAGCCACGGCTCGCCGCGCAGCACGAACTCCGGGTACACGCACAGCCGTTCGCGCAGCTCGAACCCGGCGGCCGCGGACCGCTCGGCGAGCACGTCGATACCCGGCCAGGGCCGCTCCGGGTTGACGTGGTCGATGGTGACCGGTGACACCCCGCCCCAGTCGTCGATACCGGCCCCGATGAGCCGCCCGTACTCCTCGTCCACCAGGTTCGGCGGCGCCTGGAGGCACGCGGACGGGCCGAGCAGGTGCCGGGCGACGGCCACAGTGGCGACCAGGTCGTCCAGTTCGGCGTCGGGCATGCCGCGCATCGCCGTGTCCGGCTTGGCGCGGAAGTTCTGGATGATCAGCTCCTGGATGCCGTGGTGGGCGCGGGACACCCTGCGCAGCGCGAACAGGGACTCCGCCCGCTCCTCGTACGTCTCACCGATCCCGATGAGCAGCCCGCTGGTGAACGGCACCGACGACCGCCCGGCGTCCTCCAGCACCCTGAGCCGGACGGCGGGTTCCTTGTCCGGGGACCCGTAGTGGGGGCCGCCCGGCTCGGACCACAGCCGGGTCGCCGTCGTCTCCAGCATCATGCCCATGGACGGGGCGACCGGCTTGAGCCGCTGGAAGTCCGTCCACGACAGGACGCCCGGGTTGAGGTGCGGCAGGAGGCCCGTCTCCTCCAGGATCCTGATCGAGACGGCCCGCACGTACGCGAGGGTGTCGTCGTAGCCGTGCGCGTCGAGCCACTCGCGGGCCTCGGGCCAGCGGTCCTCCGGCTTGTCGCCCAGCGTGATCAGCGCTTCCTTGCAGCCGAGCGCGGCACCCGCGCGGGCGACGTCGATGACCTCGTCCGGCGACATGAACATCCCGTGCCCGGCGCGCCGCAGCTTGCCGGGCACGGTCACGAACGTGCAGTAGTGGCAGGTGTCCCGGCACAGCCGGGTCAGCGGGACGAACACGCTCTTCGAGTACGTGATGACACCGGCGCGCCCCGCCGCCTCCAGACCCGCGTCCCGCAGCCGGGCGGCCGAAGCGGCGAGCGCGTCCAGGTCCGCGCCGCGCGCCCGGAGCAGCACGGCCGCCTCGGCGACGTCCAGCGCCACCCCGTCGCGGGCGCGCTTGAGTGCGCGGCGCATGGCGTTCTCGGTCGGTCCGTTCCGGGTTCCCGTGGAGGTCATTCCCCGAGGATACGAGGGGCCGGAAGGGCGCGTGCCGGGCTCGGCGCGCGCCCTTCCGGCCGGCAACCGTCAGAGGTACGCGGCGTACTCGTCCAGGACGTTCAGCACCTCCGCCTCGTCGCCCGGCGGGAGCTGCAGCACGACCTCGCGGACACCGAGGCTCGCGTAGTGGTCGAGCTTGCCGGGGGTCGGCCGCACGGCGTACGGGACGACCTGGAGCAGCTCCGGGTCCCGGCCGGCCTTCTCCCACGCGGCCCGCAGCACCGGCAGGTGCTCGGTGAGACCGCGCCCTCCGACGGGCATCCAGCCGTCGGCGTACCCGACGACATCCGCGAACAGCCTCGGCCCGGCCGCGCCCCCGAGCAGGATCCGGGGCGCCCCGCCCGCCGGCTTCGGATGCGCCAGCGAGGCCCGCACGGACCCGAACTCGCCCTCGTACGGCGTCGGTTCCGGCTCCCACAGGGCCCGCATCAGCGCCATCCGGTCGCGGACCAGGGAACGGCGGGTCGCCCAGTGGACGCCGTGGTCCTCGGCCTCCTCACGGTTCCAGCCGAGTCCGACGCCGAGCGTGAGACGGCCGCCGCCCGTCAGATGGTCGAGAGTGGCGACCTGTTTCGCGAGGCCGATCGGATCGTGCTGGGCGACCAGCGTCACCCCGGTGCCCACCGCCAGCCGTTCGGTGACCGCCGCGGCCTGCGCGAGCGCGACGAACGGGTCCAGGGTGCGGCCGTACTCGCGCGGCAGCTCACCGCCCGGCGGATAGCCGGACGCCCGCTCGACGGGGATGTGCGTGTGCTCCGGCACGTACAGCCCGGCGAACCCGCGCCGCTCCAGCTCGCGGGCGAGCCGGACCGGGGTGACGGTCTCGTCGGTGAGGAAGATCGTGGTGGCGATACGCACGAGCGTGCCCTCCTACGGGTTGGTCTCGATCCGGACGGCGGACCGTGCCACCGCCCACGGGTCCCGACCCGGCCGGCCCTACACGGGTCCCGACCCGGCCGGCAGCCGACGGGTCCCGGCCTGGACGACCGCCGACGGGTCCCTGCCTGGACGACCGCCCGCAGGACGGTCCGACCGGTGGCGCCCTCAGGACGTCCGGCCGGGCGCCCGCGAGACGGCCCGGCCGGCCGCCCGCCGGACGTGGTCCGCACGACCGCCTGCGGGTACGGCTCCGGACGGCCGCCGACGGGTCTTACTCTGGATGGCCGCCGACCGTCCCGGCCCCTGGAAGGACCGTACCCATGTCTGCCTCCCCCGGCCCGCACTCGGTGGACCGCGCGCTGCGGATCCTGGACCTGGTGGCCGACGCGGACGCTCCGGTCACGGCGAAGGCCCTGGCCAGACGGCTGGACTGCGCCCTGTCGACCGTCTACCACCTGCTGGCCCCGCTGACGGCACGCGGCCACGTCGTCAAGGCGGCCGGCGGCGGCTACGCGCCCGGCCCCGGACTCGCCGCGCTCCACCGGTCGTTCCAGCGGCACGTGGGGATGCCGACGGGCGCGGGCGAGGCCCTGGCCCGGCTGGGGCGGGCGACCGGTACGGACGCGTACTTCACCGCGTACCGGGACGGCGTCATCACCGTGGTGGACAGCACGGCGCCCGTCACGGCCACCGGCCACCCCTTCACCCCGGGCCCCGAATCCCGCGCCCACGCCACCGCCCACGGCAAGGCCCTGCTGGCGGGCCTCGGCCGGGCGGAGCGCCGCCGCTACCTCACCGACCACGGCATGGCCCGCCTCACGCCCCGCACGATCACGACGCCCGACCGCTTCGAGGCGGAGGTGGCCCGGGTGCGCGCCCAGGGCGTGGCGGTCTCGGTGGGCGAGGCCGACCCGGCGTACACCTGCCTGGCGGTCACCCTGCCGGGCGGTGACGGCGCGGTGGGGCACGCCCTGTCGGTGTCGCTCCCGACGAGCGACATCCGCCGCCGGGAGGGCGCGCTGCGGGCGGCGCTGCGGGCGGCGGCGGCCGGTTTCCCGACGGCCTGTCGGACGACGGCGCCCACGCCGCGCTCCGACGGCTTTTCCGACCCTGCCGGAATGAGCGGCGGGCGCCCTGGAGGCACCGGGGCGGTCTCCCGCACCCTAGGGTCATGATCTTCATAGCCGTCCGCTTCACCGTCCGCCCCGAGCGGAGCGACCAGTGGCCGACCCTGGTCGACGACTTCACCCGCGCCACCCGTGCCGAGCCGGGCAACCTGTTCTTCGACTGGTCCCGCGACACGGAGAACCCGCACCGCTACGTCCTGCTGGAAGCCTTCGCCGACGCGGAGGCCGGCGCCGTCCACGTGGCGTCGGCCCACTTCAAGGCGGGCCTGGAGGCGATGGCGGGCGCGATCGCCACGACCCCGGAGATCATCCACGTCGACATCCCGGACGCCCGGGGCTGGAACCTCATGGCGGAACTGAGCCCCGACCCGCAGAACCGGCCCGCCGGGGCCGCCGGTTAGGCTCACGGCCGTCGAACAGCAGCGAACAGGGGGCGCGCGCCATGGGCGGGACGGTCACAGCGGTCAGCAGCAACGCGGAGTACGGGTTCACCAAGCCGAACCGGGACAGCGTGACCCTGCTCGCCGGGCTCGGCGTGGAGGGCGACGTCCACGCCGGTGCCACCGTCAAGCACCGCTTCCGCGTGGCCCAGGACCCCACGCAGCCCAACCTGCGTCAGGTCCACCTCATCCACGAGGAGCTCTTCGCGGAGGTCGGCGGTGCCGGGTTCGACGTGAAGCCGGGACAGCTCGGCGAGAACATCACCACCCGTGGCATCGACCTGCTCGGCCTGCCGACCGGAACACTGCTCCGCTTCGGCCAGGACGGCGGCGCGGTCGTGGAGGTCACCGGCCTGCGCAACCCCTGCCGCCAGATCGACGACTTCCAGGACGGGCTGATGAAGCGGCTCGTCGGCCGCGACGAGGACGGGAACCTGTTCCTCAAGGCCGGGATCATGGGCATCGTGCGGCACGGCGGCGTGGTCCGGCCGGATGACCCGATCGAGGTGCTGCTCCCGGCCGAGCCGCACCGCCCGCTGGAGCGCGTCTGACACCGCCGGGGGCCGGTCGGTCCGCCACACCGGTGACACCGGGGAGCGGCCGTTGACGGCGGTGAGACCGGATGTCAGTCGTGCACGGTGGTGACAGCCGACATCAGTCGTGCACGGCGATGACACGCGACATCAGTCGTTCACGGCGGTGAGCAGCACGGCCGCGTCCGTCACGGCGGTCAGGCCGTGACGCTCGGGCGGGATCAGATAGAGCGCGCCCATCGTCAGCTCCTCCTCGCCGGTGGCCGTCGTCACCTTCACCGCCCCCCGCAGGACCTGCAGCGACGCGGCGGGCGGCGCGTTGTGCTCGTCCAGCGACGTGCCCGCCGTGAGCGCGATGATGCTCTGCCGCAGCGGCTGGTCCCGCAGCAGCAGGTTCGCGCTCCGCCCGTGCGGGCTCTTGTGTGCTTCGGCCAGGTGTTCCTCGGCGATCGCGTTGAGGTCGTACATACGCTCCACCATGCCCCGCCCCGCCGCCGCCCGCATGCCCGGGACGCGCTCGGTGTGGCGCGGTGGGTTCAGGCGGTGACCTTGGCCGTGAAGGCGTCGAGGTTGGCGGCGGCGCGGGCGATCTTCTCCGCCACCGTCAGGGTCTCCTCGTGGCGCCCGCTCCGCAGCTTCGGCTGCCGCTTGCCCCTGATGTACAGGGAGCAGGCGAGGTCGGCGCAGACGTAGACCCCGACCGTGTTCCCCTCCCGGCCCTTGGCGCCCGCGAGCGGGGCGACGAGGAGGGAGACGCCCGATGCGGCGTGGCCGGTCAGGCAGATCTGGCAGACGCTCGACCTGACGGCGCTGGTGCGGCTCGCACCCGGTACGCGGAGGGTGAGGCCGATCGGGGAACCGTCCGCTCCCGGCCGCACGATGTGGGCCCGCAGCGGGGCGCCCGGGTCGATCCAGCCGAGGAAGTCGAGGTCGTCCCAGGGGAGTTCGGCGAAGTCCACCGGCAGCTTCAGACGGGCCGCTTCGCCCTTGGTGCAGTTCACGAAGGACGAACGGATCTGTTTCTCGGTCAGTGGATCCATGGACGGGACGGTACGGGCGGATACGGACCCGGGTCATCCGATTTTCCCCGGCCACGGGGAGCGGTCAGTGGCCGGTGCGTACGGCCCGGTCGTCCCCGACCCCGTGGGGGTCGGCCGGGGCGACGGCCGCGTACGTGGCGCGGGCCTGGACGGTGCGGGGGTCGTCGGGGCCGGCGACCCGCTCCAGGGTGGCGATCAGATCGCCGAGCACCCGGGCGGCCTCCTGCGGGCGGTCGGCCTCGTGCAGGAGGGAACCGCGGAGCTGGCGGTAGTAGAGCAGGTGCGGGTCGTCGTCGGGGAGGCTCAGGGCGGCGTCCCTGGCGGTGGCCTCCGCGAGGTGCGCGGCCGTGTCGATACGGTGCCGCCACGCCAGGTCGTTGGCCGCCGCGCGGGCGCGGTGCGCGGCGTTGCGGGCCTCGACGGCGAACCGGGCCCGCCGCCAGAGGCCCTCGCGCGTGCGGGCCGTGCCGTGGGCCGGGTTGGCGAACAGGGCGAGGTCGCCGCCGGGGGCGACCGTGCGCAGCAGCGGTTCCTCCTTCCCGGCCGCCGCCAGCGACACGGACACGCGGCGGTGGAGGGTCGTGAGGTCGAGGTGCTCGGGCCCGTCGGGGACGCCGGTGCGCAGGAGGTCCAGCAGGGCGCCGGTGAACACGGTGGGTTCGCCGGGCCGGTCGGTGTTGTAGTCGGCCTGGCGGCGGGCCTCGGTGGCCGTCAGCAGGTGGACGCGTTCGGCGTGGGCGGCCTGCAGCGCGGTGCCCGAGAAGCAGCAGTCCAGGACGGCGACGCGGTGCCGCGCCGGTACCTTCCGCATCGCCGCGAAGACCTCGGCGACCGGCAGGGACGTGGCTCCGGAGCGCGGGGAGCGGTCGATGGTGCCGGGCAGGGCCAGGCCCACGTGGTCCTCGCCCCGGGGCACGACGCCGTGTCCGGCGAAGTAGAAGAGGAGTACGTCGAGTTCCTCGCCGTTCGCGCCCGGTGTGCCGTCCGGGCGGTGCAGCAGCAGGTCGAGCACATCGGTACGGGTGTGCGGGTCGACGCGGGTCAGGACGCCCGCCGGGGTGAAGCAGCCGCCCGGCCCGGTCAGCGCGTCCGCGAGCCCCGCGATGTTGCGCGCGACCTGCGGGATGGATGTCAGGTTGCTGGGGTGGACCTGGGCGGCCGTCCCGGTGAGGACGGCCAGCGCCCGGCTCCTGCGCGGGCGCACGGCCGCCCAGCCGGCGCCCCAGCCGGCCTCGGGGGGTGGAGCGGCCGGGGTCGGGGCCGTCAACGTCCCGTCGTCTCCTGGTCGTCGGCCGTCGTCGCCGCCGTCGCCGCCGTCGACGTCGTCGTCGTGCCGTCGGCGAACTCCTCGAAGCGGCGTACGGCGTCGTCGAGGTTGCCCTCCGTGGCGGTGATCTTCCGGCTGCTGCCGTCCGGCCGGGTCACCTCGAAGGTGACCGGGCGGGCGGACGCCCGCTGCCCCAGCCAGTAGCCGAACGCCCCGACCGCCGCCGTGATCACCGGTTCGACCGCGCCGAACAGTTCCACGGCAGTCGCGAGGCCGCCCATCTTGCCCGGCGCTGCCTCGGCCATGACCAGGCGGACGGTTCCGCGCAGTTCGTCGTCGTCCTCGTACCAGTCGGCCACCTCGCGGACGAGCAGGTTCACCTCCTCGGGCGGCGCGTCGAAGGTGATGGTGAGCCGGTTGTCGGTCATGCGGTACCCCCGTGTCGGTGATGGTCTGCGGTGAAGTCCGGCGGTTCCGGGAAGGGCACCCCGCCGGGGCCCGGAGGCGGTGGCGGGGCGGACGGCGCGGGGGACGGCACGTCGCCGCCCGTCGTACGGAACAGCGCGCCGTGGCCCGGTACCTCGTACGGCAGCCGGAACGCGGCGGACACCTCTGCCGCCACCACCCGGTCGGCGAGCATCCGCTCGAAGGGGCCGAGTGGGAGCGGTACGTCCTGCTGGTGGACGCCCGGCAGCCAGGTGTCGTGCAGGGTGGTGAACGCGTGCCAGCCCTGCCGTACTTCGGCCGGGTCCCGTACGGGGCGGACGACGGCGCCCGGCCGCGGGCGCTCGCCCGGGGGTGTGGGTCCTGAGACGGTGGCGGCGACGAGTTCCGGCAGGCCGGGCGGGAGCGGCCGGTCGGCGGCGAGCGTGATCCGTACGCGGTGGGCGGCTTCGGCCGCCGCGCTGCCGAGCAGCCACTCGTAGAACGCGGCGGCGTGCGCGGCGAACGGCACGGCGGGCTCCTGGCGGCCGAGCGCCGGGTTGAAGCGGCCGGGCCTGGCGAGCGCGTGGTACTCGTGCAGCAACCGCCGTACGGCCTCGGTGTGGTGGCCGTACCAGGGGGCGGGCTCCAGGCGGACGGCGAGGACGGTGGTGCCGGGCGTGCGGGCGAGTTCGGCCCACAGCGGCTCCCAGCTCATCGGCTCGGTGGAGAACGGCTCCACCGTCACGCCGACGGGGAACGCGGCGTCCGACCGCTGCATGGGCGCCCAGGTGAGGCGCTTGCGTACCTCCACCAGGTGGGCGGCCCCGTCCGGTAACGGGCGCAGTACGCGCGCGATCTCCGGGCCGGTCAGCGGTGCCGTACGCACATGGCGGGGCAGCGCCGCCAGGCCGGCGCGCAGCCGTTCGGCCGAGGCCCGTGCCCGCTGCGGATCCGGTCCGTGGGCCCGGCCGAGCAGCACGCACGTGAGCCGCCCGTCGTCGCCCCCGTCCCGGTCGCCGGCCGTGCAGCGCAGTTCCCAGCAGCGGCCGTCGTCCGCCCAGTGCCCGGTCAGCCAGGCCCGTTCCCGGCCCACGACCTGTGCGCGGCGCTGCTCGTCGGGCAGGCCGACGGCGGCCGCGTTGTTGGCGATGGACGGATCGGGTTCCAGCCGGACCCCGGTGTAGCACCAGGCGGCACCGGGGCCGGTCAGCAGGAGGAACGGGTCGGGCGCACCGCTCAACGGTTCGGGCCCCGGTGGTCGTCCACCCCGCCGTCGCCGGGCACGGGCGGCCGCGGCGGAGGCGGCGCCGCCGGCATGGGCGGCACCGGTTCGGCGCCGGCCGCCGGGTAGGGCGCGGCCGCCGGGTAGGGGGCGGTGGCGGGCGCCGCCGCGGGGAAGGCGGGCGCCGCCGGATACGACGGCTGGTTCGGGATCTCCGCCGACGCGGCCGGGTCTGCCTTCCGTACCGACACGCGTTCCTGCTGCGCGTCGTCCAGGGCGACCATCAGCCCCTCGCGGCTGGCCATGTGCACGGCTTCCCGCATGGCGCGGGCCCGTTCGCTCCGCAGGATCTGCTGCTCGATCTCGTTCTTGCCCGACAGTCCCGCGAGGACGTCGCGGAGGAACTGCCCGATGAGTTCATGGCCCCGGCGCGAACGCCACATCATCCAGCCCAGGTAGAGGCTGCTGCCGTAGGCGAAGACGGAGATGTAGGCGGTGTAGCCGCGTTCCCTGAGGACGAGGCGTCCCTCCTCCTCGCCGATCCGCACCGGGAAGCCGCGCGCGGCGAGCACCTTGCGGATGCCCTGGTACGCCAGGTCCTTGCGTCCCTCCCGCTCGGCGAGCAGCACCCGCCACTCCGCGATCGGCTCGGCCTCCTTGGCCAGGAAGACCAGCAGCCAGAACGCCACGGTCGCGGCGATGGAGACGATCGTCATCCAGCCGACGAACGCCTCGAAGCCGCCGGCCAGGACGAGCAGGCCGACGATCATCCCGGCGCCGAAGACGAGCACGGAGAACGCCAGGGCCTGGCCGAACAGCCGGAAGAGCCGGGAAAAGGTGACGCTCTCGTTGAGATGCGTCTCGATGTCGGAGAAGCGGATCGTCTTGTCGAGATAGGCGGCGTTCCCGTCGCCTCCTCGCCATCCCGGAATGGGATTCTCCCGACCTGTGAACATGATCAGCCCCCTTCTGTCACGTCGCGTCATGTCGTGTCACGTCGTGTCACGTCGTGGCGCGCAGGCTGACCAGCGTCCCACAGGCACGGCGCGGACCGAAGGGGAAAAGGGCAATCGCCTCCGGTCGTGCGACGGCGTGCGTTCCGCCGCCGCCGGAGGCCGGACGCGCCGCCGCGCGGCCGGGGGATCCCCGGCCGCGCGGACGAGCAGGTGAGGCGACGGGGCGTCAGTCGGCGACGACCAGCGCCGGGGTCTCCTTGGTCAGGACCTCGCCCCGGAAGAACGCCGGGCTGCGGCGGTGCATCCAGGCCATGAGGGCCACACCGACCAGCAGCAGGCCGACGCCGATCACGAAGACCGAGCCGATGCCGAAGACCGACGAGCCGCTGCCGTACGCCGGGTCCCACATGTCCTTGAGGGTCTGGGCGAAGACGGCCGTCAGCATCAGGCCGCCGAGGCCCGGCAGGATCCCCTTGACGAACAGGTCGCGGACCGAGCGGCGCAGTTCGCGGCGGAAGAACCAGACGCAGGCGAACGCGGTGATCGCGTAGTAGAAGCAGATCATCAGGCCGAGCGCGTAGATGGTGTCGACGAGGACGTTCTCGCTCACCAGGGTCATCACCGAGTAGAAGACACCGGTGGCGACACCCGCGACGATGGTGGCGCGGCCCGGGGTCTTGTGGACCGGGTGGACCGTGGCGAAGGCGGGCGGGAACGCCTCGTACGTGGACATCGCGAGGGCCGTGCGGGCGACCGGGATGAACGTGGTCTGGAGGCTGGCGGCGGCCGACGCGAGCACGGCGACGAACAGCAGGATGCCGAGCCCGGAGCCCATGATCGGGCCGGCGAGGGTGGCGAAGACGTTGTCGGAGGTCTCGGGGTTGCCGAGGCCGAGGCCGGTGTCGCCGATGCCGGCGTACATCTGCACGGCGATGGCGACCATCAGGTACGAGGCGACGATGACGACGATCGCCAGCAGGGCGGCGCGGCCGGGCGTCCGGGCGCTGCCGACGCTCTCCTCGTTCACGGAGAGGCAGGTGTCCCAGCCCCAGTAGATGAAGATCGAGAGGGAGAGTCCCGCGGTGAAGGCCGCGAAGGACTCGACGCCGAAGGGGTTCATCCAGGACCAGGAGAAGTCGAGGGAGCCCGCGATCTCGCCGGACTTGGACACGGCCATGACGGCGAAGAGGACGATGACGGCCAGCTGGAGGCCGACGAGCGCGTACTGGAGCCACTTGGTGGCGGTGATGCCCCGGTAGCTGACGATCGTGGCGGCGGCCACGAAGGCCAGGGTGGTGAGGATGTGGACGGCCTTGTTGCCGTCCAGGGCCGCGATGGCCGGGCTGCCGGTGATCTCACCGGCGGTGAGCCAGAAGAAGGAGGTGGCGACACCGGCCAGGTTGGACAGGACGACCACGGTGGCGACCAGCAGGCCCCAGCCGCACATCCAGCCGACCTTGGGGCCGAACGCCTTCACCGACCAGGTGAAGGAGGTGCCGCAGTCCGGGATGGCCCGGTTGAGCTCGCGGTAGGCGAAGGCCACCAGGAGCATGGGGAGGAATCCGGCGAGGAAGATCGCCGGCATCTGGAGCCCGACCTCGCCGACCGTGGGGCCGAGGGTCGAGGTCAGACAGTAGACAGGGGCGACAGTCGAGATGCCGATGACGGCACCACCCATCAGCCCGACGGAGTTCCCGCCGAGTCCCTTGGTGCGAACACCACCGCTCTCGCCTGTCGCGGTGACGTCCCTTACCGTGTCTCCGGCCTGGGGCCGCGCTTCCACCTGAGTCATGGGTCAGGACGTTAGGTGCTGCGGTTTCCACATCCGGAGGATCGAACTCCGCGATCTTTCCCTTCATTTGGCCGGGACGAACCGGACGCTCGGCAAGGAAAGAAAGATCGGTTGAGCGGTGAACCAGGTGTTTCACGGGCGCATGGACCGGTGTTCGATATGCGGGAATCGCAGCCCTGCCCGAATTGCCCGTTTGAAAAATTTCCCGTGCTTGTTTTTCCAGTGTTCGCCCTCCGTTTTCCGGCCGCTCCCCAGGCCGGGCCGGGGAGGGGGCCGGGCCCGCCCTCACCCGGGCCACACCACCGCCTGCAACTCGCCGTACGCGGCAAGGGCGTACGAGCCGACGTCCCGCCCCACCCCGCTCCGCCGGAACCCGCCGAACGGCGCCTCCATGTTCCGCCCGACCGTGTTCACACCGACACCGCCCGTCCGCAGCCGGCCCGCCACCCGGAACGCGCGGGCCACATCGCCGGACCACACGTAGTCGATCAGGCCGTAGTCGCTGTCGTTCGCCAGCGCGACGCCCTCGTCCTCGTCGTCGAAGGGCACCACCACGACCACCGGGCCGAAGATCTCCTCCCGCACCACCCGCATGTCGCCCGTACACCCGGCGAGCAGGGTCGGCGCCACATAGAAGCCCCGCTCCACGGCCGGCCGCCGCCCGCCCACGACCACCCGCGCCCCCTCCTTCCGGCCCAGCTCCACATACGCCTCCACCCGGTCCCGGTGCGCGGCCGAGATCACCGGCCCGACGACCGTCCCGGGCGCCGCCGGGTCGCCGACCGGCAGCCGCGCCGCGTACCCGGCCAGCCGCTCGACCAGCCGGTCGTGGACGCCCCGCTGTGCGATCACCCGCGTCGGAGCCGTACAGATCTGCCCGCTGTAGAAGGAGAACGTCGTCCCGATGCCCCGGACCGCCGCGTCCAGGTCGGCGTCGTCGAAGACCAGCGCCGCGCCCTTCCCGCCGAGCTCCAGCAGCTGCCGCTTGACGTCCCGCCCGCACACCTCGCCGATGCGGCGGCCCACGGCGGTCGACCCGGTGAAACTGACCATGTCGACGTCCGCCGACCCGACGACCGCCTCCCCGGCCTCCGGCCCCGAACCCGTCACGACGTTCACCACACCCGGCGGCGCACCGGCCTCCTGCAGGACGCCGGCCAGCGCGTACACCGACAGCGGGTCCTGCGGGGCCGGTTTCACGACGACCGTGTTGCCCATCGCCAGCGCCGGGGCGATCTTCCCTGCCGGATTGGCCCACGGGTTGTTGTACGAGGTGACACAGGCGACCACGCCGACCGGGCGGCGCACGGCGACCGCGCCCATCACGCTCGCCGGCCCCATCGGGCCCGCCGCGGTGACCTGCGGCGGCAGGGCCTCCTCCACGGGCTCCAGGGCGCCCTTCGCGTACCGCCGGAACCGGGCGGCCGCCACCGCCACCTGCATGCCCCTCGCCGTCGCGGTCGTCGCGCCGCTCTCCACGCGGGCCAGCCGGGCATGGGCGGCGGCGTCCCGGGCGATCAGATCGGCCGCCCGGTCCAGGACGGCCGCCCGCTCCTCGGGCGCGGTCCGCGACCAGGCCGCGAACGCCTCCCGCGCCGCCCGCGCGGCCTCCGCCGCCTGTGCCCGGCTCGCCTCGGGGGCGAGCCCCACGACCTCCTCGCTCGCCGGGTCGATCACCTCGTAGTGACCGCCGTCGGGCTCGACCCACTCACCGCCCACGAACAGCCGCACCGGCTCTCCCTGCCCCGCCGGTCCCGCCGGTCCCGCCGGGCTCACCGGGTCGACACCGTCGTCGTGTCCCGCCCGGACCGCAGCACCCGCCCCGGCACCGCGCCGGTGACCGCGTCGTCCCTTACGGTCTCCACACCGTTGACCCGTACGGACACGATCCCGACCGCCCGCGAGTCCAGCCGGGGGCTGTCCCCCGGCAGATCACGCACCAGCGTCGCGGGCCCCGCGTCGATCCGCTCCGGGTCGAACAGCACCAGGTCGGCGTGGTAGCCCTCGGCGACCCTCCCCCGCTCGCGCAGCCCGAACAGCCGCGCCGGGTCGTCGGTGAGCATCCGCACCGCGTCCTCGAGACCCGCGAGCCTCCGCCCGCGCAGACAGTCGCCCAGGAACCGCGTCGTGTACGGGGCGCCGCACATCCGGTCCAGGTGCGCCCCCGCGTCCGAGCCGCCCAGCAGGACGTCCTCGTGCCGCCACGTCTCGGCACGCAGCGCCCACGAAGCGGCGTCGTTGTCGGCGGGCATCGGCCACAGGACCGTACGGAGGTCGTCGCCGGCGCAGATCTCGACGAGGCACTGGAACGGGTCCTGGCCCCGCTCGGCCGCGATGTCCCCGACCACCCGGCCGGTCAGCCCCTCGTTCGCCGCGCTGTAGGTGTCGCCGACGACGTACCGGTCGAAGCGGGCGAGGCGCCGGAAGATCCCGGCCTCGTCGGAGTCAGCGCGCCGCAGCATCTCGCGCCGTACGGCCGGGTCGCGCAGCCGGGCGATCCGCTCGGCGACCGGCAGCCCCAGCACGTCCCCCCACCCGGGAATCAGGTTCAGCGCGCAGAACGTCCCCAGGGACATGTTCATGGGCGTGAGGATCGGCATGGTGAGGGCGACGATCCGGCCGCCCGCCTTCCGCGCCCGCTCGCTGGGGACCAGCTGCCGGGGCACCCGCTCCGGCACCGCGGCGTCGATCGTCAGGACGTTCCAGTTCAGGGGCCTGCCCGCCACGGCGCTCAGCTCGACCAGCAGGTCGATCTCCTCGTCGGCGAACCGGTCGAGGCACCCCGAGACGATCGCCTCGATCTGGGTGCCCTCGTGGTCGCCGACGGCCCGGCACAGGGCCAGCAGCTCCTCGGGGTCCGCGTGCCGGGACGCGACGGGCTGCCCGTCGCCGTCCGAGTGCGTGGTGGACCGGGTGGTGGACAGTCCCCAGGCCCCGGCGTCCATGGCGTCCCGCAGCAGCCGCACCATGGCCTCGACCTGGTCGCCCGTCGCCGGGCCCGCGACGGCGCCCGCGCCCATCACGTACCGCCGCAGGGCGCAGTGCCCGACCATGAAGCCCGCGTTGACGGCGATCCGGCCCTCCAGGGCGTCCAGGTAGTCGCCGAACGTGTGCCACGTCCACGGCGCGCCCTCCTCCAGGGCGACCAGGGACATGCCCTCGACCTTCGCCATCATGCGGCGCGTGTAGTCGGCGTCCTCGGGGCGGCCGGGGTGCAGCGGCGCGAGGGTGAAGCCGCAGTTGCCGCCCGCCACGGTGGTGACCCCGTGGTTCATGGAGGGCGTGGCGTACGGGTCCCAGAAGAGCTGCGCGTCGTAGTGCGTGTGCGGGTCGACGAACCCGGGCGCGAGGACGAGGCCGGTGGCGTCCTCGCCCGGCCCGTCCAGCGTGCCGGGACCGGCCACGGCGGCGACGCGCCCGCCCCGCAAGCCCACGTCGGCGGTACGGGCGGGAGCGCCGGTCCCGTCCACGAGGGTGGCGCCCCGGATCACGTGATCGAACATGACGTCCCTTTCCTCGAAGAGATGGCCCCGGTCGGGGGCGCCACGGCCGGCCGCAGCCGCGCCGCCCCCGACCGGGCCGGTACGGAACGACGGCCCGGGAAGCCGCCGCCCCGCGTCGTGGGCCGCCCCGTGTTCCTCGGCCGGTCCGGCCGGTCGGGCGGGCGGTCGGTCGGTCGGTCAGTCAGTCAGTCAGAGGCTCGGTCCATCGGATGTGGGTCCGTCGGAGGTGGGTAGGTCGGAGGTGCGTCCGTGTGCGTCCGCCGGAGGTGGGTGGGTCGGGGCCGCTCCGGGCTCACCTCCTCGGGGTCGGCGGCCTTGGCTGCACGGTCTTGGGAACCGTTCCGGCGCCGCCGATCCCCTGCGGGGGCGACCCTGCGCGGCCCCTTTCCGCCGTCGGACGGATCAGGCGCTCGCGGCCTGGCGGAGCCGGGTGGTGCGGTGCACGGGATCGGTGTCGATCTTCGGGATGACGTGTTCGCCGATCAGCCTGATCGTCGTCATCGTGTCCTCGTACGAGATCCCGATCGGCAGCCCGAACGACAGCTGGTCCGCGCCCGCCCGCTCCCACCGCTCGCACTGGCGCAGCACCTCGTCGGGGTCGCCGCAGATCATCAGCTCCTCCGCGATGAGGAGTTCGATGATCTCCTCGGTGTACTCGGGGAGCAGTTCGGGCCATTCCGGGATCCCGTCCGGCCTGGGGAACGTGTCGTGGTAGCGGAACAGCAGCGACTGCAGGTAGTTGAGCCCGCCGCCCACGGCGATCCGGACGGCCTCGGCGTGCGTCTCGGCGCAGATCGCGGTCGAGGTGACCATGACGTTGTCGTTGACGAAGGCCCCGACCGGCTCGGCGTCCTTCACGGCGGTCTTGTACGACTCGACGACCCATTCCATGTCGGAGACCTTCTGCACGCTGAAGCCGAGCACCCCGAGCCCCTTGCGCCCGGCCATCGCGTACGAGGACGGAGACCCGGCCGCGTACCACATGGCGGGGTGGGCGTTCCCGTACGGCTTGGGCAGGATCTTGCGCGGCGGCAGCGACCAGTGCGTGCCCTGGAACCCGGGGTACTCGTCCTGGAGCCACATCTTGGGGAACTCGGCGATGGTCTCCTCCCAGATCTCCTTGGTGTGGTTCATGTCGGTGATGCCCGGCAGGAACCCGAGGATCTCGTGGGAGCCCGCGCCGCGCCCCGTCCCGAACTCGAACCGGCCGCCGGAGAGGTGGTCGAGCATGGCGACCTTCTCGGCGACCTTGACCGGGTGGTTGACGGGTGCGAGCGGGTTGAAGATGCCGGACCCGAGGTGGATCCGCTCGGTGGCGTGTGCCAGGTACCCGAGGTACACGTCGTTCGCCGACAGGTGCGAGTACTCCTCCAGGAAGTGGTGCTCGGAGGCCCAGGCGTACTTGAACCCGGACCTGTCGGCCTGGACGACGTACTCGGTCTCCTCCATCAGCGCCTTGTGCTCCGCCTCCGGGTCGGCCCGCATGCGGTCGGCCGGTACGTATCCCTGTACGAAGAGCCCGAATTCCACGGAGGTCACCATCCCGAAACGAATCTGATGCACCGTCAGACGACGCACCGACTGTCGCACCGCACCCCACCGAGGTCAAGGCGTAGAGCTGACGGCTCGTCAGATAATGCTGACCCCCGCCAGCCACCCCCCGTCGATCACGAACGGCTGCCCCGTGATGTACGACGAGTCGTCGCAGGTCAGGAAGAGCGCCAGCGCCGCGACCTCCTCCGGCCTGCCGATCCGCCCCAGCGGCACCAGCGACCGGTACAGCTCGGCGACAGCGGCGGGATCGACCCCGTCGGGGTTGCTCATCGGGGTGTCGACGGCGCCGGGACAGACCGCGTTGACGCGGATGCCCCTGCTCGCGAGCTCGACCGCGGCGACCCGGGTCAGCCCGAGTACCGCGTGCTTGGTCGCGGCGTACGCGCCGACCCCGGCCATGCCGGTGAGGGCCGTGTACGAGGCGGTGTTCACGATCGTGCCGCCGCCCGCCGCCTCGATCTCGGGCGCCACTGCTCTGATCCCGAGGAAGCAGCCGACCTGGTTGACCTGCACGACCTCGTGGAACTCGGCCAGGGGCGTGGCGACCAGCTCGTTGAACCGCAGGATGCCCGCGTTGTTGACCAGGCCGTCGATCCGCCCGAAGGCGTCCCGGGCGACGGCGACGGCCGCCGCCCAGTCGTCCTCCCGGGTCACGTCGAGCCGGACGTACCGCGCGGTCCCGCTCCCCAGGTCCCTCGCGAGGGCCTCCCCCCGCTCGTCCAGCACATCGCCGATGACCACCCTGGCGCCCTCGGCGGCGAAGAGCCGCGCCTCCTGCTCGCCCTGACCGCGCGCCGCTCCGGTGATCACCACCACGCGTCCGTCGAGTCTTCCCACCACGGCCACCCCCTACAGATGCGGAGCCACGTCGGCGGCGAACGCCGCCATCTGGTCGATGAGTTCCGTACGGCTCCGGGACCGGAACCGCACCTGGATCTGGTCCACGCCCATCGCGGCGTACGCGCGCAGCGAATCGGCGAGCGCGTCGGGCGCGCCGCGCAGGGTGGGCCGCCCGACGTCCCACCCGGCGGCACCCACGTACAGGGGCTCGGTGATCGCCCCCACGACCAGGGGCGTGTCGATGCCGGCCGCCTCGCGCAGCCGCCGTACCGTCGCGATCCGGCCGGGCATGCGGTGGCGGGGATCGCCCTGCGGCAGCCATCCGTCACCCCGGAGCGCGGCGCGCCGGAGGGCGGCGGGCGACGAGCCGCCGACCCAGAGGGGCACACGGGGCTGGGCGGGCCGGGGCCGTTGCCCGAGGTCCTTGAACGCGAACCGCCCGCCGGTGAACTCCGGGAACTCCTCGGGCCCGAGGGCTGCCCGCAGGGCGTCGATCGTCTCGTCGAGCAGCGCGCCGCGCCGCGCGAAGTCGGCGCCGAGCGCGTCGAACTCCTCCTGGACGTGTCCGGCGCCGACGCCGAGGATCACCCGGCCGCCGCTGAGGTGGTCGAGCGTGGCGTACTGCTTGGCGGTGAGCAGCGGGTGGCGCAGCCCGACGACGGCGACATGGCTCAGGAGCCGTACGCGGGCGGTGACGCCCGCGAGGAACGCGAGCGTGGCGACCGGGTCGTACCAGACGGTGGACATGGCCCCGGCGAGCCGCCGGGGGATGGCGACATGGTCGCAGACGGCGACGTAGGCGAAGCCGTGCCGGTCGGCGGCGACGGCGACCGCGGCCAGGTCCTCGGGGCCTGCGCCGGCCTCCCAGGTCTCGGCGTAGACGGTGCTCTGCGACTGGACGGGCAGCTGCATCCCGTGAAGCACGATGGGGACCCCCTTCTCGGAGGCCCCCATCGTGATACCTGACACCCCGTCAGACAAGCCCGCGCACGCGGTCTCCGTACGGGGAAGGCTCAGCCGAGCAGCGCGTAGACGGTGGAGGCGCGGGCCGCCGCCTCCGTCTCCCCCTCGGCCGTCATCACGACGTCCACGAACGCCATGCGCTTGCCGAGCTTGGTGATCCGCGCCTCGACCAGCACGTCGGCGCCGGCCACGGCCCGCTGGAAGCTGGTCGACTGCTGCACGGTCGTCATCGGCACGAAACCGCCCCGGGCCGATGACACCGCGATCACCGTCGCGGTGTCCGCCGCCGCCATCAGCGCCTGCCCCGAAAGCCCCCCGCCCTCCCGGGCCAGCCGCGCGTCCCACGGCAGCCGCAGCAGCGCGTGCCGGTCGCCCGCCTCCTCCACGGACAGGCCGAGTTCACGCACCCAGGGCGCGAAGTTGTCGGCGAGGATCTTGTCGGCTTCGGCGAGCGTGAGCGTCATACCGCGATGGTGCCGCGTACGGTGGCCCCGCACCAGAACGCGGGCCGGTCCACGCCCCCTCAGGCCGACAGATCACCCGGGTCGGTGTTGGCCCCGCACAGCACGACGGCGACCTTCTCGCCGTCGGCGGGGCGGTACGCGGTCAGTCCGGCCAGCGCCGTGGCGGCGGCGTGCTCCACCGCGAGGCGGTGGTCGTCCCACAGCGCCCGCCGGGCACGCACGATCGCGCTGTCGGGGACGAGCACGGACCGCACGTCGTACCGCTGGGCCGCGTACAGCGCCATCGGCGTCACCCGGCGGGCGCCGAGGGAGTCGGCGGCGACGGACTCCACCCGGACGTCGACCACCTCGCCCGCCTCCAGGGCGGCGTTCAGCGCGCGGCAGTGCTCCGGCTCCACGGCGACGACCCGTACCCCGTGGTGGTGCGCGGACGTGGCCACCCCCGCGAAGAGCCCGCCGCCGCCGACCGACACGACGACGGTGTCCAGGTCGGGCAGCAGCCGGTGGACCTCCTCCATCAGCGTGCCGGCCCCGGCGGCGATCAGTGGATGGTCGTACGCGTGCGAGGCGAGCGCACCGGTGTCGGCGGCGAACTCCGCGCACGCGGCGAGCGCCTCCGCGTACTCGGCGCCGACGAGCCGCACATCGGCGTCGTACGACCGCAGCCGGGCCACCTTCACGGCGGGGGCGTTCGCGGGCAGGAACACCGTCGCCCGGACGCCCTGCCGTTGCGCGGCCCACGCGCAGGCCAGCCCGGCGTTGCCACCGGAGGCGATCGTCACGCCCGCGTCCGGCAGCGCGCCGGCGTCGCGGTGGGCCCGGATGAAGTTGGCCGCGCCACGGGCCTTGAACGTGCCGGTGTGCTGGAGGAACTCCAGCGCGAACCAGAGCCGGGCGCCGTCGCCACCGGCCGGGGCGACGACCATCGGGCGGACGTCGCCCTCGATCCGGTCGGCGGCGGCCTTGACGTCTCCATGGGTGAGGTGCGGCTCGTGGGACACGGGGTACGGGCTCCTTCTGCGGGGTCAGGACCAGACGATCAGCTGGCCGGTGGTGGTGAGGCCGAGGAAGAACGCGAACGCGATACGCCGTCCCGCGCCGCGGTTCGCCTCGACGGCGTGGAAGTTGGCCGGGTTGAACAGCAGACCGTCCCCGACGTGCGGCGGGAGGTCGACGCGCTGGCAGCCGTCGACGGCCGCGCCCCGGTAGCCGTACGCCTCGCGGTGCTCCTCGTCGGAGGGCTCCCAGCGGTGCCGCCACACCGTGGTGGCACCGCCCGCGTCCGGCACGGCCACATAGACGTTGAACGCCAGCTGGGCGACGGTGTCCTGGTCGAACAGGCCCTGCGGGAACTCGCGGTTGATGTCGTCGAAGTGCATGAGCAGCCCCGCGTTGATCTCGCGCAGGGTGCCGCCGAAGACGGCACGCCCGCCGATCGTCGCCGGGACGACGGCGGCGCCCCAGGCCGCCCCGAGCAGGCCGAGGGAGATCGCGACGGGGTCGGGGCGCATCCCGGCCCGGTTCCAGTCCGCCCGCGCGGCCTCGGCGTCGGGCCAGTAGCGGTCGGCGTCGAGTTTGCCGTCGGGCAGCCGGTAGTCGTTGAGCGCGGGCCCGAACCGCATGACGGGCGTCGGCACGCGGGCCGGGTCGTAGGGGGCGGTGGCCACCCGGTCCAGCGCCCGCACGGCGGCCTGGCAGGTGGCGGCGTCGAGGAACCCCGGGACGCGCACGGCGGCGAGGGTGCCGGCCGCGAGATTGGCGAGATGCCGGTCGGTGAAGACCGGCGCGTCCACGGCGGTGAACAGCGGGTCGAGCGCTGTACGGGCCATGTCGGCTCCTCCGTTCTCTCCGGAGAGTCGCGCGCTCACGACGATACGCCGACCGCCCTTGACCTGCATGTCCGGCCACGGCCCTACGGCCGGGCGATGGCCGCGACCGGGGCTCCACGGGACCGCGCCCGGCCGGGCGGCCCTCTCGTACTCGAGCGACCCCACGCGGAGTGCGTGCGACGTCAGGGAATGCCGCGGGTGTCCGTCTCGGACCACACGCGGGCCTCCGCGAGGATCCCCTCGTCGCGACTGCTGCTCACCGACACGATGGTGAGCACCGCCGTCCGGCCGTAGATCGTGCGGATGCAGACCACGGAACCCCGGTCCACCTCCACCTGGCCGACGCCCTGGGTCGAGACCAGTTCGGCGCACTCGGCCCGGGTGGGGGCCTCGGAGCCCTGCCACAGCGCCAGGTTGGCCTTGATCCAGTCGCCGCCGTACAGGACCGCAGGGTCGGTCTCGCCCAGCCAGACGTCCCGCAGGTAGTCGCTCTTGACCGGCGGGTCCTCGTCGAGCCGGGGGCCGTCGTCGCCGAAGCGCAGCCTGCCCTCCCACCGCACCCGGTCCGCCGTGGTCGGCACGGCCGGGAGGTCGGGGGACGCCGAGGGCGAGGCCGTCGGGAGCGGCGCCGTCTCGGGGGCGAGGGCAGGTCCTGTCGGGTCGGGCGCGTCCGTCGCCGGGGCGGAGGCGGAGGGCGTCGCGGGCCCCGGCCGGGCGGCGCCGGACGGGCTCTCCCGGCCGCCGGTCACCTGGAGCACCACCAGGATCGCCCCGGCCGCCGCCGCGAGCACCACGGACAGGACGCCGGCGACCACCGACCACACGCCCCGCCAGGGCCAGACGTGCTGCACGAACTGGTTGTTCCCGTCGCCGACCTGCGCGTGCGAGCCGTGGAAGCGGAGGTCCTGGCGCCCTCGGGAGTCCTGCCCCGGGGCCTGGTTCACCGTCGGTGCCCGATCTGGTTCCACTGGGCGTTGCCGTCCCCGATCTGGACGGCGGAGTGGTGGATCTCGGTGATGTGGACTCCGCCCGGGTTTCCGCCGCCGCCCTGCGCGGCCCGCTCGTCGAGCAGGGCCCGCACCTCGGCGGCGACGGCCGGGCGTTCGCCTTCCGGCAGGCCGGCCAGCAGGCCGGAGAGCCGGTCCCGCCACCATGCCTCCTGGCGGCCCCGCTCCGCGTCGGCCATGGCCGGGCCCGCTGCTCTGAGGGCCGCGTCCGTGCGCAGCAGGTCGAGTTCCACGGCGTCCGGGCCGACCCCGGCGGGGCCGAGGGCCCCTGCCACTCCGGTGCGCAGACCGTCCCAGGCCGGCGTGCCCGCCGCCTGGCCGACCGCCGTCACCAGGTCCGCCGCCAGCGCCGCCAACGACTCACCAAGCATCGTCATCCCCCTCGGTCACGTGCCGGTGCGGGCATCGTATGGCGCGCCCGGGGCCCGCACCCCGACTTCGGGAGATCCCGTGAAGGGCTCTTCACACGCCGGGCCACAGCCCGTCGGGGGTGAGCCCGAGCAGGTCGATGGCGTTGCCCCGGACGATGCGTTCGACGACGTCCGGCGGCAGGTGGCCCATCTGCGCCTCGCCGACCTCCCGGGACTTGGGCCAGGTGGAGTCGGAGTGCGGGTAGTCGGTCTCGTAGAGGACGTTGCCGACACCGATCGCGTCGAGGTTCCGCAGGCCGAAGGCGTCGTCGAAGAAGCACCCGTACACGTGCTCGGCGAAGAGTTCGGAGGGTGGGCGGTGGACCTTGTCGGCGACGCCGCCCCAGCCCCGGTTCTCCTCCCAGACGACGTCGGCGCGTTCGAGGATGTACGGGATCCAGCCGATCTGGCTCTCCGCGTACATGATCCGCAGGCCGGGGAAGCGTTCGAACTTGCCGCTCATGAGCCAGTCCGTCATGGAGAAGCAGCAGTTGGCGAAGGTGATGGTGGAGCCGACCGCGGGCGGGGCGTCGGCCGATGTGGACGGCATCCGGCTGGAGGAGCCGATGTGCATGGCGACCACCGTGCCGGTCTCGGCGCAGGCCGCGAGGAACGGGTCCCAGGCGTCGGTGTGGATGGACGGCAGGCCCAGGTACGGGGGTATCTCGGAGAACGCGACGGCCCGTACCCCGCGTGCGGCGTTGCGGCGGACCTCGGCGGCCGCCAGGTCCGCGTCCCAGAGCGGGATCAGGCACAGCGGGACGAGCCGGCCGCCGGCGTCGGGGCCGCACCACTCCTCCACCATCCAGTCGTTGTACGCGCGGACGCACAGCAGGCCGAGTTCGCGGTCGCCGGCCTCGGTGAACGTCTGGCCGCAGAAGCGGGGGAAGGTGGGGAAGCACAGCGCGGACTGGACGTGGTTGACGTCCATGTCGGCGAGGCGGTCGGCGACGTCGTACGAGCCGGACCGCATCTGCTCGTAGGTGATGACCTCGAGCCTGATCTCGTCCCTGTCGTAGCCGACGGCCGTGTCGAGGCGGGTCAGCGGCCGGTGCAGGTCCTCGTACACCCACCAGTCGCCGATCGGCCCGTCGTCGCCCCGCCGGCCCATGACGGGCGCGAACCTCCCGCCGAGGAAGGTCATCTCCTTCAGGGGTGCCCGGACGACGCGCGGGCCGGAGTCGCGGTACTTCGCGGGGAGCCGGTCCTGCCAGACGTGGGGTGGCTCCACCGTGTGGTCGTCCACCGAGATGATCCTGGGGAAGGTCGGGGTGGTGGTTTCCATACGGTTCACCGTACCGCCGAGCTGACGGTCCGTCAGCTACTGTGGCGGTGCAGATCCTGCCCGGGGGTTGGCCGGGGGTTGTGCAGAGCGTCACCCAGTGCTGACGTGCGCGCCGCCGACAAGGCAGACTGTGGGAGGCGAAACCAGCGGTACGGGCAGGGGGAGCTATGGACCGTGACAACGGGCCGCGAGTACCGGAGCAGCGCGTTCCGCGACGGGCGCACCCGCCGGTCGACGGGACCGGCCTGCGCTTCGGTGTGCTCGGCCCGGTCCGTGCCTGGCGCGACGGCGAGCCCCTGCCCTCCGGGACGCCGCAGCAGCGGGCCCTGCTCGCCGCGCTGCTCCTGCGCGACGGACGGACGGCGACGGCCGCCGAGCTCATCGACGCCATCTGGGGCGACGAACCGCCGTCGCAGGCCCTCGCCGCGGTACGGACGTACGCCTCACGGCTGCGCAAGACCCTGCCGCCCGGCGTCCTGGTCAGCGAGTCCGGCGGGTACGCGATCCGCAGCCGCTTCGACGCCCTGGACCTCAACGTCGCCCACGAGCTCGGCGCCGAGGCCGAGAAGGCGCGGGCCGGCGGCGACCGCGCCCAGGCCAGGACCCTGATCGACAAGGCGCTCGGCCTGTGGGACGGCGAACCCCTCGCCTCCGTACCGGGCCCCTACGCCGAGACACAGCGCGCCCGCCTGGACGAATGGCGGCTGCAGCTCCTGGAGACCCGGCTCGACCTGGACCTGGAGTGCGGCCACCACGCGGAGGCCGTCTCCGAGCTGACCGCCCTGACCGCCGCGCACCCGCTGCGCGAGCGGCTGCGCGAACTGCTGATGCTGGCCCTGTACCGCAGCGGCCGCCAGGCCGAGGCGCTCGCCGTGTACGCCGACACGCGCCGCCTCCTCGCCGACGAGCTGGGCGTCGACCCGCGCCCCGAACTGGCCAGGCTCCAGCAGCGGATCCTCCAGGCCGACGCGGAACTCGCCCAGCCGGTCGAGGAGTCCGCGCGCACCCGTGCCGTGGCCCGGCCCGCTCAGCTGCCGGCGACGGTGCCGGACTTCACGGGCCGCGCCTCGTTCGTACGGGAGCTCGGCGACCGGCTCGCCACCGCCGAGGGCTCCGTCATGGCCGTGTCGGCGCTCGCGGGCATCGGCGGCGTCGGCAAGACCACGCTCGCCGTGCACGTCGCGCACCAGGCCCGCCCGCACTTCCCGGACGGCCAGCTGTACGTGGACCTCATGGGCGCCGGGGCCCGGGCCGCCGAACCCGAGACGGTGCTCGGCGCGTTCCTGCGGGCCCTCGGCACGCCCGACTCGGCGATCCCCGAGACCCTCGACGAACGGGCCGCGCTGTACCGCTCCGAGCTCGCGGGGCGGCGCGTCCTCGTCCTGCTCGACAACGCCAGGGACGCGGCCCAGATCCGGCCGCTGCTGCCCGGCACCGAGGGCTGCGCGGCCCTGGTCACCAGCCGCATCCGGATGGTCGACCTGGCGGGCGCGCACCTGGTCGACCTGGACGTGATGTCGCCGGACGAGGCGCTCCAGCTGTTCACCCGGATCGTGGGCGCCGAGCGGGTGTCCGCGGAGCGGGAGGCCGCGCTCGACGTGGTCGCGGCGTGCGGGTTCCTGCCGCTGGCCATCCGGATCGCCGCGTCCCGGCTCGCCGCCCGGCGCACCTGGACGGTCGCCGTCCTCGCGGCGAAGCTCGCCGACGAGCGGCGCAGGCTGGACGAACTCCAGGCCGGCGACCTGGCCGTGAAGGCCACCTTCGAACTGGGCTACGGCCAGCTGGAGCCGGCGCAGGCGCGGGCGTTCCGCCTCCTCGGCCTCGCGGACGGCCCGGACATCTCGCTCGCCGCGGCGGCCGCCGTCCTGAACCTGCCGCCGCAGGACACCGAGGACCTGCTGGAGACGCTGGTCGACACCTCGCTCGTGGAGTCGGCCGCACCGGGCCGCTACCGCTACCACGATCTCGTACGGCTCTACGCGCGTGCGTGCGCCGAACGCGACGAGCAGACCGAACGCGAGCAGGCCCTCTCCCGGCTGCTGGACTTCTACCTGGCGACGGCGGCCCGCGTGTACGCCATCGAACGCCCCGGCGACCGCCTGGTCGACCACCTGGAGCCGACCACGTACGAGGGCCTGGCCTTCACCGACCGGCAGGCCGCGCAGGACTGGCTGTACCGGGAGGCGAACTGCCTGCTGGCCTGCGCGCGCCAGTCGACCGGCGGCGGCAGGCTGCGGCGCGCGGTCGACCTGCTGTGGGCCGCGAAGGACCTCGCGGACTCCGGGGCCAACTCCAAGCAGTACGAGTCGGCCGCCCTCGCCGTCCGGGACGCCGCCCGCACGGCGGGCGACGCCCGCGCGGAGGGCCGCGCCCGTACGACCCTCAGCAACGTGCACCTGGTCGCCGGCCGCTACGACGCCGCCGACGAGGAGGCCCGCACGGCCCGCGAGCTGGCCGCGGGAGCGGGCGACGCCGCGCCGGTGTACTGGGCCGACAACGACCGGGGCATCATCGCCGCGATGAGCGGCCGCCACCAGGACGCCGAAGAGCACCTGGCCCGCGCGGCCGACGGCTCCCGCGCGGACGGCAACCTGCCCAGCGTGGCGAGCGCCCTGTGCAACCTGTCGCGGCTGCACCTGTTCACCGGCCGCACCGGCAGCGCCATAGAGCTCGCCCAGCAGGGCATCGAGATCTACGACCGGCTCGGCCTGACCCTGCGCCTGGCCAACGGCCGGTACGCCCTCGGGGTGGCCCTCACGCAGGCCGAGCGGCACACGGAGGCGCTGGGCGAGTTCATGGAGGCCCTGCGCATCTTCGCGATGAACCGGCAGCGGCTGTGGGAGGGCGCGACGCACTTCCGGATCGCCGAGGCCCAGCTGCGGGCGCGGCGGCCCGCGCACGCGGCGCAACACGCCGAGCAGGCCCTGGCCATGGGCTGCATCGGCGGCGATCATATGCGCGGCAACACGCTGAAGGTCCTCGGCAAGGCCCTCGACGCGCTCGGACAGAGCGATCGTGCCCGCGCCTGCTGGCGGGAGGCGCTCTCGCTGTACGAGGAGCTGGCCGCGCCGGAGGCCGACGAGGTACGGGCGCTGCTGGCCCCGTCCGCGGCGGCCTGACAGCGCCCTTACATGCCCCCGATACGCACCGGACCGGGGCGTTCAGCATTCGTTTATGCGAGCCGGGCACTCTCGTACTCATCGATCCGTCGCGTCGGGGGGCAGACGGACCGAGAGGCGCTCACCGCTAAGGTGAGCGGTCCTGCAACGCCCGTTCGGCGACCCACGGGGGAGTCGCCGAACGGGCGTTACCCAGCCACACCGTCGACGGGGAGATGACGTCCATGAGCGACAAGAAGCACGAAGAGATCACCACGCTGGACAATCACATGCCGGCACCGCCCAAGGACGGCATCGTCACCATGGACAACCACATGCCCGCCCCGCCCAGGGACGGCATCACCACGCTCGACAACCACATGCCGGCCCCGCCGGCGGACGAGACCGTGACGACCATGGACAACCACATGCCGGCTCCGCCGAAGGACGGCATCGTCACCATGGACAACCACATGCCGGCCCCGCCGGCACCGTAAGTCCCAGCAGACCTTCACCCACGGGGTGCGGCCGCGGCGGCGCGGAGGGGGAGCCGTCGCGGCCGCGGCATGCCAGGACACCCCCTACAGCGCGGCCCGCAGCGTGCCCTTGACGACCTTGCCGCTCGCGTTGCGCGGCAGCGACGCCACGAACTCGACCTGCCGGGGCACCTTGTAGTTGGCCATCTCGCGGCGGGACCAGGCGATCAGGTCGTCGGCGGTGAGCGTCGCACCCGGGCGGCGGACCGCGTAGGCCTTGGCGACCTCGCCGAGGCGGGGGTCGGGGACGCCGATCACGGCGACGTCCGCGACATCGGGGTGGCAGGACAGCAGGTGTTCGATCTCGGCGGGGTAGGCGTTGAAGCCGCCCACGACGAACATGTCCTTGATCCGGTCGGTGATGCGGAGATTGCCGTCGCCGTCGAGGACGCCCACGTCACCGGTGTGCAGCCAGCCGTCATCGTCCAGGACCTCCGCCGTGGCGGCCGGGTCCTCGAAGTAGCCGCGCATGACGTTGTGGCCGCGCACCAGGACCTCGCCGGGTTCGCCGGGGGCGTCCGACAGGACCCTGACCTCCGTGCCGGGGATGGCGCGGCCCGATGTGGTGGCGATCGTGGCGGGCGGATCGCCCCTGCGGCACATCGTGACCAGTCCGCTCGCCTCCGAGAGCCCGTACGCCGTCAGGACGGTGGCGACACCCAGCTCGTCGCGGAGCCGCTCCACCAGCCGGAGCGGGACGACGGCCGCGCCGGTGACGACCAGGCGCAGGGAGGACAGGTCGTGGGCGGCGCGCGCGGGGTGGTCCAGCAGGGACTGGTGGAGGGTCGGCGGGCCGGGCAGCACCGTGACCCCTTCGGCGGCGATGTTGGCCAGCGCGGTGTCCACGTTGAAGACGGGCTGCGGGATCATCGTGGCGCCGCGCATCAGACAGGCGATGATCCCCGCCTTGTAGCCGAAGGTGTGGAAGAACGGGTTCACGATCAGATAGCGGTCGCCTTCGCGCAGCCCGGCGAGTTCGCTCCAGATCGCGTAGCAGCGCAGGGTCTGCTCATGGCTGATCACCACGCCTTTGGGTCGGCCGGTGGTGCCGGAGGTGAAGACGATGTCCGACGGGGCGGACGGTGGGATGGCGGCGGCACGGTCCCGTACCGCCGCGACGGGCACCCCGTCGCCGCCCGCCAGGAAGTCCTTCCACGTCCGGTAGTCGTCCGGTGCGCTGTCGGCCAGGACGACCACCTGCCGCAGGTCGGGCAGTTCCACGCCGCAGCGGCGCAGGGACGCGACGTACGAGGTGCCGAGGAACGTGCCGGTGACGAACAGCAGCCGGGCCCGGCCGCGCCGGAGGACGTCCGCCGCCTCCGTTCCCTTGAAGCGGGTGTTGACCGGTACGAGGACCGCGCCCGCCGTGACCGCGCCGAGGGCCGAGACGATCCAGTCGAGGGTGTTGGGCGCCCAGACCGCCACCCGGTCGCCGGGTTCGGTGCCGGCGGCGACGCACGCGGCGGCGGCTCGCTCGACCCGGTCGCCCAGCTCCTCGTAGGTGACGCGGGACCGTCCTTCGATCACGGCCTCGGTGGCGCCGTACCGCTCGGCCGCCCACCGCACCAGCGCCGGAACGGAGCTCCATTCCATGCCAGATCCTCCCTGCCACTCCAGCTGACTACCCGTCAGATTACCGATACCCTGACGCACTGTCAGCGACAGGTTCCCGGGGAGGGTCCATGCCAGGTCTCAAGGACGCGACCGCCATCGTCGGCATAGGCCAGACCGACTTCGCCAGACGCCTCCCCGAACCGGAGAAGACCCTCGCCTGCCGGGCGGTCCTGGCCGCACTCGACGACGCGGGCATCGCCCCGGCCGAGGTCGACGCGCTCGCCTCGTACACGATGGAGGAGACCGACGAGGTCGAGCTGGCCAAGGCCATCGGCGCCGGGGACATCACCCACTTCTCCCGCGTAGGCTTCGGCGGCGGCGGCTCCTGCGCGACCGTCGCGCACCTGGCCGCCGCCATCGCCACCGGGCAGGCGAGCGTCGGCGTCGCCTGGCGGTCCCGCAAGCGCGGCAGCGGCCCCCGCCCCTGGACGAACACCACCGCCCAGCTCCCCACCCCCGCCCAGTGGACCCGCCCGTTCGGCCTCCTCAGACCCGCCGACGAGATCGGCATGCTCGCCCGCCGCTACATGCACGAGTACGGCGCCACCCGCGACCACCTCTTCAACGTCGCCCTCGCCTGCCGCAACCGCGCCAACCAGAACCCGGCCGCGGTCATGTACGAGCGGCCCCTGACCCGCGAGATGTACATGACGTCCCGCTGGATCAGCGAACCCCTGTGCCTCTACGACAACTGCCTGGAGACGGACGGCGCCCTCGCCTGCGTCGTCGTCTCCGCCGAGCGCGCCCGCGACTGCCGCCGCCGGCCCGTGTACGTCCACTCCGCCGCCCAGGGCCTGCCGGCGCAGGCACACGGCATGGTCAACTACTGGAACGACGACCCGCTCACCGGCCCCGCCTGGACCGCGGCCCGGCTCCTCTGGAAACGCGCCGACCTCACCCCGCAGGACGTCGACGTGGCCCAGATCTACGACGCGTTCACCCCGCTCGTCCCCCTCTCCCTGGAGGGCTACGGCTTCTGCGGCCGGGGCGAGGGCGCGGCCTTCACGGAGGGCGGCGCCCTGGAGATCGGCGGCCGGCTGCCCCTGAACACCGGCGGCGGCGGCCTGTCCGAGGCGTACGTCCACGGCTTCAACCTCATCACCGAGGGCGTGCGGCAACTACGCGGCACCAGTACGGCACAGGTACCCGGCGCGACGACCTGCCTGGTGACGGCAGGCGAAGGCGTACCCACCTCCGCACTCCTCCTGAGGAGCTGACATGCTCGAACCCCTCATGGACGCCGACGGCGCCCCCTTCTGGACGTACACGGCCCTGGGCGAACTCCGCGTCCAGACCTGCGAGAGCTGCGGGGAACCCCGCTTCCCGCCCCGCCCCTGCTGCCCGCACTGCGGGTCGTTCGCCGCCGAGTGGCGCCGGATGAGCGGCCGGGGCCGGATCTGGTCGTACGTCGTGCCCCATCCGCCGCTGCTGCCCGCGTACGCGGCGCACGCCCCGTACAACGTGGCCCTCGTGGAGCTCGTGGACGCCCCGCGCGTCCGGCTGGTCGGCAACGTGGTGGCGGCGCCCGACGCCCCGATCGACTCCGTCGCCCCGGCACGGCTGCGCGTCGGCGCGCCCGTGCGCGTCACCTTCACCGAGGTGGGGGGCGTGACGGTACCGCGCTGGCTGCTGACATGAGCGTCCACGTGGCACGCGACGAGACGACCGGCACCGCGGTCGTCACCCTGGACAACCCCGCACGCCTCAACGCCCTGGACGCGGACACGGTGACCGGACTCACCACCACCTGGCGGGCGTTGCGCCACGACGAGGCCGTCCGGGCGGTGGTCCTCACCGGGGCGGGCGGCAGGGCGTTCAGCACGGGCGTCGACCGCGCCCTGCGGGTCCCCCAGCCACCGTCCCCCTACTCCCTCGACGATCCGCTGCTCACGGTCGGCCCGAAGGCGAACGACCTGTGGAAGCCGGTGGTCGCGGCCGTGGAGGGAATGGCCTGCGGTGGCGCGTTCTACCTGCTGGGCGAGGCGGAGTTCATCGTCGCCGCCGACGACGCCGCGTTCTTCGACCCGCACACCACGTACGGCATGGTCAGCGCGTACGAGGCGATCGCGATGGCCCAGCGCATGCCGTACGGCGAGGTGGCCCGGATGTGCCTGATGGGCACCGCCGAACGGCTGTCCGCGCGCAGGGCGTACGCCATCGGGCTCGTCTCCGAGCTGACGCCCCCCGGCGAAGCCCTGGCTGCGGCCCGCTCGGCGGCGGCGACCATCGCCTCGTACCCCACGGAGGCCGTCCAGGGCACGGTACGGGCGGTGTGGGCGGCCCGGGAGGCGGCGAGGACCCTCGCGTACGCCCACGCCCCGCACCTCATCACGCTGGGCAACCTGTCACCGGAGCGGCAGGCCGAGCTGTTCGAGGCGCGGGGCGGAGAGTACCGGACGCGTTAGGCGACGATCCGGCCGGCGTTGAGCACGACGCACTTCTTGTACTCGGAGCCGTCACCGCCGCCGGTGTACGCGGTGGTCGCCTCCGTGGACGCCGACGCGGACGCCTTGACGTGGAGGTCGTTCACCATGGCCGTCGCGGTGGTCACACCGGCGTCGCCCTTGAACTGCACGGTCACGTCGTAGTCGTAGTCCAGCGAGCTGTCGTTGGTGACGGTCAGCCGGGCGACCAGGTTCTTGCCGGTGTCGTCCAGCTTGCACTCGTCGATCCGGACGTCGCGGACGGCCCTGTCGGCGCTGGAGGAACCACCGGGAGCGGACCCGCCGGACGAGCCGCTGCCGCTGCCGTCGTGCGAGCTGCTGCTGCTGGATCCGCCGCCGCAGCTACCGCCACCGGAGCCGCGTGCGCCGGTCAGGGCGATGAGGACCACGCCGAAGACGGCCACGGCACGAACATGACGCATATTCAATGTTTCAACCCCCGTTGAATGGGCAAGAGACGCGCGCTTGACGAGCGCACGTCACCTTAGCAGCGTGCGGTACCCCGGCATGAAATGGCCGGGAACGGCCACTCGGCGTAGCGTCAGGACTGAGAGCCGCCACCTTCAAGGAGGCCCACGATGGTCCGTAACGTCACCGGTGCCGTCCTGGCCCTCGTCGGCGCGACAGCCGCCGTCTGGAGCCCCTTCCGTGCCTGGTACGACGGCCGCGACGGCCGCGACTACCGCTTCAGCGACCTGTTCGGCGGCATCACCGCCACCAAGGCGGACCTGTGGACCTCGCTCCTGCTGCCGATGGTGGTCGCCGCGGTCATCGCCGTGCTCGGCCTCGTACTGCGCTCCCGCCTCACCGTCGCCCTGGCCGGGGTGATCGTGCTCGGCTTCACCATCCTGTGGATGGTCCGCCAGGGCCAGGCCGAGGGCGGCCTCGCCGTGAACTCGGACGGCTCCGGCCTGGGCCTCGGCGTCGCCAACGCGGCGGGCGGCGGGCTGCTCCTGCTCCTCGCCGCCGCGGTGATGGCCGGGCGCCCGGCCCGCCACCGGGACGAGGAGTACGAACCGGAGAGCCACCCCGGCCCGCAACCGCCCCCGTGGCAACCGGGCGCGCCCCCGGACCAGGGCCTCGGCCCCGACTACCCGAACTACCCGGACTACCCGGACCAGGGCCGGCACCCCCCGGGCCGCGACCACCCGGACGACCCCTACGGCCGCCGCCCCTGACCCCGGGCGCGAGGGGGCGCGGAGGGTCGCCCCCGCAGGGGTTGGCGGCGACGGGCGGGCTCCCGCGAACGGAACCCGAGGCCGCCGACCCCGAGGAGGTGAGCCCGGAGCACCCCCGCACCACAGCAAGTGGGAAGGCAACCCACCCACAGGTGACCCCCAGAGCGGCGGGCGACCCACCGCCGGAGGGCACCCACCACAAGCGAGCCACCCACAGACAAGGCACCCCGCCGCCGAGTGAGCCCACCCCAGAGCGGCGGGCGACCCACCGCCGGAGGGCACCCACCACAAGCGAGCCACCCACGGACATGGCGACCCACCGCCAGAAAGCCCACCGCGAGTGAGCCACCCCCGCAGAGCGGCCGCCGACCCACCGCCGGACCCGGCGACCGCCGTCGGCCGGGGGCCGGCGGACGGCGTAGGACAGGTCAGGACGGGCGGGCGCCGCTCCGGCCGGTGGCGGTGCCCTTCACGGCGTCCAGCGCGTACACGCACCGGTCCTTGCTGCACGCGAAGACCACGCCCGCCCGCGCCACCGGCGACCCGGTGATCTCGCCGCCGGTGGTGAGCTTCCAGCGGAGCTGCCCGCCGCTCGCGTCCAGCGTGTACAGCACGTGGTCCGCCGAGCCGAAGTGCAGCCGCCCGTCCGCGACGACGGGCGCGCCGATGATCTCGCCGCCGGCCGGGAACCGCCACTTCGGCGTGCCCGTGACGGCGTCGAGGGTGTACAGCGCGCTGCCGCTGCCGACATGGATGTTGCCGTCGGCGACGAGCACCGGCTCGATCGACTGGCGCGACTCGGTGGCGATGCGCCACCGGTCCTTGCCGGTCGTCGCGTCGAGCGCGTACACGGTCCCCAGGTAGTCGGCCAGGTACACGCCGCCGCCCGTGACGGCGGGCCCGGGCGCGAAGGCGGGCGGCGACAGGAACACCGCGGGTGCCTCGAAGTGCCAGCGGACGTGCCCGGACATGATGTCCACGGACAGCACGCGGGTGCCGGCGGCGACGTACACGTAACCGTCCTCGGCGGGGGTGACCCGCAGCGGCACGCCTCCGCAGGACGCGGCGTCCCCGACGGGGTACGACCATCGCTCGCCACCGGTCCGCGCGTCCAGCGCCCGCAGCCGGGCGTCCTGCCACACGTACACGGTGTCGCCGTGGACGACGGGCCCGGCCTCGGGCGTCTCGAAGTCGGTCTGCGCGCCGGTCAGCTCCCACAGTTTGGCGCCGTTGGACGCCTCCCAGCCCTGGACACCGCCGCCACGGGTGCCGGTGACGACGGTGCCCCGGTCGACCTTGAGCGAGTACACCCAGGCGTCGGTGTGCAGCCGCCACCGCTCGCCGCCGTCGAGGGCGTCGAGGGCGTACAGCGAGGGCCCGTCGGAGGCGTGGATGCGCCCGGCGGAGACGGCCATGGACCAGGCGACATCGCGGGTCTTGAACTGCCGCCGGCCGCTGGCCACGTCCAGGGCGTGGACTTCGAAGGAGGTGACGTACAGCAGGTCGCCGGCGACCACGGGGGTGCCCCACACGTCGTTCGACATGCGGAACCGCCAGGGCCGCCAGTGGCCGGGCTCCGCGCCGACGGTGACCCCGCCGTCCGGCTGGGCGCCGGGCTGGGCGCCCGGCGGGTGGCCGGGCTGCGGGGCGGTGCCGGGGAGCGGACGGCCGGTGGGGGGCGGCGGGGCCACCCCGGCGGGCGGGCGGATCCATCCGGTCGCGGGCCCGGCGTCGACGGCGACACCGCCGCCACGGGCGTCGGCGCGGGGGCCGGGGCCGATGGGCACCTTGGCGCCCGGCAGCCGTACGGGCTCTCCCTGCGGACCGCCGTGGCCGCCACGGGGTCCGGGGCCGGGGCCGGGCACCGGCCCGGTGCGCGGGTCGGCGCCGCCTCGCCGGGTGGTGTCCCAGTCGCGGCCGCCGCCAGGCGCGACGGCCGGTCCGTGGGCGCCGGGCGCGGCGTGACCGGGCGGCCCCCCGTGACCGGCGGGTCCGGCGGGTCCGGCGGGCGCCGCGTGGGCACCGTGCCGGCCGGGCCCGGGCGCCGGGGGCGCGGGCGGGGCGGGGGGCGCGGCGGGCGGCGGCGGCGGGGTGGCGCCGGAGCGGCCGCCACGGCGGTGCTCGATCATGGCGGTGGCGCTGGACGGCAGCCACGCGGACGCGGTGCCGCTGTCGTCGCTGCCGGAGAACAGGTGCGGGGCGAGCTGCGCCTGGAGGTCCGCAGGGGTGGGCCGCATCCCGGCGTCCATCTGCATGCAGGATTCGATGAGGGGCCGCAGCTCGTCGGGGAGTCCCTCCAGGTCGGGGCCTTCGCGCAGCAGCATGAAGACGGTCTCGACCGGGTTCGCGCCGTGGAACGGGGCGTGCCCGGTCGCGGCGAACACCAGGGTGGAGCCGAGCGAGAAGACGTCGCTGGCGCCGGTGACGCTGCGCGAGTCGCGGGCTTGTTCGGGGGACATGTAGGCGGGCGTCCCGACGGCGACGTTGGTCATGGTCAGCCGGGTGTTGGAGACGCCGGAGGCGATGCCGAAGTCGATGACGCGCGGGCCGTCCTCGACGACGAGCACGTTGGACGGCTTGAGGTCGCGGTGGACGAGTCCGGCGCCGTGGATGGACTGGAGGGCCTCGGCGATGCCCGCCGCGAGCCAGCGGACGGCGGGCGCGGGCAGCGGCCCGCATTCGTTCACTATCTCTTCGAGGGACGGCGCCGGTACGTACGCGGTGGCCAGCCACGGCACCGCGGCGCGCGGGTCGGCGTCGACCACGGCCGCCGTGTAGAACCCGGACACCGCGCGCGCGGCCTCGACCTCGCGCGTGAAGCGGACTCGGAACAGCTGGTCCTCGGCGAGCTCGGTCCGTACGGTCTTGATCGCCACGCGCCGGCCGGACGCCGAGCGTGCGAGATAGACCAGGCCCATTCCGCCGGCACCGAGCCGGCCCAGCACCTCGAACGGGCCGATCCGTCTCGGGTCGTGCTGCGTCAGCTGCTCCACTTGCCTGCCACCTCCCCGTCAGGGCCATGAGGGTACGACCCTGTGCACCCTGATTCTTCCTGTCCGGGGCGGTGGTTGCGAACCCGGGGGCGGATCGGGGTGTCTCACCCGGATCCGGACAAGCGCCGGAGGCGCCCCCGGTCGGGACGAATGGTGACGGGAGGGACCGGAGGCGCGCTGTGGGACACGCCTCCGAGACGGACGGACCGCAACGTACGACAACAGACCAAGGCAGACCCATACAGACCGCTGAAGACCGCTAAAACCAACCCGGACCTATAAGGACCGCGACGGGTCGATACGACGGCGAGAGGCCGAGATGGGCCGAGATGCGCCGGGGTGGGCCAGGCCGGGGCCCGAGGCCCACCCGGGCGGGACGTCAGGCGGCTTTCGGCTCGGCCAGTACGGCGAAGACGGCGCCCTGGTTGTCGGCGAGGAGGGCGATCCTGCCGTACGGCGTGTCGAAGGGCGGTTCGGTGACGCGCCCACCCAGCCGGGTGGCGGTCGCGGCGGTGCCGTCGCAGTCCTCGACGGCGAAGTAGACGAGGAAGTGGGCGGGCATCTCGGCGGGGAAGGCGTCGGTGATGACGCTGCGGCCGCCGATGGCGGTGTCGTCGCCGGGTGTCGTGCCGGCGGGCGACCAGACGCGGAAGTCGATGGAGGGGTCGTCCAGGTCTTTGCCCTGGAACCCGAAGACCGCTTCGTAGAAGGCGTCGACGGCTTCCTTCTCCCGGGTGTAGACCTCGGTCCAGCAGAAGGACCCGGGGCTGCCCTGCTTCTCGAAGCCGGGGCGCTGGTCGCCCTGCCAGAGCCCGAAGACGGCGCCGCCGGGGTCGACGGCGAGGGCCATGATCCCGAAGGGGCCGACCCGTACGGGTTCGGTGATCAGCTGGCCGCCCGCGTCCCTGATCCTGGCGCTGACGGCGACGGCGTCGGATGTGGCGAAGTGGACGCCCCAGGCGGTGGGCATCCGCCCGTCCCGCTTGGGTGCGAGTCCGGCGACGCGCTGTCCGTCGCTGAGGGCGGTGGTGTAGTGGCCGTAGGCGTCGCCGCCCTCGTCGGTGAACGTCCAGCCGAACAGCTCCCCGTAGAAGCGTTTGCCGGCTTCGAGGTCGGGGAGCAGCACGTCCGCCCAGCACGGCGTGCCCTCTGTGATCGCGGCCATGGGCCTGGTTCCTTCCCTGTGCACCGGTGCACACGTGCACGGGCCGTGTGGTGCCCGTCACGTTCACGCTAAGCCCGGTACTCGTACCGCGCAGGGGAAAGAATCGAACATATACACACTTGTCGGGTCGGCCTACCGGGTCGACTTATCCACCGAAGTTTTCCACAGGCTGTTAATAAGCTTTTGCGGCCGGAGGGCCCCGGTGATCGCCGGTGATCGCCGGACGGGAGGAGCGCACCCCATTTGCAGTCGGCCGAATCGCGCCCCGATCACCCCTCGGTAAGCTGACGGCATGACAGGACAAGTACGCACCGTCGACGGCCGCGTGGCCGGCCGACGCGGACAGGCGACGCGGCAGAAGCTGCTCGACTGCCTCAGCGAGATGCTCAGCTCCTCGCCGTACCGGGACGTCAAAGTCATCGACGTGGCCCGGAAGGCGGGCACTTCACCCGCGACCTTCTACCAGTATTTTCCCGACGTGGAAGGCGCTGTCCTCGAAATCGCCGAGGAAATGGCCAAGGAAGGCGCCGGATTGACCGAATTGGTCTCCGGGCGCAGCTGGGTCGGCAAAGCGGGCTGGCAGACGTCGGAGGAGCTCGTCGAAGGCTTCCTCGACTTCTGGCGCAAGCACGATGCCATCCTCCGCGTGGTGGATCTGGGAGCCGCGGAGGGCGACAAACGGTTCTACAAGATCCGGATGAAGATCCTGAACTCCGTCACCAACTCCCTCACGGACGCGGTGAAGGAGCTCCAGAGCAAGGGCAAGGTCGACAAGGACCTGAGCGCCGCCGCCATGGCGGGGTCCCTGGTGGCGATGCTGGCGGCGGTCGCCTCGCACCAGAAGGGATTCCAGTCCTGGGGCGTCAAGCAGGCCGAACTGCGCCCGAACCTGGCGACGTTGGTCCACCTCGGCATCACGGGCAGGAAGCCGACGAAGTAGCGCGGCACCCCGGGCCGCTGCAGGCCCTCACCTGCGGGCCCTCACCTGCACATCCCTCGCCCCCCACCCCCCACCCCCACCCCTCACCCCATCGGACCCTCGGGCCCACCCCCTCCCACACCTCTTCACGTCCCGTCCCTTCACGTCCTGTCACGCCGACGGCGGTCCATGCCACTGACCGCCGTCGGCGTTCCCGTACCCGGGGCCGCTCATCCCCGGCGGGTGAGCCGGAACAGCCGTATCTCACGGTCGACCCGGGACTGGTACGTCGCGTACGGCGGCCAGAACCGCACCACCGCCCGCCAGGCGACGGCCCGGTCCTGTCCCTTCAGCAGGCGGGCGTGGACCGGGACGGTCCGGCCGTGCCAGCTCACCTCCGCGTCCGGGTGCCGCAGGAGGTTCGCGGTCCAGGCCGGGTGGCCCGCGCGGCCGAAGTTGGAGCCGACGAGGATCCAGCTCGTCGCGGCGGGGTCCTCCGGCATACAGGCGAGCGGGGTGCGGCGCGGCAGACCTGTGGTGGCGCCGCGCGACAGCAGGACGACGCCGGGCAGCATGCGGGCGCTCGGCAGCACCCGGCCGCGGGTCAGCCGGTGGACGGTCCGGTCGAGGGCGGGGATGACGTGGGGGGCCACCCGGGCGAAGGCGCGGGTGGAGGACACCTTCTGGACGAACCGCAGGCCGACGGTCATCGGGCCACCTCCGTGAGCGTGCCGCCGAACAGCGCCGACGCGTGGGCCGCGCGGGCCCGCAGCCGGTGGACGGGGCCGAAGAGGAGCTGGTCGGCCGTCGCCCGCTTGAAGTACAGGTGGGCCTCGTGCTCCCAGGTGAAACCGATGCCGCCGTGCAGCTGGATCGTGTCGGCGGCGACGGCGTGCAGGGCCTCCAGGCACTGGGCGAGTGCGAGGCCCCCGGCCGTCCTGTCCCACGCGGCGTAGTACGCGGCGGATCGGGCGGACTGGACCTGTACGTACAGGTCGGCGAGCCGGTGCTTGACCGCCTGGAAGGAGCCGATGGGGCGGCCGAACTGTTCGCGGGTGCGCACGTGGGCCAGGGTGCGCTCCAGGCAGTGGGCGGCGGCGCCGGTGGCCTCGGCGGCGAGGGCGGCGGCGAGCAGCTGCCCGACGGCCTGGAGCGCGCCCCCCACGTCCCCACTCACGTCCCCGTCACCGCCCACGCCCCCTTTGCCCCCCACGCCCCCATCCCCGCCCACGCCTTTGCCCCCGCCGCCGCCGAGCAACCGGGCAGGGCTGTCGCGCAGTTGCACGCGGGCCAGTGGACGCGTCTGGTCGAGGGAGGTGCGGCGTACCCGGGTCAGGCCGGGCGCGGCCTCCGGGCGTATGAGGAAGATCCGCGTACGGGACCGGGCGAAGCCGCCGGTGTGCGCGGCGACGAGCAGCAGGCCGGCGCTGTGGCCGTCGAGGACCCGGTCCGCCTCGCCGTACAGGGTCCAGCCGTCGCCGCCGGGGGCGGGGCGGGCCTGGATGCCGCCCGCGCGTCCGCCGCCCGACCAGGAGGGCCGCGCCTCGACCAGGTCCAGGGCTGTGGGCAGGTCGGCGCCGGCCGGCACCGCGAGGGTGGCGGTGAGGGACCCGTCGGCGATCCGGGGCAGGAGCTCGGCCCGCTGCGCCTCGGTGCCGAGGAGGGCGATGAGCGGGGCGGCCAGCACGGAGGTGGCGAGCAGCGGGCTCGGCGCCAGGACGCGGCCGGTCTCCTCGCAGGCGAGGACCAGCTCGGCGGGGCCGCAGCCGACGCCGCCGTACTCCTCGGGGACGGCGATGCCCGGCAGGCCGAGCCGCCCGGCGAGCAGGGCCCAGAGTGCGGGGTCGTAGCCGGTGGGGCGGGTGGCGGCGGCCCTGACGGCGTCGGGGCCGCAGTGGGCGGCGAGCAGGTCGCGCAGGGTGCGGCGGATCGCGTCCTGCTCGGGGGTGAACGCGGCGTCCATGGGCGGCCTCCGGGTCCGACGGCCGCGCCTGACGGTCCGTCACGTGTGCGTTCCGGCAGAGCATAGATCTGATGTACCGTCAGTTCTATGTCACGGACACGACGTTCCGTCGCCATCGTGGGTGCGGCCCTGGCCCCGCTCCCGGAGCCCGGCCGGGCCGGCCCCGCCACCACCCCGTACACCCTGCACGCCGACGCCGCCCGGCTGGCGCTCGCCGACTCGGGCCTCGACCGCTCGGTGATCGACGGCCTGGCGTCCGCCGGCCTCGGCACCCTGGCGCCCGTGGAGGTGGCCGAGTACCTGGGCCTGCGGCCGACCTGGGTCGATTCGACGTCCGTGGGCGGAGCCACCTGGGAGGTGATGACCGCCCACGCGGCCGACGCGATCGCGGCCGGACACGCCGAAGCGGTCCTCCTGGTGTACGGCTCCACGGCCCGCACCGACATCAAGGCGGGGCGCCGCACCGCGAACCTCTCGTTCGGGACCCGGGGCCCGCTCCAGTTCGAGGCCCCGTACGGCCACACGCTCATCGCCAAGTACGCGATGGCCGCCCGCCGCCATATGCACACCTACGGCACGACCCCGGAGCAGCTCGCCGAGGTCGCCGTCCAGGCCCGCGCGAACGCGGCGCACAACCCGGACGCGATGTACCGCCGTCCGCTGACGGTCGACGACGTGCTCGGCTCGCCGCCGGTCGCCGACCCCTTCACCACGCTCCACTGCTGCCTCCGCAGCGACGGCGGCGCGGCGGTCCTGCTGGCGGCGGATGAGTACGTACAGGACTGCCGGACGACGCCCGTCCGGGTCCTCGGCACCGGCGAGCACGTCTCGCACACCACCATGTCGGAGTGGGACGACTTCACCGTCTCCCCCGCCGCGGTCAGCGGCCGCCTCGCCTTCCAGCGGGCCGGGGTCGCCCCGGCGGACATCGACCTCGCGGAGATCTACGACGCCTTCACGTACATGACGCTGGTGACCCTGGAGGACCTGGGCTTCTGCGCCAAGGGCGAGGGCGGGGCGTTCGTGGAGAAGGGCCGCCTCACGCTGACCGGAGCCCTGCCGGTGAACACCGACGGCGGCGGCCTGTCCGCCTGCCACCCGGGCATGCGCGGCCTGTTCCTGCTGGTGGAGGCCGTACGGCAGCTGCGCGGCGAGGCGCACGGCCGCCAGGTCCGCCGCCCGGACGGCAGCCTCCCCCGGTTGGCGGTCGCCTCGGGCACGGGCGGCTGGTTCTGCTCGTCCGGCACGGTGGTGCTGGGCCGCGGCACGTGACCCGCGTGCGGCGGGTACCGGGACCGGTCGCCGATGATGGCTCCATGACCGAAGCGACCGACACGACCGACGCGCACTTCCACGAGACCCTTCGCGCCCTGCTGGTCTGGGACACGGAGCTGCCGGCGTTCGACCCGGACACCGCGCCCGACCAGCCGCTGCCGCTGTTCCGGGCGTGGTTCGTGGACGCGGCGAACGCCGGGCAGCGCGAGCCGCACACCATGACGCTGGCCACCGTGGACGAGGCCGGCCGCCCCGACGTGCGGACCCTGATGCTGCACGGCGCCGACGAGCGCGGCTGGCACTTCGCGTCGCACACCACGAGCGCCAAGGGCCGGCAGCTGGCCGCCCGCCCGGACGCGGCGCTCGGCTTCTACTGGCCGGTGCGCGGGCGGCAGGTGCGGGTGCGGGGCCGCGTCTCCGTCGGCACGCCCGCCGAGGCGTACGCCGACCTGCACGCCCGCTCGACGGGCGCCCTCGCCGCCGCGCTGGTCGGGCACCAGTCCGAGCCGCTCGGCTCCCTGGACGAGCTGGCCGGGGCCAGTCGCTCCGCCTGGGAGCACGCCCGCGCGGACCCCGGCGCCCACGCCGACACCTGGGCGCTGTACGTCCTCGACCCCCGCGAGGTCGAGTTCTTCCAGGGCGACGAGCTGCGCCGCCACGTCCGTCTCCGCTACCGGCGCACCGAGAACGGCTGGACCCGCGAACTGCTGTGGCCTTAGGGGTGTCAGGCGGGCTAGGGGTGTCAGGCGGGCCGGAAGTAGGGCACCGTCACGCCCGTCACGCCCGCCGCGCCGGTCCCGCCCGCCGCGCCGGTCCCGGCCGGCGCGTCCGCGTGGGCTGTGCGGAAGACGGCCTCCAGGTCCATGCCGACGCGCAGGACGCCGGGCGGGCAGTCGACGATGCCGGTCATCATGCGCGGGCCCTCGGCGAGTTCCACGACGGCCGCCGTGTAGGGCGTACGCCCCCGGAACGGCGGGAGGTCGTTGCGGTGGACCACGGACCACGTGTAGAGCGTCGCCCGGCCGCTCGCCCGTTCCCAGTCGGTGTCGTCGCTCCAGCAGCGGGGGCAGAACTCCCGGGGGTAGTGGTACGCCGTACCGCAGTCCGGCGCGTGGCAGCGGCGGATCAGGAGGCGGCCTTCGGCGGCCGCGTCCCAGTAGGGGCGGGTGAACGCGTCGATGTCCGGAGTGGCGGCGTCCACGGTCAGAACCATCCGATCGCGCTGTCCACGGACCAGGTCTGCCAGGCGACGGCGAACAGGGCCACCAGCGAGATCAGGGCCATCATCGCGTTCTGTCCCTGCTCCGCCCAGTCGTGGATCATCAGCACGAGGTAGAGCAGATTGAGGACCAGCCCTCCGACGAGGGCGACCGGGGTGAGGAAGCCGACGATCAGGCCGACCCCGAGGGCGAGTTCGGCGTACACGACGACGTACGCCATCAGCCGGGGGCGGGGCGCGACGACCTTCCGGAAGCCGTTCCTTACGGCCGGCCAGCGGTGCGCGGCCGCCACGTCCGCCGCCCAGGCGATACCCGTGCCACGGGCGAACCACGCCTTCCTGTCCTTGTGGCGCCAGCTCTCCAGCCACCACAGTCCGAGGCCGATCCGGAGGACGGCGAGCCACTCGGCGCCCCCGAGCCAGACGGTCCGCATGCGCGCCACCGACCTTTCCGCTCACGTTATCTGACGGAGCGTCAGTTCAGCCGATGGGGCGCGCACCCGCAAGGGCGCCGCCGGAACCCGTAGGCGATTCCCCGCGGACCGCGGCCCGGCTGAACGCCCCAGGAGCCCCGTCCGTACCCCTGTACGCGCGAACGACGCGTGACCGACGAGTCCCCATGCCGACCCGGGAGGGATCATGTATCCGAACCGACGTGCCGTGCGACCCCCCATCCCCACCTCGATCCGGGCCCTCACGGTCGCCGCGCTCGTGTGCGCCGCCGTCGCCGCCCTGTTCTTCGGGATCCGGGGCGGTGGCGACGAGGCCACGGCGAGCCCCGCCTCCGCCGCGCTCCCGCAGAACGCCGGCGGTTACGGTTCCGGATACGGCTCGGCGCACGGAACCGGCGGCGCGGCGCACACCACCACCGTCGGCGCGGCGGGCCGGGCGGCGGCGGGACCGCAGCGGGTCACGGACGTCGACCGCACGTTCCTGGTGAAGGTGCGGCAGGCCGGGCTGTGGGAGATTCCGGCCGGCCGACTGGCCCAGACCCACGCCTCCAGCGAGGCCGTGAAGCGGGCGGGCCTCCATCTCCTCGACGGCCACTCCAAGCTCGACCAGCTCGTCCGCGAGGACGCCCGCATCCTCGGCGTGGAGCTCCCGAACGAGGCCACCGAGGAACAGCAGGGGTTCGTGAAGCAGTTGGAGAACGCGCGGGGCGCCGAGTTCGACCGGCTCTTCGCCAACCTGCTGCGCTCCTCGCACGGCAAGATCTTCGCGACGATCGGCGAGGTACGGGCCGCCACCGGCAACGACCTCGTGCGCCGGCACGCCCGCCAGGCCAACCAGACCGTCCTGGACCACATGGAGGTCCTGGAGGACACCGGCCTGGTCGACAGCGCCACCTTCGAGGAGGTCGAGGCGGCCGTCACGCCCAAGTGACCCACGGCGGCCGAGACTGCACGGGCAACCCCCGGCCCCCTGCCCCCGGAGGCCGGTCGGTACGCCCGCCGGTCCGCGCGACCGCCGAGCCGCGTGACCTCGGAGCCCGCGGCCGAACGCCCGCCGGGCCGCGTGAACCCGAGGATCGGCCGAACACCGACCGGGACGCGTGGCCTCCGGGGTGCGGGGCGCGTCCGCCGGGCCGCGTCACCTCCGGCGCCTGGCGAACGCCCGCCGGGGTGCGGGGCGCCCCGGGGCGCGCGTTTCGGCCGGGTGCGCGCCGGGATGCGCGCCTCCGGTGTCCGGATACGGGCGGCAAGCCGGGCGCGTGATCCTTTCGCAACCGATTTCCCCACTTGACCGAGACCCAACAAGTGAGGAGGCCATTACGCTCAGCGTTCATGGCCCACGCTACCGACCGCTCGACCTCCGCCTCCGCCGGCGCCCACGCTCCCGCCCTCCCCCTCGGCGAGCCCGTCTACGTCGTCGGCGGCGGACCGGGCGGCCTCGCCGCAGCGGCGGCCCTGCGCGCACGCGGCATACGGGCCGTGGTCCTGGAGAAGTCGGGCGCCGTCGGCGAGTCGTGGCGCCGCCACTACACGCGCCTGCGGCTGCACACCACCCGGCGTCTGTCCGCGCTGCCGGGGCTGCCCATGCCGCGCTCCTTCGGACGCTGGGTCGCGCGCGCCGACGTCGTCCGCTACCTGGAGAAGTACGCCGACGTCCACGATCTGGAGATCGTGACGGGCGTCGAGGTGTCCCGGATCGAACGTGACGAGGACGCGCCGGGCGGCGGCTGGGTCCTGCACGCCACCGGCGGACGGCGGCTGACCAGCAGGGCCGTCGTCGTCGCCACCGGCTACAACCACACGCCCCGGCTGCCCGACTGGCCGGGCGCCGACTCCTGGACCGGCGAGCTGCTGCACGCGAGCGGCTACCGCGACCCGGCCCCGTACGCGGGCAGGGACGTCCTGGTGGTCGGCGTCGGCAACACGGGCGCCGAGATAGCCGTCGACCTGGTCGAGGGCGGCGCCGCACGGGTGCGGCTGGCCGTCCGTACCGTGCCGCACATCGTGCGCCGCTCCACGGCCGGCTGGCCCGCGCAGGCCGGCGGCATCCTGGCGCGCCGCATGCCGGTACGGCTGGTGGACGCGGCGGCCCGCGTGCTGGGCCGGGTCTCCGTACCCGACCTGTCGGCGCACGGGCTGCCCCGCCCGGACACCGGGCTGTACTCGCGGGCGCGCCAGGGCGCCGTCCCGGTGCAGGACGTCGGGCTCGTCGACGCCGTGCGTACGGGGAAGGTGGAAGTGGTCGCGGCGGTCGAGGCGTTCGACGGCGGCGAGGTGGTGCTGGCCGACGGCGACCGGATCGCCCCGGACGCGGTGATCGCGGCGACCGGCTACCGGCGTGCCCTGGAGGGGCTCGTCGGTCATCTGGGTGTCCTGGACGACCAGGGCCATCCGGTGGTGCGCGGCGCCCGGACGCCCCGCCATGCGCCGGGCCTGTACTTCACGGGTTTCACCAACCCGATCAGCGGGATGCTCCGCGAACTGGCCATCGACGCCCGCAGGATCGCCCGGGCGCTCGCGAAGAGCTGACCCGGGCGTCCCTGGAGGCCCGCCCGGGAGCGGGCGGGATCAGTGGGTCACTCGGCCGGAACGGGCGCGTTCAGCACGACCTTGCCCGTGTCGTTCTTCGGGTTCGGGTCGAACGCGAGCGGCTTGTCGCCCCACGGCGCCCGCAGCGTGACGTCCCCCGTGGCCCCGGCCACGACGGTGTCCACCCGCAGCTGGAACGCGTAGGTCAGCTTCTGGTCCTCGGCGACCACCATGGGCACGTCGCACAGGTAGCGCGGCGCGCCGACCCGGTCGGCCGTCCAGCCGCCGTCCAGGGTGCGGGGGTCGCAGTTCTCCGGCGCGGACATGACCGTCGCGCCCTCCGGCACGATCAGGTCGACGGCGGCGACGGGCTCGCCGGAGCCGAGGTTGGCGACCCACGCCGGGCCCTTGTTGCGGAAGGTCAGGTTCATGGGAACGGTCTCGCCGGCCGCCCCGGTCACCTTCGCGCCGCGCACCGCGAAGTCGGCGGTGTTGACGGCGCGGACGGTTGCCTGCCCGCCGTTGTCCTCGGGCGAGAGGTCCTCGACGCCGCCGCCCGGCTGGACGCCGACGTCGAGGCGCTCGTTCAGGGCGAACGGCGCCACGGTGGCCGTGAGCGGCTTGGGCAGCGTGAAGGAGGCGCCCGGGGCGACGACCTCGTCGAAGGCGCAGTCCACCCTGGTCAGCGCCTTGACGGGCTCGTCACCGAGGGGCTCGCTGGTGCACTGGGGGGCGATCTCGTCCAGGAGGAGGCCGCGTGACACGTGCAGGGTGACCTGGACGCCGTCGGCGGCTTCGTTGCCGTTGTTGACGACCGAGAAGGGCACGGTCACGGTGTCGCCCGGCCGTACGCCCTCGAAGGTGCCGGGCCGCTCCATGGCCAGGTCGGGCCCCGAGGCGAGCCGGACGGTGGTCTCGTACCCCTGGGGCGCGACGATCGTGCCGCCCCAGGCCGTGGTCGTGGCCTTCGCCTGGTACGTGATGCGACCGGCGGCACCGGCCTCCGCACCGGCCGCGGCCCGTATCCCGAGCCGTATCTGCGGGGTGGCGGTCACGGGGACCACGGGGACGGAGCAGACGGCGGTGGTGCCGCTGGGGGCGCAGTTCTCCGGCCAGGTGACGTCGGCGACGCCGGTCAGCTCGGAGACGTCGACGGTGAGGCGGCCGTCGGTCACCCGGTAGCCCGCGTTGTCGTGCGACAGGCCCAGTTCGAGCGTGCGGGTCTCGGCCTCGCCGTTCTCGGGCGCCACGGTCAGCACGGCCTCGTACGGCACGTCGATCCACAGCTGGTCACTGGCGGCGAACGCCGGAGCGGCGGCGGCTCCGACCATCAGGGTTCCGGCCAATGCGGCCCCCGCACCGGCCCGTAGCGCCCGGCCGGCCGTTATCGTTCTCATGCGTCTCCTCCGAAGAGCTGGTCCGTGAACCAGCGCTGTGTCATCGATCACCGGTTTGACCGCCGGTGCCTGTCGAAAGTTGTACCGGTCGGCCCTTGCGTCCCGATCACCGCCGTGGCCTCCCCCACGGACCGCGCAGGCCGCCCGCGACCCACGGACACCCCTCCGTTCCGTGCAGACCTGTTCCTGACATGCCGTCACTTCGCTAATCTGACAGAGCGTCAGGTTCGCGTCATGTCCATCGGTCCCTTGGGACGACGACACGCAGGAGCGGCGGAACGATGCTCGGATCGACTCACGGCACCTTCACCACCGACCTCCGCGCCCGTGTGGTGGCCTGCGGGCGCACCCCCGGCGGCACCGTCCACGGGATCGCCGCGGCCGAGGGCGACCTCGACGTCAGCGGCCGGCCGCTGTACTCCTCCGTCCCCGATCTGGACCGGTTCTTCCGCCCCCGCGCCGTCGCCGTCGTCGGGGCGTCCGACACCGACGGGCGGCCCGGCGCGGGCATCACCCGGCAGCTGATCCGCTGGTCCGAGCGGGTCGGCGCCCGGCTGCACCCCGTCCACCCGACCCGTCCGTCGGTGTTCGGGCTCCGCTGCGTACCGTCCGTGGCCGAGCTGCCCGAGCCCGTCGACGTCGCCGTCCTGCTGGTCGCCGACCCCGTTCCGGTGATCGCGGAACTCGACGCAGCCAAGGCGCGCTTCGCCGTCGCCTTCGCGTCCGGGTTCGCCGAGACCGGCGACGCCGGCACCGCCGCGCAGGCCCGCCTCACCTCGGCCGTGGCCCGCTCCGGGCTGCGGCTCCTGGGCCCGAACACCAACCTCAACGCGTTCGAGGAGTTCCGCCAGGACCTCGAAGGGCCCGCGATCGCGCTGATCACCCAGTCCGGGCACCAGGGCCGGCCCCTGCACGCCCTCCAGGAGCTGGGCGTACGGCTCTCCCACTGGGCACCGACCGGCAACGAGGCCGACCTGGAGACCGCCGACTTCCTCGCGTACTTCGCCGAACGCCCCGAGGTCGGGGCGATCGCCTGCTACCTGGAAGGACTGCGGGACGGGCGCTCCTTCCTGCTCGCCGCCGACCGCGCCGCCCGGCGCGGTGTGCCGGTCGTCGCGGTCAAGGTCGGCCGCACCGAGACCGGCGCACGGACCGCCGCCTCGCACACCGGCAAGCTGACCGGCGCCGACCAGGTGGTGGACGCGGCCATGCGCCAGTTCGGGGTGATCCGCGTGGACGCCCTGGACGAGCTCCAGGACACCGCGACCCTGCTCGCGCGGGCCCGCCCGCCCGTCGCCGACGGCGTGGCCGTCTACTCCATCTCCGGCGGCACGGGCGCGCACGTCGCGGACCTGGCGACGGCCGCCGGGCTGCGCCTCCCGGTGCTGCCACGGGACCGGCAGGACACCCTGCGCCAGTGGATACCCGACGACCTGAACGTGGCCAACCCGATCGACTGCGGCGGCCACCCGGTCGGTGACGCGCGCGGCCGGAAGATCATCGACACGATCCTCGCCGACCCCGCCGTCGGGGTGCTGATCTGTCCGATCACCGGCCCGTTCCCTCCCATGAGCGACCGGCTCGCCCAGGACCTGGTGGACGCGGCGGAGGCCACGGACAAGACGGTGTGCGTCGTCTGGGGCTCGCCCGTCGGCACCGAGGCCGCCTACCGCGAGACGCTGCTCGGCTCCTCGCGGCTCGTCACCTTCCGCACGGTCGGCAACTGTGTCGCGGCCGTCAAGGCGTACCTCGACCACCACCGGTTCACCGCCGCGTACCGCTCGCCGTTCGACGAGGCGCCGCGCACGCCGTCGCCCTCGTTCCGCAAGGCGCGGGCCCTGCTGAGCCCGGGACGCCGCCTGAGCGAGCACGCGGCGAAGCAGCTCCTGCGGGCGTACGGCATCCGCGTGCCGCGCGAGCAGCTGGTCACCAGCGCGGCGGCGGCCGTCCGCGCGGCCGGCCAGGTCGGCTACCCGGTCGTGCTGAAGGCGTCGGCGCCGCAGCTCGCCCACAAGACCGAGCTGGGCCTGGTCAGGATCGGGCTCACCTCCGCGAGCCAGGTCCGGGACACCTACCGGGAGCTCACCGACATCGCCCGCTACGAGGACATCGCCCTGGACGGCGTCCTGGTCTGCCAGATGATCGAGCGGGGCGTCGAGATGGTCGTGGGCGTCACGCACGACGAGCTGTTCGGCCCGACCGTGACCGTGGGCCTCGGCGGCGTCCTGGTGGAGGTCCTGCGGGACACGGCGGTACGGGTGCCGCCGTTCGGCGAGGACCAGGCGCGGGCGATGCTCCGCGAACTGCGCGGGCGGGCCCTGCTGGACGGGGTGCGGGGCGGCCCGCCGATGGACGTCGACGCGCTGGTGGAGGTCGTGCTGCGGGTCCAGCGGATGGCGCTGGAGCTGGGCGGCGACCTCACGGAGCTGGACATCAATCCGCTGGTCGTGCTGGAACGCGGCCAGGGCGCGGTCGCGCTGGACGCGCTGGCCGTGTGCCGCTGAGCCCCCCACGGCCCCCGGCACGGCACGCTCCACGGCCTGCTCCACCGCCGTCGCCACCGGCACCGCCACCGCCGTCGCCACCGGCTCCGGCCGGGGGCGGCCGATCGCGCCCGTGCCGCTTGCCTCGCCTCCCCCGTATCCCCCGTATCCCCTGTTTCCCCCGTATCCCCCGTTTCCCGTCGTGCCGTCTTCCGTCGATCGGAGCCGCCGGACCATGACTTCCTCCCCCGAAGAGTCCACCGGACGCGAAAAGTCCCTGGACTCATTGGTACGGCACGCCACTGACAACGGCGTCTCGTGGATCACCCTCGACCGCCCCCACGCCATGAACGCCGTGACGTGGGACCAGCGGGAACGGATCATCGCCCTGCTGGCCGAGGCATCGGCCGACCCCGACGTACGGGCCGTCGTGCTGACCGCCACCGGCAGGGGCTTCTGCGCGGGCGCCGACCTCCGGGGGGCGTCCGCCCGGTCCCGGGAGCGCGCTCCGGGCGATGTCGCCCGGATGATCCGCCTCGGCGCGCAGCGGCTGATCGGCGCCGTACTGGACTGCGAGAAGCCGGTGATCGCAGCCGTGAACGGCACGGCGGCCGGTATCGGCGCCCACCTCGCGTACGCCTGCGACCTTGTCGTCGCCGCCGAGTCGGCCACGTTCATCGAGGTGTTCGCCCGCCGGGGCCTGGTCCCGGACGGCGGCGGGGCCTATCTGCTGGCGCGCCTGGTGGGGCCGCGGCGGGCGAAGGAGCTGATGTTCTTCGGCGACGCCCTGACGGCGGCCGACGCTGAACGGCTGGGTCTGGTCAACCTGGTCGTCGCGGACACCGAGCTGGAGAGCACGGCCCGCGCCTGGGCCGAGCGTCTCGCGCAGGGCCCGACCAGGGCCTACGCCCTCACCAAGCAGCTGGTCGACGCGTCGCTCGACAGCGACAGGGCCGCCGCGTTCGCCGCCGAGGCGGCCGCCCAGGAGCTCAACATGGCGACCTACGACGCCGACGAGGGCGTGGCGAGCTTCGTGGAACGACGCCGCCCCCGGTACCGGGGCCGCTAGTACCGGGGCCGCCAGCCGGCACCGCCGGACATCGATCACTCGGGCGCGAAGCCGGTACGGGGACGTGAAGTCGGTGCCGGAGGCGAACGCACGGGCCGGGAGCACCATCATGCTCAGGTGGAAGAAGGACCCCGAGGTCAAGGAAGTGCTCATGCCCCTGAGAACCGCCAGGACGCCGTCCCTGGCCCCGGCCGTGGCCTTGGCCGTGGCCCTGGCGCTCGCCGCCGGGGCGACGCTCACCGCCTGCTCGTCCGGCGGCTCACTCGACTACCGGAGCGACTACTCGGCCCACGAGCCGCTGCGTGTCGTCGGCTACCCGTCCACGGGCAGCCTCGACGTGGTCCAGAAGGCGGTCTGGCGGCTCGCCGACCGTGACGCCGACGCGCTGGCCGCGCTGGCCGTGGAGGACGACGACGCGGACGCCGATGCCGACGCGACGGCCCGCACCTGGGTCAGGGCGTTCGGCGCGGCCGCGCAGGGCGAGGTGACGGCCGACTTCTACGACGAGGGATCCACGCGTCAGGTCGTGGTCCTGTACTTCGCGAAGAGCGGCCAGGTGAAGGAGATCGAGGCGCGGATCGGCGCCGACGACACGTGGGGCATCACGCTCGCCGAACCGAACCCGGCCGTGGCCACGGCCAGGCCCACGTGGGCCCCGGCGAAGCCGGGCGGCTCGGGCTCGAAGTCGGAGTGACACCGGGCCGCACGCCGCACCGCGCGAGCGCGGTACCTCGGCGTACGGCCCCCCTCGGCGAAACCCCCTCGGTGTACGGCCCTCGGCGTACGGAGCCGGAGACACGGCCCCCATTCCCGAGGCCCTCCGCCCGACGCCCTCCTCCCACCGCCCGCCGCCCTCCCTCCTCCTCCGTCTTCCGTCCTCCGTCCTCCGTCCTCCCCGCCTCCCCGCCTCCCCGCCTCCCAGGGCTTCCGAACTGACGCTGCATCAGTTTCAATGGTGGGGTGATGGGACACGCCGGAATGGCGGCCGCCGCCGTCCGCCACCTCAGGTCCGTCGGGGCAGCCCCGACCATGCGGCCGCACCCCCGCCCCGCCCTGCGCGCGGTGCGGGACGACGAACGACCGCCCCTCGACCCGGCCGAGTTCCGGCGGGTCCTGGGCCACTTCGCCAGCGGAGTGACCATCGTGACGGCGTACGACCCGGAGGGCGGCGCACCCGCCGGGTTCGCCTGCCAGTCGTTCGCGTCCCTGTCGCTGGACCCGCCGCTGGTCGCCTTCATGGTGGCCCGTACGTCCACGACGTGGCCGCGCATCGCACGGGCGGGCGCCTTCTGCGTGAACGTCCTGGGCGCCGACCAGGCCGCGCTGTGCCGTGCGTTCGCGGTGAGCGGCGCCGACAAGTTCGCCGGGGTCGCCCACACCCCGGCCCCCGTGACCGGCGCGCCGCTCCTCGACTCCGTACCGGCCTGGATCGACTGCACGGTCCACGCGGTGCACCCGGGCGGCGACCACCTGATCGTGGTGGGCCGCGTACAGGCACTCGACGCCACCGACGACGGCGCGCCCCTGCTGTTCCACCGGGGCGGCTTCGGCGGCTTCGGGCGCTTCCCGGAATGACCCCCGGGGCCGGCCGGCCGGCCGTGCCGCGTCAGCCCTCGTCGCGGCGGGTGAAGGTGTACCAGGACGGCGCGTCCACGTCGCCGTACCGCACGTTGAGCCGTGGACTGTGCGGCGTTCCGCTGATGGTCAGGGCGGCCCAGTCGCTCCCGGCGCAGCCCGGGACCTCGATCGTCACGGACTGGAGCCAGGGGTTGTCGTCGCCGGTGTACGTCCAGGTGCCGGTGGAGTCGCAGCGGCGGGCCGTGCGGTCCGCGTCGCCGACGGTGTAGTCGCGGTCGGTCACCCCGACCGCCGTCGCCGTACCGTCCGGGGCGAGCCGCAGTGAGCCGCCCCGGCCGTCGACCCACGTCCCCGCCAACCGGTCGGCGGACACGCGCGGCGGCCGGTACTCGTCGACGAGCCCGGTACCGAAGAGGAGCCCGCCGATGACGTACACGGCGACCACGGAACCCGCGCCGGCAGCGTACGTGCGCGCGGTGAGCCCGACGGGCCTGCCCTCCCGTACGCGGCGGGTGGCCAGCCGTGCGAGGGAGGCGGCGACGGTGATCGCCGCCGTACCGCCCAGCCACCGCAGCCCGCCGCCGGTTCCCGTGGCGCCGAGCGCCCCCGCACCCGCCACCACCGCACCCGCCACCACCGCGGCGACCACGGGCACCCACCACCACGCCTCCCGGCCGGTGAAGCGCCGCCCCAGCCGGGCGGCCACGGCGGCCGTCGGCAGCACCAGGAACAGCGACACCAGCAGCCCCAGCGGCACCCCGAAGCAGACGATGAACGGCAACTCGACCAGGAACCGGTCAGGCCCCCCGTCCCTCTCCGGCCGGTCCCGCACCAGCGTGGCGAACCGCGCCACCAGAACGACGAGCGCCGTCTGCACGACGACCGCCGCCCCGGCCACCGTCAGCGCCTGGACCTCCCACCCGCGCGCACCGGAAACCCTCCGCTCCCCGCTCACGGTGTTCCCCTCAGCGGGCGGGCCGCAGCTCGTACAGGTCCCAGGAGTCGGGGTCGCCGACCGTGACGTAGAGCATGACGTCTCCGGGGGTGCCGCCCACTTCCCAGTCCTGGTTCAGGCAGGTGCTGTCGCCGGACACCTCGACCTTCTGGGTCCGTGGGCCGTCGCCCCGCTCGTACGCCCACCTGCCCGTGCCCGCGCACTCCTCGACCACGTCCTCGCCCGTCGCCCAGTCGGTTCTGCGGTGGTCCAGGCCGGTCGCCGTGACCGTGCCGTCGGGCGCGAAGCGGATCGTGCCGCCGTGGCCGTCGGACCACGCGCCGACGATCGTGTCGCGGGTCAACCGCGGAGGGCTGTACTCCTGGAGGAGACCCGTGGACAGGGCGGCGACCGCGAGGACGGCGGCCGCCGGTACGGCCGCCATACAGGCCAGGACGGCCTTGCCCTGAAGCCACAGCAGGTCGACGGACCGGTCCCGGGCGACGACGGCCGGCCGGGCGGCCAGCCCGGCGACGGTGAGGACCGCCGTGGCCACGGCCCAGGCCACGCCGAGCGGCACCGGCCCGGCGCCGACCAGCGGCCCGACGGAGCCGACGAGCACCGCGACCACGACGCCCGTCACCAGCGGGACCCCCCACCAGGGCCCGCGCTCCCTCCGCGTGACGCGCCGCCCCGCCCACTCGGCCAGCCCCACCAGCGGCAGGACCACACCGGCGGACACCACGAACCCGACCACCGCTCCGGGTACAGCGAGGAACGCCAGCGCCACGAACCCGAGCACGTGGTATCCGGCACTCGGTGTGAACTGCGTCTGCGCGTAGGCGACCTGCGCGATCAGCGCGATCACCGCCTCCGCGAACAGCACGGTCATCGAGATCGCGAGCGCCGCGCCGTACCGCGCCCCGAAGCCGCGCTCCGGCGGGCGCGGCGGAATCCATGCCTGATACGGCAGGTACGGGTGTCCCCCCATGGTCATCCCCTCCTGTCGGGGATCCTCCTCCAGGGGGTCGGCGGCCCCGCGTCCGGGGTCCCTCCAGCGTCCCGCCCGGCCATCGGCGGCTCCGCGACCGCGCCCGGCCGGGGTGTCCGGCTCGGGGACTAGGCCAGCCGTACCGCCACGACGCCCGCCACCGCGACTGCCGTCTCCAGGGGGTCGGCGGCCCCGCGTCCGGGGTCCTCCAGCGTCCCGCCCGGCCATCGGCGGCTCCGCGACCGCGCCCGGCCGGGGTGTCCGGCTCGGGGACTAGGCCAGCCGTACCGCCACGACGCCCGCCACCGCGACCGCCGTCGCCGTGAGGGCCCCGTACAGGGCCACGCGGCCGCACAGGCGTCCCAGGCGCGGGTCTCCCCGGCGGGCGAGGGCCGGGCGGGCCGCCAGGCCGGGCGCGGCGAGCGCCACCGTGACGGCGAGCCACACGACCGCCGCCGGAACCGGGGCCGCCCCGGCCCAGGCCGCCCAGACCGCCGCGGCCGCGGCGGCGACCGCCGCCGTGAGGACCGCGAGCCATGCCGTCGGGCCGTCCGCGCCACGCCGGCCCAGCCGTTCGGCGGCGGCGACCAGCGGCAGGACCACCAGGGCGGAGACCGCCGCACCGGCCACCGCGCCCACGAGGAGCAGCACCGGCAGGCCGAGGACGGGCAGGATGACGGCGTACCCGTGCGGGTCCGCCATCGGGTCGTCCTGGCCCACCGCGTGCAGGACGAACGCCTCCACGGCGAGCACCGTCTCCACGAGCTGCACCGCCACCGCGACCAGCAGCGCGCCCCCGTACCTGGCCGTGAAGTCGCGGTCCTGCGCCGCCGGATGGTCCGGCCATGGCATGACCTGTCTGTTCAATTCCCCCACCCCTCCCCGGCACAGCGTCTCAGACGAGGGCCGCCGGCCGGCGGCGGATCACCAGGGCCATCAGCGCCGCCGCCGCGCACAGCGCGCCCGACGCGTACCAGACGATGTCGTAGGAGCCGAACACGTCCCGGGCCGCGCCGCCCAGGAAGGCGACGAGCGCCGCGCCGACCTGGTGGGAGGCGAGGACCCAGCCGAAGACGATCGCCGAGTCGTCGCCGAAGTGCTCGCGGCACAGGGCGATCGTCGGCGGCACCGTCGCCACCCAGTCCAGGCCGTAGAACACGATGAAGAAGATCATCGGCGGGTGCACGCTCGGCGCGAGCAGCATGGGGAGGAAGAGGAGCGAGACGCCGCGCAGGGCGTAGTAGACGGCGAGCAGGCGGCGGGCCTCGAACCGGTCGGTGAACCAGCCCGACGCGATCGTGCCGACGACGTCGAAGACGCCGATGACGGCGAGCAGCGACGCGGCGGCCGTGATGGGCATGCCGTGGTCGTGGGCGGCCGGGACGAAGTGGGTCTTCACCAGGCCGTTGGTCGAGGCGCCGCAGATCGCGAAGGTGCCCGCGAGCAGCCAGAACGGGCCGGTGCGCGCCGCCCGGAACAGGACCGTGACCGCCCGCCGGGCGGCGCCGGGCACGGGGGCGGGCTTCGGGACGAACGTGTCCGCCCCGTACGGGGCGAGCCCCACGTCCGCCGGGTGGTCGCGCAGCAGCAGCCAGACGAACGGGACGACGGCGATCGCCGACAGCGAGACCGTGACCGACGCGGGGCGCCAGCCGTGGTTCTCGACCAGCCAGGACAGCAGCGGCAGGAACACCAGCTGGCCGGAGGCGCCGGCCGCCGTCAGCACGCCCGTGACGAGGCCGCGCCGGGCGGCGAACCAGCGGTTGGTGACGGTCGCGGCGAAGGCCAGCGCCATGGAGCCGCTGCCGAGCCCGACCAGGAAGCCCCAGAACAGCACGAGTTGCCAGGCGGCCGTCATCCAGACGGTCAGCACGGAGCCGACCGCGATCACCGTGAGCGCGACGGCCACGACCCGGCGGATGCCGAACCGGTCCATGAGCGCGGCCGCGAACGGCGCCGTCAGCCCGTACAGCGCCAGGTTCACCGACACCGCGAAGCCGATGGTGCCGCGCGACCAGTCGAACTCGCTGTGGAGCGGTTCGATCAGGAGTCCCGGCAGGGAGGCGAAGGCGGCGGCGCCGATGATCGTGACGAAGGTGACGGCGGCCACGAACCAGGCGCGGTGGACACGGGGGCGGCGCAGGGGCACCTGCACGGAAGACCGAGGGGTTGTCTGGGTCACGTCACACAGGATCACGGGTCGGTGAAACGCGGACCACTGGCCCGAATGACAGCTTTCGATACGATCGGGCCATGACCGTCTCCGGCACCCGGCACCGCGTCGTCGTCCTGGCCCTCACCGGCCTGCTCCCCTTCGAGCTCGGCATACCGCACCGGATCTTCGGCCGCGCCAAGGACGCCGACGGGCGTCCGCTGTACGAGATCGTCACCTGCGGCCTCGCGCCCGGCCCGGTCCGCACCGACGCGGACTTCACGGTCGATGTGCCGTACGGCCCCGAGGCCCTCGCCACCGCCGAAACGGTCGTCGTCCCCGCCTCGTACGAGCTCGGGCCCGTGTACGAGGAAGGCCGCCTCACCGGCGAACTGGCCGCCGCGCTCGCCCACATCCGGCCAGGCACCCGGCTCGTCGCCATCTGCACCGGCGGGTACGTCCTGGCGGCGGCCGGGTACCTCGACGGGCGGCCCGCGACGACGCACTGGTCGTCCGCCGACCACTTCCAGCGGCTGTTCCCCTCGGTCGAGGTCGACCCGGACGTCCTGTTCATCGACGACGGCGACGTCCTCACCTCGGCCGGCGTCGCCGCCGGGATCGACCTGTGCCTGCACATCGTGCGCCGCGACCACGGCGCGGCCGTCGCCAACGAGGTCGCCCGCCGCACGGTCGTACCGCCCCACCGGGACGGCGGCCAGGCCCAGTACATCCGCCGCCCGGTCCCCGAGCCGCGCGTCGCCACCACGTCCCGCGCCCGCGCCTGGGCGCTCGACCGCCTCCACGAGCCGCTCCAGCTCCGGGATCTCGCCGAGCGTGAGGCGATGAGCGTACGGACGTTCACGCGCCGGTTCCGCGAGGAGGTGGGGACCAGCCCCGGCCAGTGGCTGACCCAGCAGCGCGTCGAGCGCGCCCGGCAGCTGCTGGAGTCCACGGGGCTGTCCGTGGACCGGGTCGCCGAACGCGCGGGGTTCGGTACGGCGCAGTCGATGCGGCAGCACTTCCAGTCCGCGCTGGGCGTCCCGCCGACCGCGTACCGCCGTACCTTCCGCGCGACGCGCCAGGACGGCTGACGGGGGGGCGGCGCGCGGCAGTCGGGGCGCGGCAATCGACGCGGGTCTGACGGCGCGCGGCAGTCGACGCGGGTCTCACGGGACGTTTCAGCCACCGAACGTGAGCACCGCACGGGCCGTCACCCGGCCCTCGCGTACGTCCTCCGCCGCCTTCGCCACGTCCTCGACCGGGTACGTCGCCGACACCAGCGCGTCCAGTTCCAGCAGGCCCTGCCGGTACAGGTCGGCGTACAGCCGGATGTCGTGCTGCGGCCGGGAACTGCCGTACCGGCAGCCCAGGACCGACTTGTCGAGGAACATCGCGGCGGGCGCGAACGTCGCCTCCGCCGTGGGCGCCGTCATGCCCAGGAGGACCGCCTGACCGCCCCGGTCCAGCAGGTCGACGGCCTGCCGGATCAGCCCGGTGCGGCCGACGCACTCGAAGACGTGGTCCGCGCCGGTCGGCAGCACCTCGCGTACGGCCTCGACGGACGACCGGAAGTGCGTCGCGCCGAACCGTCGCGCCACCGCCTCCTTCGCCGGGTTCGCGTCCACGGCGACGATGACCGACGCGCCCGCGAGCCGCGCCCCCTGGACGGCGTTGAGGCCGACGCCGCCCGCGCCGATGACGACGACGGTGTCGCCGCGCCGGGTCCGCGCCCGGTTCAGCACGGCTCCGACGCCGGTCAGCACCGCGCAGCCGATGAGCGCGGCCGACGTCGGCGGCACCTCCTCCGGGATCCGTACGGCCTGGACCGCCTTGACCACCGTCCGTTCCGCGAACGCCGAGTTCGAGGCGAACTGGAACACCGGCTTCCCGGCCCGCTGGAACGGCCGTCCCGGCCGGCCGATCGCCCGGCGGCACATCGTGGGCCGTCCCCGGTCGCAGTCGGCGCACGTGCCGCAGTTCGCGAGCGTCGACAGCGCCACATGGTCACCCGGCGCCACATGGGTCACACCCGCGCCGACGGCCTCCACCACGCCCGCGCCCTCGTGTCCGAGGACGACCGGCGCGGGGAACGGGATGGTCCCGTCGACCACCGACAGGTCGCTGTGGCACAGCCCGGCGGCGGCGATCGCCACCAGCACCTCGCCGGGTCCCGGATCCCGTACGTCGAGGTCGGTGACGAACCGCAGTCGCTCACCGTCGAACAGGACGCCTCTCACCGTGGCTCCTTCGGCAGGCCGAGCACGCGCTCGGCGATGATGTCGCGCTGGATCTCGTCGGAGCCGCCGTAGATGGTGTCGGCCCGGCTGAACAGGAACGCCTGCTGGAGCGCGTCCAGTTCGTACGCGTCGGGGGCGCCGGGCGACCAGTCCCCCGGCCCCTCGGCACCGGCAGCGCCCCGGATCCGGATGGCCAGCTCGCCGAGCCGCTGGTGCCAGCGCCCCCACAGCAGCTTGGCCACACTGGACGCGCCCGCCTCCCCGGACGCACCGGGACCGCCGAGCGTGCGCAGGGCGTTCCAGCGCATCACCCGCAGCTCGGCCCACTGCCATACGAGCAGGTCCCGGACGACGGGGTCGCGCGCCGCGCCGTTGTCCTCGGCCAGCCGCACCACGTCCCGCAGTTCCGCCTCGAAGCCGATCTGCTGGACGAGCGTCGACACACCCCGCTCCACCGCCAGCAGGCCCATGGCGACGCGCCAGCCGTCGCCCTCGCGGCCCACGACGTCCGCCGCCTCCGCGCCGTCGAAGAACACCTCGTTGAACTCGCTGGTCCCGGACATCTGCCGGATGGGCCGCACCTCGATCCTGCCGGGCTGGTCCATCGGAACGAGGAGGAACGACAGCCCGTGGTGGCGCCGTGAGCCGGGCTCGGAGCGGGCCAGGACGAAGCACCAGTCGGCGTCGCGGGCGAGCGACGTCCAGATCTTCTGGCCGGTGATCCGGTACGCGCCCCGGCCCCGGCCCCGGCCGCCGCCAGCGCCTCCGCCCCGGCTCCCGTCGCGTTCCGCCACCGTGCGCAGCCCGGCGAGGTCCGAGCCGGCGCCCGGCTCGCTGTAGCCCTGGCACCAGAGTTCCTCGCCGCGCGCGATGCCGGGCAGGTAGCGGTCCTGCTGGGCGCGGGTGCCGTGGGCGATGAGCGTCGGGGCGAGCAGCTTCTCGCCGATGTGGCCCGTCCTGCCGGGCGCGCCCGCCCGCGCGTACTCCTCGGCCCACACCACCTGCCGGGTGGGCGTGGCGCGCCGGTTGCCGTACCGGCCGTCGGGGGTGTCCCAGCCGATGCCGATCCAGCCGTCGGCGCCCAGCTCACGTTCCCATGCCCGCCCGGACTCCTTCGCCGGACCGTCCAGGTGCGCGGTCAGCCATTCCCGGGCGACCGTGCGGAACTCCTCGTCGTCCGCGCCGAACGCGAAATCCACGGCGTCCGCCCCCTACGCGTTCGGCCGTGCGTCGGCGGCGGCCGCCCTGGCCATCTCCTCCAGCCGTTCCAGCATCGGCATCGGGTCGGTGCCGACGGTGCCGGGGAGGAAGTCCGCGATCCGTTCGGGCGTCCAGCCGCCTTCCGCGTAGGCGGCGCGCAGTTCGCGGGGCTGCGCCCAGACCGCGATCTTGGGTCCTGCGACCGTGTAGACCTGGCCGGTGATCTTCTCGGCGCGGGCCCGGTCGGACAGCAGGTAGACGACGAGGGCGGCGACGTCCTCGGGTTCGCCGATCTCGGTCAGCTCCATGGGCACGCCCGCGGACATCCGGGTGCGGGCGACGGGCGCGACCGCGTTGGCGGTGACGCCGTACTTGTGCAGGCCGAGCGCGGCGCTGCGGACGAGCGAGATGACGCCGCCCTTGGCCGCGGCGTAGTTGGCCTGTGCGACCGATCCCTGGTGGTTGCCGCTGGTGAACCCGATGAGGGTGCCGCGGCCCTGGCGGCGCATGACGGCGGACGCGGCGCGGAACACGGTGAAGGTGCCCTTGAGGTGGGTGGCGACGACGGGGTCCCACTCGTCCTCGGTCATGTTGAACAGCATGCGTTCGCGCAGGATCCCGGCGACGCAGACGACGCCGTCGATTCCGCCGTAGGTGGCGATGGCGGTGTCCACGACGCGCTGTCCGCCCGCCATGGTGGAGATGTCGTCGGCGACGGCGACCGCTTCGCCGTCCGCCGCGGCGATCTCCTTGACGACCGACTCGGCGATCTCCGACGTGGGTTCGGCGCCCTCGACGGAGACGCCGTAGTCGTTGACGACGACCCTGGCGCCCTCGGCGGCGCAGGCGAGGGCGACGGCCCTGCCGATCCCCCGTCCCGCGCCGGTCACGGCGACGGTCATGCCCGCCAGGAACCCCGTGCCCCCGCTGTCACCGCTGCTCATGCCCCGGCTCCCCTCATGCCCCGGCTCCCCTTCCACCGTTTCTGACGGTCCGTTAGATTCTATGGACCGTCAGCTGGAGAAGCGCAAGCCCCGGGGAGGCCCGATGTCACTGCCGGCCGTGTTCCACGACATCGCCAAGCGCGTCAACAACTGGGGCCGCTGGGGGGAGAGCGACGAGAGCGGCACCCTCAACCTGATCACCGACGAGGTCGTACGGGAGGCGGTCACGACCGTCCGCACGGGCGCGCGGATACCGCTCGCACTGGACCTGCGGCAGGACGGGGTGCAGACGGGCGTGATCCCGGGGCGGATCAACCCGCTGCACGCGATGGTGCAGATCAACCAGGAGCTCTTCGGCCCGGGTACGGTCGCGACCAGCGACGACATGGTGACGTTCGGCCTCCAGGCGGCCACGCACTGGGACGCGCTGACCCATGTCTCCCACTCGGGCACCCTCTACAACGGCCGTCCGGCGTCCTCCATCACGGCGCACGAGGGCAGCCCGTTCGGCGGCGTCGACAAGATGCGGCACATCGTCTCGCGCGGGGTGCTGCTGGACGTGGCGCGCGCCAAGGGCGTGGAGCGGCTGCCCGGCGGGCACGCCGTCACACCGGAGGACCTGGACGAGGCGGCGGAGTTCGGCGGGGTCACGGTACGGCCGGGTGACATCGTGCTCGTACGGACGGGGCAGATACGGCTGTACCTGGCGGGCGACCGCCACGGGTACGCGTTCCCGTCGCCGGGCCTCTCCCTGCGGACGCCGGAGTGGTTCCGCTCCCGCGATGTGGCGGCGGTCGCCAACGACACGCTGACGTTCGAGATCTTCCCGCCGGAGATCGACGACCTGTGGCTGCCCGTCCATGCCCTGCACCTGGTCGAGATGGGCATGCCGCAGGGGCAGAACTGGAATCTGGAGGCGTTGTCCACAGCCTGTGCACGGGAGCGGCGTTACGCGTTCCTGCTGTCCGCCATGCCGGAACCCTTCGTGGGTGCCACGGGTACGCCGGTCGCCCCGGTGGCGGTGCTCTGAGCCGTGGACCGCGCGGACGGCGTGGGCCGCACGGGCCGCACGTGCCGCGCTCATGGACGGCGTTCGCGGACGGCGCTCGCGCGCGGCGTTCGCGTTGCGGCCCTCGCGCGCGGCGTTCGCGGGCGGCCCTTGCGTGCGGCCCTTGCGTGCGGCTTCTGCGGGTGGCGGCGGCACACATGCGCGCCCCGAGCACGGCACGGCGGCCGCCACCCGGCTCGGCGCGCCTGCCCCGCTACGCCCTGAAGGGGCCGCCGCCGAGTCACGACCCGCACTCGCCGAGGGCGTCAAGCCCTCGGCGTCCCCTCGCCACGAATCGCTGGTCACAAGAGTGATCAGCCAGACACGGCGCGTCAACAGCTATTCCGGGATTTCCCCATTAAGCGGTATGTGTGACGGCGCGCGGCGAGGGCTCGTACGACAGGGGTTCGCGCCCCGTTCCGGTCCCGGCGGGGGCGGCGCGGTCCACCTCGCACCAGATGCTCTTGCCCGCCCCCTCACGCTGCCAGCCCCAGCGGTCGGCGAGTCCGTCGACCAGTTCCAGGCCGCGCCCGTGGGTGTCGTCACCGTCCGCGTGGCGGGGCTGCGGCGCCCGCGCGCTGCGGTCGGCGACCTCCACCCGTACGGCGCCGGGACCGGAACCCGCGCGGAAGAGCATCCGCAGCACCGCGGGGCAGCCGGTGTGCACCACGGCGTTGGTGACGAGTTCGGAGATGAGCAGCACCAGCGTCTCGGCGAGCGGCTCGTCCGCCGCTATCCCCGAGACGGCGAGTCGTGACCGCGCCCATCTGCGGGCCCGTCCCACCTCCGCGGGGTCGGGGCCGACCTCCAACTGAACCTGAAGCACCTGCACCGCTCACACCATCCGAACCGGCGGACACATCGCCTCGCGCCTCACAGTGACCACAGTCGTAACAGCCGTCACTGAACGTGGTTTCCTTATGGCACAGCATGGTTGACGTACAGTCACCGCAACAAGCGCTTCGGGCATATTCCAGCGCGAAGGAGTACGGGTAGTGCATACTGTGCGACGCCCACCGCCGGCAGTCGAACAGGAACGTGCGAAACGCCACCGCAGAGGGCGATTCGCGGAGTTCGCCGGGGCAACCGCACCGGCACCGCCCCGACGCCTCTGCCTCATCGCCACTCGCATCCACGAAACATACCGGAGCGGGACTCCGACTCCGGGGTGTGACGAGGGCCGCGCAGGACACAACCCGGTATCGACGGTGCGTCACCACGGACGGCCGCGGGCCCGGCGCCACCGGCTCAGAGGGCGTCCGCCAGGGCCTCCTCGGCCTCGCCCGCCGTCGGCCCGCGTCCGGCGCGCAGCCAGGCGCGCTTGAGGTGGAGGTGGACGTCGGCCTCCCAGGTGAAACCCATCCCCCCGTACACCTGGAGACAGTCGCGGGCGCCGCGCACGGCCGCCTCGTCGGCGAGCAGCTTGGCGGCCGCGCCGTCCACGGGGTCGCCCGTCACCGCCGCCGCGTAGACGGCGGCACGTGCCGTCTCGACGCGTACCAGCATGTCCGCGCACAGGTGCTGGACCGCCTGGAAGGCGCCGATCGGGCGGCCGAACTGGACACGTTCCCGCGCGTACCGCACCGCGAGCTCCGTCGTGCGCGCCGCGCCGCCGAGCTGCTCGGCGGCCGTCAGCAGCGCGGCCACCGGGTCGGCGGGCGGGCGGGGCGACGGCGGTGCCGGTACGCGGTGCAGCGGGGTGAGCGGGTCGGCGGACCGCACCGGCCGGGCGCCGGTCGCGTCGCCGCGTACGACGTCGGCGGCGTCCAGCCACTCGACGAGTTCCCCGTCCACGGCGGTGACGACGGCCGTGCCCTCCGCCGCGCCCGGCACCTCGCCCGCCGCCAGGTGGGTCGCCACCAGCGGGCCGGGCAGCAGCGCCCGCCCGGCCTCCTCGAAGACGAGGACGGCCTCGGGCAGCCCGAGCCCCACCCCGCCGTCCGCCTCCGGCAGCCGCAGCGCGAAGAACCCGGCGTCGCCCAGCTCCCGCCACAGCTCCCGGTCCAGTACGGGACGTCCCGGTGCGGGACGTCCCGGTGCGGGGTCGTCGGGGGCGGGGTTCCGTGCCGGCCGTCCGGCGCGGCGCGCCAGCAGCTCGCGCATCCCCGCTCGCAACGCCTTCTGGTCGTCGGTCAGCCGGAACCGCACCGCTCCCCTCACCGGCCCTTCGGCAGGCCGAGTACGCGCTCGGCGACGATGTTCCGCTGGATCTGCGACGTACCGGCGGCGATGGTGTACGCCAGGGACGACAGCCGGTCACGTACCCACTCCCGGTCCAGGTCGAGGGCGTCGGGCCCCAGCACGTCGGCCGCCGTGTCGTACAGCTCCTGGCGGGCGTGCGAGTAGCGGAGCTTGAAGACGGACCCGCCGGTCCCGGGCGGCCCGCCGGTGGCCTCGGCCTCGCTGACGTTCCACTGGACCAGCCGCCACAGTGCCCGGAACTCGGCGTTCAGCCGGCCGAGCCTGCGGCGCAGCACGGCGTCGTCCCAGCGCCCGTCGGAGCGGGCGGCCCGCGCGAGCGCGGCGAGGGTGCGGCGGCAGGCGACGACCTCGCCGGCGAAGGCGGTGCCCCGCTCGTAGGAGAGGGTGACCATGGTGACCCGCCAGCCGTCGTTCTCGGCACCGACCCGGTGCCCGACCGGCACCCGCACCTCGTCGAGGAACACCTCGGCGAACTCGGCGGAACCCGCGAGCGTGCGCAGCGGCCGTACCGTCACACCCGGCGCGTCCATGGGCAGCGCCAGCCAGCTGATGCCCCGGTGCCGGGGCGCTTCGGGGTCGGTGCGGACGAGGAGTTCGCACCAGTCGGCGACCTCGGCGTGGGAGGTCCAGATCTTGTGTCCGGTGACGACGTACGTGTCGCCGTCGCGGACGGCCCTGGTCCGCAGGGACGCCAGGTCGGAGCCCGCCTCGGGTTCGCTGAAGCCCTGGCACCACACCTCGTCGCCGCGCAGGATCGGCGCCAGCCACCGGTCCCGCTGGGCGGGGGTGCCCTCGGCCGCGATGGTGGGGCCCGCGTGGAGGAGGCCCACGAAGTTGGCGCCGACATAGGGCGCCCCGGCGCGTTCGGTCTCCTCCAGGAAGATCAGCCGCTGTGTCGGCGGAGCGTCCCAGTGCACGTTCCCGTACCCCGCGTCGTACAGCGTGCGCTGCCAGGCGGTGTCGTAGGCGCGGCGGGCCGGCCAGTCGACGGGGTCGGGCTTCGGCGGGAGGGCGGGCAGGACCGCCGCGAGCCACTCGCGCAGCCCGGCGCGGAACTCCTCCTCGTCGGCCGTGTACGCCAGGTCCATCAGTCGAGGTCCAGGCCGAGCATGCGGATGGCGTTGCCGCGCATGAGTTTGTAGGTGGTCTCGGTGTCGAGGCCCTGGACGTGGTCGAGGGCGACCTGCCTGGTGTGGGGGAAGGTGGAGTCGACGTGGGGGTAGTCGGTCTCGAAGGTGGCGTTGTCGCGGCCGACGACGTCGATGGCGTCGATGCCGTGCTTGTCGCGGAAGAAGCAGCAGAACATCTGCCGGTAGTAGTACGTCGACGGCGGCTCGGGGATCAGGTCCTTCACCCCGCCCCACGCCCGGTGCTCCTCCCACACGTCGTCCGCCCGCTCCAGCGCGTACGGGATCCAGCCCATCTGCCCCTCGCTGTAGGCCAGCTTCAGCCGGGGGAAGCGCACCAGCACACCGGAGAAGAGGAAGTCCATCATCGACGCCATGGCGTTGTTGAACGACAGCGACGCCTGCACCGCCGGAGGGGCGTCCGGGGACGCGGCCGGCATCTGCGACGACGACCCGATGTGCATGTTCACCACCGTCCCCGTCTCCTCGCACACCGCGAAGAACGGGTCCCAGTACCCGCAGTGGATCGACGGCAGACCCAGGTACGTGGGGATCTCGGAGAACGTCACCGCCCGCACCCCCCGCGCCGCGTTGCGCCGGACCTCCGCCACGGCCAGACCGATGTCCCACAGCGGAATCAGGCACAGCGGGATCAGCCGGCCACCGCTGTCACCGCACCACTCCTCCACCATCCAGTCGTTGTACGCCCGCACACACGCCAGACCCACCTCCTTGTCCCGCGCCTCCGCGAACGTCTGCCCGCAGAACCGCGGAAACGTCGGAAAACACAGGCTCGCCTCCACATGGTTCAGATCCATGTCCGCCAGCCGCGCCTTCGGATCCCAGCACCCCCGCCGCATCTCCTCACGCGTGATCCCCTCCAGGGTCATCTCGTCCCGGGAGAAACCCACCGCAGCGATGACGCGCTTGTACGGGAAGCGGAGGTCCTCGTAGATCCACCAGTCCGTCGGCGGCCCGTCGGGGTCCATCGTGATCCGGTACTTCCCGCCGACGTACTCCAACTCGCCGATCCCGGCGGTGAGCGGCTTCGGCCCCCGGTCCCGGTACTTCGCCGGGAGCCAGGTCTCGAAGAGATGGGCGGGCTCGATCACATGGTCGTCCACGCTGATGATCCGCGGCAGGTCTGTCATGGTGCGCCGCCCCTCCCGAGGTCGCCGGCCACTTTTCTGATGGCTCGTCAGATTTCTCAGGCTAGCCGCGCGCCCCTGGACCGACAAGGCGGTCCGCCCTACGCTCCGCACACCGACTGACGCATCGTCAGATGAGGGTCGTACGAGTGGGAGGAACGACCGATGCCGGACACCGCACCGGACCCGGGAGCCACGGACACCCCAGAAGCCACCGACAGCGCCGACAGCACGGACACCACGGACAGCCTGCGCGCCGCGTACGCCCTGGGCGCCTCCCCCACCCTGTGGGAGCTCGTCGAGCGCCGTGCCGCGCTCACCCCGGGGCGCCGCGCCCTCATCCAGGGCGACCGCGTCCTCACCTTCGGCGCACTCCGCGACCGTGCCGAGCGCACGGCGGCCGGGCTGTGGCGGATGGGCGTACGGCCGGGCAGTGTGGTCGCCTGGCAGCTCCCCACCCGCGTCGAGACGGTGGTCCTCACCGTGGCGCTCGCCCGCGTCGGCGCCGTGCAGAGCCCCGTCATCCCCTTCTACCGGGACCGCGAGGTCGGCTTCGCCCTCCGCGAGTCGAAGGCGGCGTTCTTCGCCGTACCCGGCGAGTGGCGGGGCTTCGACCACACCGCCATGGCCCGCCGCCTCGGCGCGCACGGCGTCTTCACGGCGTACGACCGGCTGCCCGACGACGACCCGGCCGTCCTGCCCGCGCCGCCCGCCGCCGGGACGGACGTCCGCTGGATCTACTGGACGTCCGGCACCACGTCCGACCCCAAGGGCGTCCTGCACACCGACCGCTCACTGATCGCGGGCGGCTCCTGCCTCGCCCACGCGCTGCGGCTCACCCCCGACGACGTCGGCTCCATCGCGTTCCCCTTCGCGCACATCGGCGGGCTCGACTACCTCGTCATGCTGCTGCTGTACGGCTTTCCGGCCGTCCTGTTCGAGACGTTCGCGCTGCCCGGCGCGCTCGACACGTACCGGGCGCACGGGGTCACCACGGCGGGCGGGTCCACGGCCTTCTACTCGATGTTCCTCGCCGCGCAGCGCGAACTGCCCCCCGGCGAGCGGATCGTGCCCACGCTCCGGCTGCTCGCCGGGGGCGGCGCCCCCAAACCCCCCGAGCTGTACCACGCGGTCGTACGGGAACTCGGCTGCGCGCTCACCCACGGCTACGGCATGACCGAGGTCCCGATGATCACCATGGGCTCCCCTGACGACACGGCGGAGCAGCTCGCCGAGACCGAGGGCCGGCCGCCCGAGGGGATGGAGATACGCGTCGTGGACGGCGAGATCCGGCTGCGCGGCGAAGCCGTCTGCCAGGGCTACCTCGATCCGGCGCAGACCGCCGAGGCGTTCGACGCCGACGGGTTCCTGCGCACGGGCGACCTCGGACACCTCACCGCGTCCGGGCACCTGGTGATCACCGGTCGGCGCAAGGACGTCATCATCCGCAAGGGGGAGAACATTTCAGCCAAAGAGATCGAGGACCTGCTGCACCGGCACCCGGCCGTACGGGACGCCGCCGTCATCGGACTGCCCGACAGCGAACGCGGCGAACGCGTCTGCGCGGTCGTCGAGGTGCGGGCCGGGGCGGGCGGGACGTACCAGGAGCTCACCCTGGAGACCGTCACCGCCCACCTGCGGGCCGAGGGCCTCGCCGTGCACAAGCTGCCGGAACAGCTGGAGACCGTCGAGGCCCTGCCCAGGAACGAGACGCTGCGCAAAGTCCTCAAGTACAAGCTGCGCGAGCGCTACGGCACCATGAAATAGCGGGCGAAGGCGGCGACCGCCTCCTCCTCCGCGACCCGCCCCGTACCGTCCGTGTCCAGCGACTCGGCCACCAGGGCTGCGGCATGCGGCTCGACCCCGAGCACGGCCAGCGCCCGCTCCACCCCGGTCGTCTCCGCCCGCCCGTCACCGTCCACGTCCGCGACACGGAGCACCGCGCGCACGAACGGCCGGGCGATCTCGGCGAACCGCTCCGGGTTGTCCCGCAGCCGTTTCAGCGCGCCGTTCACGAACTCGGTCCGCGACACCCGCTGGTCGCCGTCCACGTCGGCGATCCCGGCCAGGCCCTGCCAGAACGCCTCCGCCCCGCCCGACAGCGCCTGCCCCTTGTCGGAGCGGTACGGCGTACCGAACTCGGCGAGCAGCCGGCGAGCCGCCGTACTGAAGTCCTCACGCGAGATGTAGCCGCTGCCCTCCTGGTCGAGGACGGTGAACCGGGAAGCGATCCGGCGCTGGTACAACTCCTCTGCGTCCATGCCCGGAGGGTACGACGCGGACGGCACCGCGCGGGAGGTGTCACGCGGACAGCGGTCGCGCCGGCGCGTCAGCCAGTGAGTCAGGCGGACAGCGGTCGCGCTTCGTCGGCGGTGGCCGACGCCACGTCCGCGTACACCTCGAACAGCCGCCGTACGCCGAGCGCGGCCAGCACCCGGTTGACGTGCGCCCCCGCGGCCAGTTCACGGCTCCACTCCGACTGCGGGACGCCCTCGGCCCCCTGCACGGGCAGGATCAGCCGCAGCCTGCCCCCGCAGGAGCGCAGCAGCCTGCGCGACGCGATCAGCACCCCCACCCCGCTGGAGTCGCAGAACAGGACCCGCGACAGGTCCAGCACGATGTCGTGGCGGCCGACCGCGACGGCGTCGTGCACCCGCTGGCGCACGGCCGGGGACGACACCAGATCCAGTTCGCCGCTGACGCGCAGCACGGTCCAGGCGCCCTGCTCGGCTGTGTCCACACTCAGCGTCACGCGCCGTACCTTTCATCGAACTGGTGCACAAGGCGTGCCTCCCCGACGCGGCTGCCCCACCGGGCAGCGCTGAAACACATCCGGCGCAGTGTGACGTTTTCCTTACCATCAGCGGCCGGAACAGAGGCGCCCTTGCCGTAAAGGAGGCGCGTCGGCGGGAGTGCGCACTACATTCGAAAAGAACGGGTCGAGAGTGTTCGGGTCGCGAGAGTGTCGGGAGGGCCGGGACGGCCGGCAGGGCTGGCGTGGCCGGGAGGGCCGGGAGGGCTTCGGATGGCGAAGGACACACCACCGCGCTGGGACCGCAGGATGCAGCAGCGGCTGGCGCGCGGGGAGGCCGCCGCACTCGGAGAGCTCTACGACAGGTTCGCCTCGCTCGTCCACAACACCGCGCACCGGGTGCTCGACGACGAGGACGCGGCCGACCAGGTCACCCGCGAGGTGTTCGGGTACGTGTGGGAGAACCCCGACGCGTACGACCCCAAGCAGGAAGGTTCCCTTCGGGCCTGGATCGCCCGGCTGACCCGCCGCCAGGCCGTGCACCGGCTGCGCCAGACGGAGACGCTGGCCATCGCCGAGCGCGGCGGCGGCTCGGCGGAGGAACTGGAGCAGAAGGTGCGCCGCGCGGCCGTCGCCGCCCGCGCCGACTACATCGTCACCTCCATGCCCGCGCCCCTGCGCAAGGCGTTGGAGCTGGCGTACTTCGAGCGCCGTGACTACCGCCAGACCGCCGCCTGCCTCGGCGTCACCGAGGACGAGGCCCGGCGCAGGCTGCGGCTCGGGCTGCAGCTGCTCTCCACCGCGAACACCCGCCCCGTCGAAGGAGCGTCGCCGCCCGGATACGGACCCGCGCGATGACCGGCCCTTTCGGCGGCGGCCGCGACGGACGTGGCGGACGTGACGGACGTGACGGACGTGACGGACGCGATGAGGTGCGGGGCGTGCCGCGCATACCGGGACCGAGGTACGCGGCCGACGACCACGGCACCCCGCCGGCCACACTCCCACCGGCCCCCGCCGCCTCCAACGCCGAGGCACCGGCGCAGGAGGAGCAGCGCGTGCCCGAGCTGCCGCACCGCGTGCTCACATCGCTGCTCGGCGCGTGGGCGCTGACCGCGTGCTCCGCCGAGGAGACCGCCGCCGTCGAAGCCCACCTCACCGAGTGCGCGCCCTGCGCGGACGAGGCGCTCCGGCTGCGCGACGCCGTCGGCCTGCTGCACAGCGAACGCGACCTGGACCTCGACCCGCTGCTCCGCTCCAAGGTGCTGGAGAACTGCCTGGGCCGCCGCCCCGCCCGTATCCCGGTGCCGACGTGGGCCGGCCCGTACGACGCCGAGACCGCCCGGCTCGACGCCCTGCTCCGTGACATCGACGAAGCGGAATGGCACGCGCCGGTGCGCCTCAAGTGGTTCGCGTGCGAGGAGCGCGTCACCCGGCGGACGACCGTGGCGGGCGTCATCGGCCATCTGCTCGCGGTGGACGGCCTCGTCGCCTCCGCCCTCGGCCTGGACGACCCGCTCACACCGGAGGCCGCCGGCCGGTCCGCCGCCGCTCCGCTGGAACCGGCCGGCCGCACCGAGGCGTACTGGCGGCACGCGCACGCCGACCAGCCGCTCACGCGCGCCGTCCGCGAGCCCTGGCGCGCGCAGAGCCACACGCTGGTACGCACCGTGTCCTTCGCCGGGCCGGGTGTCGCCGAGCTGTCCGTGCCGTACGGGGACTTCGCGCTGCCGCTGCGGGACGCGCTGCTCGACCGGGCCTTCGAGTGCTGGGTGCACGCGGACGACATCGCGACGGCCGTGGACTACCCGTACGAGCCGCCCTGCGGTGCGCATCTGCACGGCATGATCGATCTTGCAGCGCGGCTGCTGCCCGCCGCGCTCGCCGACCGCCGCCGTGCCGGGCTGGCCGCCCCGGCCCGGCACCTCGTCACGGCCGGAGCGCCGGGACGCTCCCTGCACCTGGAGGTCGAGGGCTCGGGCGGCGGCCACTGGTACATCGCGCTGGACTCACCCGCCGCTGTGGGTTCCCGGGAGCAGGCGGTGGCCCAGGTCGCCATGGACGGCGTCGAGTTCTGCCAGCTCGTGGCGGGCCGCGTCTCCCCGGAGGAAGCGGCGGTGGGCCAGGACGGCGACCGCGAGGCCATCCGCGACGTCCTCTTCGCCGCCGCGTCCCTGAGCCGCCTGTAACCCCCGCCGGGTTCCCCCTCCCCCCAGTCGCTGCGGACCGGTCGCTCGCTTGCGGCGGTGGGCGGGTGGAGGCGGTGGCGGGAGTGAGGGCGGTGGGTGGGGGCGGTGGCGGTGGGTGGTGAGGGCGGCGGGTGGGGGCGGTGGCGGTGGGTGGTGGGTGGTGAGGGCGGTCGGTGGGTGAGGTGTGCGTCTGTGCGCTTCGGCCGGTGGGTGGTCGGGGGTGTTACGGGCTCACCTCCTCGGGGCCGGCGGCCTCGGCTTCCGGTCGGGGAGCCGATTCCGGGCCGCCGATCCCCTGCGGGGGCGACCCTCCACACCCCCTCCGCGTCGCCCATGGCGCAGGCGCCACCCCTGCCCGGTGGGGTGGCGCCTCGAAGGCGGTGCGGCGGTCAGACCGTGTACGCGGTCCAGCCGATGACCTCTTCCGCGTGCTTGCCGTCGCTCGTGCCGGTGGTCGTGCTGTAGACCTCGTTCATCCGGATCAGGAACCCGGTCGTGTCCACGTCGTGCAGGCGGACACCTGGCGTCTGGGGGCCGTTGAAGGTCTGCACCGTCGTCTGGACGATGACGTCGGAGCCGGGCGGGAACGGGGTCGGGAAGTCGATGCGGGTGAACGTGCTCGTCTGCCCGCCCCTGGTCTCCGTGGCGTGGTCGGAGCGGAGGTTCACCTTGCCGGACTGGACCATGCTCATGGACGTGTCTCCCTTTCGCCGTGTACGGGAGAGCGCCGCGAAGTTCGCGTGACGGCACCCGGGAACAGCCTGGCCTCCCGGCGACCGGTTGTGCCGGGGGATGGCGTACGTGGCGTGAACCGCGCTGCGGGACCGTCGGTTTCCGGCACCGTGCGACCTGCCGCGAGCGGCCGGGGCTGGCGGGTTTCCGGCCTCCGCCCGCATCGCACGGTGACGGGTTCCGGGCCACCCACATGGGGGGTGACGTGGCCGGAAAGTCCTACGCGAAGACGACCGTGCGGCGGCCGTTCAGGAGGATCCGGCGTTCCGCGTGCCATTTGACGGCGCGGGCCAGCGCCTGGCACTCGACGTCCCGGCCGATGGCGACGAGCTGTTCCGGGGTCACCCCGTGGCCGACGCGCTCGACCTCCTGCTCGATGATCGGGCCCTCGTCGAGGTCGGCCGTCACGTAGTGGGCCGTCGCGCCGATCAGCTTCACGCCCCGGTCGTGGGCCTGGTGGTAGGGCTTGGCGCCCTTGAAGCTCGGCAGGAACGAGTGGTGGATGTTGATGATCCGGCCGCTGAGCTGCTTGCACAGGTCGTCCGAGAGGACCTGCATGTAGCGGGCCAGTACGACCAGTTCCACGTTCTCGGAGCGGACCAGGTCGAGGAGCTGCGCCTCGGCCTGCGCCTTGGTGTCCTTGGTGACCGGGATGTGGTGGAACGGGATGTCGTACGAGGCGACCAGTTCCGCGAAGTCCGTGTGGTTCGACACGACCGCCACGATGTCGACGGGCAGCGCGCCGATCCTGGTGCGGAACAGCAGGTCGTTCAGGCAGTGGCCGAACTTGGAGACCATCAGCACCACGCGCATGCGCTCCTCGGCGAGGTGGATCTGCCAGTCCATCTCGAAGGAGTCGCCGACGGCGGCGAAGCTGGCCCGGAGCTTCTCCACGGTCACCGGGGCGTCGGCGGAGAAGTGGACCCGCATGAAGAAGAGACCGGTGTCGCGGTCTCCGAACTGCTGGCTGTCCTCGATGTTGCAACCGGTGATGAAGAGGTAACTCGACACCGCGTGCACAATGCCCTTTTTATCCGGGCAGGAGAGCGTGAGGACATACTGGTCGGTCATCCTCGCAGGATGCCATATCGGCGGCGGTCACCGGTGCGCACGTCCGTCAGGCGGACCCCGTCATGATCCGGATGACGTCCAGGGGGCGCGGCGGCTCGTCGGGGTCGTCGCCGTCGTTGGCGGAGAGGCGGACGTGCGCCTCGCGGGCGGCCCGTACGGCCTCGGGCCACCCGTGGTGGCCCAGGTAGGCGGAGACGGGCGCGTCGGGGCCGACCTGGTGCATGATCCGCAGCACCCGCAGGACGGCGACGTCGACGAGCGCGGCCTCGCCGGAGTCGCGGAATATCGTCCCGACGTACTTCTCGGCGGACCAGTTGTCCAGCCAGGTGTCCTCGACGAGCCGGTACACGGCGTCGGTGACGTCCCCGTACCCCTCGGCGCCCGCGAGCCAGCACTCCTGGTGGAAGTGCGGGTCGGAGAGCATGTGCAGCGCCGAGCGCACGTTGGTGCGCCAGCGCCACCACGGCATGTCGTTCAGCGGCATGCCGCCCATGGTGGAGGAGCGACGGCCGCGACGGGAAGAGTTCATCTGTGTTCACCTTGTGGGGTCGGTCCTTGCGGAGTCGGCCCCGACGAGCTATTGCCGCACGTGCCGCGCGGGAGGCTGACACGCTTCGATCGTACGGCCCCCACCGTACGTGCCGATCGGCGCCCGCAATTCACCTGTGCGTCACCGAGCGTTGAACCGACCTCACTGCCGTGTTACCCATGAGGCGGAATTGTGCATGCCCATGACCGGTAACGGCAGGCGACGAATCACTTCTTCCCTTCCCCTGACCAGGGCCGTGACGGCACTCGCCGCGGCAGCCGTCCTCGTCGGCTGCGGGGCACTCCCTGGAGCCACGGGGGGCTCCAGGGAGCCCATCACTGTGATGACCTGGGCCCCAGAAGACACCAAAGCGACCAATATGCCGGGAATGCCCGCCATGGCGGAGGCATACGCCCGCTGGGCGAACTCCCGGGGCGGCCTCAACGGCCATGAACTGCGCGTCCTCACCTGCAACGAAGGCAACACCGCCACCGGCGCGGCCGCCTGCGCCCGACGGGCGGTCAAGGAGGACGTCGTCGCGGTCGTCGGCTCGTACAGCCAGCACGGCCGTGAGTTCATGGCACCGCTGGAGGCGGCGAACATCCCGTACATCGGCGGCTACGGCATCACCGACGACGAGTTCACCAGCTACCTCTCCTACCCCGTCAACGGCGGCCAGGTCGCCCTGCTCGCCGGCCACGGCATGCAGCTCGCGGACTCCTGCGAGCGGGTCTCGCTGGTCCGGCCCGACACCCTCAGCGGCGACTACCTCCCGCAGCTCCTCAACACCGGCCTCACCCGGCGCAGTCAGCGCACCGCGACCGACATCCCGGCCGCCGAGGACGCCGGCGAGTACGCGGCGGCGGCCCGCCAGTCCCGCAACCGGGCCGGGGAGGAGGGCGGCTGCGTCGCCGCCGCCCTCGGCGAGCGGACCGCGCACTTCTTCGACTCGTTCCGGCGCCTGCCCTCCGACGGGAAGGACATCAAGGTGTCCTCGGTCCTCGGCAGCGTCGACCAGATGCTGGTCGACCGCACCGGCGGCGCGTCGGGGCCCTTCGAGGGCGCCTACATCACCGGCTGGTACCCGGACGCGGGCGACCCCCGCTGGGCCGCCATGAAGCAGGTCATCCAGGAACACGCCTTCGGCGACAACCGCATCGACCCCGCCGACGCCGGCGTCCAGACCACCTGGATCGCCTACACCGTGCTCCGGCAGGTGGTGGAGGCGCTCGGCGACGACGACATCACCGCGCTGAAGATCAGCTACGCCCTCAACCGGGGCGTGCGGGTCGACACCGGCGGCCTCACGCCCCCGCTGCGCTGGACCTACGAAGACATGCTCGGCACCCCCGGCTACCCCCGGATCGTCAACCGCGACGTGACCTTCCAGGTCGTACGCAAGGGACGCCTCGTCGCCCAGAAGGACGGCTTCGTGGACGTCGGCCCCACGCTGCGGGACGTCCCGCGCGCGTAGGGCCTGTCCGGCGGATCCGCCGCGTCACTCCTCGTCGCGCAGCCGGGCCGCCAGGGAGGTCAGCGGCTCGGTCTCCTCGGTGTGGCCCAGTGCGGTCAGACGGGCGATCGCCGCGTCGAGGCGGGTGAGGGCGGGAGCGGGGCGTTCGAGGTAGATGCCCTCCACGGCACCCGCGAGGCGGACGCACTCGGCCGCATGCCGAGCACGGTCGCCCGCAGCCGCAGCAGGCGGGCCTCCTGGTCCGGAGGGAGGTCGGGTGTCGTCTCGTGCAGCCGGACCATGGACGCGTGGCGGCCGTCAGCGCGGCGGTCTTCGCTTCGGCTCCGTCCCCGCCCTTCTCGGGGCTCTCGGCGGCGGCGAGCAGGGCGCAGGCACGGGCGATCGCCGCGTGACCCGGCTCTCCGGCGTCGACGTACAGGGCCGCGGGCGGTGACGAGTGCGCGCAGCCGCGCCCGGCACGCGGAGGGCGCGTGCGCGGGCCGGCCGGGGGACGGGGGTGGCCGGGCGGCGACCGGTCAGCGGGCGCCGCTGGGGGACGAGGGCCGGCGGTGGCTCGTCAAAGCGGGGACTGGACCGATGCTGGGCTGGGGCTGGGGCTGGGAATAGGGCTGGGGAACAGAGACAGGGCTGGGGATGGAGACAGGGACAGGGCTGGGGACATGGCCGGAGCTGAGGTGCCGAGGGTCACAGCTGTGACGGTTGGCGCTGCGTCAGCCCGTACGTCGTCGCGATGCGGTTCCACATGCCCGCCGCCTGCTGCTTCGCGGTGGTCGCCTCACCACTGGCCCGGTTCGCCTGGGCGGTGCGGCTCGTGTAGCGCGCCTTGCCGTCCTTGCAGCCCTTCTTGCCCTTGACCTGTTCCGCCCACGCCGCGTAGTGGTCGTCGGCGGACGCCGACGCCTGCCACGCCTTGGTCAGCGCGGCGGTCAGCGCCGCGTTGTCGGGCAGCTTGTCGACCTGCAGGCCCTTGAGGCTGGTGACCAGGCCGCGGCGCTGGCGCGCCGCCTCGCGCAGGTCCTCGGTGGCCCGGTCCAGCTGGCGGCACTTCTTGATGTCGTCGACGGCGCGGATCACGGCGGCACGGCTGCTGCCGCTGTCGGCGAGCAGCTTGTCGAGCGCCTCGGCCTGGCCCTTCGCCGGGTCCTCGGCGGGCGTGCTGGGAGCGACGGCCGTGGGCGTCGAGGCGGCGGCGATGCCCGTCTTGTCGTCCGCCTTCTCCTTGTCGCCGCTCATCAGCGCGCCGGCGCCCAGTCCGACGACCGCGCAGCCGACGACGACGGCCGCGATCAGCGCGCCCTTGCCCCTGCGGCGCGCCGGCTCGTCGTAGGGCTCGTACGGGTCGTACGGCGGCTGCTGGTCGTACTGCTCCCGCTGCGGGGCCTGCCGGTGGTAGGCCGGGGGCTGCTGCTGGTACGAGGGGTACTGCGGCGGCGGGGCCTGGTGGGGCGTGGCCGCGTACCGGGGCAGGTGCTGGGTCGCCCCGGCCGGGTCGTCGCGGAACAGGTTGTCGAACTCCGCGGGGGGACCCGTGCGCTCCGGCTGCTGCGGCTGCTGATGCTGCGGCTGTGGCGGCTGCTGCGCTCCGTACGACTGTGCCGCCACCGGCGGCAGGTACTGGGTCGCCTCCGCGTCCCCTCCGGCGGCGGGCGCCGGGTACTGCGGCTGGGCGCCGAAGCCGGTGCCGAGGAACTGGGTCGACTCCGCCGGGTTCTCGGACGGCGGCACGGGTCCGACGCCCCCGGCGACCGGCGGCAGGTACTGCGTGGCGTCCGCGTCACCGGGCGCCGCGCCCGGGAACGTGCCGGGCGGGGCCTCCGGCGGCAGCGGCTGGGCGGCTCCGTACTGCCCGGACTGCGGGTACTGCTCGGGCGGCGGCCCCCAGGGGTGACCCGAGGACCCGCCCCATGGCTGGCCCTCGTGGCCCTGTCCGCTCTGCGTCACCGGGACTCCTACGTGTGAACCTACGGAAGCGTCGGCTCACGCTACCGGGTGTATCCCCGCACGCGCACACGAGTGTGTCCCCCGTTACAAGATCCCCGACGGACGCGGGGTGTTGTCAGGCCGCCTGCAGCTCCAGGCGGGCGGTGAACTCGCGGACCGACGGCTCGTCACCGAAGGGCTCCAGGCGCTGCTGGAGGTCCTCCAGGTACTCGGTGCCCCGCGACGACCGCAGCGTGGCGAGCAGTTCGGCGGCGCGCGTGCCGGTGTGGCACGCCTGCTCCACCTCGCGCTGCTGGACCTGCGCCGTGGCCAGCAGGACGAGGCCGATCGCCCGGCGTCGCGCCCGGGTCTCGGGGTGGCCGTTCACCGCGTCCGCCGCCGCCCGTGCCGCGGCCTGCGCGTGCCCCAGGTCCCGGTGGCAGTGGGCCAGTTCGTCGGCGAGGTACGCGTGGTCGAAGTGGGCGATCCACACCGGATCGTCGCCGGAGCCCGTGTCCACCCGCTCCATCGCGGCCAGCGCCCGCCCCGCCACCTCCTGGCAGGTGCGGGCGTCCCCGAGCAGGGCGTGTCCCCGCGCCTCGGCCGCCAGGAACATCGCCTCCGCGCGCGGGGTGACATGCCCCCGTGCGCCCTCCTGCGCCGCCCGCGCCAACTGGGCGATCTCGCGCGGGTTTCCGAGCTGCGCCGCCAGATGGCTCATGGACGCCGCGAGCACGTACCCGCCGTACGCCCGGTCCCCGGCGGCCTGCGCGAGCCGCAGCGCCTGGATGTAGTACCGCTGTGCGAGGCCGGGTTGGCCGGTGTCCACGGCCATGTACCCCGCGAGTTCCGTCAAACGGGCGACTGCCGCGAACAGTTGGCGGCCCACTGCGTCGCGGTACGAGCCGGACAGCAGCCCCGACACCACGCTGTTCAGGTAGTGCACGACGACCGGCCGCACATGGCCGCTGCCGAACCGGTGGTCCAGGTCGACGAGCGCGTCCGTCATGGCCCGTACCGCCTGGACGTCCGACAGTCCGACCCTGGCTCCCGCCGACCGCGCCACCTGCGGGTCCGGGCCGGTGATCAGCCAGTCCCTGCTGGGCTCGACCAGGGCCGATGCGGCCACCGCAGAGCCGGACAGGAAGTCCCGCCGGCCGACGTCGCTGCGCCACAGCTCGCAGACCTGCTCGATGGCGCCCAGCACGGTCGGAGAGAACTGGAGCCCCACGCCCGACGCCAGGTTCTTGCCGTTCGCCATCCCGATCTCGTCGATCGTGACCGTGCGCCCCAGCTTCCGGCCGAGGGCCTCGGCGATGATGCCCGGGGCCCGGCCGCGCGGCTGCTGCCCGCGCAGCCAGCGGGCCACCGAGGTCTTGTCGTACCGCAGGTCGAGCCCGCGTTCCGAACCGACCATGTTGACGCGGCGGGCGAGTCCGGCGTTGGAACACCCCGCTTCCTGGATGAGAGCCTGCAACCGTTCGTTCGGCTGACGGGCGACGAGCGGCCTCGCTGCCATGACTACCCCCTGTGTGCCGCGGTGATCAGTCGTCCTGATCACTGCCCGGCTGATATACGGAGAATGCAGAACTTCACGCTGCAATACCGAGACATCGTGCAATATCGCGCAATGCGGCGAGACTGCCGCATTGACGACCTCCCCGACAGTGGCTACCCGTCCATGGCTCCCGGGCCCCTCGCGCGCCCCCGCCCGTGCATCGATGCGCCCCGCATGCCGAATCGATGCTCCGATGCCTCCGCTCCCGCGCCCCGTAACCCCTGGTGGGTACAGGAGTTGTGTTCACCGTGGAAGAGACCATCGGAGTCACGGAAGCCGCACAGATCCCCAAGCAGCGAGGTGGGCAGCTGCTGGACAGCGCCGTGCGGTACGCGGAAGAGCGGCACTGGGACGTGTTCCCCGGCACCTGGCTGGAGGCCGTCGACGGGACGGAGCGGTGCTCCTGCGGGGACACCGCGTGTCCGGCGCCCGGCGCCCACCCGGCCAGGCCGGACTGGGCGACCCAGGCGACGGGCAGCGCCGTCGCGGCCCGCCGCCTGTGGTCGAAACAGCCGAAGGCGTCGATCCTGCTGCCGACCGGTCGTACCTTCGACGCGCTGGACGTGCCCGAGTCGGCGGGCTTCCTGGCGCTGGCGCGGATGGAGCGGATGGACCTGACGCTGGGCCCGGTGACCTGTACCCCCAACCGGCGCATGATGTTCTTCGTCCTGCCGGGCGCCGCCGTGAAGGTGGCGGATCTGATCCGCAAGCTGGGCTGGGCGCCGACCGGGATCGACCTGGTGGCGCGCGGCGAGGGGCAGTACGTCGCGGCGCCGCCCACCCGGGTCGGCGGGCACGGCGCGGTGCAGTGGGCACGGCGGCCGACCCCGGCGAACCGCTGGCTCCCGGACGCCGAGGAGCTGATCAGTCCGCTGGCGTACGCCTGCGGCCGGGAGGCGGCTGCGGCGCGCGCCCGGCAACGCTGACCGGCGCAGACTGCCGGAACCACCACCTGCGACCCTACCGGCGGGTTCGTAGGCTGTTCCCGTTCGTACGGGGACTTCGAAAGGCAGTGACCATGCCGGACCAGACAGTTGACGTGGCGGGTGGAGTGCCGGTGGCGGCGCCGCCCGCCGTTCGTGTCGAGGGGCTGTGGAAGCGCTTCGGCGAACAGATCGCGGTCGCGGGCATCGATCTGGTGCTGCCTTCGGGCAAGTTCATCGGTCTGGTCGGCCCGAACGGCGCCGGCAAGACGACGACCCTGTCGATGGTGACGGGGCTGCTCCGCCCGGACCAGGGGCGGATCGAGGTCGCCGGTCATGACGTGTGGCGGGACCCGGCCGCGGTGAAGGCCAGGATCGGGGTGCTGCCGGAGGGGCTGCGGCTGTTCGAGCGGCTGTCGGGGCGTGAGCTGCTCGCGTACACGGGCCGGCTGCGGGGGCTGCCGGGCGCCGAGGTCGACAAGCGGGCGACGCAGCTGCTGGACGTGCTGGACCTGGCGGGTTCGCAGCACAAGCTGGTGATCGACTACTCGACCGGTATGCGGAAGAAGATCGGGCTGGCGGCCGCGCTGCTGCACAACCCCGAGGTGCTGTTCCTGGACGAGCCGTTCGAGGGCGTCGACCCGGTGTCGGCGCAGACGATCCGCGGCGTGCTGGAGCGGTACACGGCGTCCGGCGCGACGGTGGTCTTCTCCAGCCATGTGATGGAGCTGGTGGAGTCGCTGTGCGACTGGGTCGCGGTGATGGCCGCGGGCCGGATCAGGGCGCAGGGCACGCTGGCCGAGGTACGGGGCGACGCGCCGACGCTGCAGAGCGCGTTCCTCCAGTTGGTCGGCGCGCAGGGCCGGGACACGGGCGAGTCCCTGGACTGGCTGGGCGGTGCCCGATGAGCGGCGGGACGGGGATGCCCGGCGGGGCGGTCACCGGCGGCGGAGTGGTCTCCGGGGGTGGAGCTGTCTCCGGCGGTGGAGCTGTCTCCGGGGGCGGGATGGTCTCCGGCGGTGGGACGGGCGCCGACGGTGGGGGTGCTCCTCGCGGTGGGGGTGCTCCTCGCGGTGGGGCCGCGATCGGGGACGTGTCGCTGACTCCGGTGTTCGTACGGCTCAAGCTGTCGCTGCTGCGCAACGGGCTGCGGCAGTCGTCGGGCCGGGCCGCCGTGTTCATCACCTCCATGGTGTTCACGCTGCTGTTCGCGGCGGGGCAGCTGCTGGGCCTGGTGCTCCTGCGGGGCAGTGGGCACGCGGCGACGGTCGTGGTGCTCCTGGTGGGTGTGGTGGCCCTGGGGTGGGCGGTGTTGCCGCTGTTCTTCCCGAGCGGTGACGAGACGCTCGACCCGACACGGCTGGTGATGCTGCCGTTGCGGCCGGCGCCGCTGGTACGGGCGTTGCTCGTGGCGTCGCTGGTGGGCATAGGGCCGCTGTACACGCTGTGCCTGGCGGTGGGTGCCGGTATCTCCGTGGCGCACGGGGCGTTCGCGACGGTCGTCGCCGTGGTCGCCGTACCGCTGACGTTGTTGGTGTGCGTGGCGCTGGCGCGGGCGGTGGCGGCGGCGAACATCCGGCTGCTGACCTCGCGCAAGGGACGGGACCTGGCGCTGCTGAGCGGCCTGGTGGTCGCGGTGGGCATCCAGTTCGTCAACTTCGGCGCGCAGCGCCTGGGTCAGGCGGGCGGGCTGTCGCGGCTCGAGCCGGTGGCGGAGGTCGTGCGGTGGATCCCGCCGGCGTCGGCGATCGGCGCGGTGGACTCGGCGGGCGACGGCGCGTACGGGGTGGCGGTCGTCCAGCTGCTGCTGTCGGTGGCCGCGCTGGTGGCGCTGCTGTGGGTGTGGCAGCGCGCCCTGACGAAGTTGATGACGACGCCGGACGGTTCGACGGTCGCGGCGGCCGGCACGGGTCGCCGTGACGCGGCGCGCGGGAAGGCGTCGGGCCTGGGACGGCTCCTGCCGGAGGGCCGTACGGGCGCGGTCATGCAGCGCACCTTGCGCTACGGCTGGCGGGACCCGAAGACCAAGGCGGGCTGGGTGACGGGGCTCGCGCTCGGTGCGATCATCCCGCTGTTCAACGCCGTGCAGGGCACGGGCTCGCTCTACTGGGCGTGCTTCGCGGCCGGCATGCTCGGCACGCTGATGTACAACCAGTTCGGCCAGGACACCTCGGCGTTCTGGATGGTCGCGATGACGGTGTCGTCGAAGCGGGACGCGTACGAGGAGCTGCGGGCGCGGGCGTTGGCCCTGCTGCTGGTCACGCTGCCGTATGTGACGGCGGTGACGGTGGTGACGGCGGCGGTGCTGGGTGACTGGCGGGCGCTGCCGGACGCGCTGGGCCTGTCGTTCGGCGCGCTCGGCGCGATGCTGGGCATGGGGGCGCTGGCCTCGGCGTACTTCCCGTACTCGATCCCCCAGGACAGCGCGTACAAGAGCGCGGCTCCGGGGCAGGGTGCGCTGGCGTGGATGTCGATGATGGGCGGCCTGCTCGGTGCGGCGCTGCTGTGCGCGCCGCTGATCGCGCTGACGGTCTGGACGTATGTGTCGGACAGCCCGTCGGGTCAGTGGCTGCTGCTGCCGCTGGGCGCCTCGTGGGGTGCCCTGATGACGTGGGCCGGGCTGCGGTGGGCCGCCGCGCGGACGGTGGGACGGCTGCCGGAGATCCTGGCGGCGGTCAGCAAGGCCTGAGGGCGACGGGCCAGGGGCCTGACGCGGCGGGTCGGTGAGGCGTGGCCGCGGGGTGTCGGTGGGGCGTGGCCGCGGGGTGTCAGTGGGGCGCGGCCGCGGGGTGGCCGGCCGTCTCCTCCAGGAAGGGTTCGATGGCGGTGCGCCAGCCGTCCGGCTGGTCGTAGTGGACGAAGTGGCCGGCGTCCGCCACTTCCGCGTACTGCCCGTACGGCAGGACCCGGACCATCTCCTGGGCCTCGGCCCGCCCCAGCTCGCCGTCGAGCCCCCGTACGACGAGGGTGGGGCAGCGGACCTGGGCGAGCGAGTCCCAGTGGGCGTCATGGACCCAGGTCTCGCGGGAGACGAGCATCTGGCGGCGGGAGAAGACCGGCCGCCAGCCGTCACCCCGCTCGGTCATCACCTCCGCGAAGAACTCGCCGCGTGCCGGGTTCGGACGCTCCACCCACGGGTCGTCCTCGCCGAACCACTTGCGTACGTCGGCGAGCGTGGCGAACGGCACGGGCCAGGCCCGGAACCAGTCCTCCCACTCCCGCTGGGACGCGGCGCCCAGTGCGGAGGCGCGCATGTCGCAGATGACCAGGGCGCGGACCAGGTCCGGCCGTTCGGCGGCGAGCTGCCAGGCGGTGAGGGCGCCCATGGAGTGGCCGACGAGGGTGACGGGGCCCAGACCGAGCTGTTCGACGGCGGCGGCCGCGTCCGCGACGTACGCCTCGCGGGTGTAGGGGCCGTCGGCGGGCTTGTCGCTGCGGCCGTGGCCGCGCTGGTCGAGGGCGACCGCTCGATGGCGCTCGGCGAGCCAGCGGGCGGTCGTCGCCCAGTGGCCGGCGCGGCCCATCAGTCCATGGAGCAGTAAGACCCCGGGCGCGGGGTCGGTGTCGCCGCGCCCGGCCCGTTTGGGCGGGTCGGCGAACTCCCAGGCCGCGAGGCGTACGCCGTCGGCTCCGGTCAGGTCGATGCGTCGCACCATGTGTCCTGGCACCCCCTTCTGTCCCGTCGGGCAAGCACCGCCAGAGTATCGAACTCGCATTCGAAAACGGGGTTCCTGCCGACAACACCGCTCGTTCGAGTGACCCTGCTCAAGGATTGGCGTCCGCCGCCGAGGGGAGATCTTCAGCGGGAGGCGGACCGCTCGGGGACAACGGTCCGAGGGGAACGACCCTGAGAGCTCGGGGCTCCGGGTCGACATAGGGGAGGTGAGGCCCCGGCGTCGTACGACGCCGGGGCTCTCCACGGGAACAGGGCGCTCCAGGGGTGCGGGGCGCCCTTCCTGTTCGCATGGCGGACGGCGGAGGCATCGCGCTGCTCCCTCCCCGGACCCCGGCCCCCCGGGCCCCGGCTCACGCACTCACGACATATGCCTGAGCCCAAGACTGGCACGCGCGGCGCCCGCGCGCTGCCATTCCACCCGAAAGCGCGTTACGGAACGCGTGTTGACGCCCCCTCACGCCGGGTCGGCGAACCGGGGTCGGCGGGTCGTCGCTTCAGCGCCTGCGGCAGCCGCCCCGGGGGACCCGTGGTCACGGGCCCCCGGTGGTGCGCTGGTGCGGTCGCGCGGTCCGTGCGGTTGGGCGGTGGTGCGCTGGTGCGGTCGCGCGGTCCGTACGGTCCGTGCGGTGGTGCGGTTGCGCGGTGGTGCGGTTGGGCGGTCCGTGCGGTTGGGCGGTCGTGCGGTCCGTGCGGTGGTGCGGTCCGTACGGTTGCGCGGTTGCGCGGTGGTGCGGTCGTGCGGAACCGCTTCCGCCGGTCTTCCCGGTTGTTCCCGCTTGTTCCCGGTCGTGTCGTGGGTCAGCGCTTGGCGACGAAGACGTGCGAGGCGACCTCCGCACCCAGCTCCGCGGCCTCGCCGCTGCTGCCGACCAGCACACCGCCGGGCGACTCCGTGACGCTCACCACGGAACCCGGCTGCACCCCCGCGCGGCGCAGCGTGTACATGAGCTGCGCGTCCGTCTGGATGGGCTCGCCGATCCGGCGGACCACGACGGTCTTGCCCTCGGCGCCCGCGTCCAGCTCGGCCAGCGAGACCATGCCCTCGTCCAGGAACGGATCGGCCTCCGCCTTCTCGCCCAGCTCCTCCAGACCCGGGATCGGGTTGCCGTACGGCGACTCGGTGGGGTGGCGCAGCAGCTCCAGCACGCGGCGCTCCACCGCCTCGCTCATCACGTGCTCCCAGCGGCACGCCTCGGCGTGCACCTGCTCCCACTCCAGACCGATCACGTCCACGAGCAGGCACTCGGCGAGCCGGTGCTTGCGCATGACGCGGGTGGCCAGGCGACGGCCCTCCTCGGTCAGCTCCAGGTGTCGGTCGCCCGCGACGGTCACCAGACCGTCGCGTTCCATGCGCGCGACCGTCTGGCTCACGGTCGGCCCGCTCTGGTCGAGCCGCTCGGCGATGCGGGCGCGCATGGGCACTACACCCTCCTCTTCCAGCTCGAGGATGGTGCGGAGATACATCTCCGTGGTGTCGATCAGTCCGGACATACGTGCCCCTCGATGCGTGACATTCAATGTGCGCTGGCCCTGTCTCAATTCTTGCGCATCCCGGTGACAACCGTGTCTCGTACGGCGATGCCCGGTATTGACAGAGCAATGGTCCAGACCGCAACGTGATCCGCGACACGACGACAAGGAGCTTCCGCCATGGGCGACAGCACGCTGGCCGGTCGGTTCTTCGAAGCCGCGATCGGTCTGCTCCAGCGGGTCAGGGACGAGGAGGCCGACCACATCGCCGCCGCCGGTGCGGCCGTCGCCGACACCGTCGCCGCCGGGGGCCGCCTGTTCGCCTTCGGCGCCGGGCACTCGTCGCTCGCCGCGCAGGACGTCGTCTACCGGGCGGGCGGGTTCGCGGTGATGAACCTGCTGGCCGTACCGGGTGTGGTCGGCGTCGACGTGATGCCCGCGACGCTGGGGTCCGCGCTGGAGCGGGTCGACGGGCTCGCGGGCGCCGTCCTCGACTCCTCGCCCGCGCGGTCCGGCGACGTACTGATCATCGTCTCGCTGTCCGGGCGCAACGCGCTGCCCGTCGAGATGGCCATGAACGCCCGCGCGCTCGGCCTGACCGTCATCGGGGTCACCTCGACCGCGTACGCCGACGAGACCAGGTCCCGGCACGTGTCGGGCACCTTCCTGAAGGACCACTGCGACATCGTGCTGGACTCCAAGATCGCGGTCGGGGACGCGGAGCTCACTCACGAGGGGATCGAGGCGCCGTTCGCGCCCGCGTCGACCGTCGTGACCAGCGCCCTCATGCAGGCGACGATGGCCGCAGCCGCCGAGGAACTGGTCCGCCGCGGCGTCGAGCCCCCACTGCTGCGCTCCGGCAACGTCGACGGCGGCCACGAGTGGAACGGCCGCGTCATGGCGGAGAACGCGGACCGGATCTTCTACCGGCGCTAGCGCCCTCGCCGCCCGACTCCGGTCCGGGCCGGGTCCGGTTCGCCGCCCGACGCCGGTCCGGACGGGTCCGGTTCCGGGGTCCGGGGCCGGGGGCCGGGGTCCGGGGCAGGGGTCCGGGGCCGGGGCCAGGGGCCGGGGTCCGGGGCCAGGGCGGGGCCCCGGGGAGCGCCGCCGCGAGATCCGTACGTGTGCTCAGGGGGTCCAGGGGCGGGGCGCCAGGTCCAGGGACGCCGCCACCCGCACCGCGACGCTCTCCGCGTACACCGCGTCCGGGCGCTCGAAGGCCGGGCGCGAGGCCGACCGGAGGAACGTGACCACCCCGAGCGTCCGGGCGCGGCTGCGGAGCACCACGCACAGCGCGTGCGCCGCGTCCCGGGGCCACCGGCGCTCGGCCGCCCACGCCTCCGCCGGGCCCGACGCCCACGCGCTGGCCCGCACCGGTCCGTTCCGGTCGACCGCCCGCAGCGCCGGGTGGTCGACCGGGTACGGCACAGGAAGCCCGGCCGCCGCAGCACGGGCGACCGGGCCCGGCGCGTCCGACGGGGTCGCGGCGAGCCGCGCCAGCCGGTCGTCCTCCCGTACGAGGTCGACCAGCGCGTGGTCGGCGAACCCGGCGAGCGCGAAGTCCAGGTACGTCAGCGCCGCGTCCACCGGGTCCTCGCACTCGGCGGCCGCACCGCCCGCCCGGTGCAGCTGGCTCGTGCGGAACCGCAGCCGGTCCGCCTCCTGCTCCGCGAGCCGGGCGTCCGTCACGTCCTGGAACAGCCAGCCGACTCCCAGCGGCACCGGCTGCTGCGCGAGCGGCGACGCGAGCCGCAGGAACCCGGAACGCCAGCAGCGGCGCCGCTCCCCGTCCCCGCCGCGCACCGTCACCCAGTGCTCGGCCGGTGTGCGCGGGGCGCCGTCCGCCAGCACGTGCTGGAGCGCCGCCTCCAGCTCCTCCGCCCCCTGCGCGACGAGTTCTCCGATGGGGCGGCCCAGCAGCGCCGTACGGCCGGAGCCCAGCGCCTTCGCCGCGTGCGCGTTCACGACGGCCGGCCGCAGGTCCACGTCCACCAGGACGACGCCCCACGGCGCGTCGTCGAACAGCGCCTCGCTCAGCGCGATGGACCGCTCCAGGTCGATCTGCGCGTGCACCTCGCCGAACGCGCAGTACACCCCGGCGGGCGCGCCGTCCGCGCCCCGCACCCCGGCCGCCTGGATCCGTACGAGGACCCTGCCGCCGTCCTTGCGCAGCAGGGCGCACTCGTGCACCTCGCGGCCCGGCGCCCGCATCACCGCCATCAGCCGGTCCTGTACGTCGGACGCGTCCGCCTCCAGGACCGCCCACCCGGCCAGACCGCGCCGCCCCACCGCCTCGTCGGCCGACCAGCCGAGAACCCGCTCGGCCTCCCGGTTCCAGTGCGTGACCACCCCGTCGGCGTCGAACGCGCACAGGGCGGTGTCCATGCCGTCGAGCAGCGCCGCCAGCAGATCCGCCCCCGCGCCGCCCTGCCCCCGCGCCTGCTCCTGCTCCTGCTCCTGCTCCTGGCCTCCCTGTTCCTGGCCGCGTCCGGGGTCCGCCGCTCTGGCCGTTCCGCTTCTGGACGCACTCATCCCGGCACCCCCTGCGAGACGTGTACGCACGCGCATCCGCACGTGCCCGGCCATTCAACTGGAACGTGACGCAGGACACACGGGGTTCCCGAAATTCGGTTGAACCGGTCCGCACCCGGTTCCTAGGGTGGCGAGCACACGAGAAAGGAGGTGATCCGGAAGTGATTTCTTTTCGGATGCGTGAGGTGACCGCGGGCTGAGGCCTGTCGTCACATGACGGCAGGCCTCCTGCCGTACACCCAGCAGTCACCGGCCCGCGGGCTCGTCGGCACATCCGGCCGACCTCTCCGGCTAGCAGGAGAGAGCAGAGCCCGCGGGCTTCTGCGTGCCCGGGGTCTTTCGTGGTCCTGCGGGCTTTCGCCCGTCGGTTCTCGCGCGGGCCTCTACGGCGCCAGGCGTTCCACCCGCCACGTCTCGCCCTCGCGGACGTACCTCAGCCGGTCGTGCAGCCGGTTCTCGTGCCCCTGCCAGAACTCCACCGCGTCCGGCACGACCAGGAACCCGCCCCAGTGCGGCGGCACCGGCACCGGCTCCCCCTCCGGGTGGCGTGCCGCCAGCTCCTCGTACCGCGCCAGCAGTTCCCCGCGCGAGGCGATGACGGAGGACTGCTCGCTCGCCCACGCGCCCAGCTGCGAGCCGTGCGGCCGGCTGTGGAAGTACGCCTCGGTCTCCTCCCGGACCACGCGGCACGCAGTGCCGGTGACGACCACCTGCCGGGCGATCGGATGCCACGGGAAGAGCAGCCCGACGTGCGGATTGGCCGCCAGCTCGACGCCCTTGCGGGAGTCGTAGTTCGTGTAGAAGACGAAGCCCCGCTCGTCGTAGTGCTTCAGCAGCACCGTGCGGGACGAGGGACGGCCGTCGGGCGTGGCCGTCGACACCACCATGGCGTTCGGCTCGTGGATCGCGTCGCTGTTCGCCGCGTCCTTGAACCAGCGGACGAACTGCTCCATCGGATGCCCCGCGAGGTCCGCCTCGGAAAGCTCGGCGGTGTGATACTGCTCGCGCATCGGGGCCGGATCGAGCGTCGGATCCAGCGAGGGATCGAGGTGCGGATCGAGGTGAGGACTCCGGGCTGAGTCGAGGGCGTCGGTCACACGAACCATCCTGCCGTAGCGGTTGAGTCTGCCCGGCACCGCGTGCCGTTAATCCTCCCTGACCGATTCGGCGGACTGTGCCTGATGTCACGCTTCCGCGCATCGGAGGAACCCGACAGACTCTTGCGCTGGGTCACTGTTCCCTCCACACACTTCATCACGAGGAGCCGCCAGATGTCCGACTTCGTACCCGGGCTCGAGGGAGTCGTCGCGTTCGAGACGGAGATCGCCGAACCGGACAAGGAGGGCGGCGCTCTCCGGTACCGCGGCGTCGACATCGAGGACCTCGTGGGCCAGGTCTCCTTCGGGAACGTGTGGGGCCTGCTCGTCGACGGGGCGTTCAACCCCGGCCTCCCGCCCGCCGAGCCCTTCCCGATCCCGGTGCACTCCGGTGACATCCGCGTCGACGTCCAGTCCGCGCTGGCCATGCTGGCGCCCGTGTGGGGCCTGCGGCCGCTGCTCGACATCGACGTCGAGCAGGCCCGTGACGACCTGGCGCGGGCCGCCGTGATGGCCCTGTCGTACGTGGCGCAGAGCGCCCGCGGGCAGGGGCTGCCGATGGTGCCGCAGAGCGAGATCGACAAGGCGCAGTCGGTGGTCGAGCGGTTCATGATCCGCTGGCGCGGCGAGCCGGACCCGAAGCACGTCAAGGCCGTCGACGCGTACTGGACGTCCGCCGCCGAGCACGGCATGAACGCGTCGACGTTCACCGCGCGCGTCATCGCGTCGACCGGCGCGGACGTCGCGGCGGCGCTGTCCGGTGCCGTGGGCGCCATGTCCGGGCCGCTGCACGGCGGCGCCCCGTCCCGGGTGCTCGGCATGATCGAGGAGATCGAGCGGACCGGGGACGCGGCGGCGTACGTGCGGCAGGCGCTCGACAAGGGTGAGCGGCTGATGGGCTTCGGCCACCGCGTGTACCGGGCCGAGGACCCTCGGGCGCGGGTGCTGCGCCGCACCGCGAAGGAGCTGGCCGCGCCTCGGTTCGAGGTGGCGGAGGCGCTGGAGAAGGCCGCGCTGGAGGAGCTGCACAACCGGCGGCCGGACCGGGTGCTGGCGACGAACGTGGAATTCTGGGCCGCGATCGTGCTGGACTTCGCGGAGGTCCCGGCGCACATGTTCACGTCCATGTTCACCTGCGCGCGGACCGCCGGCTGGTCGGCGCACATCCTGGAGCAGAAGCGGACGGGGCGGCTGGTGCGGCCTTCGGCGCGGTACGTCGGTCCGGGCTCGCGCAGCCCCCGCGAGATCGCCGGGTACGAGGACATCGTCGGCTGACGGTCCGCCGCCGGGTGGGTTCGACCCTGGGTGGGTTCGACCCTGGGTGGGTTCGACCCTGGGTGGGTTCGACCCCGGGTGGGTTCGACCCCGGGTGGGTTCGACCCCGGGTGGGTGCGTTCTCCGTCGTGGGGGGGTCGGGGCCGCTCCGGGCTCACCTCCTCGGGGTCGGCGGCCTCGGGCCCTGGTCTTGGGCGCCGTTCCGAAGCCGCCAACCCCTGCGGGGGCGACCCTGCACGGCCCCTTCCGGGCGGGGAGAACCCTCCACCTGGGTGGGTGGGTGGGTGGGTTGGGCGGGCCTGTGCGGGGTTCCTTCCGGGGGGAACACTCCGCCTGGGTGGGTGCGGGCTCTTGCGGGGCGCCGTTTCCGTCAGGGGAGCGTTTTGTCGAGGATCTTGGACCACTGGGCGACCACCCTGTCGCGGCGGGCCGAGTCGTCCGTGAGGAGGGTCGCCAGGCCCAGGCCGCGGGCCATGTCGAGAAGGCCCTGGACGGTTTCGCGGACGCCCGGGACGGACTCGTCGGCGCCGAGCAGTTCGACCGCGATGTGGTGTGTCTCGCGGCCGACGCGGGCTTCTAGTTCGGTGACCCGGGGGCGGAGCTGCTCCTCGTTGGACGCGGCGACCCACAGGTGGAGCGCGGCCCGGAACAGCGGGCCGGTGTAGAGGTCGACCAGGGCCGCCACGACTTCGGGGCGGCTCTTGCCGGGCAGGGCGCGCAGGGCGTGGGAGCGTTCCTCGGCGACGTACTCGACGGCCGCGGTGAACAGGTCCTCGCGGGTCGGGAAGTGGTGCTGGGCCGCGCCGCGCGAGACGCCGGCGTGCTCGGCGACCACGGAGACCGTGGAGCCCGCCCAGCCTCGTCGGGCCAGGCAGGCCACGGCGGCTTCGAGGAGCCGCTGCCTTGTCGCCCTGCTGCGGTCCTGCTTCGGGCCCCGGGCGGATGCCGGGGTCAGATCGCCCATACGGGGTCCCGTCGTTCTAGGTAGGCCGTCATTCCCTCGCGTGCCTCCGCCGAGGCGAAGAGCGACGCCGAGCGCTGTACGAGATCTTCCGCGTCGCGCTCGAAGGTTTCCAGCACCCTAGCCGTCACCAGGCGCTTGGACTCGGCGAGTCCCCGGGGTGAGGCCCTGCGCAGGCCGTGCAGGACGGGGGCGAGCGCCGTGTCCACGTCGTCCGCCACGACCGTGACCAGGCCGATGCGGGTGGCCTCGGCCGCGTCGAAGCGTTCACCGGTGAGGTAGTAGCGAGTGGCGGCGCGCGGGTCGAGGCGGGGGAGCAGGACGAGCGAGATGACCGCGGGGGCCACTCCGATGCGTACCTCGGTGAGGGCGAAGTCGGCGGTCGGGGCGGCCGCGACGATGTCGCACGCCCCGACGAGGCCGAGTCCGCCGGCGCGGACGTGTCCGGTCACGCGGGCCACCACCGGCTTGGGTAGTTCCACGATCTGCCGGAGCAGCGCCACGAACGCGTACGGGCTGGGCGGTGCCTTCAGGTCGGCGCCCGCGCTGAAGGTGGTGCCGGTGTGGGCGAGGACCACGGCCCGTACCGCGGGGTCCTTGCCGCAGGCGGTCAGGGCGTCGGCGAGGTCGGTGACGAGTCGCGCGGACAGGGCGTTGCGGGTGTCGGGGGCGTCGAGGGTGAGGGTGGTGACGCCCCGCTCGTGCGCGGTGGTGACGAGTGCGGTCATGTCTCGCTCCCTGGTGCGGTCTCGCGTGCCCTGAGTTCGCGGCGCAGGATCTTCCCGGTCGTGGCGCGGGGCACGGCGTCGATGAACTCGACGCGCCGGATCTTCTTGTACGGAGCGACTTGCCCCGCGACGAAGTCGATGATGTCGCCCTCGGTGAGTTCGTCGGCGACGACGTACGCCTTGGGGATCTCGTTGCCGTCGTCGTCGGGTACGCCGATCACCGCCGCGTCGCGGACGGCGGGGTGGGTGAGGAGCAGCGCCTCCAGTTCGGCGGGGGCGACCTGGAAGCCCTTGTACTTGATGAGTTCCTTCACCCGGTCGACGACGAACAGCCAGCCGTCGGCGTCGACGCGGCCGATGTCGCCGGTGCGGAGCCAGCCGTCGGCGTCGATCATCGCGGCGGTGGCGTCGGGGCGGCCGAGGTAGCCCTTCATGACCTGGGGGCCGCGGATGGCGATCTCGCCCTTCTCGCCGGGGGCGGCGTCCTTGTCGGGGTCTTCGAGGGACAGGATCCGCATCTCGGTGCTGGGCAGCAGCCGGCCGACGGTGCCGGGGGGCGGGTGGGGGGCGTCGAGGGGGACGACATGGGTGCCGGGTGACAGTTCGGTCATGCCGTACGCCTGGCGTACGGGTGGCAGGTTCAGCCGGGCCGAGCACGCGTCGGCGAGCTGTGCGTCGAGCGGGGCGGCGGCGCTGACCAGGTACTCCAGCGAGGACAGGTCGTACTGGGCGACGATCGGGTGCTTGGCGAGGGCGAGGACGATCGGCGGTGCGACGTACAGGCCGTTGATGCGGTGCTTCTCGATCGCGGCGAGGAACTGGCCGAGTTCGAAGCGGGGCAGTACGACGACGGTGGCGCCCTGCCGCAGTGGGGCGTTCATCAGGGCGGTCAGGCCGTAGATGTGGAAGAACGGCAGGACGGCGAGGATCCGGTCGCCGTGGCCGAGGGGGATCGTCGGCTCCAGCTGGGCGAGGTTCGTGGCGATGGAGCGGTGGGTCAGCATCACTCCCTTGGGTACGCCGGTGGTGCCGGAGGAGTACGGGAGGGCCGCTATGTCCTCGGCCGGGTCGATGACGGGCTCGGGGGGTGCGGGTGTGGTGGGGGCGAAGGCGGTCGGGGTGTCGTAGGTGATGATCTGGCGGATTCCGCCGGCGAGTTCCGCCGCGCGGCGGGCCGTGCCGAGGAGCGCGGAGACGGTGACGATCCAGCGGGCTCCGGCGTCGCGGAGCTGCTTGGCGAACTCCTCGGCGGTGGCCAGCGGGTGGACGGTGGTGACGGCGGCGCCCGCGCGGGTGGCGCCGTAGAAGACGGCCGGGTAGCCGATGGAGTTGGGGCTGTGCAGGGCCAGTACGTCGCCCTTGCGGAGTCCGGAGCCGATGAGGGAGGCGGCGACGCGCCGGTGCTGGGCGCCCAGTCGGGCGTAGGTGAGGGTGGTGCCGCCGACGCCGTCGACGAGGGCGGGCGTGTCCGCGTACGCGGTGGCCGACCGGCCGAGTACGGCCTCGTGGATGGGCAGGGACACGGGCGGGACATCCGCGTAGTCGCTGTGGAACACCATGGCGATCCCTTCGGCGCGGGCCAGAGGACGGGTGGTGCGGTGCGGCCAGGATGGCGCCGTCAGTACGACTTGGGGAGACCCAGGGACTGGTGCGACACGTAGTTGAGGATCATCTCCCTGCTCACGGGGGCGATGCGGGCGACGCGTGACGCGGTGATGAGGGCGGCGAGGCCGAACTCGCGGGTGAGTCCGTTGCCGCCGAGGGTGTGCACGGCCTGGTCGACGGCCTTGACGCAGGCTTCGGCGGCCGCGTACTTGGCCATGTTGGCGGCCTCGCCGGCCCCGGCGTCGTCGCCCGTGTCGTACAGGTGGGCGGCCTTGCGCATCATGAGGCGGGCCAGTTCCAGGTCGATGTGGGCCTGTGCGAGGGGGTGGGCGATGGCCTGGTGGGCGCCGATGGGGGCCTTCCAGACCTGGCGTTCCCTGGCGTAGGCGACGGCTTTGGCGAGGGCGTAGCGGCCCATGCCGACGGCGAACGCGGCCGTCATGATCCGTTCGGGGTTGAGTCCGGCGAAGAGCTGGAGGAGCCCGGCGTCCTCGTCGCCGACGAGTGCGTCGGCGGGGAGCCTGACGTCGTCGAGGGTGAGCTCGAACTGCTTTTCGCGGGCGTGGAGTTCCATGTCGATGGCGGTGCGGTGGAAGCCGGGCGTGTCGCGCTCCACGATGAACAGGCACGGTTTGAGGGTGCCGGTGCGCGCGTCCTCGGTGCGGCCGACGATGAGGGTCGCGTCGGCGATGTCGACGCCGGAGATGAAGACCTTGCGTCCGGTGAGGCTCCAGCCGTCGGCGGTCCTGCGGGCGGTGGTGGTGATGCGGTGCGCGTTGGAGCCGGCCTCGGGTTCGGTGATGCCGAAGGCCATGGTGCGGGTGCCGTCGGCGAGGCCGGGCAGCCAGTGCCGTTTCTGTTCGTCGGTGCCGAAGCGGGCGATGACCGTGCCGCAGATGGCGGGCGACACCACCATCATGAGGAGCGGGCAGCCGGCCGCGCCCAGCTCTTCGAGGACGGTGGCGAGTTCGGTGATTCCGGCGCCTCCGCCGCCGTACTCGGCGGGGAGGTTCACGCCGAGGTAACCGAGCTTCCCCGCCTCGGCCCACAGGGCGTCGTGGTCGTGGTCGCGGCCGTGCCGGCGGCCGAGGGCGGCCACGGCGGAGCGCAGGGCGGTCTGTTCGTCGGTCTCGATGGTGCCGGTCATGCCTGGTCCTCCTGTACGGGCGGTTCGGGCTGTACGACGGCGAGCAGGGCGCCGACCTCGACCTGGCGGCCGGGGACGGCGTGGAGCGCGGTGAGGGTGCCGGCGGCGGGAGCGGCGACGCGGTGCTCCATCTTCATGGCCTCCAGCCACAGCAGGGCCTGTCCTGCTTCGACCCGGTCGCCGGGCCGTATCCCGTCCGCGACGCGGACGACGGTGCCGGGCATGGGGGCGAGCAGCGAGCCGGGTTCGGTGTGGGCGGTGGGGTCGGTGAAGCGGGGGCGGGCGGTGAGGCGGTGGGACGCGGTGGGGGTGTCGACGTGGACGGTGGCGTCGCCGTAGGCGGTGACGGTGTACGGGCGGACGACTCCGTCGATGTCCAGGCGGACCCGGGTGGGCGTGGCGGCCACGACGCGGACGTCGGGGTGGTCGTCCAGGGTGTGGCCGGTGCGGGTGCGGCGGTAGCGGACCTCGTGCGTGGCGTGGCCTTCGTAGGTCTTCGTCTGGGGCCGCGACGGGAGGTTGCGCCAGGCTCCGGGCCCGGGTCCTTCGCCCTGGCGGGCCGCCGCGTCGGCGAGAGCCGCCGCGATCGCCGCGTACTCCTCGCCGGGGGGCGGGGTGGTCAGGGCGGGGGTGTGGCGGTCGTAGAAGGCGGTGTCGGCGCGGCCCTCGGTGAACTCGGGGTGGCGCAGGGAGCGGACCAGGAGGTCGCGGTTGGTGACGGGGCCGTGGACGCGTGCCCGTTCCAGGGCGTGGGCCAGTGCGCGGACGGCCTCGGCGCGGGTGGGGGCGTGGGCGACGGCCTTGGCGAGCATGGCGTCGTAGTGGACGCCGATCGGGTCGCCGGGCCCGTATCCGCTGTCGAGGCGCACGCCCGGTACGTCGAGGGCGTGGACGGTGCCGGTCTGCGGGGTCCAGCCGTCGGCCGGGTTCTCCGCGTAGAGGCGGGCCTCCACGGCGTGGCCGCGCGGGGCGGGTGGTTCGGGCGGGAGCGGGGCGCCTTCGGCGACGCGGAGCTGGAGGGCGACCAGGTCGATCCCGTAGACCGCCTCGGTGACGGGGTGTTCGACCTGGAGCCGGGTGTTCATCTCCAGGAAGTGGGCGGTGGTGCCGTCGGGGCCGAGCAGGAACTCGACGGTGCCGGCGCCGACGTAGCCGGTCGCGCGGGCCGCCCGTACGGCCGTGTCGTACAGGGAGTCGGCGATGTGCGGGGGCAGGCCGGGGGCGGGGGCCTCCTCGACGACCTTCTGGTGGCGGCGCTGGAGGGAGCAGTCGCGGGTGCCGATGGCCCATACGGTGCCGTGGCGGTCGGCGAGGATCTGCACCTCGATGTGGCGGCCGCCTTCCACGTACGGTTCGACGAAGACCTCCCCGTCGCCGAACGCGGACAGGGCCTCGGCCCGCGCCGCCTCCAGCGCCTCGTCCAGGGCGGGGAGTTCGCGGACGACGCGCATGCCGCGCCCGCCGCCGCCCGCCGCGGCCTTGACGAGGACGGGGAGGTCGCCGGCGGTGACGTGTTCCAGGGAGCGGATGCCGAGGAGTTTCTTGGCGTGCGTCTTGGACGCCATGGCCTCGATGGCCTCGGGTGGCGGGCCGATCCAGGTCAGCCCGGCGTCGGTGACGGCACGGGCGAAGCCGGCGTTCTCGGAGAGGAAGCCGTAGCCGGGGTGGACGGCGTCGGCGCCCGCCGCGAGCGCCGCCTTCACGATCAGGTCGCCGCGCAGGTACGTGTCGGCGGGCGCGGCGCCCGGCAGTCGTACCGTCGCGTCGGCCAGGCGTGTGTGGAGGGCTTCGGCGTCCGGGTCCGAGTGGACGGCGACGGTGGCGATGCCGAGTTCGCGGCAGGTGCGGAAGACGCGGCAGGCGATCTCGCCGCGGTTGGCGACGAGGACAGAGGTGATCATTTTTGGCGCCTCACATCCTGAACACGCCGAAGCCGCCGCGTGCGCCTTCGACCGGGGCGGTGTGGATGGCCGACAGGCACAGTCCGATGACGGTGCGGGTGTCGCGCGGGTCGATGACCCCGTCGTCGTACAGCCGCCCGGACAGGAACATCGGCAGGGACTCGGACTCGATCTGCTGCTCGACCATGGCGCGCAGGGCGGCGTCGGCCTCGTCGTCGTACGGCTGTCCCTTGGCGGCCGCGGACTGCCGGGCGACGATCGACAGGACGCCGGCGAGCTGCTGCGGGCCCATGACGGCGGACTTGGCGCTGGGCCAGGCGAAGAGGAAGCGCGGGTCGTAGGCCCGGCCGCACATGCCGTAGTGCCCGGCGCCGTACGACGCGCCCATGAGGACGGAGAGATGGGGGACGCGGCTGTTCGACACGGCGTTGATCATCATGGCGCCGTGCTTGATGATGCCGCCCTGCTCGTACTCCCTGCCGACCATGTAACCGGTGGTGTTGTGGAGGAAGAGGAGGGGGATGTCGCGCTGGTTGGCGAGCTGGATGAACTGCGCCGCCTTCTGGGACTCGGCGCTGAACAGCACGCCCTGGGCGTTGGCGAGGATGCCGACGGGGTAGCCGTGGAGGGCCGCCCAGCCGGTGGTGAGGCTGGTGCCGTAGCGGGGCTTGAACTCGTCGAAGTCGGAGCCGTCGACGATCCGGGCGATGACCTCGCGCGGGTCGAACGGGCTCTTCAGGTCGCCGGGGACGATGCCGAGGAGCTCGTCCTCGTCGTGGACGGGCGGCCGGGCGGGGCCGGGGGCGGGGTGCGCCTTGCGGTGGTTGAGGCGGGCGACGATCCGGCGGGCCTGGCGCAGCGCGTCCGGCTCGTCCAGGGCGTAGTGGTCGGCGAGTCCCGAGGTGCGGGCGTGCATGTCGGCGCCGCCGAGCGACTCGTCGTCGCTCTCCTCTCCGGTGGCCATCTTGACCAGGGGCGGTCCGCCGAGGAACACCTTCGACCGGTCCTTGATCATGACGGTGTGGTCGGACATGCCGGGGATGTACGCGCCTCCGGCGGTCGAGTTGCCGAACACGACGGCGATGGTGGGGATCCCGGCGGCGGAGAGGCGTGTCAGGTCGCGGAAGAGGGCCCCGCCGGGGATGAAGATCTCCTTCTGGGACGGCAGGTCGGCGCCGCCGGACTCCACGAGGGAGATGACGGGGAGCCGGTTGGCGTGGGCGATCTCGTTGGCGCGCAGCGCCTTCTTGAGGGTCCACGGGTTGGAGGCGCCGCCGCGTACGGTCGGGTCGTTGGCGGTGATCAGGCACTCGACGCCCTCGACGGTGCCGATGCCGGTGACGAGGGAGGCGCCGGTGGTGTAGTCGCTGCCCCAGCCGGCGAGCGGGGACAGTTCCAGGAACGGGGTGTCGGGGTCGAGGAGCAGCTCGACGCGTTCACGGGCGAGGAGTTTGCCGCGCGCGTGGTGGCGGGCGACGTACTTCTCGCCGCCGCCCGCGAGGGTTTTCGCGTGCTGTGCGGTCAGCTCGTCGAGTTTGGCGAGCATGTCGGCACGGTGGGCGGCGTACGCGGTGCCGGCCGTGTCCAGGGCGGAGGCGAGGACGGTCACAGGAGGACCTCCGGGATGTCGAGGTGCCGGGCGCGCAGCCATTCGCCGAGCGCCTTGGCCTGCGGGTCGAACCGGGCCTGCGCGGCGACGCCCTCGCCGAGGAGGCCGGTGACGGTGAAGTTGAGCGCCCGGAGCCCGGGGAGGCAGTGGCGTACGACCGGCAGGGCGCGGGTCTCCGGGAGCAGGGCGCGGAAGCGGTCGACGGTGAGGGTGTGGGCCAGCCACCGCCAGGCGTCGTCGGTCTCCGCCCACACCCCGACGTTGGCGTCGCCGCCCTTGTCGCCGCTGCGGGCACCGGCGACGCGGCCGAGGGGCGCGCGGCGGGCTGGTCCGGGCGGCGGGGGCGGCGGCAGGGGCGGTTCGGGTACGGGCCGCATGGCGCGGGTGCGGGCGGGGTGGGCGACGGCGAGGCGGCGCCCGTCGGGGAGCACCGCCGTGTGCGGGACGTCGCCGGGGTCGACGTACACCGCCTCGAACACCCCGTACGGCGCGCCTTTTCCGGGTGGCGCGGTGACGTGGAAGCCGGGGTAGCTGCCCAGGGCGAGTTCGATCGCGGCGCCGGAGACGGCGCGGCCCACCGCTTCCGGGTCGGGGTCCCGTACGACGAGGCGGAGCAGGGCGCTCGCGGTCTCCTCGGTCTCGGCGTCCCGGCGGTCGGTACGGGAGAGTTCCCAGCGGACGTCGGCGGCCCCGGCGACGGCGTCGGCCATCTGCTCGCGTACGAGCCGGGCCTTGGCCTCGATGTCGAGTCCGGTCAGCACGAACACGACCTCGTTGCGCCAGCCGCCGAGCCGGGTCAGCCCCGCCTTGAGGGTGGGTGGCGGCGCTTCGCCCCGTACCCCGCCGATCCGCACCCGGTCGGGCCCGTCCTGGGTGAGCCGCACGGTGTCGAGGCGGGCGGTCACGTCGGGTCCGGGGTAGCGGGCGCCCGCCGTCTCGTACAGGAGCTGTGCGGTGACGGTGGAGACGGTCACGGCTCCGCCGGTGCCGGGGTGCTTGGTGATGACGGACGTGCCGTCGGCGTGGATCTCGGCGAGCGGGAACCCGGGCCGGGTGACGTCGTACCGCTGGAAGAACGGGTGGTTGCCGCCGGTGGCCTGGGTGCCGCACTCCAGGACGTGTCCGGCGACGACGGCGCCGGCGAGCCGGTCGTACTCCTCGGGGCCCCAGCCGAAGTGGGCGGCGGCGGGCCCGCTGACGAGGGCGGCGTCGGTGACCCGGCCGGTGACGACGACGTCGGCGCCCGCGTCGAGGCAGGCGGCGATGCCGGCGCCGCCGAGATACGCGTGGGCGGCGAGCACGCCGGGCGGGAGGGGCAGCCGGTCGCCCTCGACGTGGGCGATCCGCACGGGCAGGCCGAGCTTTCCGGCCAGGGCCCGCAGGGCTTCGGCGAGTCCGGCCGGGTTGACCCCTCCGGCGTTGGCGACGATCCGTACACCTCGCTCGTGGGCCAGGCCGAGGCCCTCCTCCATCTGCCGCAGGAACGTGCGGGCGTATCCGAGGGAGGGGTCCTTGAGCCGGTCGCGGCCGAGGATGAGCATGGTCAGTTCGGCGAGGTAGTCGCCGGTGAGGACGTCGAGTTCACCGCCGGTGAGCATCTCGCGGACGGCGTCGAAACGGTCGCCGTAGAAGCCGGAGGCGTTGCCGATGCGCAGCGGCCGCGTCATGCGCGGGCCTCCTCGCGGGGTGCCCGGCCGGGCCCCGGCGGCCCGGCGAACGCCTGGGCGATGTCGAGCCACCGGTCGGCGTCGGGGCCGGTGGCGTGCAGGGCGACGTCGGCGCGGTGGGCGCGCCGGGTGACCAGGAGGCAGAAGTCCAGGGCGGGTCCGGTGACGTACTGGGCGGCGTCGTCGGGCCCGTACGTCCAGGTGGTGCCCCCGTCGGGGGCGGTGAGCTCGACGCGTACCGGGGCGGGCGGCGGCCGCAGGCCCCGTACGGCGTAGGCGTAGCCGCGGGCGCGGACGCCGATCCAGGCGACGTGGCGGAGCCGGGCGGTCGGGGCGCGGACGACGCCGAGCGCGTCGGCGACGTCCTGGCCGTGCGCCCAGGTCTCCATCAGCCGGGCGGTGGCGAGGGCGGTGGCGCTCATCGGCGGGCCGTACCAGGGGATCCGGGTGCCGGGCGGGGCGCTGCGGAGGGTCTGCCCGAGGCGTTCGCGGGCGGTGCGCCAGCGGGCGATGAGCGCGCCGGGCGGCAGGCTCGCGCCCTCGTCGGCGCCCTGGTCCACGAACGTGTCGGGTGCGGCGATGGCCTCGGCGGTGTGGGCCGCGAACGCGTCGGGGTCCGTGGCCGCGAGCAGGGCGACCTCGTCGGTCCAGGCCAGATGGGCGATCTGATGGGCGACGGTCCACCCGGGGGCGGGTGTGGGCCTCGCCCACAGGTCGGGACTCAGCCCCGCGACGAGGCGGTCGAGGTCGTCGCCCTCGTCCCGCAGATCGTCCAGCACGGAACCTGCGGCGTGCACGGAACCAGCGGAGTGGCGGGTCCCGGCGGCGGGGCCGGGGGTGGGTGCGGGGTCGGGGGTGGGTGCGGGTGCGGCGTCGGGGGTGGGACCGGGGGTGGGTGCGGCGTCGGGGCCGGGGGTGGGCGCGGGCGTGCGGGTCGGCGCGGGTACGCCTGGGGCGGGAGCGGGCGCGGGCGCGTTGGCGGGCTCGGCGGCCGGTCCGCGCGGGCGGGCGGGCGCGGGGTCGTCGGGGGCGGGGTCGGACACGGTGCGCTCCCTCGGTCTCGGGACACGGCGGTGTGTCCGGGAGCATGACAGCGACCGGAGAAACAATCAAGCATGCTTGCTTTACTTTTTCGCGTCTCCGGCGCGCCTCTCGCGGCGGGCCGCCCGAGACCCGGTCGACCGGGAGCGGGCCACCTGGGCGCGGGCTTTCTGGGAACCGGCCGTCCGGGGGCGGGCCGTCTGGGCGCGGATCGCGCCCATGCTCGCCGCGATCACCAGGGCGATGGCGAGGGCGTCGGTCGTGGACAGGGCCTGCTGGAGGACGAGGAAGCCGGCGAGGGCCGCGATGGCCGGTTCCAGGCTCATCAGCACCGCGAACGTGGACGCGGGCAGCCGGCGCAGGGCGAGCAGTTCCAGGGTGTACGGGAGGACGGACGACAGCATGGCCACCGCGAGGCCCAGGCCGATGGTCGAGGGCACGAGGAGCTTCCCGCCGGCCTCGGCGATGCCCAGCGGCAGGGTCAGCACCGCGCCGACCGCCATCGCCAGCGCGAGCCCGTCGGCCTGCGGGAAGCGCCGCCCGGTGCGGGCGCTGAACACGATGTACGCGGCCCACATCGCGCCCGCCGCCAGCGCGAACCCGGCGCCGACGGGGTCGAGCCGGTCGAATCCGCCGCCACTGAGCAGCACCACCCCGGCCAGCGCGAGCGCGGCCCACACCAGGCTGACCAGCCGACGCGAGACGACGACGGACAGGACGAGCGGCCCGAGCACCTCCAGGGTCACCGCCGCGCCCAGCGGGACGCGGTCGATGGCCTGGTAGATGCAGACGTTCATGGCGGCCATGGCCGCGCCGAAGGCGACCACCGTTCCCCAGTCGGCGCGGCTGTGGCCGCGCACCGTGGGGCGGCACACGACCAGCAGGACGAGCGCGGCCAGCACGAGCCGCAGCGTGACGACGCCGAGCGCCCCCGCGCGGGGGATGAGCAGCACCGCGAGTGCCGCGCCGAACTGCACCGACAGCGCCCCGCCGACCACCAGCGCGACCGGCCCCGCCGAGTTCCGGCCCCGGGGTCCCGTCCCCTGCGGGTGGGCGGCGGCCGCCTCGGGGAGGGCCACCGCCGAGGCGTCTGCGGTACGGGCGTCGTTCACCGGAATCCCCACGGCTTCCTTCTCGGCATATTCATGCGGCACATTCATCAGTTCGGGGCGAGCGTTCACGATACGGGAACCGGATCAGCGGCCTCCGGACGCGGACCCCGGACCTGCGGACCCCGGACCAGCGGACCCCGGACCAGCGGCCTCCGAACCAGCGGCCTCCGGACCTGCGGCCTCCGGACCGGACTCGGCGGCGACCACCACCACGATAAGAGGAGCGCGACAGGGCGTACGCGTCATCGCCTCACCGCCTGGGGCCCTCCCCCCTCCACGGCTCAGCCGTCCAGCGCCTCCGCCAGCACCTCCGCCAGGTGGCGCGCCCGCCGGTCCGCGAGCTGCTCCAGTTGCGTACGGCACGAGAAGCCGTCCGCCAGCAGCTCGGCTTCCGGGGGCGCGGCCTCGACGGCGGGCAGGAGCCGGTCCCGGGCGCAGGCGGCCGACACCTCGTAGTGGCCGCGCTCGAAGCCGAAGTTGCCGGCCAGGCCGCAGCACCCGCCGCTCAGCTCGCCGGTCAGCCCGGCGCGCTCGCGCAGGCGGCGTTCGGCGGCGTCGCCGAGCACGGCGTGCTGGTGGCAGTGGGTCTGCCCGGCGACCGGCCGGTCCAGGCGGGGCGGCCGCCAGTCGGGGGCCAGCTCCTCCAGGGCCTGGGCGAAGGTGCGCACGGACGACGCCAGGGCGCGGGCGCGGGGGTCGTCGGGGAGCAGCTCCGGGAGGTCGGTCGTCAGGGCCGCCGCGCAGCTCGGTTCCAGGACGACGACCGGGACCGTCGCCGCCGTGCCGTCGATGAGGGGTTCCAGCGTGTCCAGCGTGCGCCGCATGACCGTGCGGGCGGCGGTCAGCCGGCCGGTCGACACATACGTCAGGCCGCAGCACACCCGCCCCGGCGGGAGGGCGACGCGGAGGCCCGCCGCCTCCAGGACGGTGACGGCCGCGCGGCCCGCCGACGGCGTGAAGTGGTCGGTGAACGTGTCGGGCCAGACGTACGCGTCCGGGGCGCCCGCTCCCGCGCCAGGGTGCGGTGGCCGCCTCCCGAACCAGCTCCGGAACGTCTCCGCGGCCAGCTCCGGCAGCTCGCGCCGGGCGTCGACGCCGCCCGCTCGCTTGGCGGCGGCCGCCAGGGGGCGGACGCGCGCGGCCGCGTTGAACACCGTCGCGAAGGGCGCCGCCAGGCGGAGCAGGGCCGGCAGGGAGCCCATCGTCCAGTGCGCGGCGGGCCGGAGCCGGCCCGCGTAGTGGTGGTGCAGGAACTCGGCCTTGTACGTGGCCATGTCGACGCCCACCGGGCAGTCGTGGCGGCAGCCCTTGCAGGACAGGCACAGGTCGAGGGCGTCGCGCACCTCCGCCGAACGCCAGCCGCCGGTGATGACCTTCCCGGCGAGCATCTCGTGCAGGAGCCGGGCCCGGCCGCGCGTGGAGTGCCGCTCGGCGCCGGTCGCCCGGAACGACGGGCACATCACCTCGGCACCCGAACCCGGCCCTTCCGCCCGGCACTTCGCCACTCCCACGCAGCGGCGGACCGCCGTGCCGAAGTCGCCGCCGTCGTGCGGGTAGGCGAACGCCACGTCGACGCGTTCGCGCGGCAGCACCTCGAAGCGGAGGTTCTCGTCCAGGCGGGACGGCCGGGCGAGCATGCCCGGGTTCAGGCCGCCGGCCGGGTCCCACAGGTCCTTGAACCGGCCGAACAGGTCGACCAGTTCCGGCCCGTACATCTTCGGGAGGAGCTCGGCGCGGGCCTGTCCGTCGCCGTGTTCGCCGGAGAGCGAGCCGCCGTGCGCGACGACAAGGTCGGCGAGCTCCTCGGAGAACCGGCGGAAGCGGCGTACGCCGGGCGGGCTGATCAGGTCGAAGTCGATCCGGACATGGACGCAGCCCTCCCCGAAGTGCCCGAACGGCGTGCCGCGCAACCCGTGCGCGGCGAGCAGCGCACGGAAGTCCCGCAGGTACGCGCCGAGGCGGGCGGGCGGTACGGCGCAGTCCTCCCAGCCGGGCCACGCCTCGGCCCCTCCGGTGGTGCGGGTCGCGGTCCCCGCGGCGTCCTCGCGGACCCGCCACAGGGCGCGCCGCCCGGCGGGGTCGGCGACGACCGTGCCGTCCACGGCGTCCGCGCCGCGCAGCAGCCGGGCGGCCAGGGCGGCGGCCTCGGCGGCGGTGGCCCCGCCGGTCTCGGCGAACAGCCAGGCGGCGCCCTTCGGCAGCCGGGCGCGGGCCGCCGGGTCGCGCACCAGGTCCTCGGCCATGCCCTCGACGGTGAGCGGCCCGTACGGGAGGAGGCCCCGCGCCGCGTCGGCCGCCGCGCTCTCGTCCGGGTAGCCGAGCACGGCCAGCGCCCTCGCGGGCGGCGACTCGACCAGCCGTACCGTCGCCTCGGTGAGGACGGCGAGGGTGCCTTCGCTGCCGCAGAACGCGCGGGCGACATCGGTGCCCCGTTCGGGGAGGAGCGCGTCGAGGGCGTACCCGGAGATCCGGCGGGGCAGGCCGGGCGGGAAGCCGGTGCGGATGAGGGCGAGGTGCCGCCGGACCAGGTCGGTGATCCCGTCGGGCGCGCCCCTCCCCTGCCGCCCCAGCCGCAGCGCGGCGCCGCCGTACGTCCGTACGGACAGCTCGTGGACGTTGTCGGCGGTCGTGCCCCACGCCACCGAGTGCGCCCCGCACGCGTTGTTGGCGATCATGCCGCCGAGGGTGCAGCGGCTGTGCGTCGACGGGTCGGGGCCGAACGTCAGCCCGTACGGGCGGGCTTCGGCGCACAGCCGGTCCAGTACCGCCCCGGGCTGGACGACGGCGGTCCGTGCCTCCGGGTCCACCGAGACGACCGCGCGCATATGGCGGGTGAAGTCCAGGACGACACCGGTCCCGGTGGCCTGCCCCGCGATGGACGTGCCGGCGCCGCGCGCCACCACGGGCACCCCGTGCGCCCGGCACACCTCGAGGACGGCGGCCACGTCGTCCGCGTCGCGCGGGGCGACGACGCCGAGCGGGACGCGCCGGTAGTTGGAGGCGTCCATGGTGACCAGGGCCCGCGCGCCCGCCCCGAAGTCGACGTCCCCGCGTACGGCTCGGCGCAGGGCCCGTGCCAGGTCCTCCCGCGAGGTGTTCTCCGTCCGGCGGCCGCGTCGATCACCCATGCGGCAAGCATGCCCTGCCCCGGCTCCGTATGCCGTCCGGCGCGAGCGGGCGGTGCACGGCGTCCACGGCTTCGGGGAGAGGCACGTCGGGCAGGCCCGGGGGGTGGCCGCAGGGAGGAGGCGAGGAGGATGCCGCTCGCGCGGCGGATGCCCGGCCTTATGGAAAGCCGCCCGAGAACGCCTCGAACTGACCGTCAACTCTCCTATAGTGGCCAGGAATTGCCCGGGAACTTATGGCTCCAGTTACCCTTCCTGCCCGAGGACTGACGATTTGCGCCCCTCTCACTGGTCCGTCCGGCCGACCGCCACGGCCCTGCTGTTAACGGCGGCCGTAACCGCCCTCCTCTCCATGGGAGCCGTGGCCGCCGCTCCCCCGCCCGTACGGACGCCCTTGGCGTGGGGCTCCGGCGCGGCCGCCCTGCTGCTCACCGCGGCCGTCACCACGGCGGCGTACGCGCTGGGCGTCGTACGCCGGCTCCGCGCCGAGCAGGCGGGCACGGCGGCGGAGACCGCGCGCGCCGTCGAAGCGGCCCGTGCCCTGGCCCGCGCGGAGGCCCACATCGAGGCGAACGCGCTGCGCGCCGAGGTGGGCACCGCCCGCGCCGACGCGGACCGGGCGCACACCGCGTCCGCAGCCGCACGCGCGGAGGCCGAACACGCCCGCGCGGAGGCCGGACGGGCACGCGACGAGGCGGCTCGCGCCCGCGCGGACGCCGCCCGCAGCGAGAGCGGCCGTGCCGCCGCCGTCGCCGCCTGCGCCAACGCCGCCGGCCGCATGCAGGCCCTGGCCACGAGCATGCTCGCCGACCTGCGGGCGATGGAGCACCGGCACACCGACGAGGACGTACTGACCGACCTGCTCCACCTCGACCACCGCACCGCGCAGGCGGGCCGGCTGGCCGACTCCGTGGCCGTGCTCACCGGTGCCCGCTCCGGCCGCCGCTGGGGCAAGCCGATCGTGATGGAGTCCATCCTGCGCGGCGCGATGGGCCGTATCGCCGGGTACCAGCGGGTTCGGCTGCACTCCAGCAGCACCGTCGCCGTCGCCGGTCACGCCGCCGAGGGCGTGATGCACGCGCTCGCCGAACTCCTCGACAACGCGGCGAACTTCTCCCCGCCCACCGCCGAGGTCCATGTGTACATCGAGGAGGTCCCGGCCGGTGTCGTGATCAGCGTGGAGGACAGCGGCCTCGTCATGAGCGAGGGCCGGCTGCGCCGCGCCGAACGCGCCGTCAGCGCGGAGGTGCCCGACCTGGCCGGGCTGTCCGGCACCCGGCTCGGCCTCGCGGTCGTCGGCCGCATCGCCCGCAAGCACGGACTGACCGTGTCCTTCCGGCCGTCCGCCCGCGGCGGCACCGGCGTCCTCATGCTGCTCCCCCAGGAGCTGATCGTCCGGTCGCGCCCCGACGACCGCTCGCCGGAGAAGCACGAACTCCGCTCGCCGGAACCGCGGCACGGCTCCCACGCCGGGACCGGGACCGGCGCCGACGCCCACCCCGCGCCCTCCCAGGCCCCGGTCCCGGCACAGGCCCAGGCCCCGGCGCAGACCGGAGCCGGGGCGCAGACCGGAGCCGGGGCCCAGGCCACCGCCCCCGCATCCGCCCCCGCAGCCGGGACCCAGGCCACCGCCACCGCATCCGCATCCACCCCCGCACCCGCTGAAGCCGGAACCCCGGCCGGGGCCCCGGCCCGCGCCACGAGCGATGCCGTGCCGACCCGGGCGCCCCTGCCCGACGTCGGGGAGAGCGGGTTGCCCAGGCGTCGCCGGGGCATGACCCTGGCCGCCGCCCACCCCGGCGGGGCGCCGGCCGCGCCGCCCCCGCCCTCGCCGGCTCCCGCCCGCCCGGGCGCGGCGGACCGTTTCAGCAGCTTTCGCCAAGCGATACGCACCAGCACGGAGGGCACTCCCCGATGACCGCCACCGGCACCACCGACGAGACGCTCGACTGGCTCCTCGCAGGGCTCCTCAAGCGCACTCCCGGCGCCCGCCACGCCCTTGTCCTGTCCCGGGACGGCCTCAAGCTGTGCCGTACGCCGGAGCTCTCCGTCGACCAGGCGGACCAGCTCGCGGCGATCGCGGCCGGTATCCAGAGCCTGTCCCACGGCGCCTCCATGGAGTTCGGCGACGGCAGCGGCGGCGTCAGGTCGGCGATGGCCGAGTTCTACGGGGGTGTGCTGCTGATCGTGGAGGCCGGTGACGGAGCCCATCTCGCGGTCGTCGCGGCGGAGGACTCCGACGTCGGTCTGATCGGGCACAACATGAGTGAACTGGTCGAGCAGCTCGGCGAACACCTCGGCGCCGAGCCCCGTACCGCGTGAGCGCCCGGGACGAGTCCCCCGACCGGCTCTACACCCTCACCGGCGGACGTACCCGTTCCGGCCCGGACTCACCGTTCGACCTGGTGACGCTCGTGGTCGCCGAGTCCGATCCGGTGCCGGGCATGCAGTCGGAGCACGCCGCGATCCTGCGGCTGTGCGAACGCCCCACGGCCGTGGTCGAGATCGCCGCGGAGCTGGCCCTGCCGGTCGGCATCGTGCGCATCCTGCTGTCCGACCTGCTCGGTACGGGCCGGATCAGCGCCCGGCACCCCCGGATCCGGTCCTCGGCCGCGTACGTCCTCCCCGATCCCGACATCCTGGAGCAGGTGCTCGTTGGCCTCCGCAATCTCTGAACGCACCCCTTTGCGCCGCACCGCCGACAACGGTCTGAAGATCGTCGTGGTGGGCGGGTTCGGGGTCGGCAAGACCACCCTCGTCCGCTCCGTCAGCGAGATCCGCCCCCTCAACACCGAGGAGACGATGACGCGGGCGGGAGAGGGCGTGGACGACACCGCGCAGGTGGGCGCCAAGACCGCCACGACCGTGGCCTTCGACTTCGGCCGGATCACCCTCGACGCCCACAACGTCCTCTATCTCTTCGGCGCCCCCGGCCAGGAGCGGTTCTGGTTCCTCTGGGACCGGCTGTTCTCGGGAACCCTCGGGGCCGTCGTCCTGGTCGACACCCGTCGGCTGGCCGACTCGTGGTACGCGATCGACCGCCTGGAGCACCACGGCACCCCGTTCATCGTCGCCTGCAACGACTTCGGCGGCCCCGCCCACACCGAGCGGCAGATCCGCGAGGCGCTCGATCTCGCCGACCGCGTCCCGCTGGTCGAGTGCGACGCCCGCGACCGCTCGTCCAGCAAGTACGTGCTGGTCACGCTCGTCGAGCACCTTCAGAGCCTCTTCCAGGAGTCCACAACATGACCGCCGCCGCGCCCCCGCCCGGGGCCCCGCACCCGTACCCGCACCCACCCGGGGCCGTACCCCTGTCCGGACCCCGGTGGGCCGACCCGGCCGAGCTCTACCGCGAACTGCGCCGCGAGCACGGGGCCGTGGCCCCCGTCGTACTCGACGGGGACGTCCCGGCCTGGCTCGTGCTCGACTACCGGGAACTGCACCAGGTCACCGGCGACCCGGAGCTCTTCAGCCGGGACTCCGACCTGTGGAACCAGTGGGACCGCATCCCCGACGACTGGCCGTTGCTGCCGATGATCGGGCGCAAGCAGCCGTCCATCCTCTACACCGTCGGAGAGCGGCACCGCCGGCGGGCCGCCATGATCGGCGACGCGCTGGAGTCCGTGGACCCGTTCACGCTGCGCCGGTACGCCGAGGAGTACGCGGACGGGCTCATCGACGCGTTCTGCGGCAAGGGCGAGACGGAGATCGTCTCCCAGTACGCCACCCTGCTGCCGGTGCGCGTCCTGGTGAAGATCTACGGCGTCCCCGACGAGCAGGGCCCGTCGCTCGTCACCGCCCTCAACGACATGATCGACGGCCGGGAGCGGGCGCTCGCGGGTCAGCGGCTGCTCGCCGAGTCGATGTACGGGCTGCTCGCCGCGAAGCAGGCCGAGCCGGGGGACGACGTGGTGTCGCGGATGCTGGCGGACCCGTCCGGGTTCACGGTGGACGAGATCGCGCAGGACCTGATGGTGATGATGGCGGCCGGCCACCAGCCGACCGCCGACTGGATCGGCAACTCGCTGCGCCTGATGCTCACCGACGAGCGGTTCGCGGCCTCCCTGTTCGGCGGGCGGCACAGCGTCGGCGAGGCCATGAACGAGGTGCTGTGGGCCGACACGCCCACCCAGAACGTGGCCGGCCGCTGGGCGTCGCGCGACACCCGCATCGGCGGGCGGCACATCAGAGCCGGGGACCTGCTGCTCCTCGGGCTGGCCGCCGCGAACGCCGACCCGCAGGTCCGGGTCGACCACTCCGTGCTCACCGGGGGCAACAGCGCCTTCTTCTCCTTCGGGCACGGCGAGCACCGCTGCCCGTTCCCCGCCCAGGAGATCGCGGAGGTCATCGCGCGCACCGCCATCGAGGTGCTGCTGGACCGGTTGCCGGACATCGACCTCGCCGTACCGGCCGGCTCGCTGACCCGCCGGCCGTCGCCGTGGCTGCGCGGCCTGACGGAACTGCCCGTGACCTTCACTCCCACTTCCGCCGTCGGAGGCACCGCATGACCGAGCACGATGAGACCGAGCCCGATGCGACCGAGGCCGATGCGACCGAGCCCGACGCGGCCGAGCCCCTCGTCCTCGACCCGTTCGTCACCGACCTCGACGGCGAGTCGGCGCGCCTGCGCGCGGCGGGTCCGCTCGCCCGCGTCGTGCTGCCCGGCGGGGTCCCGGTGTGGGCGGTGACGCACCACGCGGAGGCCCGTGACCTGCTGACGGACAAGCGCCTGGTCAAGGACATCAATGTCTGGGGTGCCTGGCGGCGCGGCGAGATACCGGCGGACTGGCCGCTGATCGGGCTCGCCAACCCGGGCCGTTCGATGCTCACCGTGGACGGTGCGGACCACCGCCGCATGCGGAGTCTGGTCGCCCAGGCGCTGACACCGCGCCGGGTGGAGCGGATGCGGGAGCGGATCACCGAGCTGACGGACGGCCTGCTGGACGGCCTGGCGGCGCACGGGCCGGACGCGACGGTGGACCTCAAGGCCGCGTTCGCCTACCCGCTGCCGATGTATGTGATCAGTGACCTCATGGGGATCGACGCGGCCGACCATCCCCGGCTGAAGGTGCTGTTCGACCGGTTCTTCTCCACGCAGACCCCTCCCGAGGAGGTCGTGGCGACCCTGGGCGAGCTGGCGGCCATGATGGCGAAGGTGGTCGCGGACCGGCGGTCCGCCCCGGGCGACGACCTGACCAGCGCGCTGATCGCCGCGTCCGATGACGGCGACCGGCTGACCGACCAGGAGATCGTCTCCACCCTCCAGCTGATGGTGGCGGCCGGTCACGAGACCACCATCTCCCTGATCGTCAACGCCGTCGTCAACCTCTCCACCCACCCCGACCAGCTGGAGCTGGTCCGCTCGGGCCGGGTCGGCTGGGACGCGGTGGTGGAGGAGACGCTGCGCTGGTCGACGCCGACGTCCCACGTGCTGATCCGCTTCGCGACCGAGGACGTGAAGGTCGGTGAGCGGGTGCTCCCGAAGGGGGACGCGCTGATCGTGTCGTACGCCGCCATAGGCCGCGACGAGCGGCAGCACGGCCCGTCGGCGGGCGTGTTCGACATCACCCGTTCGCCGAACCGGCACATCTCCTTCGGGCACGGTCCGCACGTCTGCCCGGGTGCGGCGCTGTCGCGGCTGGAGGCGGGGGTGGCGCTGCCCGCGCTGTACGGGCGCTTTCCGGCGCTGCGGCTCGCGGTACCCGCGTCGGAGCTGCGCAACAAGCCGGTGGTGACGCAGAACGACCTGTTCGAGCTGCCGGTACGGCTGGGCTGACGTCCGGCACGTCCCGCACGTCCCGCACGTCCGGCGCGTCCGGCGCGGGACGGCGGGCGGGCCCGGCGCGGCGGGCCGGGCCCGGGCCCGGTGGGGGGCGGGCCCGGGCGGGGCGGGGGCGCGCCCCCTGGGGGATGTCCGGCGGGTGTTGCCGGACAGACACCCCGTGGCGCGCTCCTGTGCGTCTCATTCCCACGTCTCACCGGACGGACACGGTCCGCTGCCGTGTCCGCGAGGCATTAGGCTCCGAGCCGTGGCTGAGATCCAGATTCCCGCTGACATCAAGCCCGCCGACGGCCGTTTCGGCGCGGGCCCCTCCAAGGTGCGTACGGAGGCGCTGGAGGCCCTGGCCGCCACCGGCACGTCCCTCCTCGGAACCTCCCACCGACAGGCTCCGGTCAAGAACCTGGTCGGCGAGGTCCGTGCGGGCGTACGTGACCTGTTCTCGCTCCCCGACGACTACGAGGTGATCCTCGGCAACGGCGGCTCCACCGCCTTCTGGGACATCGCGACGCACGGGCTGATCGAGTCGAAGTCGCAGCACCTGTCGTTCGGCGAGTTCTCGTCCAAGTTCGCGAAGGCCGCGAAGCTGGCGCCGTGGCTGGCCGAGCCGACCGTGATCTCCTCCGAGCCCGGCACGCACCCGGAGCCGCGCGCCGAAGCGGGCGTCGACGTGTACGCCTTCACCCACAACGAGACCTCCACCGGTGTCGCCGCGCCCGTCAAGCGGGTCGAGGGCGCCGACGAGGGCGCGCTCGTGCTGGTGGACGCGACGTCCGGTGCGGGCGGCCTCCCGGTCGACATCACCGAGACGGACGTCTACTACTTCGCCCCGCAGAAGTCGTTCGCGGCGGACGGCGGCCTGTGGATCGGCGTGTTCTCGGCGGCCGCCGTGGAGCGCGCCCGCGCCGTCCACGCCTCGGGCCGGCACGTCCCGGAGTTCTTCTCGCTGCCGACGGCGATCGACAACTCGCTGAAGAACCAGACGTACAACACCCCGGCGCTGTCCACGCTGTTCCTGCTGAACGAGCAGCTGAAGTGGATCAACGGGCAGGGCGGCCTCGACTGGGCGGTGCGCCGCACCGCCACCTCGTCGCGGACGCTGTACGGCTGGGCCGAGGAGTCCAAGTACGCGACGCCGTTCGTGTCGGACCCGGCCAAGCGGTCGCAGGTCATCGGCACGATCGACTTCTCGGACGAGATCGACGCGGCGGCGGTCGCTAAGGTGCTGCGCGCCAACGGCATCGTGGACACCGAGCCGTACCGGAAGCTGGGCCGCAACCAGCTGCGGATCGCGATGTTCCCGGCGGTCGACCCGGCGGACGTCGAGGCGCTGACGGCCTGCGTCGACTACGTCATCGAGAAGCTGTAACCCGTACGCACACGCACACCAAGGGGTCCGGCCCGTCGGGGTCGGGCCCCTTCGCGTCGCCCGCGTCCACGGCCGATTAGCGACCTATCCAGCTCACCCGGCGGTCTCTACCATCCGTAGCGTCGAACGGCCGGACAGATCGGTCCGGCCGGACCGTCCGAACGGTCCGATCGGCCCGAACCGTTTGAATGTTTGACATGTTCACGCCCATTCTGGGCCCATCTCGGTTGGACCCCCCACTTCGACCGGCAACCGAACGGAGCTCCATGTCCAGACGCGGACACATCGCCATCGGCGGCGCCACCGCCGCCGCCCTCGCCTCCACCCTGCTCGCACCCGGCTCCGCCGGCGCCGCCCCGAGCGGCATCGTCGCCCCGCCTGACAAGATCGTCATCGAGGTCGCGACGGTCAACGGCTCGGGTTGCCCCGCGGGTACGGCCGCCGTCGCCGTCGCCCCCGACAACACGGCCTTCACCGTCACGTACAGCGACTACCTCGCGCAGGTGGGCATCGGCGCGAAGCCGACCGACTTCCGCAAGAACTGCCAGCTCAACCTGATCGTGCACGTCCCGCACGGCTTCACCTACGCCGTCGCGAGCGCCGACTACCGGGGCTTCGCGCACCTGGAGCGCGGCGCGACCGCCGTGCAGAAGGCGTCGTACTACTTCCAGGGCTCGCCCGACACGGCGGCCAAGTCGCACCCGTTCAGCGGGCCGTACGACAACAACTGGCAGGCGACCGACCAGACCGACTGGGGCCAGCTCGTCTGGGCGCCCTGTGGCGTGAAGCGCAACTTCAACATCAACACCGAGCTGCGGGTCTCGGCGGGGACGTCGGACCCGACGAAGACCAACAGCTTCATCGCCATGGACTCGACGGACGGCGACATCAAGACCATCTACCGGCTCGCCTGGAAGGAGTGCAAGCAGTAACCGCCACGGCGACCGGACCGTGACCGGGCGGGGCCCGCATCCCCCGCTCCGTGACCGGGCGGGGCCCGCATCCCCCGCTCCGTGACCGGGTGGGCCCGCATCCCCCCTCCGCGGGCCCACCCACCCACGCACCCCCTCGGGTGAAGAACCCTCCTGACGGGCCAGTGGCCGCCCCGCCCGACGCGCGCGCGACGTCCGCCTCGCGCAGCATCGGCTTCGGAGCCCAAGCCCGGACACAGGAGGCACGCGGTGCGTCGCGGAATTCTCGGAACGATCACGACGGTGGCTGTCGCCGCCCTGCTGTGGACGGCGACGGCGGGCACCGCCCCGGCAGCGGACGCCCCGCCCGCCACCGCCACCAGCACCCACTGCGTGCCGGCCGCCGCCATCGAGGGCGGCACCGACGTCGGGCTGTGCGTCACCGCCGCCGGGCCGTCCATGACCGTGACGGCACCGGCCGTCTGCCACTGCGCGACCTCCGGCACCTGGACCGCGCGGCAGAAGGACCGGGACAGGACCGTCGCCGCCGAGGGCGAACTCGGCGGCCGGGCGGAGTACCCCGGCCCTGGCACGTACGAGATCACGGCCACCGTGCGGGTGGAGCCCGGTGCCGACACCCCGGCGTCGCGGACGCTCACCGGACAGGTGCGCGGCACCTTCACGCTCACCGTGGAGAAGCCCGAACCCACGCACCGTGTCGCCGTCGACTCCGGCGCGCTGCGCCCCGGCACCACCGCCGCGCTCACGTACACGGTGTCCCGCGTGAGCGCCGACGGCGACGGCAGCGCACGGCTCGGGCTCATCGGCGACGAGGGGTCGGGCATCCGGCTGGTCTCGACCGACGTACGCTGCGTCAACCCGCTGACCGGCGCCTATCCGTCGACCGCGCGCGGCGCGCACGCCCTGGACTGCGCGCTCACCGACCTCCAGCCCGGCCGCCCGGCCACCGTCACCGTCCATGTGACCCTGCCCGCCGGGGCGTGCTCGACGATCGTGTCCAAGCTGGGCTACTGGACGCCGCGCGGCCAGCAGGTGTCGGGCGCGATGCTCAACGGCCCCACCGTCACCTGCGCCCCCTGACACGCCGACGGGGGCAGGGGTCGGGAGCGAGGCGGGGCCGAGTACCGGGCGGGGCCGAGTACCGGGCGCGGGCGGGGCGGGCACGGATCGTCAACCCCACGGCACCCATGATCAACGCGCTCCGACGCGATCCCCGGCAGGCTGGAGGGAGCCAGGGGAGAGCGGTCCGGCGCCGACCTGCCGGACGCCGCGCCCGGTCGAGAACCGCACAGAAAGAGAGCAGATGAGGACGAAACGGGGAATCGCGATCACGGCGGCCATGATGATGCTGGGGCTCGGCAGCGTCGCCGTCACGGGCGGAACAGCACACGCGGCAGGCAAGGCCAAGTCAGCGATCGCACGGGTGGACTGCCAGAAGCACACCGTCGAAAGCCGGTTCACCCGGGTCACCTACCAGGCCTGCGGCAAGATGATCAACGGTAAGAAGCACGTGCAGGTGCGGCTGTGGGTCAGGGATGTCAGCCGCGACCTCTGGGGTTCGACCGGGCTGGCCACGATCGGCTCGCGCGACGGATCACACATCCGCGTGCAGAGCGCGCGCGCCAAGGGCGGCAAGGGCAGCGAGTCGGTGACCGCCTTCAGCCCCTGGAAGCTCATGGACAAGCCCCTGTACGTCTACGCGCTGGTCTGAGCCACCGGCGGAGCCGGTGCCGGGGCGGGGCCGAGTACCGGACCGGGCGGAGGGCCGGGCGGGGCCAGGGCCGGACGGGGCGCGCACCGCCCCCGCCCGGCCCTGGCCCTCACATGACGGCCGCCGCGTCCGCCTCAGGAGTACCGCTGGAGGTGGTGGGTGAAGACCCCGGCGGCCTGGCACCGCAGGACCCACGGGGTGCTCAGCTCCAACTGCAGCTTGGCGGCCTGGCAGGTGACCGCCGTCCGGTAGGTGCTGATCGTGCGCCACGCCGCCGCCGTACCGGCATCGCCGGCCGCCGCACGGACGGTGGGCGCGCCGCCTGCGCTGCCGCCTGCCGCGTACGCCGTACCCGGCAGGGCGAGTCCGGCGACGGCCACTGCCGTGAGGACGCCGCCGGCCAGTCGGGTACGCGGTGTGCTCCGCTTGCGCATCAGGGAACCTCTCGCTCGTGGTGGGTCGGGCACGGAGGTGTCGAGCGGCAGGCACCCGGGCCGCCGGCCACTGCCGGTCCGGCGTGGCGGAGGCGCGTCATGCCGCCGTCGGTTCCTCCGCGACCGAGCCTTCCGCAGCGGGGCCGGCCTGTCGTTGATGACCGGTGACAGGGTGTTGACGACGCGCGCCGTCGCCGCCGTGCCGTGCCAGCCGCCGGAACTCGCTCGGCGATGTGCCGTAGGCCGCGCGGAAGGCCCGGCTGAAGTGGGCGGGCGCGGTGAAACCGGACCGGGCGGCGACCGCGTGCACCGGCGTGTCGCGCAGGTCGGGATCGGCCAGGTCGCGTCGGGCCCGTTCCAGCCGCAGGTCCCGGATGAGGCCCGCCACCGTGACGTTCTCGTCCTCGAACAGGCGGTGCAGCTGGCGTACGGAGAGGTGATGCGCCGCGGCGATCGTCCGGGGTGTCAACTCCGGGTCGTGCAGGTGCCGGTGGATGTGGGAGCGGACGCGCACCACCAGGTTCCGTTCCCGTGTCTCGGCGGGCAGTGCCCGCTCCGCGTCGAGTTCGTGGGCGACGAGCCCGGACAGCAGGTCGACAAGCACGGTGTTCAGCCGTGGCGCGTCGGAGGGCCGGTAGGGGCTGCTCTCCGTGCTGAGCCGGGTGAGGAACTGCGCCAGGAGCGCGCCGAACCCCCTGTCCCCCGGCATCCGCCGCCCGAGCAACCCGTCCAGCCCCCGGCTTCCCGCCAGCGGGAGCAGGACCTTCGGGATCTCCACTCCGATCGCCCTCACCGGGGACCGCTCGTCGCCGGAGTCGACGTCACAGGGCCGGGACAGATCCAGCAGGTACAGGTCGTAGGGGCGGTGCACGATCTCCCGCCGCACGTAGGTCACGTCCAGCGGGCCGCTTCCGGGCATGACCAGGGTCAGGTGGTACAGCTCCGGGTCGGACCTCCGTATCAGCTTGGGCGTCCGCCGGTACCGGCCCGCGTGCGCCGTCACGGGCCACACCGACAGCGTGTCGAGCCGCAGCAGCCGCTGGTGCGCCATGAAGTCGGCCGCGTGCGCGCTGGTGATCTCCATCGGTGCCATCGTCCGGCTCGCGCACTCCCGCCACGCGTCGAACCGGTCCTCTCTCGGCAGGTCGTCGGACCGGAACACCGTTTCCGTCAACATGCTTGCCCCCGTTCTCCGTGATCCTGCGGCGGGGTCGGCGCGTCCCCGGTCGTGGGACACGCGTGGCGCGGTGAACGTCCACCGGCCCGCCCGCCGTCCGGCGACCTCCTACGGTGCATGACCACCGGCCCGCCCGTCCACGCCGCACGACGGCGCGCCGCCCGTCACCCTCAGGGCCGACCCGGTGGGGCCACGTCCCCCGCTCTAGGAGCCGCCGCCTAGGAGCCGCCGCCGCCCCTGTTCCTCCGCCGGAAGCCGAGCCCGAAGACGGCCGCGAGCAGGATCAGCCCGACCACGATCGGCCCGCTGCCGCCCTCGCCGTCGTCACCGCCGCCGCTGGCGCCGCCCGCGCCGCCCGTGTCGGCGCCGCCCGGTGACGCGCCCGCGTCCGGGCCCGCTCCGGGGCCCGCTCCGGGCGCCTCCACCCGTACGACCTCGCTCTGTTCGCCCTCGGTGCCGAACATCAGCGCCGACCCGTCCGCCGTGTACGTGACGGACTCCGACTGCCCCTGGATCGGCGCCCTGACGCGCTCGTCGGCGCCGAGCCGCCCGTTCTCCCACGCGTACGCCCGCGCGCTGAAGTAGCTGCGCAGCACCAGCCGCTTCCCGTCGGGCGAGAACGCCCCGTCCGTCACCCAGGGCACATCGCCGACGCGCCGGAACACGTTCGTGCCGCCCGTGGTCAGCTTCTCCGGCCCCTCGTACAGGCCGCCGCCGTCCTCGTTCTTGGAGGCGATGTAGACGCGCCCGGTCTTCGGGTGCACGAGCAGCGCCTCGGCGTCGCGCGGACCGTCGGCGTACTTCACGACGTACTGCGTGGCGTCCACGGTCTGGTCGCGGAGCTGCTTCGGCTCGGGGAAGCGGTAGATCCACACATGGTCCCAGGAGCCGTTGAGGTTGTCCCCGATGTCGCCGACGTACACGTGGCCGTCGCCGCCGACCTGGATGGCCTCCATGTCGCGGGGCTTGCCGACCCCGCGCAGGGTGACCGTCGCGACGGTCTCGCCGGTCCGGGAGTCGACGGCGAAGACACGCGGCTCGTCCTGGTCGTTGTGGGTCCAGTAGACGCCCGGGTGCGCACGGCTGGCGGCGAGGCCGCTGGACTCGGTGACGCGCGGGTCCTTGATGGTGAACCCGTCGTCCGCGCCGGGCGCGGCCGTGGCGGGCGCGGCGGCGGCGCAGAGCATGGCGCCCGCGACCAGGGCAGCCCCGAGGGAGGTACGTGCCGTACGAGCCGTGGGCGTCGGGAACGCCGTGCGCAGGGAGAGCATGCCTCCCAGTGTCCATGGTCACATCGCGTTTCCGGGCCCCGGTCGGCGATGATGGCGCCCATGCGTCCCAGGTTCATGTTCGTCGGCGATTCCATGACCATCGGAAGCGCGGGCGAGTACACCTGGCGCTACCGGATGTGGCAGCACCTGAACGCCACGTTCGGCGGCCCGTACGCGATCGTCGGCCCGCGCACCGAGCTGTACGACAAGCACGCCGAGGCGCCGGTCTCGCACGCGTACGCCGACCCGGACTTCCCGGCCCGCGCCCGCGCCCACCTGGCCGGCTGGGGCGAGGGCTGGCTGCACATGGCGCCGCTGATCCGGGAGGCGGTCCGGTCGGCGAAGGCGGACGTCCTGCTCGTGTCGCTGGGCCTGATAGACCTGGGCTTCTACACGAACAGCGAGCAGACCACCGAGAACGTGCGCGCGTTCGTCGCCGGGGCGCGCGCCGCGAACCCCCGCGTCCGGGCGGTGCTGCTGCCGGTCATCCCCAATGTCCGCGCCCGTGAGGACGCCCCGTTCGCCGCCGAGTGCGCCCGCTTCAACGAGCTCCTCGCCAAGACGGTCGCGGACCTGGACGAGGCGTCGTCCCCGCTGCTCCTGGCCTCGCCGCCGGAGGCGTACGACATCGACGCCGACACCTACGACGGCACCCACCCGGGCCCGACGGGTGAGCACAAACTGGCGGCGACGTTCGCCGACGCCATGTACCAGTCCTGGGACTGGGGCGCCCCGTACGACCGGTGAGCCCCGCCGGGTCGCCCCGGAACCGCGCCCGCACGATGGTGGAGTCGACCGAGATGCCCCCGTCGGTCTCACCCGCCGCATCCGCCGCGGCCCGGACCTGCTGGAGCAGGCGTCCCCACGTCCCCGTCGTCCGGGTGTGAGCAGTTGCGGCACCGGAAGGAGGCCGCCTCAGCAGGTGGTGCCGGAAGCCACCTTCTTCAGTCCGAGGAGATAACCGTCGACGGCGTTCGTGACGCAGGCGTTGCTGCGGCCGTAGGCCGTGTGCCCAAGGCCCTCGTACGTCAGCAGCATGCCGCCGGGGAACTGGCCGGCCAGACTCACGGCCTCCTCATACGGGGTGGCCGGGTCACCGGTGGTTCCCACCACCAGCACCGGGGGAACGCCGTCGGCCTTGACCTTGTGCGGCTTCATCGTGCCCTCGGGCCATCCCTTGCAGGTCAGGGCGCTGGTCATACCCGAAGTGCCGTAGACGCCGGCAGCCTTGTCGGCGGTTTCGAGCGCGTCCCAGTACGGCTGGTCGTCGCGCGGGTGGGGCGTGTCCAGGCAGTTGACGGCCTGGAGCACGGCCTCGCTGTTGTCGGCGGGCACCCCGCCGTCGTCGCCCGCCTGGTCGGACCCGTCGGCGGGGCCGGTCCCGGGGTCGCCCGAGGGCTCGGCGGGTCCGGACGGCTGGGAGTCCTCCGTCTCCGTGACCGGTTCCTCCGGCAGGGCGGCCATCTTCGTCCCGTCTCCGTCGGCCGCGTCCCGCAGCGCCTCGGAGAGGTCCTGCCACTGGTCCTCGGGTGTGTACATCGAGTCCGTGATGGCGTTGAGCAGCATGGTGGCGTCGAGTCCGTACTCGTCACCGTCGACCGGGAGCGGCTGGCGCTCCGTCCGCTTGTACAGGCCGTCGATCAGAGCGGATATCTCCTTGGGCGTGCTGCCGGGGCAGCTGTCTCCCGCGATGTCCGCGCAGTGGGTGGCGTAGTCGTCGACGGCCCGCCGGAAACCGACGGCCTGGCTCGTCGTGCGCTCGGACCAGTCCAGGGAGGGGTCTATCGCTCCGTCCAGAACCAGGGCACGTACCCTGCGCGGGAACTGCTCGGCGTAGGACGTGCCCAGGCTCGTGCCGTACGACCAGCCGATGTACGTGAGTTTCTGGTCGCCGAGGGCGGCGCGCAGCACGTCCATGTCCCGGGCGGCGTCCGGCGTGCCGACGTGCCGCAGGAGCGGGCCGCTGCCCTTCCTGCACGCGTCGGCCGCGGCCTGTGCTCCAGCCAGCACGCTCCTGCGGTCGGCCTCGGTCTTCGGATAGAGCGGCTGCTCCGCCGACGTGGTGTCCTCGGTGTCCTCGGTGTCCTCGGTGTCCTCGGTGTCTTCGGTGTTTTCGGTGTCTTCGTCGCCGCACGTCAGAGCGGGCGAACTCGCCCCGACGCCACGCGGGTCGAAGGAGACGATGTCGAAGCGGTCGCGCACCTTCTTGCTGATCGACTCGGCCATACCGTCCTTGAGGGACTGCACGCCGGGCTGGCCGGGCCCGCCCGGGTTGTAGACGAGTGACCCTATGCGCCGGTCCGGGTCCGCGGTGACGGCCTTCGCCACCGGCAGGACGAACGTCTTGCCGGTGCCGGGGTGCGCGTAGTCCATGGGGACGGTGAGCTCGGCGCACTGGAAGTCCCCGCAGGCGGACCACTTGAGTTTCTGGCTGTAGAAGGGACTGAGCTCAGGGCGGGTGGCGAGATCGGCGGGAGCGGCCGATGTCCTCGGCCGGTCCGGGGCCGCCCCCGTCCCCGACGCCGTGCAGGCGGCGAGTGACGCCGAGCCGAGGACGGCCATGGTGACGACGAGGGCGTGACGGCGGATTGCTGCGTGATTCAACGGGGTGCTCCCATGTTCGGTTCGCGGGAAGCATCCCGGCGCCATGCTGAGGTTTTGATGAAGCCCGGTCTGCTCGTGGGCCTGACCTGCGCCCCGAGGGGTCAGCCCCGCGTCGGCAGGCTCAGCACGAAGCGGGCACCGCCGCGTTCGCTCCGTGCGGCGGTAAGGGTTCCGCCGTGGGCGTGGGCGACCCATGAGGCGATGGACAGGCCGAGACCGGTGGACCCCGATCCGCTACGGAAACGTTCGAACAGGGCGCCCGCCACCTCGGGGGGCAGCCCCGGCCCTGCGTCGTCGACCGTCACGGTGCCGTCCCGTGCGACGGTGATGTGGACGTCCGCCGGCTCCCCTGGCGCGTGGCCGTGGGCGAGGGCGTTGCCCAGCAGGTTGGACACGGCCCGGCGGACCAGGTCGGGGTCGGCGACCACGACCGTCTCCTCCGCGTCGACCGTGACGCGGTGGCCCCGCCTCGGGGCGTCTTCGACCACCGCCTCCGCGATCTGGTCCAGGCGCAGCGGCTGGGGCGCCAGGCTCGCCGTACCGGACATCAGCCGGGCCCGGGTCAGTAGCCCGTCGACGAGCCGGCCCATGTGCTGCGCCAGCCGCAAGGTGCGCCGGTGCACGTCATCACTGTCCGTCTCACCGCGCAGCGCGGTCTCCGCGAGCGTCCGCAGCGACGCGGCCGGGGTCCGCAGGTCGTGCGCGGCGTCGGCGAGGAACGCCTCCTGCTGACCCAGTGCGGCCAGCGCGGGCCGGATCGCCCGTCCGGACAGCAGGTGCCCGACCGCGGCCGACAGCAGCACCAGTACGGCGCAGCCGACCGTCACCGCCCAGGTCAGCCTGCGGTGGTCGGCTCGCTGTCCGGTCGTCTCCGCCACGGTCACCAGGGCGCCCTCAGCCCTCTCGGCTTCGGACGCGTCCGGCGGATAGTACGGCAGGGCGAACACCCGCACCGGCTCGCCATCGGTTGCCCGCCGGTCGAAGGCTGTCGACTCGCCTGCGCGTACGGCCGCGTACGCCGCCTCCCGCACGACCGCAGGACTCACAGCCGAACAGGGTTCGCGCGGGGCGTGTTCGACCACCGGATCCGCGTCCGCGTCGGACGGCACCCAGAGCACGAAAAGCGGCGGGCACGCGGTTCCCATCGTCTCAACGAGCACGGTGGTGTCCAGCCGGCCGTCCTCGTCGCTCTCCAGCAGGCCCAAGGCCCAACTCGTGTCCCCATCCATCGACCGGTCGACCTGCTCACGCCACCGCACACCGTCGCTGTGCACTGCGAAGACGGCCATCGCGACGAGGCCCACGGCGCTGGTGCACGCGAACAACGCGGTGATCCTGCGACGCAGCCGATTGACCCGTGCCGTGGGCGTGAGCGGCCGGGACCGACGCCGGAAGAAGGCTGTTCTCATCCTGCTTCGCCGACCGCGTGCTCCTCGGCCACCAGCCGGTATCCGATCCCCCGTACGGTCCTGATCAGCTGCGGTTCTCCCAGCTTGCGGCGCAGCTGGGAGATGAGGACCTCCAGGACGTTCGACTGCGGCTCCGCCATCTCATCCCAGCAGCTCTCGATCAGCTCCGCGCGAGACACCGCCTGGTCGGCGCGGGCCGCCAGCACTTCGAGGACGGCGAACTCGCGGTTGGTGAGAGCGAGCAGCACCCCGCCCCGGTGGACATGCCTGCGGGCGGTGTCGACCTCCACGTCGCCCACATGGTGCACGGGCGGGCGGACGACCGCGGCGCGGCGGCACAGACTGCCCACCCGCGCGATCAGTTCCGGCACGGCGAAGGGCTTCACGAGGTAGTCGTCCCCGCCACTGGCGAAACCTTCCAGCCGGTCGGCGACGGTGTCACGGGCGGTGAGGAACAACACGGGCACAGACCGGCCGCTGCGGCGCAGCCCGTCCACGTACGCGGCGGCGTCACCGGAGGGAAGCATCCGGTCGAAGATCGCGCAGTCGTAGGCGGTGACGAACAGGGCTTCGTCGGCCTGGGGCAGGTCGGCCGTCTCATCGACGGCGAAACCCGCGGCCCGCAACGCGGCGGCCACCCCGAAACTGAGGTTCTCATCGTCCTCGACCAGCAGCACCCGCACGCGGCTCACCCTATCCTGGACGCCGCCGCGCACCGGAGCGCCTGGCGACGATGAAGCGGGCCGACGCGGCGGCGGCCCTTCTGGGTGCCGCATGAGCCGGGACGGCGTGGGCCGGCGGCGCCTGGCCGCCCCGAAGCCGCGCCTGTGGAGGCGCGGGTGGGGCGGGTGGGGCGGGTGGCGGGGTCACCCGGTGCGGGCCTCCTGCCACACGTGGTCGCGCAGCCCCTGGCGGTCCAGCCATGTGGTGAGGGCGGTGACGTCGCCGTCGTCCATGAGCGCCGGGTCGACGGTCGTACGCAGCTGGTGGGCCACGCCTGAGTCGCGCAGCATCCGCAGGCTGCGGCCGGCGGGTGTCGCGCTGTTGCGTACGCCGGTGATCCTGTCGTAGGCGTCGGGGTGGGCCTTGATGTCGAAACCCACCCAGTCGAGGAGCCCCGCGGACAGCAACGCCTGGAACCGGTGCGGATAGGCGCCGCCGGTGTGCAGGCCCACGGCGTGGCCGAGGTCGCGGGCGGCCCGTGCCGCGTCGGCCAGGCCCTCCTGGAGGAGTGGCTCGCCTCCGGAGAACACGATGCCGTCCAGCAGGCCCCGTCGGCGGGCGAGGTGCGCGGCGACGTCCGCCCAGGGCGTGGCCGTCGCCGCTCGCGGGTCGAGGAGTCCGGGGTTGTGGCAGTAGCCGCAGCGCCAGGGGCAGCCCTGGCAGAAGACCGTGGTGACGAGGCGGCCCGGCCAGTCGCAGGTGGACAGCCGGGACCAGCCGCCGATGCGGATCACGCGGGAACCGTCGCCCGTTCCGTGAGGTGCGTGCGCGTCGCCCGTTCCGTGAAGTGCGTGCGCTCGGCGTGTTCGCCCTTCTTGCCGATGTTGAACGAGGAGACGGGCCGGTGGTAGCCCATGACGCGGGTCCACACCTCGCAGTCGCCCGCGCAGGTCGGACAGGTGGCGTGTTCGCCGGCCAGGTAGCCGTGCCGGGGGCAGATGGAGAAGGTGGGCGTGACCGTCAGGTACGGCAGCGAGAACCGTTCGAGGGAGCGGCGCACCAGCTTCCGGCAGGCTTCGGCGGTGGAGACGCGCTCGGACATGTACAGGTGGAGGACCGTGCCGCCGGTGTACTTCGTCTGCAGCTCGTCCTGCCGCTCCAGCGCCTCGAAGGGGTCGTCGGTCCATCCCACGGGCAGCTGGGACGAGTTGGTGTAGTACGGGTTCGTCTCCGTGCCCGCCTGCAGGATGTGCGGGAAGCGGCGGCGGTCCTCCTTCGCGAAGCGGTAGGTGGTGCCCTCGGCGGGGGTGGCCTCCAGGTTGTAGAGGTGGCCGGTCTGTTCCTGGAAGTCCACCATCCGCGCGCGGACGTGGTCGAGGAGCCGCAGGGCCAGGGCGTGGCCCTCAGGGGCGGTGATGTCGTGCGCGTCGTGCGTGAAGTTGCGGATCATCTCGTTGATCCCGTTCACGCCGATGGTGGAGAAGTGGTTGCGCAGGGTCCCCAGGTAGCGCTTCGTGTACGGGAAGAGGCCGCTGTCGATCAGGTCCTGGACGGTGACCCGCTTGATCTCCAGGCTCTCCCTGGCCAGCTCCAGCAGCCGGTCGAGCGCTCTGAACAGGGCCGCTTCGTCGCCCGCGTGCAGGTACCCCAGGCGGGCGCAGTTGACGGTGACGACGCCGAGGGAGCCGGTCTGCTCGGCGCTGCCGAACAGGCCGTTGCCGCGCTTGAGGAGCTGGGTGAGGTCGAGCTGGAGGCGGCAGCACATCGAGCGGATCATGCCCGGTTCCAGCTCGGAGTTGATGAAGTTCTGGAAGTACGGCAGACCGTACTTCGCGGTCATCGCGAAGAGCCGGGTCGCGTTCTCGCTCTCCCAGGGGAAGTCCTCGGTGATGTTGTAGGTGGGGATCGGGAAGGTGAAGACCCGTCCTGTGGCGTCCCCCGCCGACATCACCTCGATGTACGCCCGGTTGATCAGGTCCATTTCGGCCTGGAGGTCGCCGTAGGCGAAGCCCATCTCCACGCCGCCGATCACGGGCACCTGATCGCGCAGGTCGGGCGGGCAGGACCAGTCGAAGGTGAGGTTCGTGAACGGGGTCTGGGTGCCCCAGCGCGAGGGCACGTTGAGGTTGTGCACCATCTCCTGCATGCACTGGTACACCTCGGTGTAGGTCATCGCGTCCTTGCGGACGTACGGCGCCATGTAGGTGTCGAAGGAGCTGAACGCCTGCGCGCCGGCCCATTCGTTCTGCAGCGTGCCGAGGAAGTTGACGATCTGTCCGGCCGCCGAGGAGAAGTGCCGGGGCGGCGCCGAGTCGATCTGTCCGGGCACCCCGTTGAAGCCCTCGGTCAGCAGCGTGCGCAGGGACCAGCCCGCGCAGTAGCCGGAGAGCATGTCCAGGTCGTGGATGTGGAGGTCGCCTTCGCGGTGTGCGTGCCCGACGGCTCCGGGATAGACCTGGTCGAGCCAGTAGTTGGCGACGACCTTGCCCGCGGTGTTGAGGATGAGCCCGCCGAGTGAGTAACCCTGGTTCGCGTTGGCGTTGACCCGCCAGTCGCTGCGGTCCAGGTACTCGGTCACCGAGTCCACGGCATTGATGTGTGTCACGTCAGCCCTCCCACGAGGCATCCGGAGTGCACCCGGCCGCACGGGGTGCGCGACCGGCGCCGGCAGGTATCGGGCTCAGGTCCTCGACAGGACCCATACCGTTGCGGGGCAGCCCCGGATTCTCACCGGATTCCCTCTTGCCTCGGCCGTGTGCGAGGAGGAGCACACTGACGCCGAACCGACTCGCGCACACTACATCTGGGGAAGATCCGACACGCCGACACCACATGCTGGGGTCGCCGAGAGCCCGGAGGTCGGGACCTTGGTCCCTCCGGCCGCCCGGAAGGCGTACGGCAGACAGGGCGAGGCACGGGGTCTGGTTGGATGCGGCCATGAACAGCGGCGGTGGCCACGAGGAGTCGGGTCTCACGAAGAGCGTCTGGAGTGACGCCGACTTCGAGGCGATGGGCTGGCACGACGCCACCGTCCACGGCCTGTACGTACAGGAGACCGACGCCGATCTGCCGCGACTCCTCCTGGATCTCAACTACATCGTCCGCTGGGTCCATCCGGTCCGGCCGGCGAAGCACTTCTCGTTCTGGATCTCCCCGGCGACGCTCGTCCAGGTCGCCGCCACGAGACCTATGGCCGGTCTACTCCGGCCACGGCCCATGCGTGCCCCCGTTCCGGCCGGGACCGGCTCCCGCCAGGGCTCCGCCGCCGTACCGGCACGTCGGAGGTCATGCGGCGCCGGGGTGAACACGTATGCGCCATGGGCTTCCGGAGGCGAACTGGCGTGTGGGGGTGCCGGGTGATCCGGACCGGCCGCCTCCGTGACATCGATCACAACTGCCACTTCGAGTGAAACATCGGACAGAGGTTGTTCACAGATGTCGTAGATGGGTCGCGGCGCCACGAAAGCCTTGTTCGGGACGGGAGAGCCGGCCGCGACCAGGGACCCCCCGCCGGAGCGAGGGGCCCTGCAAGGTGCACTCAGGCCATTGAGATGCCTCTTGATGTGCGGGCCGGTTGGAGTCGGACCCGCGGCCCCCATGGTGGCGTGCCAGGGGGTGTCTGTGGAGTGATTCACCGTCCTGCGGACATGTCGTCACGCAAGAATGAAGAACCCGCGACAATTGAACAATACCCCTGAGCTGGCTTTTTACCCGGCCGCGCTACGTTGCGCTGGTCAATTCGGCTCGATGTTTCCCCACCCGAACACGCTTGCAAAGCATACCAAATCAGACTTTACGGGCGAACATTTGGGCGAAGGTGCGGCCTTGGTCCTTTACCAGATCGCGGTTCTTCACGCCGCGTCGAACCGGCCGTTCCGCTCTCCCCGGCGATTGTTCACCCGGACCCGCCCGCGAACCGGTCGTCCGGGGCCTCCACGGGCGCTGTCGTCGCTGTCGCGTGGACACCCCCGTGGGGCACACTGGTTGTCCGCGCGCGACCGCCTCCGAGAGATTCCGGTCTCCGCCGGCGACTGAGCTTCTTCGATGTGGCCACCGATCGGGTGACGGTCCGTGAAGCGCAACGAGCGAAGCCCCCGGGCTGTTGATCGAGGTGTCTGACGCCTC
>NZ_JBIDCF010000008.1:0-261432 GCF_043204435.1 Streptomyces sp. NPDC047886
CGCCCGGTTACATTCCGAACCCGGAAGCTAAGCCTTTCAGCGCCGATGGTACTGCAGGGGGGACCCTGTGGGAGAGTAGGACACCGCCGAACAATCATTGTGGGAAAGCCCCGTACCGTCAGGTACGGGGCTTTTCTGCGTTGTGCTCGCGATTCCCCGATGGCCCCGCCAGAGTCCTTGCCGTACTGCTCGGACTGCCCTGTCGGCGATTAGGCGTACTCGCTCGTTCGGGGTATGATCTATCTCGTTGCCGCGAGGGAAACCTCGAAGCGACAGGCCCCTATAGCTCAGTCGGCAGAGCGTCTCCATGGTAAGGAGAAGGTCAACGGTTCGATTCCGTTTGGGGGCTCCCAACGGAAGAAGGCCCCCGCCACACGGCGGGGGCCTTCTTCGTATACCCGGGCGTCAGTGCGGCTCCGGGATGCGCATCGCCAGGATGGCCATGTCATCGGACGCCGGCTCCGCCGCGAAGCGCTCCACGGCACGCAGCACGCGCGCGGCGACCGCGCCGGCCGTCAGGCCCGTACAGGAGCGGAGAACGGCCGCGAGGCCGTCGTCACCCAACATGCGGGAACCCTCGCGGCGTTCGGTGACACCGTCGGTCACGCACAACAGGACGTCGCCCGGGTCCAGGGTGACCGTCTGCTCGTACAGCTCCAGGTCCTCCATGACACCCAGCAGCGGCTGCGGCTCGGCCGCGGGCTCCACCGAGCCGTCCTGGCGCAGCCGCAGCGGCAGCGGGTGGCCCGCGCAGACCACCTTCAGGACCGCGCTGCCGTCCTCCTGCGGCCACAGCTCGCCGTACAGGAGCGTGAGGAAGCGGCTGCGGGCCCCCTCGTCGAGGATCGCCGCGTTCAGCCGCTCCAGGACGGCGGGGCCGCCGAAGCCCTCCCGGGCGAGCAGCCGCAGCGCGTGCCGGGCCAGGCCCGTGACCGCCGCGGCCTCCGGGCCCGTACCGCAGACGTCGCCGATGGCGAAGCCGTAGGCGTTGTCCCGGATCGGGAACAGGTCGTAGAAGTCGCCGCCGACCTCGTTGCCCTCGCCGGCCGCGCGGTAGATGACGTCGACCTCGACGCCGGGGACGGGCGGCAGGCCAGGTGGCAGGAGGCTGCGCTGGAGGGACTGGCTGATCGCCATGCGCTCCGAGTACAGGCGGGCGTTGTCGAGGGCCAGCGCGGCCCGGCGGCTCAGGTCCTCGGCGAGCTCCAGGATCTCCTGCCGGAAGTGGTCGTCGGTGGGCTTGCCCAGTGTCAGCATGCCGATCACCCGGTTCCGGGCGACCAGCGGCAGGACGACGGTCTCGCCGCCGACGGCGGACGCCGTCGCCAGCGTCGTACTGATGCCGGACGACAGGGGTGTGGAGCCGTAGCCGAGCTCGTGCATCGAGGTGCGCAGGGCGGCGTCGTGGGCGGCCTGGGCCGGTGCCGCCCAGACGCGGGCACCGGGCGTCGGCACCGGGTCGGGCGGGGCGATCTGCGACAGCAGGTCCTTCAGGCCGTCGATGCGCTCCTCGTCCTCGTGCAGGACGTACGAGAGGTACGGGTCGGAGGCCTGGTCGGCGATCGTGTAGACGGCGCACCAGGTGGCGAGCGTCGGCACGGTCATCTGTGCCATGAGGGCCAGCGTCTGGTCCCGGTCCAGGGTGCCGGCGAGCAGGTCGGAGGCCTCCACGAGGAAGCTGAGGGACCCGCGGCGGAGGCGTTCGAGCTCGCCGAGGCGGGCCGACTCGACGGCTAGGGCGATCCGGTCGGCTGCGAACTGCAGCCTGAGCGCCTCCTCGTTCGAATAGCGGCCCGAGCCCTCGGCGGCGACCCCCAGGGACCCGGTGAGGCGGCCCTCGACCTTCAGCGGGACGGTGACGACCGAACGCATTCCCGTGCCGTTCAGCAGCGGGACCGCGCCGGGGACGGCGGTGAGGTCCTCGTGGACGGCGGGCATGCGGGCCGACGCGTAACGGCCGGTGCCGGCTTCCACGGGGACGCGGGCGAAGCGCTGGCGGGCCGAGGGGAGGCCCGTGGTGGCCCGTACCTCTAGCTCGGTCTCGTCGTCGGTCGCGAGCAGCAGGAAGGCGGCGTCGCCGTCCAGCATGTCGCGGGCGCGTTCGACGGTGCGCTGCAGGAGCCCGTCGAGGTCGTCGGGGGCCGGGGAGCCGATGAAGACCTCGAACGGGTCGGTGGCGCGGCCCTCGCGACCCGTGTCCGTGACGGGCGTCCGCTGCGGGGACTGCAGGACGGCCCGCTCGTAGTCCCGTACGAGGAGGCAGACCGTGGACGGCTCGCCCTGGGTGTCGCGGACGCGCAGGTGCGAGGCGTACACGGGGATGACGCGGCCGTCGGCGCCGCGGATGCCGTAGCTGCCCTCCCAGCGGGACAGCTGGAGGGCCTCGGCGAGGCCGGTGGCGGTGCCGGGGGTGTGCGGCCAGGCGGCGAAGTCGCCGAGCTGCTTGCCGACGACCTGGTCCGCGGCGTAGCCGAAGAGGTGCCGGGCGTCGTCGTTCCAGGCCGTGATGGCGCCGGTGCCGTCGATCTGGGCGACCGCGACCCGGATCCGTTCGTCGGCGACGGGCAGCAGGTTCGTGGGGAGCGCGGGGACCGCGGAACGCGTGCCGACGGGCCGGTCGGGCAGGTCGAGCTGGAACCACACCTGCTTCTTGGCGGGGGAGTACTCGACGCCCCAGCGGGACGCCAGAGCGGCGCAGAGCAGCAGTCCCCGGCCGTTCTCGCGCTCCGGGTGCGCCAGGGCTGCGGCGGAGCCCTGGAGCGGCACCTCGCGCTCCGGATAGCGGTCGGCGACCTCGACGCGTACGCCGTTCTCGGTGCGCAGGCACAGCACGTCGGCGGACGTGCCGGCGTGGACGACCGCGTTGGTGACGAGTTCGCTGGTCAGGACGACGGCATCATCGACGACATCGTTGTACCCCCAGCCCTGGAGGGTGTCCCGGACGAAGGCACGAGCGGTCGCGACCGACCGTCCCACAGGGTCGAAGCTGGCAGCCGCCCGCGCGGTGATCACAGAACTCCTCGTACGCGTCTCGACGCCCGGCTCTGCCATGATCGGCTTGCCCCTCCCGGTGCCCGGTGCTGGTACCCCGTCCTGCCGCCCCCGCCGGGCGGACCGGGGCGGTTGGACAGCCGGATGCCAGGTTACTTACCTTCGCGGCCCGGGCGGATGGTGGTCACCGCTGTTTCCGTCCCCCGAGGGCGGGGACGTTATGCGAAGCTGCCGAACTGTTATGGCCTGGTTCCATCGTGGTGAAACACTGGGAAGGCTTCCAGCGGCGGAGACAGTGCGGCGGGAGCGGCAAGGCCCGAGCGGTAATTCGGTCAACCCCTGTGGGAGGGTCACGGTGGAGTCTGGCGTGGCGGCGCGAGGAGGCAGCACGCGCGCGAAGGGCGGACGGTCCCGGAGCAGTGGGACGGTCGAGGTGGATGCCGCGGCCCTGGACCGGCTGCTGGCTGCCCTCGTTTCGATGCGGGACGGCAATTTCCGCAAGCGCCTGACCGTGACGGGCGAGGGGACGATGGCGGAGATCGCCGCCGTCTTCAACGAGGTCGCCGACCGGAAGCTGCATCTGACCGGGGAGCTCGCGCGGGTGCGCCGGGTCGTGGGGCGCGAGGGCAAGCTGTCCGAGCGGCTGGAGGTCGGGGCGAGCGAAGGTGCCTGGGCGGCGGCCATCGAGGCCGCGAACGACCTGGTGGACGATCTGACGCGGCCGGTCTCCGAGGTCGGCCGGGTGCTGTCGGCGGTCGCCGAGGGCGACCTCCAGCAGCGCATGGAGCTGCGGTCCGAGGGGTCGGAGGGCGCGGGGCGTCCGCTGCGCGGGGAGTTCCTGCGGGTGGCCCGTACCGTGAACAACCTCGTCGACCAGCTGTCCTCGTTCACGGACGAGGTCACGCGGGTGGCGCTGGAGGTCGGTACGGAGGGCAAGCTGGGCGGGCAGGCGCAGGTGCGCGGGGTCTCGGGTTCGTGGAAGGACCTCACGGACTCGGTGAACACCATGGCGTACCGGCTGACGGCCCAGGTCCGGGACATCGCCCTGGTCACCACGGCGGTCGCCAAGGGTGATCTGTCACGCAAGGTGACCGTGCATGTCGCCGGTGAGATGCTGGAGCTGAAGAACACCGTCAACACGATGGTGGACCAGCTGTCGTCGTTCTCGTCCGAGGTGACCCGGGTCGCCCGTGAGGTGGGCACGGAGGGCGAGCTGGGCGGTCAGGCCGAGGTGCCGGGCGTCGCGGGCGTCTGGAAGGACCTGACGGATTCGGTCAACACGATGGCCGGAAACCTCACATCGCAGGTGCGCGGTATCGCCGAGGTGACGACGGCCGTCGCCAACGGCGATCTGTCGCAGAAGGTCAGGGTCAGCGCGCGCGGTGAGGTGGCGCAGCTCGCCGACACGATCAACCAGATGACGGAGACGCTGCGGACGTTCGCGGACGAGGTGACGCGGGTCGCCAGCGAGGTCGGTGCCGAGGGGCTGCTCGGCGGCCAGGCGCAGGTGCCGGGCGCGGCCGGTACGTGGAAGGACCTGACCGACTCCGTCAACACCGTGTTCCGCAACCTCACCACTCAGGTGCGGGACATCGCGCAGGTGACGACGGCGGTCGCGAACGGCGACCTGTCGCAGAAGGTCACCGTCGATGTCGCGGGCGAGATGCTGGAGTTGAAGAACACCGTCAACACGATGGTGGACCAGCTCTCGGCGTTCGGTTCCGAAGTGACCAGGGTGGCGCGGGAGGTCGGTGTCGAGGGCCGGCTCGGTGGCCAGGCCGAGGTGCCCGGTGCGGCCGGTACGTGGAAGGACCTCACCGATTCGGTGAACACGGCCTTCCGCAACCTCACCGGTCAGGTGCGGGATATCGCGCAGGTGACGACGGCGGTCGCGAACGGCGACCTGTCGCAGAAGGTCACCGTCGATGTGGCCGGTGAGATGCTGGAGTTGAAGAACACCGTCAACACGATGGTGGCGCAGCTGTCGTCGTTCGCCGACCAGGTGACGCGGATGGCGCGGGACGTGGGCACGGAGGGCCGGCTCGGCGGGCAGGCGCGCGTCGACGGTGTCTCCGGTACGTGGAAGGAGCTCACCGACTCCGTCAACTTCATGGCCGGGAACCTGACGTCGCAGGTGCGGCAGATCGCCCAGGTCACGACGGCGGTGGCGCGGGGTGATCTGTCGCAGAAGATCGACGTGGACGCGCGCGGTGAGATCCTGGAGCTGAAGAACACCATCAACACGATGGTCGACCAGCTGTCGGCGTTCGCCGAGCAGGTGACCCGGGTGGCCCGTGAGGTGGGTACGGACGGTCGGCTCGGCGGGCAGGCGCAGGTGCCGGGTGTCGCCGGTGTGTGGCGGGACCTGACGGACTCGGTGAACGGCATGGCCGGGAACCTCACGGCCCAGGTGCGCAACATCGCCCAGGTGGCCACGGCGGTGGCGCGGGGTGATCTGTCGCAGAAGATCGACGTGGACGCGCGCGGTGAGATCCTGGAGCTGAAGAACACCCTCAACACGATGGTCGACCAGCTGTCGAACTTCGCGGAGCAGGTGACCCGGGTCGCCCGCGAGGTGGGCACGGAGGGCATCCTGGGCGGTCAGGCGGAGGTGCAGGGCGTCTCGGGCACCTGGAAGGACCTGACCCAGTCCGTCAACTCGATGGCGAACAACCTGACGTCGCAGGTGCGCAACATCGCCGAGGTGACGACGGCGGTCGCGCGCGGCGATCTGTCGAAGAAGATCACCGTCGACGCGCGGGGCGAGATCCTCGATCTGGTCACCACCGTCAACACGATGGTGGACCAGCTGTCCAACTTCGCCGACGAGGTGACGCGAGTCGCCCGCGAGGTCGGTACCGAGGGCATTCTCGGCGGCCAGGCACGGGTGCGGGGCGTCACCGGCATCTGGAAGGACCTGAGCGACAACGTCAACGTGATGGCCAACAACCTGACGTCGCAGGTGCGGAACATCTCGCGGGTGTCGTCGGCCGTCGCGAACGGCGACCTGACGAAGAAGGTGACGGTCGAGGCGCGCGGCGAGGTCGCCGAACTCGCCGACACGGTCAACACCATGGTGACGACGCTGTCCTCGTTCGCGGACGAGGTGACGCGTGTGGCGCGCGAGGTGGGTACGGAGGGCGAACTGGGCGGCCAGGCCCGGGTGCCCGGGGTCTCCGGTACCTGGAAGGACCTGACCGAGTCGGTGAACTCGATGGCCTCCAACCTCACCGGCCAGGTGCGCCAGATCGCGGCCGTCACCACCGCCATCGCCAAGGGCGACCTCACCAAGAAGATCGACATCGACGCGCGCGGTGAGATCCAGGAGCTGAAGAACACCATCAACACGATGGTCGACCAGCTGTCCTCGTTCGCCGAGGAGGTCACGCGGGTGGCCCGTGAGGTGGGTACGGAGGGCATCCTCGGCGGCCAGGCCCGCGTGCGGGACGTGGACGGCACCTGGCGGGACCTGACCGAGTCCGTGAACGAGATGGCCGGCAACCTCACCCGCCAGGTCCGGGCGATCGCCGCGGTCGCCACGGCGGTGACCCGAGGCGATCTGAACCTCAAGATCGATGTGGACGCGGCGGGCGAGATCCAGGTCCTCCAGGACAACATCAACACGATGATCGCCAACCTGCGGGACACCACCCTCGCCAACGAGGAGCAGGACTGGCTCAAGGGCAACCTGGCCCGTATCTCCGGTCTGATGCAGGGGCGGCGCGATCTGGACGACGTCGCCTCGCTGATCATGGGCGAGCTCACGCCGGTGGTGTCGGCCCAGCACGGCGCGTTCTTCCTGGCGCTGCCCACGGGCGGCGGTACCGAGCCGGCCACGGACGCCGACACGTCGTACGAGCTGCGCATGCGGGCCAGCTACGGCTACTCGGCGGGTTCGATGCCCACGTCCTTCCGGCCGGGCGAGACGCTCATCGGGACGGCCGCCGAGGAGAAGCGGACCATCCAGGTCAATGTGCCGCCGGGCTATCTGAAGATCGCCTCCGGGCTCGGTGAGGCGGCGCCCGCGCATGTGATCGTGCTGCCGGTGCTGTTCGAGGGGAAGGTGCTCGGGGTGATCGAGCTGGCGTCGTTCCAGCCGTTCACCCAGATCCAGCGCGACTTCCTCAACCAGATCGCCGAGATGATCGCGACGAGCGTCAACACCATCAGCGTGAACTCGAAGACCGAGGTGCTCCTGAAGCAGTCGCAGGAGCTGACCGAGCAGCTGAGGGAACGGTCCGCCGAACTGGAGAGCCGGCAGAAGGCCCTTCAGGACTCCAACGCCGAACTGGAGGAGAAGGCCGAGCTGCTGGCGCAGCAGAACCGGGACATCGAGGTGAAGAACACCGAGATCGAGGAGGCCCGGCAGGTGCTGGAGGAGCGGGCCGAGCAGCTCGCGGTCTCCATGCGCTACAAGTCCGAGTTCCTCGCCAACATGTCGCACGAGCTGCGCACGCCGCTCAACTCGCTGCTGATCCTGGCGAAGCTGCTCGCCGACAACGCCGAGGGCAACCTCTCGCCGAAGCAGGTGGAGTTCGCGGAGACGATCCACGGCGCGGGCTCCGACCTGCTCCAGCTGATCAACGACATCCTCGACCTGTCGAAGGTCGAGGCGGGCAAGATGGACGTCTCCCCGACCCGTATCGCCCTGGTGCAGCTCGTGGACTACGTGGAGGCGACGTTCCGGCCGCTGACGGCGGAGAAGGGACTCGACTTCTCCGTACGGGTCTCTCCCGAGCTGCCCGCGACGCTGCACACCGACGAGCAGCGGCTGCTGCAGGTGCTGCGCAACCTGCTGTCGAACGCGGTGAAGTTCACCGACACCGGGGCCGTGGAGCTGGTCATCCGCCCGGCGAAGGCGGACGTTCCGCAGTCGATCAGGGAGCAGCTGCTGGAGGCGGGGTCGCTGCGCGATCCGGAGGGCGATCTCATCGCGTTCTCGGTGACCGACACGGGTATCGGGATCGCCGCCAGCAAGATGCGGGTGATCTTCGAGGCGTTCAAGCAGGCGGATGGCACGACCAGCCGCAAGTACGGCGGTACGGGCCTGGGCCTGTCGATCAGCCGGGAGATCGCCCGGCTCCTGGGCGGCGAGATCCACGCGGCGAGCGAGCCGGGGCGTGGCTCCACGTTCACGCTGTACCTGCCGCTGCAGCCGGTGGAGCTGTCGCCGCACGGGTACGGGCAGGGCATGGCGGGTCCCGGTCAGCCGCAGCTCGACGGCGAGGACGCGCGGGCGGGTACGGCGCAGCCGTCGGCGGCGCCCGACGCACGCGGTGGCACGGGCGCGCTGTTCCGGCACCGGCGCCGGTCGCTGAGCGGCCGGGACCAGCGGCCGGCGCTGCCGGGGCAGACCGGAGGTGCGGCGGCGGGAGCGGCTGCCGGGGCCGGGGCCGGGGCCGGTGGCGGTGCCGGTGCCACGGTCGGCGCGGCCGGTGCGACCGGTGCCGGGCAGCCGCAGGAGGCGTGGGCGGCGGCCGGGCAGGAAGGGCGGGAGCCGCGGCGTACTTTCGAGTTCCACGGCGAGAAGGTGCTCATCGTCGACGACGACATCCGCAACGTCTTCGCGCTCACCAGCGTGCTGGAGCAGCACGGTCTGTCGGTGCTGTACGCGGAGAACGGCCGCGAGGGCATCGAAGTCCTCGAGCAGCACGATGATGTGACGGTCGTGCTGATGGACATCATGATGCCGGAGATGGACGGGTATGCGACGACGACCGCGATCCGTCGGATGCCGCAGTTCGCGGGGCTGCCGATCATCGCGCTCACGGCGAAGGCGATGAAGGGCGACCGGGAGAAGGCCATCGAGTCCGGAGCTTCCGATTACGTGACGAAGCCGGTCGATCCCGATCATCTGCTCTCCGTTATGGAGCAGTGGATGCGCGGGGAGTGATCGAGGCGTGTGCGATTGAGTGCGACTTGTTGACAGACTGTGGCTGAACGCGTGTGAGAGGCCGGTATTCGGGGAACCTTCCGGTCTCTCGCCGCGTTTGACTCTACGTGCACAGTGACATCGCGGTGACAGGGTGTGGCGACAGGCGGGGTGCGGCTACCATGACCGGCACAAGGACGGACGGCGCAAGGGAGTCGTCCCCTGGGGCGGCGCCCGGCCAACTGCCGGGGCGAGGAGGGCGGGCCATGGTGCAGAAGGCCAAGATCCTCCTGGTCGATGACCGGCCGGAGAATCTGCTGGCGCTGGAGGCCATCCTCTCCGCGCTCGATCAGACGCTGGTACGGGCATCGTCAGGGGAGGAAGCGCTCAAAGCGCTGCTGACGGACGACTTCGCGGTCATCCTTCTGGACGTCCAGATGCCGGGAATGGACGGCTTCGAGACGGCGGCGCACATCAAGCGCAGGGAGCGGACGCGCGACATCCCGATCATCTTCCTCACGGCCATCAATCACGGCCCGCACCACACCTTCCGCGGGTACGCGGCCGGGGCGGTCGACTACATCTCCAAGCCGTTCGACCCCTGGGTGCTGCGCGCCAAGGTCTCGGTCTTCGTCGAGCTCTACATGAAGAACTGTCAGCTCCGCGAGCAGGCCGCGCTGCTGCGCCTCCAGCTGGAGGGCGCCAACGGCACGCAGGGCGGCGGGGTCGGGGCCAAGGAGTCGGCCGGCCTCCTCGCCGAACTGTCCGCCCGGCTGGCAGCCGTCGAGGAACAGGCCGAAGCGCTCTCCAAACAGTTGGACGACGACTCGGCGGACGCCGCGGCCGTCGCCACCGCCGCTCATCTGGAGCGGAAGCTCACCGGGCTGCGCCGGGCACTGGACGCGCTGGAGCCGGGCACCGGAGGCGGCGGCTCGCCGTCGCTGCCCGCATAGCGCCGTACGAACACGGCGGGTGAACCCGCGTCAGCCCAGGGAAGGACCTCCGCCCCGGGCGTGGCCTCCGACCGGACGCGGGCGTTCCGCCCGCCGTACGGCTCCGCGTCAGCTCACCGACACCTCCAAGAGCGACACGAACGGGTGAAGCGGTAGGCACACGTGTCCACCGCGCCCCACACCGGTAACCTCACCACCATGGCCTCACGTACGTCCGGCAAGGGTTCCCAGGGCACGGCGGGCACCGCGAAGCCGCGCGCCGGCCGTACGACTGGCGCCGCGCAGAAGGCGGCAGCCGCCAAGCCTCCCGCCAAGAAGACCGCTAAGAGCGCCGCCGGCGGGAGCGCGGGACCCGCGAAGAAGACGGCGGCCAGGAAAGCCCCCGCCAAGAAGGCCCCGGCGAAGAAGGCCGCGGCCGCGTCGGCGGCCAAGTCCGCACCGTCGCCCACCGGGGGCGTGTACCGGCTCGTGCGCGCCCTGTGGCTCGGCCTCGCACACGGCGTCGGCGCGATGTTCCGCGGCATAGGGCGCGGCGCCAAGGGACTCGACCCGGCGCACCGCAAGGACGGGCTGGCGCTGCTGCTGCTCGGCGTCGCGCTGATCGTCGCCGCCGGGACCTGGGCACATCTGCGCGGACCCGTCGGCGACCTGGTCGAGATGCTGGTCACCGGCGCCTTCGGCCGCCTCGACCTGCTGGTACCGCTCCTGATCGGCGCCATCGCCGTACGGCTGATCCTGCACCCCGAGAAGCCCGAGGCCAACGGGCGGATCGTGATCGGCCTGTCCGCGCTCGTCATCGGCGTCCTCGGACAGGTCCACATCGCGTGCGGCTCGCCGGGCCGGGACGCGGGCGCGGAGGCCATGCAGGACGCGGGCGGCCTGATCGGCTGGGCCGCGTCCAAACCGCTGATCTTCATGATGGGCGAGGTCCTCGCCGTACCGCTGCTGCTCCTGCTCACCGTCTTCGGGCTGCTCGTCGTCACGGCGACCCCCGTCAACGCCATCCCGCAGCGGCTGCGGGCCCTCGGCGTGCGGCTCGGCATCGTCCAGTCGGACGAGTCCGAGTGGTCCCACGACGACGAGCGGTACGACGAGCAGTGGCGCGAGGCGCTGCCCGCCAAGCCCCGGCGGCGCGGCCCGGTGTCCGACGAGCCCTACGACGCGGACCGGGCCGAGGAGGAGGCGCTCACCCGGCGCAGGCGGCCGCGCCCCCGCTCCGCGCAGCCGGACTTCGACCGGCCGATGGACGCCGTGGACATCGCCGCGGCAGCGGCGGCGGCCCTCGACGGCGCCGTCCTGAACGGCATGCCGCCCTCGCCGCTGGTCGCCGACCTGACCCGCGACGTCACCCGCGACGTCAGCGGGGACGCGGCCGCGGCATCCGGCGCGCCCGCGCCCCCCGGCACGCCCCACGCGCCGGGCGCCGCCCCCGTACCGTCGGCGCGTGACGCGGCGAAGCCGACGCCCGGCCGCCTCCCCGTACCGGACCTCACCAAGCCCGCGCCCGAGCGCGAGCCCGCGCAGCCCCTGCCCGCACGGGCCGAGCAGCTCCAGCTCTCCGGCGACATCACCTACGCCCTGCCGTCCCTGGACCTGCTGGAGCGCGGCGGCCCCGGGAAGACCCGCAGCGCCGCCAACGACGCCATCGTGGCGTCCCTGCGGAACGTGTTCTCCGAGTTCAAGGTCGACGCCGACGTCACCGGCTTCACCCGGGGCCCCACGGTCACCCGGTACGAGGTCGAGCTCGGCCCGGCCGTGAAGGTCGAGCGGATCACGGCCCTCACCAAGAACATCGCGTACGCCGTCGCCAGCCCCGATGTGCGGATCATCTCGCCCATCCCTGGCAAGTCCGCCGTCGGCATCGAGATCCCGAACACCGACCGCGAGATGGTGAACCTGGGCGACGTCCTGCGCCTCGCGGACGCCGCCGAGGACGACCATCCCATGCTGGTGGCGCTCGGCAAGGACGTCGAGGGCGGCTACGTGATGGCCAACCTCGCGAAGATGCCCCACGTCCTCGTCGCCGGTGCCACCGGATCCGGCAAGTCGTCCTGCATCAACTGCCTGATCACCTCGGTGATGATAAGAGCGACCCCGGAGGACGTCCGGATGGTGCTGGTCGACCCCAAGCGGGTCGAGCTCACCGCCTACGAGGGCATCCCGCATCTGATCACGCCGATCATCACCAACCCCAAGCGGGCCGCCGAGGCCCTCCAGTGGGTCGTGCGGGAGATGGACCTGCGCTACGACGACCTCGCGGCGTTCGGCTACCGGCACATCGACGACTTCAACGCCGCCGTGCGCAGCGGCAAGCTCAAGACGCCCGAAGGCAGCGAGCGGGAGCTCCAGCCCTACCCGTACCTGCTGGTCATCGTGGACGAGCTCGCCGACCTGATGATGGTCGCGCCCCGGGACGTCGAGGACGCCATCGTCCGGATCACCCAGTTGGCCCGCGCCGCCGGAATCCATCTCGTGCTCGCCACCCAGCGCCCGTCCGTCGACGTCGTCACCGGCCTCATCAAGGCGAACGTGCCCTCCCGGCTCGCCTTCGCCACCTCCTCGCTCGCCGACAGCCGCGTCATCCTGGACCAGCCCGGCGCCGAGAAGCTCATCGGCAAGGGCGACGGCCTGTTCCTGCCGATGGGCGCCAACAAGCCGGTCCGGCTCCAGGGCGCCTTCGTCACGGAGGATGAGGTCGCCGCCGTCGTCCGGCACTGCAAGGAGCAGATGGCCCCGGTGTTCCGGGACGACGTCACCACCGGCACCAGGCAGAAGAAGGAGATCGACGAGGACATCGGCGACGACCTGGACCTGCTCTGCCAGGCCGCCGAGCTGGTCGTCTCCACCCAGTTCGGCTCCACCTCGATGCTCCAGCGCAAGCTGCGCGTGGGCTTCGCGAAGGCCGGCCGGCTGATGGACCTCATGGAGTCGCGGAACATCGTCGGGCCCAGCGAGGGCTCCAAGGCCCGGGACGTCCTCGTCAAGCCGGACGAGCTGGACGGGGTGCTGGCGATCATCCGCGGCGAGGAGGCCGCCGGGTAGGCGCGAACGGAGCAATGCCGCGAGACGCGTACGCGGCCACGTACGTGAGACGCGTGCGGAAGACGTGTGCGCGCGGCATGCGGCGTAAGACGCGTGCGTGCGGCATGCGGGAGGTGTGTCCGGGGTCCCGCCGGGAAGGCGGAGTCGTACGGTGCGGGGGAGGATGACCCGTGACGGAACGCGGAGACTCACCCGTTAGGGAACGGGGGGCAACCGTTTCCCCGGGCCGTACGTCAAGTTGGGCAGAAGGGCGGACAATGACCCTCCGGGCCTGCGGACGTCCGGCCATTCCGATGGCGTACAAAGTACGTCCGCCCGGTTGCTCCACCCTTTCGTACCACCCATAGACTGAACCTCCGGCAGGTGGTTACACGCTCGAAAGGCGCCCTCGTGTCCATCGGCAACTCCCCCGAAGACGACCGGCCTTCGACCCCCGAGGACGACCGGCCCGAAGACCGGACCTCGATCGGTCGAGTGCTCCGGCAAGCCCGAATCGACTCAGGTCTGACCGTCGAGGAGGTCAGCACCTCCACGCGCGTACGGATCCCGATCGTCCACGCGATCGAGGAGGACGACTTCTCGCGGTGCGGCGGCGACGTGTACGCCCGCGGCCACATCCGTACGCTGGCCCGCGCCGTGGGGCTCGACCCCGCCGAACTCGTCGCGCGGTACGACGCCGACCACGGCGGCCGGCCGGCCCCGACCCCTGCGGCCCCGCTCTTCGAGGCGGAACGCATCCGCCCCGAGCGGCGCCGGCCCAACTGGACCGCGGCCATGGTCGCGGCGATCGTCGCCGTCGTCGGTTTCGTCGGCTTCACCCTGTTCAACGGCGGTGACGGGGCTTCCAAGCCCGGCCAGGTCGCCGAGGGGCCCGCACCGTCCAAGAAGCCCAGCCCGGCCGCCCCGCCGCCCAAGCCGTCGCCCGCGCCGTCGGAGAGCGCGATCGCGGCGGTCCCGCTGGACAAGGTCACCGTCAAGCTCACCGCGATCGACGACAAGAGCTGGATCTCCGCGAAGGCCCGCGACGGCAAGCTGCTCTTCGACGGTCTGCTGCTCAAGGGCGACTCCAAGACCTTCCAGGACGACGAGCGGCTCGATCTGGTGCTGGGCAACGCCGGCGCGATCGAACTGTTCGTGAACGGCAAGAAGGTCGACGACCAGTTCGAGGCCGGTCAGGTGGAGCGCCTGACGTACACGAAGGGCGACCCCCAGGCGGGCTGACCCGCGCGGCGCCGGCCGGGGTGCCCCTCGGCCGGCCGGCGCCTTCCGCCGGCCGGCCTTCGCGTGCCGACCGGGGCCGGTGACCCTGAGCGGCGGGGGCATGGCCGGGACGAAGTAGTCTTGAGTCCATGCCCGAACGCCGTACCGTCGCCCTTGTCACTCTTGGCTGCGCCCGTAACGAGGTGGACTCGGAGGAGCTCGCAGGCCGCCTGGCAGCGGACGGCTGGGACCTCGTCGAGGACGCCGCCGACGCCGATGTCGCCGTAGTCAACACCTGTGGGTTCGTGGAGGCCGCCAAGAAGGACTCCGTCGACGCCCTGCTGGAAGCCAACGATCTGAAGGACCAAGGCCGTACCCAGGCCGTCGTCGCGGTCGGCTGCATGGCCGAGCGGTACGGCAGGGAACTCGCCGACGCGCTGCCCGAGGCCGACGGCGTGCTCGGCTTCGACGACTACGCCGACATCTCCGACCGGCTCCAGACCATCCTCAGCGGCGGCGTCCACGCCTCCCACACCCCGCGTGACCGGCGCAAACTGCTGCCCCTCAGCCCCGTCGAGCGGCAGAGCGCCGCCGCGGCCGTCGCCCTTCCGGGGCACGGTGCGGCCGACGCCGCCCCGGACACGAGCGCCACGGGCACGGCCGCCCCGGCCCCCGCCGAAGAGGCGGCACCCGCTCCCGCCGACCTGCCCGAGGGCCTCGCCCCGGCCTCCGGGCCGCGCGCCCCGCTGCGCCGCAGGCTCGACACCAGCCCCGTCGCCTCCGTGAAGCTGGCCTCCGGCTGCGACCGCCGCTGCTCCTTCTGCGCCATCCCGTCCTTCCGCGGCTCCTTCGTGTCCCGCCGCCCCAGCGACGTGCTCGGCGAGACCCGCTGGCTGGCCGAGCAGGGCGTGAAGGAGATCATGCTGGTCTCCGAGAACAACACCTCGTACGGCAAGGACCTCGGCGACATCCGGCTCCTGGAGACCCTGCTGCCCGAGCTGGCCGCCGTCGACGGGATCGAGCGGGTACGCGTCAGCTACCTGCAGCCCGCCGAGATGCGGCCCGGCCTCATCGACGTCCTGACGTCGACGGAGAAGGTCGCGCCGTACTTCGACCTGTCCTTCCAGCACTCGGCGCCCGCCGTCCTGCGCTCCATGCGGCGCTTCGGCGACACGGACCGGTTCCTGGAGCTGCTGGACACCATCCGCGGCAAGGCGCCGCAGGCCGGTGTCCGCTCCAACTTCATCGTCGGCTTCCCCGGTGAGACCGCCGAGGACTTCGCCGAACTCGAGCGCTTCATCACGCACGCGCGCCTGGACGCCATCGGAGTCTTCGGCTACTCGGACGAGGACGGCACGGAGGCCGCCACGTACGAGCACAAGCTCGACCAGGAGGTCGTGGACGAGCGCCTCGCGCACCTGTCCCGGCTGGCCGAAGAGCTGACCGCGCAGCGCGCCGAGGAGCGGCTCGGCGAGACCCTGGAAGTCCTGGTCGAGTCCGTCGAGACCGACGACATCGACGAGGACGAGTACGCCGGCGCCGGCCGCGCGGAGCACCAGGCGCCCGAGACGGACGGCCAGGTCCTGTTCACGGCGAGCGCCGGCCTCGCCGTGGGCCGTATGGTCAGGGCCAAGGTCGTGGGCACGGAGGGTGTCGACCTGGTGGCCGAAGTACTCGAGGAGGCGGGCAGATGACCGGAGTCCCGGCGTCCGCTGCGGGCGATTCGGGGAGGCGCGCACCAGGCGGCAAGCTGGGCGCGGCGGCCGTCAACCAGGCCAGTCTGTGGAACATCGCCAACATCCTCACCATGGTGAGGCTGGTCCTCGTACCCGCGTTCGTGGTGCTGCTGCTGCAGGACGGCGGATACGACCCGGCCTGGCGCGCGTGGGCGTGGGCGGCGTTCGCCGTCGCCATGATCACCGACATCTTCGACGGTCATCTGGCGCGTACGTACAACCTGGTCACGGACTTCGGGAAGATCGCCGACCCGATCGCCGACAAGGCGATCATGGCGGCCGGGCTGATCTGCCTGTCCGCCCTCGGTGATCTGCCGTGGTGGGTGACGGGGGTCATCCTCTTCCGCGAGCTCGGCATCACGCTCATGCGGTTCTGGGTGATCCGGCACGGGGTCATCCCGGCCAGTCGCGGCGGCAAGATGAAGACGCTCGCCCAGGGCACGGCGGTCGGGATGTACGTCCTCGCGCTGACCGGCCCGCTGGCCACGCTGCGCTGGTGGGTGATGGCCGTCGCGGTGCTGCTGACGGTCGTCACGGGGCTCGACTACGTCCGTCAGGCGATCGTGCTGCGGCGCAGGGGCCTGGCCGCCGAGCGGGCCGCCGCCGCGACAGCCGGCACGGACGGGACCGCCGGCACGGGCGAGACCGCCGGCACGGGGGAGGCCCGGACCGACGCGGAGTCCGGGCGATGAGGCGGGAAGCGGCGACGGGGGCCGCCGGGTCCGCGGGATCTGCCCGATCCGCAGGGTCTGCGGGGTCTGCGGGGCCTGCAGGATCCGCGCGGTCTGCGGAATCCGGCGGGTCTGCGGGGTCTGCGGGGCCTGCAGGATCCGCGAGGTCTGCGGAATACGGCGGGTCTGCGGGAACCGCGAGGTCTGCGGGATCGGCGGGGTCTGCCGGGATCGGTGAGGTGCCGGGGGCTGCCGAGGCTGCCGAGATCGCCGAGGCCGTGGAGACGGCGCGAGGACTTTCCGTCGTGCCGGAAGCGGTACGAGAGACGCGCGGGGCGATGCCGGCGGCGGCGCGCGTGTTGCGACTGCTCGCGGAGCGTGACGAGACGCTGGCCGTGGCCGAGTCCCTCACGGGCGGTCTGGTGGCCGCTGAGCTGACCTCGGTGCCGGGTGCCTCCCGGTCCTTCCGGGGGGCCGTCACGGCGTACGCGACGGCGCTCAAGGGGGAGCTCCTGGGTGTCGACCCGGGCCTCCTGGCCGAGCGCGGCGCGGTCGACGCGGAGGTCGCGGCGCAGATGGCGGCGGGTGTACGGGCTCGGCTGGGCGCCGAGTGGGGGATCGCGACGACCGGTGTCGCGGGCCCCGAAGAGCAGGACGGAAAGCCGGTCGGAACGGTGTACGTGGCCGTGAGCGGACCGGTCGGCGACACACTCGGAACGGGGAAAGTAGCCCGTCTGCGGTTGAACGGCGACCGTGCGGAAATCCGTAGAGAGAGTGTACGGAGCGTGCTGGAACTGCTCGCGAGCGAACTCTCGGAAAATGCGCGGGCACAGGATACGGAACAGAACGGGGGGAATTGATGTTTGCAGCCCTGAGTGAACACGACATCGCTCCCCGCACGGCCGCAGCGCGAGGCGGTACGGTGGGGCGTGAAGGATGCGGTTACGCGGTCCGAGGAGGGAGCCACCGATGATTCTGCTCCGTCGCCTGCTGGGTGACGTGCTGCGTCGGCAGCGCCAGCGCCAGGGCCGTACTCTGCGCGAAGTCTCCTCGTCCGCCCGAGTATCGCTCGGCTATCTCTCCGAGGTGGAGCGGGGGCAGAAGGAGGCTTCCTCCGAGCTGCTCTCCGCGATCTGCGACGCGCTTGACGTACGGATGTCCGAGCTCATGCGGGAAGTGAGCGACGAGCTGTCGCTGGCGGAGCTGGCCGAGTCGGCAGCGGCGAGTGAGCCGGTGCCTGCGCCAGTACGCCCGATGCTCAATTCCGTGTCCGTGACGTCGGTGGCGGGTGTGCCGACGGAACGGGTCACCATCAAGGCACCCGCGGAAGCGGTGGATGTCGTCGCCGCCTGATCCGGCCCCTCGCGCCCTTGCGGACAACGGGGCCGGATGACGTTTTGAGCTGAGCCCCGGTCGGGTACTCGAAGTGCCGACCGGGGCTTTCGCTTTGCATCGAATGCCCCGTTTAGGGCGTTGTGTCATGGTGGACGGAAGTCCAGCAGCCCTTGCACAACCCGTAAGCACGCGAAACGGCGGAATGGAGAACTCGGATGTCTGTCGTCAAGAGCCCCTTGCCCGACGCCGACCTGAAGGTGGTCGGCGAAGCCCTGCAGGGCGCGCTGGTCGACCTGGTGGACCTGGCCCTGGTGGCGAAGCAGGTGCACTGGAACGTGGTCGGACCGCGCTTCCGCTCCGTACACCTTCAGCTCGACGATGTCGTGGCGTCCGCCCGGACACACTCCGACGTCGTCGCGGAGCGCGCGTCGGCGCTGAGCGTCAATCCGGACGGGCGGGCGGCGACGGTGGCCTCCGGGAGCGCCATCAAGGCGGTGCCCGAGGGGTGGATCCAGGACAGTGACGCGGTGCGGATCCTGGTCGACGCACTCGGCGCGGTGATCGCCCGGATGCGGGACAGGGTCGACGTCACCGCAGAACCCGACCCGGTGACACAGGATCTGCTGATCGGGCTGACCGCGGACCTCGAGAAGCACGCCTGGATGTTCCAGGCTGAAATGGCGTAAGTCCCGTGCGCCGCCCAGGGAACCGCGCGGTGCCTGATGCCGGCCGGGCTGGGGAGACGCGGGCGGGCGGCCGTGGCGGGCGCGCCCGGCTCTGCTCCGGTGCGCCCTGCCGCCGGGCGATCGGGCCGGTCTAGCGTCGACCACAGGAGGCGGCCATGGTACGGCGACGTGTCCCGCTGCTGGCGATCGCGCTGGTGCTGGGCGGGCTGTGGTGGTGGGCGGTGCTGCGGCTGTCCCTGACGCCCGAACGGGCGGGCATCGTGGAAGGCGCCGTGGCGGCCAGCGGCTGGGGACTGAGCCTGCTGCCCGTCCATGTCGCCTCTGCCCGCCCGTCCCGGTCGCGGGCGGAACGCGCCCGGGGGCCGGCCGGGGCGCCATCGGGCCTGGAGGTGCGCGAGTCGGCCCGCCGCCTGCTCCGTGCCGTCACCACGGCATGGTCACGCCGCCGTTCGGGCGGAGGATCTGACCCGTCGTGAAGGACGAGGCGTCGCAGGCGAGATGGAGGACGGCGTGGGCGATGTCCGCCGCCTCACCGACCCGGCCCAGGGGCGCCGCCCGCACCATGGCGGACTCGATCCGCCGTTGGCGCTCCGTGTCATGGCGCTCCGTCATCGGCGTGCGCACCCACCCGGGCGCGACGGCGTTGACCCTGATGCCGTACGGACCGGCCTCCGCGGCGAGCGTCCGGGTGAGCTGGACGACGGCGGCCTTCGCGACGCTGTAGCAGAGCAGCCCAGGGGTCGCGGAGTCCACGGCGCCGGACGCCATGGTGACCACGGAGCCCCGGACACCGTCCGCCCGCATGACGCGCACCGCCTCCTGGCAGGCGTACAGCACGCCCTTGAAGTTGACGGCGAAGACGCGGTCGACGTCCTCGTCGCTGGTCTCCAGGACCGCGCCCGTGTGCATGACGCCGGCGATGGCGGCCAGGACATGGAGGCCTCCGCCCCCGCCGGTGCCGGTGCCGTTGCTGGTGCGGGTGCCGGGGGCCGGCTTTGGGTCGGGGTCGGGGTCAGGGGCGGCTTCGGCGTCGGGGGTGGCTTCGGCTTCAGCTTCGGCTTCGGCTTCGGCTTCGGCGTCAGGAGTGTGGCGCGCGGTGTGGCCGGCGGCGCACTCGACGGCGGCCCGGAGGGCGCGGCGGTCGGTCACGTCGAGATGGTGGGTACGGGCCGAGCCCCCGCGCTCGGCGATCAGGCCGGCCGTCTCCGTCAGGCCCTTCTCGTCGCGGTCCGCGCAGTGCACGGTGGCACCGGCGTCGGCGAGCAGGACGGCGGTCGCGCGGCCGATGCCTCCGGCGGCTCCGGTGACGAACGCGGTCCGGCCGGTCAGGTCGTACGCCGAAAGGGGCATGGGCGGACGGTACGGCGGACCTGACGAACCGTCAATCGATGGTGCGGCGGTGGCCGCCGCCCGTCGTCGGCGCGGGACCCCGCTGGCAGCCGGGGCACCAGTACGAGACGCGATCCTCCGGGCCGTCCCCGTCGGCGCGGCGGATCGGGGTACCGCACCGGTAGCAGGGCTGGTTGCCGCGCCCGTAGACGTACAGGCGCCGGTCGGGGCGGCCGTCGGCCGTCGTACGGCGATCGAAACGGTCCTTGTTCGCCTCCAGGAGCCGGTGCGCGGTCGCCACGATCCGCTCGGGGACCCCGGGCGCGAGATCACCGACCGGCAGCCAAGGGGTGACACCGGCCAGGAAGGCCAGCTCGCACTTGTAGACATTGCCGATGCCCGCCAGGTTCCGCTGGTCGAGGAGGGCATCGCCGAGCGGCCGGCCGGGGTCCCGGCCGACGCGCCGCACCGCTTCCTCGAAGTCCCAGTCCGGGCCGAGCAGGTCAGGCCCGAGATGACCGACGACGCTCGGCTCGTCGGCGGTGCGGAGCAGTTCCAGTACGGGGAGGCGGTAGCCGACGGCGGTCTGGTCGACGGTGCCGAGGATCGCCCTGATCTGGTGGGCGGGACCGCCGCGCCAGCGTTCACCGGGCGCGTAGACGCGCCAGGCGCCGTCCATCCGCAGATGCGAGTGGAGGGTGAGCCCGCCTTCGATCCGGGTCAGCAGGTGCTTGCCTCGGGGAACGACACCCAGGACCGTCCGGCCGGTCAGATCCACGGTCGCGAAGCGCGGAACGCGGAGGTCGGTGCGGGTGAGCAGGCCGCCCGCGAGTGCGCTGTGCAGCCGGTGGGCGGTCAGCCAGACGGTGTCTCCTTCGGGCATGGCTCCATGATGCGGGAGGAGCAGGCGGGCTCGCCCGAGGGGCCGGTCCCGCTACGAGGGCAGGGGGCAGGGAGGCAGGGGCCAGGGGCGGGGTGCGCCGCGGGAGCCTGGTCGCGGGCCGCGGTCGCGGGCCGTGTGCATGGGTCGCGGGTGGCCGGCGAGGGGGACGGGCCGGGGGCGGGGGAGGGGCCTGGGCGGGAACGGGGGGCAGGGACGTAGTCAGGGGCGCAGGCGCAGTCCTCTCGGTGTGGCGTGGAAACCGGCTGCCTCCAGCGCGCGGGACAGGGGTGAGGTGAGGGCTGCTCCGCCGTTGATCCGCTCCACCGTGACTGTGCCCAGCGAACCCGCCCGTGCCGCCTCTGCGAGCGCCCCGGCAGCGGCCGCCAGGGCCGGATCGTCCGGCTCGACGGGCCAGGACAGCAGGGTCTTGCCGCCGCGCTCCATGTAGAGCGCCAGCTCACCGTCGACCAGGACGACCAGCGAGCCCGCCTTACGCCCCGGCTTGTGGCCCGCGCCGGTCGGGGGTTCCGGCCAGGACAGGGCCGCGCCGTACGCGTTGGCGGGGTCGGCGGCCGCCAGGACCACCGCGCGCGGTGCCGTGGACTGCTCGGCCCGGTCGCGGGCGGTCGCGGCGGCACGCAGCCGGTCCACCGCGCCGTCCATCGCGAACTGGGCGGCGCCCAGTCCCTCGACCACGTAGCCCCGGCGGGCCTGGCCGCTGTCCTCGAACGCGGACAGGACCCGGTACGTGGCGGAGAAGCCGCCCTCGACGCCCTCGGCCGTCACGGCACCGCGGGTGACCACCCCGTGCCGGTCGAGCAGGGTGCGCGCCAGGGCGTGGGCGCGATGCGTCGGATCGGGCTCGGTGGCCGGCAGTAGGGACCAGCGGCCGCTGACGGTCGGCGGCCCGGAACGGGACGCCGGGCGCGCCGCCGCGGTGAGCGTGCCGTACCGGCCGCGCGGGACGGTGCGCTTGGCGCGGTGGGCCGTGGACCCGGCCGTACGGCCCGATCCGAGGAGCGCGCGCAGCGGCGCCAGTGTGTCGTTGGTGAGGCGCCCGGACCAGGCCAGGTCCCACACGGCGTCCGCCAGCTGAGGATCGGTGGCGTCCGGGTGGGTGGTGGCCCGGACCTGGTCGGCGATCTGCCGGAAGAACAGGCCGTAGCCGCCGGAGAGCGCCGTCAGGACCGATTCGTGGAGCGCGGTGAGCTCCAGCGGGTGCGGCGGGGGCAGCAGCAGGGGCGCCGCGTCGGCCAGGTAGAGCGAGACCCAGCCGTCCTTGCCCGGCAGGGCGCCCGCCCCCGCCCACAGCACCTCGCCGGTGGTCGTCAGCTCGTCCAGGAGGGTGGGGCCGTAACCCGTGACACGGGACGGAAGGATCAGCTTCTCCAGCGCGGAAGCGGGGACGGGGGCGCCCTGGAGCTGCTCGATCGCCCGGGCCAGTCCGTCGATGCCGCGCAGGCTGCTGCCGCCCAGGTGCTGCCACTGGGGCAGGAACGTGGCCAGCGCGGCCGGCGGGACCGGTTCCAGCTCGTGGCGCAGGGCCGCCAGAGAGCGGCGCCGCAGTCGCCGCAGCACGGCGGCGTCGCACCACTCCTGGCCGATGCCCGACGGATGGAACTCGCCCTGGACGATGCGGCCGCCTGCGGCCAGCCGGTGCAGCGCACCGTCCGTCACGGCGGTGCCGAGACCGAAACGGGCGGCTGCCCGCGCGGACGTGAACGGGCCGTGCGTGCGCGCGTACCGCGCGAGGAGGTCGCCCAGGGGGTCCTTCACCGGCTCGGTGAACGCCTCGGGGACGCCGACCGGGAGCGCGGTGCCGAGGGCGTCGCGCAACCTGCCCGCGTCCTCGACCGCCGCCCAGTGGTCGGCTCCGGCGATACGGACCCGGATGGCTCGACGCGTGTCCGCGAGGTGCCGGGGCCAGGCCGGGTCCCCGCCGCGCTCGGTCAGCTCGGCGTCGGTCAGGGGGCCGAGGACGCGCAGGAGGTCGGCGACGCCCTCCGCGTCCTTGACGCGCCGGTCGTCGGTCAGCCACTGGAGCTCCGCCTCCAGCTCCGTCAGCACCTCCGGGTCGAGCAGCTCCCGCAGCTCCGCCTGGCCGAGGAGCTCGGCGAGCAGGCGGGAGTCGAGGGAGAGCGCGGCCGCCCGCCGCTCCGCGAGGGGTGAGTCACCCTCGTACAGGAACTGGGCCACGTACCCGAAGAGGAGCGACCGGGCGAACGGCGACGGCTCGGGAGTGGTCACCTCGACCAGCCGCACCCGCCGCGCCTCGATGTCGCCCATCAGCTCCTGGAGCCCGGGAACGTCGAACACGTCCTGGAGGCACTCGCGGACCGCCTCCAGGACGATGGGGAACGAGCCGAACTCGCTCGCCACCTGGAGCAGCTGCGCGGCACGCTGCCGCTGCTGCCACAGCGGGGTCCGCCGCCCCGGGTTGCGGCGAGGCAGCAACAGGGCCCGTGCCGCGCACTCACGGAACCGGGACGCGAACAGCGCGGAGCCGCCCACCTGATCGGTGACGATCCGGTCGATCTCGCCCTTGTCGAAGGCGACGTCGGCCGCGCCGACCGGCGACTGCTCGCTGTCGTACTCCAGAGCGGGGGCCGCCGGGTCCTGGTCGAGCAGATCCAGGCCCATCAGATCGGCGTCGGGCAGGCGCAGCACGATGCCGTCGTCGGCGTGCATCACCTGGGCGTCCATGCCGTACCGCTCGGCGAGCCGGGCTCCCAGGGCCAGCGCCCACGGGGCGTGCACCTGCGCCCCGAACGGGGAGTGGACCACCACCCGCCAGTCGCCGAGCTCGTCCCGGAACCGCTCGACCAGGATCGTCCGGTCGTCCGGGACATGCCCGCACGCCGCGCGCTGCTCCTCCAGGTACGCCAGGACGTTGTCCGCCGCCCAGGCGTCCAGACCCGCCGCCACCAGCCGCAGCCGCGCGTCGTCGGGCGCGAGCGAGCCGACCTCCCGCAGGAATGCGCCCACGGCGCGACCCAGTTCGAGCGGCCGGCCCAGCTGGTCGCCCTTCCAGAACGGCAGCCGGCCCGGCACACCGGGGGCGGGCGACACCAGCACCCGGTCGCGGGTGATGTCCTCGATGCGCCAGGACGAGGTGCCGAGCGTGAACACGTCCCCGACGCGTGACTCGTACACCATCTCCTCGTCCAGCTCGCCGACCCGGCCCCCGCCCTTCTTGGGGTCCGCGCCCGCCAGGAAGACCCCGAACAGGCCGCGGTCCGGGATGGTGCCACCGGACGTCACGGCGAGTCGCTGGGCGCCAGGCCGCCCCGTGACCGTGTCCGCGACCCGGTCCCAGACCACGCGCGGGCGCAGCTCCGCGAACGCGTCCGACGGATACCGCCCGGCCAGCATGTCCAGAACGGCCGTGAACGCCGACTCCGGGAGCGCGGCGAACGGCGCCGCCCTCCGGACCACGGTCAGCAGGTCGTCGACCTGCCAGGTGTCGAGCGCCACCATCGCGACCAGCTGCTGGGCCAGGACGTCCAGCGGATTGGCGGGGATGCGCAGCGACTCGATGGATCCGCCGCGCATCCGCTCGGTCACCACCGCCGCCTGCACCAGGTCCCCTCGGTACTTGGGGAACACCACGCCCGTCGAGACGGCACCCACCTGATGCCCCGCGCGGCCCACCCGCTGGAGGCCCGAAGCCACCGACGGCGGCGACTCGACCTGTACGACCAGGTCCACCGCGCCCATGTCGATGCCCAGCTCCAGGCTGGACGTGGCCACCACGGCGGGCAGCCGGCCCGCCTTGAGGTCTTCCTCGACCAGGGCCCGCTGCTCCTTGGAGACCGAGCCGTGATGGGCCCGTGCCAGCAGCGGCGGGGCGCCGTGCGCCGCACCGGACTGCGCCATGATCTCGGCCGGAGGAGCGCCCTCCGGCAGCGCCTCGCCCGTGGCCCGCTCGTACGCGATCTCGTTCAGGCGGTTGCACAGCCGCTCCGCCAGCCGCCGCGAGTTGGCGAACACGATCGTCGACCGATGGGCCTGGACCAGGTCGGCGATCCGCTCCTCGACATGCGGCCAGATCGACGGCTTCTCGCCACCGCCGTCCCCGCCCGAGTCCGCCGCGGGCGAGCCGCCCAGCTCGCCCAGATCCTCGACGGGGACCACGACGGACAGGTCGAACTCCTTGCCCGAAGGCGGCTGGACGATCTCCACCTTCCGCTGCGGCGACAGATACCGGGCGACCTCGTCCACCGGCCGGACCGTCGCCGAAAGGCCGATACGGCGGGCGGGCCGTGGCAGCAGCTCGTCCAGCCGCTCCAGCGACACCGCCAGATGGGCGCCCCGCTTCGTACCGGCGACCGCGTGCACCTCGTCCAGGATCACCGTCTCGATGCCCGACAGGGCGTCGCGCGTCGCCGACGTCAGCATCAGGAACAGCGACTCCGGCGTGGTGATCAGGATGTCCGGCGGCCTGGTCGCCAGCGCACGCCGCTCGGCGGCCGGGGTGTCGCCCGACCGGATGCCGACCCGCACCTCGGGCTCCGGCAGCCCGAGCCGGGCCGCCTCGTGACGGATACCGGTGAGTGGGCTCCTCAGATTGCGTTCCACGTCCACAGCCAGCGCCTTCAGCGGTGACACGTACAGCACCCGGCACCGCTTCTTCGCGTCCGCGGGCGGCGGCGTGGACGCGAGCCGGTCCAGGGCGGCGAGGAACGCGGCGAGCGTCTTGCCCGAGCCGGTCGGGGCGACCACCAGCACATCAGAACCCGCGCCGATCGCCCGCCACGCCCCCTCCTGCGCGGCGGTGGGCGCGCTGAACGCCCCCGTGAACCAGCCTCGGGTCGCGGGCGAGAAGGAGTCGAGCGCAGTGCCGGCCATGTCCCCCATCGTGCACCCCGCCACTGACAACCCCTGTCCACGACATGGACGCGCAGGTCAGGAGGGATACAGCGGCGAGCACAATGGTCGGCATGGGCAGGCAGTCGGCACCGGACGCAGCCGGTGAGGTCGTGGGGGCCGCCGGGTGCGCAGCCGGGCCCACGGGAGGCACCGGGCCCGGCGGACGGCGCGACGGCGAGTGGGCCAGGCACTGGCAGTACGACGGCCTGCCGGGGCTCGAACTGCTGCGGGCCCGGTACGTCCGGCACACCTTCCCGCGCCACAGCCACGACGGCTTCGTCGTCGCCGCGGTGAACGGGGGCGTCGAGGAGATAGGGCTGCCCGGCTCCACCCTCCGGGCGGGGCACGGCAGCGTCATCATGATCAACCCGGAGGTCGCGCACACCGCACGGGCCGGCACGCCGGAAGGCTGGACGTACTCCACCCTCTACCCGTCCGCCGGGCTGATCGCCGAGATCGCCGCCGAGACGACCACTCTGCGCGGCACCGCCGCCTTCGCCGAGACGATGGTGCACGACCCGGACGCCTCGCGCCTCATCAGCGCGGTCCACCACGCGGCCGAGGAAGGCGACGGCCTCGCCGCCGACACCCTGCTGCGGACGGCCGTCGCCCAGCTGCTGCGGGACCACGGCGGCCCCCTGCCCGTCCGCGAACCCCGCACGGCCGGAGCCCGCACGGCGGCACGCGCGCGTGCCCTGCTGGAGGAGCGGATGGCGGAGCCGCCCACCCTGGAGCGGCTCGCAGGCGATCTCGGCACCAGCCCGTTCGCCCTGCTGCGCGCCTTCAAGGACGCGTACGGCATGCCCCCGCACACCTGGCTCACCGACGCGCGCGTGCGGCGTGCCAAGCGGCTGCTGGACGGCGGTGCCGCCCCCGCCGACGTGGCCGTCGCCGTCGGCTTCACCGACCAGCCGCATCTGAACCGTCACTTCGTGCGGATCGTGGGCGTGCCGCCCGGCGCGTACCGGCGCGAGCGCGCAAGAACGTACAAGACCGGCCGGCGGCCCCGTCCGTAACGTCGGGGCGTGGCAGAACAGACAGCACCAGTGGCACGGTCCTCCGCGTCCCGGACCGGGCCCGCACAGCGATCCATATCGTCCACCGCCGGCGCGGCCGAGGCGCGCGGCAGGCGAGGCGCGGGCGGCGCGGCGAAGCCCGACGGCGTGACGAAGCCCGACGGCGTGACGAAGCCCGAGGACGTGACGAAGCCCGAGGACGTGACCAAGCCCGACGGCGTCACGGAGCCCGACGGCGTGACGAAGCCCGACAGCGCCGTCGTACGGGACGCGCTCGGTGTCGGTGTCGCCGTCGGGCTCTCCGGCTTCGCCTTCGGCGTGACCTCGGTAGGCGCCGGAATGAGCCTCCTCCAGACCTGCGCCCTGAGCCTGCTCGTCTTCACGGGCGCGTCGCAGTTCGCCCTGGTCGGCGCGCTCGCGGCCGGAGGGAACCCGTTCACCGCCGCCGCGGGCGCCTTCTTCCTCGGCACCCGGAACGCGTTCTACGGGCTGCGCCTCTCGCAGCTCCTCGCCCTGCCGCGCCCCGTGCGTCCGCTCGCCGCGCACTGGGTCATCGACGAGACCGCCGCGGTCTCCCTCGCCCAGCCTTCGCGGCATGCGGCCCGGCTCGGCTTCACCGTCACGGGCCTCGCCCTCTACGTGCTGTGGAACGTCACCACCCTCCTCGGAGCCCTCGGCGCCGAGGCCGTCGGGGACACCGATGCCTGGGGCCTGGACGCCGCCGGCCCCGCCGTGTTCCTGGCCCTGCTCGCCCCCATGCTCCGTACGACGACGGAGCGTGCCGTCGCCGCACTCGCGGTTGTCCTGGGGCTCGGCTTCCTGCCGGTGCTGCCCGCCGGTGTGCCGGTCCTCGTCGCGGCACTCGCAGCGCCCCTCGTGCTGTGGGCACGCGGGCGGGAACGCCCGACGGACGTCGAGGAGGTCGAGGACGTCGGGGACGTCGGGGACGTCGGGCACACGACGGATGCCGGGGACGGCGGAAAGGGGCTGGACCGATGAACGGACCGACGACCGTCTGGATCGCGATCGGCCTGACAGCCGCCGGCTGCTACCTCCTCAAACTCGCCGGTCTGCTCGTGCCCGTCGATGCCCTGGAACGGCCGCTCGTACGGCGGCTTTCGGCGCTGCTGCCCGTCGCCCTGCTGGCCGCGCTGACCGCTCAGCAGACCTTCAGCGCGGACGGCGCGCTCGTGGTCGACGCGCGCGGTGCGGGGCTCGCTGCCGCCGCGCTGGCCCTCCTCCTGCGCGCCCCGTTCCTGGTGGTGGTCGGCGTGGCCGTGGCCGTCACGGCGGGCGTCCGCGCGCTGGGCGGCTGACGGGACGCGGACCGCGCGGTGGGGCGTCGGGGGCAGGGCCGGGGCGGTGAGGAGTGGGGCCGGGCCGGGGCGGGGGTCGGGTGTCGGCCGCGCGCTTCGGTCAGGTGAGGCGCCGACCGTGCGCCCTGAGCGTCCGCAGCGCCTCGATCGTCACGATCGGCCGCCATTCCAAGGAGGTGCCGGGAGCCCACTGGCGCCAGGTGATCGGCCAGCCGCCGTCCTGCCCCTGCTCGGCCACGAGGTGGTCCAGCGAGCGTTCCATCTCCTCGTCGGTGAACCACCTTCGGGCGAGCGAGTCCGGCACGCGCGCGTAGTCGTGCGGAAAGTGGCGCTCTCCCGGCGCGTAGCCGGGCGCCACGGGGTACGCCTCCGCGTCGTCCGGGTCCAGCACGGCCAGCCGCTGCTCGCGCACCAGGCGCCCCAGCCGGTCTGCGGTGGCCTCCGCGCGGGCCCGGTCAGGGACGCCGTCCAGGAACGCGACGGCTGCCTGGATCTCGTACGGATGCGATTTCCCAAGCGCGTCCACGGCCGCCCAGCAGAAGTCCGTGGCCCGGAACAGCCACGCGTGCCAGACCTGGTTCCGGTGCAGCAGCCCGACCACCGGGCCGGTCGCCAGCAGATCGCTCGGCGGGTCGTCCACGACCGGGATGAACGGTGCGACCGGATACCCGCGTACGGAGGGATGCAGCGCGGGAAGGGCTCCGTCCTGCGTGGACACGCCCGTCAGATACCGGCAGATCCGCTCGACCCGCAGCCCTCCGCACCGGCCGATCGAGTCGAGTACCCGCAGCGCGTGGGCGGTGTGCAGCGGCTGGCTGACCGGTCCGCGCAGATCGGGCTCCAAGGCGTGCCCGTAGCCGCCGTCCTCGGTGGCGTACGCCAGGAGCGCGGCTTCGACGGCGTCGGCGCCGCCGCCCAGGAAGTGGTAAGCGAACCGCCGCTGTTCAAGCACGCGGGCCGTCAGCCAGATGAAGTGTTCGGCGCGCGCGAGGGTAGTTCCAGCCATGTTTCGACCGTAGGGCGGAAAGGGCTTTCGGCAAGCCGCCGGGACCGGGCTGCACTCTCAGGAGCGGGATACTGGACTCATGCGGTTGACGATTTTCTGGGAACGGATGGCGGACCACTTCGGTGCGGCCTACGCCGAGTCCTTCGCCCGGGACCATGTGATGTCCGAACTGGGTGGCCGGACGGTGCACGAGGCACTGGACGCCGGCTGGGAGGCGAAGGACGTCTGGCGGGCGGTCTGCGCGGCCATGCAGGTACCCGCGGAGAACCGCTGACCCCACGGCCGCCGGCCGCGGCGGGATACGCCTGGCCGACGATCGTCCGCTCCGGCCTCCGGCCTCCGGCACGGGGCCTGTGGGCGCGACCCGTGGCCGCGGATGTGGCGCCCGTGGCGTGATCACGTCTCCTCCTCAGGGCGGAGGACCGGTTGTCGGCGCCGTACGCGACACTTGCTCCGTGGCCCCGACTGACGAGACCGAGACGACCACCACCGGGTCGCCGACCAGCGACGCGACCGCTGGCGCACCCACCGCCCCGCCTGCCGCCGCCGGCGCCGTGTCCAGGGCCCGCATGCCGCGCTGGCTGCCGCGCGCGATGGTGCTCGCCCTCGCGCTCTACGCCTGTTTCCAGCTGGGCAGCTGGGCGTTCCACCAGCTCATCGGACTGCTGATCAACATCCTGATCGCCTTCTTCCTGGCGCTGGCGGTCGAGCCCGCCGTGGGACGGATGGCGGCCCGCGGTATGCGCCGCGGCCTCGCGACGTTCCTCGTGTTCGTCGGTGTCCTGATCGTGAGCGTCGGATTCGTCGTCCTGCTCGGCTCCATGCTGGCCGGGCAGATCGTCGACATGGTCGAGGACTTCCCCAAATACCTCGACGCGCTGATCAATTGGATCAACCAGACCTTCGACACCGAGCTGTCCCGGGTAGCCGTCCAGGACAGCCTCCTGCGCTCGGACTGGCTGCGGAAGTACGTGGAGAACAGCGCGAGCGGTGTCCTGGACGTCTCCGCGACCGTACTCGGCGGCCTGTTCAAACTGCTGACGATCTTCCTGTTCTCGTTCTACTTCGCGGCCGACGGACCCCGCCTGCGGCGCGCCCTGTGCTCCGTACTGCCCCCGGCGAAGCAGGCCGAGGTGCTGCGCGCCTGGGAGATCGCCGTCGACAAGACGGGCGGCTACCTCTACTCGCGCGGGCTGATGGCGCTGATCTCGGGCGTCGCGCACTTCATCCTGCTGGAGTTCCTCGGCGTGCCGTACGCGCCCGCGCTCGCCGTCTGGGTGGGGCTGGTCTCCCAGTTCCTGCCCACCATCGGCACCTACCTGGCGGGCGCCCTGCCGATGCTGATCGCCTTCACCGTGAACCCGTGGTACGCGCTGTGGGTGCTCGGCTTCGTCGTCGTGTACCAGCAGTTCGAGAACTACGTGCTGCAGCCCAAGCTCACGGCCAGGACCGTCGACATCCACCCCGCCGTGGCGTTCGGATCGGTCGTCGCGGGCACCGCGCTGCTCGGCGCGGTCGGTGCGCTGATCGCCATCCCGGCCGTCGCGACGCTGCAGGCCTTCCTCGGTGCCTACGTGAAGCGGTACGCCGTGACGGAGGACCCGCGCGTGCACGGCCACCGCCGGCACGGCGAGATGGTCCTGGCCCGGGTGCAGCGTGCCCTGCGGACGAGCCGGGACGCGTCACCGCCGGCCGAAGGCGACCGACCCGAAGGCGACCGACCCGAAGGCGACCGAACGGCCGGTGGCGACCGAACGGCCGGTGGCGACCGAACGGCCGGTACCGACCGGCCCGACGACCACCGATCCGACGACCACCGATCCGACGGCCACCGATCCGGCGGCGACCGGCCTCGCGGCGACTGACACGCGACGCCTCAACGGCGTTCCAGCGCCACCCTGGGCAGTGCACCGCTCAGCCAGGACGGCAGCCACCAGGCGGCGCGGCCCAACAGCCGCATCACGGCGGGGACGATCAGACAGCGGATGACGACGGCGTCCAGCAGGATCGCCACCGCCAGCCCCAGCCCGAACTGCTGGAGCATCCGGTCGGGGCTGAGGACGAACATGGCGAACACCACGATCATGATCGCCGCCGCGGCCGTGATGACCTTGCCGGTCGTCGCCAGTCCCTCCCGGACGGCGCCCTGCGGGTCCTTCGTCCGTTCCCACTCCTCATGGATGCGGGACAGCAGGAACACCTCGTAGTCCATCGACAGGCCGAAGACGATCGCGAAGATCATGACCGGGATGAACGCCTCGATCGGCCCGGGCTCCACGCCGAACCAGCCGTACTGGAACACCAGCGTGATCACACCGAGCGCCGCCCCGATGCTCACGAGGTTCAGCAGCGCCGCCTTGAGCGGGATGAGCACCGACCGGAACACGAGGAGCAGCAGGAGCGCGGACAGCCCGACGACGATCGACACGAACAGCGGCATCCGGTCCGCGACCGTGGCGGCGAAGTCCTCGGTGGCCGCGGTCGGGCCGCCGACCAGCAGCTCGACGCCGGTCTCCCGCTCCAGCGGCGGCAGCACGTCGGAGCGCAGCCGGTCGACCAGTCGCCCGGTCGCCTCGGACTGCGGTGCCGAGTCCGGGAAGGCGACGAGGGTGGTGACGGTGCCGTTCTCGGCGGTGATCGGCGGTGTGACCGCCGCGATGCCCGGCGTGCCGACCAGCGACTCCCGCACGGCCGTCCCCACATCCGCACCCGTCCCCACATCCGCACCCGTGCCCGTGCCCGCCGCCGTGCCCGTGCCCGCCTCCGCGTGTGCGTCGCCGCCAGGAGCCGTACCGCCGTCGACCACCACGATCAGCGGGCCGTTGAAGCCCGGGCCGAAACCGTCGGCCAGCATGTCGTACGCCTGGCGGCTCGACTTCGACGTGGCGTCGTTGCCCGCGTCGGCGAAGCCCAGCCGCATGTCCAGCGCCGGCGCGGCGAGCGCGCCCAGGGCGACCAGGGACACGACGAGGGCCGCCCACGGCCGTCGCTGCACCCCGGCCGCCCAGCGCCGCCACGCCCGGCCCTCCACAGCCGCCGGGCCAGGGTGCTCCGTCCCGTCCATGCGGTCCGCGCCCGTCGCGGCGCCGTCCGTGCCGTTCGTCACGCTGCCCGCACCCCTTGCGGCCCTGCGGGACACCTGGCGGGCGATGCGCGGCCCCACGACGCCCAGCAGCGCCGGGAGCAGGGTCAGCGAGGCCGCCATGGTCACCAGGACCGTCAGCGCCACGGCCAGCGCCACGCCCTGGAGCGAGCCGAGCCCGAGGGCCACCAGCCCCATCAGCGCGATGATCACCGTGCAGCCGGCGAAGAAGACCGTGCGGCCCGCCGCGTCGAGCGCGACGCGGGTGGCCTGCTCGGGCCCGGCGCCGCGCAGCAGCTCTCCCCGGTACCGGGAGAAGATCAGCAGGGCGTAGTCGATGCCGACGCCCAGGCCCACGAGCATCATCACCGGCGGGGTGAAGTCGGCGACATCAGCCAAGTGCGAGGCGAGGGCGATCAGACCGATCGAGCCGCCCACCGCGAACACGGCGGTGACCACGGGAAGGCTCGCGGCGACCACGGACCCGAAAAGGAAGACCAGGATCACCAGCGCACCGAGCAGGCCCGCGCCTTCCGCCGCACCGCCGCCGCTCTCCTCCGCCCCGCGCGCGGCCTCGCCGCCCACGGCCGTCGTCAGGCCGTCGCCCGCGGCGGCGCGCACGGTGTCGATGACCTTCCGTACGTCCTCCTTGGGCACGTTCTCCGCGGCCCCGTCGAGGGTCACGGTGGCGTATCCGACGGTGCCGTCCCGCGAGATCGCCGCCCGGTCCTCGTACGGGCTGAGTACGCCGGTCACCCCGGGCAGTCCCGACACGGAGGCGAGCAGGTTCTCGACCCGTTCCCTGGTGCCCTTCTCGCGTACGCCCCCGGAGTCCTCGGTCGCCACCACGATCTGCGCGGTGGCGTCCCCCTGCCGCGAACCGTGCTGTTCCAGCACCGTGCGGGCCTGCTGGGAGTCCGTCCCCGGCAGGGAGAAGTCGTTGTGATAGGCGCTGCCCACGGTGGTGGACGCGGCGGTGATGCCCGCGACGAGAACCACCCAGAGGAGCAGCGCACGCCACCGGTGCCGGTAGGAGAAGACGGCGAGACGTTCGAAGACGCTGCCGCGACGGATGCCGTCGCGTTCGGTGCTGGTGCTGGTGCTGGTGCTGGTGCCGGTGTTGCTGTCGCTGTCCGCTGTCGCGGTCATGATGGGGCCTCCCGAGAGGTCGGTGACGGTGGTGGTGGCCGAGTGGAACGGCCTGGTCAGAGGTAGGACGGGCGCGTGACTCGGTGCCGGAACGTGTGCCAGCTCCAGACTTGGGCGGCGACGAGCAGCGGGGTGACCGCCAGCAGCGCGGGTACGAGCAGGCCGAGCGTGGCGCCGTCCGCCGCCGAATCGGCCAGCGGCAGGGACAGGCCCGCCACCAGGGGGAGCGCGGCCATGAGGACGCCCGTCAGCGCGAACGACCGCCAGGACCCGGTCCGGCCGACGAGCAGCCGCGCCCGTTCGTACGGCGGGCCGGTCAGCCTGGCGGAGGCGAACCCGAGCCCGTGCGCGGCGAACAGCGCGGCGACGGCGGCGGCCGTGAGCAGCGCGCCCGCCCCGCCCGCGGGACGTCCCGGCGCGCCGGAGAACAGCGCGGCCAGCAGCCAGCCCCAGGCGAGCGCCACGGTCCAGCTCCCGCAGACGACCGCGCCGTCGCACAGCAGGCGCCGTACCCGGCCCGCTCCCGCGCGCAGCCACAGCCCCATGTCCCGCACGATCCATCCGGTGAGCAGGGGCACCACGACCACGAGCTGCGCGCTCAGCAGCTCACCCTCCAGGTCGGGGAAGCAGCCGACGAGCAGCCCGGCGGCGGCCACCAGCCACACCTCGTTGCCGAGGAAGAACGGCGCGAACGACGTGATGACCAGGCGCCGCTCACGGTCCGTACGTCCCAGGTACGGCATGAGCATCCCGGTGCCTATGTCCGCCCCGGCGAGTACGAAGTAGCCGGCGGCGAAGAAGCCGAGCAGGGCGATGGCGAGGGTTTCCACGACGACTCCTCAACAGCTTGGACAGCCTCGACGGCCTCAGTAGCGGGGGACGGGCAGCGCGTCGGCGTCCGTCTCGGCGTCGCCGCCGTGCCGGGGGTGGTCGTCGGGCCCGGCGCGGTCGTCGTGGCCGAGCCCCGCGTCGACCGGTCCCCGGCGGGCATGGCGTACCAGGAGCCAGCCGTTGACGACGGCGAGTACGGCGAACAGCGAGGTGAACACGGCCAGGGACAGGCGCATCGCGCCGGGCGAGACGGTGGAGACGGCGTCCTCGGTCTTCAGCAGCCCGTACACCACCCAGGGCTGGCGGCCCGCCTCCCGGAAGACCCAACCGCTGATCATCGCGAGGTAGGGCAGAGGTACGGCCGCGATCAGCGCCAGGTGCCAGAGCCGGAAGCGGAAGACGGCCTTCTTGAAGAAGGCCAGGACGAAACCGGCGAACGTGAAGTACATCATCAGCGCGAACGCGAGCAGCATGATCAGCGCGCTGCCCCGGGTCCACGCCTCGGACGGCACGTAGTCCCCGGGACCGAAGCGCGCCGCCATCTCCGCCTGGAGGCGGGCGATCTCGTCGGTCCGCCCGCCGAAGACGGCGGACTTCATGGGCTGGAGGTCCTTCAGCGCGCCGAGCTGGAGACCCCCGAAGACCGCCGTGACCATCAGCGCGGGGAACGAGACGAACACACCGATGCGCAGACTGCGGCCGAAGAACTCCCACTCGGGCGAACGGCGGAACAGGTGGTACGCGCTCACGGCCGCCATGAAGGACCCCGCTGTCAGCAGGGCCCCGCCCAGGATGTGCCCGAACGCCAGCAGGGCGGCGGGATTCGTGAGCACGGCGACCGGATCGTCGAGGACGAGCTCACCCTCCGAGACGCGGTGCCCCACGGGATTGTTCAGGAAGCCGTTGGAGACGAGGATCCAGTACGCCGAGAGGTACGCGGTCAGGGTGACGATCCAGATCATGGCGAGATGAACCCAGCGGTTGAAGCGGTTCCAACCGAAGATCCACAACCCCAGGAACGTCGACTCCACGAAGAAGGCGACGATCGTCTCGACCGCGAGCGACGCCCCGAGGACATCGCCCGCGTAGTGCGTCAGCCCGCTCCAGCTCAGCCCGAACTGGAACTCCATCACGATGCCGGTGACGATCCCGACCGCGTAGTTGACCACGTACAGCTGGCCCCAGAAGCGCACCATGCGCGCGTCGAGCGGCCGCCGCCCCACGGTCGCCACCGTCTGGACGCAGGCGACGAGGGGCGCCAGGCCCAGGGTCAGGGCGACGAAGAGGAAGTGTCCGCCGGCGGTCAGGGCGAACTGCAACCGCGCGAGATCGAGGACTTCTGCGTTCACGCCGATCAGCGTCGGCGTACGACTACGGGCGGGGCGTCCGCCGCCGGTCGTCAGTCGCCGTACACCTCTGGTTGCGGGTCCCCACGCGCGCGTACACCCCGAGTTGCGCCACGCACCGGTACACCGCGGACCGCGCCACCCGCGCGGGGGCTCCCGCGCGGGTCAGGCCAGCCAACCCGGCGTGATCATTCCGGACTCGTACGCCAGGATGACCAGCTGAGCCCGGTCCCGGACCCCCAGCTTGGTCATGATCCTGCTGACATGGGTCTTGGCGGTGGCGGGGGAGAGCACCAGCCGCCGGGCGATCTCGTCGTTGGACAGCCCCGCCCCGACCAGGCCCATCACCTCACGCTCCCGGTCCGTGAGCGCGTTCAGCCGCGGACCGGGATCGGGCTGCTTGACACGCCCCGCGAACTCGGCGATCAGCCGACGGGTGACGGCCGGGGCGATCAGCGCGTCGCCGCGCGCGACCACCCGTACGGCGTGCAGCAGCTCCATCGGCTCGGTGTCCTTGACGAGGAACCCGGACGCTCCCGCGCGGAGCGCCCCGTACACGTAGTCGTCCACGTCGAACGTGGTGAGGATGACGACCCGGACACCCTCCAGCCGCGGGTCGCCGACGATCCGGCGGGTGGCCTCAAGACCGTCCAGCCCGGGCATGCGGATGTCCATCAGGACGACGTCCGGACGCAGCTCGCGCGCGAGGGCGACCGCCTGCTCGCCGTCCGCCGCGTCGCCCACCACCTCGATGTCGGGTTCGTCGCTCAGGATGGACCCGAACCCGGCCCTGACGAGCGTCTGGTCGTCGGCCAGTACGACACGGATCATTCCGTCCCCCCGGTGGTGGTGAGCGGCAGCCGCGCGGTGACCCGGAAGCCGCGCGCGGTGTTCTCGGTGGTGAGCTCGCCGCCGAACGCCCTGGCGCGCTCGGCCATGCCGCGGATCCCGCTGCCCTCCGCCTCCGCGTCGGGCGCGCCCGCGCCGTCGTCGTCGACGCGCAGCCGCAGGTCCCGCTCCGTCCAGGACAAGGTGACCCGCGCGGCGCGCGCCCGCGCGTGGCGGGTGACGTTGGTGAGCGACTCCTGCACGATCCGGTACGCCGCGAGATCGAGCGCCGGGTCCAGGGGGCGCGGCGTGCCCTCGGTCCGGGTCGTGACCTCCAGACCGGCGGAGCGGGCCCGCTCGACCAGTTCACCGAGCCGGTCGAGACCCGAGACGGGCGCGGTGGGCGCGGCCTCGTCGGCCTGGCGCAGGACCCCGAGCGTGCCGCGCAGCTCCCGCAGCGCGTCCTTGCTGGTGGCCTTGACCGCCTCCAGGGCCTCCTGCGCCGCCGCGAGCCCGACGGCGGGGTCCGGCTTCTTGCCGAGCCGGTGCAGCGCGGCACTGGACTGGACGTTGATCAGCGAGACACTGTGGCCGAGCACGTCGTGTACTTCGCGCGCGATCCGCAGCCGTTCCTCCGTCGCGCTCTGCCTGGCGCGGGCCTCCTGCTCCCGTTCGGCGGCCAGGGCCCGTTGCTCGACCTCGTGGAGGTAGGCCAGCCGGGTGCGCTGGGCACGGCCGACGGCGACCAGGCTGATCAGCCAGCCGGCCAGCATCACCAGGGACGTGTCGTCGATCTGGCGCCGACCGGGTGCCTGCCGCAGCTCGCCGAGCCCGACGGCGAGCAGGGTGACCGAGGCGAGGGCGACGGAGGCGGCGAAGCGCCCCTCGGCGGCCGTGGTGTACAGCGCCACCGCGAAGGCGACCATCAGCGGACCGTCGTACGCGCTCGTCGGGTAGTAGGCGCCGGCGGCCAGCAGCGTGACGACGGCGACGGCGACCGGCCGGCGGCGACGGAACGCGAGCGCGCCGCAGCCGACGGCGATCAGGAACCAGCCGAGCACGGTGTGGCCGACCGGCTCGGTCCCGTAGCGCCCCGAGAGAGTCACCGTCAGGGTCCACCCGGCCACGAACACCGTGATGACGGCCGCCAGGACCGCGTCGGCCGTCCGCGCCGACACACGGCCTCGGCGGACGGGGGAGGGGAGGACCATGTGAGGAAGGATAGGCGCCGCCGCGAGGACGCCCCGCGCCGACGGCCCCGCGCCGACGGCCCCGTGCCGACGGTCCGGGGGCTCGACGCGGCGCGACGCGCTCGACACGCGTCGGTGTCGACGGTGTGGCTCGCTTGACACCAAAATCGAACATCCATTCTTATGGGGTTCCGGCCCGGCTTTCCGGGGAGGCGAGTCCCGGGATGAAGAGTTCGTGGACGCGAGCCCGGGGGAGCGAACCCCAGGAGTACGAGTCCCAGGAAGGCGCGAGTCCCAGGAAGGTGCGAGCCTCAGCGGGGTGAGCCACAGCGCGCATTCGGTCCCGCAGGGCCGCGGAGTTATCCACAGGTCGGAGGGACGTCGGGGCCCATTGTCAGTGGCAGGGGTTAGCGTCTTTGACGTGAAGCGATCGACACAAGCAAACCGGGTGGAACCCATGGCAGGAACCGACCGCGAGAAGGCGCTCGACGCCGCGCTCGCACAGATTGAACGGCAGTTCGGCAAGGGCGCAGTGATGCGCATGGGCGAGCGGTCGAGGGAGCCCATCGAGGTCATCCCGACCGGCTCGACCGCGCTCGACGTCGCGCTCGGCGTCGGCGGCCTGCCGCGCGGCCGTGTGGTGGAGATCTACGGCCCGGAGTCCTCCGGCAAGACGACCCTCACCCTGCACGCCGTGGCCAACGCGCAGAAGGCCGGCGGTCAGGTGGCGTTCGTGGACGCCGAGCACGCGCTCGACCCCGAGTACGCGAGGAAGCTCGGCGTCGACATCGACAACCTGATCCTCTCCCAGCCGGACAACGGCGAGCAGGCCCTGGAGATCGTGGACATGCTGGTCCGCTCCGGTGCGCTCGACCTGATCGTCATCGACTCCGTGGCCGCGCTCGTGCCGCGCGCGGAGATCGAGGGCGAGATGGGTGACTCGCACGTGGGTCTCCAGGCGCGTCTGATGAGCCAGGCGCTCCGGAAGATCACCAGTGCGCTGAACCAGTCCAAGACCACGGCGATCTTCATCAACCAGCTCCGCGAGAAGATCGGTGTGATGTTCGGCTCCCCGGAGACCACGACCGGTGGCCGGGCGCTGAAGTTCTACGCCTCGGTGCGTATCGACATTCGCCGGATCGAGACCCTCAAGGACGGCACGGACGCGGTCGGCAACCGCACCCGCTGCAAGGTCGTGAAGAACAAGGTCGCGCCGCCCTTCAAGCAGGCCGAGTTCGACATCCTGTACGGCCAGGGCATCAGCCGCGAGGGCGGCCTGATCGACATGGGCGTCGAGCACGGCTTCGTGCGCAAGGCGGGCGCCTGGTACACGTACGAGGGCGACCAGCTCGGCCAGGGCAAGGAGAACGCCCGCAACTTCCTCAAGGACAACCCCGATCTCGCCAACGAGATCGAGAAGAAGATCAAGGAGAAGCTGGGCGTCGGCGTCCGGCCGGAGGAGCCCGCGGCCGAGCCCGGCGCGGACGCGGCGGCGGGTGCGGCGCCCGCCGACGACGCGGCGAAGTCCGTCCCCGCCCCGGCGACCAAGGCCACCAAGGCGACCAAGGCCACCGCCACCAAGGCCTGACCCATGGTCCGGCGCACCGAATGGCCGGGCGACAGCCCCGACTCGTCGAGGGCCGAGAAGGAGCTGTCGCCCCAGGATCCGGTCGAGCGGGCGCGGGCGATCTGCCTGCGCCTGCTCACCGGAACACCACGCACGCGCAAGCAGCTCGCGGACGCGCTGCGGAAGCGGGAGATCCCGGACGAGGCGGCCGAGGAGGTCCTCTCCCGCTTCGAGGACGTCGGCCTGATCGACGACGCGGCGTTCGCGGGAGCCTGGGTCGAGTCCCGGCATCACGGGCGGGGCCTGGCACGCCGCGCGCTCGCCCGGGAACTGCGGACCAAGGGGGTGGACGCCGCGCTGATCGACGAGGCGGTCGCGGGGCTCGACTCCGAGCAGGAGGAGGCGACGGCCCGCGAGCTCGTGGAGCGCAAGCTCCGCGCCACCCGGGGCCTCGACCGGGACCGCCGCCTGCGCCGCCTCGCGGGCATGCTCGCCCGCAAGGGCTACCCGGAGGGCATGGCCCTGCGGGTGGTGCGGCGGGCGCTGGAGGAAGAGGGGGAGGACGTGGAAGGACTGGAGTACGACGGCTTCTGACGTACTGTCAGGCCGCCGCGACGGGGGTGCGGCGGCCGGGTTCGCAGGACGCGCACGGCCATGACACGGACGCCCGGCGGCGGGGCCGCCGAGCGGCGCTTCCCATGACACTCCGGCGGCGGGGCCGCGAGCGGGGAATCCGTGACCGTCACACGGCCGGCGTCCCGCATGGGGGGCGCCGTGACGCGGCCCCTCCAAAGCAGCCGGGCATACGGTGCGGCCGGGGCGTGCGGCGGTGGCCGGGCGTACGGCGGGGCCACGCCACAGGTCCCTGGAAGCCCGGGGGTCATGACACAGGTCCCTGGAAGCTCCGGGGGCGGCCGTGACGAAGCGGGGCCCCGGGCGAACGGCGGCTGTCAGGTGACGTCGGCGGGCTCGTCGCTGCGGGTGGCTCGGGGGGTCCGTACGGTACGGGCGCCGGACGTCCGGGCGGTACCGCGCGCCTGCTCCTGGCCGGTCGTACCGGTCGTGCCGGCCTCCTCCGTTGGCCCGGCGTCCCGGGGCGGTCGCGTACGGGTCGGTGCCCCGCCCCGCACCGCGTCGGCCGCCGCGTACAGATCGGCCGGGCGTACCCCGCTGAACGCCGCCGCCAGATGGCCGTCCGGGCGCACCAGCAGCACGCTGTGCGCGGACGCCCCCGGATAGGACTCCGCCACCAGCAGCTCACCGCGTACCGGCAGCGCGTCGACCGCCTCCGCCAGCCGGGGCATGACACCCGCCGTCATCCAGTGCCGCCGGTCCCACACGCCCGTGCCGGGCGCGACCAGCACCGCCAGCAGCCCCCGCCCGAGCCGGTCCCGCAGCCGCACGGTCGAACCATCCGGCGCCGTGACCCGCACATCGGCGACCGGCGCGCCCAGGGGCGTACCCACGCTGCTGTGCGACTCGGCGTACGGGGGTGCGAGCGGCGAGTTCGGGTACGCGGGCGGAGCGCCCAGCGGGCCGCGCCCCAAGTGGCCGTCGGTCAGCAGCGCGTCGTGCCCACGGGCACTGCCCCGCAGATAGGTCCGCAGCCCGTTGCCGCCCCGCAGGACAGGGAGCGACTGGTCGGCCGCGCGCAACCGGGCGGCGACCGCCGTGCGCCGCTCGGCCTGGTAGCTGTCGAGCAGCGCGTCGGACATGCCGTGGTGCCAGGCCAGGGCCAGTTTCCAGGCCAGGTTGTCCACGTCCCTGAGACCCTCGTCCAGCCCCTGCGTCCCGAGCGCGCCCAGCAGATGCGCGGCGTCCCCCGCCAGGAACGCCCGGTCCACCCGCCAGCGCCGGGCGAGCCGGTGGTGCAGCGTGTAGACGCCGGTGTCGATCAGCTCGTACACGGGGGTGTCGTCGCACCAGCCGGTCAGCGTCTCGCGGATCCGCCACACCAGGGCGTCGGGGGTGACCAGTTCGCCGCGCGGCGGCAGCAGCCAGTCCAGCCGCCAGCCGCCGTCCGGCAGCGGCCGGGCCGTGACCTCCTCGCCGCCGCCCCGCCATGGCGGCTGACGGTGGAGCAGGCCGGTGCCGGGCCACGGGAGCCGGGTGCGGAGCGCCGCGACGGCGTGCCGTTCCACGGCCGTACGCCCCGGGAAGCGGACGCCCAGCAGCTTGCGCACGGTGGAGCGGGCCCCGTCGCAGCCGACCACGTAACTGCCTCGCCACCAGGCCGACTCCGGGCCGCGCGTGTGCGCGGTGACCCCGGCCGCGTCCTGCTCGATCGCGTCGATACGGCTCTCCGTGACCACCCGGACGAGCTCCCGCTCGGGCAGCGCGGCGATGGCGGCGCGCAGGGCCCCGGCGAGGGAGTGCTGCGGAATGTGCAGCGGTGACGCGTCGCCCACCCCTCCGGACCCGTCCCCGAGCCCACCGACCCCACCGGGCCCCGACACCCCACCGGGCCCCGAGATCCCGCCGGGCCCCGAGATCCCGCCGGGCCCCGACACTCCGCCCACTGTGCCGCGCCCCACGGCTCCACCGAGCCCCCAGGCGCCGTCGCCCCGCGCGTCGGGGAGCCCGGCACGGTCGAGATCGTCGGCGGCCTCATCGACGTCGACACCGTCGGCCGGGCCCGCGTGACCGGAGAACTCGATGTGCCGCATCAACTGCTTGCGCCGCATGGACCGCCAGCCGGACCAGCGGGCGCCCTCGTCCCGTACGGCGTCGGCGCAGCCGAGCCGTTCCACGAAGGCCGCCGTGTCCGGGCGCAGGACGGCCGTCCGCGCGGGGCGGTACTCCTCCTTGCCGGTGCCCTCGTCCAGGACGACCGACGGAACCTCCTGCGCGGCCAGGGCGAGGGCGAGCGCCAGCCCGACCGGGCCCGCACCGACGATGATCACCGGATCCACGGCGTGACTCCCGTGACTCCTGGGACCGGAACGGTCATGCGGCGAGCAGGGCAAACGCGGGATGGAGCGGCTGGAGCCCGGTGAGCGATCACAGAACGTATGCAACCCACTGCGGGTGCTTGCGTCAAGTGACGAGGGCAGCGACGTGACCGCCGCTGCCCCCGAGGGTTCATCCAGCCGGTCCTCAGGGACCTCGGATGATGTCACATGCTGTCAGTTGTTCGTGGCACCAGGCCCGTCGGACCGCCCGCCACCACCGGCCTCAGTCGTACCGCCGTCCGTGGAACCGAAGCCTCCGGCGCCGCCACCCGTGGAACCGAAGCCTCCGGCGCCGCCACCCGTGGAACCCGCGACACCCGCGACACCCGCGCCGGTCGTCTCCCCGGCGGCGAGGACATCGGGGTTCTCGGCCGGGCCCGTGGCCGGTGCGACCGAGATACCGGTCCTGGCACGGCGCCCGCGCTTCTCGATCCAGGTGGCGAGCTGCGAGAGGAGCAGGCACATGCCGACGTAGATCGCACCGACGACCACGATGGTGGAGACGTACGGGTACTGCCCGTTGACCTGCGTGTTCGAGGCGATCAGCCGGGCGGAGTAGAGCAGCTCCGGGTACAGGATGATGAAGCCGAGCGAGGTGTCCTTCAGGGTCACTACCAGCTGGCTGATGATCGTCGGCAGCATCGCGCGGACGGCCTGCGGCATCAGGACGGTCGTCATGACCTGCGTCTTGCTCATGCCGAGCGCGTACGCGGCCTCGCGCTGTCCCTTGGGTACCGCGTTGACACCGGCGCGCAGCACCTCGGCCTGGACGCAGCCGTTGTAGATCGACAGGCCGACGGCCAGCGCCCACATGGAGTAGTCGGTCAGGAAACCGACCCAGACGGCGTAGATCGTGATCAGCAGCGGGATGGACCGGAAGAGTTCGATGAAGCCGGTGGCCAGCCAGCGGACCGGCTGGTGGTCGGAGAGCCGGCCGACGGCCAGGATCACGCCGAGCACCAGCGAACCGACCGCCGCGATACCGAACGCCTTGAGCGTGGCGATCACACCGTCGGCGATGTTCTGCCGGATGCCGTTGTAGTTGAAGATGTCCCACATCTCGGGGGCGAGGTGCCCCTTGGCGCTCAGCCGCAGGATGCTGACGACGATCAGCGCGACGATGGCGAGGGTGCCGACCACCGCGTAGATCCGGTTGCGGACGACGGCCTTGGGGCCGGGGGCGTCGTAGAGAACGCTGGCGCTCATCGGGCGACCTCCATGCGGCGCTCCAGCAGCCGGAAGATGCCGCTGATGGTGAAGGTGATGACCAGGTAACCGAGGACGACCCAGAGGAAGATGGGAACGATGTCGTAGCCCTGGTCGCTCAGCAGCTTCTGCCAGCCGAAGAGTTCGGCGACGCTGAAGGCACCGGCGATGGCCGAGTTCTTGGTGAGGGCGATGAAGATCGAGCTCAGCGGGGGCAGCACCGTCCGGGTGGCCTGGGGCAGCACGATCATCCGCAGCGTCTGGCTGAAGGTCATGCCGATCGACCGGGCGGCCTCGGCCTGGCCGACGGGCACCGTGTTGATACCGGACCGCACGGCCTCGCAGACGAAGGCGGACGTGTAGAAGCCCAGCGCCAGGGAGCCCAGGACGAACGGGCTCATACCCGGGAACAGCACCTCCGGCACCACGAAGAACGAGACCAGGAAGAGCAGCGTCAGCGGCGTGTTGCGCAGCAGCGTCACCCACGCGGCGCCGAAGAACCGCAGCGGCGGGACCGGGGAGACCCGGAAGCCGGCGATGAGGACACCGAGGAACAGCGCGATGGCCGAGCTGACGGCGGTGATCGACACGGTTCCTATGAAGCCGTCACGGAACTCTGGAAAATAATCGAGCAGTACGTTCATGAGGTCTCCGCGTCGGCGGTCAGCGGCTTACGGGCGGGAAGTGGGAAGCGGGGAGCGGCAGGCGGTAAGCAGGAGCAGGAGCAGGAGCAGGAGCAGGAGCAGGAGCAGGAGCAGGAGCAGGAGCAGGGGGGCGGGGGAGGCCGCGGGGCCGTACGCCGCGCGGGCGGAACCGGCGCCGTACAGGCGGAACCCCCGCCGCGCGGGCGGCACAAGGGGCTGAGCGCCCCGTACGCGGCACGTGCGGTACGGGGCGCTTCAGCGGTGCGAGATCAGTAGCGCTCGAGCGCCGGCGGCTCGGTGTAGTCGGAGCCGGACAGGCCGAGAGTGGCCTCGTAGATCTTCTTGTACGTGCCGTCCTTGATGCGCTTCTCCAGCGAGTCGCTGATCGCGTCGCGCAGGACCTTGTCGTCCTTGTTCATGCCGACGCCGTACGGCTCCTCGGTGAACGGCTGGCCGACGACCTTCAGCTTCTCCGGGTTCTGCGCCGCGTAGCCCTTGAGGATCGCGTCGTCCGTGGTGACCGCGTCGACCTGCTTGGTCAGCAGCTGCTGGACGCAGTCCGAGTACTTGGCGAGCTCGACGACGTTCGCGCCGTACTCGGGCTTCTTGATCTCCTGGAGCGGAGTGGAGCCGACGATCGAGCAGACCTTCTTGCCCTTGACCGAGTCCTTGCCCTTGATGGCGGTCTCGTCCTTGCGGACCAGGAGGTCGGCGCCGGCCTTGTAGTACGGGCCCGCGAAGCCGACCTGCTGCTTGCGCTTGTCGTTGATCGTGTACGTGCCGACGTAGTAGTCGACCTGGCCCTTGGAGATGGCCGTCTCACGGGTGCTGGAGTCGACCGTCTTCCACTCGATCTTGTCCTCGGTGAAGCCCAGGTCGGCGGCGATCATCTTGGCGATCTCGATGTCGAAGCCGGAGCGCTTCTTCGTGGACTGGTCCTCGAAGCCGAGGTACGGCTGGTCGGCCTTGGAGCCGATGACCAGCTTGCCGCGGTCCTTCGCCGCCTTGAAGGTGGGCGAGTCCAGGTCCACGCCCGTGGCGACGATGTAGTTCGGCAGCGTGGGGGCGCCCGACTCGCCGGGGTTGACGGCGGTCGGCTTGTCTCCGGCCGAGCCTTCCTTGCCACCACAGGCGGTCGCGGTCAGCGCGAGCACAGCAATGGCCACAGCGGCCGTCTTGCGGAGCTTCATGGTGAACATCCCTTATGTCGTGGTTCGTTGGTCGTCTGTGGTGAAGGATCCGTCGGCGGTTCCGTCGGCGGCTTCCGCTCGCGGTTCCGCCGGCGGTTTCCGTCAGTGGGTCCGTCGGTCGCGGGGATCCGTCAGCGCGGCGAGGTCTCTCAGCGGTGTCAGCGCCGAGAGGTCCCTCAGTGGTGAAGGATCTTCGAAAGGAAGTCCTTGGCCCGGTCGCTGCGCGGGTTGCTGAAGAACTGGTCGGGCGTGGCCTGCTCGACGATCCGGCCGTCGGCCATGAAGACCACGCGGTTGGCGGCGGAGCGGGCGAAGCCCATCTCGTGGGTGACGACGACCATCGTCATCCCGTCGCGCGCCAGCTGCTGCATGACCTCGAGCACCTCGTTGATCATCTCCGGGTCGAGCGCCGACGTCGGCTCGTCGAAGAGCATGACCTTGGGGTCCATCGCCAACGCCCGCGCGATCGCGACGCGTTGCTGCTGGCCGCCGGACAGCTGAGCCGGGTACTTGTCGGCCTGCGAGCCGACACCCACCCGGTCGAGCAGCGTCCGCGCCTTCTGCTCGGCGACCTTCTTGTCCGCCTTGCGGACCTTGATCTGGCCCAGCATGACGTTCTCGAGCACGGTCTTGTGCGCGAAGAGGTTGAACGACTGGAAGACCATGCCGACGTCGGCACGCAGCCGCGCCAGCTCCCTGCCCTCCTGGGGCAGCGGCTTGCCGTCGATCGTGATCGCACCCGAGTCGATCGTCTCCAGGCGGTTGATGGTGCGGCACAGCGTGGACTTGCCGGACCCGGACGGTCCGATGACGACCACGACCTCGCCACGGGCGATGGTCAGGTCGATGTCCTGGAGCACATGCAGCGCGCCGAAGTGCTTGTTGACGTTGCTCAGTACGACCAGGTCGCTTGCCGTCGGTGCGGCGTCCTCCGCGCCCTTGGTCACTGACACTCCGCTCATCGGCTTATTGCTCCGTCCTCCTCGGTTGCAGAGGACATTAAGCACGCGGCGCGACCAGCGTCATCACATCTGAGCGGAAATTGAGCATAACGATCCGGCTGCAACCGGACACTCCGCGTGAAGGGGGCGGCCGCCGGGAGTACCGGGTGGGTAACGGAAACCCCGCCGTAACGGGAACGGTCTTGACTGATCCGGCGCACATCGGTGTTCATGCCCTGGTAACCAATGCGAGTATCGACGCCGGAGCCGGCGCGGGTGCCGCACGCGCGGCGCCGACCACGCCGACGTATCCATCGCTCCCGTGGCAGGGGTTCCCTTGCCGGGAGCGATCCTGCCTGTCCGTACCGAACGCTGGACCTTTCCTGGAGGGGGGCCATGAGACTTCTGCTGGTCGAGGACGACGACCACGTCGCCGCCGCCCTGTCCGCGGTCCTCACCAAGCACGGCTTCACCGTCACCCACGCCCGCAACGGCGAGGAGGCCCTCCAGGCCGTCCTGCCCAGCGACAGCGCGGGCAGGGCGACGGCGCCCTTCGGGGTCGTCCTCCTGGACCTCGGGCTGCCCGACCAGGACGGCTACCAGGTGTGCGGCAAGATCCGGAAGCTCACCAGCACCCCCGTGATCATGGTGACTGCCCGCGGCGACGTCCGCTCCCGGATCCACGGCCTCAACCTCGGCGCCGACGACTACGTGGTCAAGCCGTACGACACCGGTGAACTGCTGGCCCGTATCCACGCCGTCAGCCGCCGCTCCGCCGGTGGGGACACCGACGACACCGGTGGCGCCGCCGACGAGGCCCCGCTGCGGCTGGGCCCCGTCGTCATCGAACTGCCCACGCGCCGCGTCAGCGTGGACGGGACGACGATCCCGCTCACCCGCAAGGAGTTCGACCTGCTCGCCCTCCTCGCGCAGCGGCCCGGCGTCGTCTTCCGGCGCGAGCAGATCATCAGCGAGGTCTGGCGCACCAGCTGGGAGGGGACCGGGCGGACGCTGGAGGTCCATGTGGCCTCCCTGCGCTCCAAGCTGCGGATGCCCGCCCTCATCGAGACCGTGCGCGGCGTCGGCTACCGCCTGGTCGCCCCGGCCGCGTAGGGCCCGGTACCACCCTGTGCGTACGCGCCTCCTCCCGCTGCTCATCGTCCTCATGGCCGGTGTGCTGCTGGCGCTCGGCTTCCCCCTTGCCGGAAGCCTCGCCGCCGCACGGCAGCAGACCGTCGTGGTGGACCGGATCGACGACACGGCACGGTTCGCCGCGCTCGCCCAGTTCGTCACCGAGTCGGGCCCCGGCATCGACGAGCGCAAGGCCACCCTGCAGGCCGAACTCACCCGGTACCACAGCGTGTACGACATCGAGGTCGGTGTCTTCTACCGCGACGGCACCGCCATGGCCCGCGCGCCGGAGGACTGGGACGTACCGAAGAAGGGTGAGTTGCGCAGGGCGTTCGCCGAGGCGCTGCTCGGCCGGCGCAGCCACGACCCGTCGCAGGTGCTCCCCTGGCAGCGGAACGCCCGCCTCGCGGTCGCCTCGCCGGTGGTACGGGACGGGGACGTCGTCGCCGTGGTCGTCACCGACTCGCCGACGGACCAGCTCCGTTCCCGGATCCTGCGCGGGTGGCTGATCATCGTGGCGGGCGAGTTCGCGGCGATGCTGCTCGCCGTCGGTGCGGCGATCCGGCTCACCGGGTGGGTGCTCAAGCCGGTACGGGTGCTGGACGCGGCCACCCACGACATCGCCACGGGCCGGCTGAACTCGCGGGTCGCCGCTGCCGGGGGCCCGCCGGAACTCCGGCGCCTGGCCCGTTCGTTCAACGAGATGGCCGACAACGTCGAGGACGTGCTGGAGCAGCAGCGCGCCTTCGTCGCCGACGCCTCGCACCAGCTGCGCAACCCCCTCGCCGCGCTGCTGCTGCGCATCGAGCTCCTCGCGCTCGAACTGCCTGAGGGCAACGAGGAGATCGCCTCGGTTCGTACGGAGGGGAAGCGGCTGGCGCGGGTCCTCGACGATCTGCTCGACCTGGCGCTGGCCGAGCACGTCGCCGCCGACCTGCGCCTCACCGACATCGGGGCACTGGCCGACGAGCGGGTCGCGGCCTGGCGCCCGCTCGCCGAGGAGAGGGGCGTCCGCCTGACCGGCGCCGAGGCGGCCGTCACCGCCTGGACGGATCCGGTGGCGCTGTCCAGCGCCCTCGACGCCGTGATCGACAACGCCCTGAAGTTCACCCCGGAGGGAGAGGAGGTCACCGTACGGGTCACGGCGCACCGCGACACCTCCACCATCGTGGTCGCCGACCTCGGCCCCGGCCTGACCGACGACGAACTCGCCCGCGTCGGCGACCGCTTCTGGCGCAGCGGCCGCCACCAGAACGTCAAGGGCTCCGGCCTCGGGCTGTCCATCTCGCGCGCCCTGCTCACGGCGTGCGGGGGCTCGATCGCGTACGCCCACAACGAGCCGCACGGGCTGTGTGTGACGGTCACCGTGCCGCGGACGCAGCCGACCGCGGGTCCCTCCCACGGCCCCGCCCATGGTGCGTGAACCCGCCCTCCCGGCCCGCCTTCCCGGCCCGCCTTCCCGGGCCCGCCTCCCGGGCCCGCCCTCCCGGGCTGCCTTCCCGGGCCCGCCCTCCCGGGCTGCCTTCCCGGGCCCGCCTCCGCGGACTCGCCTTCCCGGGCCTGCCCTCCCGGCCGCGAAAAGGGCCCCGTCTTGACGATCAGGCGACGGGCAGAACCGGCCGGCGGAGCTGGGCCACACCGGCGGCCGACGCTACGGCTTGACCGACAGGTAGTAGCGTCGCGCACCCTCGTGCAGCGGGAGAGGGTCCGTGTAGATGGCCGTGCGCAGGTCCACCAGCTGCGCCGGGTGCACCTCGCGGCCGATCCGGTCCCGGCTCCTGATCACCGTGCGCGTGAAGCCCTCCGTCAGGGCGTCGTCCGTACCGTCCGTCGTGACCAGCAGGTTGGTCACGGCGACGGTCGATACGGGCTTGCCGTCCTGCGCCAGGTCGTAGGCGTCGGCCGGAATCACCGCGGAGCGGTAGTAACGGCTGCGGCCACCCGCCCCGTGCACCTTGTCCACGACGTCCGCCTCCAGCGGCACCAGCCGGATCGGGAAGCGTTCCGACAGGCGCTGTACGGCGCTGGTGGGCAGCCCGCCCGACCAGAAGAAGGCGTCCAGGCGGCCACGTTCCATCAGCCCCGGCATGGTGTCGATGCCGGCCGACACGGGCCGGATGTCGTCCGACGGATCCAGCCCCGCCGCCAGGAGGAGCCGGTCCGCGAGCAGCCGTACGCCCGACCCCTCCTGCCCGACGCCGACGCGCTTGTCCCGCAGGTCGCGCATGGACCGCACGTCCGAGCCCTTCGGCACGACGAGCTGCACGTAGTCGTCGTACAGCCGGGCACAGCCGCGCAGCCGGTCGGCGCCGGGCCTGCGTTCGTGGATGTACGTGGCGACGGCGTCGGCCGTGGCGATGGTGAAGTCCGCCTCGCCGGACGCGAGCCTCGCCAGGTTCTGCTGGGAGCCCTCGCTGTTCCGCAGCGTTATCGCGACCTCGGGCAGGTCCCGGCCGAGCGCCTCCTCCAGGAGCTTGCCGTACCGCTGGTAGACGCCTGTCGGCACTCCGGTGCTGAACGTGATCTCTCCGCGTGGAGGGTCGTCGCAGAGCGGCAGCAGCCACCACAGGAGCAGGGCCGACGCCAGCGCGGCCACGGCCGACGCCAGGGCGGCACGGCGGCGGGCGGTACGGGCGATGACCGGGGACATGGCCGCGATCCTGCCAGGGCACCGCCCGTGATGGCCAGGGCGGTGCCGCCCGTCGCGGTGCGGAGACGCGACGCGGCGGTCCCCTGACGGTCCGGCCCGCTTCCCGGAGGTCTTCGCGGCCGGGCCTGGCCGCCCGATGGCCGGGACCGGCCCGGGGGAAGTCCCGTACTCTGGTGAGCGCGATGAGTGGGATGACTGCGATGAGTGCGAAAACATACGAGGTCCGCACCTACGGGTGCCAGATGAACGTCCACGACTCCGAGCGGCTCTCCGGCCTGCTGGAGGACGCGGGGTACGTACGGGCGCCCGAGGGCTCCGACGGCGACGCCGACGTGGTCGTCTTCAACACCTGCGCGGTGCGCGAGAACGCCGACAACAAGCTGTACGGCAACCTCGGCCGGCTCGCGCCGATGAAGACCAGGCGGCCGGGCATGCAGATCGCCGTCGGCGGCTGCCTGGCCCAGAAGGACCGCGACACCATCGTCAGGAAGGCGCCGTGGGTCGACGTCGTCTTCGGTACGCACAACATCGGCAAGCTGCCCGTACTCCTGGAGCGCGCACGCGTCCAGGAGGAGGCGCAGATCGAGATCGCCGAGTCGCTCGAAGCCTTCCCCTCCACCCTGCCGACCCGGCGTGAGTCCGCCTACGCCGCGTGGGTCTCCATCTCCGTCGGCTGCAACAACACCTGCACCTTCTGCATCGTCCCCGCCCTGCGCGGCAAGGAGAAGGACCGTCGCCCCGGCGACATCCTCGCCGAGATCGAGGCGCTGGTCGGCGAGGGCGTCTCCGAGATCACCCTCCTCGGCCAGAACGTGAACGCGTACGGGTCCGACATCGGCGACCGCGAGGCGTTCTCCAAGCTCCTGCGGGCCTGCGGCAAGATCGAGGGCCTGGAGCGCGTCCGGTTCACCTCGCCGCACCCGCGCGACTTCACCGACGACGTCATCGCCGCCATGGCCGAGACGCCCAACGTGATGCCGCAGCTGCACATGCCGCTCCAGTCCGGCTCGGACACCGTCCTGAAGGCGATGCGCCGTTCGTACCGCCAGGAGCGCTTCCTCGGCATCATCGAGAAGGTACGCGCCGCCATCCCGCACGCCGCCATCTCCACCGACATCATCGTGGGCTTCCCCGGCGAGACCGAGGAGGACTTCGAGCAGACCCTGCACACCGTGCGCGAGGCCCGGTTCGCCCAGGCCTTCACCTTCCAGTACTCCAAGCGCCCCGGCACCCCCGCGGCGGAGATGGAGAACCAGATCCCCAAGGAGGTCGTGCAGGCGCGCTACGAGCGGCTGGTCGCCCTCCAGGAGGAGATCTCCTGGTCGGAGAATAAGAAGCAGGTCGGCCGCACCCTGGAGGTCATGGTCGCCGAGGGCGAGGGCCGCAAGGACGACGCGACCCACCGTCTGTCCGGCCGTGCCCCCGACAACCGCCTGGTCCACTTCACCAAGCCCGAGCAGGACGTACGCCCGGGCGACGTGGTGACCGTCGAGATCACGTACGCGGCCCCGCACCACCTGCTGGCCGAGGGCCCGACCGTCTCGGTGCGCCGCACCCGCGCGGGCGACGCCTGGGAGAAGCGCAACGCCGCCGAGGCGGCGAAGCCCGCGGGCGTGATGCTTGGCCTGCCCCAGATCGGCGTTCCGGCCCCGCTCCCGCCGGCCGTGAGCGGCTGCGCGGTCGACTGACGCGCCGCGCGTCCCCGACGCGGGGCGCGGTACGGCGGCGCGGTACGGCGGGGTCCGCCACGGGAACGTACGCGCGCGGGCGCGGCGAGGACGCGGCGTGGCCCGCTCCGTCGTGTCGGGGCGCTGGGGCTCCGTGGCGCCGGGGCCGTCGTGCCGGATCGGTGGCGCCGGGGCTCCGCAGCGCCGTGCGGCCGGGCGGATACGCTGCTGATCATGCTCGTCGCCGCAGCCGTCTGCCCCTGCCCACCGCTCCTCGTCCCCGATGTCGCCGCCGGTGCCGCGCCCGAACTGGACGCGGCGCGGGTCGCGTGCGCGGACGCCGTCGGCCTGCTCGCCGCGTCCCGCCCCGACCTGCTCGTCGTCGTCGGCCCGGACGCGGAGCCGGCGGGCACCCGCCGGTACCCGGCCGGGACGGCGGGGGACTTCCGGGGGTTCGGCGTGTCCGTCGACGTACGGCTCGGCAGCCCCGATGCCGGCCCCGCGCCCACCCCGGAACTCGACCCCGTGTCCGCGCCCGCCCCGGCTCGCGATTCCGAGTCCGCGCCCGCCCGCCCGCCTCTGCCCGCGTCGCTCGCCGTCGGCGCCTGGCTGCTCGGCCGGGCCCGCTGGGCCGGTGCCCCCGTCGAGGGGCTCGCCGTGGACGAGCGGCTGGCACCGGACCGCTGTGCCGAGACCGGCCGCGAGCTCGCCGCACGGGCGCCACGGGTCGCCCTGCTGGTGATGGGCGACGGGAGCGCGTGCCGCACGGTGAAGGCGCCCGGCTACCTGGACGAGCGCGCGGCGGGCTTCGACGCGCGTGCCGCCCGGTCCCTGGGTTCGGCGGACGTGGCCGCGCTGGCGGCGATCGACGCCGACCTCGCGTACGAACTGAAGGCCGCGGGGCGAGCCCCGTGGCAGGTGCTGGCGGGTGCCGGTGAGGCGGCGGGAGAGTCCCTGGAGGGACGCCTGTACTACGAGGACGCGCCCTACGGCGTCGGCTACACCGTCGCCACCTGGTCCTGACACCACCTGGTCCTGACACCACCTGGTCCTGACGCCACCTGGTCGTGACGACGGCGGACGGCCGCGGAGCGCGATGCTCCGCGGCCGTCCGCCGTGGATCCGTCCATGCCGCGGTCTCGTGAGGTGCCGGCCGGGATCAGGGGGCAGGCGGTGCCGGCGGTGGCGCACCGCCGTCGTCCTTGTGGGCGATCCGGTCCAGGGCGTGCTTCGCCTTGCCCGTACCGGACTCGATCTTGTCGCTGTACCGGCCCTTGGTCTTCTGGTCGACCACCTTCGCGGCCCTGTCGAGCCCGTGGTCGATCTTGTCGCCATGCTGCTGGGCCAGGTGGGAGACCTTGTCCTTGGCGGGGGCGAGCTTGGTCTTCAGCGAATCCAGGATGCCCATGGGTCACCCTCCCTCAGGAGTGTCCGTCGCGATGCCGCCGCGCGGTGCCATGTGGTTCACCGGAGTCCTGCGCGGTTCTCAGGAGCCCTCCGCGGTTCCGAACGGCTACTTCCGGGCGCTTTCGCCGGCCTCGTTGTCCGCCGCCTCCTCTGCCGACTGCTGCTTGGGGATATCCACGCCGTCGGCGGCCGCCGCGGCCTTCTCGGACTCCTCCGGCTCGCCGGTCTCGCCCGACGCCCTGGCGTCGTCGCCTGCGGCACCCGCCGACTCGCCGCCGTCCTGCGCCGCCTTCTCCGGCGCCGCGTCCGCGTCGGCCGTCAGCGTGGCGGTCGCCGCCTTCTCCGCAGATCCGGTCGAGTCCGCCGAGCCGGTGGAACCGGTCGCGTCGGTCGACTCCGTCGAGGTCGCGGCAGAACCCTCGCCCTTCTCACCCTTCCGGCGAAACCATGCAAAAACGCCCATTTCAACTCCATAGCGTACTCGTGTGGGCGAAATCCCGCGCCGTCCGGAGCGTCCCATTGCGTCGCCCGGTGGGGCCGGTGTCGAAAACCGGCGGTCGGAACCTCGCAACTGGCAACGACGCTCATCCCGCGCCGTCACGTAACTCGTTCGGGGACGAGCCGTGAGGTTTGCGAGACTGGTGCGGTGAAAAGCGCAGCCCCCGCTCCGCGGGTCATCGCCGTCGTCGGCCCCACGGCAGCCGGAAAGTCCGATCTGGGAGTATTCCTGGCGCAGCGGCTCGGCGGTGAAGTCGTCAACGCCGACTCCATGCAGCTGTATCGCGGGATGGACATCGGCACCGCGAAATTGACCCTGGAGGAGCGCGGTGGCATCCCGCACCACCTCCTCGACGTCTGGGACGTCACCGAGACCGCCAGCGTCGCGGAGTACCAGCGGCTGGCCCGCGCGGAGATCGACCGGCTTCTCGCCGACGGCCGCACGCCCGTCCTGGTCGGCGGATCCGGGCTGTACGTACGGGGCGCCGTCGACGCCCTCGAATTCCCGGGTACAGACCCCGCCGTCCGCGCCCGTCTGGAGGCGGAGCTGGAGGAGCGCGGCTCCGGCGTCCTGCACGCCCGCCTCGCCGCCGCCGACCCCGCCGCGGCCGAGGCGATCCTGCCCAGCAACGGCCGCCGTATCGTCCGGGCCCTGGAGGTCATCGAGATCACCGGCAAGCCGTTCACCGCGAACCTCCCGGGACCGGACTCCGTGTACGACACCGTCCAGATCGGCGTCGACGTGGAGCGCCCCGAACTCGACGACCGGATCACCGCGCGCGTGGACCGGATGTGGGACGCCGGACTGGTGGACGAGGTACGGGCCCTGGAGGCCCGCGGGCTGCGCGAGGGGCGCACCGCCGCCCGGGCGCTCGGCTACCAGCAGGTGCTCGCCGCGCTCGCGGGGGAGTGCACCGAGGAGGAGGCGCGCGCCGAGACGGTCCGCGCCACCAAACGCTTCGCGCGCCGCCAGGACTCCTGGTTCCGGCGCGACCCGCGCGTGCACTGGCTCGGCGGAGGAGCCGCGGACCGACGGGAACTCCCCCGACACGCGCTGACGTTGGTCGAACGAGCGGTTACAGCCTGATCACGTGATGGCATCGGGACGCACTGTCCGTCATCGCGGAGCCCTTGGCCGTGCCATCATCGAGCATCGATCGACCAGTGAATCCGAGTGGGGAGGGCGCGTGGCGATGGAGGCCGGCCCTCGCGACAGAGAACAGCACGAAGCACCGGACGGGACGCACCGCACGCAGGCGCAGGCACAGGCGCAGTCCCGTGCCCATGCGCCGGGCGTGCCGAGCCTCAGCCCGGACGGTCCCGAGCTGACCGAGGACGGGGTCCAGGAGATCTCTCCGAACGAGGTCGAGGTCGAGCTGCGCCCGCAGCGCCGGCTGAGGATCTGGCAGCTCGCCCCCATCGTCGGGCTCGCCGCCCTCGGGTCGCTGATGTTCGCCTTCCCGCTCGCCTTCGGTTCCGGTGACGGCGGGGCGGTCCTGGCCATGCTGGGCCTGCTGCTCAGCGGCTGCGCCGCCGGCTGGGGCCTGATGGCCGGGCGCCGTGTCGGGTACACCTGGCCGGGGCTGCCCGCCCGGGGCTCGGGCGACCGCCCCGACTGGCGCGTGATCGCGCTGTACGTCGCCGGGACAACCCTGCTGGTGGCCCTGGCCGTCTGGCGCGTAGCCCGCCTGCGCTGACCCGCGCCTCCCCCGCCTGCGCTGACCCGCCTCCCCGCCCTGCGCCGGTCGCGCCCCACCGCGCGCCGAGCGCCGGCCGACCGCCGCCGCTGACGCGCCCCCGCGCCGACACCCGCCCGCGCCCAGGCGCTGGACGCGTACGACGCCGACCCCCGGCCCCGCCCCGTGCCCGCCCGGCTGTCGTACCCGCCCCGTACGATTGATCCCGTGACCATCGACCCCGTGACCTCCGCCGACTCCGCGACCAGCGCCGCGCCCATCGCCTTCCTCAAGGGGCACGGCACCGAGAACGACTTCGTGATCGTGCCGGACGCGGACAACGCCATCGACCTGCCCGCCTCCCTCGTGGCGCGCCTCTGCGACCGCCGCGCGGGCGTCGGCGGCGACGGGCTGCTCCACGTCGTCCGGTCGGCCGCGCACCCCGAGGCCCGGGACATGGCCGCCGAGGCCGAATGGTTCATGGACTACCGCAACGCCGACGGCTCGGTCGCCGAGATGTGCGGTAACGGCGTCCGCGTGTTCGCCCGCTACCTGGAGCACGCCGGCCACGCGGCCGCCGGGGACGTCGCCGTCGCCACGCGCTCCGGTGTGAAGCACGTCCACCTCGCCAAGAACGGGGACGTCACCGTCTCCATGGGCCGTGCCCGGCTCCCCGAGGGCGGCGTCACGGTCACCGTCGGCGGCCGCAGCTGGCCCGCGCGGAACGTGAACATGGGCAACCCGCACGCGGTGGCGTTCGTCGACGACCTCGACCACGCGGGGGACCTGCTGTCCGAGCCGCCGTTCAGCCCGGCGTCGGTCTACCCGGACGGCGTCAACATCGAGTTCGTCGCCGACCGGGGCCCGCGCCACGTGGCCATGCGCGTCCATGAGCGCGGCGCCGCCGAGACCCGTTCCTGCGGCACGGGCGCGTGCGCCGTGGCCGTCGCGACGGCCCGCCGGGACGGCGCCGACCCGGCGACGACGGGAACCCCCGCCACGTACACCGTCGACGTCCTCGGTGGCACCCTCGTGATCACGGAGCACCCGGACGGCGAGATCGAGATGACGGGGCCCGCCGTCATCGTGGCCGAGGGGCACATCGACCCCGGCTGGCTGGTCACGGCCCACGCCTGAACATTCGCTCGAATGGGTGATCCGTTTCACGCTGAGCGAGAGCGGGACTGCCCCGCGTGGTGGGCTCGGTAGCATCAAGCACCGGCCCGGCGGGCACGCCTTGCCCGCCCACCGCCGGTCGACGCCGCCGGAGGTGCCCCCATGAGCGCAGAGGCCACCAACCCCAGTGCTCCCATCCGCAGGCGCGGCCTCCCGAGGATCGACCTCCGGAGGCTCGGCCGCGCCGCCCTGCTCGGTCCCGCGGCCAGGGACCGGCTCCCCGACGCGATCGGCCATGTCGCCGAAGCGCACCGCGCCCACCACCCCGACGCCGACCTGGCGGTGCTGCGCCGTGCGTACGTCCTCGCCGAGTCGTCCCACCGCGGTCAGTTCCGCAAGAGCGGCGAGCCGTACATCACCCACCCGCTGGCCGTGACGCTGATCCTCGCCGAACTCGGGGCGGAGACCACCACGTTGACCGCCGCGCTCCTCCACGACACCGTCGAGGACACGGAGCTGACGCTGGGACAGGTCCGGGCCGAGTTCGGGGACGAGGTGTGCTACCTGGTCGACGGCGTGACCAAGCTGGAGAAGGTCGACTACGGCGCCGCCGCCGAGCCGGAGACCTTCCGCAAGATGCTGGTCGCCACCGGCAACGACGTCCGCGTCATGTCGATCAAACTCGCCGACCGGCTGCACAACATGCGCACCCTCGGTGTGATGCGCCCCGAGAAACAGGCACGGATCGCCAAGGTCACCCGGGACGTGCTGATCCCGCTCGCCGAACGGCTCGGCGTACAGGCGCTCAAGACCGAACTGGAGGACCTCGTCTTCGCGATCCTCCACCCCGCCGAGTACGAGAAGACCCGCGCCCTCATCGCGGACAACGCCACGGCCGGGGACGCGCTCGCCGCCATCGCCGACGACGTCAGGAACGTCCTGCGCGAGGCCGGGATCAGCGCCGAAGTCCTCATCAGGCCACGCCACTTCGTCTCCGTCCACCGCGTCAGCCTCAAGCGTGGCGAACTGCGCGGCACGGACTTCGGGCGGCTGCTCGTCCTCGTAGCGGAGGACGCCGACTGCTACGGCGTGCTCGGCGAACTGCACACCTGCTTCACGCCGGTGATCTCCGAGTTCAAGGACTTCATCGCGGCACCCAAGTTCAACCTGTACCAGTCGCTGCACACGGCCGTCGCCGCCCCGGACGGGGCGGTCGCCGAAGTCCTCATCCGTACGCACCAGATGCACAAGGTCGCCGAAGCCGGCGTCGTCGCCCTCGGAAACCCGTACGCCCCCGCCGACCCCGCCGAGCCCCCCGGCGACCGCGCGTCGGCCACCGACCGCGCGCCCGCCGCCGACGACGGCCCGGCGGCCGGCGACCGCGGACCGGGCACCGCCGACCGGGCACCGGCCGGTGACGGCGAGCCGGCGGACGACAGCGAGCGGATCGACCCGACCCGGCCCGGCTGGCTCTCCCGGCTCCTGGACTGGCAGCAGTCCGCCCCCGACCCCGACACGTTCTGGACCTCGCTCCGCGCCGACCTCGCACAGGACGGCGAGATCACCGTCTTCCGCTCCGACGGCGGCACCCTCGCCCTGCCCGGCGGCGCGACCTGCGTGGACGCCGCCTACGAGCAGTACGGCGAGGCCGCCCACGCCTGCGTGGGCGCCCGCGTCAACGGCCGGCTGGCGACGCTCGGCACGGTCCTGCGCGACGGCGACACGGTGCAGCTGCTGCTCGCCGGCGACAGCACGTCCGGGCCCTCACCCGACTGGCTGGGCCACGCCAGGACGCCCGCCGCACGGATCGCCATCAGCCGCTGGCTCGCCGCCCACCCGGAGAGTACGAAGGACGCCACGGCCACGCCCCGCCCGCCCGCCGCCGTCACCGCCGACCGGCACCGCACCGCGAACGCCGTGGTGGACCTGCCCGACGCGACGGTACGCCTGGCCGGGTGCTGTACGCCCGTACCGCCCGACGCGGTCACCGGCTTCTCGGTACGCGGCGGCGCGGTCACCGTGCACAGGACCGGGTGCCCCGCCGTACGGCGCATGGAGTCACTCGGCCGGGCGCCGGTCACCGTCCGCTGGGACGGGGCCGCCGAATGCCGGGTGACGCTCGTCGCCGAGTCGTTCGGACGCCCGCGACTGCTCGCCGACCTGACCGAGGCCATCGCCACCGCGGGCGCCGCGATCGTCTCGGCAACCGTCGAACCGCCCAGCGAGCAGCGGGTCAGACACACGTACACGCTCCAGCTGGCCGACGCGGCGGAACTGCCCGCGCTGATGCGCGCCATGCGCGATGTGCCGGGCGTGTACGACGTGAGCCGCGCCCAGCACCCCGCGACCACCGGCTGACCGCCCGCCGCACCCACGTCCGCACGGACCACGCGACTCACGTCCGCACAGGCCCCATGTGACCCGCCGACGCCATGGCCGGTCGGCCAGGCGGACGCTGTTCGGGTGCGTGGGTAGCGCGCCGCCGAGGCCGCAGGCGGGGGCGCTGGTAGCGGTTGTCCATGTCCCTCACCACTCGACGACTGCGCGCGGTCCTGGTGGCCGCGACCTCGGCCGGGCTCATCGCCGCGGCCCTTCCGTCGCCCGAACCCCTCGGTATCGGCGACCGGCTCTTCCCCCACCTCGGCAACCCCGGATACGACGTCACGTCCTACGACATCGCCTTCACCTACAAGGGTGACAACAGCAAGCCGCTGGACGCCGTGACCAAGATCCAGGCGCGCGCCACGGAACGACTCGACCGCATCAACCTCGACTTCACGCACGGCACGGTCCGCACCGTCGAGGTCAACGGCGCCCCCGCCGAGTTCGCGACCACCGCCGAAGACCTGGTGATCGAACCCTCCCGGCCGGTCGCCGCCGGAACGGACCTCAGGATCTCCGTCGCCCACACCAGCGACCCGACCGGCCCCAACACGGCAGGCGGCTGGATCCGCACCGCCGACGGCCTGGCCATGGCCAACCAGGCCGACGCCGCGCACCGGGTCTTCCCCTGCAACGACCACCCGGCCGACAAGGCCTACTTCACGTTCCGCATCACCGCGCCCAAGGACCTGACCGCCGTCGCCAACGGCCGCCGGGTCGCCTGGAGCCTCGCCGGTAACACCGCGGAATGGCTGTACCGCTCCAGTCACCCCATGGCCACGGAACTGGCCCAGGTCTCCATCGGCAGCTCCGCCGTCGTGAACCGCCGGGGCCCGCACGGACTGCCCCTGCGGGACGTCGTCCCCGTCGGCGACCGCGAGCTCATGGAACCCTGGCTGAAGAAGACCCCCGGCCACATGGAGTGGATGGAGCGGCAGATCGGCCGCTACCCCTTCGAGACGTACGGCGTGCTGATCGCCGACGCCGAGACCGGTTTCGAGCTGGAGACCCAGACCCTCTCCCTCTTCGAGCGGCGGCTCTTCACCCACCAGGACATTCCCCGGTGGGCCGTGGAGTCGATCATGGTCCATGAGCTGGCCCACCACTGGTTCGGCAACAGCGTCTCGCCCCGCACCTGGTCCGACCTGTGGCTCAACGAGGGACACGCCACCTGGTACGAGGCCCTGTACGCGGAGGAGACCGCGAAGCAGCCGCTGGAGCGCCGCATGCGCGACGCGTACACCGCCTCCGACCAGTGGCGGTCCGCCGGCGGACCCCCGGCGGCGCCCCGCTCGCCCGCTCCGGGCCAGAAGATGAGCCTCTTCCGGCCGGTCGTCTACGACGGCAGCGCCCTGATCCTGTACGCGCTGCGGCAGGAGATCGGGAAGGACGCGTTCCAGCGGCTGGAGCGACGCTGGGTGACCGAGTACGCACACTCCACCGCGTCCACCGCCGACTTCGTGCGCCTGGCCTCCGACGTCGCGGGACGGGACCTGGCCACGTTCATGGAGGGATGGCTGTACGGGGACAAGACGCCGCCCATGCCGGGACACCCCACCTGGCGCAGCAAGGCCCCCGTCCCGGACAAGGCCGCCGCGAGGAAGCCGGAGAAGGCCGCGGCCAAGGGGTAGGACCGCAGGTGGGGCCGAGGGGTGGGACCCCGCGCGAGGGGTAGGAAACCCGCGTGACGCGCCGGGCGGGGCCGTGCGACCATCGACAGGTCGCGCGGCGCCGCCGGGCCCGGGGAAACCACCGGACCCGCCTCGGGAATCTTCCCGGGGCATCACGCGTTGTGACAGACGAATCGGACTTCCCATCGACGTAAGGATCCAATGACCTCCTCTTCTTCCCCTTCCCAGGCCGAGCAGAGCTTTGCGGACACCAACCGCGCCGAGAGCCTTCGGGCCGATGCCCTGATGGAAGAGGACGTCGCCTGGAGCTACGAGATCGACGGAGAGCGGGACGGCGACCAGTTCGACCGTTCGGAGCGCGCGGCGCTGCGGCGTGTGGCGGGCCTCTCCACCGAACTCGAGGACGTCACCGAGGTCGAGTACCGGCAGCTGCGCCTGGAGCGTGTCGTGCTGGTCGGCGTATGGACCTCGGGGACCGTGCAGGACGCGGAGAACTCCCTCGCCGAGCTGGCCGCGCTCGCGGAGACGGCGGGCGCCCTGGTGCTGGACGGTGTGATCCAGCGCCGCGACAAGCCGGACCCGGCCACGTACATCGGCTCGGGCAAGGCGACCGAGCTGCGGGACATCGTGCTCGAAACCGGGGCCGACACTGTCGTCTGCGACGGTGAGCTGAGCCCCGGCCAGCTGATCCACCTCGAGGACGTCGTCAAGGTCAAGGTGGTCGACAGGACCGCCCTGATCCTCGACATCTTCGCCCAGCACGCCAAGTCCCGAGAGGGTAAGGCGCAGGTGGCGCTCGCGCAGATGCAGTACATGCTGCCGAGGCTCCGAGGCTGGGGTCAGTCGCTCTCCCGGCAGATGGGTGGCGGCGGCGGTGGCGGCATGGCCACGCGTGGTCCCGGTGAGACGAAGATCGAGACGGACCGGCGACGGATCCGCGAGAAGATGGCGAAGATGCGCCGGGAGATCGCGGAGATGAAGACCGGCCGTGACATCAAGCGGCAGGAACGGCGCCGCAACAAGGTGCCGTCGGTGGCGATCGCCGGCTACACCAACGCCGGCAAGTCGTCCCTGCTCAACCGGCTGACCGGGGCGGGCGTCCTGGTGGAGAACGCGCTGTTCGCCACCCTCGACCCGACCGTGCGCCGGGCCGAGACGCCGAGCGGCCGCCTGTACACGCTCGCCGACACCGTCGGGTTCGTACGGCACCTGCCGCACCACCTGGTCGAGGCGTTCCGCTCCACCATGGAGGAGGTCGGTGACTCCGATCTGATCCTCCACGTGGTGGACGGCTCGCACCCGGCCCCGGAGGAGCAGCTCGCCGCCGTCCGCGAGGTGATCCGCGACGTCGGCGCGACGAACGTGCCCGAGATCGTCGTGATCAACAAGGCGGACGCCGCCGATCCGCTGGTCCTCCAGCGCCTGCTGCGCATCGAGCGCCACTCGATCGCGGTGTCGGCGCGGACCGGCGCGGGCATCCCCGAGCTGCTGGAGATGATCGACGCCGAGCTGCCGAGGCCGCAGGTCGAGATCGAGGCGCTCGTGCCGTACACACAGGGCGGGCTGGTCTCGCGCGTGCACGCCGACGGTGAGGTCCTCTCCGAGGAGCACACCGCCGATGGCACCCTCCTGAAGGCGCGGGTCCACGAGGAGCTGGCCGCGACGCTGGCTCCCTACGTCCCGGCCGCGTACTGACGGACCCGTACAGAGGGACCCGTACAGACGGACCCGTACCCACGGGACCCGTAGTGACGGATCCGTACGGACGGGACCCGTCGTACGACGGGGGCTGATCGATCCGTCGTACGACAGGCCGACAGAACACAGCGCTCCGCCCCTCCTCGACCCGTCGAGGAGGGGCGGAGCGCGTTCAGGGACCGGCTCGGAGCCGCCCGTGCCCAGCCGGGCTCAGCGGCCGGCGAACTTCTCGCTCACCGCGTTGTAGACGCCCTTCGCCTCCGTGCCCAGCCTCGGACCGGCCAGCCAGCCGGCCGTCACCGGGCCGATGGAGGTGTTGGACACCAGCGTCGGCTTGCCGTCCTTGCCGGTGGCGACCCAGCCGCCACCGGACGAACCACCCGTCATCGAGCAGCCGATGCGGTGCATCGTCGGCTGGTCGGCCTTCACGGACAGCCGGCCCGGCTTGTCGGCGCACTGGAACATCTTCTGGCCGTCGTACGGCGGCGCCGCCGGGTAGCCGGTGGCCTCCATGCTCGCGATCTTCGGCGTGGCGGGGGCGTTGAACTCCACCGGCAGGGCCGTACCGACCGTCTCCTCCAGCGACTTGCCGTTGCCGCCCTTCTCCGGCGTCACATGGATGACGGCGAAGTCGTACGGCGCGCCCTGGCCACCGGTCGAGGCGCCCTCGGCGATCCACTGCTCGGACGTCTGCGCCCAGTCGCCCCACCACACACCGTAGGGAGCGACCTCCTTGCGGGACGCCTTCTCCAGCTCAGCGGTGGACATGCCGCTGTCGTTGTACGACGGGACGAACGCGATGTTGCGGTACCAGCCGCCGTTCTTGCCCGCGTGCACACAGTGGCCCGCCGTCCACACCAGGTTGGACTTGCCGGGGTTCGCGGGGTCCTTCACCACGGTCGCGGAGCACACCATGGGGCCCTTGGGCCCGTCGAAGAGCAGCTTGCCGGCCTCCGGCGCGGCCGTGTGGTACGGCGTCTTCACGGGCGTCGCCTCGACCCGGCGCGGAGTCGGGTCGGTCACGCCGTCGTCACCGGAGATGTCCTCCTCCTCGACCGGCGGCTGGTCCGGCTCCTCCGCCTCCCGCATCCGGTCCGGGTCCCACAGGTCCTCGATGATCGGGTTGACGAAGTCCTTGGCCTCACGCAGCCAGGTGTCCTTGTCCCAGTTCTTCCACTCGCCGTTCTTCCACTTGTCCAGATCGATCCCGTGCTCCTTGAGCCGGTCCTTCAGATCGTCCGGAATGGTGATCTTCCCGTCCGTGGTCTGGCCGGCGGACGCGGTGGGCGAGCCGCCCACGTTCTCCTCGGCCGGACCGCAGGCGGTGGCCGTCAGCGCCAACGCGGCGGCGACGGATGCCGCGGCGAGCAGCGGACGAATGGGTCGCATGTCGTGATCCCCCTGGGAACTTCGTGACCAACCACTTCAAAGAGCACTTCCGCGTGGCCGGCACCGGAGCGCGTCACCACCCTGGGCGCGGCGATACCGGAGTGCGGCAGCACCGGAGTGCGGCCCCCACTATGCCGGTGCCGTTGGGGACGGTGTGCGGCAGGTCCGCGGTTCCCCAGCGCAAGGATCTTCGAAATGCCCGTGATCAGCCGCAGATGCCGTCGTTGCTACGTACGGGGGACAGAAGGTCGACGGCCGGAACCCCTGTGCGGCGGAGCCGCCGTGGACCGATGTGCAACGCAACCGTTACGCGGGAGGACCCGAAGACGTGGCCGTGACCGAGACAGCCCCGACGGCGCCACCGACCGCCGCGCAGCACGAGGGAATCCTGCGCCGGCAGTCGCTGCGCGAATCGGCCGCCCGTACGTACGCCCGCGCGCTGCCCATCGTTCCCGTACGCGCGCGGGGGCTGACGATCGAAGGCGCCGACGGCCGACGCTACTTGGACTGCCTCTCCGGGGCCGGCTCCCTGGCGCTGGGCCACAACCACCCGGTGGTCCTGGAGGCCATCAAGAAGGTCATCGACTCCGAGGCGCCGCTGCACGTCCTCGACCTGGCCACGCCCGTCAAGGACGCCTTCGTCACGGAGCTGTTCGCGACGCTGCCCCGCCAACTCGCCGATGACGCCCGCGTCCAGTTCTGCGGGCCCGCCGGCACGGACGCGGTGGAGGCCGCGTTCACCCTGGTCCGGGCGGCGACGGGACGCGGCGGGCTGCTCGCCTTCAGCGGGGCCTACCACGGGATGACCGCCGGAGCCCTGGCCGCGTCGGGCGGCGCCACGGTCGGCGGCGTCACCCGGCTGCCGTACCCGCACTCCTACCGCTGCCCGTTCGGCGTCGGCGGCGAGCGCGGGGCCGAACTCGCCGCCCGCTGGACGGAGAGCCTCCTCGACGACCCCAAGGGCGGAGTCCCCGCCCCGGCCGGCCTGATCCTGGAACCGGTACAGGGCGAGGGCGGCGTGATCCCCGCCCCCGACGGCTGGATGCGCCGGATGCGGGAGATCACCGCGTCGCGTTCCGTCCCCTTCATCGCCGACGAGGTGCAGACCGGAGTCGGCCGCACCGGGGCGTTCTGGGCGGTCGAGCACAGCGGTGTCGTACCGGACGTGATGGTCCTGTCCAAGGCCATCGGCGGGTCCCTTCCCCTGGCCGTGGTCGTCTACCGCTCCGAGCTGGACTGCTGGCAGCCCGGGGCTCACGCCGGTACGTTCCGCGGCAACCAGCTCGCCATGGCGGCCGGCGCGGCCACCCTCGCGTACGTACGCGAGAACGGGCTCGCCGAACGCGCGGCGACCCTCGGCGCGCGCATGCTGGCCCGGCTCCGGGAGCTCGCCGCCACACAGCCTCGCGTCGGCGACGTACGGGGCCGGGGCCTGATGATCGGCGTCGAACTCGTCGCCCCTGACGGTGACACGGGCCCTGCGGCCCCGAGCCACGCGCCGCCGCCGCCCGCACCCGCCCTCGCCGCCGCCGTACGGCAGGAGTGCCTGGACCGGGGGCTCATCGTGGAGCTCGGCGGGCGTCATTCCGCCGTCGTACGACTCCTGCCCCCGCTGACGCTCACCGACGAGCAGGCCGAGGCCGTCCTCGAACGCTTCGCCGACGCGCTGGCCGCGGCCACGGCCGCGGAGGAGCGCGGGGAGGGGAGGGAGCGGACGGACCGCAGGGACCCCACGGACCGCATGGAACGCAGGAACCCCATGGACCCCAGGGACCGCATGGGGCGGACCTGACCGGCCCCGGACCTGACCGGCCCCGGACCGACCGATGCCCGGACCCCGTAGGCCGGCACCCCGAGGCCCACACCCGAGAGGCAGGAGCCCCGTGCCCCCACCCGACGCGAGCCCCGGCACCTCGCACCCCGTCGACCCCACCAACCCCTCCCATCCGTCCGGCGCCTCCCCTCCGCCCGGTACCGCTACGGAGGACACGCTGGACCTGCGTCTTCCCGGCGACTTCCTGGCCCGGCTCGGTCACCCGCCGGGCCGCCCCCCGTCAGGCGCCCCCTTACCTACGGGCCCGGCTGGCGGTGTGACGGCCGCCGGGTCCGATCTGCTCGACGGGCTCGCCGACTGGGGCCCGGTCTCCACCCCGGCCGGTGACTTCCGGCTCGTCCCGGTACGCGTCGAGCGCGACCTGGCCCTGATCACGTACTGGATGAACGACCCCGCTGTCGCGGCGGTCTGGGGCCTGGCGGGCCCCGAAGCCGTCACCGCCGCCCATCTGCGGGCCCGACTGGACGGCGACGGACGCAGCGTGCCGTGTCTCGGCGTCCTCGACGGCAGTCCCATGAGCTACGTGGAGGTCTACCGGGCCGATCTGGACCCGCTGGCCCGCCACTACCCGGCTCGCCCCCACGACACCGGCATCCGCCTTCTGATCGGCGGCGTCGCCGACCGGGGCCGGGGCATCGGCGGCGTCCTGCTCCGCGCCACGGCGGGTGTCGTCCTCGACCGGCGGCCTCGCTGCGGGCGGGTGGTCGGCGAACCGGACCTGCGGAACACCCCCTCGATCGCCGCCTTCCTGACCGCCGGTTTCCGGCTCCTCGCGGAGATCGAACTCCCCGGGAGGCAGGCGGCGCTCATGATCCGTGACCGGAGCATCGCGCACCTGCTGTGACCACCGGTACCGCCCCGCCCCGCGCCCACCGGCGGTCCCGGCCCGAGCCCGCCGTACAACTGCGGGATCACAGAGGCGACTTCAGGTCACTCGTACGAGTAAGCCGTACCGGACGAGATCGTCTGCTCCCATCTTCCGCCGCCCTGCCGTGTGCCCTCGGTGTGCCCTCGGTGTGTCCTCGGTGTGCGTGCGGTGCGACGGGTGCCCGACCGCCCTCGACAGGTCACCGTGATCGCGCGGCCGTGAACCGGATGTCAGTGGCGCCCCGTAGGGTGGACTGGCTATGACGAAGCCATCCCTCCCCGAGCTCCTCCACTCCGCCGTCAGTGCTGTCGGCGGTATGGAGAGGCCAGGCCAGGTCGCGATGGCCGAGGCCGTCGCCCAGGCCATCGACGACGGTTCCCATCTCCTGGTCCAGGCCGGCACAGGCACCGGTAAGTCCCTCGGCTACCTGGTGCCCGCGCTCGCGCACGGGGACCGTGTCGTGGTGGCCACGGCCACGCTCGCGCTCCAGCGTCAGCTGGTCGAGCGCGATCTTCCGCGGACGGTCGACGCGCTGCATCCACAGCTGCGCCGCCGCCCCGAGTTCGCGATGCTCAAGGGCCGCTCGAACTACCTGTGCCTGCACCGTCTCCATGAGGGCGTTCCGCAGGAAGAGGAGGACGGTCTCTTCGACCCGTTCGAGGCGGCCGCCCCCACCAGCAAGCTCGGCCAGGACCTGCTCCGGCTTCGGGACTGGTCCGACGAGACCGAGACCGGTGACCGCGACGACATGACACCCGGGGTCTCCGACCGGGCGTGGGCGCAGGTGTCCGTGTCGTCCCGCGAGTGCCTGGGCGCGACGAAGTGCGCGTACGGTGCGGAGTGTTTCGCCGAGGCGGCGCGTGAGCGTGCCAAGCTCGCCGATGTCGTCGTCACCAACCACGCCCTGCTGGCGATCGACGCGATCGAGGGTGCCCCGGTCCTCCCTCAGCACGAGGTACTGATCGTGGACGAGGCCCATGAACTGGTCTCCCGGGTCACCGGCGTCGCCACGGGCGAGCTCACCCCCGGGCAGGTGAACCGCGCGGTCCGCCGTGCGGCCAAGCTGGTGGACGAGAAGGTCGCCGATCAGCTCCAGACCGCCGCTGAGGGCTTCGAGCGGCTGATGGAGCTCGCGCTGCCGGGTCGCCTGGAGGAGATTCCCGAGGACCTCGGTTACGCGCTGATGGCGCTGCGGGACGCGGCCCGCGCGGTCATCTCCACGCTCGGCAACACCCGTGACCGGTCCGTCCAGGACGAGGACGCCGTCCGCAAGCAGGCCCTCGCCTCCGTCGAGAACGTCCATGCGGTGGCGGAGCGGATCACCATCGGCTCGGAGTACGACGTCGTCTGGTACGAGCGGCACGACCGCTTCGGCGCTTCCCTGAGGGTCGCTCCGCTCTCGGTGTCCGGGCTGCTGCGCGAGAAGCTGTTCGCCGACCGGTCGGTCGTCCTCACGTCCGCCACCCTGAAGCTGGGCGGTGACTTCAACGGTGTGGGGGCGTCGCTCGGTCTCGCCCCCGAGGGCGTCGAGGGTGAGGACGTCCCGGTGTGGAAGGGCATCGACGTCGGCTCGCCGTTCGACTACCCGAAGCAGGGCATTCTGTATGTCGCCCGGCATCTGGCCACGCCGGGCCGGGAGGGAAGCCGCGGCGACATGATGGAGGAGCTCGCCGAGCTGATCGACGCCGCCGGTGGGCGCACGCTCGGGCTGTTCTCGTCGATGCGGGCCGCCCAGGCGGCGGCCGAGGAGCTGCGGGGCAGGCTCGACAAGCCGCTCCTGCTCCAGGGCGAGGACACGCTCGGTGAGCTGATCAAGGCGTTCTCCGGTGATCCGGAGACCTGTCTGTTCGGGACCCTGTCGCTGTGGCAGGGCGTGGACGTGCCAGGGCCGAACTGCCAGCTGGTCGTCATGGACCGTATCCCGTTCCCGCGCCCCGACGACCCGCTGATGAGCGCCCGCCAGAAGGCGGTCGAGGAGGCCGGGGGGAACGGCTTCATGGCCGTCGCGGCGACGCACGCCGCGCTGCTCATGGCGCAGGGGGCGGGCCGGCTGGTGCGGGCCACGGGGGACCGTGGAGTGGTCGCCGTACTCGATCCGCGGCTGGCCAACGCCCGGTACGGCAGCTACCTGCGGGCGTCACTGCCCGACTTCTGGTACACGACGGACCGTCATCAGGTGCGCCGCTCGCTCGCCGCGATCGACGCCGCAGCGAAGGCCGGCAAGGACTGACCGCTCGGGGGCCGGCCTGGTCCCGGGCCCGCTGCGGCGACGGACCGGGCCGAGCCAGGCCAGCCCGACGGGCAGCGCGGTGCCCGTCGGCGCCCGTAGGGCCGTGGCGGGGGCACAGCAGGGCCCCGGGACCGGCGCAGGGGGTCCCGGGGCCCGGTCGGAGCCGGCGGGCGTGTCACACCCGCCGCAGTACGGCGACCACCTTGCCGAGGATGGTGGCCTCGTCACCAGGGATCGGCTGGTACGCCGCGTTGTGCGGCAGCAGCCAGACGTGGCCGTCCTCGCGCTTGAACCGCTTGACCGTGGCCTCACCGTCGAGCATCGCCGCCACGATGTCGCCGTTCTCGGCGACGGGCTGGCGCCGTACGGTCACCCAGTCGCCGTCGCAGATGGCCGCCTCGATCATCGAGTCGCCGACGACCTTGAGGACGAAGAGCTCACCGTCACCGACGAGCTGGCGGGGGAGGGGGAAGACATCCTCGACCGACTCCTCGGCGAGGATCGGCCCACCGGCGGCGATCCGGCCGACCAGCGGGACGTACGAGGCGGCCGGCTTGCCCGTGGTGTCCGTCGGCTGGGTGCTGGGCTGGTCGGAGCCCCGGACCTCGTACGCCCGGGGGCGGTGCGGGTCGCGGCGGAGGAAGCCCTTGCGCTCCAGCGCCATCAGCTGGTGGGCGACCGACGATGTGCTCGACAGGCCCACCGCCTGGCCGATCTCACGCATCGACGGTGGGTAGCCGCGCCGCTGCACGGAGTCGCGGATGACCTCGATGACCCGGCGCTGCCTGTCCGTGAGTCCGGAGCTGTCCGCCCGGATGCCGGGAGGTCGTCCAGGGAGCGAGCGCGTGGGCTTGGCGGGGCCCTCCGCGGTCGTGGTCACGTCGTTCATGGCGTGCACCGGCTCGAAACGCTGGGAGCGGTCCTGGCCAGTGATGGTGGCACTGTCTGCGGTGGTGGTCACGTCGGCCCCTCTCGAAATGGTCTCCCTGGCTGCACAACGGTAGTTGCTTTCGAAAGGTTGCGCCAAACACACGTTCGAGTGAAAAATTGCAGATTGGCTTACGTGTGCGTGTAGCTAGGTGTATGTGCGACCGCGGGGCTTCCCGGCGATTCCGGTCCTCACGGTAACCGTCGGCGTCGGCCGCCCCGTGTCCGGGTGGTGATCCCAGTCTGTCACCCGGTGCCCCGGAATTCGCGGCGCCGCGCCTTCCCGTAGGCTCGTGGCCGCTCGGTCGACGTGGCGGTGCGCGACACGCGCCATAAGCCGAATAAGCGGGCCAGACACCAGATCTAGTGGTTCCATGGTCCCCGCCGCCCACAAGTTGTGGTCCCCGTCCGACGGGGGTTCGGCGATCGCCTATGCTTGTGGCTGCTTCGAGGGGTCCGGAAGGGCCTGTCGAGGCTATTCAGTCGTGCTGTGAAGGAGGGTTGGGAGCCATGCACTGCCCCTTCTGCAGGCACCCCGACAGCCGGGTCGTCGACAGTCGGACCACCGATGACGGGACGTCCATCCGGCGCCGCCGCCAGTGCCCCGACTGCTCCCGTCGCTTCACGACGGTGGAGACCTGCTCGCTGATGGTGATCAAGCGCAGCGGGGTCACGGAGCCCTTCAGCCGCACCAAGGTCATCAACGGCGTGCGCAAGGCGTGCCAGGGGCGCCCCGTCACGGAGGACGCCCTCGCCCAGCTCGGCCAGCGGGTCGAGGAGGCGGTGCGTGCCACCGGGAGCGCCGAGCTGACCACGCATGACGTCGGGCTCGCCATACTCGGACCACTCCAGGAGCTGGACCTCGTCGCGTACCTGCGCTTCGCGTCCGTGTACCGGGCGTTCGACTCGCTCGAAGACTTCGAGGCCGCCATCGCGGAGCTCCGCGACCGGCGTCCTTCCGCTGAGGGAGGCGGGACCGGAGGGACCCCGGAGGTCCCCGTTCCCGCGGGTGCCGCCGACTGACCGACCGGTCCGGCGGCCGGCCGCCGAGCGGCCACAGACCTGCCATGGGTGCCGGGTATCGGCGCGCATGGCGACAGACAGAGACTGTGCCCTGGGAAGATCTGGGCACTTAAGGGTGTTTTTGCCCGTATATGGGAGGCGGCATGACAGAGACGACGAGCGGCCCGGCACGAGGGTCCCGCGCCAAGGGAGCCAAGGCGAGCAAGGGCCTGCGTATCGAGCGCATCCACACGACGCCCGGCGTGCACCCGTACGACGAGGTGGCCTGGGAGCGCCGTGACGTCGTCATGACCAACTGGCGCGACGGCTCGGTCAACTTCGAGCAGCGTGGCGTCGAGTTCCCCGACTTCTGGTCGGTGAACGCGGTCAACATCGTCACCAGCAAGTACTTCCGCGGTGCCGTCGGCACGCCGCAGCGCGAGACCGGCCTCAAGCAGCTGATCGACCGGATCGTGAAGACGTACCGGAAGGCCGGCGAGGACTACGGCTACTTCTCCTCGCCCGCCGACGCGGAGATCTTCGAGCACGAGCTCGCCTACGCCCTCCTGCACCAGATCTTCAGCTTCAACTCGCCGGTGTGGTTCAACGTCGGCACGCCGCAGCCCCAGCAGGTCTCCGCCTGCTTCATCCTGTCCGTCGACGACTCCATGGAGTCGATCCTCGACTGGTACAAGGAAGAGGGCATGATCTTCAAGGGCGGCTCCGGCGCCGGCCTGAACCTCTCCCGTATCCGCTCCTCCAAGGAGCTGCTCTCCTCCGGCGGCAACGCCTCCGGCCCGGTCTCCTTCATGCGCGGCGCCGACGCGTCAGCGGGAACCATCAAGTCCGGCGGCGCCACCCGCCGCGCCGCCAAGATGGTCATCCTCGACGTCGACCACCCCGACATCGAGGACTTCATCGAGACCAAGGTCAAGGAAGAGGAGAAGATCCGCGCCCTGCGCGACGCGGGCTTCGACATGGACCTGGGCGGCGACGACATCACGTCCGTCCAGTACCAGAACGCCAACAACTCGGTCCGGGTCAACGACGAGTTCATGAAGGCCGTCGAGAACGGCGACAAGTTCGGGCTGCGCGCCCGGATGACCGGCGAGGTCATCGAAGAGGTCGACGCCAAGAGCCTCTTCCGCAAGATGGCCGAGGCCGCCTGGGCCTGCGCCGACCCCGGCATCCAGTACGACGACACCATCAACCACTGGCACACCTGCCCCGAGTCCGGCCGCATCAACGGCTCGAACCCGTGCAGCGAGTACATGCACCTGGACAACACCTCGTGCAACCTGGCCTCGCTGAACCTGATGAAGTTCCTCAAGGACGACGGCGAGGGCAACCAGTCGTTCGAATCCGAGCGCTTCGCCAAGGTCGTCGAGCTCGTCATCACCGCGATGGACATCTCCATCTGCTTCGCGGACTTCCCGACCCAGAAGATCGGCGAGAACACCCGCGCCTTCCGCCAGCTCGGCATCGGCTACGCCAACCTCGGCGCCCTGCTGATGGCGACGGGCCACGCGTACGACTCCGACGGCGGCCGTGCGCTCGCCGGTGCCATCACCTCCCTGATGACCGGCACCTCCTACCGCCGCTCCGCCGAGCTGGCCGCGGTCGTCGGCGCGTACGACGGCTACGCCCGCAACGCCGACGCCCACAAGCGCGTCATGAAGCAGCACTCCGACGCCAACGCCACGGCCGTCCGCATGGACGACCTGGACACCCCGGTCTGGGCCGCCGCCACGGAGGCCTGGCAGGACGTGATCCGCCTCGGCGAGAAGAACGGCTTCCGCAACTCCCAGGCGTCCGTCATCGCCCCCACCGGCACCATCGGTCTGGCGATGTCCTGCGACACCACCGGCCTCGAGCCGGACCTCGCCCTGGTGAAGTTCAAGAAGCTCGTCGGCGGCGGCTCGATGCAGATCGTCAACGGCACGGTCCCGCAGGCGCTCCGCCGCCTCGGCTACCAGCCGGAGCAGATCGAGGCGATCGTCGCCCACATCTCCGAGCACGGCAACGTGATCGACGCCCCCGGTCTCAAGCACGAGCACTACGAGGTGTTCGACTGCGCCATGGGCGAGCGTTCCATCTCGGCGATGGGCCACGTCCGCATGATGGCGGCCATTCAGCCGTGGATCTCCGGTGCCCTCTCCAAGACGGTGAACCTGCCGGAGACGGCCACGGTCGAGGACGTCGAAGAGGTCTACTTCGAGGCGTGGAAGATGGGCGTCAAGGCGCTCGCCATCTACCGCGACAACTGCAAGGTCGGCCAGCCCCTCTCCGCCAAGAAGAAGGAGCAGGAGAAGGCTGAGGTCACCGAGAAGGCCGAGGAGACGATCCGCGCCGCGGTCGAGAAGGTCGTCGAGTACCGCCCCGTCCGCAAGCGCCTCCCCAAGGGCCGTCCCGGCATCACCACCTCCTTCACCGTCGGCGGTGCCGAGGGCTACATGACCGCCAACTCCTACCCGGACGACGGTCTCGGCGAGGTCTTCCTGAAGATGTCCAAGCAGGGTTCGACGCTCGCCGGCATGATGGACGCCTTCTCCATCGCCGTCTCGGTCGGCCTCCAGTACGGTGTCCCGCTGGAGACGTACGTCTCCAAGTTCACCAACATGCGCTTCGAGCCGGCCGGCATGACGGACGACCCGGACGTGCGGATGGCCCAGTCGATCGTCGACTACATCTTCCGCCGCCTGGCCCTCGACTTCCTGCCCTTCGAGACCCGCTCGGCGCTCGGCATCCACTCCGCCGAGGAGCGCCAGCGCCACCTGGAGACCGGCTCCTACGAGCCGACGGAGGACGAGGTGGACGTCGAAGGACTGGCCCAGTCCGCCCCGCGCCAGCAGGAGATCAAGGCCATCGTCCCGCCGAAGGCCGAAGTCCCGGCCCCCCAGCAGGCCCACACCTCCGCCGAACTCGTGGAGATGCAGCTCGGCATCAGCGCGGACGCTCCGCTCTGCTTCTCCTGCGGCACGAAGATGCAGCGCGCGGGCTCCTGCTACATCTGCGAGGGCTGCGGCTCGACGAGCGGCTGCAGCTGAGCACTGACGCGGCGAGCCCTCATGAGGGCGTGAAGCGTGGAAGGTGATGCGGCAGGCACCCCTCGGTGCCTGCCGCATCACCCTTTCTCAGGGGTGACGCGCACCCATCAGCGCGGTGAAGGACTGCGGATCGGTGTCGAAGCCGCGCAGGACGCTGCGGTAGGCCCACACGCCCGCGCCGTCGCGGGTGAACTCCACGATGGTCGCCGCCGTGGCGTCGGCGACCGCCCCGAAGTCATGGCTCTCCAGCTCCGTGTAGCCCTCCCGGACGGCGACCACCGTGTGGGGGATGTCCCCGAACGTGATCCGCCCGCCGCCCTGTTGTATCGCCACGCCCACCACCACGCGCGCGTAGGTGGCGGAAAGCCGGTTCAGCTCCAGCGTCATGGACTCGTCGACACCGAACCCCAGACCGGTGCGGCTGTCCCTGCTGAGGGTGATGGTGCCGTCCGGAGAGCGGCTGTCGAAGTGCACCAGGTAGACCGGCTCACCATAGGGCGCCTCCGCCGGGTAGACCGCCGCGATGATGTCGAGGTCGTGGTCGGGTGCGCCCGCCGGGCTGGGGTCCCACTTGAGCGTCACCTCGACCTTGCCTACCCCCTTGTTGAGACTGCTCACAGGTTCCCCTCTCTCGTACGGACTCGGCCAACTCGCGGTGGCCCCAAGCTCCTTGTCCATGGTGTCACGTACACCCATCCCACCCGGCGTCCATGGCGGACTCCCACCGCCCGGCGGGCGTCGCCGCGGTGTGGCCGGATGAAGCGGTCCGCCGTACAGGGGCCGTGGCCGCTGTCGGCCCCGTACGATGGCGCGGTGCTGGTCAAGTGGATTCGCTGCACCGTGGTCGACCGTCGGGGGTTCGAACGCGCGCAGCGGAAGTGGGCGGGGCTACTGGGTGAGCCGGGATTCCGGGGGCAGGGCGGCGGGTGGAGTCGGCTGCGGCCCGGCGTCGCCCATGTCTTCGCCTTCTGGGAGAGCCGGCCCTTCTACGATTCGTTCATGGCCCGCTCGCACGACCGGCTGGCCGCTGCGCAGTCCGGCACGTACAAGGACATGCAGGTCAAGCTGTTCGACCACCGTTTCGATGTGAAGACCGGCTTCGAGCCGCGGTTCACCGACGCCGACGTGGTCCGGGTCGCGCACAGCAGGATCCGCGAGGAGCGTGTCGAGCACTACGCGCTCATGCAGGAGAAGGTGTGGAATCCGGCGATGGCCGGTTCCCCGGGGATGCTGCGCGGGCTGTTCGGGGAAGCGCCGGGGAACGAGTTCCTGGTGCTGTCCATGTGGCGGTCCGCGGCCGAGCACGGCAAGTACCGGGCCGAACGCGTGGAGCGACTCGCCCTGCGCGCCCAGCTCGCGGCGGACGTCGCCGCGCTCACGGGCGACGTCGTTGACCTCGAAGCCGCCTGGACGGTCTGACCGGCCGCCGTACGACGGACGGCGCACCGCCCGGTACGCCGCTGGACTGCTCTCGGGTGGGCGTTCCACCCCGCGACCGGCCGGCCGCCTCACCGTGTCCGGCCGTGCCGTCTCTACCGCGTCCCGCCGCACAGCCGCTGCACCGCGTGAGCGCGTCACCCACCGCGTACGCCGGACGGCGTCCGGCGACCCGGCCGGCCGAGCCCGACCCGGGCCGCCGAACTAGTGTGTCGTGCCATGGCGCGACCCCGGCGAATCGTCCTCGTCCGGCACGGAGAGTCGGAGGGCAATCACGACGACACGGTGTACGAGCGGGTGCCCGACCATGCGCTGCGACTGACTGGGACGGGCCGCGGGCAGGCCGAGGCGACGGGCGAGCGGCTGCGCGGGCTGTTCGGCGACGAGCGGGTCAGTGTCTACATCTCGCCGTACCGGCGGACGCATGAGACGTTCCAGGCGTTCCGGCTGGACCCGGCGCTGGTACGGGTCAGGGAGGAGCCGCGGCTGCGCGAGCAGGACTGGGGGAACTGGCAGGACAGGGAGGACGTACGGCTCCAGAAGGCCTACCGCGACGCCTACGGGCACTTCTTCTACCGGTTCGCGCAGGGCGAGTCCGGCGCCGACGTCTACGACCGGGTGGGCGCCTTCCTCGAAAGCCTCCACCGCAGCTTCGAAGCCCCGGACCATCCGCCGAACGTGCTCCTGGTGACCCACGGCCTGACCATGCGGCTGTTCTGCATGCGCTGGTTCCACTGGACGGTCGCCGAATTCGAGTCCCTGTCCAACCCGCGCAACGGCGAGACCCGCACCCTGCGGCTCGGCGATGACGGGCGCTACACCCTGGACCAGCCGTTCGAGCGCTGGCGAACCCCCGAGCCGTACGGCACCACCGGATAGAGTGGAGTTGCGATGACCGCTGACTCCTCTCTCGACCGGCGCTTCGAACGCGCCCTGGCCAGCCTGCGCGGGCTGGCCGTGGGAGACGCCCTGGGCTCCCAGTTCTTCGTCCCCGCCAACTATCCGCTGCTGAAACGCCGCGAGCTGCCGCCCGGCACCTGGCAGTGGACCGACGACACCGAGATGGCCTGCTCCGTGCTGGCCGTGCTCGCCGAGCACGGCCGCGTCGACCAGGACGCACTCGCCCGCTCCTTCGCCGAGCACCACGACTTCGACCGGGGCTACGGCCCCGCCGTCAACCGGATGCTCCGACTGGTCCGGGAGGGCGGCGACTGGCGTGAACTCGCCGCCGGCCTCTTCCAGGGCCAGGGCTCCTGGGGCAACGGCGCGGCGATGCGGATCGCGCCGCTCGGCGCCTGGTACGCCGACGACCCCGAGCAGGCGACGCACCAGGCGGAGATCTCCTCGTACACCACGCACCAGCACCGGGAAGCGGTGGTGGGCTGCATGGCGGTCGCGGCCGCCGCCGCGCTGGTCGCCGACCCCGCAGGGCCCCCCAAGCCCGCCGACCTGCTCGACGGAGTCGTCGCGCTGGTGCCGCGCAGCGCCGTCGGCGCCGGACTGCGCAGGGCGCGCGACATGCTCGACTACGACGACGCCCAGACGGTCGCCGCCGTCCTCGGCTGCGGGCGGCGTACGAGCGCGCACGACACCGTGCCGTTCGCCCTGTGGTCCGCGGCGCGGGCGCTCGGGGACTACGAGCGGGTCTTCTGGACCACGGCGCAGGCGGGTGGCGACGTCGACACGACCTCCGCGATCGCGGGAGGCGTCGTCGCCGCGGGCCGCGTCGGCGCCCCTCCGGCGGCCTGGCTGGAGCGGACCGAGGACCTTCCCGGCTGGCTCCCCTCGGGTCCGGCCCGCTGACGCCGTTCCGCAGGGTCCCCAGTGCGGTCCCGTGCTGTGGTCCGTCCATGATCAGCCGGGTGCACCGTCGTGCGACCACCCTGGACCTGTGATTCCCGTCATGATCTTGGTTTTCGGAGGTACACGGGAACTCGGAGGTACACGGCAAAGGAGTCGGGAACCCGAGGACCGGTCGGCATCCGAGGACCGGTCGGCAACCCGGCGACCGGTCGGCAACCCGAGGACCGGTCGGGCACGCGAGGACCGGTTCGGAATCCAAAGACGCGCGGGAGATGGTCCACGGTGTCGTGCACGGGGCCACGGTCCCCAGGCCGTGTCCCGCCCCCGGCCGACGCCCGGCGGGCTCCGGCGAGTTCCCCGGAGGGCGGCAGGGGCGGCGGCCGGTCGCCGGCATGCCCACAGGCCGCCCGGGACACCCTTGACGCCGGTCGGCCGGGCTGCGGAGAGCGGCCCGGTGCACGGGAACGCAATCCGGGTGTCGCGGGAGGGGGCGGGCGGCGTAACCTGTCTGGCGCCATGCCGTACGAACAACCCACCCACACCGTCGAGCGCTCGATCAGAGCGACAACCGGTGCCAAGATCATTGCCGGTGTCGACGAGGTCGGACGCGGGGCGTGGGCCGGGCCCGTGACCGTCTGCGCCGCAGTCACCGGACTGCGCCGCGCACCGGACGGACTCACCGATTCCAAACTCCTCACCCCCAAGCGCCGCGGCGAGTTGGCGATCGTGCTGGAGAACTGGGTGACGGCGTACGCCCTGGGGCACGCCTCACCGCAGGAGATCGACGAGCTCGGCATGACGGCGGCGCTCCGGCTGGCCGCCGTCCGCGCCCTGGACGGCCTGCCGGTACGTCCGGACGCGGTCATCCTCGACGGCAAGCACGACTACCTGGGGCAGCCCTGGCGAGTGCGTACGGTGATCAAGGGTGACCAGTCCTGTATCGCGGTCGCGGCCGCCTCGGTTATCGCCAAGGTCCGACGGGACGCGATGATGGCCGAACTGGCGGTGGCGTCCGAGGAATACACACCCTTCGAGTTCGATGCCAACGCCGGCTATCCGTCGCCTGTGCACAAGGCGGCGCTCAAGCAGTGGGGCCCGACGCCATCCCACCGGATGACCTGGGCCTATCTGGACGCGCTGCCCCAGTGGCGGCATCTCAAGAAGGTCCGTCTCTCCCCGGAGGCGGCCGCGCTGGAAAGCGGGGGCCAGCTCGGTTTCGACTTCTGAACTGTCCGGCAGAGTCCGGCCGTACGGCACCGTCGTGCCTACACACCACCCGCCGGTGCCCTGCGCACCGAAGTTTGATAGACATCCCGTATGCCTCTCACCCCCGAGGAGCCTCAGATTCACGAGAGTGCCCAGGGTCCCCGCGCCACCCCGGCCGCAGGCCGTCCCGCGCCGACCCCCCGTCCCGTCCCCGGTCCGCGTTCCGCGGCCTCGCCGCGTCCCGGTCGCCCGGGCCCCGGCCCGGCCAGGCCCACGCCGCCGGCGCAGCGCCCGCACCCCGGTGCCGGGCAGTCCGCCTCCCGGCCGGAGAATCGTTCCGCGTCGCGGAGCCAACCGCAGATCCAGCTGATCCCCGCCCCTGCGGACGGCGCGCTCGACGCCGCCGAAGAGGCGGTCGACCTGCTGCTCGACACAGGCCGCCCGCCCGGCGACATCCTGGTCCTCACCACGGGCGAACCGCACCCGTGGGCGGCTCACGAGCTGTCCTTCGGCGACGCCGCGTACTGGGCGCAGCACGACGCGGGCGAGGACGTGTTCTTCGCGGACGCCGCCGCCGTGGACCGCGCGTCCGCGCGACCCGTCGTCGTCGTCGCGGTCAACGGCGGTGACGACGACGCCGCTGCCCGTGTGCTGCCCTCCGCTCTGACCCGCGCGAGCGCCCTGCTCATCGTCTGCGGCGATCCGCAGCGGATCAACGCCGTGCTCGGAACGGGCGTCTGAGCGAGCTGAGGCCGGCCGCGGCCGACGGCGTCACCCGACGCGAGAGGTTCGCGGGATGCCCGACGGGTCCTCGGGCGGTACGTCTGCGGTGGCGCGTCTGCGGTAGTACGTCTGCGGTGGCGCGTCCCGGTGGCGCGTCGCCCGTGGCGTCCGGTGGCGCGCCCGAAGTGGCGTCCCCCCGGCAGTCCGAGAGAGCGTCCCAAGAGGGCGTCCGAAGGGATGCCCTCGTCCGGTAGCGCTGTTCCCGCGCGGCAGCGGCGACGCCGGAGAGAGGGCCGACTCGCGTGCCCCGACGCGCGTCCCCTGGACGCGGGTCCGGGGCGGCGGCCGGTGCCGGCTGTCCCGTGCCGGCTGTCCCGTGCCGGGCGTGGGCGTCCCCGCTGTGTACTGGCACACCGATGCTTTCGGACACCCCGATGTGTTCAGGCGCCCCGATGCGTACGGACACGCCGGGTGCTCGGTACCCGGGGTGCCCGTCGGCTCAGCGGGCGGCCGTGCGGCGCAGCGGCTCAGTCGCACCGCTCGCCGTACGGGGCCCGGACGATCCACCGCCGGCCATGCTGTCCGCGAGGCCCGCGAGATCCTCGGGCGGTGATCCCGCGTGCGGCCGCCGCCCGCCCCTTCCGTCGCCCAGCACCTGCCAGCCGCCGCCGGTCAGGGTGATGTACGCGCCGCAGCGCAGCCCGTGCAGTGTGCAGGCGTCCCGCAGCCCCCACATCCACGCCCCGTCCTCCTCCGTCCACCGCTCGTCGCCGTCGCGGCAGTAGAGCAGGACGGCCGTGCGCACCGGGGTGCGGCGCCGCAGGTCATGTGGGATGACCCGGCGCAGATGCGCCAGCAGGGCGTTGCGGAACTCCCAGCCGTCCGGGGGTGCCTGGCGACGTGTGAACGAAGCGCTGGCGGCGAGTCGTTCCTCGTGGTCGAGCACGGCGATGACGGCCGTCGCGGGAGTCGGCCGGTGACGTGCGTGCAGTCCGTTGACGACATCGCGTGGGTTGCCCAGGAGCGGAATCCCGGCCGCCGCCCATTCGGCCGGTTCGAGCATTCGGGCGAGCCGACTCGTGGAATCGGCATGGGCGATGGTCGCTGTCGCTGCGGACGGAGCGAATCCGAAGGTCATGGTCCTCCCTTCGCATACGCGCCCACAGAGCGGGCAGAGTCGGGTGAGCCGCACCACGGCACAGCCCTTCCGGACCGCGAACAGGCCGAGCGGCGGGGCGGATTCCAATTCTTGCGGGCATCATGGGTGAGCGGCAACGAGCAAATGGGGCCGCTGCCTGGAATGAGTTGGTATGCCACTCATATCCTGCCCAGTGGTTTCGCGGATGACTCTTCTGCTCACCCTTGAACGGCAAGGACCAGCGGAAACACCCCCTTCGCCCCGGCCCTGCGCAGCAGTCGCGCGGCGACCGCCAGCGTCCAGCCGGAGTCCGAGAGGTCGTCGACCAACAGCACGGGCCCGCCGTCCACCGAGGCCAACTCATCGGCGAGAACGGCCGGAACCACGAGGGCCCTGTGCAGACCGCTCACCCGCTGTGCGCTGTTGGTCCGGGAGATCCGCTCATGCTCAGCCTCCGGCGCGTACGTGACGGAGCCGAGCAACGGCATCCGGCCCACTTCGGCGATACGGCGCCCGAGGGAGCCGACCAGTTCCGGGCGGCCGCGCGAGGCGACCGTGACGACCCCCGCCGGGCGTGGCGGAGCGTCGGGCGCACCCGACGCCCAACCGCCCGGGCCCTTCGCCCAGTCGGCCAACACGCGCACCACGGCGTCCAGTACGTCGTCGGGTACGGGGCCGTCCGGCGCCCGCTCCGCCAGCAGCGGACGCAGCCGGTTGCCCCAGCCGATGTCGGAGAGCCGGCCCAGCGCCCGGCCGGGGAACGCCTGCTCCCCGGCCGGAATGCGCCCCTTCAGATCGATCCCCACGGCGGGGAGCCCGGTGGGCCACATCTTGCGGGGCTCGACCTCCACACCGGGCCGGCCGAGTTCGCCGCGTGCCGCGTCGAGGGCGGCACCGGACACCTTGATGTCGAAACGGGGCCCCGCGCAGTTGTCGCAACGGCCGCACGGCGCGGCCGCCTCGTCGTCCAGCCGCTGGCGCAGGAACTCCATGCGGCAGCCCGCCGTCGCGACGTAGTCGCGCATCGCCTGCTGCTCGGCCCGGCGCTGGCGGGCCACCCACGCGTAACGCTCCGAGTCGTACGACCAGGGCTGTCCCGTGGACGTCCAGCCGCCCTTCACCCGCCGTACCGCTCCGTCCACGTCCAGGACCTTGAGCATCGCCTCCAGCCGGGTACGGCGCAGATCGACCAGCGGTTCCAGCGCGGGCAGCGACAGCGGCCGGCCCGCGTGCGCCAGGGCGTCCAGCGTCCGGCGCACCTGCTCCTCCGGTGGGAAGGCCACCGAGGCGAAGTACTCCCAGATCGCCTCGTCCTCCTTGCCGGGCAGCAGCAGCACCTCGGCGTGGTCCACGCCACGGCCGGCGCGGCCGACCTGCTGGTAGTAGGCGATGGGGGAGGAGGGGGAACCCAGATGCACGACGAAGCCCAGATCCGGTTTGTCGAACCCCATGCCGAGCGCGGACGTCGCCACCAGGGCCTTGACCCTGTTGGCCAGCAGATCCTCCTCCGCCTGCTGCCGGTCGGCGTTCTCCGTGCGGCCCGTGTACGACGCGACCGTGTGACCGCACTGGCGCAGGAACGCCGTGACCTCCTCGGCCGCGGCGACGGTGAGTGTGTAGATGATCCCGGAGCCCGGCAGTTCACCGAGGTGGTCGGCGAGCCAGGCCAGCCGGTGAGCGGCGTCGGGAAGGCGCAGCACGCCCAGACTGAGACTCTCCCTGTCCAGGGGGCCACGCAGGACGAGGGCGTCGCCGTCCCCTCCCGTGCCGAGCTGCTCCGCGACGTCCGCCGTCACGCGCGCGTTGGCCGTGGCGGTCGTCGCCAGGACGGGGACGCCCGGGGGGAGCTCAGCCAGCATCGTGCGAAGCCGCCGGTAGTCGGGCCGGAAGTCGTGGCCCCAGTCGGAGATGCAGTGCGCCTCGTCCACGACGAGCAGACCGGTGGCCGCCGCGAGCCGAGGGAGTACCTGGTCGCGGAAGTCCGGGTTGTTGAGGCGCTCAGGGCTGACCAGCAGGACGTCCACCGCGCCGTCGGCCACCTCCCGCTGAACGGTCTCCCACTCCTCCGGGTTCGAGGAGTTGATCGTCCGAGCGTGGATACCCGCCCGCGCGGCGGCCTCCACCTGGTTGCGCATGAGCGCGAGCAGGGGCGAGACGATCACGGTCGGCCCGCCGCCGCGCCGGCGCAGCAAGGCGGTCGCGACGAAGTACACCGCGGATTTGCCCCAGCCCGTTCGCTGGACGACCAGCGCCCGGCGCTTGTGCGCGACCAGCGCCTCGATCGCACGCCACTGGTCCTCACGCAGCCGTACCGGGCCACGGCCGCCTCCGCCCTCGTCACCCTCGCCGCCTCTGCCGGTGGCGCCCGGGTGGCCGGGATCGCCGACGAGCCGGGCGAGCACGGCGTCGGCGGCCTCGCGGAGCGTGTCCGGTCCTGCGTCGCTGGTGAACTCCATGCCCCCCATGCAACAGCACGGGTCTGACATCCGGCGAACCGGCGAACCGGCGAAGCCCGAGATATCGGCGGAGCGAGGGTAGGGCAACCCCCACCGGCGGAAAAGCCCTGTGGACGACGTTATCCACAGGGGTCGACGGCTCGGGCGGACCACGAGACCGTCGTGACCATGAACCCCTTTCACCACAGCAGCGGACACAACGGACCCACCGAGCCGACGGGCGTCACCGAGCCGACCGGCGTCACCGAGCCGACGAGGGTCACCGAGCCGACCGGCGTCACTGGACCCGCCGGATCCTCCGAACCCGCTGGATCCTCCGAACCCGCCGGATCCTCCGAACCCGCTGGATCCTCCGAACCCGCCGGACCGAACGGACCCGGCGGGCCGAGGGGCGCCACACCCGGGATCGCGCCCGTCGGCCAGCCGCAGATCACCCTTCGCGGCCCGGCGGAACTCGCCGACGCCCTGCCGTACATGCTGGGCTTCCACCCCACTGATTCGGTGGTGATGGTCGCGCTCCACGGCGACCGGGGCCGCTTCGGCGGTCGGCTGAGGCTGGGCATTCCGCGCTCGCCCCGTGAATGGCCGTCCGTCGCCGAGCAACTGGCGGAGTGCCTGATCGAGGGCAGCGAACGGCGCGGCGCACGCCCGGACGGCATCGTCGTCTTCCTCTGCCAGGACCCGGCCGAAGGGGAATCCGCCCGGCAGGTGATGGAACGGCTGCGCCCCTTGGCGCAACGGCTGCGCACCGCCTGCGGAGCACTGGACGTCCCCGTGTACGAGGCGCTCTGCGTATCCGGTGGCCGCTTCTGGTCCTACTGCTGTCCCGACCCCGTGTGCTGCCCCTCGGACGGCAGGGAACTCGTCCCGCCCGGTACGTCGGTGATGGCCGCGGCCGCCGCGTACGCCGGCGTCCATGTACGCGGCTCGCTGAAGGAGATGGAGCGGCGGCTCCGGCCGGCGGCAGCACTGATCGGGGACGAACAGTCGCGGGCGATGGAACAGCAGGCACGTTCACTGGACATGGCCGGCGCCGCGCTGACTCCCCGGATCCTGGACGCGCAAGACCGCGAGCGGGTGCGCGACGACACGATCCGGCTGGCCCGCGAACTCACCCGACGACTCGCGCGGAGCGTCCCGGCAGCCGACCACGCGGCCGCCGACGCCCAGGACGACGGACTGATCGGGGACGATGAGGCCGCCGCGGTCATCATCGGCCTTCAGGACCGGGACACGCGGGACCGCGCGGCGGAGTGGATGGAAGGCCCGGAGGCCGAGCCCGCCCTCCGGCTCTGGCGCGCCCTCGCCCGGCGCTGTGTCGGCCCCTACGTCGAGCACGCCGCCGCACCGCTGACTCTCGCCGGATGGGTGGCCTGGTCGACGGGCGACGAGCCGAGCGCCCGCGTGGCGCTCGGTCTCGCACTGGACGCGGACCCCGAGTACGTCTTCGCCAGGCTCCTGCACCAGGCCTGCAACGACGGCCTCGACCCCGAGTCGCTGCGACAGTGCCTGCGCCAGGAACGCGGTACCCGCGCGGCGTCCCGCGAGCCGTGCGGGAGGCCGCCGACAGAGGAGCACCGCGGTGACCGGGCGGATGCGGTCTGCCGTACCGAGCAGGACCGGGAGGAAGGCCCGCAGGGCGGGGCGGCGCGGAACGAGCGCGACCACGGAGCTGACGGACAGGGCCGCCCCGATCACGCCGACCGCCCCGGCGGCGCCCGCTGTCCCGAACGCTCCGGAAGTGCGACCTGCGCCGACCGCCCCGGTCGCGTCGCCTGGGGTCGCCACCCGGAGTGCGACGGCCGCACCGGTTCCTCCCGCCTCGGCGGAACGCCCCGAGGGGTCCGGTCGCCGGACGGGGGCCAAGGCACGACCCCGGGGCACCGGCCCGCGCGGCGGGCCCCGCGAGAGCGGAAACGGCCGATGACGGGCGTGACCAGTGCGCCGGTGCCGCCGTTCACGTCAGTGGCGGAGTCGCACGACCCGTGCCGCCGTACCTCCAGCGGCTGTCCGGAGCGCACAGAAGGCTCAGCAGACCATCCATGGATCGCACCTTTCCGTCCCGGCCCTCCCCAAGGCCCCCGGGCCCGCCCCGCCCTCCCAGGGCCATGGGCGAGGCCCCCGTCCCTCCGTCCCGGCCGCCGTCCACCGCCGGGCACGGACCACCGCCCGGCGGCGCCACGACCGGCGAACTGCCATCGGTGCACGAAGCGCTCATCTGCGTCGCCCTGCCGTCCATGGCGGTCTCCGCGCGGGACGGACAGCTCATCGGCCGGGGGCTGGAAGGCGTCTACCAGTCGGGCCGCCGTCTCCTCTCCCGCTGCCGACTACGGGTCGCCGACCGGGATCCCGTGGCCGTGCAGGGCAGGCTGGTCTCGGCCGACCGCGCCCGGTTCATGGCCGTCGTGCGCACCCCCGCCGACCGGGGCCCCGACCCGGGCGTCGGAGTGGAGCGCTCACGGCACGCGGACGGAACCGAACGGATCACCTTCCGCAACGGCGCCGGCCGCCCTGTCCGGCTCCCCGTCGAAATCGCCCTCGGCACCGACCTCGCCTCCCTGGGCGCGGTGGCGTCCGGCCGGTCAGGACCCGAACTGCGGGCCAGCGTGTACGGCTCCGGCATGCGCTGGTCGGCGGCGGACGGTGCCCTGGCGGTGGTCACGGCCGAGCCGCCGCCCAAGGACGCCCTCGCCTCCGCCGGGCTCCTGCGCTGGGAGCTGGAGCTGCGGCCCGGGGCAGCCCGCACGATCGAACTGCGGGTCCGCTCCGGGCGCACCGTCAGGCCGGTGGGGAGCACCGGGGGACACGGCTTGTCGGACGCCCAGGCCGAGGGCGACGACCCGCGTGTGGCGCGGCTTCTTCGCGTGGGCCTCGACGACCTGCGGGCGCTCCTGGTCCGCGACCCTGCGCACCCGGGCGACCTCGCTCCGGCAGCGGGTGTTCCCTGGCGGTGCGGCGTGGCGCCCGCGGAAGCCCTGTGGGCGGTCAGGATGGCCCTTCCGCTCGGCACCCGGCTCGCTGCCGGCACGCTGCGGACCCTGGCGCGCGGCCAGATGGACGGTACGGGCCCCGACGGCGGCCGCATCCCCGGGCCGGTGCGGGACGCGGGTCCGCACACCCCGCCCAGCTGCACCGGAACCGAAGCGACCCTCGCCTTCCCCACCGTGCTCGCCGAGGCCAGGCTGTGGGGCCTGCCGGACCAGGACATCGAGGAGCTGCTTCCTGCGGCCGAGCGCTGCCTGGACTGGCTGCGCGGCCGCGCGGGCGGCGGCGTCCCGGTCCGCGAGCCGGGCCCTACCGGACTGCTGCGTGCCGAGACCCAGGCACACGCACACCGGGCCGCGCTCCTCGGGGCGGATCTCCTGGAGGCGTGCGGCCGCCCCGGGGCGGCGGAGTGGCGGGACTGGGCCCGCGCGCTGCGGGAGAGGTTCCGGGAGGGCTTCTGGCTCGACGACCGTTTCGGCGGCCGTCCGGCCGTGGCCCTCGCGGCGGACGGCAGGCCCCTGCCGTACCTCGGGGGCGGTGCGGCCCACCTTCTCGACACCGGGCTGCTCGGTGCCGGGCGGATCGCCGACGGCCTGCTGGACAAGGTGCAGACAGAGCAGGTGGCGCGACTGCTCGGCGGTCCGGCACTCGACTCGGGGTGGGGGCTGCGCAGCCTCGGCGCCAAGGAACCGGGACACAACCCGTTCGGTCACCGGGCCGGGGCCGTCCGGGTCCATGAGACGGCCGTCGCGATCGCCGGCCTCGTGGCCGCCGACTACGAGCGGGAAGCGTCCGGTCTGCTGCGGGGGCTCCTGGACGCCGCCGATGCGTTCGGCCACCGACTGCCCGAGATGTACGCGGGCGAGCAGCGTACGGCGGACGGCGCGCCCGTTCCGCACCCGGCCGCCTGCCGCCCGGCGGCCGTGGCCTCGGCCGCCTCCCTCCATGTGCTGGTCGCGCTCGCGGGTATCCGCCCCGACGCCCCGGCCCGCACGGTGTCGCTGCAGCCCATGCGCAGCGCTCCGCTGGGCGAGCTCCGGTTGTCCGGGCTGACCGTCGCGGGCGAGCCCTTCGCCGTACGGGTCAGCAGGCTGGGCCTCGGCATGGTGGAGGAGGCCGCCCCCGGTCTCCAGTTGGGGGTGTGACCCGCGTGCGCGCCACCGGTATCGATGTTGTGCGGGAAGTGCCTGTCGGAGATCGTGAGACGCGTGTTTATCGTCAGGCAGACGACTATGATCGCGGCATGTCCCCCTACGACCCCTCGGCCTTTCCGCCCTTCGCCGTCACCGTCGACCTGGTCGTGCTCACGGTGCGCCGTCACGCCCTGTGCGCCTTGGTCGTACGGCGTGGAGAGCCGCCGTTCCAGGGGCGCTGGGCGCTGCCCGGTGGCTTCGTACGACCGGACGAGGACCTCGGTTCGGCAGCGGCCCGTGAGCTGGCCGAGGAGACGGGGCTCTGTGTGCACGACCCGGGAACACCGGCGCCCACGCCAGGGAACGGTGCCCACCTCGAACAGCTCGCCACCTACGGAGATCCCCAGCGCGACCCCCGTATGAGGGTGGTCAGCGTCGCCCATCTCGCGCTCGCCCCGGACCTGCCCGCGCCCCGCGCGGGTGGCGACGCCAACAGCGTGCGCTGGGCCCCCGTCGAGGAACTGCTCAGCCAGGAGGGCGGCCCCGGACGCGACGGGGAGTCGCCCGCCCCGCTCGCTTTCGATCATGCGCAGATCCTGGCCGACGGCGTGGAGCGGGCCCGTTCCAAGATCGAGTATTCGTCGCTGGCCACCGCGTTCTGCCCCACCGAGTTCACCGTCGGGGAGCTGAGAAGGGTGTACGAGGCGGTCTGGGGAGTGGCCCTGGACCCGCGGAACTTCCACCGCAAGGTCACCGGTACGCCGGGGTTCCTCGTTCCCGCCGGAGGGACCACCACGCGGCAGGGCGGCCGGCCCGCCCAGCTGTTCCGGGCGGGCGGCGCGCCGCTGCTGAACCCACCGATGCTGCGCCCCGAGGTCTGACCCCCGGCGCCCCCACACCGCAGGGCCGACACCTCGAGGTCCGAAGGCCGTGGCCGGAACGTCGTGGCGTGGTGGGGCGGCTCGGGCACGGGCGGCCGCCACCGTCGACTCGATGGCACGCGCCCGGCCGTGGGCGGCCTCGGGCCTGCGGTTCGCCCATCAGTCGGCCATCCGCGTCCATGCCCGTGACCCTGCACAAAAAGTCCGGATTGTCGCGTTATCGTGCTGCGGTACCCGCCCCTGCCGCCGAGCGGTCTCATCTACCGCGAGAGAAGCGATGCTCCAGGCAATCGGACTCACCAGCATGCCCCGCCGGGGCCTGCCGCCCGCCGTGGACGATCTCACCTTCGAGGCCGCGACGGGCGATGTCACCGCCCTCCTCGGCCCTCCGGGCTCCGGCAAGACCACCGCCCTGCGCTTGATGCTCGCCCTCGAACCCGGCCGGGGTGTCACGTACTTCCGGGGGCGCGCCCTCCACCGCGTCGCCCATCCCGCCCGCGAGGTCGGCGTGCTCTTCGGTGATGTCCCCGGACACCCGTCGCGGACCGTACGCGGTCAGCTCCGCATGCTCTGCGCGGCCGCCGGGGTACCCGCGTCCCGCGCCGACGACCTACTCGACGTCGTCGGACTCGCGGGCCTCCAAGACCAGCGGCTGGGCACCCTCTCCCTCGGCATGGACCGCCGACTGGGGCTCGCCTCGGCCCTGTTGGGCGATCCGCACACCCTGCTCCTGGACGAGCCGGCGGCCGGCCTGTCGCCGCGTGAGAGGAGCTGGCTGCACGGGCTCCTGCGCGCGCACGCCGCTCACGGCGGCACGGTGCTGTTCACCACCGACGATCCCAGAGAGGCGCTCCGCACCGCCGACCGCGTCGTCACCATCGCCGAAGGCCGACTGGCCGCCGACCAGCCCGTGGACGTCTTCGCCCGCAGCCGGTACCGCCCCCGCATCGCGGTTCACACGCCGCACGCGGTGCGCCTGGCCGCGCTCGTGAGCCGCGAGGCCCACGCCGCCCGGCGCCCGGTCGAGGTGGTCGCCGAGGGCGGCACCCGCCTGAGCGTCTACGGCGGCGACTGCGCGGAGATCGGCGAGACCGCGTTCCGCCACGGGATCCTCCTCCACCGCCTGGCCGAGGAGACCGTCGACACCACCCAGCAGGCCGCCGTCCCCCCGGCCGCCCCGGAAGCCGCCACCCGTCCGTGCGCGGAGCAATCCACAGCGCCCCGAGTGCCCCGGGCGGCAGCGGCCGCGACCGCCTCACCGTCCTCCGCCGTATCGACGACCGCCCCACCCACCCAGCCCTCTGCGGTCACTCCGCCCGCCGCCCCGCCCCCCGGAGCCACCCCGTCCCCTGCCGCCGCTGACGCCACCCCGCCCCCCGGAGCCACCCCGTCCTCTGCCGCTGCTGACGCCACTCCGCTCCCCGGAGCCACCCCGTCCTCTGCCGCCGCTGACGCCACCCCGCCCCCGGCAGCCGCCACCCCGCCCCCCACGGCTCTCCCATCGCCCGAGAGCCCCCCATTCCCCAGTGCCGTTCGGGCCGCGCCCGGCCGCGTCTCCAGCGCCCGCCGTGGCGGCGACATCCCGCCACCCCTGCCCCGTGCCCCCAAGCCGCTACGCGGCCCCCTGCAGCCGCTGCGCTACGAACTGCGCAGACTCCTCGGCGTTCCCACGGCGCTGCTCGTCATCGCCGCCGCTCTCGCCGCCTCGGCCGCCATCGCCGTCCTGCTCGCCCGGTCCGGCCGCACGCCGCTGCCGACGGTGATCGCGGCCTGGCACGGGCTCCTGCCCCTGCCCCCCGCGGCCCTGGCCGCGGGCCTCATCGGCGCCCTCTCCTTCGGCGACGAGTACCGCTACCCCGCACTCTCCTTCGGTCGCGGCACCGTCCCGCGACGCCTCGGGCTGCTCGGCGCCAAGCTCGCCGTGACGGCGGTGACCGCTCTGCTGATCGCCCTGCTGGTCGCGGTCGTCGACCTGGAGATCCTCCGCCTCGTGTACGGCGGCGCCTTGATCCCCGTACCGGAGAACTGGGCCATGATGTGTGTGAGTTGGGTGGGGCTCTCGATCGGCTGCGCCTGGGCGGGGCTGCTCGGAGCGGGCGTGTTCCGGGTGACCGCGGCAGGCGTGGCCGCGGTGCTCGCCGTACCCGTGCTCGTCACCCCGCTCGTGCGGAAGGCGCTGCTGGAACCGGCGGCGCGGTCGATCGCGGGGCTGCCCGGCCGGCTGCGCGAGCTGACATGGGCCCAGGGGCCGCAGGACCTCGATCGCTGGCTCGGTGGAGCGATGAAGGTCGTGGCACAACCGGTCGGTACCGCACTGGTGTTGTCGCTGACCGCGCTGCTGTGTGCATATGTGTTCACGACCGCCCGCCGTCGAGCCCGCTGGTGACGACCGGCCGAACACCACGGTCGGGGACCGGCCGAAGGGCGACGCTCGGTGACCAGCGGTTGGGCAATGCGCCTCAATCGGTCGGAACAACTTGGAAATTGCCCGGTTCCTTCCGATAAGGCGTCAATTGAGGAGCGAGCGCCGATCACCCTTTCGTGTGCTTTTCACCAAAGACCTCAAGGGCCGTGGAGGCCGCGCCGACAAAGGATGCGTGAGTACCCTTGCGCACACCATGATGACCGCCGCCCGCCCCGCCGAGGCAGGCATCGCCGCCGCTCCGGGCGGCCTCGACCGCTACCCCTACGCGGAGGCCCCGGCCGTCGACCGCGTCGGTCCGCCTTCCTGGGACACCGCGGACACCGACCTGGGCCGTGTGGGCCGACGGGCGGCGGGCAGCCGCGGCCGCGGACTGCACGGCCAACTCGTCCAACAGCTCGGACAGATGATCGTATCGGGGGACCTCGGCGCGGACCGTCCGCTCGTACCCGAGGAGATCGGCCAGCGCTTCGAAGTCTCCCGAACCGTGGTACGGGAGTCGCTGCGCGTGCTCGAGGCCAAGGGCCTCGTCAGTGCCCGTCCCAACGTCGGTACGCGCGTGCGGCCCGTCAGCGACTGGAACCTGCTGGACCCCGACATCATCGAATGGCGGGCCTTCGGCCCCCAGCGCGACGACCAGCGCCGTGAGCTCGCCGAGCTGCGGTGGACGATCGAGCCGCTGGCCGCGCGCCTCGCCGCCGGCCACAGCCGCGAGGACGTCCAGCAGCGCATCGGCGACATGGTCGAGATCATGGGCCACGCGCTCGCCCAGGGTGACGCGATGACCTTCTCCCGCGCCGACGCCGAGTTCCACTCCCTGCTCATCCAGCTGGCCGGAAACCGGATGCTCGAGCACCTCTCCGGCATCGTCTCCGCCGCCCTGCAGGTCTCCGGTTCCCCGACCATCAGCTGCGACCGGCCCAGCGAGCAGTGCCTCGCGCACCACGCCCGCATCCTGGAGGCCCTGGCCGCCGGGGACGGCGTGGCCGCCGAGTCCGCGATGCGGCAGCTCCTCACCGTCCAGCCGGACGTCGAGCGCGTCGTACCGGCCCCGCGCGAGCACTGAACCCCGGACCGTGACCGGAAACCAAGCGCATGGTGTGCCGCCGGACCCGATGGGTACTCGGCCACGTCGGTGACCGAGGGTCGCAGGCCGGCGACCCGAGGAAACCTTGCCGAGACCCACGAGGTCCGGCGCACAAATGCGGGGTCTTGTCCCTGTCCAAACCGTTCATCCCTTATGGGGTGTGACTCGGGCCACGCGGATTGGGCGTAACGCTCCTCGAAACACTGCGATGACCTAAGAGGTGACAGCCGAGGAGGGAATACAGCCGCCGTTCATGGCGCTGTGCACCTCCGAGGTTCAGCCCGCGTCGTCGGCACATCCCCAGCCGGCGGTCGTCGGCTCCGGCCCGATCATGGGCGGGGCCGGAAGCCGTTTCCATCGTTCCGAGAGGTTGTTCGTGTCGGCCAGCACATCCCGTACGCTCCCGCCGGAGATCGCCGAGTCCGAGTCTGTGATGGCGCTCATCGAGCGGGGAAAGGCTGATGGGCAGATCGCCGGCGATGACGTGCGTCGGGCCTTCGAGGCTGACCAGATTCCGCCAACCCAGTGGAAGAATGTTCTGCGCAGCCTCAATCAGATCCTCGAGGAAGAGGGTGTGACGCTGATGGTCAGTGCAGCGGAGTCGCCGAAGCGCGCCCGCAAGAGCGTCGCAGCGAAGAGCCCGGCCAAGCGCACCGCCACCAAGACCGTCACCGCCAGGTCGACCGTGACGAAGTCCGTTGCGGCCGCGGCGGCGGCCCCCGCGGCGCAGAGCGCGGACGCCCCGGCCGACGAGGCCGGAACCCCCGCCAAGAAGACGGCCGCCAAGAAGACCGCGGCCAAGAAGACGGCGGTGAAGAAGACCGCCGCGAAGAAGACGACCGCGAAGAAGACCGCGTCCAAGAAGGACCCCGAAGAGGTCATCGAGGGCGAGGAACTCCTCGAGGACGTCCAGCCGGGCAAGGGCGAGGAGGAGGAGACCGACGGCGAGGCCAAGGGCTTCGTCCTGTCCGACGAGGACGAGGACGACGCGCCCGCACAGCAGGTCGCCGTCGCCGGTGCCACCGCCGACCCCGTCAAGGACTACCTGAAGCAGATCGGCAAGGTCCCGCTGCTCAACGCCGAGCAGGAGGTCGAGCTCGCCAAGCGCATCGAGGCCGGCCTGTTCGCCGAGGACAAGCTCGCGAACTCCGACAAGCTGGCGCCGAAGCTCAAGCGTGAGCTGGAGATCATCGCCGAGGACGGGCGCCGCGCCAAGAACCACCTGCTGGAGGCCAACCTCCGGCTGGTCGTCTCGCTCGCCAAGCGTTACACCGGCCGCGGCATGCTGTTCCTGGACCTGATCCAGGAGGGCAACCTGGGTCTGATCCGCGCGGTCGAGAAGTTCGACTACACCAAGGGCTACAAGTTCTCCACGTACGCCACGTGGTGGATCCGCCAGGCGATCACCCGGGCCATGGCCGACCAGGCCCGCACCATCCGTATCCCGGTGCACATGGTCGAGGTCATCAACAAGCTCGCGCGCGTCCAGCGCCAGATGCTCCAGGACCTGGGCCGTGAGCCCACCCCGGAGGAGCTGGCCAAGGAGCTCGACATGACCCCCGAGAAGGTCATCGAGGTCCAGAAGTACGGCCGTGAGCCGATCTCGCTGCACACCCCGCTGGGCGAGGACGGCGACAGCGAGTTCGGTGACCTGATCGAGGACTCCGAGGCGGTCGTGCCCGCCGACGCGGTCAGCTTCACGCTCCTCCAGGAGCAGCTGCACTCGGTGCTCGACACGCTCTCCGAGCGTGAGGCCGGCGTGGTCTCCATGCGCTTCGGTCTCACCGACGGTCAGCCGAAGACGCTGGACGAGATCGGCAAGGTCTACGGCGTGACCCGTGAGCGGATCCGCCAGATCGAGTCCAAGACGATGTCGAAGCTGCGTCACCCGTCCCGCTCGCAGGTCCTGCGCGACTACCTGGACTGAGTGAGCCGGTAGCCGGACAGAGTCGCACCGGAGGGCCCCGAATCCGAACAGGATCGGGGCCCTCCGGCGTTGCGCGGGTGTGATGACGGCATGATTGTCTGACTCTGAGTGAACACGTGGTATCCCAGAGTCAGGAGACCGAATGCGTCGTGTACGTCGTATGCGTCGTCCCATCGGCCGCAGGCGCGCGGGCGCCGTGGCCCTGATCGCCTCGGGGCTGCTCGGCCCCGTCCTCCCGGCGGCTCCCGCCGGTGCCGAGAGCGGGGGCGTCCGCGCCGACCGCGCGGTCGTCGGAGGGCAGTCGGTACGTATCGAGGACAGCCCCTGGGTCGTGGCACTGTCCAGCCGTGAACGGTTCGGCGGCAAGCGGTCGGGGCAGTTCTGCGGCGGTGTGGTCGTCGCCCCGACGAAGGTCGCCACGGCGGCGCACTGCCTGCGGGAGGACATCCTCGGCAGGGAGCCCGCCCGGATGCGGGACCTCAAGGCCATCGTCGGCCGCTCCGACCTGCGGGGTCGTGAGGGGCGTGAGATCCCCGTGGCCGGCACCTGGATCAACCCGTCGTACGACCCGGAGACCAACGCGGCCGACCTGGCCGTCCTGACGCTCGCCGAACCCCTGCCGGCCGCCTCCGTGCTGCCCGTGGCCGGCCTCGGAGACCCGGCCTACGCGCCGGGAACCGAGGCCGCGGTGTACGGATGGGGCGATACGACCGGTATCGGCACGTACGCGGCGGGGCTGCGCTCCACGCAGGTGCGGGTGCTGCCGGACGAGTCCTGTGCGCGCGCCTACGACGAGCGGCGGAGCGGCGAAGGCGGGCACGGCGAACGCGGGCACGGCGAACGCGGGCACGGCGAACGCGGGCACGGCGCTCTGTACCGGCCCGACACGATGCTGTGCGCGGGCGACGAGCGGGGTGGCCGGGATGCCTGCCAGGGGGACAGTGGTGGGCCCCTGGTGGCCCGGGGGCGCCTCATCGGGCTCGTGTCCTGGGGGAGCGGCTGCGGGCTCGCGGGCAGCCCGGGGGTGTACACCCGGGTGTCGGCAGCCCTGCCGCCCCTGGCCTGACGCGTCAGGAGGTCATGTGTGGCGCCGCGTAGGGGCGTCGGGGCGCGTGTGGGCGTGAGAACGGGCGGCGACCCCCCTCAGGGGGTCGCCGCCCGTCGGCCGGTCGGAACCGGCCCCTGGCTCGTCGTGGAAGCGCGTGTCAGCGTTCCTGTTCGGCTGCGCCGGCCGGCACAGCGCTGAGCCGGTCCGTCTCATCCTGTATTTCCGCGGCGATCTTCTTGAGTTCCGGCTCGAACTTGCGCCCATGGTGGGCACAGAAGAGCAGCTCACCACCGCTGGTCAGCACGACGCGCAGGTACGCCTGGGCGCCGCAGCGGTCGCAGCGGTCAGCGGCCGTCAGCGGGCTCGCGGGGGTCAGAACAGTAGTCACGTCGCCTCTTCTCTAGCTCGACGAGCTGTCGTACCAGGGTCAACATCCAACCAGGCCGAAAACGTTCCCGCTCGTGGCTTTTCCTTGAAACTTCTTCCAAGGTGGCTGTCTGCTGCCGGTTGGCGGCGAATGAGCCGTATTGCTGTTTCGCTGGCTTTACGGGTTTCGCGTTGCTTGTGTGGGTCGGCCCTCCCGGCTGGGTTGCCGGTTGTTCATGAGGACGTGCCCGGAGCCTAAATGGTTCATGCCTGGAAGGGAACGTGATGTCCACGTCACCCCATCGAGGGATCGAACAGGTATGCGACTCTGGACTAGCATGAGTTTTCACGAGGGTGGCGTGACAACGGCTCTACCAGGCATCTGTACCCTCGGACCGGCGACCGACGCCGACCTCTACCCCACAGAGCCAGATCCCAAATTAAGCGAGGAGCGAACCGCGTGACCGCCGAGACGTCCGTTCCGTCCAGTGCGCTGCTGACCGCAGACCGTGACGGTTCCAACTACACCGCGCGGCACCTTCTCGTTCTGGAGGGGCTGGAGGCCGTCCGCAAGCGCCCCGGCATGTACATCGGCTCCACGGACAGCCGTGGCCTGATGCACTGCCTGTGGGAGATCATCGACAACTCGGTCGACGAGGCGCTCGGCGGGTACTGCGACCACATCGAGGTCATCCTCCACGACGACGGGTCCGTCGAGGTCCGGGACAACGGCCGCGGCATCCCCGTCGACGTCGAGCCCAAGACCGGACTGTCCGGCATCGAGGTCGTCATGACCAAGCTGCACGCCGGCGGCAAGTTCGGCGGCGGCTCGTACGCCGCGTCCGGCGGTCTGCACGGCGTCGGCGCCTCCGTGGTCAACGCGCTGTCGGCCCGGCTCGACGTCGAGGTCGACCGGAACAGCGCCACCCACTCGATCAGCTTCCGCCGGGGTGTGCCCGGCATCTTCACCGAGTCCGGCCCCGACGCGCCGTTCGACCCCGCCAACGGCCTCCGCAAGGGAAAGCGCGTGCCCAAGAACCGCACCGGCACCCGCGTGCGGTACTGGGCGGACCGGCAGATCTTCCTGAAGGACGCCAAGCTCTCCCTGGAGACGCTCCACCAGCGCGCCCGCCAGACCGCCTTCCTCGTGCCCGGCCTCACCATCGTCGTACGGGACGAGCGCGGCCTGGACGGCGAGGGCAAGACCGAGGAGATCTTCCGCTTCGACGGCGGCATCAGCGAGTTCTGCGAGTACCTGGCCCAGGACAAGGCCGTCTGCGACGTCCTGCGGCTCACCGGACAGGGCACTTTCAAGGAGACCGTGCCCGTCCTCGACGAGCGCGGGCACATGACCCCCACCGAGGTCACCCGTGAGCTCGGCGTCGACGTCGCCCTGCGGTGGGGCACCGGCTACGACAGCACGGTCAAGTCGTTCGTGAACATCATCGCCACCCCCAAGGGCGGCACGCATGTCACCGGCTTCGAGCGGGCCGTCACCAAGACCGTCAACGAGGTGCTGCGCGCCGCCAAGCTGCTCCGCGTCGCCGAGGACGACATCGTCAAGGACGACGCCCTCGAGGGCCTCACCGCGGTCGTCACCGTCCGACTGGCCGAGCCGCAGTTCGAGGGCCAGACCAAGGAGGTCCTGGGTACGTCGGCGGCGAACCGGATCGTCGCCAATGTGGTCGCCAAGGAACTGAAGGCCTTCCTGACCTCCACCAAGCGAGACGCCAAGGCGCAGGCCCGCGCGGTGCTGGAGAAGGCCGTCGCCGCCGCCCGCACCCGGATCGCGGCCCGGCAGCACAAGGAGGCGCAGCGCCGCAAGACCGCGCTGGAGACGTCCTCGCTGCCGGCCAAGCTGGCCGACTGCCGCAGCGACGACGTGGACCGCAGCGAGCTGTTCATCGTCGAGGGAGACTCCGCCCTCGGTACGGCGAAGCTTGCCCGGAACAGCGAGTTCCAGGCGCTGCTGCCGATCCGTGGAAAGATCCTGAACGTTCAGAAGTCGTCCGTGTCGGACATGCTGAAGAACGCCGAGTGCGGCGCGATCATCCAGGTCATAGGAGCGGGTTCCGGCCGCACCTTCGACATCGACGCCGCGCGCTACGGGAAGATCGTCCTCCTCGTGGACGCCGACGTCGACGGTGCGCACATCCGCTGCCTGCTGCTGACACTCTTCCAGCGGTACATGCGACCCATGGTCGAGGCGGGCCGCGTGTTCGCCGCGGTGCCGCCGCTGCACCGGATCGAGCTGGTCCAGCCCAAGAAGGGCCAGGACAAGTACGTGTACACGTACTCGGACAGCGAGCTGCGCCAGACCCTGCTGGAGTTCCAGCGCAAGGGCGTCCGGTACAAGGACTCCATCCAGCGCTACAAGGGCCTCGGCGAGATGGACGCCGACCAGCTCGCGGAGACCACCATGGACCCGCGGCACCGCACCCTGCGCCGGATCAACATCGGCGACCTGGAGGCGGCCGAGCAGGTCTTCGACCTCCTGATGGGCAACGACGTGGCGCCCCGCAAGGAGTTCATCACCAGCTCCGCTGCGACGCTGGACCGCTCGCGCATCGACGCCTGACGCGGGCGCGCTCCAGGGCTCGACGCGTCCCTGACGCACGCGGGCCGGAACGGGGACACCCCCGATCCGGCCCGCAGTCGTCTTCTCCCACGGCTCGTCGACCCGCTTTCTCCCCGTCCAAAAACCCGCTCCCTCCCCGTCCAACGGCCTGCCGCCTCCCCTGCGGTCCATAGGGCTGCTCCCTGCCCAGCAGTCGGGTCCGCCGCCGCGACACTCCGGCAACGTCACCTAATGGAGTGAAGAGCAAGGGGAGAAGAGTCCGGGATGCGCCCGGTCTGCCCATCCTTGGGCCACGCGGCCGAAACGGTTCGCTGACAAGGAGAGTTGACCGGTGGACAACAGGGAAGGACTCGACACCGCGGCAGTGCGGATCGATGACCCTTGGTATGACGCGCTGGCCTCCGGCTGGGGCGAACTGGACGGCTCGGGCACGTCCGCCGACACGGTGCCGCCCCGGCAGCAGCCCCCGCCGCGGGGGCGCGGCGCGGCCGACATCTATCTGGAGACCCAGCGCAGCGCCGCCTTCCAGGAGGTACGCCGCAGATACCGCCGCTTCGTCGTCCCGGCGGCCCTCGCGTTCCTCACCTGGTACCTGGCCTACGTCGTCGCCGCGACCACGGCACCCGGGCTGATGTCCCGTCCGGTGGCCGGCGCGGTGAACGTGGCGATGATCGCCGGGCTCGGGCAGTTCCTCACCACCTTCCTCCTGACCTGGGCGTACGCCCGCCACGCCCGGGTGCATCGCGACAGACCCGCCCTCGAACTCCGCTGGGCCGTGTTCGACCAGGGGCGGGCGCACGGCCCGGAGACGGGGCGGGGGAACGAGCGTTGACCCGTGACCACCAGACCCTCGCGCTCGTGCTGTTCAGCGCGTTCATCGCCGTCACCCTGGCGATCACGACCTGGGTGAGCCGCAACAGGCGTGGCTCAGCGGAGGAGTTCTACGCGGGTGGCCGGCTGTTCTCGCCGATGGAGAACGGTTTCGCCATCGCCGGGGACTACATGTCCGCCGCGTCCTTCCTCGGCATCTCCGGCCTCATCGCCCTCTACGGGTACGACGGCATGCTGTACGCCGTCGGCTTCCTGGTGGCATGGCTCGTCGTGCTCATGCTGGTCGCCGAACTCGTCCGCAACTGCGGCAGGTTCACCCTCGCCGATGTCATCGCCGCGCGGATGAGCGAACCGAGGATCCGTATCGCGGCGGGAACTTCCTCGGTCACCGTGTCCGTTCTCTATCTGGTGGCGCAGATGGTGGGGGCGGGCAGCCTGGTCGCGCTGCTGCTGGGCGGTACGAGCGAAGCCGCGCGCGCGTGGACCGTCGTCGGCGTGGGCGCACTGATGGTCATCTATGTGTCGTTGGGAGGGATGCGGGCCACCACCTGGATCCAGATCGTCAAAGCCGTCCTGCTGATGTCGGGCGCGCTCGTCCTCACCGTGCTCGTCCTGCTCCGCTTCCACGGCGACTTCGGACAGCTGCTCAGCTCCGCCGCCGAACGCAGCGGCCACGGACGGGACTTCCTGGCACCCGGGCTGAAGTACGGCGGGAACTGGACATCGCGGCTGGACTTCATCAGTCTCGGACTGGCGCTCGTCCTCGGGACCGCGGGGCTGCCGCACATCCTGTCCCGCTTCTACACCGTGCCGACCGCGCGGGCCGCCCGCCGCTCGGTCGTCTGGTCCATCGGGCTCATCGGCTCCTTCTACCTGATGACGATCGTGCTCGGTTTCGGCGCGGCGGCCCTGCTCGGCTCGGACCGGGTGCGCGAGTCCAGCGCCGCCGGGAACACGGCCGTACCGCTGCTCGCCCTCGACCTCGGTGGCGGGACGGGATCCACCGGAGGCACCGTGCTCTTCGCGGTGGTCGCCGCCGTGGCCTTCGCGACGATCCTCGCCGTCGTCGCGGGCATCACCCTCGCGTCGTCGGCCTCCGTCGCCCACGATCTGTACGCCTCGCTGAAACGGCCCGGCGGACGGCAGTACAGCGAGGTGGCGGTGGCGCGCGTCGCGGCGGTGTGCGTCGGAGCGGCCGCGATCGGACTCGGCCTGCTGGCCCGGGACCTGAACGTGGCGTTCCTGGTCGGGCTCGCCTTCGCGGTGGCGGCGTCGGCGAACCTGCCCGTACTGCTGTACTCGCTGTTCTGGCGGAGTTTCACCACGCGCGGTGCGGTGTGGTCCGTGTACGGCGGACTCGTTCCTGCGGTGCTCCTGGTGCTGCTGTCCCCGGTCGTGTCGGGCAGCCCGCAGGCGCTCTTCCCGGGGGTGGACTTCCAGGTCTTCCCACTGGAGAACCCGGGCCTCGTGTCCATCCCGCTCGGCTTCCTGGCCGGCTGGCTCGGCACGGTCACCTCGCCGGAGCCCCCGGACGAGGCCAGGCACGCTGAGGCCGAGGTCCGCTCCCTCACGGGCGCCGGCGCGGTGTAGCGCCCCCGGCGGGACGCCGGCGGGCAGCGCACAGCCCGGTGCGCCGGTGCGCCCCATGGCGCGCTCGGCGCACCGGTGCCGACCGGTGAGGCGGCCCGCGTCCCTACGGCGCGGGATGCGGGACGCCCGCGCCTGTGGCGGGCTCCGACGGCGGCCCCACCGGAGCGGGCTCGGCGGACGGCCCCGGCGGAGCGGGCTCGGCGGACGGCTCCCGCGGGGGTTCGGCGGACGGCTCCGGCGCGGTCAGGGCATCGGGCAGTACGACGGTGAACACCGCGCCTCCCGTGTCGGAGTCGGCCACCCGCGCGCTGCCGCCCTGCCGCTCCGCAAGCCGGCGCACGAGCGCGAGCCCGAGCCCCCGCTTGCCGCCGTGCGACGGCCGTTCCTTGGTGGACCACCCCTCCAGGAACACCGCCTCCCGCTGCCCCGCCGGCACGCCCGGCCCGCTGTCCGCGACCCGCAGCACCGCCGTACGCCCCTCGGCGGACAGTTCCACCTCGACCAGCGGATCCGGGGAACCGACGGCCGCGTCCAGAGCGTTGTCGACCAGGTTGCCGACCATGGTCACCAACTCCCTCGGCTCCACCAGCCGGTCGGGCAGCAGCGTGCCCGGAGCGATCCGCAGCGCCACGCCCCGCTCCGCCGCCACCGTCGCCTTCCCCACCAGCAGCGCGGCCACCAGCGGGTCGCGTACCTTCTCGGTGACCTGCTCGGCGGTGGTCCGGTGCACCCCCGCCACCTCGGTCACGAACTCCGCCGCCTCCTCGTACAGGCTGAGTTCCAGCAGCCCCAGCACCGTGTGCATCCGATTGGCGTGCTCGTGGTCCTGCGCCCGCAGGGCGTCGATCAGCCCGCGTGTGGAGTCCAGCTCACGCCCCAGCCGCTCCAGCTCCGTACGGTCGCGCAACGTCGCCACGGCGCCGCCGTCGTCCGTCGGCATCCGGTTGGCGACCAGCACCCGCTGTCCGCACACCGTGACCAGGTCCTCGCCCGTGACCCGGCCGGCCAGCACGTCCGCCGTACGGCTTTCGCCGAGCACGTCGTCCAGCGGGCGGCCGATCACATCGGGGCCCAGGCCCAGCAGACGCTGCGCCTCGTCGTTGAGCAGCCGGATGCGGCCCGCCGCGTCCAGGGCGACGACACCCTCCCGGATGCCGTGCAGCATCGCCTCGCGTTCCGTGAGCAGTGCCGCGATGTCGGAGAACGCCAGGTCGCGCGTCTGCCGCTGGAGCCGCCGGGAGATCACATACGCGGCGAGCGCACCCGCGGCGAGGGCTCCGCCCGCGTAGGCGAGCAGCCCGGGGATCGTGGCCAGCAGCCGGGCGCGCACGTTGTCGTACGCGATACCGACCGACACCGCGCCGACGATCTCCCGCTCCGGGCCGCGCAGAGGGACCTTGCCGCGCGCCGAACGCCCGAGTGTGCCGCTGTCGATCTCCATGACGTTCTGGCCGGCCAGGGCGTCGCTCGGGTCGGTGGAGACGACGCCGCCGATCCGCCGGGTGTCGGGGTGCGACCAGCGCACTCCCCGTGTGTCCATGATCACCACATACTCGGCGCCGGTCGCCCGCCGGATCCGTTCCGCCTCGGCCTGCACCGGTCCTCGGGGCGTCGGCGGGGAGTCCAGGAGCGCGTCCGCGACCTCCGGCGACGCCGCGGTCTGTGCGATCGCCAGCGCCCTGCGCATGGCCTGATCGTCGAGATGGGCGCTGAGCGGCGCCAGGAACAGGCCGGTGGCCAGAACGGTGACCCCGGTGGCGATGCCCAGCTGCATCAGCAGCACCTGAGAGAAGACCCGCCGCGGCCGCCCCCGCCGCCACCACCGGTGTGCGGGCGCGCCGCCGACCGGGCGGCCGGGCAGGGACGAGGCGGGACTCATGGGGCGAACGGTAAGCGGTGACGCCACCCGCGCGGAATGGCGGCGGTCACGTACGCGTGCCTCCGCCACCGCCCGGCCGCCCGCCCCGCCCTATCCTGAGCCCTCGGACCACAGGCAGCCCCGCCGGAGCACAGGCAGCCCCGCCGGGCTCCACGATCGAGAAAGGTGCCGCGTGAACGCGCAGCAGATTCCCGTCGTCGTACTCGCGGGATTCCTGGGATCGGGCAAGACGACCCTCCTCAACCATCTTCTGCGCAGCGCACGAGGCACCCGTATCGGCGTCATGGTCAATGACTTCGGGTCCATCGAGATCGACGCTATGACCGTCGCGGGGCAGGTCGGCTCGACCGTGTCCCTCGGCAACGGCTGCCTCTGCTGCGCCGTGGACGCGGGGGAGCTGGACACCTATCTGGAGACCCTGACCAGGCCCTCCGCCCGCCTCGACGTGATCGTCATCGAGGCCAGCGGACTGGCGGAACCGCAGGAACTGGTACGGATGATCCTCGCCAGCGACAACGAACGCGTCATGTACGGAGGGCTCGTCCAGGTCGTCGACGCGGCCGAGTTCGACGCCACCCGTGCCCGGCACCCCGAGACCGACCGGCACCTGCGCATCGCCGACCTGGTCGTGGTCAACAAGGCCGACCGCGTCGCCGGGGACGAGCTCCTGCGCGTTCACGAGACCGTCGCCGGGCTGGTGGACCGGGCCGCGGTCGTCAGCGCGGCGTACGGCCGCGTCGACCCCGAGCTGCTCTTCGACCGGGCCGTCCGCGACGAGGACACCGACGGCGTCCGTCAGCTCTCCTTCGACGACCTGGACGCCTACGCCGACGCGGATGACGACCACGACCACGAACCCGGGAGCGGGCACCACGACCACCCGCACGCCTCGTACGAGACCGTCTCCTTCACGGCGGACGCGCCGATGCACCCCCGCCGCCTCATGGACCTGCTCGACTCGCGGCCGGAGGGGCTGTACCGCATCAAGGGGTTCGTGGACTTCGGCGTCGGCGACCCCGCGAACCGGTACACCGTGCACGCGGTCGGCCGCTTCCTGCGCTTCCAGCCGCAACCCTGGCCCCGTGGCGAGCGGCGGCTCACCCAGCTGGTCCTGATCGGCTCCGGCATCGACGGTGAGGCCCTGCTGAAGGCGCTGGACGACTGCCGGGTGCGAGGGGCGGACGACCTCCCCGACGAGCACCACATGTGGGGTGTGCTGCGCTACGCACCGGACAGGGACACCCCGGCCGACGCGACACACGACGCTCCGGCCGACGCGACGCCAGACGCCCCGGACGACCCGATGGCCGACGTCCCGGCCGCGCGGGGCGGCTGGGCGGCGGGCGGCGAAGACATCCCGTGACGCGGGGGGGGGGGGGGGGGGGGGGCGGGGGGGGGGCGCGGGCGCGCGCCCCCCCCCCCCCCCCCGGCGGCGGGGGGGGGGGGGCCCCGGCCGCCGCCGGCGCCCCCCCGGGGGGGGCGGGGCGGGGGGGGGGGGGGGGGGGGGGGGGGGGGGGGCCCCCCCCCCCCGCCCGGGGGGGCGCCCCCCCCGGGGGGGGGCCCCCCGCCTCCGCGTCGATCACACTCCGGCCGGCCTACGAGGCGGGTCCGGCCAGCACCGCCACCGGCTGCGGCAGCGGCGTTCCCGACCCGTCGCGGCGCGGGTCCGTGTCCGGCAGCTCCACCGGCGCACCGTTCTTCTGCGCCGCCCTGGCCGGGGCCGCCCCCGCCCAGGCCAGTACGAGCACGTCCTCACCCTTCAGGAAGCGCTGGCAGCGCACACCACCCGTCGCCCGGCCCTTGCGCGGGTACTGGTCGAACGGGGTCAGCTTCGCCGACGTACCGACCGAGGCGTCCAGGGCGCCGGTCGAGCCGGCCACCGTGAACACCACCGCGTCCGCCGCAGGATCCACGGCCGTGAACGAGACGACCTCGGCGCCCGCCGTCAGCTTGATGCCGGCCATGCCGCCGGCCGGACGGCCCTGCGGCCGCACCTGAGCCGCCGGATAGCGCAGCAGTTGCGCGTCGGAGGTGATGAAGACGAGGTCCTCCTCGCCGGTCCGCAGCTCCGTCGCCCCGACGATCCGGTCGCCCTCCTTGAGGGCGATGACCTCCAACTCGTCCTTGTTCGCGGGGTAGTCGGGCACGACCCGCTTCACCACGCCCTGGAGGGTGCCGATCGCCAGACCGGGCGAAGCCTCGTCCAGCGTGGTGAGACAGACGATGCTCTCGTCCTTCTCCAGCGTCAGGAACTCCGACAGCGGCGCCCCGCCGGCCAGGTTCGGCGCGGTGGCCGTGTCCGGCAGCTGCGGCAGATCGATCACCGAGATCCGCAGCAGCCGGCCGGAGGACGTCACGGCCCCCACGTCGCCGCGCTGCGTCGCCGGAACGGCCGAGACGATGACGTCGTGCTTGGTCCGCTTGCCGCCGCTGTCCGGGAGCGGCTCCCCGCTCGCCGTACGGGCCAGCAGGCCCGTCGATGACAGCAGAACCCGGCACGGGTCGTCCGCTACCTCCAGCGGCACCGAGGTGACCGCCGCGCCCGCCGACTCCAGCAGGACCGTACGCCGCTCCGTACCGAACTTCTTCGCCACGGCGGCCAGTTCCCCCGACACCAGCTTGCGCAGCTCGGCGTCGGACTCCAGGATCCGGGTCAACTCGGCGATCTCGCCGTTCAGCCGGTCCCGCTCGCTCTCCAGCTCCAGCCGGTCGAACTTGGTGAGCCGGCGCAGCGGCGTGTCCAGGATGTACTGCGTCTGGATCTCGCTCAGCGAGAAGTGCTCGATCAGCCGCTCCTTGGCCTGCGCCGAGTTCTCGCTGGACCGGATCAGCCGGATGACCTCGTCGATGTCGAGCAGCGCGACGAGCAGGCCCTCGACCAGGTGCAGCCGGTCGCGCTTCTTGCCCCGCCGGAACTCGCTGCGCCGCCGGACGACCTCGAAGCGGTGGTCGAGGTAGACCTCCAGCAGCTCCTTCAAGCCCAGCGTGACGGGCTGTCCGTCCACCAGCGCCACGTTGTTGATGCCGAAGGACTCCTCCATCGGCGTCAGCTTGTACAGCTGCTCCAGGACGGCCTCCGGGATGAAGCCGTTCTTGATCTCGATCACCAGACGCAGGCCGTGGGCACGGTCGGTGAGGTCCTTGACGTCCGCGATGCCCTGGAGCTTCTTGGCGGAGACGAGATCCTTGATCTTGGCGATGACCTTCTCCGGGCCCACCGAGAACGGCAGCTCGGTGACGATCAGGCCCTTGCGGCGCGCCGTGACGTTCTCGACGGTCGCGGTAGCGCGGATCTTGAAGCTGCCACGGCCCGACTCGTACGCGTCCTTGATGCCGGACAGGCCGACGATCCGGCCGCCGGTCGGCAGGTCGGGGCCGGGCACGTACCGCATCAGGGTCTCGAGATCCGCGCCCGGGTGCTTGATCAGGTGCCGGGCGGCCGCGATGACCTCGCCGAGGTTGTGCGGCGGCATGTTGGTCGCCATGCCGACCGCGATCCCGGAGGCGCCGTTGACCAGCAGGTTCGGGAAGGCCGCCGGCAGGGCGACCGGCTCCCGCTCCTGCCCGTCGTAGTTCGGCGTGAAGTCGACGGTGTCCTCGTCGATCGACTCGGTCATCAGCGACGTCGCGTCGGCCATGCGGCACTCGGTGTACCGCATGGCGGCCGGCGGGTCGTCGTTGCCGAGCGAGCCGAAGTTGCCGTGGCCGTCGACCAGCGGCAGGCGCATGGAGAACGGCTGGGCCATGCGCACCAGCGCGTCGTAGATCGACGCGTCGCCGTGCGGGTGGAGCTTGCCCATCACCTCGCCGACGACACGGGCGCACTTCACATACCCGCGCTCGCGGCGCAGGCCCATCTCGTTCATCTGGTACACGATCCGGCGGTGCACCGGCTTCATGCCGTCGCGAGCGTCCGGCAGGGCCCGGGAATAGATCACCGAGTACGCGTACTCGAGGAAGGAGCCCTGCATTTCGTCGACGACGTCGATGTCGAGGATCCGCTCCTCGAAGTCGTCGGGCGGCGCGGTCTTCGTGCTGCGGCGGGCCATCGCTGCTGCGGCTCCTTCACCAACAAGATTGCTCTGACGCGGACCATTGTGGACCGTCGCACTGACAACGCCGACCGCGACCCGGACAGCGCGGCCGTCCGCGGTCCCGCAGCCGCGCTCTCGGCGGTCCCGGACGGCGGCCGCCAGGCGCCATGTCGGCGGTCCCGGACGGCGGTCCCGCAGCCGCCACGTCGGCGGTCCCGGGCGGCGGTCGCCAGCCGCTCATGTCGGCGGTTCCCTCTGCGGGCCTGTCGGCGGTCCCGAGACGATCACGGGCGCGGCCGGCGCCGAGGCCGAGGTCAGGATCATGCCCGTTCGCGACCCGGAAGAGGGACGTCGGGATCCACCGGGAACTTCGCGGGGCGCCGGTGCGCTTGCATACAGTGGCAGGACTTTTCCATATCGCGATCGAAGGGACGTACATGCCCATGGGTCACACGGCCACAGCCCAGGCCGGCTCCGGCGGCCTGACAGCGACCGAGCACCGGCTGGCCAACGGCCTGCGCGTGGTGCTCTCCGAGGACCACCTGACCCCGGTCGCCGCGGTGTGCCTCTGGTACGACGTCGGCTCGCGCCACGAGGTCGAGGACCGCACCGGCCTCGCCCACCTCTTCGAGCACCTGATGTTCCAGGGTTCCAAGCAGGTCCAGGGCAACGGCCACTTCGAGCTGGTGCAGGGCGCCGGCGGCTCGCTCAACGGCACCACCAGCTTCGAGCGGACCAACTACTTCGAGACCATGCCCGCCCACCAGCTGGAGCTCGCCCTCTGGCTGGAGGCCGACCGCATGGGCTCGCTCCTCGCCGCCCTGGACGACGAGTCCATGGAGAACCAGCGCGACGTGGTCAAGAACGAGCGCCGCCAGCGGTACGACAACGTGCCGTACGGCACGGCCTTCGAGCGGCTGACTGCCCTCGCGTACCCCGAAGGCCACCCCTACCACCACACGCCCATCGGCTCCATGGCCGACCTCGACGCCGCCACCCTCGAGGACGCGCGGAACTTCTTCCGTACGTACTACGCGCCGAACAACGCCGTCCTGTCGGTCGTCGGCGACATCGACCCGGAGCAGACGCTCGCCTGGATCGAGAAGTACTTCGGCACCATCCCGGCCCACGACGGCAAGCCGGAGCCGCGTGACGGCACGCTCCCGGAGATCATCGGCGAGCAGCTCCGGCACGTCGTCGAGGAGGAGGTGCCGGCCCGCGCGCTCATGGCGGCCTACCGCCTCCCGCACGACGGCACGCGCGAGTGCGACGCCGCCGACCTGGCGCTCACGATCCTCGGCGGAGGCGAGTCGTCCCGTCTGCACAACCGGCTGGTGCGCCGGGACCGTACCGCCGTCGCCGCCGGCTTCGGCCTTCTCCGGCTCGCCGGCGCCCCGTCGCTCGGCTGGCTGGACGTGAAGACGTCCGCCGGCGTCGAGGTGCCGGACATCGAGGCCGCCGTGGACGACGAGCTCGCCCGGTTCGCCACCGAGGGACCCACGGCCGAGGAGATGGAGCGCGCCCAGGCCCAGCTGGAGCGCGAGTGGCTGGACCGGCTCGGCACGGTCGCGGGCCGCGCCGACGAACTGTGCCGCTACGCGGTGCTGTTCGGCGACCCGCAGCTCGCGCTGACCGCCGTCCAGCGCGTGCTGGACGTCACCGCCGACGAGGTCCAGGCCGTCGCGGCCGCACGCCTGCGCCCGGACAACAGGGCCGTACTCGTCTACGAGCCGGTCGACGCCGACGCCGAGTCCGGTACCGACACCGACACCGACCAGGAAGAGGGGGCGGACCGGTGAGTGACGCTGCCGTGTCTTTGACCAGCATGGAATTCCACCCGCAGCCGCAGCCGGGCACCGCCCGGCCGTGGGCCTTCCCGGCCCCCGAGCGCGGCAGGCTCGACAACGGCCTGACCGTGCTGCGCTGCCACCGGCCCGGCCAGCAGGTGGTGGCCGTCGAGATCGTCCTCGACGCCCCGCTCGACGCCGAGCCGCAGGGCCTCGACGGCGTCGCCACCATCATGGCGCGCGCCCTGTCGGAGGGCACCGACAAGCACACGGCGGAGGAGTTCGCCGCCGAGCTGGAGCGCTGCGGGGCCACCCTCGACGCGCACGCCGACCACCCCGGCGTACGGGTCTCCCTCGAGGTCCCGGTCTCCCGGCTGCCCAAGGCCCTCGGGCTGCTCGCCGAGGCGCTGCGGGCGCCCCTGTTCGCCGACGACGAGGTCGACCGGCTCGTGCGGAACCGGCTGGACGAGATCCCGCACGAGACCGCCAACCCGGCCCGCCGCGCGGCCAAGCAGCTGTCCGCCGAGCTGTTCCCGTCCGCAGCCCGTGTCTCGCGCCCGCGCCAGGGCACCGAGGAGACGGTCTCGGGCATCGACTCCGGGGCCGTACGCGCCTTCTACGAGGCGCATGTACGCCCCGCGACGGCCACCGCCGTCATCGTGGGCGACCTGACAGACGTCGACCTCGACGCGGTGCTCGCCGACACCCTCGGCGCGTGGACCGGCGACACGGCCGAGCCGCGCCTGATGCCGCCGATCACCGCCGACGACACCGGCCGGGTCGTCATCGTGGACCGGCCGGGCGCCGTACAGACGCAGCTGCTCATCGGCCGTATCGGCGCGGACCGGCACGACCGTGTCTGGCCCGCCCAGGTGCTCGGCACGTACTGCCTGGGCGGCACCCTCACCTCCCGCCTGGACCGGGTGCTGCGCGAGGAGAAGGGCTACACCTACGGGGTGCGGGCCTTCGGCCAGGTGCTGCGCTCCGCGCCCGACGGGACGGGCGCCGCGATGCTCGCCATCAGCGGATCCGTGGACACGCCCCACACCGGCCCGGCGCTGGACGACCTGTGGAAGGTGCTGCGCACGCTGGCCGCGGAGGGTCTCACCGACGCCGAGCGGGACGCGGCCGTGCACAACCTGGTGGGCGTCGCCCCGCTCAAGTACGAGACGGCGGCGTCGGTCGCGGCCACCCTCGCCGACCAGGTCGAGCAGCACCTCCCGGACGACTACCAGGCGCGGTTGTACGCCCGGCTGGCCGAGACCGGGACCGTCGAGGCCACCGCGGCGGCCGTGAACGCCTTCCCGGTGGACCGGCTTGTCACCGTGCTCGTCGGCGACGCGGCACAGATCAAGGAACCGGTCGAGGCGCTGGGCATCGGTGAAGTGACGGTCGTCGCCGGCTGATCGGAGCCCGCCGAACAGCGCCTACCGCACGGCGCTCGCCGAAGCGTGCCTGCCCGCACAGCGCTCGCCGAGCGGTGCCTCGCCCGACGTCCGGGCGTGGAACTGGCGCGAAACCGGCGCAGAACGGACGAACCATCAGGAACTCCGGCTTCCATCAGGAAGCCGGAGTTCCATTTGCGTGGCCGTATATGTCCGGTTTATTGGAGAGGTTGACTGTCTGACCTGTGGCATGCGCTACAAAAAACCGTGTTCGTTTGGTGATTGAAAGATCGGCCGCTTAGCGTCTGATGCGCTGTCCGACCGGTTCACCGCCGCACCCGCGGCACCGGGCAGCCATCGCCGAGTCCCCGTCAGGCGCGAGCCTGGGGAGCCGGGGACCCACACGTCCCTGGGGTGAATCGGACGCCTTCGCACCGCGCGGAGGGGCCCGTAGGAGACCTTCCTGCTCCGAACCCGTCAGCTAACCCGGTAGGCGAGAAGGAAGGAAAGGATCAGCCACTACATGGCGTTCACCCGTGCCACCGGGAAGCACCGTGCCTCGAACCGCCTGACGCGCAGGGGCGCTCATGTCGCCGGCGTCGCGGCTCTCGCCACCACCGGCGTCATCGGCAGCCTCGCCGCCCCGGCGTTCGCCGCCGACGCGGACGACAGCAGCCGCTCCCTGGAGGACACCGGCCTCAACCAGGCCGTGATCACCGACGCGCTCGCCGACCAGGTCGACGTGCAGGCGGCCGCCCAGGAGCGGGCGGCCGTGGAGGCCCAGCTGAAGGCCAGGGCCGAGGCCGAGGCCAAGCGCAAGGCCGAGGCCCGCGTCAAGGAGGCCCGCGCGGCCGAGGAGCGTGCCGCCCGCGAGGCCGAGCGCAAGCGCCTCAACTCCTTCCAGCTCCCCGTGGCGGGCTCGTACGTCACCACCGCCTACAAGGCGGGCGGGTCCCTGTGGTCGTCCGGCAGCCACTCCGGTGTCGACTTCCGCGCCGCGTACGGCTCCTCGGTCGTCGCCGTGGGCTCCGGAACCGTCGTGGAGGCCGGCTGGGCCGGCGCGTACGGCAACAACATCGTGATCCGTATGAACGACGGCACGTACACCCAGTACGGCCACCTCGCGTCGATCAGCGTCTCCGTCGGTCAGACCGTGGTCCCCGGCCAGCGGATCGGCGTCTCCGGCTCGACCGGCAACTCGACCGGGCCGCACCTCCACTTCGAGGCCCGCACCAGCGCGGACTACGGCTCCGACGTCGACCCCGTCGCCTATCTGCGGGCCCGCGGCGTCAGCGTCTGACCCCGCCTCCCCGACTGGACTCCGCAGCCGCACCGCGCCCCGCAGCCGCACCGCGGCCCCGCAGCCCGCGACCCGTACCCCGCGCTCCGCGTTCCGGCGCGGTCGGCACCTCTCCCGAAGCCCCGGCTCCTCGCGAGCCGGGGCTTCGGCATTGTCGTCGGTCGGCCAAAAGATATCCGTGGATGCCGTGAAGGCGTCGGAAATCGCACCTCGTTGCAATAGAGTCACGGGACGGGTGGAGAACACCCGAGTTTCGCGTGGATTAAGACCAGGTCTAAGCGGATCAAAATCGGAGGTTCGGTATGCGCATTCCGGCGCACTCGGTATGCACGGCGATCCGCGACGACATCGTCTCCGGCGTCTTCCCGCGGGGCAGCCGGCTCACCGAGGAGCAGCTCGCGCGCCGCTACGGCGTCTCACGCGTGCCGGTCCGGGAGGCGCTGCGGACCCTGGAGTCGGAAGGGTTCGTCGTCACGCGCCGGCACGCGGGGGCGTGCGTCGCCGAGCCGACCGAGCAGGAGGCCGCCGACCTGCTGGAGATGCGCGCGCTCCTGGAGCCGCTGGGTGCCGCGCGCGCCGCCCAGCGCCGTACCGACGCCCATCTGAAGGTCCTGCGTGGCCTGGTGAGGCTGGGCCAGGAGCGGGCCCGTCGCGGCCAGGGCGAGGACCTGCGGTCGCTCGGCGCCTGGTTCCACGAGACGCTCGCGCAGGCGTCCGGCAGTCCCGCGCTGACGGCGCTGCTGACCCAGCTGCGGCAGAAGAGCGCCTGGATGTACGCCGTCGAACAGCCCGCCCTGCCGGTCGAGGCTTGGGCCGAACACGGCGCGATCGTGGACGCGGTCGCGCGTGGCGACGCCGAACGGGCCCGTGCGCTGACCGCCCTGCACGCCGAGCGTTCCTTCGGCACGTACCGGCTGCGCCGACCGGACCGGGGTGAGCGGGCCTCCGGGCGCGTGAGGACTTCGCAACATCCTGTAAACAGTGCGAGTGCCGGGAATTAACAGTGCCGCCGTATACAAAGAGAATGCGGCCGGAGGTGAATTCAGGCTGCCCGAAAACAGTCTGAATAAAGTGCCCTGCCGTGTCCGGGTCTTTTGGAATCGGACGCGCATAACGCGAACGACCCGAGTAAGCGGTCCCTAGGCGACCCCGGAAAGCGGACGGGGTGAAGGGGGACGGCGACGGCACAGGACGACCGGGCACGACAACGGCGGAGCCGCACCGCCCGGAGGTCCGGGGCGGTGCGGCTCCGCCGTACAGGGGTTCGGCGCTGTGCCCCGCGGGGCGGCCGAGGGGGTGCCGGAGGCTCAGACGGTCTCGGGAAGCTCCTCGAGGCCCTCGGCGACCAGCTTCGCCAGGCGGTCCAGGGCCACGTCCGCGCCCTCCGCGTCCGAAGCCAGCACGATCTCCTCGCCGCCCTGCGCGCCCAGGCCGAGCACCGCGAGCATCGACGCGGCGTTCACCGGGTTGCCATCGGCCTTGGCGATCGTCACGGGGACGCCGGCGGCCGTGGCGGCACGGACGAAGATGGAGGCGGGGCGGGCGTGCAGGCCCTCGGCCCAACCGACGTTGACGCGGCGCTCAGCCATGGTGTTGCCCTTCAATCCTAGCGGTTGTCTAGACCAGTCTCTCATGTCCTGCGGGGTGCTCGAACCGGGCCATCGGCCCCTTCTCGTCCACCGTCCGGCCCTGCCCGACGGCCGACCGACCCTCCCTTGCCTCGCCCTGCTCCCGAGCACCTACGCGACCGGTGTCCGCACCGTACCCTTGGCCCATGCGGAACCCGCCGGATCAGACGGATCAGCCGGATCACCCGGATCGGCCGGACCATGCGTACCCCGACCACTGGGAGGCCGACGTGGTGCTGCGTGACGGCGGCACCGCACGGATCAGGCCGATCATGACCGACGACGCCGACCGCCTGGTCAGCTTCTACGAGCAGGTCTCGGACGAGTCTAAGTACTACCGGTTCTTCGCACCCTACCCCCGCCTCTCCGCGAAGGACGTACACCGCTTCACGCACCACGACTACGTGGACCGGGTGGGCCTGGCGGCCACGGTCGGCGGCGAGTTCATCGCCACCGTCCGGTACGACCGGATCAACGAGCGGGGTCGGCCCGCCACCGCGCCCGCCGACGAGGCCGAGGTCGCCTTCCTGGTCCAGGACGCCCATCAGGGCCGTGGCGTCGCCTCCGCGCTGCTCGAACACATCGCCGCGGTCGCCCGCGAACGCGGCATCCGGCGGTTCGCGGCCGAGGTGCTGCCCGCCAACAACAAGATGATCAAGGTGTTCACGGACGCCGGGTACACCCAGAAGCGCAGCTTCGAGGACGGCGCCGTACGCCTCCACCTCGATCTGGAGCCCACCGACCGGTCGCTCGCCGTGCAACGGGCCCGCGAGCAGCGGGCCGAGGCCCGGTCCGTGCAGCGGCTCCTCGCACCCGGTTCGATCGCCGTCGTCGGTGCCGGCCGTTCGCCCGGCGGCGTCGGCCGCACCGTTCTGCGCAACCTGGTCGACGCCGGGTTCTCCGGCCGCGTGTACGCGGTGAACCGCGCCCTGCCGGAAGGCCCGCCCGGCGGCCCGCCGGCCACCATGGACGGCGTCCCCGCGTACCGCTCCGTCGCCGACATCGGCGAGCCCGTCGACCTCGCGATCGTCGCCGTACCCGCGCAACGGGTCCCGGAGGCGGTCGCCGACTGCGGCGAACACGGCGTCCAGGGGCTGGTCGTCCTCTCCGCCGGCTACGCGGAGAGCGGCGCGCCGGGCCTCGAGCGGCAACGCGAGCTCGTACGGCAGGCCCGCTCGTACGGCATGCGCATCATCGGGCCCAACGCCTTCGGCGTCATCAACACCTCGCCCGACGTCCGCCTCAACGCGTCGCTGGCACCGCAGCTGCCGGCGCGGGGACGGGTCGGACTGTTCACCCAGTCCGGCGCCATCGGCATCGCCCTGCTCGCCGGACTGCACCGGCGTGGCGCGGGCGTGTCCTCGTTCATCTCGGCCGGCAACCGCGCGGACGTCTCGGGCAACGACATCCTCCAGTACTGGTACGAGGACCCCGACACCGATGTCGTCCTGCTCTACCTCGAATCCATCGGCAACCCGCGCAAGTTCACCCGGCTGGCCCGCCGCACCGCCGCCGTGAAGCCCGTGGTCGTGGTGAAGGGCGCCCGGCACAGCGGCAGCGCACCGGCAGGACACGCCGTTCCCGTCACTCGCATCCCGCACGCCACGGTCTCGGCGCTGCTGCGCCAGGCGGGCGTCATCCGCGTCGACACGGTCACCGAACTCGTCGACGCGGGTCTGCTGCTGGCCGGACAGCCGCTGCCCGCCGGGCCCCGGGTCGCCATCCTCGGCAACTCGGAGTCGCTCGGGCTCCTGACGTACGACGCGTGCCTGACCGAAGGGCTGCGCCCGCTGCGGCCGCGCGACCTCACCACCGCCGCCACGCCCGAGGACTTCCGCGCGGCGCTCGCGGAAGCCCTCAGGGACGACGCGTGCGACGCGGTCGTGGTCACCGCGATCCCCTGGGTCGGCGAGAACGGGGCGACGGAACTGTCGGACGAGGGCGAGGTCCTGGCCGAGGCGCTGCGCGAGGCCTGCGCCGCGTCCCCCGCCAAGCCGGTCGTCGTCGTCCATGTCGAGCTCGGCGCGCTCGCCGACGCGCTGACCGTCGCCACGAGCACGGCGCCGAGGCCGGAGGAGCCGCACACCGCGCCCGAAGCGCCACACGCGGCCCCGACCGCCCCGACGGACCCACGAAGCGCCCCCGCCACACCCACCCCATCAGTCCCACCCGCCCCATCAGCCACACCCGCCCCTCCAGCCGCACCGACCCCGGCAGCCCCCGTACCGTCGGCGGTCACTCCGGCCCCACCCGCCGTGGAAGCACCACTTCGTGAGCCCGGCCCCATCCCCGCGTACCCCGCCGCCGAGCGCGCCGTACGGGCGCTCGCCGAGGCCGTGCGGTACGGGCAGTGGCGCCGGCAGTCCGCCGACCCGGGGCGCGTGCCCGAGTACGAGGGCATCGACGAGGCGGGCGCCGCCGCGCGGATCGACCGGCTCCTCGGCCCGGACGTGGGGGAGCGCGGCATCACCCTCACCCAGGGCGACGCGGGCGAGCTGCTCGCGCGTTACGGCATCCATGTCCTGCCGACCCTGCCCGCCCCCGGGCCCGACGAGGCCGTCCGGGCGGCCGCCGGCCTCGGCTACCCGGTCGCGCTCAAGACCACCGCGCCTCATCTGCGGCACCGCCCCGACCTCGGCGGTGTCCGCCTCGACCTGGCCACCGAGGAGCAGCTGCGCGCCGCCTTCGCGGAGCTGACAGACGCACTGGGCAAGCCGGAGGAGCTCCAGCCGGTCGTCCAGGCCATGGTCCCGCGCGGTGTCGACACGGTCGTACGGGCCGCCATCGATCCGGCGGTCGGCGCCGTCCTGTCCTTCGGCCTCGCGGGCGCGCCGTCCGAGCTGCTCGGCGACATGGCCCACCGGCTGGTCCCCGCCACCGACCGGGACGTCGCGGAGCAGATCAGGTCCATCCGCACCGCTCCGCTCCTGTTCGGCTGGCGCGGCTCGGCCCCGGTGGACACCGCCGCCCTGGAGGAGCTGCTGCTGCGGGTGTCCCGGCTGGTGGACGACCACCCGGAGGTCGTCGCCGTCGGTCTGGAGCCGGTGGTCGTCGCTCAGCAGGGCCTCGCCGTACTCGGCGCGACGGTCCGTCTCGCCCCGCCACCCGCCCGCACCGACCTCGGCCCCCGCCGCCTGCCCAGCTACTGACGCCCCCCGGCCACGCACGCCCCCGTCGCCGCCCCGGCCACGCACGCCCCCGCCTGCCCGCTACTGACACCACCCGGTCACCCACGCCCCCGCCCCCGCCCCGGCCACGCACGCCACCCGCCGCCCGTCCGGCCAGGCGTACCCGCCCTCCGCCGCCCGGTGCCGACGCGGGGCCGTGAGCGTCCCGTGCAGTCACTGTGCCCCCGTAGGATGGAGCCCATGGCGAAGACCGGTACGACGACCCAGGGGCTGCGCGCGGCCATCGAGCGCAGCGGCTACTACCCGGCCCTCGTGGCCGAGGCGGTGGAGGCCGCCGTCGGTGGCGAGCCGATCGCCTCGTACCTGGTGCACCAGGAGACGACCTTCGACGCCAACGAGGTACGTCGCCACGTCACGGTCCTCGTTCTCACGGCCAACCGCTTCATCGTCAGCCACACCGACGAGCAGAACGCCGACACCAGCTCCCCGACGCCGTACGCGACGACCTCGACCGAGTCGGTCAAGCTCGACCGGATCTCGTCGGTCGTGCTCAGCCGGGTCGTCGCCAATCCGGAGTCGTACACGCCCGGCACGCTGCCGCGCGAGGTCGTCCTCACCATCGGCTGGGGCGCCGTCTCCCGTATTGACCTGGAGCCCGCCGCCTGCGGCGATCCGAACTGCGAGGCCGACCACGGCTACACCGGCAGCTCCACCGCCGACGACCTGAGCCTGCGCGTGAGCGAGGCGGGCGACGGTCCCGAGACGGTCCGGCAGGCCCTGCTCTTCGCCCAGGCCCTGTCCGAAGCCACCGCGGTCACGCGCTGATGGTCCAGCCCACCGCCACGGCCGCCCGCTGGCCCGACGACCCGGTCCCGCTCGCCCTCGACACCGCGCCGGTCCCCGAGTACGGCTCGGGCGCCCTCGCCGACCTGCTGCCCACGATCGCCGCGGGACTCGGTGTGCCGGGCTTCGGGCACCGTATCGCCGAGCTGACGCCCGCCGACCGCAACTGCGTCTTCCTGATCGACGGGCTCGGCTGGGAGCAGATCAAGGCCCACCCGGACGAGGCCCCGTACCTCACCTCCCTGCTCGCGACCTCGCGCGGCGGCACGGGCCGGCCGCTCACCGCCGGTTTCCCGGCCACCACGGCCACGTCCCTCGCCTCTGTCGGTACGGGACTGCCGCCCGGCGAGCACGGACTGCCCGGCTACACGGTGCGTGACCCCGCGACCGGTGAGCTGATGAACCAGCTCCGCTGGAAGCCGTGGACGTCGCCCGCCGCCTGGCAGCCGTACCCGACCGTCTTCCAGCTCGCCGACGCGGCGGGCGTCCACACCGCGCAGGTGTCGTCCCCGACCTTCCGGGACACCCCGCTCACCAAGATCGCGCTCAGTGGCGGAACGTTTCACGGCCGGCTCTCCGGCGAGGAGCGCATGGACCTGGCCGCCGAGCAGCTCGCCGCCGCCGACCGGTCGCTGGTCTACACGTACTACAGCGAGGTGGACGGCGCGGGGCACCGCTTCGGTATCGGCTCCGACGCGTGGCGCGGCCAGCTGATGCACGCCGACCAGCTCGTCCAGCGCCTCGCCGAGCAGCTCCCGCCGCGCACCGCGCTGTACGTCACCGCCGACCACGGCATGGTCGACGTCCCGTTCGACGAGGAGTCGCGGATCGACTTCGACGAGGACTGGGAGTTGCGTGCCGGCGTCGCCCTGCTGGGCGGCGAGGGCCGCGCCCGCCACGTCTACGCCGTCCCCGGTGCCAGGTCCGACGTGCTGGCGTGCTGGCGCGAGGTGCTCGGCGAGCGCTTCTGGGTCGCGGGCCGGGACGAGGCGATCGCCGCGGGCTGGTTCGGCCCGCGGATCGACGAGCGGGTGTACGGGCGGATCGGCGATGTCGTCGCGGCCGCGTACGACGACGTGGTGATCACCGCATCGGTCAACGAGCCGCACGAGTCGGCGATGGCCGGCATGCACGGTTCGATGACGGCCGCCGAGCAGCTCGTACCGCTGCTCGAAGTACGCTCGTAGCCCCGCTCGTAGCCCCGTCCGCCGTTCCCCTCCGCCGCTCCCGTCCACCGTCCCCGGCCGGCCCGCCGCGCGTGGTCCACGGCCCCGCCGGACCGCCCTCCTGCCCCACGGACCCGAAAGGTCGTCACCTCCCCATGCCCGAGCTGGTGTTCTTCTCCGGAACGATGGACTGCGGAAAGAGCACCCTCGCTCTTCAGATCGAGCACAACCGCTCGGCCCGCGGCCTCCAGGGAATGATCTTCACAAGGGACGACCGGGCGGGCCAGGGCAAGCTCTCCTCCCGGCTCGGGCTCGTCACCGACGCCGTCGAGGCGGCGGAGGGCTTCGACTTCTACGCGTATCTCGTCGCCCATCTCTCCCGGGGCGGCCGCTGCGACTACGTGATCGCCGACGAGGCGCAGTTCCTCGCGCCCGAGCAGATCGACCAGCTGGCCCGCGTCGTGGACGACCTGGAACTGGACGTGTTCGCGTTCGGTATCACCACCGACTTCCGCTCCCGGCTGTTCCCCGGCTCGCAGCGGCTCGTGGAGCTCGCCGACCGCGTCGAGGTGCTCCAGGTCGAGGCGCTGTGCTGGTGCGGCGCCCGCGCGACGCACAACGCCCGTACGGTCGGCGGTGTGATGGTGGTCGAGGGCGCCCAGGTCGTCGTCGGTGACGTCAACGCCGGCGACGAGGTCGGGTACGAGGTGCTGTGCAGGCGCCATCACCGGCGCAGGATGACCGCCGCGTCCGCCCGCGCGGCCGCGCTCTCCCCTGACGTCCTCCCGGTCGAGTCCCCTTCCCCGCACCCGTCCCCGTCCCCGTCCCTGTCCCCGGCCGTGACCGGGACCGGGACCGGGACCGTGACCGGGACCGGGAGCGTCGGGCCCACGCCGTCCGGAACGCCCGTGGAAGCCCCGGGCGACGCGCCCGCCCCCGGGCGCCGTCACCCCGGACAGATCACCGAGCGTCCGATCGTACGATCGTGAAAACCGCGCCCTCCGGGTCGGCGACCGTCGCCCGTCGCCCGGCCGCGTCGTCGTACGGCGCCCGGAGCACCTGACCTCCGAGTTCCGTGATCCGCCGCGCGGCGGCGTCGGTGTCCGCCACCTCGAACCAGGTCATCCAGTGGGCGCCCCGGTCGCGCGGCAGGTCGGTGCCGACGCCGTGCAGCGCCGCGACCGGCTCTCCGTCCACGTGCAGGGTCACGTAGTCGTCGTCGCCCGTGACGAGCGGCGTCGGCTCATGGCCGAACACCGTCCGGTAGAACTTGCCGACCGACTCCGTCTCCTGCGTCTGCAGTTCGTTCCACACCGGAGTGCCGGGCGCACCGGCCACCGCCGTACCGAGGTGGGCGGCGGCCTGCCACACCCCGAAGATCGCGCCCGTCGGGTCGGAACAGATCACCAGACGCCCGGCGTCGGCGGCGTCGAGGGGGCCCACGGCCACCGTTCCGCCGCTGCACCGGATCGATTCGGCAGTCTCGTCGGCGTCGTCGGACGCGAAGTACGTCGTCCAGGCGATCGGCAGATCACGATCGGCGGGAAGCTGGCCGATACCGGCCACCTCCTTGCCGTCGACCAGCGCGCGCACGTACGGGCCGAGCTGCTGCGGTCCGGGCCGGAAGTCCCAGCCGAACAGCTCCCCGTAGAACTCCTGCGTCGCGTCAAGGCCGTGCACCATCAGGCTCACCCAGCAGGGTGTGCCGGGCTTGCGCCGAGTCGCCTCGGTCATCGTCACTCTCTCCTCGGACCATCGTCGTGGCCGTGCGGGGGGACCGGGGCGGCGACCACACCGGCCGGCGGCTTCACGCCCCGTCAGATGCTCGCACCACAGGCCGAGCGGTGCGCCCCGGCCGCGCCGTGATGTGGCGCGATCCCGCAGGAGGATGCCCGAAAATTCCGTCGCCCATCCTCCGACGCCGTCCCGATGTCGTCCTGATCTGCGCCAGGATGGTACGCATGGGAGCCAAGGCAGGCATGAACGCGATCATCTCCGCACATGAACTCGAAGCGGTACTCTCCGGGGCCGAGGTGTCCGCCGGGGCCGAGACCTCCGGGGAGCCCGCCGGCCGCCCGGATGCCCGCGCAGCGCGTACGCCCGTGGTGCTGGACGTCCGCTGGGAGCTCGGCGGGCCGCCCGGCAGGCCGGCGTACGAGGCGGGCCACATCCCCGGCGCCGTCTACGTGGACCTCGATGCGGATCTGGCCGGCCCGCCGGGCGCGGCCGGCCGGCATCCGCTGCCGGACCCGGAGGTGTTCGGCGCGGCGATGCGCGCGGCGGGGGTCTCGGCCGGTTCACCGGTGGTCGTGTACGACGGCGGCCAGGGCTGGGCGGCCGCGCGGGCGTGGTGGCTGCTGCGCTGGACGGGCCACACCGATGTCCGGGTGCTGGACGGCGGCCTCGCCGCCTGGCGCGGTGCCCTGTCGACGCGGGTTCCGGTTCCGGTGCCCGGGGACTTCACCCCGAGGCCGGGCGCCCTGCCGCTGCTGGACGCGGAGGGGGCGGGGGCGCTGGCGCGGTCGGGGCTGCTGCTGGACGCGCGGGCGGCGGAGCGTTACCGGGGTGACGTGGAGCCCATCGACCCGGTCGCCGGGCATATCCCGGGCGCGGCGTCGGCGCCGACCACGGAGAACGTGGCGGAGGACGGCCGGTTCCTGCCGGCCGAGGCGCTGGCGGCGCGGTTCAGGGAACTGGGTGCGGGTGACGCCACGGAGGTCGGTGTGTACTGCGGCTCCGGTGTGTCCGGCGCCCATGAGGTGCTGGCGCTGGAGATCGCCGGCATCCGCGCGGCGCTGTACGCGGGCTCGTGGTCGGAGTGGTCGCGCGATCCGTCCCGCCCGGTCGCCACGGGCCCGGCCCGAGGCTGACCCGACCGGCCGGTGCCGCCGGCCGGGGATGACCTGACCCGCCTCTCTGCGCGCGCCCCTGCGGGGCGCTTCCCGTGGGCGGGGCCGGACATGGGTGAACCGTCTCCCCGGCCAGAGCCCCAAGGCAGGGGCCGACCGTCTCCCGGGCGCGGGACCGGCGGCCCCACGCCTCCCGGCCCGCCCCTCCCGGCCCGCCGCCCCTCCCGGCCCGCCGTCCCTGATCGGGAGCGGCCGGGGGAAGGGCCGAGGGTCACTCCTGTTTCTTGCGGCGCGTACCGAAGACGATCTCGTCCCAGCTGGGGACCGCAGCCCGGCGGCCCGGACGGACGCCGTCCGCCTCCGCCTGACGGTCCGTCGTACCGGTCAGCCGGTCGCGGTGGCCGCTCACCGAGCGCGGCATCAGCACGTCCGCGTACGCCGAACCCGCACCGGCCGACGCCGCGGGCGCCGGGGGCTCCTCGGCCTCCGGCTCCTGCTCCGCCTCTGCGGCGGGCGCGTCGGACGAGGCCGGCCTGTCCGGTACGACCATGTCGCCCCGGAAGCTCGGCACCGCCTCAAGGAGGCTGGTCAACGAGTCGCGCTCGGGCTCTTCCTCGGAGTCGGCGGCACCCGGCCCGGGCAGCACGGGGCGCTCCGACGGCCGGTCGAGCGTGCGGTCGAGGGGCCGGTCGCGGGGCAGCCGGGCGATCCTCGGGACGAACGGGAACGTCGGCTCCTGGACGGCCACCGCGTCGTCGGTCTCACCGATCAGCGAGCGGGCCTCGTCGTCCACGGCCTGGACGAGCCGTCGCGGCGGGTCGTACGTCCAGCTGGCCGAGTGGACCTCGCCCGCCACCCGGTAGACCAGCAGAACCTCCCAGGTGCCGTCGTCGCGGCGCCAGGAGTCCCACATCACGGTGTCCTTGTCGGCGCCGCGCAGCAGCAGCCGCTCCTGCACGGCCTCGCCGAGCTGCGGGCCGGTGTTCTCACCGGGCCTGCGCACCGGGGTCTTCCGGGCCCGCTCGGCCATGAAGGCACGCTCGGCGAGCACGGGACCCTCGAAGCGGCGCACGCGCTCGACCGGGATGCCGGCGAGCTGGGCGACCTCTTCGGCGGAGGCGCCCGCGCGTATACGGGCCTGGATGTCGCGGGGGCGGAGATGGCTCTCCACCTCGATCTCGATCTGGCCGAGCCGGGCGCGGTCGTTGCGTACCGCGGCGCGCAGTCGCTCGTCGATCGGAAGCGTGTACTCCGTGTTGTCCGCAGCCTTGAGCACCAGTCGTGTGCCGTCGTTGGAGACGGCCACGACACGCAGTTCGGGCATGGGGACCTCCCGGGTGGTGCCTGCCGACGTCACGTGCGTCGCTGCTTCCGCTAGTCGAGTGTGGCCTGCCCGGGTGCAGCCTGCCACAACCTTGCCGAGTTGCCCGGCGTGTCGGGCATGGGCCCTGAACGCCGTTATGGCACGGTTACCTGTTTCGCAACACAGCGTGACTGGTCGGTCACTCTGCGCAGTCGGCCCCCGTGCGGTGCCGCGGCGCCGCCGGATCGAGTGCCACTTTCGGCCCCCTCCCGTTGTTCCCGGACACCAGTGCAGGACTGAGGCCCAGGATTCGCCACAGTACTCCATTCGGGCCATCTGGGTGGACCGGCACGCCGCCGAAGTTCTCCGGGGGCACGGCAGTTGGACGTCCGCAGGACACCTCCGTACGTGGCCTCCTTCACACAATCCACCGAAGTGGAACCAATCGATCTCCCCATAAGTCCCTTTCCGTTGCATGCCGGACAGATGGGTGAAGAGATGCTGACGACGGATCAGGGCGGGACGAGCGGAACGGAACGGAGGAAGCGACTGGACCTCAGTGCCGCCCAGGTCGCGGGCAGCGCCGTCGCGGCGGTCCTGGCGGCGAAACTCGCCGCGAATCTCGGCGTGTACGGCACCGTCATCGGCGCCGGTGTGATCAGCGTCGTCGCCACGTGCGGCGGTTCGGTCCTCCAGCACCTGCTCACGCGCACCGGCGAACGCGTCCGCGGCGTCACGGCCGCCCGTGGCCCGGCGCCGAACCCGCAGGTACCGCCACCGGAGGGCGAGTTCGGCGCCCCCACCACGCACGGGTCCCGTCTGCGCGGCAGGCGGCGCTCGGCGATCGCCGCGGCGGTCGTCTTCGGCCTGGCGATGGCGGGCATCACGACGTACGAGCTGATCTCGGGGCAGGACCTCAGCGGTACCCGGGGGACGACGACGTTCGGCGCGGTCGTACGGGGCGGCGGCGCGCCGCCCTCCGCCGACCCCGCCCGGGACACGGCCGATCCGGACGCGACCACGGCACCGGGCCGGGGCGAGCAGCCGGACCAGGAGCGCGACCGGAAGCCGAGTGGCTCCGGGGGCACCGCCGACCAGGATCCGTCCGCCCCGCCCGTCCCCTCCGCACCGCCCTCGTCGTCACCGACGCCGTCCGATCCGTCCGGACCCGCCCCGCGCCCGACTCCGACTCCAGCCCCGGCCTCCACGCCCCCACCGGCCTCCCCCGGTCCGTCGGCGTCGCAGGCGCCGCCCCCGGGGGACACCGCCACGTCCGGAGCCGCGGTCGGCGGTGGCGAGTAGTCGTCAGTCGCCCAGTACCCGGCGCAGATAGGCGTTGCCGAACACCCGGTCCGGGTCGAGCCGGTCACGCAGCGCCGTGAACTCGCCGAACCGGGGGTAGACCTCGGCCAGGTACGCCGCGTCCCGTGTGTGCACCTTGCCCCAGTGCGGCCTGCCGCCGTGCGCCGTCATGATCCGTTCGGCCGCCGTGAAGTACGCCTGGTACGGCGTCCCGCGGTACATGTGCACCGCGATGTAGGCGGTGTCCCGGCCGGACGCCGTCGACAGCGCGATGTCGTCGGCGGGAGCCGTCCGCACCTCCACGGGGAAGCTCACCCGCAGCGGCGACCGGTCGACCATGGCCCTGAGTTCCCGCAGGGCCGCGACCGCCGCGTCACGCGGAACGGCGTACTCCATCTCCACGAAGCGCACGCGGCGGGGGGATGTGAAGACCTTGTAGGGAATGTCCGTGTACGTACGGGCGGACAGCGCCCGGCTGGACACCTTGGCGATCGCGGGGACGGCCGTCGGTACGGCCCGGCCGAAGGAGTTGGCCACCTGGAAGACGCCGTTGGACAGGAACTCGTCCTCGAACCAGGCGCTGACGCGGCCGGGCGGGGCGGCGGGCCCCGCGCTGCGGTTGTTGCGCTTGGTGTTGCAGTTGCCGGTGTGCGGGAACCAGTAGAACTCGAAGTGCTCGTTCTCCGCGTGCAGCGCGTCGAACTCGGACGTGACCCTGTCGAAGGTCATCGGCTCCTCGCGGGCGGTCAGCAGGAAGAGCGGCTCCACCGCGAACGTGATCGCGGAGACCACACCGAGTGCGCCCAGACCGATCCGGGCGGCGGCGAAGACCTCCGGGTTCTCCTTCTCCGAGCAGGTCGTCACGCGGCCGTCCGCCGTGACCAGTTCGAGCTCCTTGATCTGCGCGGCGATCGACGCGGAGTCCCGTCCGGTGCCGTGGGTCCCGGTGCTGGTGGCCCCGGCGACCGTCTGTTCCATGATGTCGCCCATGTTCGTGAGCGACAGCCCCTCACGGGCGAGGGCGGCGTTGAGCCGCTTCAGCGGCGTGCCCGACTCCACGGTCACGGTCATCCCGGCACGGTCGAAGCGCCGGATGCCGGTGAGCAGGTCGGGACGGATCAGCAGGCCGTCGGTGGCCGCGATCGAGGTGAAGGAGTGCCCGGTACCGACGGTCTTGACCCGCAGCCCGTCCCGTACCGCCGTCCGTATCGTCTCGGAGAGCTCCGCCACGGACGCCGGACGGGCCTCCCGTACGGGTGAGACGGCGACGTTCCCGGCCCAGTTACGCCAGGTGCCGCCCGGACTCCTCAGGCCGACCTGACCGCTCCGGCCGCTCAGCCCCCGCCACGTCGTCCAACTGCTGTGGGTCCTGCTCACGCTGCCCCTCCCGCGTCGGCACCGGCCTGCGCAGCCGGCGGTACCCCAGGAACGCCACCGCGGCCGCGAGCACCCCCGAGATCCCGGGCACCACGAACCCCGCCGGAGCTCCGTGCGCGTCGACCACCCAGCCGGCGGCCGACGAGCCGAGCGCCACGCCCACCGCCAGCCCGGTACCGGTCCAGGACATGCCCTCGGTGAGTTTGCCGCGCGGTACGTGCGCTTCGACGAGGGCCATCGTGGTCACCATCGTCGGTGCGATGGCCAGGCCCGCGACAAAGAGCGCCACGGCCAGGAACGGCAGGCTCCCGGCCAGTTGGAGGGGGATCATACTCACGGCCATCGCGCAGACGCCCACGACCCATCTGCGGGCCGGGTCGCCCTTCAGGTGCAGCAGGCCGAAAACGGCGCCCGCGAGGCAGGAACCCAGCGCGTACACGGCCAGTACCAGGCTGGCCGCCCGCTTGGCGCCGCTCTCCTCCGCGAAGGCCAGCGTCACCACGTCGACGGCGCCGAAGATGGCGCCCGTGGCCACGAAGGCGGCGACCAGCACCTGGAGGCCGGGGGAGCGGAGGGCCGAGCCGCCGGACGCGTGCTTGTCCACGGGATGAGGCGCCGGCTCGGTCGCGCGCTGGGCCGTCAGCCACCAGACACCGACGAGCAGGAAGAGCGCGGCGAGCAGGGGGCCCGCCTCCGGGAACCACACGGTCGACAGACCGATCGACACGATCGGGCCGAAGATGAAGCACACCTCGTCCACGATCGACTCCAGCGCGTACGCCGTGTGCAGCCGGCGCGGCTCGCCCCGGAATATGTCCGCCCACCGGGCCCGGGTCATCGCGCCGACGCTCGGCACGCACCCGGCGGCCGCCGTGAAGACGAACAGCGTCCAGTCGGGCAGCCCCTGCTGCGCGCAGACCAGCAGGCCGGCGACCGCCATGACGGCGATCAGCGTCGCCGGGCGCAGCACCCTGCGCTGGCCGTGCCGGTCGACCAGCCGGGACACCTGCGGGCCCAGCACGGCGGCGGAGAGCGCCAGCGCGGCGGCCAGCGCGCCCGCCAGTCCGTACCTGCCGGTGATCTCGGACACCATGGTCACGATGCCGATGCCGAGCATGGACAACGGCATGCGGCCGATGAGACCGGCGGTGGAGAACCTCAGGGTGCCGGGGGCGGTGAAGATCGCGCGGTAGGGGCTGGCCAACGGGTACTCCGGGAAGGAACCCGGGGACTGACCCGGGGAGAGGTGGAACGGGGGGCTGGTGGAACAGAGGGGGGCTGACGGGGCTGACGGGGCTGATGGTGCGAGCGGTTCGAGTGGTTCGAGTGGTTCGAGTGGTCCGAGCGGCCGGTCGGTCCGAGCGGCCCGAGGACACAGACCGGACCGAGGAGACCGAGCGGCCCGAGGAGACCGGGTGGACCGGCGGAACCCACGGGACCGGCGGTGTCGAGGAGTCCGAGCGGACGGCGGGTAGTCGAAAGCCGACAATCGGTAAGGCGTATCGACAGCTTTCACAGATTACGCGCGAAGGAGCCGGAGCGCACGGCGGTTTTCCGGCTGTCAGTGCCGGGTGGCAGGATCGGCACCATGTCCGATCAGCGTGATCCAGCACCCTACGACGCTCTCCTGCTGCTCTCCTTCGGCGGGCCCGAGGGCCCGGACGACGTGGTCCCGTTCCTGGAGAACGTGACACGCGGCCGGGGCATCCCGAAGGAACGGCTCAAGGAAGTGGGGCAGCACTACTTCCGCTTCGGCGGGGTCAGCCCGATCAACGCCCAGAACCGCGCCCTGCTGGCCGCGCTCCGCGAGGACTTCGCCGCCGCGGGTATCGACCTCCCGGTCTACTGGGGCAACCGCAACTGGGCGCCGTACCTGACGGACACGCTCCGCGAGATGGTCCTGGACGGCAGGCGCCACATCGCCGTCCTCGCCACCAGCGCGTACGCCTCCTACTCCGGCTGCCGCCAGTACCGCGAGAACCTCGCCGACGCGCTGGCCGCACTGGAGGCGGAGGGCCTGCCGCTGCCCCGGGTCGACAAGCTCCGGCACTACTTCAACCACCCCGGGTTCGTCCGGCCCATGGTGGACGGGGTCCTGAAGTCCCTGGCCGAGCTGGACGAGCCGGTCCGCGCGGGCGCGCACCTCGCGTTCACCACGCACTCCATCCCGGACTCCGCGGCCGACACGTCCGGCCCCGTCGACCAGCACGGCGAGGGCGGGGCCTATGTGCGGCAGCACCTCGACGTCGCGGCCCTGATCGCCGACGCCGTCCGGGACGAGACCGGCGCCGAGCACCCCTGGCGGCTCGTCTACCAGTCGCGCAGCGGCGCCCCGCACATCCCCTGGCTCGAGCCGGACATCTGCGACCACCTGGAGGAGCTGAGCAAGGCCGGAGCCCCGGCGGTCGTCATGGTGCCCATCGGCTTCGTCTCCGACCACATGGAGGTCCTCTACGACCTCGACACCGAGGCCATGGCCAAGGCGGAGGAGCTCGGGCTGCCGGTGCGCAGGTCCGCCACCGTGGGCGCCGACCCCCGGTTCGCCGCCGCCGTCCGGGACCTGCTCCTGGAGCGGGCCGCGACCGAGCGGGGGACGGTGGTGAAGCGGTGCGCGCTCGGCGCGCTGGGGCCGTCCCACGACCTGTGCCCGGTCGGCTGCTGCCCGGCCCGTGCCGAGCGGCCCGCGGCCGCCGGTGCCGACAGCCCGTACGCGTAAGGAGACACCGTGACCGACCCCGTGAGCGACCCCCTGACCGGCCCCCTGTCGGACGAGCCGTCGGACGAGCTGTCGGACGAGCTGTCGGACGAGCTTCTGGAACTGGCCCGGGAGGCGGCCCGGCGCGCCGGAGCGCTGCTGCGTGACGGCCGCCCGGCCGACCTCGGGGTCGCGGCGACCAAGTCGAGCCCCATCGACGTCGTCACCGAGATGGACATCGCCGCCGAGAAGCTGATCACGGGCTTCCTCGCCGAGCACCGCCCCGACGACGGCTTCCTCGGCGAGGAGGGTGGCACGACCGAGGGCCGCAGCGGTATCCGCTGGGTCGTCGACCCCCTGGACGGCACGGTCAACTATCTGTACGGCCTGCCCACCTGGGCCGTGTCGATCGCCGCCGAACGGGACGGCGTGACGCTGGTCGGCGTCGTGGAGGTGCCGATGCGCGGCGAGAGCTTCCACGCGGTCCTCGGCCGCGGCGCGTTCCTCGGCGACCGGCGGCTGCGCTGCCGGCCGGCCCCGCCGCTGGACCAGGCCCTGGTGTCGACCGGTTTCAACTACGTGGCGGAGGTCCGGGCCCACCAGGCCGACGTGGCCCACCGCCTCATTCCGCGCCTGCGGGACATCCGCCGGGGCGGCTCGGCGGCGATCGACCTGGCGGACGTCGCCGCCGGCCGCCTGGACGGCTACTACGAGCGCGGGCTCCACCCCTGGGACCTGGCCGCCGGAGACCTCATCGCCCGCGAGGCGGGCGCCCTCACCGGAGGCCGTCCCGGCACACCGCCGTCCCGGGAGCTGACGGTCGCGGCCTCCCCGGGGGTGTTCGAACCGCTCCAGAAGCTGCTGGAGGAGTTCGGCGCCTGGCACGACTGACCGCGTGCCCCGCCCCGACGCCTCCGCGCGCGTCCCCGACGGCGCGGGCACGCGAAAGGGCCCCGGCGCCGTCCCATGACGCCGGGGCCCCTCACACGTCGGTCAGGCCGTCGCGGTCGAGACCTCCACACCGTGCTCGGCGGCGAGGCGGTGCAGGTCGTCCAGCTCGGCCTGCTCCACATCCGCGAGGAAGTCGTCGCCCGACTCACGTGCCCGCGTGAGGTCGGTCTCCGTGGCCCTTATGCGCTGCAGCAGTCCTGCGGTGAAAGCGTCCATCGTGTGCCCCCTCGTCATGGGTCGGTGGCACGGGGGTGTGCCGAGGGTCGGTCGGATCACGCACCAGCGCCTCTGGGGGACAGAGCGGTTTGTGGCGCGCCACATACAGGGCGTGATCTCGGGTGTGCAGTCGTCCTCCCCAGGGGCTTCCCCGGGGAAACCTCGAAGGGGCCGTCAGTCCGGTATCCACCGGTCCGCCTCGGGCCCCCACGAGCCGCCTTACAGCCGGTTTACGCGTGTAAAGGGCAGGATGAGCACGCACAATCGATGGAAGAGAACTGCCCGGAAACGGGCTCGGAGGAAGGACAGACGCCGTGCGCGTACTCGTCGTCGAGGACGAGCAGCTGCTCGCCGATGCGGTGGCCACCGGACTGCGCCGGGAGGCCATGGCCGTCGACGTCGTGTACGACGGGGCGGCCGCTCTGGAGCGTATCGGCGTCAACGACTACGACGTGGTCGTCCTCGACCGCGACCTCCCGCTCGTCCACGGGGACGACGTCTGCCGCAAGATCGTCGAGCTGGGCATGGCCACGCGCGTGCTGATGCTGACGGCCTCCGGCGACGTCAGCGATCGCGTCGAGGGGCTGGAGCTCGGCGCGGACGACTACCTGCCGAAACCGTTCGCCTTCAGCGAGCTCACCGCGCGCGTACGGGCCCTCGGGCGGCGCACCACCGTGCCGCTGCCACCGGTCCTGGAGCGCGCCGGGATCAAACTCGACCCCAACCGCCGGGAGGTCTTCCGGGACGGCAGGGAGATCCAGCTGGCGCCCAAGGAATTCGCGGTCCTGGAGGTACTCATGCGCAGCGAGGGCGCGGTCGTCTCCGCCGAGCAGCTGCTGGAGAAGGCCTGGGACGAGAACACCGACCCCTTCACCAACGTCGTCCGCGTCACCGTGATGACGCTGCGCCGCAAGCTCGGCGAACCCCCGGTCATCGTCACCGTGCCGGGCTCCGGCTACCGGATCTGAGCCGTGGCGACGACACCCGCGCCACCGGAGGCGCCACCGAAACCCACCTGGGACCCCAGGGGCCCGGTCCGGCCGCTGCTGCGCCCGACCATCCGCATACGCCTGACGCTGCTGTACGGCGGGATGTTCCTGATAGCCGGCATCCTGCTGCTGTCGATCATCTACCTGCTGGCCGCACAGGCCCTGCACATCGGCAACGACCTCCCGTTCCGGATCGGGGTCGAGCGCGGCCAGGTCGTGGTCCTCAGCAAGGAGTGCGTCTTCCCGGAGACCGCCGACACGGACACGTTCAACGCCGCGATGAACGAGTGCGTGAACCAGCAGCGCCAGCACGCGCTGGACGACCTGCTGCGCCGCTCCCTGTTCGCGCTGCTCGGCCTGAGCATCATCGCCTTCGCCTTCGGGTTCGCGATGGCGGGCCGCGTGCTGTCCCCGCTCGGCCGGATCACCCGCACCGCACGCCAGGTGGCCGGCTCCGACCTGACCCGCCGCATCGAGCTGGACGGCCCCGACGACGAGCTGAAGGAGCTCGCCGACACCTTCGACGAGATGCTGGGCCGGCTGGAGCGGGCGTTCACCGCACAGCAGCGGTTCGTCGCGAACGCCTCGCACGAACTGCGCACGCCGCTGGCGATCAACCGCACGCTGCTGGAGGTCCACCTGTCCGACCCGGGCGCGCCCATGGAGCTCCGGGAACTCGGCAAGACGCTCCTGGCCACCAACGAGCGCAGTGAGCAGCTGGTGGAGGGCCTGCTGCTGCTCGCCCGCAGCGACAACCAGATCGTGGACCGCAAACCCGTCGACCTCGCCGAGGTCGCCTCGCGCGCCATCGACCAGGAGCGCGCGGAGGCCGAGCAGAAGGGCGTGGAGATCCGCGGCGCGTGCGCCCCGGTGATCGTCCAGGGCAACGGTGTGCTGCTGGAGAGGATCGCCCTCAACCTGGTCCAGAACGCCGTGCGGTACAACGTGCCGGAGGACGGCTGGGTCGAGGTCACCACCGAGGCCCAGCACGGCCAGGCGGTGCTGGTGGTGGCGAACACCGGCCCGGTGGTCCCGGCGTACGAGATCGACAACCTCTTCGAACCGTTCCGTCGGCTGCGGCAGGAGCGCACGGGCAGCGACAAGGGCGTCGGGCTCGGTCTGTCCATCGCCCGGTCGGTCGCACGGGCCCACGGCGGGCGCATCGGCGCGGAGCCCCGAGAGGGCGGCGGACTCGTGATGCGCGTCACGCTGCCGATCTGAGTAAAGGATCCGGGGGCATTCGTGTTCGCTGTCCGCAGAATTTTCGGGGGCATCCGAAGACCGCCCCCTGTGTGATCGATCACAGCGGCGCAATTCCGGCCATCTACGCTCCGTGATCGGAAAAACCCCCGGAAAACCAGGAAAAGTCGGGGTTTTCCAGGGGTGTCATCACGGGAAGTACACGGGGTGGCGCCTGTGAAGCGCACCATCCCGACCGTGTACGGTCCCGTTCGCCACCCAAACCCGATCACTCTCGAGGGGTCCGGTTGGGTGTCGATTGAGTAACAGACCTTGATGTGAGGCAAAATCTCCGCCTCAGGTCGGGCACAAGTCCGGCCTCTCACGCGTTACGTGCGCTGGAGACACCGCAAACACCCAGAGGGGGAGAGTGACATGGCTACGGACTACGACACCCCACGCAAGACCGACGACGACGTCGACCAGGACAGTCTCGAAGAGCTGAAGGCCCGGCGGAACGACAAGTCGACCTCGACCGTCGACGTCGACGAGTTCGAGGCCGCCGAGGGCCTGGAGCTGCCCGGCGCCGACCTCTCGAACGAGGAGCTGGCCGTCAGGGTGCTGCCCAAGCAGGCGGACGAGTTCACCTGCATGAGCTGCTTCCTGGTGCACCACCGCAGCCAGCTGGCTCGGGAGAAGAACGGTCAGCCGATCTGCCGAGACTGCGACTGAGGTCCGGTCGGCCGTGGCAGGCGACAACCCGTCTCGGAAGCGACGCTTCCGGCTCCCTGGGAAGCCGGAGGCGTACAAGGGCGGCGAAGGCCCGGCGCGCGACGCTCATGAGGCGTCTGCCGAGCACTCCGCCCTCCTGCCCTCCCCCGCCGCACGTGACGACGAGCGAGGCCGCCCGGCCTCGCTCGAAGCGACAGGAACGGCGGCCGAACCCGCCCGCGGTCCGGCGGCGCGCTCACGCCGCCTGGCAGCCGTCAAGCGCGGCGTGCAGAGGAGTGGCGAGGGCGCCAGGGCGGGCATCGCGCATCTGGCCGACCGGATCATCGAGAACGCCCCGCGCGTTCCCGTCCGCGACCTCGCCACCCTGCGCAAGCAGTTCCCCGGCCTCGGGCCCGAGCAGCTCGCGGACAAACTGATCGCGGGAGCAGCGAGCGCCACCGCCACGGTGGGCGCCGGGATCGGCGCGGCCGCCATGCTCCCCGTACCGCCCGCGATGCCGGCCGAGCTGGCCGCGGAGGTCACGGGCGTCGCCGCGATCGAGCTGAAGCTCATCGCCGAACTCCACGAGGTCTACGGCCTGCGCCCGCCGGGCAACCTCACCCAGCGCGCGATGGCCTGCCTGACCTCCTGGACGGAGGAGCGCGGCATCGACGTCACCAAGCCCGCGACCGTGAACGCGGCACTCGGCGGCCGGATGAAGCGCGAGCTGCGCCAGCAGATCATGAAGCGCATGGTGCGCAACCTGCCGAACCTGATGCCGTTCCTGGTGGGCGCCGCCGTCGGCGCCGTGATGAACCGCCGCGACACCAAGAAGCTCGCCGAGCGCATCCGCGCCGATCTCCGCGCCCGCCAGGTCCCGTGGGACGCCCTCCCGGCGCTCCCGCCGCTGGACCAGCCGGAGAACCCGAAGCAGATCGAGTTCTGAGCCGCGGCCCACCGTTCGCCGCCCCCAGTCCCCGCTGCCCGCCCCTAGCCCGGTGCGTGCTGCCCCGCCCGGCTGCCCGCAGCCCGGTGCGTGGTTCCCCCGCACGGCTGCCCGGCGCGTGCTTCCCGCAGGCTGGTGCCCGACCGTCCCGCCTGGCTGCTCGCTGCCCGCAGCCGGGCGCCCGCTACCTGGTGCGTGCTGGACGCTGCCTGCTGGACGCGGCCCTGCCCGCATCCCGCCACTCGTGCCGGCTGCGGCGGACGTGCGCTGCCCCGCCGGACGCAACAGAGCCGTACGGACCCCCGGCAGGGCCCCCACGGCCCTTCAGGCGCCCGCCGCGCGGTGCTCAGCCCCGGGTGGCCCCGTTCGCGCGGAGCCGCTCCAGTGCCGCCGCCAGCGCCTCCGGGTCGCGGGTGGACAGGTAGACGTACGGCGTCGGGTCGTCGACGTCGGTCACCTCGATCCGCAGCGCCGTCGGAATGTAGCTGCGCATCAGCATGAACGCGCGCGGGTCCGCCCGGTGCGTGCGCCAGGCGCGCGCCGCCGCGGCGTCCAGGACCTCCGGTTCGCCCAGGGCCCGCACCGGGATCCGGGCGTCGCCCGCGACCAGCGAACCCGCCACCACGCGGATGCGCGCCGAGCCGTACGAGCTGACCCCGGCCGCCGCCAGCGCCGCCGCCACGATCACTCCGCCGAGCATCGGCAGCGGACCCAGCGGCAGCATGACGATGCCGCCGGAGAGCGCCACCAGGGCGGTGATCGCCCACCACGAACGGGGAGCTGTCAGACGTTCGTCGTACTGCGGGGCCGTGCCCGGTGCGGAAGGCTGCATGCGGTCAAGCTTGGCACGGGGCGGCCACCGCCCGGCCGCGCGGGTAAGGTCTGCGGCTGTGAGCACTGCACTGACGCCTCCCGCCGACGCCATACCGCCGGTACGGCACCCCGAAGCGCCCGCCCCGGGTGAGCTCCTCGGCGCCCACTACGAGCACTGCTTCGGCTGTGGCGGCGGCCAGCCCCACGGGCTGCACCTGGAGGCCAGGGCCGGCGACGGCGTCACCGTCACCGCCGAGTTCACCGTGACCACCGACCACCAGGGAGCGCCGGGCCTCGCCCACGGCGGCGTCCTGGCCACGGCGCTCGACGAGACGCTCGGCTCCCTCAACTGGCTGCTGCGGGTCATCGCGGTGACCGGCAGGCTGGAGACCGACTTCGTGCGTCCCGTCCCCGTCGGCACCGTGCTGCACCTGCAGGGCGAGGTCACGGCCGTGCGGGGCCGCAAGATCTACTCCACGGCGACCGGCAGGATCGGGGGGCCCGACGGCCCCGTCGCGGTCCGTGCCGACGCCCTCTTCATCGAGGTCAAGGTCGATCACTTCATCGACAACGGCCGCCCGGAGGAGATCCGGGCCGCCATGGCCGACCCCGACCAGGTCCGGCGCGCTCGCGCCTTCGAGGTGAACCCCTGATGCGTAACCCTGTCGACGTGCTGATCCGCCGCGTGGACCCGGAGGTGCCGATCCCGTCCTACGGGCACCCCGGCGACGCCGGAGCCGATCTCGTCACCACCGAGGCCGCCGAACTCGCGCCCGGCGAGCGTGCCGTCCTGCCCACCGGAGTGTCCATCGCCCTGCCCGACGGGTACGCGGCCTTCGTGCACCCCCGTTCGGGGCTGGCCGCACGCTGCGGGGTAGCCCTCGTGAATGCCCCAGGGACCGTGGATGCCGGGTACCGTGGGGAGATCAAGGTGATCGTGGTCAATCTGGACCCGCGCGAGGCAGTGCGGTTCGAACGGTTCGACCGGATTGCTCAACTGGTCGTCCAGCAGGTCGAGAAGGTCCGCTTCCACGAAGTGGCGGAGCTTCCCGGCTCGGCGCGGGCCGAGGGGGGCTTCGGGTCCACCGGCGGTCATGCCGCCGTGGACGGCTGGACGGGTGGGAATCGATACGCTTCGGTCGTATCCGACCGGGAAGGACAGTGACGTGTTCGGACGTCGCAAGAAGAGCGGTAACGCCGATGACTCGGCGCGCGAGGCCGAGCAGGTCGTCGACGAGGTCGACACTGACGACGCGGAGCCCGCGAGCGAGTCGCGCCGGGTGAACCTTCCGCCGGCGCCGCGGCCCGACGGGCCCTGGGACATCACCGAGGTGACCCGGCCCGACGAGGGCCGCGTGGACCTGGGCGGCATGTTCGTGCCCGGCGTCGAGGGCATGGAACTGCGCGTCGAGGTCGCCGGGGACGCGATCGTCGCCGCGACCGTGGTGCTGCGTGACAGCGCCATCCAGCTCCAGGCGTTCGCCGCTCCGAAGAAGGAAGGCATCTGGGGCGAGGTCCGCGAGGAGATCGCCTCCGGCATCACCCAGCAGGGCGGCATCATCGACGAGGTCGAGGGCGCTCTCGGCTGGGAGCTGCGCGCTCAGGTCCCCGTCCAGCTGCCGGACGGCACCGGCGGTGTCCAGCTGGTGCGCTTCGTCGGCGTCGACGGCCCGCGCTGGTTCCTGCGCGGTGTCATCTCCGGGCAGGGCGCGGTGCAGCCGCAGGCGGCCGGGCTGCTGGAGCAGATCTTCCGGGACACCGTCGTCGTCCGTGGTGAGGGCCCGATGGCGCCCCGCGACCCGATCGTCCTGAAGCTCCCGAACGACGCGCAGATGGTGCCCGAGGGCATCCAGCAGGAGAGCCAGGAGGGCTCGCGCTTCTCCGGCGGCATGGGCCAGCTCCAGCGGGGCCCGGAGACCACCGAGGTCCGCTGAGCGGATCGCACGCCGCGCGCAGCGGTGGACGCGGTGGCCCGCAGCCGCCGGGGACCCACGGAGGCAGTGGCCTGCGGGCGCCGCGGACCTGCGGAGGCGGTGGCCGCGCGGGCGCTGCGGACCCGCTGACGCCGTGGCGGCGCCACAGGCGCTGCGGACCCGTGACGCGGTGGGGCCACAGGCGCGGCGGACCCGTGGACGCGGTGGGGCCGTGGACGCCCGTATCGATGGACCGGTGTGGGCCGTACCCCGAACGACAGGGGTGCGGCCCACCGTCCTGTGCGGTACCCGCGCCGTCCTGTGCGGTGCCCCCGCCGTCCTGTGCGGTGCCCCCGCCGTCCTGTGCGGTACCCGCGTCAGGGCGGGGCGGCCCCCCGGGGCGTCGCCCGCCGTCGCGCGTCAGAATCACGTCAATACGCGTCCGGGAGCCACACACTCGTCCGATTCCGCGCCGGTGACCGCCGTAAGGTCGACGCTGCGCGGCCCCGGCCGCCGTGATGTCCCACCTCCGGAGAAAGCAGGACCCCATGACGCGGGTGCTCGTGGTCGACGACGAGCCACAGATCGTACGTGCCCTCGTGATCAACCTGAAGGCGCGCAAGTACGAGGTCGACGCCGCGCCTGACGGGGCGACCGCACTCGAACTCGCGGCCAACCGTCACCCCGATGTGGTGATTCTCGACCTGGGGCTGCCCGACATGGACGGCGTCGAGGTGATCAAGGGTCTGCGCGGCTGGACCCGGGTGCCGATACTCGTGCTCTCCGCCCGCCACACCTCCGACGAGAAGGTCGAGGCGCTGGACGCCGGCGCCGACGACTACGTCACCAAGCCGTTCGGCATGGACGAGCTCCTCGCCAGGCTCAGGGCCGCCGTACGCAGGGCCGAGCCGGTCGGCGGCGGCGAGGACGGTGTCGTCGTGGTGGAGACGGACGGCTTCACGGTCGACCTCGCGGCGAAGAAGGTCAACCGGGACGGCCGCGACGTCCGGCTCACCCCGACCGAGTGGCACCTGCTGGAGGTCCTGGTCCGCAACAGCGGCCGGCTCGTCAGCCAGAAGCAACTGCTCCAGGAGGTCTGGGGCCCCTCGTACGGTACGGAGACGAACTACCTGCGGGTCTACATGGCGCAGCTGCGGCGGAAGCTGGAGGCCGATCCGTCGCACCCCCGGCACTTCATCACCGAGCCGGGAATGGGCTACCGCTTCGAGCGCTGACCACGGCCCCGGTTCGGTGACAGCGGTGCCCGGTACGCTTTCTGTATGACTGCTGCACCGCGTACAGACAAGCCGGCCGGCCGCTTCCGCCGGATGCTGGACCGGCTGTCGACTTCCCAGGGCGACCTGGAGTCGGAGGAGCTCCAGCAGGACGCCGACGCGTCGGGGTGCACCCGCATATGCGACTGCGGCGACCGGCAGATCGTGAAGGTGACTGGTACCTTGCGGACGGTCACCCTGCGTCCTCGGGCCGGAGTGCCGGCGCTGGAGGCGGAGCTCTTCGACGGCACGGCGCCGCTGGACGTGGTGTGGCTGGGCAGGCGCTCCATCGCGGGCATAGAACCGGGCCGCAGGCTGATCGCCTCGGGCCGGATCTCCCTCAGCCAGGGACGCCGGGTCCTCTTCAACCCCAAATACGAACTCCGACCGCTCGGACAGGAGTAGCCGGTGACGTCTCTCGACAAGCCGACCACGGATCAGGACGACCAACGCGCGAAAGCGGTGACCGAGGCGGCGCTGTTCGACGCGTTCGGCGGCGTGCGGGGCATGGTGGAGACGGTTCTCCCCGGCCTGCTCTTCGTCACGATCTTCACGATCAACAAGGACCTGCACATCTCGGCCATCGCGGCCCTGGCGGTGTCCCTGCTGCTCGTCGTCGTCCGCCTGATCCGCCGCGACACCGTCAAGCACGCCTTCAGCGGCGTCTTCGGTGTCGCCTTCGGTGTCGTCTTCGCGATGATGACGGGCAACGCCAAGGACTTCTACCTGCCCGGCATGCTGTACACGCTCGGGCTGGGCGTCGCGTACATCGCCACCACCCTCGCGGGCGTCCCGCTGATCGGTCTGGTCCTCGGCCCGGTCTTCAAGGAGAACCTCTCCTGGCGCACCAGGAACCCCGGCCGGAAGAAGGCGTACGCCAAGGCGAGCTGGGCGTGGGGCCTGATCCTCCTCGCCAAATGCGCGATCCTCTTCCCGCTGTACTGGTGGGCCGACACCACGCAGCTCGGCTGGGTGCTGGTCGCCCTGAAGATCCCGCCGTTCCTGCTCGCGGTGTACCTGACGTGGGTCTTCCTGGCCAAGGCGCCGCCGCCGATCGACGTCTTCGCCGAGATGGAGGCGGCCGAGCGCGCCGAGAAGGAACGCAAGGCCGCGGCCTCCGCCCAGTCGACCGCCGCCCCGGCGCAACCCCACCAGGGCGAGGCCTGACGGCGAGGCCCGGCACCGTACGCCGCCGTACGCCCGCTGTACGACGAGCCGTACGAGCCGTACGAGCCGTACACGCCGTATAGCCGTCCGCGCCGTACGGGACGTACGCGCCGTCCGCACCGTACGGAAAGGGGCTCGGGACCGTGACCGGTCCCGAGCCCCTTCCGATTGCCGTGCCTAGCGGCGTACGGACAGCAGGTCCTCCAGCTGCTCCTCACGCGCCTGCGCCGCGACGAACAGCAGCTCGTCACCCGCCTCGAGAGTCTCCTCGGCGCTCGGCGTGAGCACGCGGGAGCCCCGGATGATCGTCACCAGCGAGGTGTCCTGCGGCCACGCCACATCGCCCACCGGCGTACCGGCGATCGCCGACTCCGGCGGCAGCGTCAGCTCGACGAGGTTCGCGTCACCGTGGCTGAAGCGCAGCAGCCGCACCAGGTCGCCGACGCTCACCGCCTCCTCGACCAGCGCCGACATCAGGCGCGGCGTCGAGACGGCGACGTCCACGCCCCACGCCTCGTTGAACAGCCACTCGTTCTTGGGGTTGTTGACCCGAGCAACGACCCGGGGGACCCCGTACTCGGTCTTCGCGAGCAGCGAGACGACCAGGTTCACCTTGTCGTCACCGGTGGCCGCGATGACCACGTTGCAGCGCTGGAGCGCCGCCTCGTCCAGCGAGGTGATCTCGCAGGCGTCGGCCAGAAGCCACTCCGCCTGCGGCACCCGCTCCACCGAGATGGCGGTCGGGGCCTTGTCGATCAGGAGCACCTCGTGCCCGTTCTCCAACAGCTCGCCCGCGATGGAACGGCCCACCGCACCGGCGCCCGCAATAGCGACCCGCATCAGTGACCGCCCTCCTCGGGACCCTCGGCGAAGGCCGCCTCGACCTTCTCGATCTCGTCCGTCCGCATCATCACGTGCACCAGATCGCCCTCCTGGAGCACCGTCTGCGACGTCGGCAGCACGGCCTCGCCCAGCCGGGTGAGGAACGCGACGCGGACCCCGGTCTCCTCCTGGAGCCTGCTCACCTTGTGCCCGATCCACGACGGAGAGGTGTGCACCTCCGCGAGCTGCACCCCGCCGCTCGGGTCCCGCCACAGCGGCTCAGCACCGGAGGGCAGCAGTCGCCGCAGCATCTGGTCCGCGGTCCAGCGCACCGTCGCCACCGTGGGAATGCCCAGCCGCTGGTAGACCTCGGCGCGGCGCGGGTCGTAGATACGGGCCGCGACGTTCTCGATGCCGAACATCTCCCGGGCGACCCGCGCGGCGATGATGTTGGAATTGTCACCGCTGCTGACCGCGGCGAACGCCCCGGCCTCCTCGATCCCCGCCTCGCGCAGCGTGTCCTGGTCGAAGCCCACCCCGGTGACGCGCCGCCCGCCGAAACCGGAGCCCAGGCGCCGGAACGCGGTGGGGTCCTGGTCGACCACGGCGACCGTGTGCCCCTGCTGTTCCAGGGTCTGCGCGAGGGCGGCTCCCACTCGTCCGCAGCCCATGATCACAATGTGCACGTCCGCCTACCCCGCACTCCTGGTCGTCGCCTTGCCGACCTGCGAAAACACCTTGGTCACTCTTCTCTCTCAGCCTGCGTGCGGTGTTGCCTCGGCACGAGCTTATGCCGCGACCCGGCGGTTGCCCTCATCCGTCACCGACTCCGTCATCGCTCCGTCACCGACACGGACACTGGCCGTGACCGACCCGTTCACCGACTTCGTCACCGCCACCCACCGCGTCGCACCGTCACGGTCACCCACCTCGACACCGTCACGGTCACGGTCACGGTCACCGGCTCCGCCTCCGCCGGGCGCGCGCCCGGCGCGCGGCCATGCGGCCGCGAGGGAGATTCCGTGGCGATCACGGAGGGGGGTGGGCGTGGCCCATTTCGAACGCTTACGATCCTCTCCGTGTCCAAACTGACCGACGTGCCCAAACGGATCCTGATCGGCCGGGCCCTGCGCAGCGACAGGCTGGGAGAAACGCTCCTCCCCAAGCGGATCGCGCTCCCCGTCTTCGCCTCCGACCCGCTTTCGTCCGTGGCGTACGCGCCGGGCGAGGTCCTGCTGGTCCTGTCCATCGCCGGTGCGTCGGCCTACGCGTTCAGCCCGTGGATCGCGGCCGCCGTCGTGATCCTGATGTTCACGGTCGTCGCGTCCTACCGGCAGAACGTGCACGCCTACCCCAGCGGCGGCGGCGACTACGAGGTGGCCAACACCAACCTCGGCCCGAAGGCCGGCCTCGGCGTCGCCAGCGCGCTGCTGGTCGACTACGTCCTCACCGTCGCCGTCTCCATCTCCTCCGGCGTGGAGAACCTCGGCTCAGCCATCCCCTTCATCGTCGAGCACAAGACGGCCTCGGCCGTCGTCATCATCGTGCTGCTGACCCTGATGAACCTACGGGGCGTCAAGGAGTCGGGCCGGCTCTTCGCCATCCCGACCTACGTCTTCGTCACCGGAGTCTTCGTGCTGATCGTCTGGGGCGCCTTCCGCGGGCTCGTCCTCGGCGACTCCATGCAGGCCCCGACCGCGGACCTGGAGATCAAGGCGGAGCAGCAGGGCCTGGCCGGCTTCGCCCTGTTCTTCCTGCTGCTGCGCGCCTTCTCGTCCGGCTGTGCCGCCCTCACCGGAGTCGAGGCCATCAGCAACGGCGTCCCGGCCTTCCGCAAGCCCAAGAGCCGCAACGCGGCGACCACCCTTGCCCTCATGGGCGGCTTCGCGGTCACCATGTTCTGCGGCATCATCGGTCTCGCCCTCGCCACCGACGTCAAGATGGCCGAGAACCCGGCTCACGACCTGCTGCGCGACGGCACCCCGGTCGGCGCCGACTACACGCAGGAGCCGGTGATCTCCCAGGTCGCGGCGGCCGTCTTCGGCCACGGCAGCTTCATGTTCATCCTGCTCGCCGCGGCCACCGCGCTGGTCCTGTTCCTCGCCGCCAACACGGCGTACAACGGCTTCCCGCTCCTCGGCTCGATCCTCGCCCAGGACCGCTACCTGCCGCGCCAGCTCCACACCCGCGGCGACCGGCTCGCCTTCTCCAACGGCATCGTGCTGCTCGCCGGCGCGGCCGCCGTCCTCGTCTACGTCTACGGCGCGGACTCCACCCGGCTCATCCAGCTCTACATCGTCGGTGTGTTCGTCTCCTTCACGCTCAGCCAGACCGGCATGGTGCGGCACTGGAACCGCCACCTGCGCACCGAGACCGACCCGGCGGCGCGGCGCCGCATGATGCGCTCGCGGGCCATCAACACCTTCGGCGCCTTCTTCACCGGACTCGTGCTGATCGTGGTCCTGGTGACCAAGTTCGAGCACGGCGCCTGGGTGTCGCTCGTCGGCATGGCCTTCTTCTTCGTCCTCATGACGGCGATCCGGAAGCACTACGACCGGGTGTCCGACGAGCTGGCCGCGCCCGAGGGGCCCAGCGACGACAGCCTCCGCCCCTCCCGCGTGCACTCCATCGTCCTCGTATCGAAGATCCACCGGCCGACGCTGCGTGCCGTCGCGTACGCCAAGCTGATGCGCTCCGACACACTGGAGGCCCTCAGTATCAACGTCGACCCGGCCGAGACCAAGGCGCTCCAGGCCGAATGGGAGCGGCGCGGCATCAACGTACCGCTCAAGATCCTCGACTCCCCGTACCGCGAGATCACGCGCCCCGCCGTCGAGTACGTCAAGAACCTGCGCCGCGAGAGCCCGCGCGATGTGATCAGTGTGATCATCCCCGAGTACGTGGTCGGCCGCTGGTACGAGCACCTGCTGCACAACCAGAGCGCCCTGCGCCTCAAGGGACGGCTCCTGTTCACGCCGGGCGTCATGGTGACCTCCGTGCCGTACCAGCTCCAGTCCTCCGAGCTCGCCAAGGAGCGGGCCAAGAAGCGCCAGGACTGGAACGCGCCGGGCGCGGTACGCCGGGGCCCGGTCGAGAAGAGCGGCAGGGAGACGCCGACCAAGCGCTGAGGATCGGTGGGGCTCGGCGGCACGTAGACTGGAGGGCTGTTGTCCCGCCGCACCGTCGGCCCCTCAGACCTCTGGAGTCACCCCGCCATGCAGAACGCACCCGAGTCCTCGCTGGTCGGCGAGGAATACGAGGTCGAGGTCGGGCCCGTCGCGCATGGCGGCCACTGCATCGCCCGCACCGACGAGGGGCGCGTCCTGTTCGTCCGGCACGCGCTCCCCGGCGAGAAGATCGTCGCCCGCGTCACGGAGGGCGAGGAGAGCTCCCGCTTCCTGCGCGCGGACGCCGTACGGATCCTCACGGCGTCCAAGGACCGCGTCGAGGCGCCCTGCCCGTACGCCGGACCCGGCCGCTGCGGCGGCTGCGACTGGCAGCACGCCAAGCCCGGTGCGCAGCGGCGCCTCAAGGGCGAGGTCGTCGCCGAGCAGCTGCGCCGCCTCGCGGGCCTCACCCCCGAGGAAGCCGGCTGGGACGGCACCGTCGTACCCGCCGACGGCGACAAGCTCCCGGCGGGCGAGGTCCCCCAGTGGCGGACCCGAGTCCAGTACGCGGTCGACGAGACCGGCCGCGCGGGGCTGCGGCGCCACCGGTCGCACGAGGTCGAGCCGATCGACCACTGCATGATCGCCGCCGAGGGCGTCTCCGAGCTGGGCGTCGAGAAGCGCGACTGGACCGGTATGGCGTCCGTCGAGGCCATCGCCGCGACCGGCTCCCAGGACCGCCAGGTCATCCTGACCCCGCGCCCGGGCGCCCGCCTCCCGATCGTCGAACTCGACAAGCCCGTCTCGGTCCTCCGGGTCGCCGAGGACGGCGGCGTCCACCGCGTGCACGGCCGCCCCTTCGTCCGCGAGCGCGCCGACGACCGCACGTACCGCGTCGGCAACGGCGGCTTCTGGCAGGTCCACCCGAAGGCCGCCGACACCCTGGTGCGCGCCGTCATGCAGGGCCTGCTGCCCCGCAAGGGCGACATGGCACTCGACCTGTACTGCGGCGCCGGCCTCTTCGCGGGCGCCCTCGCCGACCGCGTCGGCGACAAGGGCGCGGTGCTCGGTATCGAGTCCGGCAAGCGCGCCGTCGAGGACGCCCGCCACAACCTCCAGCAGTACGACCGGGTCCGCATCGAACAGGGCAAGGTCGAGCAGGTCCTGCCGCGCACCCGGATCTCGGAGGTCGACCTGATCGTCCTCGACCCGCCCCGCGCGGGCGCCGGCAAGCAGACGGTCCACCACCTCGCCGCCCTCGGCGCCCGCCGCATCGCCTACGTCGCCTGCGACCCGGCCGCCCTCGCCCGCGACCTCGCCTACTTCGGCGAGGCCGGCTACAAGCCCCGCACGCTCCGCGCGTTCGACCTGTTCCCGATGACCCACCACGTCGAGTGCGTGGCGATTCTTGAGCCTGCCACGAAGGGCCTCTGACCTGCTGGTTCTTCTTGTTCCCAAGTTCTGGGCGGGTGGGGCCGACCTGTTTCCCAGGGTGCACGACGTGGACCTTTTCACGGTACCTGGGGTGCGGCTGACCTGCAGCTTTGTGGAATTGTGTGGGGATGACGGATGCGTTGCCGCGACTCGGAGGGCGCGGTCGTTAACGGTCGTGACGCCCGTTTGACGCTGATGTTGACGGCGCTTCAGGTGTGAGATGGACGGTCGATTGATCGACGGCCGGGCCGAGGGCGACGATGCTGCGTGCGCCGAAGCTCTCGGTGATCCAGCGGCTCTCCCCTCCTGTGGATCTTTCACGCGTATGGACCATTCGCGAAAGCAGCCACCGCGTCCACAACCCGATCACCGCTGACAGGCTCGCCGCACTGGGCCAGTCGCTCCATCTGGCACCTGGCACGCGGGCGCTCGACCTCGCCAGCGGAACGGGCGAAATGTTGTGCACCTGGGCGCGTGACCACCGCGTCACGGGAACGGGGGTGGACATCAGCACAGTGTTCACCGAGAAGGCCCGCGCCCGTGCCGCTGAACTCGGAGTCGCCGACTATCTCGACTTCGTTCACGGCGATGCCTCAGGCTACGTCGTCTCGCCTCGTGTGTCGGCGCCACCTGGGTCGGGGGCGGCGTGGCCGGCACCGTCAGCGTCATCTGAGGATCGGCCCAGTGCTTGGTGCCACCCGCCTGGAGGCGGGCGTAGGCCCGGTCGAACAGGTCGTCATCGACCAAGAACGCGTAGTGGTGCATCTGGATCTGGTCGACGCCGGGCAGCTCGGCGAATTGCAGCAGTACGCCTTGGCCGAGCTGAATGTTGGTGAACGGGCCCCACGACGGCGCCTCGGAGAGTTCGAACAGCTCGCGGAAGAACCGGGCCGACTCATCGCGGTTCCTGGCGGGGATGATCGTGTGGTTGAACGTCACGGGCAAGGTTGTCTCCTGGGCTACGGCAGCGGTTTTTGGGTGATGCGGGCGAGGGCACCGGTTTCGAGCGCCGTCCACAGGGCACCGTCAGGGCCGAGGGTGATGCCGTGCGGTTCCGAGCCGGATGTGGGCAGGTCGTGCACCTCGATCACTCCATCGGCGGTGATGGAGCCGACGCGGTTGCCACCCCACTCCGTGAACCACAGGGCGCCGTTGGCGCCCGGAGTGATGGCGTGCGGTCGGCCGGCGCGGTCGGGCAGCGGGAATTCTCTGATCTCGCCCTCGGTGGTGATGCGGCCGATGTGGCCGGCGGCGATCGCGACGTACCAGACGGCGTCGTCGGGGCCGAGTGTGATGCCGACCGGTGCGGCGGCCGCGGTGGGCAGCGGGTGGACGGTGACCGTGCCGTGGGTGTCGATCCGGCCGATCGCGTTGGCCTGGTTCATGGTGAACCACATCGCGCCGTCCGGGCCTGCGGTGATCGCGGACGGGAACGCGCCGGTGGCCGGGAGCGGGAACTCGGTGACCTCACCGTTGATGGTGATGCGACCAATGCGGTCGGCGGCGGTCTCGGTGAACCATAGCGCCCCGTCGGGTGCGGCCGTGATGCCGAACGGCCCGCTTTCCGCGGTGGGCAACGGGAACTCCGCGACGGCGCCGTCGACGGTGATCCGGCCGATGCGGTGTGCTCGATACTCGGTGAACCACAAGGCGTCGTCCGGCCCCGTGGTGATGATCGTCGGCCCGCAGCCCGGGTCGAGCTGGTAGCTCGCCGGTTCGCAGCCGGGCACGAGCCGGCCGATCTGGCCGCTGTGGACCATCGTGTACCACAGCGCGCCGTCCGGGCCGGTGGTGATCGCATACGGTCCGCTGCCGGCCACGGGGTGTTCCTCGATCGACACCTCTGTCATGCGGCCTCCATTCCGTGGTCGGTGGCGATACGGGCGACGTCCGCCGGGGTGCCGGCCATGATGGTGTGGGCGTGTTCGGTGACCAGTTCGACCGGCCAGTCCCACCAGGCGGCGTGCAGGAGCCGGTCGATGTCGGCGCCGTCGAACCGTTGCCGGATCGGGCGGGCCGGGTTGCCGCCGACGATCATGTACGGCAGAACGTCCGCAGTGACGACCGCGTCGGCGGCGATGATGGCGCCGTCGCCGATGCGTACGCCGGGCATGACGGTGGTCCGGTGGCCGAACCAGACGTCGTTGCCGACCACTGTGTCGCCCCGGCTCGGCATGCCGGTGACGATGTCGAGAGTCCGCTCGGCCCACTCACCGCCGAACATGGTGAACGGGAAAGCGGATACGCCCATCGTCGGGTGCTCGGCTCCGGCCATCAGGAACCGGGTGCCCGCGGCGATGGCGCAGTACTTGCCGATGATCAGCTGTTCCGGTCCGTAGGCATAGAGCACGTTGTGGTGCTCGAAATCGGTGGCACCGTCCGGGTCGTCGTAGTAGGTGTACTCTCCCACGACGATCTTCGGTGAGCTGACCAGCGGTTTGAGGAACACCACCCGGTCATGTGCCGACAGCGGGTGAAGGGCCATCGGGTCAGGTGTCAACTTCCAGCTCCTGGTGAAGGGGTGTGTGCGGGGACGGGGTCGAGGAAGCCGTGAACATGGCGCAGGCGGGTATGCCCGGTGACCATGACGACAAGCCCGGTGATCAGCGGAGGACTGCCTACCGGCCCGGGTTCCCAGGCCGGGCGCGCCACACCGTGTTGGCCGTCGACGTTCCCGGCCGGCCGGTACACCGGGCCGGGGCACTGCCGATGGGCCGTGGCCACCAGGGCCTCGATGGCGTCGCGGTCCTCGGCCGACACGAGCGGCTCGAGGTGGCCGGCGTCGTCGGTCCAGAGTTCATCGACGAGCGCCTGGCGCCTGGCCGGGTCGCGCTCGTTCCAACTCGCCGGGTACCACCTGGCCGGCTCATCGATGCCGGACATGGTCGATCTCCCTCCGCCCGTGCTCTGCTCATCAAGCTACGGCCGGGGACGGAGTGCGGAATCTGTCACGCCCCGGCAATCCTGCCGGGGTTTCCCGGACGGCTTTAAGTACCCTCGGCACGTGTTGCACGGACGGAGTGACGAGATATCAGTCATTGACCGGTTGCTGGCGGACTGCCGGACCGGTCGCAGCGGTTGCCTGCTCATCACCGGGGAGCCGGGCGTAGGCAAGACCGCGCTGCTGGGGTACGCGGCGTCCGCGGCCGGCCGGCTGCGGGTCGTGCGCAGCACCGCGATCGAGTCCGAGGCACATCTGCCGTTCGCCGGCTTGCACCTGCTGCTGCGACCCGCTCTCGACCGGACCGACGCCCTCCCCGCACCGCAGGCGCGTGCCTTGCGCGGGGCCTTCGGCCTCGCCCCGGCCGAACCGGGCGACCGCATGCTCGTCGGCCTCGCCGTCCTCTCCCTCCTCGCCGAATTCGCCGTCGGTGGGTCCGTCCTGTGCCTCGTCGACGACGCGCAGTGGCTGGACCGGGCGTCGGCAGAGGCCCTGCTGTTCGCCGCGCGGCGGCTCGACGCCGAGGGCATCGCGTTGATCATCGCCGCCCGGACCGGCTTCGACGCCCCCGGACTCGCCCACATGCCCCTGACCGGGCTCGACGCGCCCGCCGCCGCCGGACTACTGGCCGAGCACGCCGCCACGCTGTCCCCCGCCAACCGGTACCGGGTACTGGCCGAAGCACAAGGCAACCCACTCGCCCTCCTCGAACTACCGGTCGCTCTCGCCGCCGAGCGGCAGGTCGCCGCTGGTCAGGCCCTGCCCATGACCGACGCGGTCCAGGCGGCATTTCTCGACCGGGTGCGTCGGCTACCGGAGCCGAGCCAACACCTGCTGCTCGTCGCGGCCGCCGAGGACACCGGCGACCGGGATGTCGTCCTGCGCGCGGCCGCTCCTCTCGGCTGCCGCCCCGCGGATCTGGTGCCCGCGGAAACGGCGGGACTGCTCCAGGTGGACAACCACACCGTGCGCTTCCGCCACCCCCTCGTGCGGTCAGCCGTCTACCAGGCGGCGCCGGTCAGCCTCCGCCTCGTGGTGCACACAGCACTCGCCGAAGCCCTCCACAAGCCGGAAGACGCCGACCGGCGCGCCTGGCACCACGCCGTGGTGGCCACCGGCCCCGACGAGCAGGTGGCCGCGCAACTGGAGAGCACCGCCCAACGGGGCCGCGAGCGAAGCGGATACGCCGCCGCCGCGGCGGCCTACGAACGGGCCGCACAGCTGACAGAGCCCGGCACGGACCGGGCCCGGCGCATCGTGCTGGCCGCAGAAGCGATCGCAGAGGTAGGTGACATCGAACGCATGGTGGAGCTCGCCCGTCACGGCGCCGCGAGCACCGACGACCCGGACTTGACCGTCCGCGCCATCCGGGTTCGCGCCGCCGCGGCGTTCCACCACGGCCTGCTCCGCACGGCCCGCCGGTTGCTGACCGAGGCAGCCGAACTCACCCAGGCCGGTGACCCGGCACTGGCCGCCCACATGATGCTCGACGCGGTGCACGCCGCCTGGTATCTCGGGGAGCACGAGATCGCGGACTCCGCGGACCGGCTGGATGCCTTGCCGTTGCCGCCCGACGACCCGCTCACCCACGTCGCCCGCCTGCTGACTTGGGCGGTGCGGTCCGCGAGCGGACAGGGGGACCGGGATCCCGAGACCCTCAGACGACGGATCGAAGCCGCCGAACGGACCGGATTCGGCGGCCCGCACGACACGATCCTGGTCGGAGCCACCAGCCTTCAGACCGCCGGCCAGGACACCGAAGCACACCGGGTGACCGGCGAGCTCCTCGCCCAGTGCCGAGACCGTGGATGGATCGGCCGAACGCCACCGATATTGGCGTGTGCAGCCCGAGCGTCGATGTTCCTCGGCCGTCACACCGACGCCTGGGAGGAGGCGACCGAAGCACTGCACATCGCACAGGAGCTGGGACACCGGCAGTGGACCGCTGAAATCAAGGGCGTGCTGGCCTACCTGTCCGCGGTGGCGGGCGACGAGCGACGCTGCCACGCCTTCGCCGATGACGCGCTGGCCCCGCCAGAGCCTGGCGCGGCCCCACCCGGCATGGCCTGGGCACACTGGGCACTGGCCCTGCTCGACCTCGGTCACGCCCGATGGGATTCCGCCCGCACCCGCCTGACAGCCCTTCACGCCAGCCCCGTGAGACATCAGCTTCCCGGCCTGCGCAGCATTCCCGACCTGGTCGAGGCAGCGGTGCGGCTCGGTCGGCCGGCCGACGCCCATGAGCCGCTCGCACGGCTCACGGACTGGGCACACGAAGCCACGCAGCCGTGGATCGACGCGCACGTCCAACGCTGCCGCGCACTGCTCGCGCCGGAAGCGGACGCTGCGGAGCTGTACCAGGCCGCATTGCGGCTGCACCCCGACGACCGGCAGTTCGAACGCGCGCGAACCGCTCTGCTCTACGGAGAATGGCTGCGCCGCATGCGTCGCAAGTCCGAGGCCAGGATCCATCTCCGCGACGCGATAGAGACCTTTCGGAGACTCGGCGCCACGCCTTGGACGGAGCGAGCCCGCGCCGAGCTCGACGCGACCGGGGAAGCCGTACCGAAGCCCGAGGCCGCGGGCGGAGCACTGGCCAGGCTCACCTCGCAAGAACGGAAGATCATCCGGCTGGCCGCACGCGGCCTGTCCAATCGGGACATCGCCGCACAGCTGTTCCTCAGCCCACGCACCATCGGGTATCACCTCTACAAAGCGTTCCCCAAGCTGGGCGTCACCGCACGGACCGAACTCGCCGCTCTCGAACTCACAGATGCCGCACCATGACCCTGCTTCGTTACCCGGGCACGCCTTGGCCCCGCCGGGCACGGCATTGGTGTACTGCCTGCCATCGGTCCGCAGTACGACGTCACAGCGCAGCGGCTGTGACGCTCATTTGACGCTTCGGGCATCCGACAGCCCGCTGACTGGACTGAAAAGCCGGGCCTGACCTGCACGTCCTCCCATCTCGGGGCATCGTGACATGCTTCCGATGACCCACCACGTGGAGTGCGTGGCGATCCTTGAGCCTGCCGAGAAGGGGCGCTGACATGCGGCTTTGTCGATTGTGCGTTACGTGCGTGACGTGCGATATCTGACGCATATCTGACGCACGTGACGCACGCCTGACGCACGCTCGATGGGTGAGCTGACGCACCATCAACAGCAAAAGGCCGCCTCTCTGACCGGTGAGACATTCCGGTTGGAGAGGCGGCCTTCTGTTGTCCACGCACCCATTGCGTGCCCTGTCCCAGGGTGCCAACCGCCCCTCGGCGATCGACCGCTCTCGGGGCAAGCCACGGCGCCTCTCAAGGGCTGGCGCCTGCTTCGGAAGCTGCGCGGCAGCGCCAATCCATCACCATGACCTTGAAGGCCGTCCTCGCTCTGTACATCGCAGCCGGGCCAGGGTGAAAACCCCTCAGTGCGAGGGAGTGTGCACTGTGGGGTCAGGGGCTGTGCACGAGTGGACCAGCATGGGGGGCGTGGCGGTCATAGCTTCGTGGAGTTCCGTTCGTCGCACCATCGCGGTCGACGGGTTCCCCCAGCTTCGAGAGGACCCCACATGTTCGACATCACCCAGGTGCAGGCCGCCCCGAGCGCGGATCTGCTCACGCCCGACAACTCGGTCATGCTCTTCGTGGACCACCAGCCGCAGATGTTCTTCGGCACCGGGAGCGGTGATCGCGCCGCGATCATCAACAGCACCGTGGGTCTCGCCAAGGCGGCCCAGGCGTTCGACGTCCCGGCCGTCCTCACCACGGTGGCCGCCGAGTCGTTCTCCGGTCCGCTGCTGCCGCAGCTCGCCGAGGTGTTCCCCAAGCAGGAGGTCATCGACCGTACGACGATGAACGCCTGGGAGGACGAGGCACTCGTGGCGGCGGTCAGGGCGACCGGCCGCAAGAAGATCATCCTCTCCGGCCTGTGGACCGAGGTCTGCCTCGTGCTGCCCGCGCTCTCCGCCCTGGAGCAGGGATACGAGGTGTACGTCGTCACCGACGCCTCCGGCGGCGTCAGCCCGGCCGCCCACGAGCACGCGATCCAGCGGATGATCGCCGCCGGTGCCGTCCCGGTGACCTGGGTGCAGGTGCTTCTGGAGCTCCAGCGCGACTGGGCGCGCCAGGAGACGTACCCCGCGGTCATGGAGATCGTCAAGGCCCACGCGGGCGCCTACGGCCTGGGTGTCGTGTACGCGCAGAGCGTCATCGGCGCGCACGCGGCAGGCTGATCTTCGTGGACACCGGCATTCTGATCCTGCGACTGCTGGTGGGCCTGCTCGTCACCGGCCACGGGGTGCAGAAGGTCAGCCGGCACCTGGGTGGCAGAGGACTGGAAGGGGGCGCGGAGGAGTTCCGCGCCGATGGATTCCGTGGCGGAGTCCTCACCGCGGTCGCGGCGGGCGGCGGTCAGATCGGGTCGGGTCTGCTGCTCGCTGCCGGCCTCCTTACCCCGCTCGCGGCGACCGGCGCCATCGGGGTCATGACGGTCGCGCTCACCGTGAAATGGCGCCACGGGCTCTGGGTGCAGAACGACGGGTACGAGTACCCGCTCGTTCTCATCGGATCTGCCGCCGCCCTCGCCGCCACCGGGCCAGGTGCCTGGTCCCTCGACGCGGCTCTCGGCCTCGCGTCGTACCCGCTGTGGTGGGCGGCCGTCGCGCTCGTGGCCGGTCTCGGCAGCGGGCTGCTCACCCGGCTCGTTCTGCACCGGCCGGCTGCCTCGGTGATCAGCGAGCGTTGAGCACGAGCCGCGCAGACCGGGTCCGGCCGCCCGTGCACCCCCGACCGGGCGGCTGGGCCCTCTCACTCTCATTCCCCGACAGGAGTATTCGATGGACGCCCTCACAACCTCGCACGGTGGCGGCCAGCCGCTGCTGCACCAGAAGGGTGCCGAGACCCAGACGTTCGGATCGCTCAAGCAGCTGCCGATCGGCCTCGGCCACGACACCCGCATGTACGCGTGCCAGCGGCTGAACCGCGTGCTCGCCGACACGCAGATCCTGTACTCCCTCTACAAGAAGCACCACTGGCTCATGCGCGGGGCGACCTTCTACTCGCTCCACCTGATGCTGGACAAGCACGCGGAGGCCCAGCTGGCCATCGTGGACGCGCTGGCCGAGCGGGTCCAGAGCCTGGGCGGCGTCGCTGTCGGGGACCCGCGCCACGTCGCGGAGATGACCGCGATTCCTCGGCCGCCGGACGGTGTGGAGCCGGTGCCTGTCATGCTGTCGCGGCTCCTCGACGCGCACGAGCGGATCCTCATCGACGTCCGGGACGCCGCCGCCCGCATCTCGGCGGAGGGCGATGAGGGCAGCGCCGACCTGCTCATCTCCCAGGTCATCCGCACCGGTGAGGCTCAGGTGTGGTTCCTGGCCGAGCACCTCGTGGACACCCCTCTGGTGCGCGGCTGATGGACACGTACGACGTCGTCGTGGTTGGCGGTGGTCCAGGCGGCGAGGTCGCGGCCGACCGGATCGTGCGGTCCGGGCTGACTGCCGTCGTCGTCGAGGCGGAGGCGGTCGGTGGCGAGTGCTCCTACCGTGCCTGCGTGCCGAGCAAGGCCATGCTGCGCCCCGGCGCAGCCCGAGCGGAGGCCCGGTCGGTCGACGGAGCCCGGCAGGCCGTCACGGCGGCACTCGACCCGGCACGCGTCCTGGCCCGGCGGGACCGTTTCACCGGGCGCGGTGACGACACCGGCCAGGCCGACTGGCTCGCCGGTGCGGGCATCACCCTCGTACGGGGACACGGACGGCTCGCCGGTGAGCGGCAGGTGGAGGTGACCGGGGCCGACGGCGCGGTCCGCACCCTGCGGGCCCGGCAGGCGGTCGTGGTCTGCACCGGCACGCAGCCCGCCCTTCCGCCGGTCGAAGGGCTCGACCGGATCGGCGTGTGGACCAGCCGACAGGCCACCACGGCCGATGCGGTGCCCGAGCGGCTCGTCGTCATCGGCGGGGGAGTGGTGGCCTGCGAGATGGCCACGGCGTGGAGCTCGCTCGGTTCCTCCGTCACTCTGCTGGTCCGGGACCAGGCCCTGCTGACCGGCTGGGAGCCGTGTGCCGGAGAGGAGGTCACCCGGGGACTGAGCGATCTGGGGGTCACGGTCCGCTTCGGCGTGTCGGCCATCCGGGTCACCCGTGACGCCGCCACCCGCACGGTCACAGTGGACACGGACGACGGCACCGCCCTCCACTGCGACGAGGTCCTCGCCGCCGTCGGCCGGCGCCCCCGCACCGCGGACCTCGGGCTGGAGTCCGTCGGACTGACGGCGGGCGACTGGCTCTCGGTGGACGACACCTGCCGTGTCACGGCAGCCGAGGGCGACTGGCTCTACGCCGTCGGCGATGTGAACCACCGCGCGCCACTGACCCACATGGCCAAATACCAGGCCCGTGCCTGCGCAGCGGCGATCGCGGAGCGGGCTGCGGGCAGACCGCCCGCCGACGGTCCCCACAAGCCCTGGAGCGTAGCCGCGGGCAGTACCGCCGTGCCCCAGGCCGTCTTCACCCATCCTGAGATCGCGTGCGTCGGCTTGACCGAACGCGCGGCACGCGAGGCCGGGCTCTCGGTCCGCGTCGTCGAGTACCGCACCGACGAGGTGGCCGGCGCCGCGCTTCACGCGGACGGCTATCGGGGTCTCGCCACCCTCGTCGTCGACGAGTCCCGCCGGGTCGTCGTCGGCTGCACCCTCACCGGCCCCCTGTCCACCGAACTCATCCACACGGCAACCGTCGTCATCGTGGGAGGGGTGCCGCTCGAACAGCTGTGGCACGCGGTCCCCGCCTTTCCCACGGTCAGCGAGGTCTGGCTGCGCCTCCTGGAAGCGTACGGCCTCTAGGACCGGCCCTGCCCCTCCCTCCCCGCCACGCACAAGGAGTACGGCCATGCCCTTCGTCAACGTTGCCGACCGTGAGTCCGCTCCCGTCGAGCTCTATTACGAGGACCACGGCACCGGGCAGCCGGTCGTCCTGATCCATGGCTGGCCGTTAAACGGAGCCTCGTGGGAGAGGCAGAGCGCCGCGATCCTCGCTGCGGGATACCGGGTCGTCACCTACGACCGTCGCGGCTTCGGGCGTTCCGACCAGCCGGCGTACGGCTACGACTACGACACCTTCGCCGCCGACCTCCACGCCGTGCTCACTGTCCTCAATCTGCGTGACGTCGTGCTCGTCGGCTTCTCCATGGGCAGCGGCGAGGTCACGCGCTACCTCGGTGCCTACGGCTCCGAGCGCGTCCTCAAGGCCGTCATGATCGGCGCCGTCCCGCCCTTCCTGCTCAAGACCGACGACAATCCCGGCGGTCTCGACGGCAGCGTCTTCAAGGGCATCCAGGAGGCCATCGTCGCCGACCGCCACGCCTTCATGGACGGCTTCCTCGCCGACTTCTACAACGTCGACGACCTGGGCGGCGAGCGCATCAGCGAGCAGGCCGTGCGGGCGAGTTGGAACGTCGCCGTCGGCGCCTCCGCCAAGGGCACCCTCGACTGCGTGCAGGCATGGCTCACCGACTTCCGGGCCGACCTGCCGCGCATCGACGTGCCCACACTGATCATTCACGGCGACGCCGACCGCACTCTGCCCGTCGAAACAACCGCCGTGCCGCTGGCCGGCCGCATCGCGGGTGCCGAGCTGCGGATCGTCCCGGGAGCCCCGCACGGCCTGCTGTGGACCCACGCCGCCGAGGTCAACTCCGCGCTGCTCGCCTTCCTCGGCTGAGCACCCTCACCCGTCAAGGAACTCTCATGTCTGTCCCGAAAACCCTCACTGCCGTCGCCCTCGCGGCGACCATCGCCTCCCTCACCGCCGCCACGGCCCCCGCGAGCAGTGCCGACGTCACCCGCGCGTATGGCGGGCCCAAGCCCACCATCGTGCTCGTCCACGGTGCCTTCGCGGACGCGTCCAGCTGGAGCGGAACCGTCAAAAGGCTTCAGCGGGCCGGTTATCCGGTCGTCGCCACGGCCAACCCCCTGCGCGGCCTCGCCGCCGACGCCTCCTCCCTGCGCGCGGTCCTTGCCGGGATCGACGGCCCCGTCGTCCTCGTCGGCCACTCCTACGGCGGCGCCGTCATCTCCACCGCGGCGACCGGCGACCCCCGGGTCAAGGCCCTCGTCTACATCGCCGCGTTCACCCCCGACAAGGGCGAGAGTGCCGCCGAGCTGGCCGCGAGATTCCCCGGGTCCACTCTCGGTGAGACGGTGAACCCGATGCCGTACCCGCTGCCTGGCGGCGGCACCGGCACCGAACTCGTCATCGACCAGGCCAAGTACCCGCGCCAGTTCGCCGCCGACGTGCCCGCGGCGGAGGCAGCCGTACTGGCCGCCACCCAGCGGCCGGTCGCCACCGCTGCGCTCGAGGAGAAGGCGGCCTCGGCCGCGTGGAAGACCATTCCGTCCTGGGCGCTGATCGCCACCGAGGACCGGAACATCCCCCCGGCAGCCGAGCGATGGATGGCCCGCCGCGCCGGCTCCCACATCACCGAAGTGGCCGCCTCGCACGCCGTCCCCGTCTCCCGGCCGGGCGTCGTCGCCGATGTCGTCCTCGAAGCCGCCCGTACCGCCCGCTGACCTTCACCCACCTCCACCTCCCGATTCCCGGTCTTCCCGAGAAGGAGTACCCGTCATGTCGCAGCCGCCCGTCCTCGAAGCCGCCGCCCAGGCTTTCGCCGACGCCACCGCCCAGCCGCCGTACCTCTACCAGCTCCCCGTCGCCGACGGCCGCAAGGCCGTGGACGGCGTCCAGAGCGGCGAGGGCGTTCCCCTGCCCGATGCCGACGAGGAGTGGATCACCGTGCACGGCGGCCCGGCCGGCGACGTCCGTGCCCGGATCGTCCGTCCGCGCGGCGCCACCGGCGCCCTTCCCGTCGTCCTCTACATCCACGGCGCCGGCTGGGTCTTCGGCAACGCCCACACCCACGACCGGCTCGTCCGCGAACTCGCCGTCGGCACCCGGGCGGCCGTCGTCTTCCCCGAGTACGACCTGTCGCCGGAGGCCCGCTACCCCGTCGCCATCGAGCAGAACTACACGGTCGCCCAGTGGGTGGCCCGCGAGGGGCGCCACAAGGACCTCGACGGCACCCGCATCGCCGTCGCGGGCGACTCGGTGGGCGGCAACATGACCGCCGCCCTCACTCTCATGGCCAAGCAGCGCGGCGACCTCCGCCTCGCCCACCAGGTCCTCTTCTACCCGGTCACCGACGCGGCCTTCGACACCGACTCGTACCACCGGTTCGGCGAGGGCTACTTCCTGCGCCGCGACGCCATGAAGTGGTTCTGGGACCAGTACACGACCGAGGAGGCCGAGCGGTCCCAGATCACCGCCTCCCCGCTGCGCGCGACGACCGAGCAGCTCACCGGCCTGCCGCCGGCGCTGGTGATCACCGCCGAGGCGGACGTGCTGCGGGACGAGGGCGAGGCGTACGCGGCGAAGCTCCGCGCTGCCGGGGTCCCCGTCACCGCGCTGCGCGTCCAGGGGGCCATCCACGACTTCGTCATGCTGAACGCCCTGCGCGAGACGCAGGGCGCGGAACTCGCCATCGGCCTCGCCGTCGACACCCTCCGCAAGGCTTTGGCATGACGGGGCCGTCGACGAGCATGCCGGTGGCGGGCCTGGTGCCCGCCCCGAGCAGGGAAGCCGCGCACGCCGACCTCCTGGTCCGCAACGCCAAAGTGTTCACCGGCGATCCGCACCGCCCCCACGCCGCTGCCGTCGCGATCCGCGACGGCCGGGTGACCGCCCTGGGCGACGACCACGAACTCGCGCCCCTCGTTGGCCCGGGCACCAAGGTCATCGACGCGCTTGGCCGACGGGTGGTCCCGGGCCTCAACGACTCGCACCTGCACGTCATCCGGGGCGGCCTGAACTACGTACTGGAACTGCGCTGGGACGGCGTGCGAAGCCTCCGTCAGGCCCTCGCCATGCTGCGCGAGCAGGCGGGGCGCACCCCGAGGGGTCAGTGGATCCGGGTGGTGGGCGGCTGGACCGCCGAGCAGTTCGCCGAGCGCAGGATGCCGACCGTCGCCGAGCTGAACGCCGCCGCCCCCGACACCCCCGTCTTCGTCCTGCACCTCTACCAGTCGGCGCTGATGAACCGGGCGGCCCTCCGCGCCGCCGGGTACACCCGCGACACCCCCGACCCGCGCGGTGGACAGATCGTCCGGGGCCGGGACGGCGAGCCGAACGGCGTGCTCCTCGCCGCCCCCGGCGCGCTGCTCCTCTACTCCACCCTCGCCAAAGCGCCCGCCCTGGACGCGGCCGACAAGCGCACGTCGACCCGGCACTTCCTGCGCGAGCTCAACCGGTTCGGACTGACCTCGGCGGTCGACGCCGCAGGCGGCTTCCAGAACTTTCCCGACGACTACGCCACCGTCGTCGACCTGGCCAGGTCGGGGGAGCTTTCGCTGCGCATCGCCTACCATCTGTTCCCGCAGACGGCCGGGCAGGAGCTCGCCGACCTCCGCCGCTGGACGGAGACGGTGAAGCCCGGGGACGGTGACGAGTGGCTGCGGCTCAACGGCGCCGGCGAAAACCTGACCTGGGCCGCCGCCGACTTCGAGAACTTCTCGGAGCCCCGGCCCGAACTCGCGGCGGGTTACGAGACGGAGTTCGAGCAGGCGGTCCGGCTTCTGACGGAGAACGGCTGGGGCTTCCGACTGCACGCCACGTACGACGAGACCATCCGCCGCGACCTGGCCGTCTTCGAGAAGCTCGCCGCAGAGGGCCTCTTCCCCGGTGACGGACGTTGGCTGTTCGACCACGCCGAGACGGTCTCGGCCGGCAGCATGGACCGGATCGCCGCCCTCGGCGGCGCCGTGTCCGTGCAGAACCGCATGTCCTTCCAGGGCAGTGCCTTCCTGGCGCGGTACGGCGCCGCGGCGGCGGGCCGCACACCGCCCGTGCGGGCCATGCTCGACCGGGGACTCGTCGTCGCCGCCGGCACCGACGCGACCCGCGTCTCCTCGTACAACCCGTGGGTCTCGCTCCACTGGCTGGTGACCGGGCGGACCGTCGGCGGCACACCCCTCCGCCCGGGCCCGGAACTGCTCGGCAGGGAGACGGCCCTCGCCCTCTACACCCGGGGTGGCGCGCGGCTCACCGGCGAGGAGGACGTCAAGGGTGTGCTGCGGGAGGGCTTCTACGGAGACCTCACGGTCCTCTCGGACGACTACTTCACCGTCCCCGACGCCGCGATCCCCGACATCGAGTCGGTCCTCACCGTCGTCGGCGGACGCATCGTGTACGCGACCGCCGAGTATGAGGGCCTCGACGAGGCCCTGCCGCCGATCGCCCCGGATTGGTCGCCAGTCGCCCGCTTCGGCGGGTACGGGGCGGGCGGCGCGCGCCAGGCCGAGCGGATGGCAGAGGCTGTGGCCGAGTCTGAGGAGCATCGCCACTGGCGCGCGGCCCGGGGCTCCGTACCCGGGGCTTCGCAGCCCTTCGTGGACCCGTGCTTCACTCACTGAATCGAACGAGGAACCCGTATGAATGCCAAGACCGACACGGAGTCGGGGACGGAGCCGGATCCCGTCCCCGGCGTCCCCGGGCGCCGCTTCGAGCCCGACCTGCGGGCGATGACCCGGATCACCCTCCGTCCCATCGCCTCGCCCATGCCCCTGGGCTTCTTCACGGTGGCTATAGCCTCCGTGATGACCGCCTGCCTTCAGCTCGGAGTCTTCGAGGCCGGGGACCGTACGGCCGTCGCCCTGTGCGTGGTCCCCGCCTTCGCACTGCAACTCCTGGTAAGCGTAATGGCCTTCGGCGCCAGGGACGTCATCGCGGCGACCCTCATGGGCACCTTCGCGGGCAGTTGGCTGGCGTACGCGCTGGTTATCGGCACCAACGCGGCTGGCGGACATCGGGTGCTAGGCGTGTTCAACCTGGCATTCCTATGCTTCGGAGCGCTGATGGTGGCCGTTACCCGGCCCAAGCGGGCCCTGTGGGCTGTGCTGGTGGTCTCCCTGCCGCGCTGGGCGGCCACGGGCGTGGCGGGGCTGACCGGTGCCGAATGGCTCACCTACACGGCCGGCGCCCTCGGAATCCTGGTCGCGCTCGTGGCCACTTACGCCGCCTTCGCCCTGATGCTGGAGGACATGCGCAGCGAGGAGGTCCTGCCCATCGGGCGCAGTGGACCGGCCCACACAGCGGTCGAGGGAGACCTCTCCGTGCAACTGCGCAATCTCGAACGCCAGGCCGGCGTGCGGCGGACCTTGTGAACACCGGTCACGAAGGAGGAGAAGTGGAATCACGCGTGGTGGACCGTCCCGATCGGTCTCGGTACGAGATCCTCTCCGGTGAGGCGGGCGGCGAAACCGCCGGCTTCGCCGACTACCTCCTCGGGCCGGGCGAGATCTCGTTCGTCCACACCGAGACCGATCCGCGTTTCGCCGGTCAAGGGCTGGGCGGCCGGCTGGCACGTGGGGCCCTGGACGGCGCCCGGGCTCGGGGACTGCAGGTCCTGCCGTACTGTCCCTTCATTCGGGGGTGGATCGGGAAACACCCGGAGTACGTGGACCTGGTGCCCGAGGCGCGTAGGGCGGAGTTCGGCCTCTGATCCAGGGACCGGCGGCCTGTCACCGGATGTCCGCAGCGGTGCTGTCAGCGATGTGGCGCTGGGCCACGACGATCAGCACGGCTGCTGGAAGGGATGCGAGCACGGCGGTGGCCATGGTCGTGTCCCACCGGGTGCTGTGGGCACCGAGGTAGTCGTAGACGCCCAGGGTGACCGGCCGCACGGCGTCGGAGGTCGTCAGGGCCAGGGCGAACAGGGTGTCGCCCCACGCGAAGAGGAACGCGAAGACACCTGAAGTGACCAGTGCGCTTCTGCTGAGTGGCAGCACCACGGAGAGGAACAGGCGTAGCGCCCCGGCGCCGTCAAGACGCGCCGCGTCGACCACCTCTCGGGCTATCGACCGCATCGCGGACCTCAGCACGAGGATCGCGAGCGGGACACCGGCGGTGGAGTCGGCGAGCACGAGGCCCAGACGGGAGTCGAGGAGTCCGGCATCGTCATAGGCGCCGTGCAGGGCGTTCGCCACGGTGATGCCGGGCACCGCCTGGAGCAGCAGAACGCCGAACAGGAACGGGCCTGCTCCCCTGAACGGCCGCAGTGCCAGCGCATGGGCCGCCGGGGCGGCGAGCGCGAGGCTGAAGAGTGCCGCTCCGAGGGACACGACCAGGCTCGTGGTGAGATGGCCGCCCTGTTCCCTCAGCGCCGTCGCGTAGCTGGCGACATCGGGATCAGCGGGGAACCAGGAGCCCTGCCGCACGCCGTTCGCGGGTTGCAGGGACGTGCTCACCATCCACTGGACCGGCGACAGCATCAGCGCCAGCAGGACGATGGCGACGAGAGTGGAGACGGGGTCTCGGGCCCATCGTGGCCGTGGGGGAAGCAAGGGTTTTCCTCCGTCAGCTGGTCCGGCCACGGCGGTCGGCGCGCAGATGGAGCAGGGCGAGGACAAAGGCGACCAGGACGAGCACGTTGCCGGCTGCGGCGGCGCGCCCGAAATCGAACTCCCGGAAGGACTGCTCGTACGCCAGGACGGCCAACGTCCGGGTGGCGCCGGCGGGTCCGCCACCGGTGAGGGCGAGCACGATGTCCGGAGACCTGAGCGTGTAGACGGCGCCGAGGACGAGGACGACACCTGCGGTGGGTCGGAGCAGGGGCCAGGTGACGTACCGGAAGAGCGCCACGGGACCGGCCCGGTCCATGAGCGCCGCCTCGTGCACCTGACGCGGGACGCTCTGCAGGCCGCCGTACAGGAGGGCCGTGCAGAAGGGCACGCCGACCCAGGTGTTGACGAGGACCGCCGCCACCAGCGCCTCGTCGGTGCCGGTGAGCCAGGGAACACCGGCGTGGACGAGGTGGAGCGCGCGCAGCACCTCGTTCACGGCTCCGCCGTCGGTCTCCAGCAGCCACCGCCACACCGTCCCTGTCACCACCAGCGGCATCAGCCAGGGCAGCAGCATCAACGCGCGAATGGTCCCGCTGAGCGGAAAGCGGCGGTGGAAGAACAGGGCGAGGCCCAAGCCGATGGCGAACTGTGCGGCGAGGGATCCGACGGTGTAGAGGGCGGTGGTGGTGAGTGTCTGCCGGAACGCCTCCGAGCGCAGCAGCAGGAGATGGTTCTCCGCTCCGGTGAACGGCGCATCCTCCGTGAGGAAGGAGGAGACGGTGACGGCTCGCAGACTCGTCGACAGGTTGTCGACGAGCGGGCGCCCCAAGAACAGCAGCAGGAACGCGGCGGCCGGGAGGAGGAACGCCGTACGGACCGCGGCTTCACGCCGCCGTACCCGAGCTGTCGCGCCGGACCTGCCCCCGAGGTCAGGAGCCCGTCGCCGCACGCTGTGCCTGCCGCAGTGCATCCTCGGGTGTCTGCTGCCCTGATACCGCGGCCTGGACAGCGGTATGGATCGCCGTGGCCGTCCGCGGCCAGGCGGGGCCCAGTGCTCGGGTTCGAGCCCGAGCACCCTCGGCGCTTCTGACGAAAGCGGCCATCGCGGGGATCTCCTCCGCGTACCGGCCGGCCACGTCCGGGCGCGACGGGACTGTGTGGTGCCAGCGGGCCAGGGCGAGCATGCTCGCGGGCTCATGGAGACAGGCGAGGACCGCGGCCGCCTTCTTCTGGCGGGCCTCGGAGCCGGTGCGCGGTACGGTCCACACCTCGCCGCCCAGGGGAGTGACCAGGGTGTCGCCCACTTGGGGCACGGGCAGCGGGACCACACCCCAGTCCAGGTCCTTCGCGGTGTCGAGCGCGGGAATCCGCCAGGGGCCGTTGACCATCATGGCCGCCTTGCCGCCGATGAACTGCTCGTGGACGTCCGCCTGGTTCCAACCGAGCACAGACCGTGACATGGATCCGTCGGCCACGAGATCGGTCCACAGGCGAAGGGCCCCCGCAGCCTGCGGAGAGTCGAGGTGCCGTTCGTCGCCGCCGTTGGACCACAGGAACGGCAGGAACTGGAATGTGGCCTCGAAGGAAGCGTCGGCATCGACCGCCAGGCCGTACCGGCCGGGCTGGGTGGTCGCCGCAGCGGCCTTGCGTAGCTCGCCCCAGGTGCGGGGAACGGGTACGCCGGCTTCGGCGAGCGCGGTCTTGTCGTAGAAGAGCGCCAGGGTGTTCACCGTGGGGGCCAGGCCGTACAGCTCGCCCTGATGAGTGCCGGCCGACAAGATGCCCGCGCCGAAGCCGTCGCCCTGGACGCCGTACTCGCGGAGCGGCGCGAGCACGCCGGACCGCGCGAACTGCTGGAGGTCGGGGTTGTCGAGCATCAGGAGGTCCGGGAGGGCCCCGGCCTTGGCCTGCCGCAGGGCCGTGGGGACGAGCGAGGCCCCGGGAACGCTGCGGTGTTGGATGCTCACCCCGGCCTTCCTGCCGCAGGAGGCGAGGAGTTCGCCCCAGTGGGCATGCTCGGATGTGTCCGTGTAGTAGTCGAGCACGGTGAGGGACGTCACCGAGCCCTTACCGGCGTCGGCCGGTACGCCGGCACTGCATCCGCCGATGACCAGGACCAGGGCGACGGCCGCCGCGAGTGCGGCGAGGGGTCGCTTCATCGGCCCTGCTGCTGCTTTCACGGTGGTGCCCTTCCTGCGGGAGCTACTGCTCTCGAATACGCGTCCGGTCAGCCTAGACGCCCCGTCGGAACCTCTGGCTCCGCACCCTCCCTGGCCAGGACCACGTGAGCCAGCTGCACACGGGACCTCACGGACAGTTTGCGGAAGACGGCCGTGAGGTGGGCGTTGACCGTGTGAGGAGAGACGACGAGCACCTCGGCGGCCGAACGGTTGGTGTGGCCCGCCGCAATCAGCCGGGCCACCTTCCGTTCGGAAGCGGTGAGGGATTCCCACCCCTGGACGGGCCGAGACCCCGCGGCGGAGCGGCGCCTTCGGCCGGGACCGCCGTCGCGTGCACCGATCGCCCCGGCATCGTCCAGCAGCCGTCGCATCGCGGCCGAGGCCGCGAGAGCGCCTGAGGCGGCGAAGCCGTTCTGGGCGTCCGACAGAACACCCACGGCCTCTCTCGCCCGTCCTGCCGTCAGCAGAGCGCGCCCGAATTCCGCCCGGGCGGCAGCGAGGACCAGTGGCCGGGGGCCGGCGGCGAGCAGAGACACGGCTCGGTCGAGGAGCGCGAGGTTGTCAGAGGCGAGCCCGGCCGCCAGCGCCGCGACGCCCGCCGCTGTGGGCACCTCGGGATTCCGCGCGGCGTGCTCGGCCGCCTGCACCGCAAGGCCATCCGCCAACTCGCGGTCCCCGGCCCGCACAGCCGTACTGACCGCGATGCCGACCCATGGGCGCAGCAGCCGCCAGCGTATGAACGGGCCGATCTCCTGAAGCCGCCGGAGCGCCTCAGCTGCCGCCGAGACGTCCCCGTCGTGGGCCGAGACAACGGACTCGAGGAAGCACACAGCGGCGCGGTTCCCCGCGTTTGGCTTCACCGCCATCCGCTCGCGCGCCGCCGCCAGATGTGCCCCGGCAGCCGCACGGTCTCCCCGCACCAGCGCCATCCTGGCCCGTATCACGCGTGCATTCACCTGTTGGACCGGCGTCCTCAGATCGTCCTCCAGACGCTCCATCGTCACGAAGTCCGCCTCCGCGTCGTCGAGCCGCCCCAGCCCCAGATGTTGCTGGGCTCGCGCCCACAGGAACATGGCCTGGCGGTGCGCGCCCCCCTCGTCCACGGCGCGCCCCAGCAACTCCTGGGCGTGGTCGAAACGGTCCATGTGCTGGTGGGCGACGACCTCCTCAGGCAGGAATGCGCGGTCGACGGAACTCAGTGCGGTGAACCTTGCCACCGCGGCGACCCCGTCGCCCGCGTTCAGAGCAATCTCACCGAGGGCGGACAACGCCTGGACATGGGCCGAGCGATCCCCCGTCGCGATCGCCGCACTCAGTGCTTCCTCGCCGGCAAGCCGTGCCGCATCCAGGTCCGGGCCCCGTGACAGGGCGAGCGAGCGCAGCGCCGACAGCCGGGCACCCACCGCCGGCGGCACCCCGCCAACGGACAAGGCGGCCTCGGCCCGGCGACGCAGCTCCTCGGCCAGGTCCATGTTCCACAACGCCCCGCCCAGTACGGCCTGCAGCCGACCGAACACCGCCATCGGAGGCTGCTCGGCGAGGAGCCTGTCACATACCGTCAGAGCCTCCCTGTTCCGTCCCGACCGAGAAAGGCAGACGATCGCCTGTTCGCCCACGTCGAACCGGGCTGCGTCCGAGGGGCGTACGAGTTCCAGGGCCCGCGTCATGAGGTCGGCTGCCAGCCCGGGCGTCACGGGCAGGACGTCGTCAGCCGCTCGGCGCAGGAGTTGGACCGCCTCCTCGTCACCGGGTTTCGCGCCGAGCAGGATGTGCGACACCGCGTCGATCGGCCGGTGGCCGGCGGCGACGAGCAGCCGGGCGGCGGCCCGATGTAGGGCGTTGCGCGCCGACGGCGAGATGTTGGTATAGACGGCCTGGCGCAGCAGGTCGTGGCGGAAGGACAGCAGTGCACCGTCGTCGTCGAGCAACCCCGCCTGCACAGCAGTGTCGAGCGCGGGGAGCAGAACGGCCGGAGGCAGGGCGCTGAGCGTGACCGCGTCCTCGAAGGCGAAGCGGCGCCCGAGTACGGCTCCCATCTGCAGGAAGCCCAGGACCTCTGGGGCAAGGGAACCGATTCTTCCTCGCACCCCGGCCACGAGCCCAGGCGGCATGGGTCCCATCCCTGGGGGGAATGTGTCTCGATCGGCGATCCAGTCGATGGTTTCGCCACCGGCTCCCGGTGCCGGCAGCCCACGGAGCAACTCCACTGCGAGAAACGGGTTGCCGGCGGCGCCGTTGAGGAGGCGTCGAGTCGCTCCGTCGAGGTCGAACCCGAGCGTGTCGCCGGCGATCTGGTCGATGGCTTTGGAGGCCAGCGGGCCCAGCGCCAGCGTCGTCACCGGCAGCCGATCGCGCGCGGCGGCGAGGATTTCCCCACCCGCTCCCTCGGGCCCCGACCGTTCGGTCAGCAGCCACAGCACCGGCCACGTTCCCAAGCTGCCCGGCAGCTGCTGCAGGACGAACAGGCTCAGAGGATCGGCCCATTGCACGTCGTCCAGGGCGAGGAGCACCGGACCTCCAGCTGCTCGGGCCGCGACCGCCTCGCCGAGCCGCTCCACGAGGCGGATCCGCTGATCGTGGTGACGGGCGAGGTCGGTGAGGGCATCACCGGAGAGCAGAGGTCTCTCACTGCCCTGGAGGCACCCTGCCAAGGAGGAGAGCGGCACGAGATGATGCAGTTCATCAGCCCTGCCGACCCCGGTGGAGTACCCGAACCGCTCGGCCAGTGCGACGGCCTCCGCGAGCAGGGTGCTCTTCCCGATGCCCGCCTCGCCGCGAAGGAAGACCAGCCGGCCGCTGCCTGCCCGAGCGACAGAGGCGACGAGCGTACGCAGCTCAGCGAGTTCGGCCTCCCGGCCGCGCAGCCCACTTCGGGACAGCTGCTCGCGCGCCCCCGCCACCCTGCCCTCCCCTGGTCCGTATGGACCGCCCGCGGCCGCCGTAGCCAGCTCCGGAGCGTTCTCAGGGGGTCACTATGGCAAGCAACCGCAACCCAGCGCACATTGGGCGAGTGAACGCACGGTTATGCGGCTCGATCGGGCAGGGTCTCCTCTCGCTCCGCCCGATCGGCCCGGGCCACCCGTGCCGAAGCGTTGACGTTGCGCCAGTCCGCCGGTGTCAACCCGTACGCATCGCGGAACACCCGGCTGAAGTGGGAGGGGCTGCTGAAACCCCAGCGATGGGCGACGCCCGCGACGGTGACGCTGGCCGCACTCCGGCGGGACAGAGCGCGGCGGCATTCCTCGAGCCGGCGTCGTTGAATCCAGCGGCTGACGGTGATCTTCTCGCCCTCGAAGAGTTTGTGCAGGTAGCGGACGGATATGTGGTGGGCGCGGGCAATGGTCGCCGGACTCATGTCGGGATCGGCCAGGTTGGCGTCGATGTGGGCCCGAATCCGCGTCATCAGCACGCGAGCTCCGCTGGGTGAATCTGTGGTGGCCGTGCCCTGCTGTTCGTCGGCGAGCACCGTCAGGAGGTCTACCACGTTGCGGGTGACCAGCTCGCCGACCGGCTCCGGGCAGGCTTCGGCGGTGTCCACCAGCCGTGACAGGAAGGGGACGAGCAGCCCGCCGAGTGCTGTGTCGGACCCGAGCGGCGAAGCCGTTATCCGGCACACGTCCGACTCTCCGAGACCAAGAACGGACCGCGGCAGCACGAGGGACTTCGTGAGAAAGGGTTCCGGGAGGGACAGACGGATGGGACGGGCCATGTCGTACACAAAGAGCTGTCCCGGGTGCACGGCGCTGTCCCGGGAGTCCTGCTCGACCCGCGCGCCGCCTCGGCTCAGCAGCTTCACCACCACGAAGTCCTCGTTGTCGCTGCACGCGATCAGGCTCCGGGTGCGCCGCGCCGTCTGGGGATCGCTCTCCACGGTGACGGCCTGGACCCGCCCCAGCGCCGTCGCCCTGATGGTGCCGGACTGGACTTCGTCCGGTACGGCCATGTCCACCGACCCGAAGGTCATCGCCAGGGCCTCACGCCAGTATGCCCGGCGCCGCATGGCGGGCACCCCGTCCGTAGTGAATCGAACACTGCCGGGAGACTCGGCGTTCGGCATGGGCGCGGGTGACGACATGGCTTCGGTCCTCCAGGGCTGTTCCTGGGAGCCAACCTCTCAACCGGCCGCACGGAGGGCATCGCGTGAATCCGCTAGATCGGTGCTTCCTCGATCACATGCCGGAGGAACTGCTCGGCGCCGGCACGGCGTGAGCCCGCTGGGCGCCGGCCAGAGCGTTGCTCGAATGGCCCGCCTGAGCCCCTGGCAGGGTGCCCTCTTCACATGGGCGCAGCGCAAGCGCAGCCCACGGCCCCGGGTAGTCGACTCGTTCTCCGCGGTGCGGACAGCAGTGCCTTCCTGGGCAACCTCCCATGCGCGCCCCGGCAAGCACCCCAGGACTAGTGGACCTAGGTTCACGGACGGAATGACACGTCCGTAACCATTTCGGGGGCCATCATGGAACAGAGTCATAGAGCGATCACATGCTCGGTCACGGCATACGTCAGTACCCCGGACGGGCCGCGGCTCCCCCTTCCCGCGGAGCTCCACTACGAGCTCTCGGCCCCCTATGCCGTCGGACTTTCTCTCGCCTCGTCCGTGGGGCCACCCATCACGTGGGTCTTCGCCCGTGAACTGCTCGCTGACGGGACCGCGCGTCCCGCTGGGTCCGGTGACGTCCACGTGGCCCCCGGGGAACGGCGTCATTCCCGCTCTCTGCGCATCACCCTCGGCAATTCGACGGGAACGGCGCTGATCGATCTGGAGGCCGCGAAGGTGGCCCACTTTCTTCATCGGACATTCGTCCTGGTACCCGCGGGGACGGAGAGCGATCACCTAGACCTCGACCGAACCATCCTGGCGCTTACGGGGCACACCCAGCCTATGTCGAAGGGCAGTTCCACCATGAACCCGCACTCGCTCCCAGAGGAAGGGCCACAAGAATCGGAGGACACCATGGCCGTGACGGTCACGGCCGTCTCGGTGATCAGCCGGACCGAGACAGAGCCTGTCGTGCTGCGTTTCTCCTACGACCGCCGACAGCCCTTCGCCGTGGTCCTGGACATGTCGGGGCCCTCGGATCGGGGGAACTCACGGTGGTCCTTCGCTAGGGAGCTCCTCCAGGCGGGCCTGCAACGGCCGTCCGGAGAAGGCGACGTACGCATGTGGCCGCCGTGCCGCTGCAACAACAGGCCCGGCGCACGTCTCCTTCTCGGCGGAGGTACAGGCACGGTTCTGCTGGACGTCCCCGTCCGACCCCTGAGTGGATGGTTGAAGCGCACCTGGGAGGCCGTTCCGCCCGGCGAGGAGGACGCTGGGATCGACTGGGACACCCTCTTGGAGAAGCTCCTCGGCGACCGCTGATCCTTGCGCCGGCGGGCACGTCCTGCCGGGCGTGCTGATGGGTCTACGGTTGACCCACTCCGCCGGTGCGTCAGAGCGGCGCGCAGGGGGGGACGGCATCGCCCAGACGCACGGAGGTGTACGCCTGGGACCTGCCCCCGCCGAGGTAGGCGAACCCTGCCGTGGCGCCGGTCGGGCTCAGCGAACTCGGCCACTTCCCCCGGGTTTCCCGCGCCGGTCGCATACCCGACGGCACGGGCACGGTGCCGCGAGCGCGTCAGTCGAACCGGAGGTCGGAGAGCCCGTGCTCCAGCGCGGCGATGTCGTCCTCGGGCCCCTCCGTCGCTGGCCGGGCGGTCATCAGCGCGGCCAGTTCGGCGCCCGCCCTCCGTATGCGGGCGGGCAGGCCGTCGGTGTACTCGTCACCGTTGGCTCCCCAGTCCTCCGAGGCCGCGTAGACCGCGGTGGGCACCACGGCCGCCCTCAGATAGGCGAAGAGCGGGCGCAGGGCGTGCTCCAGAACCAGGGAGTGGCGGGCGGTTCCGCCCGTCGCCGCGATGAGGACCGGCGTGCCAGTCAGGGCCGCGGGGTCGATCAGGTCGAAGAAGGACTTGAACAGCCCGCTGTAGGAGGCGGTGAACACAGGCGTCACGGCGATGAGCCCGTCCGCCGCTGTCACTGCGTCAACGGCCGCGGCCAGTTGCGGCGCGGGAAACCCGGTGACGAAGTTGTTGGCGATGGCGATGGCGAGCTCGCGGAGTTCGATGATCTCCACGTCCACCTCGTGCCCCCGGGTCTCGAGCTCGTCGCGGACAGACCCGGCGAGACGGTCGGCGAGCAGACGGGTGGAGGACGGGGTGCTCAGCCCCGCGGACACGCCGATCAACTTCATGCCACGGCCTCTTCCTTGGTGGGGCGCAGCGACGCGTGAGTGGGAGCGTCCGGTACGTCGGTCGGGCGCCCGACGGCGAACTCCTTGCGCAGCACCGGCACCACTTCCTCCCCCAGGATGTCGAGCTGCTCCAGGACGGTTTTCAGCGGCAGGCCGGCGTGATCCATCAGGAACAGCTGCCGCTGGTAGTCGCCGACCGTTTCCCTGAAGGACAGCGTCCGCTCGATCACCTGCTGCGGGGAGCCGACCGTCAGCGGGGTCTGCTCGGTGAACTCCTCCAGCGACGGACCGTGGCCGTACACCGGAGCGTTGTCGAAGTACGGGCGGAACTCCCGTACCGCCTCCTGGGAGTTCTTCCGCATGAAGACCTGTCCGCCGAGGCCGACTATGGCGTCCTCCGGGCGGCCGTGGCCGTGGAAGGCGTACCTCCGCCTGTACAGCTGGACCATCCGGCGGGTGTGATCGGCTGGCCAGAAGATGTTGTTGTGGAAGAACCCGTCGCCGTAGAAGGCGGCCTGCTCGGCGATCTCCGGCGACCGGATGGAGCCATGCCACACGAACGGTGGAACTCCGTCCAGTGGACGCGGCGTTGAGGTGAATGCCTGCAGCGGGGTGCGGAATCTTCCCTCCCAGTCCACGACGTCCTCGCGCCACAGCCGGCGCAGCAGCGCGTAGTTCTCCCTGGCCAGGTCGAGGCCCTGGCGGATGTCCTTGCCGAACCAGGGGTACACCGGGCCGGTGTTGCCACGGCCCATCATGAGGTCTACGCGCCCGTCGGCCACATGCTGGAGCATCGCGTAGTCCTCGGCGATCTTGACCGGGTCATTGGTGGTGATGAGCGTTGTGGCCGTGGAAAGGATCAGCTTCTCCGTGCGGGCGGCGATATAGCCGAGCATCGTGGTCGGCGACGAGGGCACGAACGGCGGATTGTGGTGCTCGCCGGTCGCGAACACGTCCAGACCGACCTCCTCCGCCTTCAGCGCGATGGCGATCATCGCCTTGATACGCTCCCGCTCCGACGGGGAATGACCGCTTGTCGGGTCGGGGGTTACGTCTCCTACGGAAAAGACTCCGAACTGCATACACGCCTCTTTCATCGCAACGGCACTTTCCCGCACCCTAGGTGCCTTCCAGGAGGCCGCCATGCTTCTGCGCGCAAGTGCACTTGCCTCTCAGCGCCCGACTCGTGACGTGGTCGGGACCGCTTGCGGAAAGAGGAACTGCCCGTCCGGACGACCGGACGGGCAGGGGGCATGCGGCCCCGCCCCCTCTCGCTGTAGAGGGCGACGGACCGGCAGTGCTACTTCCGCAGGAAGGCCAGGACGGCCTCGTTGACCTCTTCCGCGTGCGTCCACAGCAGTCCGTGCGGGGCACCCTCGATCTCGACGTAGTCGGCGGACGGGAGCGCCTTGTGGAAGAGGCGCGCCGTGCCCTCGACGGGCAGGATCCGGTCGCCGGTGCCGTGCAGGATCAGGGCCGGCACGTCGACGGCGGGGATGTCGGCGCGGAAGTCGGTGTACCAGGTCGACGGCGCGGCGGCTGCGGCGAAGAACCCACCGCTGGCGGCGACGTTCCAGCTGTTGCGCACGGCCTCCTCGCTGATCCTCGTGCCGAGGTTCTCGTCCAGGTTGTAGAAGTCCTCGTAGAAGGCGGTGTAGTAGGCATAGCGGTCGGCCTTGACCGCGGCGACGACACCGTCGAAGAACTCCTTCGGGGCCACCCCGTTCGGGTTGTCGCCGGTCTTGAGCAGGCAGGGCTCGAGCGAGGCCAGGAACGCGACCTTGGCGACCCGCGCGGAGCCGTACGTCGATACGTAGCGGGCGACCTCGCCGGTGCCCATGGAGAAACCGACGAGGACGGCGTCCCGCAGGTCGAGGGTCTCCATGATGATGTTCAGGTCGGCTGCGAAGGTGTCATAGTCGAAGCCCGTGGTCGGCTGGCTCGACTGACCGAAGCCACGGCGGTCGTAGGTGATGACGCGGTAGCCGGCGTCCAGCAGCGCGGTGCTCTGCCGCTCCCACGAGTGCCCGTCGAGCGGGAAGCCGTGGATGAGGACGACCGGCTGGCCGGTGCCGTGGTCCTCGTAGTACAGGTCGATGGCTGTGGTGTTCTCGTGACCCACGGTGATGAACGGCATGCTAAGAAGGCTCGTTTCGATTGTCCGACAGGGAACTCGAGCACGCTAAGACGGATACCGGGTCACCGATCGCCGCGCCGCGCACTGGCTCTTGCCCACGGGTGCAACGCTGATCCTCAGCGCATCGCTCGGGCATGCCGGCCTCGACGACACATGACGAAGCTGGTTCATGGGCTACTCCGTAGTCCTGCGGCCGGTCGCATGGGGTGGCCATCCCGTCATCAGTCGGCTGGTTGACCAGCGAGTCCGAGTGCCTGGTCCACGACCAGATCGGGGGCACGGCCGCGTCCCAGGTGCTGTGAAGCGGAGCGCGCCGGATCTACAGGGCCAGCCACTTCACCCGCTACGACAGGCACGTCGTCTGCGAGCACCCTGGTGGACGCCGTCGCCTGTCAGGCGGCAGTCGCGGAGGATGTTCCAGCCCACAACGTGCGGACGAGACGTGATGGCGGCAGGGGGTGCGATGCTGCCGGGGCACCGAGGCCCAGTGGGCGGCGTCAAGGCGTGGTGGAGCGTCACGTTCGTGTCAGCGCCGCCTTGTGGCTGCCCTTCGGCAGCGGGCTGTCGAGCGGCGATCGCCCGGCAGTCGCTTCCTCGTGCGGCCCTCCACCTTGGGCCGCGTGCCTTCGCCGACACTAAGGTATGGCGCCGTACTCGGCGAGATCGCTCTCCTGAAGGGGTGGGAATGAGGCTCATGGACGCGGATCACGCGGAGCTGGTTGTCGCGGCGCAGGCCGGTGACGATCGCGCGCGTGAGAAGCTGATCGCCGCATACCTGCCCTTGCTCTACAACATCGTCGGGCGAGCGCTGCACGGACATGCCGACGTCGACGACGTCGTCCAGGAGACCCTGCTGCGCGCGGTACGCGACCTGCCGGCCCTGCGCGCCCCGGAAAGCTTCCGGTCCTGGCTGGTGTCCATCACGCTCCGCCAGCTCCATACCCACTGGCACCGGCAGCGCACTCTCGCCGACCGGACCACGGACATCGACGAGGCACTGCTGGTACCGAACGCCGGCGGCGCGCTCGAGGACGTGACGATCCTGCGTCTGCACATGTCGGACGAACGCCGCCAGGTGGTCGAAGCGGGCCGGTGGCTCGACCCGGATCACCGGGTGCTGCTGTCGCTGTGGTGGCAGGAGTGCGCCGGCCTGCTGAGCCGTCAGGACATCGCGGACGCAATGGGGCTCAGTGTCGCCCACGCCGGAGTCCGCGTGCAGCGCATGCGCGAGCAGTGGGAACTGAGCCGGACGATCGTCGCCGCGCTGGAGGCGGACCCGCGCTGTCCGCGGCTGAACGAGACCGTCGTCGGCTGGGACGGTCTGCGTACATCCGTGTGGCGCAAGCGGATCGCGCGGCACACCCGCGACTGCCCCGTCTGCACGGCGACGACGACCGAACGGGTTCCGGCCGAGCTGCTGCTCCTCAGCCTCGCGCCGCTGGCCGTCCCGGCCGCACTCGTCGCCGCGCTGACCGCCAAGGGCCTGCTGCCGGGTACGGCCGCGACCGCCGCCGGGCTGGCCACGGCACATGCCACCGCCGGCACGGCGACGGGGGGAGGCGGTCTGCACGGCACGCTGCTCGGCAAACTCCACGCGGTGACCGCCCATCCGCTGGTGAGTCTCGCCACCGGCGCGGTGCTCGTCGTCGGGACCGCAACCTACGCGGTATGGCCCGAACAGGCGCCTCGGGAGCCCGGCGCCATGGCCGCTCCCACGGTCGCCGCTTCCCCGAGCGGTACTCCCACGGTCGGTACTCCTACGCCGGTCCCGTCGCCCACCACCCCGCCGGCCACACCGTCCCCGGCGGGCCCGTCCGCCGTCACCGGCACTGTTCCGCTGGGCGCGCGGTCACTGGAGTCCGTGGACCAGCCCGGCCTGTTCGTCACGTATGACGGCGACTTCGCGGCGCTCGGCCCGGTCTCCGCGTCAAGCGGCGAGCGGACACGGCAACGGGTCACCTTCACGGTCGTCAGGGGGCTGGCCGACACACGGTGCGTCACCTTCCGCGCCGCGGACGGCCGGTATCTTCGCCACCATTACCTGCGGCTACGGCTGAGCACCGACGACGGCAGCCAACTGTTCCGTGATGACGCCACCTTCTGCCCGCGCGCCGGGGCGGTCGCCGGGTCGGTGACCCTGCACGCGCACAACTATCCCGGATCGGTCATCCGCCATCGCGACGGCGGCATCTGGCTCGACGGCTCCGACGGCACCCGGGCCTTCGCCGGACAGGCTTCCTTCATCGTGCGCGGGCCCTCGGCCTGAGAACCGTTCCTCGATCAGCAGGGGCCGGGCTGCCTCAGTGACTTCGGGTGATTCCCCAGTACGGTCTCCCGCACCGAGCCTTCTTCACCCGGCGATCGGCCGGGTGCCGTGCCCGAACCGGCTCCGATCCTCGTGGCGTCGACGGCTGCTCCGCCGTGAGCGGATGCCGTCACTGACGGGCGGCGCGGTGCGCCGTTCCCCAGGGACGACCAGCTTTCGGGACCTCGCATAACGCTTTCCACCTGCGAGATGCATCACCGGGCAATCGTCCGGACGGGGCGACTTTTCCGTTACGAGACCGCGAGTCCTCAAGCCTCCACTTCAGGGGTGCCTTTCCCGCTGCTCAGCATGACGTGCCGGCGTGGCGGGTTTCCCGGCTTCCCCCATAGACCTGTCCCCTGAAGAAGGCCACTCCCATGACACGACACACCGACGAACCTGGGGCGACCGGTGCGCAGGAACGACCACGCATCCCGCACCGCGCCCACCTCGCGGCAGATCAGGCCGCCCTGGCCGACGCGCGCACGATCACGGCACCCGGGATGACCCGCAACCTCCGAGGAGAATCATGAAGGGCCTGCACCGACTCCGCCGGCGTCGCCGGACACTGACGATAGGACTGTCGGCCACGGCGCTGGTGGCCGGTGTCGTGACGTTCCTCCCCAGCTCCGCCGGAGCCGCGAGCCTGGGTACCCAGGCGGCCTCCTCGGGCAGGTACTTCGGCACCGCCGTGGCCGCCGGCAGGCTCGGCGACCCGACGTACACCGCGATCGCGGACCGGGAGTTCAACATGATCACCCCGGAGAACGAGATGAAGTGGGACGCCATCGAACCGTCCCGCGGCAACTTCCAGTTCGGCCCCGCGGACCGGATCGTCAACCGTGCCCTGGCGCGCGGCCAGCGCCTGCGCGGCCACACCACGGTCTGGCACTCGCAGCTCCCCTCCTGGGTCAGCGCCATCCGCGACGCGGGCACGCTGCGCAGCGTGATGAACCACCACATCACCACCCAGATGACCCGCTACAAGGGCAAGATCTACGCCTGGGACGTCGTCAACGAGGCCTTCGCCGACGGCGGCAGCGGCCAACTCCGCGACTCGGTGTTCCAGAAAGTCCTCGGCAACACCTTCATCGAGGAAGCGTTCCGCACCGCCCGGGCGGCCGACTCCTCGGCCAAGCTCTGCTACAACGACTACAACATCGAGAACTGGTCGGACGCCAAGACCCAGGGCGTCTACCGCATGGTCAAGGACTTCAGGTCCCGCGGCGTGCCCATCGACTGCGTCGGCTTCCAGAGCCACTTCGGTGCGGGCGGCCCGCCGGCGAGCTTCAGGACCACCCTGGCCAACTTCGCCGCCCTCGGCGTCGACGTCCAGATCACCGAGCTGGACATCGCCCAGGCGTCACCCACCCACTACGCGAACACGGTCAGCGCGTGCCTGTCCGTGGCACGGTGCACCGGCATCACGGTGTGGGGCGTCCGTGACAGCGACTCCTGGCGCAGCGGCGAGAATCCCCTGCTGTTCGACAACAACGGCAAGCCCAAGCCCGCGTACACCGCCGCCACGCAGGCGTTCGGCGCCGGCTCGGGTACCCCACCGGTCACCCCGGCCGACAGTACCGGGGAGATCAAGGGCGTGGCTTCCGGCCGCTGTATCGACATCCCCGGCTCCGCCACGGCCAACGGCACCCAGGCGCAACTGCGGGACTGCAGCGGACAGACCAACCAGCGCTGGACCTACACCGCCGCCAAGCAGCTGAAGGTCCACGGGAACAAGTGCCTGGACGCCAAGAGCAAGGGCACCACCAACGGCACGCCGGTGGTCGTCTGGGACTGCAACGGCGGCGCCAACCAGCAGTGGAACATCAACACCAACGGCACGATCACCGGCGTCCAGTCCGGCCTGTGCCTCGACGCCATCGGCGCGGCCACCGCGAACGGCACCAGGATCCAGCTGTACACCTGCGCGTCCGTCGACAACCAGAAGTGGACCGCCCCGTCCGGGACGGGCGGCGGTACGTGTGCTCTTCCGTCGACGTACAAGTGGAGTTCGACCGGTCCCCTCGCGCAGCCGTCGAACGGGTGGGCCGCGCTGAAGGACTTCACCCATGTGACGCACAACGGCAGGCACCTGGTCTACGCGTCGAGCGCGGCGGGCACCTCCTACGGCTCGATGGCCTTCACCCCCTTCACGAACTGGTCGGACATGGCGGCGGCCGGGCAGACCAGGATGAACCAGAACGCGGTGGCGCCCACGCTGTTCTACTTCGCGCCCAAGAAGATCTGGGTGCTGGCGTACCAGTGGGGGGCATCGCCCTTCAGCTACCGCACGTCGAGCGACCCCACCAACCCCAACGGGTGGTCCGCGCCGCAGCCGCTGTTCACCGGAAGCCTGCCCGACTCCGGCACCGGCCCGATCGACCAGACACTGATCGCCGACGACCGCAACATGTACCTCTTCTTCGCTGGTGACAACGGCAAGATCTACCGGGCGAGCATGCCGATCGGGAACTTCCCGGGCAACTTCGGCTCGTCGTACACGACGGTCATGAGCGACACGGCGAAGAACCTGTTCGAGGCGCCGCAGGTCTACAAGGTCCAGGGCCAGAACCAGTACCTCATGATCGTCGAAGCTCGGGGTGCGAACGAGCACCGCTACTTCCGCTCCTTCACGGCCACCAGCCTGAGCGGCTCGTGGACCCCGCAAGCCGCCGGCGAGAGCAACCCCTTCGCGGGCAAGGCCAACAGCGGTGCCACCTGGACCAACGACATCAGCCACGGTGATCTGATCCGCACCAACCCCGATCAGACCATGACCATCGACCCCTGCAACCTGCAGTTCCTCTACCAGGGCAAGTCCCCGCAGGCGGGCGGACCCTACGACCAGCTGCCGTACCGGCCGGGTGTCCTCACCCTGCAGCGCTGAGCTGCCCGACCCACGGTGATACGCAAGGAGCGCACCTCCCCATGAACAACCCCACCCGCGGCCGGCACCGCCGCCGCTGGAGCGCCACCGCCCTGCTGCTCGCAGTGCCCGCCGCCGTCGTGCCGTACCTCCTGTTCACCCAGGACGACTCGCAGGCCGCGACGGTCGACGGCAACGCCTACTACAGGCTGGTCTCCGTACGCAGCGGCAAGGTGATGGACGTCAACGCCTTCTCCACCGCCGACGGCACGCGCATCCAGCAGTGGACCGACCAGAACACCGCCAACCAGCAGTGGCGGCTGAGGCCCACCGGGAACGGCTTCTACGAGCTGGTGAACCGCAACAGCGGCAAAGTGCTGGGCATAGCCGGCGGCTCGACCGCCCGGTCGGCCGCCGCCGAGCAGCAGACCGACAGCTCGTCGCCCTCCCAGGAGTGGCGAATCGACACGGTGAGCGGTACCGACGCCGTCACCTTCACCTCCCGCGCCAGTGGTCTGGTCCTGGACGTCTCCGGTGGTTCCACGGCGCAGGGCGCGGCGATCATCCAGTATCAGGGCAGGGGCAGCACCAACCAGCAGTGGAAGCTGGTGAAGGTGGCCGCTGCCCAGTCGGCCGCGACCGGACCGTACACCTGGAGGAACGCCCACGTGGTCGGTGGCGGTTACGTCACCGGGCTGGTGTTCAACCCGCGCGAGCGGGGCCTGCTGTACGCGCGCACCGACATGGGCGGCGCCTACCGCTGGGACACCGGTGCCGAGCAGTGGATCCCGCTGACGGACTGGGTCGGTGAGAAGGACTGGAACCTGCTGGGCATCGACGCGGTGGCCACCGACCCCGTCGACCCCGACCGGCTCTACCTCGCGGCGGGCACCTACACCAACGAGTGGGCCGGCAACGGTGCGATCCTGCGCTCCACCGACCGGGGCCGCACCTTCCAGCGCACCGATCTGCCGTTCAAGCTGGGCGGCAACGAGGACGGCCGAGGGGCGGGCGAACGGCTCGTGATCGACCCCTCGGACAACCGCACCCTGCTGCTCGGCACCCGCAAGAACGGCCTGTGGCGCAGCACCGACAGCGGTGTGACGTGGCGGCAGGTCTCCACGTTCCCCGTCAGGAACGGGGCGAGCAGCGGCGCGGGCATCTCCTTCGTGACCTACGGCCCGGCCGGCAGCAGGACGATCTACGTCGGCGTCGCCGACCGGTCCACCTCGCTGTACCGCTCCACCGACGGTGGCAGCACCTGGCAGGCCGTTCCCGGGCAGCCCACCGGTCAGATGCCGCAGCACGGGGTGCTCTCCGGTGACGGCTCGCTGTACCTGACGTACACCAACGCCCTCGGACCCAACGGCGTGACGGCGGGTTCGGTCTGGAAGTACAGGCCGACCGGCGGCGCGTGGAAGAACGTCTCCCCATCCCAGGGCGGCTACGGGTTCTCCGGCCTGGCCGTCGATCCGAGCAAGCCGTCCACGGTGATGGTCACCACTCTCGACCGCTGGTGGCCCGAGGACGAGATCTACCGCAGTACCGACGGCGGCGCGACGTGGACGGCGCTGGCCGGGAAATCGGTACGGAACGCCTCGGCCGCTCCGTACGTCGGCACCCACACCGGGCACTGGATGACCGCCCTGGCCATCGACCCCTTCGACTCCGGGCACGTGCTCTACGGCACCGGTAACGGCATCTGGCGCAGCAAGGACGCCGACGCCACCGACAAGGGCGGAACCAGCCACTGGGCCGTGGGGGCGCGGGGCCTTGAGGAGACCGCGCTGATGGACGCGATCGCCCCGCCCGGCGGTGCCGCCGTCATCACCGCCATGGGTGACCAAGGCGGCTTCCGCCACGACGACCTGACCAAGGTGCCCGCCGGGCGGCTGAGCAGGCCGATGATGACCAACAGCACCGACATCGATTTCGCCCAGTCCAACCCCTCGGTGATGGTCCGTGTCGGCCGTGGCGGCGCGCAGGACGGTGCCTACTCCACCGACGGTGGCATCAGCTGGAACGGCTTCCCGGCGGAGCCGGTGGCCGGCGCCCAGGACGGGCGCGTCGCGCTTGCGGCGGACGGCTCCGCCGTCGTCTGGACGCAGGCCGGCCAGGCCCCGTACCGCTCGGCCGACAAGGGGACGAGCTGGACGAAGGTCAGCGGCCTGGGCACCGGCGCCGTGGTCGTCGCCGACCGCTCCTCGGCCAGGACGTTCTACTCGCTCTCCGGCGGCACGCTCCACGCCAGCACCGACGGCGGAGCGTCCTTCACCGCCCGGGCCACCGGGCTCCCCACCGACGGCCGTCTGACGGCCGTGCCCGGCGTCGCAGGGCACCTGTGGATCTCCGGCGGCAGTCAGGGTCTGCTGCACTCCACCGACGGCGGCCGCACCTTCACCACGCTCACCACGGTGAAGTCCGCCTCCGCCCTCGGCTTCGGAAAAGCCGCACCCGGCGCCTCCTACCAGGCCCTGTACCTGATCGGCACAGTCAAGGACGTCACCGGCGTCTTCCGCTCCACCGACAGGGGCGCCACCTGGCTCCGCGTCAACGACGACGCCCATCAGTGGGGCGGCATCGGCGGCGTCGGCGTCATCACAGGCGACCCCGACACCTTCGGCCGCGTGTACGTCGGCACCAACGGACGCGGCCTCCAGTACGGCGACCCGTCCTGACCCCGACGTTGGAGCGGACGCACGTCCAACGTAGGGGCTGACGCACTACCAGTAGCGGAAGGCCGCCCTCTCGACCGGTGCGACACATCGGTGGGAGGGCGGCCTTCCGAAGGCCCGGCCTCCCCTGCCGACCATGGCTTGGCTCTCCGCTGACGCGGCCAGCACGTCCCGGCTGGCGACAGCCCACGCGGCGGTGAGACCGGGGCGCCTCGCGTCATGGGGAGGCGCTCGGCGAACGCGGCTGGCTTCTCCTCGTCCTCGTTCCCAGGCGGTCCGCAGAAGGCGTCGACGGCCGGACCGGCGAGGGCCGTCGGCGTGCGACGGCCCCGAGCCGGGCCGGTGCCGGGGTCAGGCGCTGTTCCGGCGCGCGGTCCAGACGGTGCCGCGGGCCTCGTACTCCAGCATGCTCTCCAGGCCGAGCGCGGCGTCGACGCCGAGTTCGCGGCGGACCAGCCGGAGTGCGAGGTCCAGGCCGGAGGTGACGCCCCCGGCGGTCACCAGGTCACCGTCGTCGACGACGCGGGCGTTCTTCAGGACCCCGCCCTGTCGTTCCAGGTCGGCCTTGGCCCGGTGGTGGGTGGTGCAGGGCCGGCCGTTGGTCAGGCCGGCGGCGGACAGGAGCATCACGCCGGTGCACAGGGCGCTGATGGTGAGTCCCGGCCGGGGGGCCCGCGCCAGCGCCCGGGGCAGGACGCCCCGCTGGATCTCGGCCCAGACGCCGGGGTCCTCCCGGCGGGCGTAGCCACCGCCGGGAACGACCAGCAGGTCGGCCTCTTCCGGGGCCCAGGCGTGGTCGGCGCGCAGGCGGGTGCCGTAGGCGGCGGTGACGGTGCGAGGGCCGCCGAGGGCCACGTAGCGGACCTCGACGGTGCGGTCGGTGAAGTAGTCGGACGCGGCGAACACCTCGTAGGGGGCCGCGAGGTCGAGTTCCTCGACGCCATCGAAGAGCACGACGTGCACGCGAAGGGAGTCGGCACTCTCGCGTCGGAGTGGTGCTGCGGCGGAGCTGTGCGTGGGGGCGCCGGCGGCGATGCCGGCGGCTCCGAGTGCGGTCGCGGTGCGCAGGAGGGTGCGTCGCTTCACGGATCGTCTCTTTCCGGGTGGTCGGCAGGGAGCGGGAAGGGCCTCAGTGGGCGGGGGGCTCGTCGGCGAGGTAGGGGGGTGCGGGGTCGTACTGGAGCTCACGCCTCACGGCGCGCGCGTGGTCCCGGCCGTGCAGGTGCCCGACGAGCCAGAGGGCGCTGTCGATTCCGGCGGACACGCCCTGGCTGGTGAGGAGGTTGCCGTCGACGACGTATCGGGGTTCGGACAGGACGGTCACGTCCCCACGGGCCGCCAGCGCCTCCTCGTACCGCCAGTGGGTGGCCACGCGGCGGCCGCGGGCCGGGCCGGCGGCGTGGAGGAGGAAGGCGCCCGTGCAGACGCCGACGACCCAGTCGGCCCGCTCGGCCCGGTCGGCGATCCACTCCGTGACACGGGGGTTGTGCGGTTCGGCCTCCCGGGCCCCGGACCCACCGGGGACGAGCAGGACGTCCAGGGGCGGGTGGCCGTCGAGTGCGTGGTCCGGCAGGATCCGCATGCCGTTGGCGCAACGTACCGGGCCGGGGCTCTCGGCGAGCAGCAGAACGGTGTCGGCGCGGTCGCGCAGTGCCGAGGAGGTGGTGAAGACCTCCCAGGGTCCGGAGACGTCGAGTTCCTCGGCGGTGTCGAAGAGGAGAATGCCGTACGTGGTCATGGCGCAGCCGTTCGTGAGAGGAGAGCGGGGTTCCGCGTCAGCGTGGCGAAGAGGCCGGGGGAGGACGGGCAGCCGGGGAGAAGGGGTTGCCGTCAGCGGGTGTTGACGATGCCCCGGCGTTCGTACTCCAGGACCTCCTCGGCGAACAAGGCCGTGTCCGGGCCGAAGAACCGCTCCAGGAGCCAGATTCCGAGGTCGATGCCAGAGGTCACGCCCCCGCAGGTGACGAGGTCGCCGTCGTCGACGACCCTGCCGCCGACCACGTGTCCGCCGTCCCGGCGCAACTCGTCCCGGGCGATGTGGTGGGTGGTGCAGCGGCGCCCGGCCGTCAGGCCCGCCGCCGACAGCAGCATGGTGCCCGTACACACGGCGCCGAGGACGAGGCCCTTTCTGGGGGCCGCCGCGAGGGCCCGGGGCAGGACGCCCCGCCGGATCTCCCGTTGGAGCCCGGAGCCGTCTCCGTACCCCGCGCCGGGCACGATGATCACGTCCGCCGAGCGGGGCGCCCAGGCGTCCCGGCACACGATCTCCATACCGGCGGACGTCGTCACCCGCCGGGGGCCCTCGGCATGGACGAAGGACTGTGTGACGAGCTTCTCGCCGGCGATGCCGAGCACCTCCACGTGACCGGCGAAGTCCTGTTCCTCGGCGCCGTCGTACAGGACGGTGTGGACGCGCAGCGGGCGTGCGCGCGGGGGAGTGGCTTCGGGGCGCGAAGTCGCGCTGGTGCGGGTGGACATGGGGCCTCCGTGAGGAGTGGCGGCGTGGTGTACGAGGCCGCCGGGACGTGGGAACACGCCCAGTCTTCCGGCGGCCCGAGACCCGCGAAACGGGCACGCGTGCCGCTGGTGCGCAAGATGCGGCCAACCTCCGCGCGCCTGACGGCCCTCCGCCCCGCCGCTCAGACGCGGAAGGCCGCCCGGTAGGCGGACGGTGTGGTGCCGACCTGCCGTGCGAAGTGGTGGCGCAGCGTCTCGACGGAGCCGAACCCGCACTCCTCCGCCACCCGGGTCAGCGGCAGCGCCGTCGTCTCCAGGAGTTCCCGGGCGCGCTGGACGCGCTGCGCGAGCAGCCAGCGCAGCGGCGTGGTCCCGGTCTGGGCGCGGAAGTGCCGGGCCAGGCTGCGGCGGCTCGTCATCGCGTGGGCGGCGATGTCGGCCAGGCTCAGTGGTTCGCCGAGTTTGCCGCGCATCCACTGCAGGGTGTCACCGAGGTCGGCCGTGTCCTCCTCGGGCGCCCGGTACTCGATGTACTGCGCCTGTCCTCCCGTTCGCTGGGGCGGCATCACCAGCGTGCGCGCGGCCTTCGCGGCCACCGCCGCGCCGTGGTCGCGGCGGATCATGTGCAGGCACAGGTCGAGCCCGGCGGCGATCCCGGCCGAGGTCAGGATCCGGCCCTCGTCCACGTAGAGCACCGACGGGTCCACACGCGTGCCCGGAAACTGCTCCGCGAGCACGTCGGCGAACCGCCAGTGGGTGGTCGCGCGGCGCCCCTCCAGGAGCCCGGCGTGGGCCAGAGCGAAGGCGCCCGTGCAGATCGAGGCGATGCGGGCCCCGCCGGCCGCCGCCTCCCGTAACAGTCGGAGCGCCCGCGCGGACGGGACCTGGTCGTGCGGGATGCCGGGTACGACAACGGTCCCCGCGCCCAGGACGTCGTCCCAGCCGTACGAGGAGGAGATACGGAACGGCTCGACCGGGCCGGCCATCGCCGCCACCGCCCGATCGGCACAGACGCGCACCTCGTAGGCTGGTGTTCCGTCGTGGCCTGTGGGGATCGCGAACGCCTGGCAGGGGATGGCCAGATCGAGGGCTGACACTCCGTCGAGTGCGAGAACGGCGACCACGTGCATACGTCGGGAGCCTACGTGGTCGGAAGAGGCTCATCCATGACACGGAGGCATATCGAGCACGGCAGATTCCCCCTCTCCGCTGTTCGCCCTCACCAGCCTCACCACGGACGACGGACGACGGAATCCGGCCGCCTGTCGCAGCCCGGGACACCGAGCGCCTCACCGCCGGCGCGCCGAGGCCGGGCGATGAAGGCCGCGCGGTGACCCGTCCACTCCGGCCGCGCGGCTCCCGCTGGGCGGCCGTACGGGCGGTTGAAGGGCGGTCGACGAGTTCGGGTACGCCGGAGGCCCCTGACGCCATCGCCTCCACCACCGGCCCCGTCCGCCCCACCGGCGTCCGTGCCACCGTCCCACTCCGGGCCCCGCGCAACGGCCGCGTCACGACGGTCCCTCTCCCGCACGGGCGCGGCCCCTGGTGGGTGCGGCCGCCGCTGCCGTCGTGTCGCAAGGCCCGCCAGTCCGTGTCCGTACCGGGGCTGTCTACGGCCCTTCGGCGCTGAGGAGGAGCAGTGTGTGGGGCCAGAGGGTGTCGAGGACCGCGGGGTCGTTCTTGAGTTTGGCGAACAGCACCAGCCCCTCCAGATGGGCGATCACTGCGCGGGCGACCGACTGTTCGGCGTGCTCGCGAGGGATGTCGCCTTCGTCCGCGGCCTGGGCGAGCACGCCGCCGATCAGCGCGGTCTGCTCGTCGAAGATCTCTTCCAGCCTGGCGCGCACGTCGGGTTCCTGCGTGCTGAGTTCGAGGGTGAGGTTCCCGAGCAGGCAGCCGTCGACCGTGCCGCACGTCTCCTTTCTCTGCCGCTGGACCTGCGCCATGCCCTCCAGCAGTCGGCGGAGCCGGACGAGGGCGGGGTCCGGACCGTCCAGCTCGACGGTCCAGGCGCGGCGCTGACCAGCCCAGTAGGCGTTGACCGCCTGCAGTGTGAGGTCCTGCTTCGAGGTGAAGAAGTGGTAGAAGCTGCCCTTCTTGACCTCTGCCGCGGCGCAGATCTCCGCCACTCCGAGGCTGCTGTACCCCCGGTGCTGCATGAGTTCGCCGGCGGCGTCGAGGAGCCGCTCGCGTGCGGTGCTGGTGCGTCCCATGGAGGTAAGTATACGGTCGGTCAACTAATTCAGGAGGTGCGCCGGGTGGCGTAATAGTTGACCGGTCGTCTAGTGTGGTTCTCGCGGGACGGCCCCGACATCCGCGTCCGGTCGCCCGTTCACCCCGATTCCGGGGCGTACACCACTTCATGGAGGGCCACGTGTCCGTACCCATCTCTGTCGTCATCGCCTACCACAGCGGATACGGGCATACGGCCCGGCAGGCGGCGGCCGTGGCCGAGGGCGCCGCGGCGGTGCCCGGCGTCCTGGCCGATCTGCGGGACGTTTCCACGCTTGACGAGGGCCTGTGGGCGGCCCTGGCGGAGGCGGAGGCGATCGTCTTCGGCTCCCCCACGTACATGGGTGCCACCTCGGCGGAGTTCCAGCGCTTCGTGGAGGCCAGTGCCCCCATCTGGGCCGCGCGCGGGTGGCAGGGCAAGCTCGCCGCCGGTTTCACCAACTCGGCGGGAGTGAATGGCAACAAGGACAACGCGCTGCTGTCGATGACGGTGCTGGCGGCCCAGCACGGTATGAACTGGGTTCCGCTGGGCCTGATGCCCGGCTGGATCTACAGCTCCGGCGGCAGCCCCGATGACCTGAACCGGCTGGGCTCGTTCGTGGGAGCCATGGCGCAGTCGCCCTCCGATCTCGGACCGGAAGAGTCCCCCGCAGAGGCCGATCTGCGGACCGCACGGCACCTTGGCGAGCATGTCGCCAGGACCGCGCTGCAGTTCGCGCATGGCCGCACGGCCGTCGAAGCCCTGGTGGTGACGGCGTGAGCGCCGGGCGCCTCGGTGATCTGCTGGGCATCGCCCTTCCCGTCGTGCAGGGCCCGTTCGGCGGGGGCCTGTCCTCGGTCGCCCTGGCCGCAGCCGTGTCCGAAGGAGGCGGACTGGGCTCCTACGGGGCGCACATCCTCGCCCCGCGAGAGATCACGGACCTCGTCGGAGAGCTGAAGACCCGCACCAGCCGCCCGTTCGCCGTCAACCTGTGGATCCCCCGGCAGGACGAGGTCGGACCGTGGCCGGACACTGCCGAACTGGCTCCGCACATCCGGCGGTTGCACCCCTACTACGACGAACTCGGGCTGCCCGCCGTGGCGGCCGATGACGTCACACGGGGGCCGGACTTCGACGCCCAGGTGGACGCGCTGCTCGCGGCGGCGCCCCCGGTCATCAGCTTCGTGATGGGCCTCCCGCCCCGAAGAGTCATGGACGAGGCCCGCCGCCGCGGCATCGCGGTGATCGGCACGGCGACCACCGTGGACGAGGCCGTCGCACTGGAGCGCGCCGGCGTCGACGCCGTCGTGGCCTCCGGCGCCGATGCCGGCGGCCACCGGGGCGCCTTCCTGCGGCCGGTACGGGAGTCGCTCGTGGGGACGTTCTCGCTCGTGCCCCAGGTCGCCGACGCCGTGAGCGTCCCCGTCATCGCGGCCGGCGGGATCGCCGACGGCCGGGGGATGGCCGCGGCTCTCACCCTGGGCGCCGACGCCGTCCAGATCGGCACCGCCTTCCTCGCCACCCGCGAATCAGGGGCGAGCGCTGCCCACAAACGGGCGCTCGGCTCCCCTGAGGCGCGCACCACCGTTCTCACGCGCCTCTTCACGGGCCGCACCGCCCGCGGGATCGCCAACCGGTTCGTCCATGAAATGACCCCGTATGAGGAGATCGTGCCCGCGTACCCCGTGCAGAGCGCACTGATGCAGTCCATCCGTCGTGAAGCCGGTGCCCAGGGGCGGGAGGATCTCAGCAGCCTGTGGGCCGGCCAGGCCGCGGCACTCGCCGACGGCGGACGCGGGGCGCGGGACTACCTCAGCCGGCTCATGGACGACTTCCGGGCGCGAGGAGGTCAAGGAGCCTGACGGGTCGGATCGTCGACGACGACGGTGGTGGCGGGGGGCGATGACGGTGTTGGCGGGGACGATGAAGGGCGGATCGTCGTGCCGCACACCGCCGGCCGGGGGCCGCCTGATCGGCTCGCAGGACATCCACCGGCACACCACCTGCGCCGCCCGGGCTCGGGCCGGGCGCGGGCCGGGCGCGGTCGCGCGCAGCTCGCTCCGTAACGGGTCCCCGACCGGAAGGTGAGGGGTGCTGCCGGTGAGGGCCGCTTCCGGGCTCCGTGGTGAGCAGGGGGGAGGGGCCTGCGAGCGGATCGAGCGCGGACTCGAACATGCCGGCCCCAGGCGCGTTCGGCGACTGCCGCGTCGGACGGGGAAGGCCATCCAGCCGGCGGATTCGGGTCGGCGCAGGGCCGCTCGGACGATGTCGGCGAAGGCCGGGCAGGCGTCCGGAAGGTCGGCGGGGACGGCTTCCTTCACGGTGGTGACGCGTCGGTTGGCAGCGAGACCCTCCACCAGGGCCCCGCAGCCCGAGGAGGGCAGTGGCCGGTGCGGGGCCCGCCGTGATGACGGAGGCCGACAGGTCCGAGGCGCGAGGGGTGATCAGTTCGTCGGCCGTGGGTACGGCTCTGCCCTCTCGTCCGGTTCCGGCACCTGCGGCCTGCCCGCCCACGCGGTCGCAGGCCGCAGGTGCCGGTTCGGCTACTGCTGCGTGCTGTGCAGTACTTCGGCGTGCCGCATCTCGTGGACCTCGCCGATCAGGCTGAAGAACTCCCCGGCGGCCGGGTCCCCGGGCATCTCCTCCGCCGCGCGGGCGGCTGCCTCCGGGGAGGCCCAGAGGATGAGGTCGAGCAGGGAGCCGTCCTCGTACCGGGCGAGGTGCGCGCCGAGGAAGTCGGACCCGTACCGCTCGCGCAGGAGGCTTATCAGCCTGGTGCGGTGGGCGGTCAGCTGGTCGGGGTCGGCGCAGGCGAAGCGGACGTATTCGATGGTCGTGCTCATGGAACCCTTCCCTTATCGTCTCACGGATTTGGATTGCTGAATCCGTGAGTGGAAGCTATCACGGATTCAGCCCAGCGAATCCGTGGGTCCGGTAGGTTGGTGGCATGTCCCTCAAGAACCTGCGCGAGATGCCGTGGATCGGCGAGCGTCCGGTCCTCGACGTGGCCAACACCGTCGTCGTCGGAGCGGGTCACGGGGGCGGCGACGTCGACCTGCTGGCCGAACCGGAGCTCCTGGCGTGCTGGCGGGAGAAGGCGTGCGACCGGGAGCTCGCCGACCTCCCCCTGGAGGATCTGGCGGAGCTGCGCGCCCCCGTCAGGGCCGCGCTGGACGCGGCGGCGCGGCAGGCGCCGCTACCCGGGCCGGCGAGGGCGCGACTCAACGCGCTGGCCGCGCGGGCCCCTGTGACCTTCCGGGTCGACGACGCCGGCCACCTCGCGGAGCGGGAGGCCGGCGGGCCGGTCGCGGCGGCGGTCGCCCGGCAGGCGCTCGTGCTGGCCGCCGGGCCGGAGCGGGCGCGGTTGCGGCGCTGCCCCGCGCCGAGCTGCGGAATGTTCTTCCTCGCGCGCAGGCGGGATCAAGCGTGGTGCTCGATCGGCTGCGGCAACCGGGCGCGTGCCGCCCGCCGCAGCGAGCAGCGCGCGGACTGACCCCCGGCCCCTCCCCTCGCCGGTGGTCGGCGAGTTCGCCGTAGAGGCGCGTCAGGCGGTGCGGCGAGACGAGGTGGGCGGGAATCGGTCCGAGATGGCCGTCGAGGCGGCAGAGCGAGCGGATCGGCGTGGGGAATCGCCGGCGCCGGCCTCACGCGGCCCCTCCTCGCCGACCACCCAGACGTCGCTGGTCTCGACGGTGTCGCCGCCGGCCCGGGGCGGCGTCGTCGTCCGCTGCTCCAGCACGTCGGGGCGGAGTAGCTCCTTTGTCACCAATCACGGATTTGGAAGATAAATCCGTGAGGCGTGTTGTCGGTCTCCCTATGTGTCGGCGTCGCCGGTGGGCCCGTGTCAACGTGCCGCACGGACGCGGGCGTCGCGACATGCCGGGCCTCGCCTGCTCATGGGTGTACTGGTGGTGCACCCCGCTGGTGCGTAGTATGAGTACATGCCTTTGCCTCGATTCGATCGCCTTCCCGCCGAACGCCAGGAGCGGATCCTTGGCGTGGCGCGCCGCCATTTCGCCGACCACGGCACCGAGGCCGCCTCCTACAACAAGATCATCGAGGCCGCGGGGTTCTCGAAGACCGCGGCTTACCACTACTTCGACGGTCGGGAGGACCTGCTCTCCGCCGTGCTCGACGGCGTGCTCGGGCGTCTGCTCGGAGCCCTTGGCCCCTGGGTCGCGGCGCACGAGGAGGCCGCGTTCTGGTCCCGCCTCGACGCGAGCGCCGGTGCGCTCGCGGCCCATCTGCGGGACCACCCGGACGATCTGGCCCTCGCCGACGCGGCCATCGAGAACACGCGTGACGGGCCGTGGCTGGACTGGTTCGACGACCTGGTCTCGAACGGGCAGACGTTGGGCGTCATCCGTACCGACGTGGACCACGGGCTGCTGGTGACGGTGACGGCGGCGGTCGTCCGGGCCGCCGACACGTGGGCGCTCGCACGCATGAAGGCTTCGCCCACCCCCGAAGGCTCGGTGGAAGGCGAGGAGAGTGCGCAGCTGTGGAGTCTGCTGCGCGGACTGTGGACCGAGACCACGCCCGTCTTCGGCGAGGGGAACACCGATGCGCACTGACCTCAAGATCGTCTGGGACATACCCGCGACCCCGCCCGGGCTCGCGGGCCGTGTGGAGCGGTTCATGGGGCCGGGCAAGTCGCGTTCCGAGTCGGCGGTGGAGATCGCCGGCCTCGTCGGCTGCGGCCTGCTCCTGGCCGTCGGCGTGTGGTCTTCGGCAGCCTGGCACGAGTGGTCCGGAGTGCGGTTCGCCGTGGTGGCGCTGGTGGGACTGGATCTCATCGGCGGAGTGCTCACCAACGCGACCAACGCGGCGAAACGCTGGTACCACCGCCCGGATCCCGGGGCCAGGCGGGCGCGGCTGCTGTTCGTCGCCGCGCACCTGATCCACCTCGCGGCCATGGGGTTCGTCGTCCTGTCGGGTGACTGGCGTTGGGCGCTCGCCAATGGTGCCCTGCTGCTCGCCGGGGCGGCCGTTGTGGAGTTCACGCCGCTGCACCTCAAGCGCCCTGTCGCGATGGCGGTCCTGATGGCCGCCGTCCTGGTCAATCTGTTCTGGCTGGAGGTGCCTGCCGTACTCGGCTGGTTCGCACCGCTGTTCTTCCTGAAGCTGGTCGTCTGTCATCTCGTCCCCGAGGCGCCGCTGGAGAGGAGGCGCAGTGTCTGAGGCCGCCCCGAGGTGGAGCATCGTTTCGAACCCGGATCCCGCCATCTGCGCCCGCACCCTGGCCGCTGCCTTCGCCCGGGAGCCGGCCGTCTCATGGATCTGCGGTGTCTCGGAGACCGTACGGGCCCACTGGTTCGAAGCCACTCTGCGGGCCCACGCCACACTCCCCGGTGCCCTCCGGTACACGCTCACGACCCCAGGCGGGCAGCCGGTCGCCTGCGCGGTCCTCACGCCGTCAGAGGCGGTGCCAGGGGCGTCGGACCGTGCGGTCTGGGCGGCCCGGACGGGCGTCCGCTGCGGCCCGGCCGCCTTGTGGAGGACGTTGCGCTATCTGCACCACACCGAAGCCGTGGCGCCGGCAGGCGCGTGGACGCTGGAGTTCATCGGGGTCCGGCCCGACACCGCGGGGCGCGGCGCCGGACGATTCCTCCTCGACCATGTGCTCGAGGCCACGGCTGCCCCTGCGGGCTTCTTCCTGACTACGGCCGACCCCGCGAACGTGCCCTTCTACCGCCGCTTCGGCTTCACCGATCTGCGGCGGACGGTGCTGGGGCCGCTGGACGTCACGGCGATGGCGAGACCGGGCACGACCTGAACGAGCAGCACCCCCATGGCCGCCTTACCCGATCCCGTGGAACTCGTTCGCGACGTCGGCAAGGTGACGCCGGTCGGGAAGTGCTGGAGCCGGCCGGCTCCGCACGGGTGGCCGGGCCGGGCGCCGACGCCGCAGGAGAACGGGGCGTTCCTCGCCCTACCAACCACAACGCCCCCCTGGCATAAGGGGGATGGGTTGCCTGGGCGACGCTTCCGGCTAACGTGGGTTCCGCGATCTTCGCGGGCGGACGCGGAGGGCGACGGCGGCCGGGGAGCCGGGGCGGAGGGTTCTGCGTGACGGTACGGGGGCGCACTCGCTGGTGGCGTGCGGGGGCCGTGCTGGGCGTCGTGCTGTTGTGCGCCGGGGCCGTCAGCCTGTTCCGCTCGCTGCCGAAGGGGGACGTGGACCCGTTCGGCGCGATGATGGGCGGGCTGGGCGCCCTCTTCGCGGCTCTGGGGCTCGTGATCCCGGTCCGCCAGTACCTGCGCGAGCGGGAGAACGGCGCGGAGGGCGTTCTGGCGAAGGCCGTCCGCGCCCACGAGCGGCGGCAGTACGACAACATCCTGGGCCCCAGCCGGGTGGTCATGCCGGTCCGGTTCCGCTTCACGCCGCCGCCCGGTGTCCTGGACGACGGGGCCGGAGCCGTATCCGAGGGCGAGTGGGAACGCATCGCGGACCACTATCTGGCACTGCCGGACAACGGCGGCCGACGGCTCGCGGTGACCGGCGGGCCGGGCGGAGGCAAGTCGCTGCTCGCCAAGGCCCTGACCCTGGAACTGGCGGCCCGGCACGCCGAGGGCGCGTGCGGAGTCCCCGTCCTGCTGCGGCTGTCGTCGTGGTCCGGCCCCCCGGAACAGGTCGGTCCGGCGGACGAGGGATATCACCGGGCGTTCCGGAGCTGGCTCGTGGAACAGGTCTCGGTCACCTACGGACGGTCCCGGGGGCTCGTGGAGCGGGTGATCGACGACGCGGTCCTCGTGCTCGACGGGCTGGACGAACTGGACGGCCGGGACGACACCGCCCGTCCCCGCGCGAGGGCGCTGCTCGCCTATCTGCGCGGCAACCGGAGGCGACCGGGAAACGTGGTCGTCACCTGCCGGACGAACGCGTACGAGAGTCTCGGGGTACCGGTACCGCTCGCCGGCGCGGCCCGCGCCGAACTCCTGGACGTACCGGTGGAGACGGCGCTGGCGTACCTCAGGCGGCAGAGCGCATGGCTGGACGGGGGCGGCTCCGACAGGTGGGAGCCGCTGCTGGAGGACGTCCGCACGGCCCCCGGCGTGCCGCTGGCCCGGGAACTGAACACGCCCTGGCGGCTGACGGTCCTCGCACACGCCTACCACGCCTGGACGGACGAAGCCCCGGGTGGCCGCAGGGACCCCGCCGAGCTGGTGTCCCGTTGGGGCCACCAGGCGCTGCTGCGGCGCTTCGAGGCGGAAAGCGGGGACCGGTCGTGGGAGTGGCAGCGGATGCCGTTCCGGGAACAGCTGCGCCTCGCCGCCGACTCCCTCGTCGCCGAGGACATGAGGACGGAGGCCCAGGAGTACCTGATGTCGCTGTACGTACCCTCCGTCCTGGCCTCGCACCCGCGTCCGCGCCGCCGCTACGACGCCGAGCGGGTTCACTCCTGGCTCGCCCTGCTGGCCAGGCACCGAGAGGTCGACGCGTACCGCCTGACGCGCGGGACCCTCTCCCTCTACACGCTCTCCCTCGCCCGTGCGGATCTGGCACCGCACCGTCTGTGGCCGCTGGGCGGCCGCCGCCTGGTGCGCGTCGTGGACGCGGCGCTGGCGAGCGCCGTGGCCCTGTTCGTCACGGGGTTCGCGCTCCGCACCGTCGGGCTGACCGTGGACCTGGCTCTGTGCGGGCCGCTGATCCTGGCCACCTGGCTCGCCGCCGCCGAGGCGTGGCGTCATGACCTGCTCCCCGGGGGAGTGCTGCACGTCAGCGCGCCCAGACATCTCCTGGGCGTCCCCGTCCGCCAGCTCATCAGGGTCCACTGGGTGACGTTCGGCGCCACGGCCGGTGGTGGTTACGGGTTGGCAGTGGGGTATCACCTCGTGGGCGTCGAAGCGACCGAACTGGCGGACATATCCGCGTCCGTGTGGGGAGCGGCGGCCGTGGGCGCCGTCCTCGGGATCCCCCTCGCGACCTGGTCGGTCGAGAGCTGGAGCACCGTCAAGGGCGCGGCGCACGGCAGGCGGCACCGCGTCTTCCTCGCGTGTTCGGCCCTGCGCCGCCGCCTTCCGCTGCGGCTCGGGCGCTTTCTGGACTGGGCTCACGAGGGCGGCCTCCTCCGGGTGGACGGCATCTCCTACCGCTTCCGGCACGACGAGTTCGAGCAGTACCTGTGGCGGCGGTACTGGCGTCCGCGCCTCGTCCCGGCGGCGATCGGCGCCGCGGGGCGGACGCTCCGGGACGGCGACGACGCGCCGGACCGACGGGCCGCGGCACGCCGGATACGGCAGGGCGTGCGCGGCTTCGCAGAGCGCCGCCGGGATCTGTCGGTGATCTGCCCGGACAGCGTCATCCGGGCGGCCCGGGAGGCCGAGGAGGAGCTCGCCTCCTGGGCCGTGCGGCTCGACTCCGACGCCGGCGAGACCGAGGTGGCCGCACAACGCCGACTCGCCCGGCAGGCGGTCCGCCGTTTCCTGGAGGCGGCGCAGAGCATGCGCTGACCGCGCCGTGACGCGCGGACGGCCCCGCGAACGGCAGCGGGCTCAGGACGTCGGCGGAAGGACACGCCGGGATTCCGTGGCCCCCGGGCGGGGCCCCCGGGCCGAGCCGCAGCCCCGAGGCGCGCTGAGCACGCCGACCGGCCGACAGGGACTGTTCTGGGATACTGGACATCTGGGACGCCGACCGAAGACGCGCAAGCAGAAGAGACGCCGGCCGACGACCGCAAGCAGACCGGCCGACGACCGCAAGCAGAAGAGACGCCGGCAGAGGAGTCGAACAGTCGGCTGCCCGTGCCCCGGCCGGAGCCCTGGGCGGCTCGGCTCGCGGACCGTGTGGCGGCGGGAGCGACGCGCGTCCGCCCCGGGGATGAGCGCCCGCTGTCGCCCCCGTCTTCCGAAGGGAGGTGCCGCATGTCCCGTCCGGTTGCCGTCGGTGTGGACGGGTCGCCCGAGAGCATCGCGGCCGCCCTGTGGGCCGCGCGCGAAGCGGAACTGCGCGGTGTGCCGCTGCGGATCGTGCACGCGGACGAGTGGTCGGGCGCGGTGACCGTACCGGAGGTCGGCGCCGACGCGCGGGGCCGCTGGGCCGTGGAGCTGCTGGCCGAGGTCACGGACACGGTGAGGCGAGAGCACCCGTCTGTGGAGATCGACACGCGGCACCTGTCCGGGCGGCCCGCCGCCGCTCTGGCCGGTGAGGCGGCCGAGGCCGGTCTTCTGGTGCTCGGCTCGCGGGGGCTGAGCGGTGTGCGGGGTTTCCTCCTCGGCTCGGTCGGCATGGCGACGATCAGTGCCACGGAGCGACCTGTCGTGCTGGTCCGGGCACCGGAGCGGGAGACCGGGCCGGACCAGGACGCCGTGGCCGGTTCCGCCCGGGACGTGGTCGTCGGCGTCGACATCGACCAGTTCTTCGACCCGCTCCTCGACTTCGGTTTCCAGGAGGCCGCGCGCCGTGGTGTCCGCCTGCTCGCGCTGTACGGATGGTCGATTCCCCCCGTGGTGCGCGACGCCTCGGCCCTTGTGGCAGCCGAGCGGGAGATGGGCCCGGACATCGCGCGGCGTCTCGCCGAGGCGGTGGGGCCGTGGCGGCAGAGGTTCCCTTCGGTGGACATCGTGGAGCGATCGTCCGTCGGCGGGCCCGCCCCCCTGCTGCTGCGCGCGGCGGCGGACGCGGACCTGGTGGTGGTCGGCCGACGCGTACACAGGGGGGTGGGCGCGCACATCGGCTCCGTCACCCATGCGGTGATCCACCACAGCGCCGTGCCCGTCGCCGTCATCGCTCATGAGTGACGCGGCCGCGACCCGGACCACTCCGCGGCTCCGGCACGGCAGAGTGGTCGGGGCATGCGGGTTTCCCGACGCCCGGTTTGCCGCGACCGCGCCGGTGGGCAGGGTGGCGAGGAGGGCCACGTCGGAAGCGGTGGGGGGCGTTGGTGGTGGGGGCGGCGTCAGCGGAGACCGAAGACCACGTCGATGAGCGACAGCGTGGTGGGCCGCTCGGACAGAGCGGGTGCGTGACCGGCCGGTCGGCGCGCGCGGTGCTCGTCCCGTCGCTGCGCGTGTCGCTCGGGCTGATCGCGGCCCTGGCCGCGCTGGCGGTCGCCGCGCTCGGCGTCCTGTACGCCGGTCGGGGCGAGCCCGGCGAGGTGGACGCGCGGATCCTGTCGGCGGTGGACGGCGCGGGTCCGACGTGGCGGTATGCCGCCCTGGCCACGGACTTCCTGGGAGAGCCCGTGGGAGCGGCGGCGCTGGTCGCGGCCACCGTGACGGGCTGCCTCCTGCTGCGGCGTCCGCGCGCGGCGGTGCTCGTCCTCGTCGGGCCAGGTCTGGCCGTGGTGACGACGACGGGGCTCAAGCCCCTGGTGGGGCGCACCATCCATGGTGGAGGCAACCTGGCCTTTCCGAGCGGGCACACCGCCTTCCTCACCGCGCTCGCCCTCGTGGTGGCGCTGCTCGCGGTCCGCCGGCTCGGTCTCGGCAGGACGGCCGGGACGTCGGTCGTGTGCGGCGCGGCGCTGGTCGCCGGCGCCGCCATGGGCTGGGCGCAGGTCGTGCTGGGCGCGCACTACCCGACCGACGCCATCGGCGGCTGGTGCACCGCGCTGGCGGTGGCGCCCGCGGCCGCCTGGCTGGTCGACCGTTCGGCCGACGCCGTGCGGCCGCGGCGCCGCTGACCACACGGCATGTCACGTCACGTCAGGCCAGGCGGCGGAAGACCGGCTTCACCGGGCGTCCGCCCATCCACGGGCCGGGGTCGCCCGCGTCCAGCGCCTTCCGGTACACCGCGCATGCCTGGGCCACCACGTCGACGGTGTGGTCGATGTCGGCCTCGCTGAGCGCGCTGCTCACCACGAACGACGGGGCCAGCACCCCGCCCGCGATGAGCCTGCGCAGGAACAGGGTGCGGTACTCCTGCGACGGCCGCAGGTTCTGGTCGAGGGTGGCGAAGACCAGGTTGCTGGCCCGGCCCCGGACGACCACGTGGTCGCCGACGCCCATGCCGGCCGCGGCGTCGCGGACACCGGCGGCCAGCCGCTCGCCGAGGGCGTGCAGCCGCGCGGTGACGCCCTCTTCGGCGTAGGTGGAGAGTACGGCCATCGCGGCGGCCAGGGAGTGCGTCTCCGCGCCGTGCGTGGTGGACAGCAGGAACACCCGTTCGCCGGAGTGCCGCAGTCCGCCCCGCTCCATCAGCTCGCGGCGTCCGGCCAGCGCGGCGACGGCGAATCCGTTGCCGAGGGCCTTGCCGAACGTGGAGAGGTCGGGGACGACGCCGTACAGGCCCTGGGCGCCCGCCTCGGACCAGCGGAAGCCGGTGATCATCTCGTCGAAGACCAGCACGCAGCCGTGCCGGTCGGCCAGCTCGCGCAGACCGGCGAGGTAGCCGGCGGTGGCGTCTGCCCCGCTCGGGGGGTACCCCCCGGCTCGTAGCGCCTGGGGGAGGAGCCGAGAGCCGGGGGAGGGCTGGGTGTGGGTGGCGGGTTCGAGGACCAGGCAGGCGATCTCGTCCCGGTAGCGGGTGAGCAGTTCTTCCGTGGCGGCCAGGTCCCCGTACGGGAACGCCACGGTGAGGTCGGTGGTCGCCGCCGGGATGCCGGCGGACATCGGCGTGGTGCCGATGAACCAGTCGTCCACGGAGAAGAACGGATGGTCGGCGCAGACGGCCACGCGCGGGCGCCCGGTGGCGGCGCGGGCGAGGCGCACCGCGGCCGTGGTGGCGTCGGAGCCGTTCTTCGCGAACTTCACCATCTCGGCGGTCGGCACCGTCGCCAGGAAGCGTTCCGCGGCCTCGGCCTCCACGATGGACGGCCTGACGAAGTTGCCGCCCCGGTCGATCTCCCGCCGCACCGCCTCGACCACGCGCGGGTGGGCGTGGCCGAGGCTGACCGACCGCAGGCCGGAGCCGTACTCGACGTAGCGGTTGCCGTCGACGTCCCACACGTGGGCACCGCGCCCGTGGCTGATGACCGGGGCCAGGTGCTCGGGGTACTGGTCGTCGCCCTTGGCGTAGGTGTGCGCGCCCCCGGGGATCAGGGCGTGCAGCCGCTCGTTCGCCACCCGTGACCGGGGGAGGAGGAACTCTTCCACGTCGGCGTCACCCTTCCTGTCGTCGCAGGGCGTCGGCGAGGCCCGGCGCCTCCCGGTCACGCCGGGACATCGACGTGACCGGCAACGGCCAGGGAACGGCGAGCTCCGGGTCGTCGAAGGCGATCGCCACGTCCTCGGCCGGATCGTGCGGGCGGTCGATCCGGTACGAGGTGTCGGCGGTCTCGGTCAGCGCCTGGAAACCGTGCGCGCAGCCCGCCGGTATGTACAGGGTCGCCTGCGTCTCGTCGGACAGCTCGAAGAAGGCCCGGTCGCGGTAGGTCGGCGAGTCCGGCCTGAGGTCCACGACGACGTCGAAGATCCTCCCGTACGAGCACCGCACCAGCTTGGCCTCACCGGCGCCGGAGCGCAGGTGCAGGCCGCGCAGCACGCCCCGGGCCGAGCGGGACACGCTGTCCTGGACGAAGGCGTACGGGTCGAGGCCCGCCGAGCGGACCACGTCGGCGTCGAAGGTGCGGCAGAAGAAGCCGCGTTCGTCGGGGTAGGGCGTCGGCTCGAAGAGGTACGCGCCCGCGATCTGCGGGACTTCGGTCGCTTTCACTGGGTCTCCCGAGGGGGGTGGTCGGCGGTGGGGAACAGGGCCGTGGTCAACGCGTCGAACTGCTCGCGGAGTCGCCGCGCGGCGACCAGGTTCCGTTCCGCGAGCGTCTGCCGCAGCTGAGCCGAGTGCTTCTCCAGCGCCCGGAACCGCTCAAGCAGCCGGTCGGCGTCGACCTCGCGGGCCGGGTGGCGGTACGCGCCGAGGCCCATCCGGTCCATGAGCGCGTCGCTCTTCGCCGCGTAGCTGAGGGCGAGCGTCGGCGTGCCGGCCTTCAGCGCGCAGACGAGGTTGTGGTACCGGGTCGCCACCACGGTGTCGGCGGCCGCCGTCTCCTTCATCAGGTCGGCCAGCGACCCCGCGTCGGCGGCGGTGACCAGCGGCGAGTCCACCGCGTCGAGGATCGCGGCGACCACCGGGGCGTCGCACGCGTCGCCGGTGAGCAGCCGGACCGGCCTGCCGTCGTCGACCAGCGCGCGGACGAAGCGGGTCGTCCCGTCGAGGTAGCGCCGGTGGATCTCCTCGGCCCGGGCGCGGTCGTCGTTGCCGCCGTGGAAGTCCATGACCCCGACGCAGACCAGGCCGGGCGGACCGGGCGGACCCGGGGCGCCCGCCGGTGGCACCGGCAGCGCGAACGCCAGGTCCGGGTAGACCTCGTCGCGCGCGGTGTCCACGCCCATCGCCCGCATCGCGTCGCGGGACAGGGTGTCCCGGTACGACCGGTACGCGGCGAGCCGCGCCGACCAGCGCACCAGGGCGCGGGTCGGCCGGTCGCCGATCGCGGCGGCGCCGACGCCGACGAGCGCGACCCGGGTCCGCAGCAGCCGGCCGGTCGCGCAGAGCAGGAACAGCGCGTACGGGAAGCCCCACGGCCGCAGTGGCAGCGTGGCCTCCAGCACGCCCATGCCCGGCACGATGACCACGTCGTGCCGGCGCACCCAGGCGGCGGTGCGGAAGACGTCGAGGAGTTTGCCGATGCCCTTCGCCGCGATGGCGCCCGCACGCGACGCGGTCCGGTACTCGCCGCGGTACCAGTGCAGCCGCGTCGCGGGGATCCCGTACCGGGCCGTGACGACTTCGGGTCCGCCGCACAGCGCGTCCACGACCGCCTCCGGGTGCTCGGCGCGGAGGTAGCCGAGCACGGCCTCCAGCGACCCGTCGTTGCCGAGGTTGCCGGAGCCGAGCAGGCCGAACACCCCGACGCGGGTGGCGGTCACGCCTGCCTCCCCGTACGGCCCTCACGCCCGGCGACGAGGGCGTCGACGGAGACGGCGAGCCCGGCCGGGTCGACCGGCGCCCGGTCCTCGACCCGCTCGCCCGCGCCAGGCCGGACCCGGCTGGCCATCCAGGCGGCCAGATGGCGGTGGCACGCGCGCCGGTCGGCCGGGGACAGCGGCGCCCGCCGGATCGCCGAGACGAAGCCCCAGACGTACTCGGCGATGAGCCGGGGCGTCGGGTGCAGCGGGCCCGCCCGGCGCGGGTCCAGGTTGACGCACCGGGAGCGCTTGGACGGGTTCGCCCGCTCGGCGCGGGTGGGGTGGTCGCGGCGGAAGTACAGCAGCTCCGGCACCTGGTGGAAGGGCCCGTGCAGGGTGATCTCGGCGACGAACGTGCGGTCCGCGTGGTGGTAGCTGTCGTGCGGCTTCACCCGGCGCAGCACGTCGGCCCGCATCACCCCGTAGAAGTCGTCGCCACCGGGCTCGAACAGCAGGCTGCGGAATCGCTCCGGCGCGTGCGGCGAGTCGGTGGCGAGGCCGTACGCGTACGGGACCTTCACCCGGCCGTCGCCGTCGACGACCGCCTGGCCGCTGTGCGCCAGGATCACGTCAGGCCGCTCGTCCAGCGCCGCCACGCAGGCCCGCAGCAGGTCCCTGGCGTACAGGTCGTCGTGCGACGCCCACTTGAACAGCTCGCCACGGCACTCGGTGAACACATGGTTGTGGTTCGGCGCGGCGCCGATGTTCCGGGACAGCCGGATGTACCGGATACGCGAGTCCTTCGCCGCGTAGCGGCGGCAGATGTCCCGGGTGCCGTCGGTCGACGCGTTGTCGGAGATGACCAGCTCGAAGTCCTCGTAGGTCTGGCCGAGCAGGGCGTCGAGCGACTCGGCGAGGTACTCCTCGCCGTTGTACACGGGCAGGCCGATGCTCAACCGGGGAAGGGCGGTCATGGCGTCCTCACTTCACGAAGGGGATTTCGGTGGCGCTCGCGCAGGGCGGACCGCAGGTGCAGCCACCACACGGCCGAGCCGCAGACGGTCGCGGCGGCGACGCCCCACGCCGAGCCGACCGTGCCGGCCGCGGCCGCCCCGCCGAGCCCACCGCCGACATAGCAGGCGGAGGCGAACAACTGGCAGCGCAGGCTGCGCCGGGCCGCGCCGAGCGCGCGCAGCCCGGCCGCCGCGCCGGTGCCGAGGCCGGCGCCCGCCACGCCCAGCGTGGCCGGCACGATCAGCTCCGACGCGGCGTGCCAGACCCCGCCGAGCACGAACTCGCCGGCCCTGTCCGGCACCAGCAGCAGCGCCGCGCCCCAGAGCAGCGCGGCGACGGCCTGCGCGCCGCCCAGCAGGAGACAGAAGGCGCCGAGCCGGTGCGGGGCCCGCCGCAGCACCCGTGCCGCCTCCGCGACGGCGACCAGCGACAGCCCCATCAGCACGGCGAGGAACGGGCCGAGCAGCAGTTCGGCGCCCCGGATGACGCCCACCGCGCTGACCCCGGCGATCGCGCCGAGCCCGTACGCCCGCACCTGGCCGGCGCCGCTGACACAGGTGTTCTCGACCAGGTACCGGTAGCCGAGGTCCCGGTGCTCACGGAGCCAGTCGCGCGCTCCGGCCAACCGGGGCCGGATCCCGGACTGGAAGCAGCCGTACACCGCGGCCGCGGCGGCGGACCCGCCCCAGGCGAGCACGAAGGCGGCCACGCTGCCCACGCGGGCCGCCACCACCATGGCCGGGACCAGCGTGACGCCCCACACGCAGTCGTTGACGAACGCCTTCCGCCCGGCGCCCGCGGCGAAGAACGCGTACCGCCAGGCGTCCTGCAGCAGCAGCCCCGGCAGCATGACGCCGAGGCACGCGAACGCGGGCCCCACGCCGCCGCCGACAGCGAGGCCGACCACCAGGCACGCGGCGCCGATGGCGGTGCCCACGCCGAGCGCGGTACCCGACGACCGGGCCACCGCCCCGCGCCAGGAGGTGTCCGACACGCCGCTGAAGCGCACCACGAGCGGGTCGGTGGCCAGCCCCCGGGAGACGCTGAGCACCACCCCGTAGGTCACCCAGGCCAGGCTGAACACGCCGAACGCGGCCAGTCCGAGCGAGCGTGCCACGTAGATGCCCACCGCGAAGTTGGTCATGCTGGAGGCCGCCTGGTCGGCCAGTCCCCAGGACAGCCGGCCGGCGATGGCCCTGCGGGCCGATCCGGCCGTCGCCGCCTTCGCCGTGGGCTTCTCCTCCTCGGTGGTCATCGGCGTCACGCCTTGATCAGCCCGGCGCCGCGCAGGGCGTCGGCCGCGGCGGCGACGGTGTCGAACGGCAGCCCCGACCGCTCGGCGACGTCCAGCAGACTGTGCTCGCCGTCGGAGAGGTTCAGCACCCAGAGCATGGCCATCTGGGCCTGCTTCGCGTCGCTGCGGCCGCCGAGCGAGTCGTACAACCCGCGTCTGCCGAGCTGTGGTTCGCCGTAGGGGCTGAGGTTGACGTACCGCCGGTTGCGGTCGAGGACGGCGAACGCCTCACGGCAGACGGCGAGCGTGTCCGCCATCGCCGCCGGGGAGACGAGGTCCAGGTCGTCCGCCGAGGTGTGGTACTCGGGGTACCCCGCGTACGGGGTCCGGGTGAGCGAGCCCACGCCGAGGTCGAACCCGGGCGAGCAGAACTGCCGCTCGTCGTAGCCGTACGGAGTGAACTCGGTGACGCGGTGCGGGCGTTCCGAGGCGGCCAGCACGTGCCGCATCACCCGGTCGATCTCCGCGTCGCCGCGCCTGCTCCGCTTGTACGTCAGGCTGCCAGGGTCGCCCGCGCAGGCCAGCACCAGGCCGTGCTTGACCCGGTCGATCCGCTCCGCGTTGCGGGCCAGCCAGGTGATCGCCCCGATGGTGCCGGGCGCGAAGACGAACCGGTAGGTGTAGTACGGCGTCCGCTCCGCGAGCGCCCTGGCCAGGAACGTCGCCACCGCGATACCGGCCAGGTTGTCGTTGGCCAGCGACGGGTGGCAGACGTGGCAGGAGACGATCACCTCGTCGGCGACCTGCCCGGGGACCAGGTGCTCGGCGTAGGTGAGGTGGCCATCGGCGAGTGTGGAGTCGACGCGCACCTCGTAGTCGCCGTCCGGCAGCGCGTCGAGGGTCTCCTGGGCCAGGCAGAACCCCCATCGCGGCTGGTAGTAGCTGGTGCGGTACGGGATCCAGCCCGGGTGGTCCGGCAGGGTGTGCAGATGCGCGCGCAGTTCGGCCAGCGGCATGGTCCGCGCCACCGGCACGCTGTAGCCGAGCACGTGCAGGCTGGACGCGGCGAAGTCGACGACCCGGTTGCCCGCGCTGTCGGCGATGTACGCGTCCCGGATGTTCCACTCCTGCGGCACCGTCCAGTCGAGCACCTGGGTCCCCGTCGGCACCTCGTGCACCCGCAGCGGGACGTACTCGCCGACGATCTCCAGGGTGGCGCGCACACCGTCGCCTGTGATCGACCGGCACAGCGGGTACAACCGCTCCACCAGCGCGTACATCTCCTCGCCGGGGCCGGGGCCGGGGCCGGGGCCGGGGCCGGGGCCGGGGGCGGTCACCGGCCGCTCGCCGGGCGCGGTCACCGGCGCCACCGCAGGGTGGCGTCGACGGTGCCGGCGTCGGACGCGGCGCGCAGCACGGCGAGACGGGTGTAGCGCCGGTCGAAGTCCTCCCGGGTCAGCCCGTGTTCCCGGTAGGCGTCGGCGAGTTCGAGCGCGCCCCGCTTCACCGTCCACTCGCAGTCGAAACCGGGCACCGCTGCCCGGAACCGGGAGAAGTCCACCCGGTACGACCGCGGATCGGCACCGGTCTCGCCGGTGATCACCACCTTCGCGCCGGACACCGCCTCGGCGACCTGTCCGGCGATCTCGGCGACCGTGACGTTGTTGGTCTCGCTGCCGATGTTGAACGCCCGGTCGTGCACCGCCTCCCGTGGCGCCGTCAGCGCGGCCGCGAAGGCCCGCGCGATGTCGGCGGCGTGCACCAGCGGGCGCCACGGGGTGCCGTCGGAGAGCACGAGCACCTCGCCGGACAGGAGCGCGTGACCCACCAGGTTGTTCAGCACGATGTCGGCGCGCAGCCTGGGGGAGTAGCCGAACGCGGTGGCGTTGCGCATGAACACCGGGCTGAAGTCGCCGTCGGCCAGCGCGTGCAGGTCGTCCTCCACCCGTACCTTGGACTCCGCGTACGGAGTCACCGGGCGCAGCGGGGCGTCCTCGGCCACCAGGTTCGCCGGGTCGGGGTCGCCGGCGGCGCCGTAGACCGAGCAGGTCGACGCGTACAGGAAGCGCCGCACTCCGGCGTCGCGGGCCAGCCGGGCCAGCCGTACCGACGCGTGGTGGTTGATGTCGTACGTGAGCTCAGGCGCCAGTGACCCCAGCGGGTCGTTGGACAGCGCGGCCAGGTGGATCACGGCGTCCACCCCGGCCACCTGCTCGGCCGTGACGTCCCGCAGGTCGACCCGGTGCCCCGGCGGGTCCGCGGGCGGCGGGCCGAGGACGCAGTCGGCGAACAGGCCGGAGTCGAGGCCGACGACCTCGTGCCCGGCGGCCGCGAGGACCGGGGCCATCACGGTGCCCAGGTAGCCCTGGTGTCCGGTCAGCAGTACGCGCAAGGTGGTTCAACCCCCCAGGTTGAGAGTGAGTTTGGTGACGGCGTACGCCTCGGCGTAGCGCGCGTGGCATTCGATGCCGCGGATCCGGGCGAGCCCCAGGAAGGCCTCCCGGTCGTACCAGGGCCGGTGCCGCTGCGAGGGGTAGTGCTCCTGCAGCAGCCGCACCTTCTCCTCGGCGAGCTCCGGCGCCAGCGGCTGGTACGCCACCGGACGGCCGAGATCGCCGTCCCATTTGACGATCTCGTAGCCGAGCACGAGGTGGTCGCGGAACGCGGTGGACACCAGCTTCGCCAGACCTCGGTGGTCCTGGTGCGCGTCCTCGGTGCGCGGCGCCAGCACGAGATCCGGCTCGGTCCGCCCGCGCAGCTCCTCCACCGCGGCCTTGGCCTCGTCCCAGTGCGCGGGCATCCGCCCGTCCGGCAGCTTGAGCACGGTCAGCCGCAGGTCGGCGCCCGGGCAGAAGGCGGCGAGCGCGGCCCGCTCCTCCCGCTCCCGCTCGCCGCCACCGCCGGAGAGCACCAGCGCGTCGACGCGGACACCCGGCCGCGTGAGGCACAGCGTCAGCAGCGTGCCGCCCGCGCCGATGGCGATGTCGTCGCAGTGCGCGCCCACCGCGACGAGCCGGTCAAGGCGCCCGGCCCCGAGCCGGATCACGCCCTCGCTCCGGCGCCGTCCCTGCCGCCGGTCGCGCCCGCCCCCGCGCCGTCCCGTTCCCATACGGCCCACGGGCGGTCGCCCCGGGTGTAGGCGGCGTCGAGCGCGGCCCGCTCCTTCACCGTGTCGGTCGGCTTCCAGAAGCCGCGGTGCTGGTACGCGGCCAGCCGGCCGCGCTTGGCCAGTTCGGCGCATCCGTCGGCGACCAGGTCCCCGTTCTCCGGGATGTGGTCGAAGACCTCCTGGCGGAGCACGAAGTAGCCGCCGTTCTCCCACAGCGGCAGTTCGCTCACCGGGGTGATGCCCCCCACCAGGCCGTCCTCGCCCAGGTCCACGCAGTGGAACGACGACTGCGGCGGCACCACCATCATCGACGCACCGGCGTCGCGCCGGGCGAACCGGTCGATCATCTCCGGCAGCGGGGCGTCGGTGAGCACGTCGGCGTAGTTGGCGAGGAACATCTCGTCGCCGTCCAGGTGGTGCCGCACCCGGCGCAGCCGCTCGCCGATCGGTGACTCGATGCCGGTCTGCGCGAACGTGATCGTCCAGTCGGCGATGTCGGTGGACAGCAACTCGGTCCGCCCGCCCCGCAGCACGAAGTCGTTGGACGTCGTCTCCTCGTAGGTGAGGAAGAAGTCCTTGATGTGATGGGCCCCGTACCCGAGGCACAGGATGAACTCGGTGTGGCCGAAGTACGCGTAGTAGCGCATGACGTGCCAGATCAGCGGCCGTGGGCCGACCATCGCCATCGGCTTGGGCATGTCGTCGGCGGATCCGTTGCGCATGCGCAGCCCGTAACCGCCGCAGAACAGTACGACCTTCATGGTGTGACCTTTCGCGACGCGACCTCGACAACGCTCAGTTCCGGGATGGGGAAGACCAGCCGGCCGCCCCAGTCGCCGATGAAGGACAGTTGCTCGACCAGCTCGGCCCGCAGGTTCCACGGCAGGACGAGGACGTAGTCCGGCCTGTCGGCGCTGATCCGCTCGGGCGGCAGGATCGGGACGCGGGTGCCGGGGGTGAACCTGCCGTGCTTGTACGGGTTGCGGTCGACCGTGTACGGGAGCAGGTCGGGCCGGATGCCGCAGTGGTTGAGCAGGGTGTTGCCCTTGCCCGGGGCGCCGTAGCCGACGACCGTCTCGCCGCGCTCGGCCGCCTCGATCAGGAACCTCAGCAGGTCCCGGCGCACCTTGGCCACCCGGGCGGAGAACTGCGTGTACCCGGAGAGCTCCTGGAGCCCGGCGGCCTTCTCCCGGTCCAGTACGTCGGCCACCCTGCTTCGGGCTCTCGGCTCCTCACCCGAGCCCTTCGAGCGCGGAGGAGCCCCCGGAGCGGGGGTGAGCCCGTCGGCCGGCTCGCCGGCGGCCTCGGTCGGCCGGGCCCACAGCCGGACGGAGCCGCCGTGCGTGGGCAGGAGTTCGACGTCCACGAGCGCGAGTCCACCGCTCGCGAGGGCTCGGGCCGCGGAGGCGACCGTGTAGTACTGGAAGTGCTCGTGGTAGATCGTGTCGTACTGGTTCTGCTCGATCAGCGTCAGCAGGTGCTGCACCTCGATGGAGACCCAGCCGTCGTCGGCGACCAGGGCGCGCAGCCCCTGGGTGAACCCGACCACGTCGGGGATGTGCGCGTACACGTTGTTGGCCACGACCAGGTCCGCCGGGCCGTGCTCGTCGCGCACGGCGGCGCCGGTGTCCGGGGTCAGGAACTCCGTGAGCGTGGGCACACCCGCGTCCCGCGCGGCGGCGCCGACGTTCACCGACGGCTCGATGCCCAGGCAGCGGATCCCCCGGTCCACCACGTGCCGCAGCAGGTACCCGTCGTTGCTCGCGACCTCGACCACGAAGGCGTCGGCACCGAGAGCGAGCCGCTCCACGGCGCCGGCGACGAACGTGCGCGCGTGCTCCACCCAGGAGGTCGAGTACGAGGAGAAGTACGCGTACTCCTTGAACGTCTCCTCCGGCGTGATCAGCGGAGGGATCTGTGCGAGCCAGCAGTCGGTGCAGACCCGCAGGTGCAACGGGTACGCGGGCTCCGGCTGGTCCAGTCGGTCCGCCGCGAGAAAGCTCTCACACGGCGGGGTCGCCCCGAGGTCGACGACGCTCGCGAGCGCCGCCGAGCCGCAGAGTCGGCATCGTGTCATCTACTGCCCCCCATCGATTCCGTCCGACCCGCGATCGCGGTGCGGTATCCGTCCACCAGGCGCTCAAGACCGACCGCCGGGCTGAAACCCTGCTCGTAACGGCGCCGGGCCGCCTGCCCCATCTCCCGGTTGCGGTCCGGCCCGGCCGTGATCCGGCGTATGCCGGAGGCGAGCGAGGCGGGCTCGCCCGGCCGGTGCAGCAACCCGGTCACCCCGTCGTCGACGAGTTCGACGAAGGCGCCGTGACCGGCGGCGACGGCCGGGACCCCCGCCGCCATCGCCTCCACGACCACCAGACCGAACGCCTCCAGCCACGTCGAGGGAGCCACCACGGCGACGGACCGCGCGATGGCCCGCCGGCACTGATCCGGGTCGTACAGGCCGACGTACCGCACGTCGTCCCGGCCTGCGGCCCAGGCGGTCACCTCCGGCTCCAGCGGCCCCGCGCCCGCGATCACGAGCGGCACGCCCACACCGCCGTGCGCGGCGACCTCGTCCCACGCGGCCATGAGCAGCCGCACCCCCTTGGCCTCCGCGAGCCGGCCCAGATAGAGCAGATGCTCACCCGCGCCCACCCGGCCGGAGCCCGGATCGGGCACGAAGTTGTGCTTCACCGCTAGCCGCCCGGCCGGCATGCCCGCCCCCACCAGGACGTCGCGCTGCGCCGCCGAGATGCAGAAGAACCGCTCCACGCCGGACCACCACCGCCGCCGGTTGACCGACAGGCCGACCGCCAGCGGCACCGTCGCGAGGCGGGAGTTCCGGTAGCAGCCGTGCCGGACGGCGGGCAGCGGCACCGCGGCCCCGACGCACTCGGCGCACGGCCGGCCGTCCCGCTGCAGCGTGCCCGGCGGGCAGACCTGCGTGTAGTTGTGCAGCGTGGCGACGGCGGGCACCCCGGCGTCGGCGCAGGCGGCCAGCACCGCCGGCGACAGCAGCGGGAAGACGTTGTGGACGTGCACCACGTCCGGCCGCTCGGCCCGGAGCCGGGCCGCGAGCTCCTTGCGGACCCCCGGGTTCCACGGCACGAGCAGCGGTACCGCGGCCTTGCCGAGGAGGGACCGGGCGGCGATGTCGTCACTGCGCCGCTCGAACACCTCGACCCGGTGGCCGGCCCCGCGCAGCAGCGCCACCTCCTGGTCGACGACCTTGTTCTCGCCGCTCGGCTGCGCCGACGCGTACCGGTTGTGCACCACGAGGACGCGCATGGTCAAGGAACCTCCGTTCTCCGGGCCCCTCGCGGGACGTGTCGTCGGGGGACTTCGGGCGGCGGCGGGGGAGCGGCGGCGGCAGGTGCCGCCAGCAGCGAGGCGGCCACGGCCAGGTGCAGCAGGTACGGCGAGGCGTCGCCGAGCCCGGCCTCGGTGTACGAGGCGATCACGCAGTAGCCGATCAGGAAGATCGCGCAGGCCCTCGCCGGCGAAGGCGGCCGCAGCAGCGCGACACCGCCCGACACGATGATGATCGCCGCCACGAGCGCGACACCGGTCACACCCTGCTCGTGGTAGACGGCCAGCCAGCTGTTGTCGATCGGCAGCCCGCCGAACGACTTGTCGCCGAGGCCCGCGCCGAACAGGTACTCCGATGTCGTACGGGGCGCGGCCAGCAGGGCGTCCCAGACCTTCGCCCGCCCGGTGAGGCTGGTGAAGTTCTCCTGGCTCTGTCCGCGCAGGAACCACGCCTGCAGCGCGGAGCCGAGCCCCACCGCGGCGACGGCGGCGCACAGCACCGCCCAGGCGAAGAACCGGCGGGCGGCGGCGCTGGTCGGGACGAGCGAGCCGATCGCCGCCGCCAGCCCGATGAGCAGGCCGAGCGTGGCCGTCCGGGTATGGGTCAGCGCGAGCAGGACGAGCGCCGGCACGATGACCACGGCCGCGCTGCCCCTGTCGGTCCTGCCGCCCAGGACGAGCAGCACGGTCAGCCCGATGACCACCGCCGCGTACTGTCCGATCTGCGGTGGGGTGAGCGGCCACAACGCGCCGACGAGCCGCCCGCCGTAGAGCTCGGGCATGGCGGCGCCCGGCGAGACGACCGCACCGACCGCCACCGACGCGAGTACCGCGAAGTACATCCGGATGTGATGCCGGACGAACGTCAGGCCGCCGTCCCACCAGCGGCTGAGCAGCCACAGCGTGGCGACGAAGAGAGCCAGCCGGGCACAGCGGAACAGCGCGCCGAACCCGGACTCCAGGTGCACGCTGGAGATGACGCTCGGCACCAGCAGCAGGGTGAGCAGGAGCAGGAAGGAGCCGGCCCGGATGCGCGGCCGGAGGTTGACGGCGAGCGCCAGCGCGAACGCGGCGACCAGCGCGCCCATGGTGACCATCTGGATGAGGGAGCGGGGGAGCGGGACGAGGGTCTTCGCCCCGGTCGAGCCGAGCGTGTTGAGGACCAGCAGCCCCCAGACCGTCCCGACGATCTTCGGCGTGTGGTCCGTCCTCCACGTGTGGTCGGGGGCCATCTCAACCACCGTCCCGCGCGCGCAGGACACTGCCCTCGTCCTGCTGGTACGGCGTGCCCTGCCACTGCCCGAAGTCGAGTATCCGGCTCGGGTCGTGGGCGACGAACGTCCACGCGCCGAGGTAGACGTTGTCGTGCCAGCGGTTGTGCTGCTCGCGGGTGATCGCCTCGGCCACCCGCTCGCCCTGGTACGGCGACCAGGCCGGATACGTGCCGTAGTTGGCCAGCACCGCCATGCGGTCGCACTTCACCGTGCAGTCGACGACGGACTTGTCCAGCACGAAGCGGTTGCCGTGGATGTCCACCCGCTGGGTCTTCCACCGGCAGTCCGCGTAGAGGGGTGCGGTGGCGATCGCCGGTGGTGCGCAGCGGTCGGTGTCCTTCACCAGCAACGTGCAGACGCCGGACGAGGTGTTGGCCGGGCTGTTGCAGAACCGGTCGGCGTTCTCCCACAGGGTTATCCCGGACCAGTTGTTCTCCAGCACGTTCCGGTAGATCTCGATCTTGTCCGTGCGGGCCCGGATCCGTGGCTCGCCACCGGACTCGGACACGTAGACCGTCGCGAACGGGAAGCTGTCGCCCCGGTCGGCGTACCTGCGGCCCTCGACCCAGTTGTTCCGCCGGATCGTGTTCTCCCGGATGACCGCGTTGTAGCTGGTCTCGTAGATCAGCGCGGCACCGTCGTTGGCGTCGAGCACGTTGCCCTCGATACGGAAGTCGTTGTTGTTGGTGTCCGCCCACAACCCGGCTCCCCGGTTGTCGTGCACCCAGTTGCCGCGTACGTCGGCGCCGTCGACGGCCCAGAACTTGACGCCGCCGGTGCAGCCGCAGCCCGGCCGCCGCCGCTCCCAGTCGTCCCTGTTGTTGCCCGTGATCTCGTTGCCCTCGACCACCAGGCCGCTGATGCGGCCGGTGGCCTTGTACGCGTTCATGCCGTACTGGCCGTTGCCGCGCAGACAGCTGGCGCGGACCCGCTGGCGGGCACCGGCCATCAGCCCGGCGCCGGAGTTGTACTGGATCGTCGCGTGCTCGATCAGCCACCCGTCGGCCGAGTCGTGGTTGACCACGCCCTCGTCGTGCGGCGCGACGAACCCCTGCACGGTCAGGTGGCGGATGACGACGTCGCGGGCGGAGCCGCCGAACGCGTACTGGTTGGTCCTCCGGCCGTCGAGCACCGCGCCCGGCGCGCCGAGATAGCTGTTCCCCTCCTTGGGGATGACCTGGGCGTAGCGGTCGGGCTCCAGCCTGTGCCTGCCCGGCCGCAGCCAGAACGTGGTGTTCGGCGGGCTCTTCCTGGTCTTCGCGGCCAGGTCACCGGCGACCGCGGGGTCGACCGTCACCGCCCCCTCCGGCGCCCGCACCGGCCCGGTAGCGGGCCTGGCACACACCCGGGCCACGGGCGCGCCCGGCGCGGCGCTCGGCTCCGGCCGCGCGCCCGGCGCGCCCTCGCAGCCGGTCGCCGCCAGCAGGGCCAGCGCCGGCGGTGCCGCCGCCCACGCCCAGTGCCGCCTCTTGACCCCCACGCGCCCTCCCTAGCCGTGGAACCGGAGGACGGTGGTGAACCCCTCCGCCGCATCGCTGAAGCCGGTGCCGACCAGGGTGGTGGCGGGTTCCCTGCGCCCGAATCCGGGGGAGTACCAGCCCAGCGGCGGATCGGTCTCGCCGCGATGCGCCCGCCAGCTCAGCCTGCCGGGCAGGTCGAGCACCGCGGAGCGCTCGTCGCCGTCCCGGGTCCAGGTGAGCACGGCCCGGTTCCCCACCAGGTCGGCGGCGATCGCCGGTCCGAGGTGGAACACCAGCCGCACGGCCCGGCGCGGGCCGCGTACCTCGTCGACCACCCTCAGCTCCCGGCTCGCGGGAGTCAGCTCCACCCGGCGGCGGTGCACGGAGGGCCGGTAGCCGTCGTGTTCGGCGCACCAGCGGGCCACACCGTCATCGGACGTGTCCGCGAACAGGACGCGGCTGCGGGCATGCCGGGTCCAGAGGAACGGGCCGCCGGAGACGGACTGGTCACCGCCGTCCAGGCACAGGGTGTTGTGGCCGAGGGTCGACCTGAAGTACCGCCGCCACTCGGGCTGCCCGTGGTAGCAGTACGTCCCCGGGTCGGCGAGCACGTCGACCCCGTCGTGCCGGACCTCCACGGACAGCGCGTCCGCGTGGGCGTGCGCGGCGATCGACAGGAACCCGTGCGGACCTCCGTCGCAGCGGCACCAGATCGCCCCCGGCCCCTCGGGACCGCGCAGGATCGTCATGCCCGCGTCGGTGAAACGAGCCGGTCGGCGTGGAGGGCGGGCCGCGGACGGTTCGCCGGGCCTGATGAGCGCGGCCAGCAGCGGGGTGCGCACATCGGTGCCGGCGACCGCCGGCCACCAGGCGAGCCGGCCGAACACGGCGTCCCCGGTCGCCAGCAGCGAGGCCCAGCGGTCGGTGCCCGCGCCGTCCAGGACCAGACCGTGCCCGTCGTCCGCGTCGCCCTGGCGCGGCGGCCGCAACCGGCCGTCCACGACGGCCGCGAGCGCGTCGGTCATCCGCAGCAGCACCAGCCGGACCGACGCGGGGACCGGCAGGCCCGCCGCGTCCGCCTCGGCCACCGCGGCCAGGCCGAGCTCCAGCACCAGGCCGTGGTACTCGGTGGCCAGCTCGCGGTTGAGGCCGGAGGCGAAGGTGTTGGCGCGCAGATGCCGCTCCAGCGACCGCAGCGCGTCGGCTCGCCAGCGCGCCGACGACGGGAACCACCCGAACGCGCAGCCCGCCGCCAACTGCCCGGCGGCCTCCGCGACGACGTGGTTGTTCGCCGACGACCCCCGGCTGGGGAAGGCGGCCAGCCAGCGCTGGTGGTGCCAGATCTGGTGCACCGCCACCGGGTTGTCCTCGAACAGCCCGGCCGCGCCCGGCCAGCCGTCGAGCAGCCGGCGGACCCACACCCAGGACAGCAGCCGGATCCCCAGCTCGATGCCGCTCGTCCAGTGCACCCCGCGCAGCGGCGCGTTGGCCGCCCACCACGACCGCAGGTGACCGGCCACGCGCTCGGCGTACCGCTCGTCCCCGGTGACCGCGTAGGCGGCGGCGAGCACCGTCAGGTACTGATGCCGGGACAGCTCCCAGATCTGCTTGATGTCCCCGACCGCGTCCTCGTTCCGGTACGGCACGTCGAAGGCGTAGCCCCACGGAGCCCGGCGCCCGGTCTTCGGGTCGTACCACCAGTCCGGGTCGGCCAGGTCGTCGCGGACCACCCCGAAGTACTCGGCGTGCCCGGCCATCAGCCGGTCCGCCTCGGCGACGAGACGTTTCGCGGCGTCCGGTGGCACCGTGGCGATCGTCCCCTCGGGCAGGGTCGCGGTGAACCGGGCGCCGGTCACGCGCGGGCAGTCCGGCCGCGCCGACCGCCACCGCTGCCTGCGTATCGCGTCACCCACCCGGCCGCCGACCTCCCGCGGCCCCATCCGGGACAGCCGGCGCAGGTACCAGCCCGCGCTCCCCGCGCCCACCGTCATCGCGCCCCCGCCAGGGCCACCGGCGCACCGCCCGCCAGGCCGGTCCGCACGGCGAGGGTGGCCGCCGTGGTGGCGACCAGCGACTCCAGCGGTACCGGCATCGGCCCGCCGGTCCGCACGGCCTTGACGAACGCGGCCAGCTCGGCGTTCTGGCCCTTGTCCCGGGCCTTCGGCAGCCGTGAACTGACCCACCGTCCGCGGTCGTACACCGAGGCGCGGACGAAGTCGTCGAGCCGCAGCGCGCGGCCGTCGGCGACCAGGTCCAGCGTCTCCTTGGGGAAGCCGGCCGGGCCGGTGGTGACGTAGCTGATGGTCGCGGTCGACCCGTCCGGGTAGCGCAGGACGACCTGGAGGTCCTCGTCGCCGGACGTGCCGACCGCGTACACCGACACCGGGTCGGCCTCCAGCAGCCAGCTCGCCGTGTCGATGAAGTGCCCGCCCTCGCCCGCGAACCGCGAGCCCTCGGTGCTCTGTCGCAGGTACCAGCTGCCGTGGTCGAGGCGGCCCGCGTTGACCAGGTAGCGCAGGCTGGCCGGGCCGGTCCTGGCGCCGAACCGCCGCCGGGCCTCCCGCAGCAGCGGCGCGAACCTGCGGTTGAAGCCCACCTGGAGCCGGTCGTTGCCGGACTCCTCCACGGCGGCGAGCACGTCGGCCAGTTCACCTTCGGTGAGGGCCAGGGGCTTCTCCACGAACACGGCCTTGCCCGCGAGCAGCGCCCGCCGGGTCAGCTCGGCGTGCGAGCTGTGCCGGGTGACCACGAACACCGCGTCGATGGACGGGTCGCCGAGCACGGCGTCGAGGTCGGTGGTCGCCTCGGCGAAGCCGAACCTCCGCCGCGCGTTGGCCGCGGACAGCGCCGTCGTGGTGACGACCGCCGACAGCTCGACGCCTTCGCGGCGGGCGAGGTGCGGCAGCAGCATCGAGCTCGCGTAGTTCCCCGCGCCGACGAACGCCAGGCGCACCGGCGACCCGGCGGCCCGGACAGGGGCGGACGCGGCGCCGCCGGGCCGCCTCACCGCGGGCACGGCCACTTCCGGGGCCGCCACATCCGCCGGGTGGCCGGCGTACCGGAACAGCACGGCCACGGCCTTCAGACCGCCGTCCTGCAGGCTCCGGTACGTCTCGACGGCGTCATCGAAGTCGGCGACGTGGGAGATCAGGGGCTCCACGTCGACGCTGCCACGGGCGAGCAGATCGAGGAAGCACGCCAGGTTGCGGCGCTCGGTCCAGCGCACGTAGCCGATCGGGTAGTCCCGGCCCTGCAGTTCGTACTCCGGGTCGTAGCGCCCGGGGCCGTAACTGCGGGAGAACCGTACGTCGAGCTCCTTCTCGTAGTACGCGTTCCACGGCAGGTCCAGGCGGCACTTGCCGATGTCGACGACCCGGCCCCGGTCCCGGCAGAGCCGGGCGGCCAGCTCGACGGGCTGGTTGCTGCCGCCGCCCGCTGCCAGGTACACCTGGTCCACGCCGTGACCGCCGGTGAGTTCGGCGACGGCGTTCTCCACGGCCGGCGATGCGGGATCGCCGCAGGCCGCCGCGCCCAGACGCTCGGCGAGCCCGCAGCGCGCCGGGTCGGGATCGGCCCCGACGACGCGGACTCCCGACGCGGCGAGCAGCTGCACCACCAGCTGCCCGATCAGCCCGAGGCCGATGACCAGTGCCACCTCGCCGAGCCGTGACCCGCCCTGGCGGACGCCCTGCAGCGCGATCGATCCGACGGTGCCGAAGGCCGCGTGCCGTGGCGCGAGCCCGTCCGGCACCGGGGTGTAGAGGTTCTTCGGCACCCAGTTCAGCTCGGCGTGCAGCGCGTGCTCGTTGCCGGCGCAGGCCACGAGGTCGCCGACCTTCACATCGTCGATCCCGGCGCCGACCTGCTCGACCACCCCGCACAGCGAGTACCCCAGCGGCGTGTAGGAGTCCAGCTTGCCCATCACCTTGCGGTAGGTGGCGGGCACCCCGTTGGTGGCCGCGCTCCGCATGACCTTGGCCACCTGGTCCGGGCGTGAGCGGGCCTTGCCGAGCATCGACATGCCGGCCTCGGACACCTTCATCAGCTCGGTCCCGGTGGATATCAGCGAGTAGGCGCTGCGGACCAGCACCCCGCCCGGCTCGCACCCCGGCACCGGCACGTCGAGCACCGCCAGCTCGCCGCTCTTGTAGTTCTGCACAACCTGTTTCACCCGAACTCCTCTGAGATTCCTAAGCCGTTGCCCGAGTGCTCTGGCCGGACCCCGAGGTCGCGTCGCGATACCAGTACTCGAGGGTCAGCACATGCCACAGATGCTTGGAGTAGTCGTGCCGCCCCGCTGCGTCCTCGGCGACCATCCGCGCCAGCGCGTCGCGGCGCAGGAACCCGGAGCGGACGAGCTCGCCGTCCTCGACCACCTCGCGTACCAGCGGTGCCAGATCCCGGCTCATCCAGGCCCGCAGCGGGGCGCTGAACAGGCCCTTGGGGCGGTACACGATCTCCCGGGGCAGGATCGAGGCGGCCGCCTCCTTCAGGACGGCCTTGCCCTGCCGTCCGACGATCTTGCGATCGCCGGGCACGGCGAACGCCGCCCTGACCACCTCGACGTCCACGTACGGCACCCGCACCTCGGTCGACGCGGCCATGCTGGAGCGGTCCGTGTACGCGAGGTTCAGGCCCGGCAGGAACATCCGGGCGTCGCCCAGGCACATGCGGTTGACGAAGTCGTCGAGCTCGTTGTCCCGGTAGACGTCCGCGTGCTCGGTCAGCACGTCGTCGACGGTCCCTGCCAGGTCCGGATCGACCAGGGCGAGCAGCTCACCCCGGTCGTACATGGTGTAGCTGCGCCGGAACGCGGTCTCCTCCGGCAGCTCGGCGAAGGACAGGAACCGCTTCGCGAAGCGCACCGACCGGTACCCCCGGCGGGCCGTGGCGACCGGCAGCCGGTCCACGGCCCTGGACACCCCGCGCCGCAGGGGCCGAGGAACGCGCTGGTAGCGCAGCGCGAGCAGGTTCGCCAGGTGCTTGCGGTACCCGGCGAACAGCTCGTCGGCGCCCATCCCCGAGAGCATCACCTTGACCCCGGCCTCCCGGGCCGCCGAGCAGATCAGGAACGTGTTGATCGCGGCGGGGTCGCCGATCGGCTCGTCCAGGTGGTACGTCATCCTCGGCAGCAGGTCGAGCACGTCCGGGGCGATCTCGATCTCCCGCAGGTCGACGCCGAACCGCTCGGCCACCTGCCGGGCATAGCGCAGGTCGTCCGGCATCGCCTCGAACCTGGCGTCCTCGGCGCGGAACCCGATCGTGTACGCGGAGATCCCGGGCCGGTCGCGGGCCGCCAGCGCGGTCAGATAGCTGGAGTCGAGCCCGCCGGAGAGGAAGGTCGCCACGGGTACGTCGGAGAGCAGGTGGCGCCGGGTCGACTCCTCGACGACGGCGGCCAGGTCCGGCTGTCCGCTCTCCCGGGCCTCGGCCGCGACATCCCGGAGGTTCCAGTACCGGCCGCGCTCCACCCGGCCGTCGGGCCGGCACCTCAGCCAGCTCCCCGGCGGCAGCTTCTCCGCCTCGCGGAACGCGCACCGTGAGTCAGGCACCCAGTAGTACAGCAGCGAGGCCACCAGCGCCGCGTGGTCCACCTCCAGCGTCCCGCCGGTCGCGGCGGCGAGCGCCTTGAGCTCGGAGGCGAACACCAGACCCTCGCCGCGCCGCAACAGGAACAGCGGCTTGATGCCCAACTGGTCGCGGACGAGGACCAGTTCGCCGGTCCGCTCGTCGAAGACCGCGAACGCGAACATGCCGCGCAGCCGGGGCAGGCAGTCGGTGCCCCAGCGCCGCCACGCCTCCAGGAGCACCTCGGTGTCGGAGGTGCCGCGGAAGCGCACCCCGGCCGCCGCCAGTTCGGTACGCAGCTCGGGCGCGTTGTACAACTCCCCGTTGTACGTCAGGACGAGGCCGTCCGATGCCATCGGCTGGGCGCCGGTCTCGGACAGGTCGACGACGGCCAGCCGGCGGTGCCCGAGGTGCACTTCGCCGTCTCCGACCGGGTGGCCGTACCGGCCGGCCCCGTCCGGGCCCCGGTGGGCGAGGGTCTCGGTGAGCCGGTCGGTCACCAGCTTCCCGTCCGGCCACCGGTACGTACCCGCGATGCCACACATGTGCTACCGCACCTCCTGGTCGTTGTCCGGGACCCGTGCGGCCCACATCGGCAACCGCTCCGTCCGCGGCCGGTCCGCGCCGTTCCGCCGGGCCGTCCCCTCGCTCCGGCCGCGCGGCGCGGGGTGCGGCCCGTTCCACAGCGTGCCGTCGGTCCGGTCACGCGGATCGGGGTCGATCAGCACCACCCCGATCACCGCGACGCCCCGGTCCGCGAGTTGCCGCGCCACGGTGTGCAGCCACGCGGCGGCGCCGTGCCCGGCACGCACGACGAGCACGGTCCGGGCGCCGAGGTACGGGAGGTCGGTCCACGCCGTGCCGGGCGCCACCGAGCCGACGCCGAGCCGGCGCTCCTGACGCGGCACGTCCCCGGCACGCTCACCGCTGACCACGGTCGGGTCTCCCGGCTTCGGGCGGCGGCCCGCGAGCCGCGCGCCGGGCAGGCCGTCGACGACGACCACCGGCCCCTCGGGCGCCAGCGCCGCGGCGAGGTCCAGGGCGATCAGGCCCGTGTCCCGCGCACAGCCCAGTTCCAGCAGCGAGACCGGTTCCGCCGAGCCGCGCACGGCGCGGGCGAGGGTCGCGGCGAGCCGGGTCCGTGCCGCCCGGGTCCGGCGGCGCCGCCACGGCCTGTCCGGCCTCAGGGACGCGCGGCGCAGCTCCGCGACGACCGAGGCGCCCAGGTGCGCCGCGATGTCCCGGCGCAGCACGGGGCGGTCCGCCACCACCGTGCCGACCGCGGCCACCGCGAGCCCGATGACGAGCCCGAGTACGAGGCCGATCGCGGCGTTCTTGGCGGCGGCCCCGGGCAGGGAGCGCCGCACCGGGCGCGGGGCGTCCACGATCTGTGTCCCGGCGACGAGCCGGGGCGTGCCGATGCGTGCCGTCGCGGCGCGCTGGTCGAAATCGGCGATCCGCGAGGTGAGTTCGGCCCGGCGGGCGAAGAGCGACTCCAGGTTCGCCGCCGCCTTCGGCCCGCTCTCCGTCGATCCGTCCTCGATCGCCGTGCCGACCTGGGCGAGTTCCTCCCGCATACGGTCGCGCTGGTCGAGCAGGCTCTGGGCCTCGGCGTTCGCGGCTTCCCGTATCCGCCGCACATGGTCCGCGACGAACGCGTCGGCCAGCGCCCCGGCGCGGGACACCGCTTCCGCGTCGCTGTCACCCGTCGCGGTGATCTGCAGCAGGTTGTTGGTGAGGCCGACGCCCTCGTAGTCCCGCATGAAGTCCTGCGGTTCCTCCGGGGACCCGAGGGACCGCAGGGCCTCGCCGGCGATCCGCGTGGTGTGCAGCAGAGCGGCGTCGGTGCGGATCAGCGTTCCGGGGTCGTTCGGCTGGTCCTCCTGATGCGCGACCAGCACCTTGGTCACCGCGGTCGGCGGCTGCGGCAGCAGGACGGCCACCGCCGCGCCCGCGAGCAGCCCGACGAGCGCCACCGAGCACCAGAGGCGGCGTCGCCTGCGCACCGCCACCACCAGCGCCTGAAGATCGATGAGGGGAGCGGCGGCCGACGGCTCCGGCGTCGTACCCGTCGTCACCCCGGACCTCCCGTCGCGGTGTCGCCCACCGCGAGCGCCGGTGCGGCGGCGTCCCGGGGCAGGCCGGCCGACCGCGCCGGACGGGCCAGGACCGGGTCGGCGACGACGAAGCCGACGACCTCGTGCCGGGCGTCCGCACACGCCCCGGCGATGCCGGCGAGCTCCTCCCACGTCCAGGTGCCCGCGCTGAGCACGACCAGGGCACCGGACTCGTCGTCGCGGTCCGGCACCATCGGCCGGTCCACCGCGACCGTCACCACCCGCGGCACGGGGGATCCCCCGCTCGCGGAACCCGGGGAAGGACCGTCCCCGGCCTCGGCGGCGAGCAGCCCCGCGGCCCGGCGGGCGATCCCGTCGCCGTCCGGGACGACGACCAGCAGCCCCCCGGGGGCCGGCAGCAGGTCCCGGAGGCGGGCGCACACCCGCCGGTAGCGGATCCGCCTGCCCGCCTCGTCGCCGGACGGCTGCGGCGTCGGCAGGTCCCACCGGGTGTCGACGCCGACGAGCCGACGGAGCCGGTCCCGTGGCCCCCCGCCGTCCGGCGGGCGCCCGCGCCGCTCGTCCGGCACGTCGACGGTGCCGAGCGGCGCCGAGCCCAGCGCCGCGGCGATCTCCGGTTCGGTGCGCGGTCGGCGACTCATCCGTGCGGCGGTGAGATGGCCGACGACCGCGACCAGGAGGAACAGCAGCGCCCCGCCGCCGACGAGCTGCGTCCTCGTCGGCGCTGTCTCGCCGGCCGGCCGGGGCGCGGGCCCCATGACGACCATGTTGGCCTTGGAGGCGGCCGGGTCGGCCTCGTCCAGCTTGTTGACGGCCTCGTGCAGCGCGGTACGCAGCTTCGCGAGCTCGGTGCGGGTCTGCACGCTCTCCACGGTCCGCCCCGGATCCGCCGCGTCGGCCAGCTCGGTGATGCGGCGGCTGGTCCGCACCACCAGCTCACGCAGAGCCTCGGGCCGCGCCGCCGCTTCGGGATCGGTGGTGTCGCCCGCGATCCGCGCGGCGAAGGTGACGAACTGCCGGGCCACCTGGTCGGAGAGCTGCTGTGCGCGCTCCGGGGTGTCGGCCGTGCCCGAGATCGTGATGATGTTCCCGTCGGCGGCCTCGGCGCTCACCCGGTCCCGCAGCTCGCGGTCGCCGATCCCGGCCCAGCCGAGCGCGGCGGCCGCGCGGTCGAGCACCACCGAACTGGTCGCGATCTCCGCCTGGGTCAGCAGCTCGCGCTCCTCCCACGCCCCCGGCAGCAGTACCGACGCCGATGTCGTGTAGCGCGGCGGGAACAGCACGGAGACGCCGTAGCCGACGAGCGCGCCCACCACGGCGAGGATGGTGAGGAACCGTCGGCGCCGACGGATAATCCGCCCGATCGTGACCAGGCGTATCGTGTCGTCGCTCAACGGCGCGGCCTCTTCCCCGCCCGGCCCCGGGCGCCCGCCGGCACCGGAGCGCGGTCACGGCGGGCGGCGGCGTAGGCGGCGAGCAGCGCGGCCTGCGAGTTCCGCCAGGAGAGCGGCCCGCTGATCCGCTCCCGGCCGATCTCGCCCATCCGGGCCCGCCTCTCCGGATCGTCGAGCAGCAGGGCGATGAGCCGCGCGAACTCGGCCTCGTCGTCGGCGGGCGCGTAGAGGGCGGCGTCACCGGCGGAGACGCGCGCCTCCTTCAGGTCGAACGAGACGATCGGCCGGCCCATCACCATGTACTCCAGGACCTTGTTCATGGTCGACACGTCGTTGAGCGGGTTGCGCGGGTCGGGGGAGAGGCACACGTCCGCGGTGGACAGGTAGCGGACCAGGTCGGCGTCCGGGACGCGCCCGGTGAACCGCACCTGATCCGAGAGCCCGAGCCGCCGGGACAGCTCCACCATCGCGTCGAAGGTGTCGCCGCCGCCGACGAACACCGCGTGCCAGTCGGTCCGCCCGAAGTCGTCACGCAGCCTCGCGAGGGCCCGCAAGGCGTAGTCGACGCCGTCCTGCGGGCCCATCACCCCGAGGTAGCACAGCAGATGGGGCTTGCCCCGCTTCAGCTCAGGCTCGGGCGGTACGGGGTGGAACCGGTCGATGTCGGGCGCGCTGCGCACCACGAAGACGTCCGCCGGCCGTCGGCCGCCACGGCGCACCGCGACGTCCCGGTAGCTCTCGTTCGTGGCGAGGACGACGTCCGCGGCCCGGTACGTCCGCCGTTCCAGCGCGCACACGGCGCGGTAGAGCAGGTCCTCGCCGCGCCCGAACCGGGAGAGGTACAGCTCGGGTACCAGGTCGTGCTGGTCGAACACGAACCGCGCGCCGCGCCGCTTCAGCCACAGCGCGGGCAGGAACAGCAGGTCGGGCGGGTTGCAGGCGTGGACCACGTCGACCGGGCCGACCTTCCGGGCCAGCCGCACCGTATGCCACAACGCCGACCCGTACTCCCGCAGGTAGCCGGCCGGACCGCCGGTGGCCGCGCGCAACGGGTAGCGGTGGATGCGCACCCCGTCGATCTCCGCCTCCGGCTCGGTGTCCCGCTTCTCCCCCCGGGGACAGATGACGTGCACCTCCCAGCCGGCGTCGCGCAGCGTCGTGCACTCCTGCCACACCCGCCGGTCGAACGGCACCGACAGGTTCTCCACCAGGATCAGCGCCCGCCCGCCCCGCGGGTCGCCGCCGGCCGCTTCACGCGACGTCGTGTCACCAGGCAAGGCCCACGTACCCCGGTTCGGTCCGGCGCGCCTCGGCGTCGGGAAGGCGGACGAGGTCGACGATCAGCGGCCCTTCGCCATGCGGCAGGGCCGCGAGCACGGCCGGATCCCTGGTTCCGACGAGGCACACCTCGGCGTGGCCGAGCACCTCGTCGACGGAGTCCGCGAGCAGCTGCGCGAGGTGCGGCAGCCGGGACTCGATGTACTCGCGGTTCGCGCCGATCAGCCGGGAGAGGCTCACGTTGGCGTCATGGATCCGCAGGTCGTACCCCTTGCCGAAGAGCCTCTCCGCGAGTTCGACCAGCGGGCTCTCGCGGAGGTCGTCGGTGCCGGGTTTGAAGGACAGCCCGAACAGGCCCACCCGGCGCTTGCCGGTGCGTTCGACCAGCTCCACCGCGCGCTGCAGATGGTCGGAGTTGGAGGGCAGCACATGGGCGAGGATGGGCACCGAGACATCGGCCCGCCGTGCCGCGTGGACCAGGCTGCGCAGGTCCTTGGGCAGGCAGGAGCCGCCGAAGGCGAAGCCGGGCCGCAGGTAGGCGGGGCTGATGTTGAGCTTGCGGTCGGCCAGGAACACGTCCATCACCTGGTGCGAGTCCACCCCGAGCGCCTGGCACACCGCGCCCAGCTCGTTCGCGAAGCCGATCTTGAGGCCGTGGAAGGCGTTGTCCGCGTACTTGACGGCCTCCGCCGTCGGGACCGGCACCCGGAACACCTCGCCGGGCAGGCCGTCGTACAGCGCCGCCACCACGTCGCCGCTCGCCGTGTCGAACTCCCCGATGACGGTCTTGGGCGGGTCGAAGAAGTCCCGCACGCTCGTGCCCTCGCGCAGGAACTCCGGGTTGACCGCGACCCCGATGTCCACCCCTGCCGTGCCGCCGACGTACTTCTCCAGGATCGGCACCAGCAGGTTCAGGCAGGTGCCGGGGAGCATGGTGCTGCGGAACACGACGGTGTGCCGGCCCCCCTGCCCGGCCCCCTCGGCGAGCGCGGCACCGATCTGCTCGGTGACCCGCTCCAGGTACGTGGTGCACAGGCTGCCGTTGGCCTCCGACGGCGTGCCCACGCAGACCAGCGACACCTCACTGCCCTCGATCGCCTCGCGGACGTCGCCGGTGGCGCGTAACGCCCCGCTGCGCACGACATCGGCGATGAGCTCGCCGATCCGCTCCTCGACCACCGGGGCTCTGCCCTCGTTGACCAGGTCGACCTTCACCGGGTTCACGTCCACCCCGATGACCTCGTGCCCCATGCTGGCCAGGCACGCGGCCGACACACAGCCCACGTAGCCGAGACCGAAAACGCTGACTCTCATGACCCGTTCCTCCCACCAGGCAGGCCCTCCCGGCCCGCGGTCCCCGCGCCGGCGCGACCGTCGAGTCGCCGACCCCCGCGCATCAGTAGGCCCCCTGCCCGTGCAGCACCGCACGCAGCGTCTTCCACAAGATCACTGTGTCCAGGGCGAGCGACCAGTCCTCCACGTACCGCAGGTCCAGCCGGACCGCCTCCTCCCATGACAGGTCGCTGCGTCCGCTGATCTGCCACAGACCGGTGAGTCCGGGCTTGACCAGCAGCCGCCGCCGGATGTCCGGGCCGTACGCGGCGGACTCCTCCGGCAACGGGGGCCGAGGGCCGACCAGCGACATCGATCCGGTGAGCACGTTGAAGAGCTGCGGAAGCTCGTCGATCGAGTACCGGCGCAGCACCGCTCCCACCCGGGTCACCCGCGGATCCCGGCGGAGCTTGAACAGCAGCCCCGCGCCCTCGTCGCGGTCGGCCAGCTCGGCGCGTGCCGCGTGGGCTCCGGCGACCATGGTGCGGAACTTGAGGATGGTGAACTCGCGGCCGTCCTTGCCGACCCTGCGCTGGCGGTAGAACGCCCCGCCCCGGCTGTCCGCCAGCACGAGCAGCCCGACGCACACCATCAGCGGCGCGAACAGCACCAGCAGGACCGCCGCGCCCAGCCGGTCGACGACCCCTTTGACCGCCCGGCGGCCCCCGGTGAAGGCCGGCATGCTGACCCGCAGCAGCGGGATCCCGAGCACCGCGTCGACGTGCAGCCGAGGGCCGGCCACCTCCATCAGCACGGGGGCCACGACCATCTCGGCGTCACTGCCCTCCAGGTTCCACGCCAGCCGCTGCAGCCGGTCCGGTGACCAGTGCGGGTCCGGTGTGATCGCGACGACACGGTAGCCGTCCCTGCGGACGTGGCCCGCGACGTCCGCCAGGCGGCCGACGACCGGCACTCCGTCCAGTCGGTCACCGTCGAGCCCCAGGCCGTCCGGTGTGCACACCGCCTCCACCCGCCAGCCGAGGTGCGGGAACTTGCGTGTCCGGGTGATCAGGTCGCGTACGGTGACCGGGCTCCCGGCGGCGAGCACCGGTCTCAGGCACCGTCCCTCCTTCCGCTGCTTGTGCAGCCAGAGGCGGAGCAGATACCGCGTGGTCATCGTGACGAGCGCGATAGCGGGGATCGCGACGAAGATCCAGAGTTTGATATTGCGCGAGGTGAGCGCGATTCCGCCGAGGGCCAGTACGACGGTCGCCGTGAACAGTGAGCGCCCGAGCCGGCGGAATTCCTCCGCGCCCTGGCCGAGAACGGCCGGAGCCCACGACCTGCTCACCGCGAGAGCCCCCAGCACCAGCAACTCGGTGCCGAATGCGAGAATTCCCCACTTCTCATGCCAGTCGGCCGCGTCCCTGACCCCGAAGAAGTTGCCGATCGCCGCCACCACGAAGGCGGTGGCCACGGTGTCGCTCATGATCACGGTACGGCGGTACCGCTGTTCCCAGTCGGTCGCGGGCCGGCTGATCGCCCCGTTCGCCAGACGCCCGCGTGCCGACGGGAACGGGTCGACTAATTCCCCTTGCTGCACAGGACCCCCCCAGGTCACCAGTGGTACGACGTGGTCGCCTCACACTGCTTCTCCCCCGGGAGGCACCCCCGCCTCCCGCGCCGCGCTGTTCCTCCCCGCAGGAGGCCCCCGCCCCTCCGCGCATGACGTCCCGGCTGGTTCAGCGCCCGCCGGGACCTCGGATGCTCCCCGCACCCAGGCCCTCATGCGGGCTCGCCGTATCGATACCCCGACGGCTATCGGCGGGGACGGGACTACCGGCTCTTCGTAGCGCTGGATCTGTAGATCATCAAAGGTCGCTTCGTACCCGAACAGCCGAAGCACGGTCAATCTAGAGCATCGGGGGTCGGTATGTAGAGGGGATGTGTGGAATTTGTGCTCGATCTTTGCGGCCGGATTCTGTGATCCTTGATCACCTTTGATCGGCGAACCGTGGAGGGCCTTCTGTGGCACCCAGTTCGGCAGCGATTTTCCGCAGGGCGGGCCTGATCAGGACCGTTTCTTTTCGGTCGTGGAGGCTATTTCTCGGCGGTGTGCCATGGTGCGTCGGGCCGGGTGGCGCGGGAGCCGGCGGCGACGCGGAGCGCGTACACCGGGCGGCCCGCCGCGCTGGACGCGGGGCCGAGGTATGCGTGACCGGTCATATGGCACCAGGCCGGCAGGTCGAGCGGTGCCGCCGGGTCGGTGGCGATCACATGGACGACGGTGCCCGGCGCGACGCCGTCGATCTCCTTGCGCAGGCGGAGCAGGAGGGTGACGCAGAGCAGGCCGGTGCCGTCGACGACCAGGGGGGATGCCTCGCTCGGGGTGCTCGGGGTGCTCGGCCGGAGCGCGGTGTCGTCGGTCACGCTGCCCGCCCGTCTCGCACGGGCAGGGCGGCCAGGCGCCATTCGAGCATGCCGTCGTTGAGCCGGATCGCTCGCCGTCCGTGTTCCGCCAGCAGCCGTACGGCGTCGTGGGCGAGCACGCAGTACTCGCCCCGGCAGTAGACGACGACCTCGGTCTCCTCGGGCAGCTCGCCGACACGGCCGGCCAGTTCCGCGACGGGGATCGAGAGCGCGCCGGGGATGTGACCGGCGACGTACTCCTCCACCGGCCGCACGTCCAGCACCACCACGTCGCCGGACCCCATCCGGGCCAGCAGTTCCTCGCGGGTGACCTCGGCGGCGCCGTCCTCGCCCAGGTAGGCGTCCCGGGCCGCCGGGACAGCCGACTGGTGACGGTCGGCGACCTTGCGCAGCAACGCGAACAACGCGGCGACGTCGTCCCCGGCGAGCCGGTAGTGGACCCGGACGCCCGCACGGCGGGTGGCGACGAAACCCGCCTGCTTGAGCGTCTGCAGATGAGCCGACGCGGTCGTCAGGTTCAGCCCCGCGGCCTTCGCCAGCGCGTCCACCGTGCGCTCGCCCTGCGCCAGCAGATCGAGCAGCTCCAGGCGCTTTCCGCTGGCCAGTGCCTTTCCGCTGGCCGCGAACGCGTCGTAGAGCGCGGCCTTCGCGCGGCTCGGGGTGGTATCCCGCATCGCTTCCTCCAGATATCCATGGATTACTGTAGTCGACATCGGAGGTGGCGGCCCTCCGCCCGCGTGGACCACCGGACGCGGGAAGGCGTCGCGCGCCAGGGCAGGCGACCCGCCGGTGACGGGGGCGGTCGCGACGGGACGTGCCGGATTCCGTATCGCCGCGGGCCCGCCCCGTCACAGCGGGGTGGCCGCCTTCAGGACGAAGAACAGGGTCACCGCCGCGTTCGCCGAGGACAGCGCCGAGACGGTGGCGCCCGCAGCCGCGGCCCACGCGGCCATGCCGACCGCGGTGAACACCGGAGGCCAGCTCCGGGACGAGGGAGCCGGGCGCAGCAGGGCGGCGACCCGGCGGGGGACCGGCCCTGGGACGGCGAAGCCCGCGAGGGTCGTGGCGGGCGCTCCCCGGGACACCAGCGCGGTCTTGCCGATCGCGCGCGCCACGGTCCTGCGGCTGCCCACCCGCGCGGCCGCGTCTTCGTCGGCCCACCGCTCGGTGGTGTAGGTCACCGCGGTGCGCAGGGGCCGCAGGAACGGGTTCGCGCGGGACGCGAGCAGGGCGGCCAGCAGGAACCGGTGGTGACGGCCCGCCAGGTGAGCCCGTTCATGGGCGAACACGGCGCGGCGCTCGGCGCTGGTCAGCCCGTTGAGCAGCCCCGTGGTGACGACCACCCGGTCGCGCCTGCCGGGCAGCGCGTACGCGTACGGCGTGTCGTCCGTGAGTACGGCGACCGGCCGGTCCGGCAGATCCGCGAGGGCCTTGCCCGCCCGGATCCGCACGCGGTGGTGGTGCCAGGACGTCCTGGCGCAGGAGGCGAGAACCGCGATCAGGGCGGGGATGGCGACCCTGCCCGCGATCTCGTCGTACGGAAGAGCCGCCCGCACCTCCGGGTCCGACCAGCCGTCCGGCAGCGGGTTGCCGGGCAGTTGGGCCGTGCCGACCACCATGAGCAGTGCGAGGCACAAGGTGCTGCACACGGCGAGCACGGCCGCGACGACGGTCAGCAGCCAGGTGGCGGCACGTGGGTGCAGGTGCTGTTCGGCGAGCCGGGCTATCGGCCAGGCGGTCAGGGGCAGGACGAGGGGGAGGAAGACGAAGACACCCATGCGGTCCTCAGCTTTCGTCCTCGTCCGCCGTCTGGGCCAACAGGTCGCGCAGGAGTCGCTCGTCGCCCGGGGACAGGGCCGTCACGAAGCTGGCGAGTACCGCCTCGCGATCCGACTCCGCGTCCAGGACGCGTCGCATCCGCAGCGCGGCCAGCCCGGCCTCGTTCGCGACCGGCGTCCACCGGAAGGAGCGGCCCGCCCGTTCGCGGGCGACCACCCCCTTGGCGTGCAGCCTGGTCAGGATGGTGACCACGGTCGTGTACGCCAGGTCGTCGCCGAGGCGTTCTTGCACGTACGTGGCGGTGACCGGCTCCCCGGCGTCCCACAGGACCGTCAGGACCTGGCTCTCCAGTTCACCCTGGCCACGGCGGCGGGACGGCTGCCCGGCACCGCCCCGATTCCGCACTGCCATGCCGTCGACCTCCCGCCTCTGGGCCCCGCCGGTTCACTTCCGCGGGGCGGTACATCGTACGGAATCCCGCGCGGAACCCGTACACGCGCGCCCCCATGGTGTCGTCGAGCGGGGGTGTCGAGGACGGCCTTGGTGACCGGGTGCGGCGCGGTGTGCGGGAACGGCCGGGTGCGGTCGGCCGCGCCGAGGGCGTCCCCCGGTTGTTCCTCCCGCTCCGCCGTCATCCGGGGGTGAGGCGCCGCAGCCGTGCGCCGTTCGTTCACGCTCTGGTCGCCCACACGAGCCCTTCGCACACCCTATGCTTCTACATGTATGTAGATTCTCATTGGTTACGGCACGTCAGCAACGTGAGGGAAACGCCCTGTTGTCCGGGGCGGATCTCCCGCGCGGCGCCGTGCCGCAGCCGATCCGACACTCTCCTGGGAGGGCCTTCGTGGCTTCGATCGATCTGAGCAAGGTGCTGGACAAGGCGTGGGCGGACAAGAGCCTGCCGGAGATACTCGCCGCGCCCGTGGGTGCGCTGAAGGGCGTCTCCGGCAAGGACGGTGAGCTCCTGGACCAGGCGTTCGGCGTCAAGACGGTGGCCGACCTGGCCGACCTCAAGTACGTGCGCTGGGCCCAGGCGCTGGCCGCGCTCGACGCCGCGTCGAAGTAGCCGTTCCGTCGCCACCCGTCCCGCCCCGCGCGGGCCGGGTGGCGACGCCTTCCTCTCCGTACGACAAGCCCGTACGTCAACTCCGTACGGCACAGCCCGATATGAAGGAGTGAACGCCACGATGGTGTTCAAGCGACTGCTCGGGGCGGTCGGCATCGGCGGCCCCTCGGTGGACACGGTCCTCACGCCCGGGGTGGTCCGGCCCGGTGGCAGCCTCACCGGCGAAGTGCGCCTCCAGGGCGGCAAGGCCGACTTCGAGATCGAGCACATCACCCTGGAACTCGTGGCCCGCGTCGAGGCCGAGCACGACGGCGGGGAGTCCGAAGGGGTCGTCGCCTTCGAGCGGTTCACCGTCGCCGGCGGCTTCCGCCTCGTCGAGGGTGAGCGGCGCTCCATCCCGTTCAGCGTGAACCTGCCGTGGGAGACCCCGGTCAACGAGCTGTACGGGCAGTCCCTCGGCGTCGTCCTGGGCGTCCGCACGGAGCTCGGTGTGGCGGGCGCGAAGGACAAGGGCGACCTCGACCCGCTCACCGTCGGGCCGCTGCCCGTCCAGGAGGCGGTCCTGGAGGCGTTCGGGCAGCTCGGCTTCGGCTTCACGTCCGCCGACCTGGAGTACGGGCGCATCGGCGGCACGGGCCAGCGGCTGCCGTTCTACCAGGAGATCGAGATGACCCCGGCGCCCCGGTACGCGCACCAGGTCGAAGAGATCGAGGTCACCTTCCTGGCCGGCCCGAGCGGTATGGAGGTCGTCCTGGAGGCCGACAGGCGCGGCGGCCTCCTCTCCGGCGGCCATGACGCGCTGACCCGCTTCACCGTGGGCCACCAGGATGTCGCGCACACCGACTGGAACACCACCGTCGAGGGCTGGGTGCGCGCCCTCGTCGAGGGCCGCGGATCGCACGGCGGGTACGGCGCGACGCACGGTCACGGCGACCCGTACGCCGGCAAGGACGGCCACCACGGTCACGGCGGCCACCCGGGCGGTCACGGGCACTCCCGGCCGGGCGTGGGTACCGCCGTCGCGGCCGGTGCCGCCGGGCTGGCGGTCGGCGTCGCGGGCGGCCTGATCGCGGCGGAAGTCGTCGACGAGGTCGGCGACTTCCTCGAGGGCGACGAGGGTGACGAGGGCGAGGACGAAGGCGACGAGGGATGACCCTGCTATCTTCTACATTGCTGTAGAAGATAGCGGCCGGGGGCGGCTGCTCCGCCCCCGGCCACCGCCGCGAAGGAGTTCTCATGGCCCTGTGGGACCGTCTCAAGGAGTCCGCGTCGACGATGCAGACCCAGCTCATGGCGAAGAAGAACGAGCTGACCAGCGGTGCCTTCCGCGACGCCTCGATGGCGATGTGCGCGCTGGTCGCCGCCGCCGACGGCCATGTCGACCCCAGCGAGCGGCAGCGTGTCGCCCAGCTCATCGCCAGCAACGACGTCTTGCGCAACTTTCCCGCCGACGACCTCCACCGCCGCTTCGAGGGCAACCTCGACAAGCTGACGGCCGACTTCGCCCTCGGCAAGGTCAGCGTCCTGCAGGAGATCGCCAAAGCGAAGAAGAAGCCCGCGGAGGCCCGCGCCGTCATCCAGATCGGCATCGTCATCGGCGGCGCCGACGGCGACTTCGACAAGGACGAGCAGGCCGCCGTACGCGAGGCCTGCTACACCCTCGACCTGCCGCCGCACGAGTTCGATCTGTAAGTCCCCGCGAGAAAGGGTACGGACATGGAGATCTCCGGCATCGTGACCGCCGTCGTCTTCGGTGCGGTCATCGGCGCGCTGGGACGGCTCGTCCTCCCGGGACGGCAGAACATCGGCTGGCTGTGGACCGTCGCCGTCGGCATCGGCGCCGCCCTCGTCGGCAGCGGTATCGCCGCCGCGCTCGGCGTCGCCGACACCAAGGGTGTCGACTGGATCGAATGGGCCATCCAGATCGGCCTCGCGGCGCTGGGTGTGACGGCGCTGGAACGCTACCGGTCACGCCCCTGACGCGCCGAGGCGTCGCGGTGCGGGCCGGATCTGATGGCGCGTCAAGCGCCGTCGTCCGACCCGGGTTCCGCCTCGGTGGTTGAACTTCGAAGAATCCCCCCGAATGGGGCTGATGTCTCAACTTCGCACGCCCGTGCTACCTTTCACTCCGGCCTTGATCAGCACGTGACCAACAAGGCCGACAAAAAACGGGAGAACATAGTGCGTAAGTTGGGAACCGGCCTGCTTGTGGCCGGCCTCTTTGTCGCTGGTGCCGGAACCTCCGTGGCCGCCTCGTGGCACAGCATTCCGAAGCTCACGACCAGTGGCGCGGAATTCCATTCCGGCAAGTACACCTTCTGGCCCGCCGGTCAGAACCACGGTGCGTTCCAGTGGTCCGGCACCCTCAAGGACGCCGATCACCGCGACGGCCACAACGTCTACATGCAGGTCAAGGTCGAGGGCTACGGCTGGAGCCGGTACAACGGCAAGCAGAAGGAATCGGTCTCCCTCAGCAAGCTGAACTGGGACGGCGCCGCCCGCTACACCAACAACGCGTACATTCGCGTGTGCCGGGACAAGGGCTCCTTCAACCCGGACAACTGCTCGCCGACCAAGCACTACAGGCGGTAGAGAAGCGCATAGGCAAGACCCGGGCCCAGGTGCGGGCAGCACCTGGGCCCCCTCGCTTCCTGGGGGAATTCCATCAGTACGCCAGAAATTCTGTCCGCCACAGGAGTCGACCTCTCCTACGGCACACAGAAAGCCGTCAGAGACGCACACCTTTCCGTCGCCCGCGGTGAAGTCGTCGCCATCACCGGGCAGAGCGGCTCGGGTAAATCCTCCCTGCTGTACTGCCTGGCGGGCGTACTGCCCGCGACGAGGGGCCAGATACGGTTCGAGGGCAGACAGCTCGGCAAGCTCAGCGACGACGAGATCAGCACGCTCCGCCGCGAGCGCTTCGGATTCGTCTTCCAGTACGGCGAGTTGCTGCCCGAGCTGACCATCGAGGAGAACACCGCCCTGCCCCTGCGGCTGGCGGGGCAGCGCAAGGGGCCGGCCTTCGCCGCCGCGGCGGAGGTGCTGGACCGGCTGGGCGTCGGGGAACTCCGCAAGCGACGTCCGGCGCAGGTCTCAGGCGGCCAGAGCCAGCGCGTCGCCGTCGCGCGGGCGCTCGTCCACAGTCCTGCGGTCGTCTTCGCCGACGAACCGACGGGATCGCTGGACAGTGCCAACGCCGAAGCCGTTCTCCGGGAGTTCCTCGGCCTGGCGCGGTCGCGGGGCACCGCCGTCATCCTCGTCACGCACGACACGGCCGTGGCCGCACAGGCGGACACCCACTACACGATGACCGACGGCGTGCTCGCCCCGAAGGGGGCGGCGTGAGGGAGTTCCTGCTCGGTCTGCGCCTGCTGCTCGGCGCCGGCCGTGGCAACCGTGTCCGGTTCCTGCTGATGGCGGCCGGTGGCTCCATCGGTGTGTGCTGCCTCGCGCTCGTCCTCACCATCCCGTCGATCCTGGACGCCCACGACGGCCGGGCAGCGGCCCGCGAACCCCGCACCACGTCCGCGTCCTCCGCCGACGGCACCCTGGTGCTCCAGCGCTCCGACCCCTACGGGTCACGGGCCTTCACCCGGGTGTTCATCGCCACGGGGCCGGGCGGAACCCAGGACCCGCCGCCCGGCCTCGGTGAACTGCCGCAGCCCGGAGAGGTGTTCGTCTCGCCCCGCGTCCGCGACCTCCTGAGCGACGGCGCCGGGATCGAGAGCCTGCTGCCGGGACAGGAGGCGGGCACCATCGGGGCGGCCGGACTGGCCCACCCGGACGAGCTGTTCGCGTACATCGGCACCACACACGACGAGATCGCCGACGAAGGCCGGGTGCTCCAGGGCTTCGGCTACGGCTATGCGCCGTTCCCCGCCGTCGAGCCCTCCACGCTCACCAACCTGCGGTTCGCGCTCGGCACCCTCGTCCTGCTGCCGCTGGGCATCTTCCTGTCCGTGTGCGCCCGGCTCTCGGCCGCGAGCCGCACCCGCCGCCTTGCCTCACTGCGCCTGCTCGGCCTGAGCACCAAGGGCACCCAACGGGTCAACGCCGCGGAGACGGTCGTCGCGGCGCTCCTGGGAGCCCTCCTCGGCCTCGGCGAATACTGGCTGCTCAACCAGGTGATGGCACGGACGGGGCTGCCCAGCCTACGGTGGTACCCGGCGGACGGCGCCCTGTCGTGGACGACCATCGCCATCTGTCTGATCGGCTGCCCGGCCCTCGCCTGGCTCGTCGGCCGGGCCGGCGCCAGGGACGCGGCCGCCAACCCCCTGGCGGTACGGCGCACGGCCGTGCCACGACCGCCATCGAAGTGGGGTGGCCTGGTGCTCGTCGCCGGCCTCGGCATCGTCTGCGGCTACTGCGCCACCGAACTGGCCGGACGTCCCGCGTCGAACCTCGGTCTCAACGCGCCGGTCATCCTCGCCGGCGTCCTCATGACCGGGATCGGGCTGGTCCTGACCCTGCCGCTGATCTCCCACACCCTGGCGCGCTGGATCGCGCGGTCCACGGAGTCCGTCACGCTCAACCTGGCCATGCGCCGCAACGAGGTGGAGCCGGGCAGCACCATGCGCGTGGTCACCGGACTCGTGCTGCTCGTCTACGCGGCGTCGCTGGCGCAGGGTGTCCTGATCCAACTGGCGCAGGTCACCCGCCCGTCCAGCCCGGTGCAGGACTACTCGATCTCGCTGACCGGCATCACCGAACGGCAGCAGCACGCCATCGGGGACGTACCCGGGGTCAGGGCCCACGCCCTGACGATGGAGTCGTGGGTGGATCTCGACCGGCCCGAGGCGGCCGTCCAGCCCCAGGCCACCGCTCTCGTCGCCACCTGTGCCCAACTGGCGCAGATGGTGCGGCGCGCCGACGGATGCGTCGACGGCAGGGTGATGCGGCTGTACGACCCCAACGTGGGGGGAGACCCCGGTGTGGAGCCGGGCGTGTCCTTCCCCTACCGGCTGACGGGCACGCCTCACGAGGGTGTGTCGCGGGGGAAGGCAGAGAAGGCAGAGAAGGCAGAGAAGGCAGAGAAGGCAGAGAAGGCAGAGAAGGCAGAGAAGGCAGAGAAGGCAGAGAAGGGCGAGAAGGGCGAGAAGGCAGAGGGGAAGGGAGGCAAGACCCTGACCATCACGCTGCCGTCCGAGCAGATCGTGTTCAGCTCCTTCTCCGCGTCCGTGGTGATCCCGGCGGACGTCCTCGTCCCGCCGTCCATGCTGCCCCCGGGCAGCCGTCCGGACTCGGCACGGCTCGTGCTCACCAGCGACTCGGAACCCGCCCAGGTACGGAAGGTGCTCGACGGCATCGGGGCCGTCGCCCCGACCGCCGAGATCGATCCCGTCGGCGTGAACATCCAGGGCCTCCAGCAGATCTCCGTCATCGAGACGCTGCTGGCGCTCGGCATGGTGATGGGGATGGTCATCGGGGTCGCGGCCTTCCTGGTGTCCGCCACCGACCGGGCCGTCGAGCGTCGCGCGCAGGTGACCGCCGTGACGCTGATCGGCGCACGGGCACGGACCCTGAGGGCCGTGCAGTGCGTACAGGTCGTCCTGCCCCTGAGTATCGGCCTCCTCCTGTCCCTGGTGCTGGGCAAGCTCGCCGAGTCCAGCTACCTGATCACCGGGGGAGGCGAGGTCGCCTGGGACTTCGCGGGCATCCCTCTGCTCGCGGCCTCGGCGGCCGGGGTGGTGGCGGTGGCCGTCGTGGGCACACTGCCGCTGGTGGGCCGGCGGATCGACCCGGAACTGATCCGCCGGGACTGACGGCCCGGCCCTCCCGGGTGCCCCTGCGCATCGCCCCGGTGGCCCCGGTCCCCGGGGCGATGACGTCGTGAGGGCGAGAAGCCCCGCATCGCGGGACTTCTCGCCCTCGGTCGCTCTGCCGCGGCTCACCTCGCGGGTGCCGGCACGCCCCCTCCGTGCACTCCGAGGACCTCGGACAGGAGAGCGCCGACGAGGTGTACGCCGTTCTCCGTCAGGATCGACTCCGCGTGGAACTGCATCGAGGCGAAGTGCGGGCCGCGCAGGGCGTGGACCTCACCGGTGTCGGTTTCCCGGCTGACCTCCACCAGGCCCACGCCCGCGCACTCGGCCTTGTCCTCGGCACTGTGGGCCGCGAACGTGTTGTAGAAGCCGACCCGCTCGCGGTCGCCGAAGAAGTCGATCTCGCGCTGTACGCCCTGGTTGGGGACGTCCCTGCGGATCAGGGGGAAGCCGAGGCGTGTGCTGAGCACCTGGTGGCTGAGGCAGACGGCGAGGAACGGCCGGCGTTCGGCGAGCAGCGTGCCGATGGTGGACCGCAGGTGCGCGATCTTGGGGTGACGCGTCTCGCGGGGGTCCCCCGGGCCGGGGCCCATGACGACGAGGTCGTGACCGTCCAGGGCGTACGGCTCGTCGAAGCGCCGGACCGTCACCGACAGTCCGAGCGAACGGAGTTGGTGGTCGATCATGGAGGTGAAGGTGTCCTCGGCGTCCACGACCAGCACCCGTCGACCCGCCAGGGCCGGTTCCGGCCGGACCCGTGCCGCGTCATCGGCCAGCCAGAAACCGGCGAGCGTCGTGTTGCGCCGTGCCAGGGCGGCCAGGACCCGCGGGTGGTCGGCGAAGCGGTCCGGCTCCTCCGCGACCGCCCGTACGGGACCTCCGGTGGGGCCGTCCGCCTCGAGGGCCGCGAGGAGCCCGGCCGCCTTCGCCCGGGTCTCGGCGACCTCCGACACGGGATCGGAGTGCCGTACGAGCGTGGCGCCCACCCCGATGCGCACCCGGCCCCGGCCGTCGATGTCGGCGGTACGGATGAGGATGGACGAGTCCAGGGCGTGTCCGCCCTGTTCGTCGCGGCCGATCAGGGCGACCACGCCGCTGTAGTAGCCACGGCCCTCCGGCTCGTACCGGTGGATCACCCGGCACGCGCTCTCCAGCGGGCTCCCGGTGACCGTCGGGGCGAACATCGCCTCGCGGAGGATCTCGCGCGGGTCGCGGGTGCTGTGCCCCTCGATGAAGTACTCGGTGTGCGCGAGCCGCGCCATCTCCTTGAGGTACGGGCCCACGACCCGGCCGCCCGCGTCGCAGATCCGGGCCATCATCTTGAGCTCTTCGTCGACGACCATGTACAGCTCGTCGGCTTCCTTGCGGTCGGCGAGGAACTCCATGACGTCGGGCAGCGACGGCCCGGACGGCGGGTAGCGGTAGGTGCCGCTGATGGGGTTCATCACGGCCCTGCCGCCGGAGAGGCTGATGTGGCGCTCCGGAGTGGCACCCACGAACGTCCGGTCGCCGGTGTGGACGAGGAACGTCCAGTAGGCGCCCGACTCCCCGCGTAACAGTCGCCGGAAGAACGACAGCGCGCTGTGCGGCGTGCAGTCCGTGATGTCGGCGACGAACGAGCGCTTGATGACGAAGTTCGCGCCTTCCCCTTCGCCGATCTCGTCGGCGATGACCCGGCGAACCGTCTCGGCGTAGGTGTCGTCGTCCACGTCGAAGCGGCCGTCGGACAGGGCGATCGGTACGTCGGGCAGCCGCCGCAGCGCCTCCGTCACCGGCAGCACGCCCTGCCCGGTGACCGTCATCGCGATCAGGGGCTCGCCGTCGTCGGCGCCGGCGAAGCCGCGCTCGGCGATCTGCCGGTACGGCACCAGAGCCAGTACCTCGTGGCGGGCGCCGCCGTCGCGCGGCGCCCCCTCGGGTGCGCCGGGTGCGTCGGGTGCGTCGGGTACGGGGAGCTCCGCCAGGGTCGCAGGCGTCGACACCTCGCCGACCAGGACCTCCAGCGTCTCCCGGCCCGTCGCCTCCGGGCGGTGCAGCAGGGCGAAGGCGGGCGGACGCGGTGCCAGCACCCGGTCGAACAGGTCCCAGGCCGTCGTGGCCGCCTCCCCGGTGCCGGTCATGCCCCCACCTCGCGTGCGCCGGATCCCGCCATGGCGGCGGTGCCGGACGCGTCGAGGCCGGCGAGGACGGTGTCCGTCGTGCCGACCACGGCGCAGCGCAGCGCCGCGTACTCCACGGCCATCCGGTGGTGCTCCTCGGAGAAGTCGGCGACGGCGTCCGCCACCAGGAACGGCTGGATGTCGAGCGTGAACGCCTCCACCGCGCTCATCAGCACACCCACGTGGGCGTACACACCGCAGACGACGAGCTGGTCGCGACCGCGCTCACGCATCCATTCGTGCAGACCGGACCGGAAGAAGGCGCTGTAGCGCCACTTCGTGAACACCGCGTCGTCCGGCCCCGGGGCCAGCGGCTCGACCACCTGCCGGTCCTCGGGGGACACGCGCATGCCCGGCCCCCAGAAGTCCTTGAGCAGACCGCGCTGTTCGTCCGTCATGCCACCGGGCTGCGCCGTGTAGGCCACGGGCATGCCCGCCGCGACGCTGCGTTCGCGCAGCAGGGCCGCGTTCCGTACGAGCGGGTCGCGGACCGCCGGGGGGAACGGGCGCAGGAAGTAGCGCTGCATGTCGTGTACGAGCAGCACCGCGCGGTCCGGGTCCACGGTCCACCGGGCGGTGTTGCCGGGCAGCTCGTCCGCCGACGGCAGCGGGTACGGCTCGATGGGGGGTATGCCCGCCATGACTGTCCTCTCCTGGGTCGCATCGCTGTTGTGGCCGCAAGGCCGGGGGCCATGGCCGGGCCGGGGCCGGGCCGGGGCCGGTGTACGCGGTCGACGCGGGGCCGACCGGTCGCCGACGCCGACGCCGACGCCGAACGTCGGCGCTGACGCTGCCGCTGTGCCGTCAGGCGGCGGCCGCGCGCACCGTCCGGCCGGTCACCCACCAGGCCGAGACCACGGAGAGGGCCTGGCCGGGGTTGAGCCGCGGGTCGCAGAAGCTCGTGTACCGGGTTCCGACCTGGTCGATCTCCGGTCTCCCCTGGACGCATTCGGTGACGTCGCCGGGCGTCGTCTCGAGGTGGAGCCCGCCGGCGACGCCGCCCGCCGCGCCGACCGCGTGCTGGAACTCCGCGACCTCGCGGGTCACCGTCTCCAGGAGACGGGTCTTGAGGCCGTCCGGAGTGCTGACGGTGTTGCCGTGCATGGGGTCGGTGAGCCAGATCACCGGATGCCCGGCGGCGCGGACGGCGTCGGCGAGTACGGGCAGCCGCTCGGCCACCGCGTCGGCGCCCATACGGGCGATGAGCGTGAGCCTGCCCGGCTGACGCGCGGGGTCGAGCCGTTCGCAGAGCGCCAGCAGCTCGTCGACCGTCATACGCGGGCCGACCTTGCAGGCCACCGGGTTCACGACGGCGGCGAGCAGGGCGACATGCGCGCCGTCGATCTGCCGGGTCCGCTCGCCGATCCACGGCCAGTGCGTGGAGGCGAGCAGCAGCCGCCCCTGCTCGTCCCGGCGCAGCATGGGCAGCTCGTAGTCGAGGAGCAGGGCCTCGTGACTCGTCCAGACGGGCGCGCCGATACGCGTCCGCCCGCGGGGGTTCCGCCAGCCCAGATGGCCCATGACGTCGTACGCGGCCTGATAGCCCGCCAACAGCCGCTCCGGATCCGGGCGCCTGAGCTCGGGATCGGCCTCCGGGCTGTTGACCATATGGCCGCGGTAGACCGGGAGTTCGAGGTCGCCCACCCGCTCGGTCGGCATGGAGCGGGGCTTGCCGAACTGGCCGGCCAGGCGGCCGACGCGTACCACCGGCTTGCCCGTGTCCATCTGCAGCGCGCCGGCGAGCATGTTCAGCAGCCCGGCCTTCCGCGCCACATACCCCGGGGTGCACTCGGCCGGGTCCTCGGCGCAGTCGCCCGCCTGCACCACATGGGCCTCGCCCGCGGCGACCCGCGCGAGCATGGACCGCAGGGTGTCCACGTCGTCGCCGGCCACGAGGGCGGGACGGGTCGAGAGCTCCTTCCGTACCTGCAGAACGTGTGCGGCGTCTTCCCAGGGTGGCTGCTGCAGCGCCTCCGCATGTCCAAGGTCGAGCAGAGCGTCGTCCACTGATTTCTCCAATCGCGAAGGGACGTGCGTCGGGAACAGCCGCACCCGCCGTGAGGTGAAGGGGCATGCGAAGAGGTCCGCCCCCGCGTCCGGGCAGGCCGGAACGGAACAGGAGCGTCAAGGGCGGCGAGAGATGTCGAGAGGGCCGAGAGGTGTCGAGAGGCGTCGAGAGGCCGCAAGGTGTCGAGAGGGCCGCAAGGGGCGAGAGGGGGCGAGAGGGATCGCGAGAAGGGCGAGAGGAAGGGCGAGAGGAAGGGCGAGAGAGGTGAGAGCGAGCGCGAGAAGGCGAAAGGGGCACGAGAGCGGTGCGAGAGGGGCGCGAGGGCGAGAGCCTGCGGGCCCCGTGGCGATTCAGATCATGTTATGGAACGCACATGCCGCCAACACCTGCCACCGCACTCCGTCAGGTGACGCGCACTCCGTCAGGTGGAGGGTGTTCCGTCAGGTGGCACGCAGTCCGTCAAGTGACCGCCGGTCCGTCAAATAGCGGTCGATTCCGCACGTGACGGTCGGTTCACCGGACAGCGGTCGGCTCGTCACGTGGCCATGCCGGTTCGTTCACGGGGCGGTCGGTCCATCGTGTGGCGGACGGTGCGTCACTCGCCGCGGCTCCCCGGTGAGTGAGGGGAACCGCGGCGCGTCGTCGGTTCATCGGCCCTGACCGGCCAGGGCGACGACCGCGTGAGCGGCCGATGCCAGGGTGACGTGCCGGTGCCATCCGTCGAAGGAGCGCCCGGTGAAGTCCCGTATGCCCACCGGGACCGCGATGTCCGTGAAGTCCCGTGCGACCTTGTCCGTGAGCCTGCTCAGCCGCACCAGGGAGGCCGGCGGCGTGGTGGTCAGATTGGTCAGCCACAGCCCGGCGGGCCAAGAACCGCCCTCGTCGCCGATGCCCATCAGCACCGGCGGTTCGCCGCGCCCGGTGGGCTGCGTGCCCGGGGCGGGCAGACCCACGCGGACGGTGGCGGCCCAGTGCCGGGGTCGTGCGGCGGCGGGGCCGTGGTCCCTCGCCAGCACCGGCCGCCGTAGGTCCTTGGCCATGCTCATGATCTGCTGCGCGGTGAGCGGTCTGCCGCCACCGGCCGGGAGGGCCGGGTCCGCCACGGTGAGCCGGACGTCGCCGTCGACCTTCACGAGGAGCGGTACGCCGGCGCCGCTGAGCCTGTCGAAGATCGTCACCGCGTGGGCCTCGCAGGCGTCGATCACCACCGGACGGACCGGCAGCTGCCACCTCGTCGTGGTGTCGAGGCAGGCCTCGACGACGCACTCGCTCAGGGTCTCCGCGCCCACTCCGTCCGGGATCGCCACCTGACTGCGTCTGAGATCGTCCTTGAGCCAGGCGTGCGGCAGATGCAGGCGCCAGTTGACCGGGGTGCTCAGGTCGCCCGATGCCGCCCAGACGCCGATGGCCCGCTGTGCGTTCAGCACTTGGCCCAAGGTGGGGAAGAAGTGCTTGTCCACCCCGACCGAGTGCCGGCCGGTCTTGGGGATGATCATCGGCTGTACCACCCAGGCCTGCGGCGGCGCCATGGCGGTCACATGGTTGGCGAGTGCCCGGCGAATGGGGACCCAGTCCCAGGTGGAACCGGAGATGAAGTGGTGGAGGTTCTGCTCGGAGACCTGGTCGCCCAAGAGGGCCGCGATGTTCCGTATGGACTTGCGGCCCTGCGTCTCCAGCAGCCCGCGCACGTACTGCATGCCCTTTCTGCACTGATCGCTGCGGGAGAGCGAGGTGAAGAGTATGGAGGAGAGTTCGGCGAGTACGGCGTCGTGGTAGCTGGACTGGAAGGGGGTGTGGACCCCTCGTGCCTCATGCGCGGGACGCTGGTCGAGGTTGAGCATGGGTTCTCCTAACTCCTGCCAGGACCGAAGCTGTTGCCAGGGCCCGATGCACCCGAGTCGTGCCTTTGGCCCTGTTCACGACAGTAAGGAGCACGGGGTGGCGCAGCTCTTGTACGGTGAGTGAGAGTGTCAAGTTACCGGACGGTAGTCCCTTTTATGTGGCCGACGTCACCGGAATGCCGGACGCTCCCTCGACAGGACGTGGCGGGCCGCCCTCCATCGTCCGGAGGGCAGCCACCAGGTGGGCGACGGACGCCAGGGTGATGTGGCGGTGCCAGCCGGGGAACGACCGCCCCGCGAAGTCCCGCACCCCCACGCCGTCGGAGATCGCGGCGAAGTCCCGTACGACGACGCCGGGCAGTCGGCTGAGCCGCAGGGCGCAGCCGACGGACGGGGCGTCGCCGCCGGTGAGCCACAGCCGGCGAGGCCGCCCGAGGCGCTCCAGGGCGCGTTCCCCGGGGCACCACTCGGCAAGGAGGAGCATCCTGTCGTTCCGTGACGGCGGGGCCAGTACGGGGATCGCCACCGCGGTCGTGGGGCCGTCGCCGGGGTTCACCTGCCGCCGAAGGCGGGGGAGGGACTCGACCAGTTCCCCGGCCGCACGGTGCCGGTCGCCGTACCTGGGCAGTTCCGACCGGTCGAGCCGCAGCGCTGCCGCCGGGTTCACCCGTACGACGAACGGCAGCCCCGTCGAGGAGAGGAAGCGGGCGATCGACGGGCCGTCCGCGTCCGGGACGTCCACCACCACCGGCAGGCGCAACGCGTCCCCCATCCCGAGCACGTTGCCGACCGCCGCGCGCACGCACTCCTCGACGGAGCCGCACGCCGCGTCGGCGGGAACGCCCGCACGCGCCCGTAGCGGATCGGCCATCCAGCGCTCGGGCAGCCTCAGTTGCCAGTCGACGGGCACGGCGGCGCGACCGGACGCCAGCCATGAGCCCACCGCGTGCTGGGCGTTGACGGTGCCCAGCGGTGTGGGCTGCGGGTCCACGCCGACGGAGTGGGCGCCCGCCTTGGGGATGAGGGTGGGCCGGATCACCCAGGCGTCCGGGGCCAGCGCCTGCCGCGCGTGCCTGGCCAGCGCGTGCCGTATCGGCATCCAGTCCCAGGGGGACGTGCTGATGAAGTGGTGCACGCTCTGCTGCGCGGCCGCCGCGTCGAACTGCGTCGCGATGCTCCGTAACGTCTTCCGGCCCGGTACGGACAGCAGGCCGTGGACGTACTGCCGCGCCTTGAGCCGCTGCCCGCTGCGCTGCAGGGAGTCGAACAGCAGCCGGCCGAGCTCCGCGTCCAGGCGGGCCGTCGGTGGGAGCGACCCCTTCGTCGCCGGGGCGGGGGACCCGGTCGTCGCGCCCGCGTGTTCGCCAAGGTGTCGCATCGTCGGTCCCTCTGTGACCCGCCGCTCCGGCCGGGCACAGGAGGCACCGGCCACACCGGTGCCGCCCACCCCCGACCCCAAAAAACAGGACTGACGTCCTTTTTCTTTATACAGGGCTCGTGGAGGAGGCGGCCGCAGCATTCGAGCCACGTGCGGCGCGCGGCGTCCGGGGGTCGGGCAGATGGCCTCGGGGCGGCGTCACGCAGGCCGGGAGGTGTCCCCGGGGTTCCGGGCGGCGGCCAGGAGGCGCTCGGCCCGATAGGGGGACGTGTCGAGTTTCGCCAGCACGCCGACACCGGCGATGTTGGGCAGGATCAGCTCGAAGAAGCACGACACCTCTCTGGACAGGTCCCCGTCCGGGAGGGTCTCGGTGATCAGCTGTATCCCGGTCCACGCCCCCACGAGCAGCCGCGCCGTCTCCAGCGGCTGGACGTGGACGAGCAGTTCGCCACGCTCCTTGGCCTCGGTGAGCATCTCCTCGCCCACACTGATCCAGTCAGGCCAGCGCGTACCGAAGAGACCGCGCGCCTTGACGTCGACGGACAGCCGGATCGAGGCGCTGAGCAACGGCTCCCTGGGCAGGCGATGAGCGAGGAGCAGCGCGAGGTCCACCCATTCCTGCAGCTTGAACGCCTGTGGGCGGAGTCCTTCCATGGTCACCGCCTCGTCGAGCACGGCCCGCGCGAGCTGCTCCTTGGACGTGAAGTGGAAGTACAGGCCGCCGCGGGTCAGCCCGGTCCGTTCGATGAGGCCCCCGATCGTGGTGGCGTCGTACCCGAGTTCGTCGAACATCTCGGCCGCCGTCTCGAGGATGATCCTGCGGGTCTGGATCGCCCGTTCCTGTCTCGCCACCTCGTGCCTCCCCCAGCACTCTCCCGTACTTTTCCGTGCTCTCCGGCACTCTTCCGTGCCCCTCCGCGCGTGCGCGCGACCCGAACTGACCTTGACTCAAAACCGACCGGAGGGTCGGTACTTTATCAGCCACACTTGAGGTCAGTACGCCGCACAGCCCAGACGGACCCTTGGGGGGGACCACCCGTGCACGACGTCGCTCTCGTACCGCCTTCGTCCATACCGTCGCCGACACCGCTCGGCGCCTACACCCACCTGCAGCACGATGAGTTCCTCCTCGTCACGGGCTGGCAGCGGGCCACCGACCGGGACTTCACCTTCCGGGTCACCTGGCCGGCCGTCCAGGGAGACCTGGCCTACGACCCCCGCCTCCTGGCGCAGACCGTCAGACAGACGGGACTGGTCGTCGCCCACGCCGAGTACGGCGTGCCGCTGACCCATCAGACGATGCTGAGCACCCTCGGCTTCACGATCTCCCCCGGGCTCCGCCTGCCCCGCGACCGGCCGTCGGCCCTGGACGTCCAGGTCACCGTGGCGGAGGCCGGCAGCGGCCGACGCGCCAACGGTTCGCTGCGCATGGACTTCCACGTCCTGCTGGGCGGGGCCACGGTGGCCCGCGCGGAGGCGGCGTTCGGCTGGATCTCACCGGGGGCCTACCGGCGGGTGCGCGGCGATCGCGTCGACGTGGACTGGGGGGCCTGGCCGCTGCCGGAGGCCATCGGCGCGGAGCACGTCGGCCGGGCGTCCGCCGCCGACGTGGTCCTCGCCGCCGGTGACCGGCCGGGGCGCTGGCTGCTGCGCAACGACACGGGCAACCGCCTGCTGTTCGACCACCCCGTGGACCACGTCCCGGGACTGGCCCTGCTGGAGGCCGCCCACCAGGCGGCGCACGCCCTGCCGGCTCCTGCACCCCTCGTGCCGTCCGGTATCGCCGCCGCCTACCAGCGCTACGTCGAGTTCGACCGGCCGTGCTGGATCGAGGCCGCGTCGCTGCCGGCGGCCGCCCCCGGCGAGCGCCTGGTCCGGGTCACCGGGACGCAGGACGGGCAACCGGCCTTCACCGTCGACTTCACCGGCCCGGGGAACTGAGGCCCGCGGCGGCCGACCGGCGGCCCCGGTGGCTGCTCAGCGGTTGACGAAGCCGCCGTCCACCGGCAGTACCGTGCCGGTCAGGAACGGGCAGCGGTCGCTGAGCAGCCAGGCGGCGGCCGCCGCGATCTCGTCCGGTTCCGCCGTACGCCCCTGGGGGGTCAGCGAGTTGGCCAGCTCCTCGATTCCCGGGTTGCGGGCGAACCAGTCGGTGGTGATCTCGCTGCGCGTGGTGCCGGGCGCCACCGCGTTGACGCGGATGCCCTGCCGGGCGTACTCGTCGGCGGCGGCCCTGGTGAAGCCGATCACCGCGTGCTTCGAGGCGATGTACGGAGCGGCGGTGGGAATGGCCACCAGGCCGCCGACGCTGCTGTTGTTGACGATGGAGCCCCCGCCGTGGTCCAGCATGGCGGCTATCTCGTACCGCAGGCAGTTGAAGACGCCACGGACGTTGGTGTCCATGATGGTGTCGTAGACGTCGTCGGTCATCAGGTGCAGCGGCGTGCGGTCACCGCCGATCCCGGCGTTGTTGAACGCGGCGTCCAGCCGTCCGTACGCGGCCACGGCGAAGTCCACGGCCCTGGCGGCGTCTTCGGCGACCGACACGTCGCCCACCACGTAGGAGGCCCGCGCCCCCTTGTCCCTGAGCCCGGCGGTCAGGGCGGCCAGCCTGTCCGCGCGGCGAGCGGTGAGGACCACGGCGGCGCCCTCCTGGGCGAACACGCGGGCCGCTGCCGCGCCGATACCGCTGCTGGCTCCCGTGACGAGGACGACTTTGCCGGTGAGGAGATCGTTTCCCATGGGCGGAGTCTCGCAGGTGAGCGTGGCCCGCAGGCGTGTCCCGGCCACGAGCGGCGCCCCTCGCCCCCTCGCGTCGGTGCCGGTCCGGCGGGGTCCCGCCGGACCGGACGCCTGCGGCCCTGTGGCCGGCCACCGGTGACGGTGGCGGACCGCAGGGCCGCAGGGGTTGCCGGCCACAGGGCCGCGGAGGTCACTTGGCGGCTTCCTCCCGGGGCACCCAGCGCAGGGCGAGTACCCCGAGCGCCAGTGACAGGACACTGGCGACGGCGATCGCCACGTGCATGCCGGAGAGGAAGGCGTCCTTGGCCTGGGCGATGGTGGCGGCCGAGAGGTCCGGCTTGTCCAGCGTCTCGTCCAGCGTCCCCGCGACATCGGGTCCGAGGAGCCGGAAGCACAGGGCGGCGAGGGAGCCGAGCAGAGAGATCCCGAGCGCGTTGCCGAGTTCGTTGCTCGTCTCGGCGATCGACGCGGCCGAGCCGGCACGCTCCGGCGGCACGGCCGCGACGGCGGTCTCCGCCACGAGGCTGAAGGAGAAGCCGTAGCCGATGCCCGCGACGACGGTCGAGGCGATGAACGCCGCCACGCCGCCGGTCACGCTGGTCAGGAGCAGAAGGAGGAGGCCGACGCCCATGAAGAAGTGCGAGGCGATGAGCGCCGCCCGCTTCCCGATGCGCTCGACGATCCCGTTGACCCCGATGCAGGCCGCCGTGAGCACGACCGCGCCCGGCAGCGCCAGCAGCGCGGCGGACAGCACGCTGAAGCCGAGGACCGACTGGAGGTACACGCCGCTGAGGTAGCCCGCCGCCGCCCACGCCACGAGCGAGAGGACGCCGGTGAGGATGGCGACGGTGAAGACCCGGTCGCGGAAGAGCCTGAGGTCGAGCAGCGGGTGTTCGAGCGTGAGCTGCCTGCGGACGAACCACCACAGAATGGCGATGCCGACGAGTCCGGTGACGGCCTGGGGCAACGAGAAGCCCTCGGCCGCGGCCGTCTTGACCGAGTACACGGCCAGCAGGATGCCGACGGCGGACAGCCCGACGCTCAGGGCGTCGACGCGACCCGGGTTCGGTTCCCGCACCTCTCGCAGAAGCGTGGGCGCGAAAGCGAGGAACAGCACGACGACCGGGATGTTGATCAGGAATACGGAACCCCATGCGAAACGGCTGAGCAGCAGACCGCCGATGATCGGGCCCGCCGCGAAGCCGGCCGCGAACGTCGCCGCGAAAATGCCGATCGCCTGGGCGCGCTGCTTGGGATTGTGGAAGAGGTTGCCGATGATCGCCAGGCCCGACGGAAGAAGCGTCGCACCGCCGAGACCCATGAGCGCACGGCACGCGATCAGTACTTCCGGGCTCGGTGAGAACGCGGCTCCCACCGATCCGATGCCGAAGACGACCGCCCCGCTGAGAAGGAACTTGAGCCTGCCGTAGCGGTCACCGAGATTGCCGAACGCGATGAGCAGTGACGACACCACGAAGCCGTAGATATCGAGGATCCACAGGGCCTGGTCGGTGCTGGGGGTGATCGCGGAGGTAATGCTCGGCATCGCCAGATAGAGGACGGAGCCGTCCATCGCGACGAGTGCGACGGGGCCGAGCACGATGACGAGGCCCAGCCACGCACGCCGGTCGGCACGCTCCGCGACTAAGTCGAGGGAGGTCACGGGGGCAACCTTTCAGGAGAGGGTGCGGGGGTCGTTCGTTCGACACGGTGGTTGCACACGGTGTCCGAGACTGTGGTGCGTACGGTGTACGCACAATGCTGGGTACACTACCTCATGGCCATCAACATGCAAGAAAGGCAAGAGAGTTCGTCAGGTCTGACGCGCGAGGCGATCGTCGCGGTCGCGGTCCGCATCGCCGACGCCGAGGGCATCGGGGCGCTCTCGATGCGTCGCCTCGCGACAGAACTCGACTCGGGTGTCATGTCGCTCTACCGGCACGTCGAGAACAAGGACGCGCTGCTCACGGCGATCACCAGAGCGGCCTGTGACGAACACCCGTACCCCACACCGCCCCCGCCGGACTGGCGCGACGCGATGAGGCTCGCCGCCGCGCTCGACTGGGAGGTGTACCGCAAACACCCGTGGGCGCTGGTGACATCGGCCTCGGCCCGCCATTTCTCGGACAACTCGTGTCTCGACTGGATGGTGGACGCACTCGGCGAGTTGACCGACGATCCGGAACTGGCGCGATCGCTCTCCATCGCCATCTGGTCCTATGTGCAGGGCGCGTCCATTCAACGCGTGGCCCAGCAATTGCTTCCCGGCGGTGACAAACCCGAGCAGTCTCCGCTCAGGGCGACCGAGGAGGACTTCTTCGTGGGACTCGAAACGCTCCTCGACGGTGTCGCGTTCCGGGCGAGGGCCGCGCTGCCCTCCGGTGGTGGCCGGGACGCCGGTCCGGAACAGGCCGTCCCGGACGGACGGGGGTGTCCGCCCGGGGGCGGGGGTCGTTGACACGGCATGACGACTCTTCCGCCGGGCGCCGGCGCCGACCACGCCGCGCCGCCGGCCGACCACACCCCGCCGCCGGCCGTACACGCCGCGCCGCAGGCCGTACACGCCGCGCCGCCGGCCGACCACGCCGTACCGCCGGCCGACCGCACCGCGCCGCAGGCCGTCGGAGCACCGCCGCCGGCCGTCGACGCGTCCCCGCTCCACTTCACGGTCCAGCGCGACGGCCGGACGGCGAGCGCGGCGGAGCTGGCGCCGCTCGCCTTCTCCGGGTACGCCCACTTCACCGCCATGCAGGTGCGCCGGGGCCGGGTACGGGGCCTCGACCTCCATCTCCAGCGGCTGCGGCACGCCTCAGAGGAGCTGTTCGGCCGGGACCTGCCCGACGACCGGGTACTGGCCTGCCTGCGGGCACCGCTGGAGGACGGTCCTGCCGACCTCTCGCTGACGGCCACGGTCTACTCCCCGGCCGGTGAGTTCACCGTGGCCCGGCCCGACGCGGACCTGGAGATCCTGGTCCGTACGGGACAGGCCGCGTCAGGCCCGAAGGGACCGCTGGCGCTGGCGACCGTCCCGCACGAGCGGTTCGTGCCGACCGTGAAGCACGTCGGCGAGCCGGCCAAGACCTACTTCCTCCGCCAGGCGGTCGCGCAGGGCTTCGACGACGTCGCCTTCGTGGACCGCCGTGGCCGGCTCAGCGAAGCCTCCATCTGGAACCTGGCCTTCTGGGACGGCACCGCCGTGGTGTGGCCGGGGCCGGAGACCGGGATGCTGAGCGGCGTCACGATGGGCATCGTCCGCCGGCGACTGGATCGCCTCGGCGTCCCCCAGCGCGTCCAGGAGGTCACACCCGCCGACCTGTCGGCCCTGGCGGGCTGCGCCGTCATGAACTCGTGGACGCCGGGTGTGGCCGTACACCGGATCGGCACGGCGGCCCTGCCCGACGCGCCGTCCTTCCTGGACCTGCTGCACCGGGCCTACGAGGCCGAGCCGCTCGTCTCCCTGTGAGGAACGGGTCGTCTCCCCGCGAGGGGCGGCGGCGCCCGCCGACGGCCGCGATCAGCCGCAGGGCACCGCATCGCGACTGCCCGCCGCGTCGATCCGGCCCTGCACCGCCCGCGCCGCCAACCGCGGCAGCATCAGCCGCCAGAACGGTGTGACGGCCTGCCGCGAGTGCCAGTGGGAGTCGCTGCGGCCCAGCACCTCAAGACCCGCGACCATGGCCGTGATGGCGGAGACGGCGTCGTCGAGCACGACGTCGGGGGCGAGGCTGCCCTGGTCCCTCGCCACGGTCAGCATCCACCGGACCCAGTCCTGCCACTGCCGCCACAGGTTCACGCCGCTCCGCCAGGTCGCGTCACTGCCGAGACCGAAGCCGGCCCTCAGCACCGGATCACAGGCGACCCCCTGCGCCAGCGCGTGGGACGTGTCGACAAGGAGTTGCAGCGGCGAGGACGCCCCGGCCTCCGCCGGATGCGCGGACGGTGGCGACTGCCCGGTGATCCGCAGCAGTGTCTGTGCGGCGGCGGACTCGACCGCCTCGCCGAGGGCCCGCTTGCTCCGGAAGTGGAAGTGCAGCGCACCCTGGCTGACACCGGCGCGGGCGCAGATCTGCCCGACGGAGGAACCCGCGAAGCCGCCGCGGTCGAAGACCTCGGCGGCCGATCGGATCAGTTGCCGCCGCGTCCTTACGGCACGGTCCTGCATGGCCATGGGGACGCTCCGGGAAAGTGATCAACGGCGGGTGGACGACAGCACTGCGGCCGGGGCGGCGACGAGGGCGGGGACGGGGCGCGGGCCCCGTCCGGCACGCGGCCCCGTTCGGCCGGCCCCGTCCGGCACGCGGCCCCGTTCGGCCGGCCCCGTCCGGCGCGCGGCCCCGTTCGGCCGGCCCCGTTCGGTACCCGGCCGGCGCCACGTCGGCCGGGCGTGAGGGAAATGCCTCCGTAACACCGCGTGCACCATCCCACTCTTACCACCTCGACACCGTTCACCGTACGGACGGTTACCGATCCTGGCGCGATGTCGTACCCGTCATGAACGGCACGCACGGCGGCGCCGGCACCCGTTCCGCCGGACCTGACAGATCGTCCCCTGGTTGTTCAGGAACCCGTTCCCCCTGTGGTTAGCATCGGTCGACGCGCTGGGGTCAGGAACGGACGGTCCCGAGAAAGAGCGTGGCGTTGCCGATGTGTACGCCGCCACGCCGGTCCTCCCATTCTCAGCGACAAGAGTCGGCCAATGATGCGACGCGGAGACCCAGAATGCGACTTGCGCAAGTGTTGGCAACGGTAATGGAGCGCCACGCGGATCGGCCCGCCGTCGGTGAACGGGCAAAGGAGTTCGCACGGGACCCCGGCACCGGGGACGTGTCGATACGTCTGCTGCCGCGTTACGAGACGACCAGCTACCGAGAACTGTGGGCACGGATCCGCGCGGTGGCGAGCGAATGGCACCACCATCCGGAATACGCGCTGAGCCCGGGAGCGCGCGTCGCCCTCCTCGGCTTCACCAGCCGTGACTACGCGACGCTCGACCTGGCCTGCATCCATGTGGGCGCGGTCGCCGTACCGCTCCAGACCAGCGCCCCCGTACCCCAACTGGCGTCGATCACCGCGGAGACCGAGCCCTTCGTCGTCGCCGCGAGTCCGGCACGTCTCGACACCGCCGTCGAATTGACCCTCGCCACCCCGTCGGTCCGGCGACTCGTCGTCTTCGACCACCACCCGGAAGCCGACGCGCACCGCCGGGAATTCACATCGGCGCGTGAGCGGCTGGACCGGGCGGGCCGTACCGATGTGACGGTCGATTCCCTGACCGATCTCATCGGGAGAGGGTCCGCGCTGCCCGATGCGCCGTTGTTCACGGCGGCGGACGACGACGATCCGCTGGCCATGCTGATATACACGTCGGGCAGTACCGGCACCCCGAAGGGTGCCATGTACACCGAACGACTGGCCGGTGCGATGTTCGGCGGGGCCTGGTCGAAGCTTTTCGCCGACACGCACGCGGTCAACATCAATTACATGCCGATGAGTCATGTCGCGGGACACTCCTCGCTGAAGAACACCCTGGCGCGCGGCGGAACCAGCTACTTCACGGCCAGCAGCGACCTTTCCACATTCTTCGACGATATCGCCCTGGTGCGCCCCACCGAACTCTCGCTGGTGCCCCGCGTATGCGAAATGATCCACCAGAGATACCAGAGCGAGGTCGGCCGGCGGACCCCGCACGGCACCGACCCGCACACGATCGAGGCGATCGAGGCCGACGTCAGGGCGGACCTCCGCGACAACCTCCTCGGCGGCCGTATCTCCTGGGCCAGTTGCAGCTCCGCGCCCCTCTCCGCCGAGCTCACCGCGTTCATAGAGGACCTGCTCGGCATCCCGCTGCACAACGTCTACGGCTCCACGGAGGCCGCCGGCGTCTCCGTCGACGGCGAGCTGCTGCGCCCCCCGGTGATCGACTACAAGCTGGTCGACGTGCCCGAGCTCGGCTACTACCGCACCGACTCCCCGCACCCGCGGGGAGAGCTCCTGCTGAAGACCGACGCCATCATCCCCGGCTACTACCGGCAGCCCGAGCTGACGGCGCAGCTCTTCGACGAGGACGGCTACTACCGGACGGGCGACATCGTCGCCGAGACCGCCCCGGACCGGCTGGCCGTCGTGGACCGCCGCAAGAACGTCCTGAAGCTGTCCCAGGGCGAGTTCGTGGCCACGTCGCGCCTGGAGGCCGTCTTCGCCGCCGGCCCGCTGATCCGGCAGATATTCGTCTACGGCAACAGCGAACGCTCCTACCTGCTCGCCGTGATCGTGCCCACGCCGGACGCCCTGCAGCGGTCGCGTGCGGAGGGCGAGGCCGTCCTCAGGCGGCTGCTCGGCGAGTCGCTGCAGCAGACGGCGAAGGAGGCGGGGCTCAACTCGTACGAGATACCCCGGGACTTCCTGGTCGAGACGGAGCCCTTCAGCCAGGCGAACGGCCTGCTGTCGGACCACCGCAAGCTGCTGTGGCCGCAGTTGCTGGCCCGGTACGGCGAGCGCCTCGAACAGCTCTACGCCGACACCGCCGCCCAGGAGACCCGGGAACTGCTCGACCTGCGCCGCACGGGCGCGGACCGGCCCGTCCTGGAGACCGTCCAGCGGGCCACGCGGGCGCTGCTCGCCGGTACGTCCGCCGAGGTGAGCCCCACCGCCCACTTCAGGGACCTGGGCGGCGACTCCCTGTCCGCGGTGACCTTCTCCAACCTGCTCCACGACACGTTCGGCGTCCGGGTCCCCGTCGACGTGGTCATCAGCCCCGCCTACGACCTCCAGCGGCTGGCCGACTACATCGAGGCGAAGCGCGAGGCCGGTCTCGAGCGGCCCACCTTCGCTTCGGTGCACGGCGACGGCAGCACCGAGGTGCACGCCAAGGACCTCACCCTGGACAAGTTCATCGACGCCCGGACGATCAGCGAGGCACAGGCCCTTCCCCGGCCCACCGCACCGCCCAGGACCGTGCTGCTGACCGGCGCCAGCGGCTACCTCGGCCGTTTCCTGTGCCTGGAGTGGCTGGAGCGGCTGGCCCCGACGGGCGGGAGACTGATCTGCCTCGTACGCGGGAAGGACGCGGCGGCGGCCAGGCGCCGGCTGGACGACGCCTTCGGCAGCGGCGACGCGGAACTGGTGCGCGAGTTCGAGGAACTCGCCGCCGGGCACCTCCAGGTCGTGGCGGGCGACATCGCGGAACCGAGACTGGGCCTGGACGAGCCGACGTGGGAGCTTCTCGCCGAGCAGGTGGACATGATCGTCCACGCCGGCGCCCTGGTGAACCACGTCCTGCCCTACAACCACCTGTTCGAAGCCAATGTCGTGGGCACGGCCGAACTCATCAGCCTGGCGCTCACCGGCCGGATCAAGCCGTTCACCTACATCTCCAGCGTGGCCGTCGCCACCTCGAGGGCCGGACAGCCGGCCCTGGACGAGGACGCCGACGTCCGGGTCGTCATGCCCGTCCAGGAGGTCGAGGGGGCCTACGCCGGGGGATACGCGACCAGCAAGTGGGCGGGCGAAGTGCTGCTGCGGGAGGCGCACGACCTGTGCGGACTGCCCGTCACCACCTTCCGGTCGAACATGATCCTCGCGCACAGCCGGTACAGCGGACAGCTGAACGTGCCGGACATGTTCACCCGCCTCCTGTTCAGCGTCCTCGCCACCGGCATCGCACCGCGCTCCTTCTACCGGCCAGGCGCCGAAGGAAGGCGCGACCGGCCCCACTACGACGGTCTGCCCGTGGACTTCACCGCCGAGGCCGTCGTGGCCCTCGGCGGTGACCCGACCGCCGACTACCGGACCTTCAGCCTGGTCAACCCGCACGACGACGGGATATCGCTCGACACCTTCGTCGACTGGCTCGACGACGCGGGCCATCGCATCGAGCGGGTGGACGACTACGCGGACTGGCTCGCCCGGTTCGAGACGGCCATGCGCGCGCTGCCCGAGGAGCAGCGGCGGCATTCGGCGCTGCCGCTCCTCCACGGGTTCGCCCGGCCCGATGAGGCGGTGCCCGGCTCCACCATCCCGTCCGCCCGGTTCCGGGCCGCGGTGCGGGAGGCCGGGATCGGCCCGTCCTCGGACATTCCCACGCTGTCTCCGGCCCTCATCGGCAAGTACGCGACCGACCTGCGGCGTCTGATGGCCGCGTGAGCCGGTGCCGGCCCTGCGGGATACCGCACGGCCGGCACGTCGTACGTCAGCGGTGGGCGAACCAGGCGGCTGCGGGGAGCAGCCGGTCGTTGTAGTCGAACAGGGCCTGGTTCTCCCAGCCGTTGCCCGACTTCGGGTCGGTCGGGTCCCAGCCGTTGCCCGCGACGGCCGTCCAGGTGGGATCCCAGTAGAGGACGCCCAGGCCGCGGCCGTTCGGCACGGCTTCGACCACGTTCATCACATCGCGCAGCCATGCCGCCTGGCCCGCCGGGGTCGCCGGGTAGCCGGAGACCAGCTCGCTGCCGAGGTCGATGATGTTCTCGTGGCCGTCCTTGCTGTCCAGCCGGAACGTGTAGGCGGTCTCCGCGACCAGGACGGGCTTGCCGTAGCGGACGGAGATGTCGTCCAGGTTGGCCTGGAGGTCGGACAGCGGCCCGTGCCAGTACCCGTAGAAGGACAGGGCGATGACGTCGAAGGCCACGCCCCGGGCGGTGGCGTTGTCGAACCACCAGCGGTAGAGGCCGTTGTCGCCGCCGTGGGCGAGGTGCAGGGCTACCCGGGTGGACGAGGAGACCGCCTTGGCCGCGTTGATGCCGGACCTGAGCAGCCCGGCGGTCTGGTCCCAGTTCTTCGTGGACCCCTCGGGCCACAGGAGGCCCGTGTCGATCTCGTTGCCGATCTGGACCATGTCGGCGGTCGTCCCCTGCGCCCTCAGCGCGTTCAGCACGTCGTACGTGTGCTGGTACACGTCCGTCGTCAGCTGCGCGTAGGAGTGCGAAGCCCAGGCGGCGGGCTTGGTCTGGGCACCCGGGTCGGCCCAGATGTCGGAGTAGTGGAAGTCGACGAGGAGCTTCATGCCCTGCGCCTTGATGCGCTTCGCCATCTGCAGGGTGCGCGCCTTGTCGCTGTAGCCGTCGGCCGGGTCCACCCAGACCTTGAGCCGTCCGTAGTTGGCGCCGGCGGACCGCAGGATGCCGAGCGCGTCACCGGCGGTGCCGCCGCCGGTGCGGTAGACGCCGCCGAAGTCCTCGCTCTTCTTCAGCATGGAGACGTCGGCGCCCTTGACGCTGAGCCCGGTCGTACCGGGGGCGAGGCCGACGTCGTCCCTTCGACGGTGGAGGGAGGGGAGAGTGGTGTGTGTTCGTGGCGTCCGACCTCATGGCCCACGGCGTCCTGGACGCGCTGGCCCGCGCCGGGCGGCGCGTGCCGGAGGACGTCGCCGTCGGCGGGTTCGACGACTCACCGGCGGCGCTGTCCACCCGCCCCCCGCTCACCACGGTCCGTCAGCCGTGGGAGCGGATCAGCGGCGAGATGGTCCGGATGCTGCTCGGCCGGATCAACGGCGACGACCCGTCCGCCGTCATCCTCCCCACCGAACTGGTACGCCGGGACTCCGCCTGACACGACCGCGCACCGCGCACGCCGCGACCACCGCGCCCCGCGCACGTCTGAGGCCGCGCACCGCGCACGCCGAGGCGACCGCCGCTACCGCGCATCGCGACCGGCACCGCGCACGCCGCGACGGCGCACGCCGCGACCGCGCACGCCGCGACCGCGCACGCCGCTTTTCTGCGGCGCGGCCGCCGAACCGACCGCCGACGTGGGCGCGGCCGCTCAGCGCGGGTGGACACAGAGGTCGTCGACGCCCGTGCGGGCAGAGCCGGGGCCGTGTTCGGCCGCGCTCGCCCCGGCGGACCCTCGGGCGAAGCCGTCGGCGAACCCCTCGGCCGCCCCCCGGGCGAACTCCCGGCCGAACGTCTCGTCGCCCAGCGCCTGCCGCACCCGCGCGGCGATCCGCTCCACATCGCCCTGTTCGGCGGTCGGCTGCGGAGCACCGGCGGCGCGCCGCGCGGCCGCCGCGGCCCCCAGCAGACGCGCGGCCGGAGCCGCGTCGCCCGCCAGCGAACGCGCGCCCGCCAGCCCCTCCAGAGCCAGGGCGACCGAGCGCGGGTCCTCCGTCGTCCGCGCCGCCGCCAGCCCCTCCTGGTGCAGGGCGAGGGCCTGGGCGGCGTCACCGTACTGCTCGGCGATGAAGCCGAGTTCGGCCAGGACCAGCGCGAGCCCCGGCGCGTCGTGCCGGCTGCGGTTCCACGCCAGCCAGGGGCGCAGCAGCTCCCGCGCGGTGTCCAGCCGGCCCTCACGCCGCGCCCCCAGGGCCAGGCCGAGCGCGGCGAACTGCTCCGCCGGCCGGTTGCCCTGCTCGGCCGCGAGCCGCAGCGCCCGCCCGTGGAAGTCCTCCGCCTCCCCGTACCGCCCGTCCAGCAGCGCGATCCGGCCGAGCCCGGACAGCTTGCGGGACACCGCGGCCCACAGCTCCAGCGACTCCGCGATCCGCAGCCCCTCGCGGTGCAGCCTGGCGGCCTCCTCGTAGTCGCCGTTGATCTCGGCCAGCACGCTCAGCACCTCGATCGCCTGCAACTGCCCCCAGCTCTCGCCCAGCGCCGCGAACCGGGCCCTGACCTCCAGCGCGTCGTCGTGCAGCCCGTCCAGATCACCACGGGCCAGGGCCAGCGCCACGCGGGTGCCGAGCGCGGCGGCCGTACCCCACGCGTCCCGCCGGACCCGGAAGTCGTCCATCGCCCGCCGTACCCGCCGCTCACCGGCGGACAGGGCACCCACGTTCCACTGCGCGAACGCCAGGAACCAGTCGGCCCGCGCCCGCTCCACCGTCCGTTCGGCACCGGCGGGCTCACGGGGCGGCGCGACGTCCGCGTCCCGGCCGTGCCCGCCCAGCAGCAGCGCCAGACCCGCCTGCCACGTCCTGGCCTCGGCCCGGGCCTCCGGCGCGGCATCGCCCGCCGTGTCCAGCGCCGTCGCCAGCGCCCTGCGGCCCTCGTACAGCCGTCCGCGCAGGAACCGGTACCAGGTGAGCGCGTTGGCCAGGCGCAGCGCGACATCGGCGGCCCCCGTCCTGTGCGCCTCCTCCAGGGCCCGCTGGAAGTCGGCCGACTCGGAGTCGAGCCGCCGCAGCCACCGGCGCTGCTCCCGCCCGTACAGCAGCGGCCGGGCCCGCTCGGCCAGTTCGGCGCAGTAGCGCATGTGCCGGGCGGCCACATCGGCGCTCTCGCCCGCGTCCCGCAGCTTCCGCGCGGCGTACGCGGCGACGGACTCCGGGAGCCGGTACCTCGGTCCGCCAGGGGTGTCGACGCGCAGCGCGAGCGAGCGCTCCACCAGCGAGGCCATCACCTCCAGCACGTCGTCCGCCGCGCCCCCGGAGGCCCCGGCGCCCGGGCTGTCGGGAGCACGCGTGCCGCCCGGTCCCCGCGTGCCGTCGGCTCCCAGCCCCGCGCACACCCGCTCGGCCGCCTCCAGGCCGCAGCCGTCGGCGAACACGGCCAGCCGTCGGAGCACCGTCTGTTCCCGCACGCCGAGCAGGCTCCAGCTCCAGTCCAGCGTGGCCCGCAGCGTGCGATGACGCCGGGGCGCGTCCCGGTAGCCGCTGGTGAGCAGCCGGAAACGGTCGTCCAGCCGGTCGTGCAGCTCGTCGACGCCCAAGGCCCTGACCCGGGTGGCGGCCAGCTCCAGCGCCAGCGGGATGCCGTCCAGACGCCGGCACAGATCGGCGACCTTCGGCGCGGTGGCGGCGTCGAGGACGAACCCCGGGTCGGCGGACCTCGCCCGTTCGGCGAACAGCCGCACGGCGCTGGACTCCCGCAGCGCGTCGAGGCCCTTCTCGTCCGGTGACGGCGCGGTGAGCGGCGGAACCGGCCAGACCGTCTCCCCGCTGACCCGCAACGGCACTTGGCTGGTCGTCAGGATCCGCAGGCCCGCCGCCCCGCTCAGCAGCCAGGAGGCGAGCCCCGCCACGGCGTCCGTCACATGCTCGCAGTTGTCCAGCACCAGCAGGAGCCGCCGGCAGGCCAGGGCGTCCGCGAGCCGCTGCGCCGAACCGCCCGACCGCCCGTCGAAGGTGGCGTCCCGTACCCCCAGCACCGCCATGACCTGCTCGGCCAGCAGCTCCTGCGACGCCATCCGCTCCGCCGAGTCCCTGACCCCGGCCAGCTCCACCAGCCAGGCACCGTCGGGGAACGCGTCGGCCGACTCCCCGGCCACGGCGGTGGCGAGCCGCGTCTTGCCCACACCGCCGGGCCCCGTCAGGGTCACCAGCCGCCGGTCGGCCAGCAGCGCCCGCACATCGGCCACCGCCTCGTCCCTGCCCACCAGCGCGTTCACCGGAGCGGGCAGGTTCGTACGCCTCCGCGTCCCGGACGCCGGCGGTGTCCGGCGGCGTGACTCCGGAGGGGCGACCTCCGGACCGTGCCGGAGGATCGCGCCCTGCAGCGCGTCCAGCGCGGGGCCGGGCGTCAGCCCCAGCTCCTCGTCGAGGCGGCGGCGCAACTCCCGGTAGCTGTCGAGCGCTTCGGCCGGACGACCCGCCCGGTACAGGGCCCGCATCTGCGCGGCCCGCAACCCCTCCCTGAGCGGAAACCGGTCCACCAGCTCCGTCAGCTCACCGATCAGCAGACTGTGCTCACCCAGTTCGAGCCTGGCCTCGGCATGCTCCTCGACCGCGGTGAGCCGCTCCTCCTCCATGCCCGCCGCCGTCGCCCGCACGAACGGCTGCTCCGCGAAGTCGGCGAAGGCGGCGCCCCGCCACAGCGCCAGCGCCTCGGTGAACAGCCGGGCGCGCGCCCCCGCGTCGGCGGTGGCGCGGGCCTCCGCGACGAGCGAGCGGAACACGCCGACGTCCAGGGCGTCGGCCGGCACGTCGAGGACGTAACCGGGGCTGCGGTGCGCGACCAGATCGCGCGCACCCGGCTCGGCGTCCTCCAGGGCGCGCCGCAGCTGGGACACCTTGGCCTGGAGGGAGGCGGCCGGCCGGGCCGTGAACGTCGAACCGCCCCAGAGGTCCTCGATGAGCCGCCCGCTCGGCACCACATGACCGTGGTGGGCGAGCAGATCGGCCAGCAGCGTACGGACCTTCACCTCGGGGACCCGTACCACCCTCCCCTCGGCCGTCCACACCTCCAGTGGCCCAAGCACCCCGAATCGCATGTCCTTCACAGTATCTCCGGACCACCCGCCCGGTCCGGCCTGTCACGCAGGTCACAGGCCCTTTCGGGCCGCTGTGACCGGCCCGGGGCGCATCCGAAGCAAACCCGAAGAGCCATCGGCGACAGTGATCACGGGCCAGGGCACGCAGACCCGACCGACGTGGGGAGACAGAGCAGATGGCCGAAACCGACCGACTGCGGTTGGTGATCATCATCGGGAGCGTCAGAGAGGGCAGGTTCGGGCCCGTGGCGGCGGAGTGGATCGCGTCCCGGGCACGGTTGCGCCGCGACTTCGAGGTCGACGTCATCGATCTGGCCACGGCGTGGCTGCCCGACGTGATGCCCGCCGAGCCCACCGCACCCAGGCCGCAGGCCGTCAGGGACCTGGCGCCATGGCTGGCCGCCGCCGACGCGTTCGTGGTGGTGACACCCGAGTACAACCAGAGCTTTCCGGCCTCTTTGAAGAACGCGATCGACTGGTACGACGAGGAGTGGCACGCCAAGCCCGTCGCGTTCCTCTCCTACGGTGGCGCCTCCGGAGGGCTCTGCGCGGTCGGCCAGCTCCGGCAGGTGTTCACCGAGGCGCACGCCGTCACGGTGCGCGAGACCGTCAGCTTCCACGACTACCGCAGCCAGTTCGGTCCCGACGGGCGGCCCGTCGCGCCCGAAGCCTGTGACGAGGCGGCCCGCAGGCTCCTCGACCGGCTCGGCTGGTGGGCCCGGGCGCTGCGGCACGCGCGGGCCCACGAACCCTACGAGACACCGCGGTTGAGCGCGGGGGAGTGAGGAAGACCATGGACAGTCGGTGGTTCAGACGGTTCGGACAGCCGGGTGACCCCGGACCGGCGGGCCGGTCGGGGGCGTCCCTGGCAGGCGGACCCGAAGCCGATGCCGTCCGGCTGATCTGCTTCCCCCACGCGGGCGGTTCGGCCGGCGCCTACCTGCCGCTGACCCGCGTCCTGGCCCCCCGGCTCGACGTCGTGGCCGTGCAGTACCCCGGACGTCAGGACCGCCGGCGCGAGCCCGGTGTCGCGGACATCACCGAGCTCGCCCGGCTCGTCGCCGAACGACTGACCGCCACGTCGTCCGACAGCCGGCCCTACGCCTTCTTCGGCCACAGCATGGGCGCGCTCCTCGCCTACGAGACGGCCCGCGCGCTCAGGGACAGGCAGGCCCCCGCCCCGGTGCGGCTCTTCCTCTCCGCGCGGGGAGCGCCGTCGACGGCCCCGAACCCGCACGACTCCCTCCCGGACGACACGGCGATCCTCGCCGCCGTCCGCGCCCTGGGGGGCACCGGCGCCGCCGTACTCGACGACCCCGAGCTCGTCGCCATGGCCCTGCCCGCCCTGCGGGCCGACTACCGGGCGCTGGCCTCCTACACCTGGCGGCCCGGCGACCCGCTCGACACACCGTTCAGCGTGCTCTGCGGCCTGGACGACCCGGTCGTCGGCACGGCGGAAGCGGCGCGCTGGGGCGAACACACCCGGGCGGGCAGCGACCTGACGCTCCTCCCCGGCGGCCACTTCTATCTGGACCAGCGGCTGGGCGACGTCGCCGAGCTGATTCTCCGCGGGGTCCGCACCGCGGTCACGCGGTAGCGGGCGGGGGCGCGGCACGGCGCCCGGCCCGTGTTCGTACGGAACTGCTCACATGTGGGGGGAGACATGGAGTTCGGAATCCTGGGACCGCTCGAGGTGACATGGGGTGGCCGCGCACTGCCGCTGGGGGGTTTCAAGCAGCGGGCCGTACTCGGGCTGCTGCTGTTACGGGCGAACCAGGTGGTCGCCACCAGTGAACTGCTCGGCGCCCTGTGGCCCGGCGACAGCCGCCCGGTCACGGCCCGCAAGATCGTGCAGAACGCGGTGTGGGGGCTGCGCGCGATCCTGCCCGATGCCGATACGGCGGCCGAGAGCGACGCCGCGGCCCCGGGGCGGGCGCCCGGCGACACCGCCGGCGCCGTCCGGCCGCAGCTGCTGACCCGGAGCCCCGGGTACATGCTGCGCGTGGATCCGGCGCGGCTCGACGTGACCCGCTTCGACCGGAAGGTCGAGGCCGGCCGGGCGCGGATGGAGGCCGGAGACCCGGCGGGGGCGGCCGAACTCCTGCGGGACGCCCTCGACGAGTGGCGCGGCAACGCGCTGTCCGACCTGGTGGAACAGGGCGTCGAGTGGCCGGAGTTGGCCACACTCCGCCAGTCCCGCCTGGACGCCATGGAGGACCGCTTCGACGCCGAGCTGGCCTGCGGGCGGCACCACGCCGTCCTCGGGGAGATGCTGTCGCTGGCCGAGGCGGAGCCGCTGTGCGAACGGCTGTGCGGCCAGCTGATGCTGGCTCTCTACCGCTGCGGACGGCAGGCCGAGGCGCTGAGCGTGTTCAGCCGCGTACGGCTCACGCTGGTCGAGGAGTACGGCCTGGAGCCCTCACGAGAGCTCCAGGCGCTCCAGCAGCGCATCCTGTGCCATGACCGGACGCTCGCTTCACCCGTGCGACCGCCGTCGCGCATCGCGCCGCCGGGCCGCCTCGTGCCGTCGGACCCGGCGGCCGGCGCGACACCCGCAGACCTGTCGGGCCTGTCGGACCCGTCGGACCGGCCGGGCCCGCCGGGTGTCTCGGGCCCGCCGGGTGTCTCGGGCCTGCCGCCGTCGGACCCGGTGTCGTCGCCGCCCGCCGACGATGTGCCGGTGGAGCACGTGCGGGCCACGGACGAGCCGCGGGTGGCGGCCGTGCGGGCGCCCGAGGAGGCGGGGACGGATCCGGGCTCCAGGAGGGGCCCGGGCGCGGGCGGTGACGGGCGCACCGGCTACGGTCGGGCTGCCGGTGGCGACCGGGGCACGGGGTACGACCGTGGCACGGGGTACGACCGGGACCCGGGGCGCGGCGGGGAGGCCGGGCGTGGCGCGGACACGGGGGCGGAATCGGCCGCCGGGGCCGACCAGGACGGCGCCGGGAACGACGGCGGGCCTGTGCTGCTGCGGCGGGACGTCTGCGTCCTGCTGGTGCGGGCGGCCGCGCCCTGTGGCGGTGACATGCCGTCACCCGAGCGGCTGGACGCGCTGCTCCACGGCGCCGTCACCTCGCTCGCGGGCGCCATCGAGACGCACGGCGGCACCGTCGTGGGCTCCATGGGCTGTGTGTCCGCCGCCGTGTTCGGCCTGGCGGACGACGACACGGCGGCGGCGCCGCTGGACGCGGTACGCGCGGCGTTCACGGCGCGGGACCGGCTCGCGCGTGCGTCGGGGTGCGCCGTCCGCGCCGTCGTCGTCAGGGGCGGCGCCCTCGTCCGGTACACCCCACGGGACCCGTCGGCGGCCGTGTCGGTGACCGGCACGCTGCTGGACACCGCGCAGACCCTGCTCGGTCACGTACCCGAGGGGGAGGTGTACGTCGGTGACGAGGTCGTCCGTGAGACCCGCGCCCACGTGCTGTACCGCCCGGTACCCCCCGACACGGCGACGACCGGTGTCCGGCAGGCGGTCTCCCTGTACGCGGCCCGTGCCCCGCACGACCCGATGGGCCCGGCCGCCGATGCGGGCGGTCCCGACGAGCGTAGCCACGAACTGTCCATGCTGGGCAGCCTCCTCGACCGCTCCCTCCACCACGGCGTGCCGTGCCTGCTGACAGTGCTCGGCGAGCGGGGCGCGGGCAAGTCCCGGCTCATGGCGGAGTTCGCGCGGCGTGCGGAGGAGCGGCCCGGCGACGTGCGCGTGCTCCGGCCGCCGGTCCCTCGGTGCGGTCCGGACGGCACGCTCGACGTGACCGGCGCGCTGCTGGCCGCCTGGCGGGACGCGGACGGCGAAGCCGGTGAAGACGGTGAGGACGCCCCGGTGGAACGCCGGATCGCGGAGCTCGTACGGGCCGCGGCGGGCGACGAGGACGCGGTGCAGCGGCTGCTCGCGGCCCTGCTGCCCGTCGCCGCCTCCACCATGCCGAGCCGCAGGCCCCGCGTCCTGGACGCCTGGCGGGAGCTGCTCGTGCTGTGGGCCGGTCGGCGGCCCCTGGTGCTGTGCCTGGACGATGCCCACCTGGCGCACCGGGACGTACTGGACTGGGTGGAGGACCTGGTCGCGGCCGCCGACGGCGTACCGCTCCTGGTGGTCGTCTGCGCCCGCCCGGAGCTGCTCGAACGCCGGCCCTCGTGGGGGCGGGGCGCGTTCCACACCAGCACGCTGAGCCTGCCCCGGCTGGCCGCCCGGACGCCTGTTCCGCTGCGCGTGGTCTCCGACCCCGGCGCGGCTGCCTCCGTCGCGCCCGCCGCCCCGGCCGCCGCCGTCGGGCGGTCGCGGAGGCCGGGGGAGCGGGTACGGGTGGTGGAGCTGACACGGCCGTCCCACCCCGCCGCCCGGGGGCGGACGCGGCCGGCCCTCGACGAACGTCCCGGGCGGCAGGCCGCGCGATGACCACGTCGTTGAACGGCGAATGGGTCGGCGGTGTACGGGACTTGGTTGGCTTTCTCCCGTGGATGACAAACCCGCCGGTCCGGCTCTGCCGGAGCCCGGCCTTTCGACACAGCCGGTTCACCCGACGTCCGCCGAACGGGGTTCGCCGTTCGTCGCTTTCGTCGGGAAGGAGTTCGCGGCCGCCCTCCACGAGGGGCTGCGACGAGCGAGGACCACGCAGCGGGGCGGCGGCCGGGAGCCGGTTCGCCGGCCGGCCCCGCCACGGCCGGTCACCCGGGGCGGAGCCCTGCTCGGGGAGTACGCGGGCGTGATCGCCCGCCGGTTCGAACAGACCCTGCCGACGGCGCCCGCCCTCGCGGGTGACGGACGCGGCAGGGTCCGGCGCCTGCTCGTGGGATGGGCACGGCATGTGCTCACCGTCGCCCAGGGCGTGGGCCGGCCCGGCGAGCGCGTCGCGGTGCCGTTCCCCGAACCGGCGGCCCACCAGCACGCGGTCGCCGTGTCCCTGCTGATCGAGGCCGTGGTGGTGTGCCTGCCGCCCGGTGCGCCGGAGGGACAGGACGCGATCCGTGCGGTGGCGTACGCCGCGCGGCAGGGAGGCGCGACGGCGCCGCCAGGTCGTCGGCCCCCCGCCCCCGCACCGGAGGCGCGGGAGCGCGCGCGCCGGACCGCCGCCCGCCCCCGTACGGGATGAGGGGCCCCGGCGGCGGGGCATGCCGCCCGGCGGTCCGGTGACGGCCCGCCACGCCGGAGGCCCCGGACGCCTGGGGCGTGCCGGGGCCGTGCCGGGGGCGGAGACGGCGGGGGAGCGGGGCCGCCCGGGCCGGGCCCGGGCCCGGGGCGTCAGGCCACTTCGGCGTCCTGGTCCGACAGGAAGAGCGAGGCGAGCAGCCCGTCGAGGGCGTCGTCGGCCACGGGCGTGAGACTGATGGTCAGGGTGTGCGGCCCGCCCGCCCAGCCGGGACGGCGCTCCAGGAGCGGGCTGTCGGCGCCCACCACGTTCAGCAGGGGGACGCCCGCGTGCTCCTCGGCCAGCCGCTCCACCGCGTCGAGCAGCGGGTCGTCGGCGAGGTGCAGGTCGTCCCAGATGACGACGAGGGCCTGCTCGCGGGCGGCCAGGGCGAGGAAGTCCGTCCAGGCGGTCAGGACGTCCCGCCGTGTGGAGGCCCGGACCGCCGAGGGGCCCCGGGTGGCCAGCGGCAGCAGGGCGGACAGCAGGGCTCCGCGGGTCCCCTCGTCGCCGGCGAGCCGGGCGAGGACCGCGCGCAGCTTGCCGTGCGCGGACTCGACGGTGTCGCCGGGGACGATCCCGCAGTACGCGGCGAGCATGTCCGCCGGGGCCGACGAACCCGTCCCGCCGGCCGCCGGGGTGATGGTGCCGGCCAGGACCCGTACGGGATCGGCCGAGTCCGCCTCGACCCGCCGCTGGAACCGCATCAGCAGACGTGTCTTGTCCCGGCCGGCCGCGCCCAGCACGGTGATGAGATGGGAGGCGCCGCGCTGCCGGGTGCGCAGCAGCATGCCCCGCATCAGGTCCAGTTCGCACTCCTGGCCGCCGCTCCCGTCCGCGCAGGGCTCCGGTGCCTCCGGGTCCGAGCCCACGGTGTGCACCTGCCAGGGCGCGAACGCCGACGCGCAGGCGTGGTGGTACGTGACACGGGGCTCGGTCAGCCGCCGTGTGAGGTCGCAGACATGGACCTCGCCCGGCTCCACGTGGGCCAGCATCGAGCGGCAGGTGTCCACGAGGCCGCCCCCGATCCACGGCGGCGTCGTCCCGCTGCCGGGCCAGCGGCCGACCACCGCGTCGCCGGACGCCACGGCCGCGTGCACGGTGAGGCCGCGGACGGCGGCGCGCGGCGGGGCGAAGGGCCCCACGCGGACGCTCAGGCAGTCGCGGACGGAAGCCGCCGCCCGTACGGCGCGCTCGGCACCGGGCGTCTCCCCCGGACGGTCCTCGAAGAGGCCGAGAAGTACGGAGCCGAGCGAGGAGGTGGCGGTGCCCCGGTGGGTCTCGATCTTCTCGGCCGCCAGCTGCGTCACGGCGTCGAGCACCCGGTCGACGCCGTCCGGCGGCAGCGAGCCGAACTCGGGGCCGAGCCCGAAGCGCAGCAGCAGCACGCTCGTGGGGCGGCGCCCGCCCGCGTCATCGGCGTCCGCGCCATCTGTCGCGCCCGTGGCGCCCGGGAGCGCCGAGGCGCCCTGCGCGAGGCCGGCGGACGTGTCGTCCCCGGCACCGGCGGCGGGCACGGGGGGCACGGCGGCCGGGGCGGCCGGGACCGCGGCGTGGGCGGCGGGGGCGGCGGGGGGCGTCGGGGGAGCGGCCGGGCGGGTCGGGAGCGAGGGGACCACACGGTCGCGGACCGACTCGGTCCTGGGGACGTCCAGGGCCGGGTCCTGGTTGAGGATGGACTGCTGGAGCCGGCGCAGCTCACGGCTGGGCTCCAGACCGAGTCCGTCGACGAGCGCCTCACGCACCCGTCCGAAGACCGCCAGGGCCTCCGCCTGACGGCCGCACCGGTACAGGGCGAGCATCAGCTGCCGTGCGGCCCGCTCCCGCAACGGCTCGGCCTCCACCATGGCCTTGAGGTCGCGCAGCACCGTCTGGTGGCCGCCGCAGGCGAGCTCGGCGTCGAACCGGTCCTCCATGACGTCAAGGCGCCGCTTCTGCACGGCGGCCACCTCCGGCCAGCAGGTCCCCTCCTCCACCAGGTCGGTGAGGACCGGGCCGCGCCACAGCGAGAGGGCGTCGCCCAGCAGGTCGCGGGCCTTCGGCATGTCGCTCTCGGCCAGCGCCGCCCTGCCCGCCGCCACGCGCTGCTGGAACACGAGCAGGTCGACCTGTTCCGGTCGTACGCGCACCATGTAGCCGGGCGTCCGGGTCAGCAGCTCGGCGCCCCGGCCGGAGGCCGGCGTACCGGCGAGGACGCCGCGCAGCCGCCAGACCGCGTTCTGCAGGATCTTGCGGGCGGTCATCGGCGCGTCCTCCTCGGGCCACAGGGCACCGAGCAGGCGGCTGGTGGAGACGACCTGGTTGGCGTGGAGCAGGAGGAAGGCGAGCGCGGCCCGCTGCCGCATGCCCCCGAGCTCCACCAGCCTTCCGTCCCGCGAGACTTCGAGCGGACCTAAGAGACGAAATTCCATGACTCCCCCGTTCGTTATGCACGACGGTATAGACCAATAGCCCGGTTTGCCAAGGTATGGCTGGAATTGGTCTCACCGCATATGCCACCCCTACGGTGGAACGAGGCGAGAGCGCCGCTCAGTTCCCCGGCGCCCCGACGAGCACGTCCCCCGCCCCCCGCCGCAGCAGCGCGCACACATCCCGCAACCCCGCCTCCAGCCGCGCCAGTTGCTCGTCCGACACCTCGACCGACGGTTCGAAGCGCAGGGTGTTCACCGCACTCGCGGTGGGGAAGGTCCGCACCCGGTGCCGCCGCAGCAGATGCCCGGCGAGCACGTACCCGAACATGCCGCCCCGGGCGACCTCCCGCACCGTCCCGGCCGGCGACTCCGACTGGTCGTGGAACTCCAGCCCGAGCATCAGCCCCTGGCCGCGTACGTCGGCCACCACATCGGGGTGGTCGGCCCGCACCGATTCGAGCACCGCCCGCAGCGCCTCACCCCGCTCGACCGCCCGTCGGTAGAGCCGGCCCCCGTCCCGCTCCAGCAGCTCCAGCACCTTGAGCGCGATGTGGCAGGAGAAACTGTCCTTCGCGAACGTGGAGCTGTGCACGATCTCGAACTCCCGCCGGTACCACCGCTCCCGCACCAGCATCACGGACGTCTTCGCGATCCCGCCGCCCAGGGTCTTCGCCAGCGTGTAGTAGTCGCCCCGCAGCCCGATCTGAGCACCGGCCAGGAGGGCGCCGGTCCTGCCCATGCCGCTCTGGATCTCGTCCACCACGACCGGACAGCCGATCGCCGCGCAGAACTCCTGGATCTCACGGGCGAACTCCGGCGACAGGACCCGGATGCCGCCCTCCCCCTGGACCGGTTCGACGAGGAAGGCGCAGAACACCGGGAACTCCCGCTCCGTGACCGAGACCACGCCGTCGACGGCGGTCAGCCCCAGCAGGACGCCCCGCTCCCGCGCGTACGTCTCCTTGAGCACCTCCGGCCGGTCCTGCGGAACGAACCTCGCCTGCGCGGCGAGGGACCGGAACGGCAGACGGTACCCCTCGTTGTGTGTCAGCTGGACGCTCGCGGCCAGCTTGCCGTGGAAGCCGCCCTCCAGCGCCAGGAACAGCGGCGGACGCGACGTCTGCGCGCCGTTGCGACGGGCGAGTTCCGCCGCCACGGCGGCGAGCGCGGCGGACGCGTCGGCCGGGTCCTGCGGGGCGGCGAGCCCCAGGCGGTCGAGGACACCGGCCGGTACGGTCGCCGCGCCGCTTGCCACCGCCGCCGCCACGGCCGCGCCATCGGCCGCGATCTCGTCCAGCAGGGCCGCGATCCGCATGCCCCGGTCCAGCTCGGCGTGTTTCACGGCGGCCTCCACCGCCTCGGCGCCGCTGTTGGCGAAGATGGCGTAATAGGGCTCGTCCGTGCCGAGCTCCCGGTGGATGATCCGGTTCAGTTCATGGGCCAGCCGGTTCGCGTACGGATGCCGGGAGAACTGCGCGTGCACCGGGGTTCCCGCGGCGAGCAGCTCCCGGGCCCGCGCCACGATCTCGGGATGGTTGTGCCCCAGCAGGACCGATCCGTAGCCGCCCGCGAAGTCGTCCACGGCCGTCTCGGTCCCGTCGTCCTCCCGCAGGTACAGCGTGTTGCCCTCGGCGCGTACGTAGGTGACGGCCAGCCCGGCGCCGTCCAGCACCTCGCGCAGGAACGGCTCGGCGAGCTCGGGCCCTTCGAAGGCGGGACCGCCGCCGCTGTCCGCGCCGCCCGTGTTCCTGTGATCCATGTCGGTGTCAGCCATGGCCACAGCGTGCGCGGAAGGGGTAAACCGGCGTTCATCGCGGGGTAATCGGCGGAGCTCGCCACAAGGTGGTGAACCGGTTACCCGGCGATGGAACGGGTACGACGCCGCGCCGGTACGTTGAAAACGCCGACTGCCATTCCGTGTGGACGGCATGTGCCCCGCACATCGTTTCGGAGAGGGTGGCATGAATTCCGCGTCCGTTGAACTCGATCCCGCGGCCCAGCATTCCGGGCCACGGCCGGTGGAGCCCGTCCGGCTCAGAGAAGTGATGTCCCGCTTCGCCACCGGTGTCACGGTTCTCACCGTCGGCGGGGAGCATCTTCACGCCATGACGGCGAACGCTTTCAGCTCGGTGTCCCTGGAACCGCCGTCGGTGTTGTGCGGTGTGGGACACAGCGCGGTGATGCACGGCGCGCTGTCATCGGCCGGGCGGTTCGCCGTCAACATACTCGGGGCCCGGCAGGAACCCCTGGCCCGGCATTTCGCCGACAAGCGGCGCACGCTCGGCGCCGCACAGTTCGACGGCCTCGACTGGCGCCCCGGCGACCACACCGGCGCACCGCTGATCGCCGGCTCGGTCGCCTGGCTCGAGTGCGAACTGACCGCGTCCCACACCTTCGGCGATCACACGATCTTCATCGGCACCGTGCTCGCCGCGGGGCAGGGCGACGCCGAGGACGAGCTGCTGTTCGTCAACGGCCGCTTCGGCAGGCCGTCTCCGGCCGCCCCCTGATCCGGGGCGGCGGGGGGGGGGCCCGGGGGGGGGGGGGGGGGGGGGGGGCCCCGCGGGGGGCCGGGGGGGGGGGGGCGCGCCCGGGCGGGCGCGGGGGGGGGGGGGCGCGGCGCCGCGCGCGACAGCGGGGGCG
>NZ_JBIDCF010000009.1:0-198864 GCF_043204435.1 Streptomyces sp. NPDC047886
GGTTAGCCCCGGGGGGGGGGGGGGGGGGGGGGTGGGGGGGTGGGGGGGGGGGGGGGGGGGGGGTTGGGGTGGGGGGGGGGGGGGGGGTTTGGGGGGGGGGGGGGGGGGGGGGGGGGGGGGGGGGGGGGGGGGGGGGGGTGGTGTTCCCTTCGTCCGGTGGGGGGTCGGGGCCTCTCCGGGCTCACCTCCTCGGGGTCGGCGGCCTTGGCTTCACGTCTTGGGCGCTGTCCCGAAGCCGCCAACCCCTGCGGGGGCGACCCTGCGCGGCCCCTTCCGCCGGCCCGGGTGACCCCGCGCTGTTCTAGGGGGGGCGTTCAGGAGGCGACCCTGCGCGGCCCCTTCCGCCGGACCCGTGCAGTTCCTAGGGGGCGTTCAGGAGCCAGGTGAGGACCTGCGGCAGGGCGTGCAGCGCGTCGAAGTGCGCGGCGGCCGGTTCCAGGACGGCCGTCGCACCCGGGATGCGTTCGGCCAGCCAGCGGGAGTGACCGGGCGGGGAGAAGACGTCCTGCTCCCCGTGCCAGAGCAGGACCTCGCCCGGGATGTCGGCCGGGTCGAAGCCCCAGGGGCTGCAGAACGCCACGGCGTCGTCGATCCAGCCGTACGCCGAGGTGCGCAGCGCCTCCTGGTAGTTGCGGAGCAGCATGGAGCGGACGCCCGCGTCCTTGACGACCCGGCGGTCCGGGGGCGTCAGTTCGCGGCGCAGGTCGTCGAGCAGCTGGACCGGGTCCTTGCGGATGGCGTCGGCGCGGGGGGTGAGCCGGTCGGCGACACCGTCCGGGTCGAGGGTCGCGGCGGTGTACTCGACGACGTTGTGCGCGGTCATGCCCTCGAACCAGTCGAGGCCGGCCGCGTCCCGGGGCGCCAGGGAGACCAGCGTGGCGGTACGGGTCACCCGGTCGGGCAGCAGGGCCGCGCAGGCCAGCGCGTGCGGGGCGCCGCCGGAGCGGCCCACCACGGCGAACCGCTCCAGGCCGAGGGCGTCGGCGATCGCCGCCACGTCACGGGCCACGTCGGCGACGCTGCGCCCCGGCAGGCGGTCCGAACCGCCGTAGCCCGGCCGGTCGTAGGCGATCAGCTGCATCCCGCGCTGGTAGAGGACCATGCCCCTGGGCGCGGGGCCGAGTCTGCTGCCGGGCGTGCCGTGCAGCAGGAAGACCGGACGGCCCTGCGGGTCGCCCAGGCGCTCCACCATCAGCTGCCGGCCGTCCGGCGTGCGCACCCGACGTCGCAAGAGCCCCCGCCTCCTTCGCTGGTGTTCCCCCGGACTGATGATGCCTCATCAAAGTGGTGGGGGAAGTGGGTGGTTCAGGCCGCTTGTGTGAGGAGAACCGGACAGGACTAGTCCTCACCTGGCGGCCATCGGGTCGTTGCACACGGTGTTCGCAGTCGGGATCGACCAGTAGTGACCTCGGGTAGCCCGATGAAGTGGGGGCGCACTGTGCACATCGTGTGCGCGTCCTGAAGTCGACCTTGTGTGCTACCGGCCGGTCTCGGGATAGTAGGCCCCCCATCCTCCGTGTCTGGGCACCCCACTTGTCCCGGCACGGCCCCACAGGAGGTCGATTCTTGAAGCACCGACGCATACCCGCACGCCGTGCTGCCCTCGCGGGCGGAGCCGTTGTGGCTCTGCTGGGCGCGGCCGTCACCTTCCAGACTGCGAACGCCAGTGAGGACGTACCGTCTTCCGCGGTGAAGGCGCTGTCGGCGACGGCGGCCGGAAACCTCGCGTCGACGCTCCACCAGGAGCTCGGTGACGAGGCCGCGGGCGCCTACTACGACGTCAGGTCGAAGACCCTCGTGGTCAATGTGGTCAGCGAGGCGGCGGCCGACTCCGTCCGGCAGGCCGGCGGCAAGGCCCGGGTCGTGGAGAACTCGCTCACCGAACTCTCGGGTGCCCGGCAGACGCTGAAGAACCGCGCGACCATCCCCGGCACGTCCTGGGCGGTGGATCCGGTGACGAACAAGGTGCTCGTCACGGCGGACCGTACGGTCACCGGCGCGTCCTGGGAGAAGCTCACCCAGGTCGTGAAGGGGCTGGGCTCCAAGGCGGAGCTGAAGCGCTCCGCCGGTACGTTCACGCCCTTCCTGGCGGGCGGTGACGCGATCCACACCGGTGGCGGTCGCTGCTCGCTGGGGTTCAACGTCGTCAAGGACGGCGAGCCGCACTTCGTCACCGCCGGGCACTGCGGTGACACCGGCAGCAAGTGGGCCGAGTCGCAGGGCGGTCCGGCCGTGGGCACCATGGTCGACTCGCAGTTCCCCGGCAACGACTTCGCGCTGGTCAAGTACGACCGGGAGGTGGAGCGCCCGAGCGCGGTCAACCTGTACGACGGCGGTGCCCAGGAGATCAGGCAGGCGGCCGAGGCGACGGTCGGCATGAAGGTGACCCGCAGCGGTTCGACCACCCAGGTGCACGAGGGTGAGGTCACCGGTCTGGACGCCACGGTGAACTACGGCAACGGCCAGGTCGTGGAGGGGCTCATCCAGACCTCGGTCTGCGCCGAGCCGGGCGACAGCGGCGGCTCGCTGTTCTCGGGTGACGCGGCGATCGGTCTCACGTCGGGCGGCAGCGGCGACTGCTCCTCCGGTGGTGTGACCTTCTTCCAGCCCGTGACCGAGGCGCTGGCGGAGTACGGGGCTCAGATCGGTTGATCTCATGCCCGGACCGCCTGCCGGTGGTCCGGGCATGCCCTTGCGAAGGCTTGTGAAAGTATTCACAAGCTCGGGACCTTTGTCCGCCGGTCCGGGTCCTTTTCGGGCGGAACAGGGACACCCCCAGGTGTCGAATGGAGGTGTCAGCGAAAAGTTCCATGAAGGAGTACCTGCCATGCAGGCCAAGGACATGGTGGACGGTCTCGTCCGGGGAGCCCTCGTGGCGCTCGACCGGTTCGAGTCGTACGACCAGGACCAGGTCGACCACATCGTCAAGAAGGCCTCACTGGCGGCCCTCAGCCGACACGGGGATCTCGCCCGGCTGGCCGTCGAGGAGACCGGACGGGGCCTCTTCGAGGACAAGGCCGTCAAGAACCTCTTCGCCTGCGAGCACGTCACGAACTCGATGGCAGGGCTCAAGACGGCCGGTGTCATCTCCCGTGACGAACTCAACGGCGTCACCGAGATCGCCGAGCCCGTCGGCGTGATCTGCGCGATGACCCCCGTCACCAACCCCACGTCCACGACCGTCTTCAAGGCGCTCATCGCGCTCAAGACGCGCAACCCGATCATCTTCGCCTTCCACCCGTCGGCGCAGCGCTGCTCCGTCGAGGCCGCCCGCACCGTGCGGGACGCCGCGATCGCGGCCGGCGCGCCCGAGGACTGCGTGCAGTGGATCGAGGAGCCGTCGATGGAGGCCACCGGGCTGCTGATGCACCACGAGGGCGTCTCCACCATCCTCGCCACCGGCGGCAACGCGATGGTGAAGGCCGCCTACTCGTGCGGCAAGCCGGCCCTCGGCGTCGGCGCGGGCAACGTACCGGCGTATGTGACCCGGAGCGGCAAGCTGCGGCGCGCCGTCCACGACATCGTGCTGTCGAAGTCCTTCGACCACGGCATGATCTGCGCCTCCGAGCAGGCGGTCATCCTCGACCACGAGGTGTACGAGCAGGGCATCGCCGAGTTCGAGCGGCTCGGCGCGTACGTGGTCAACGCCGCGGAGAAGGCCAAGCTGGAGGAGTACCTGTTCGGTACGACCGCCAACGCCGAGAACTGCGCGGGCGCCAAGCTGAACGCCGCCGTCGTCGGCCGGTCGGCCGGGTGGATCGCCGAGCAGGCCGGGTTCGCCGTCCCCGACGGCACCTCGATCCTGATCGCCGAGTGCGCGGAGGTCGGCGAGGCCGAGCCGCTCACCCGCGAGAAGCTCTCCCCGGTCCTGGCCGCCCTGAAGGCCGACTCGACCGAGCACGGTCTCGACCTGTCCGCCCGGATGGTCGAGTTCCACGGCCTGGGGCACAGCGCGGCCATCCACACCGAGGACGAGGAGCTCGCCGAGGAGTTCGGCAAGCGGGTCAAGGCCGTGCGCGTCATCGTCAACGCGCCGTCGACCTTCGGCGGCATCGGCGACGTCTACAACGCCTTCCTGCCCTCGCTCACCCTGGGCTGCGGCTCGTACGGGCACAACTCGGTGTCGAACAACGTCACCGCGGTCAATCTGATCAACGTCAAGCGGATCGGACGGCGCAACACCAACATGCAGTGGTTCAAGGTCCCCCCGAAGATCTACTTCGAGCGCAACGCCCTCCGCTACCTCGGCGAGATGGACGGCCTGAAGCGGGTCACCATCGTGACGGACAAGACGATGGGTGAGCTGGGCTTCGTCCAGAAGGTCACGCGGATCCTCCAGTCGCGGCCGTCCCCGGTGGTCCTCCAGGTGATCGACAACGTCGAGCCCAACCCGGAGCTGGAGACCGTACGGGCCGGCGCGGCGATGATGCGGGACTTCGAGCCGGACACGATCATCGCGCTCGGCGGTGGCTCGCCGATGGACGCGGCCAAGATCATGTGGCTGATGTACGAGCACCCGGAGGTCGAGTTCGCGGACACGAAGGAGAAGTTCTTCGACATCCGCAAGCGCGCCTACAAGTTCCCGGGACTCGGCGAGAAGGCCAAGCTGGTCGCCGTCCCGACCACCTCGGGCACCGGCAGCGAGGTCACCCCGTTCGCGGTGATCTCCGACCCGGTGGCGGCCCAGAAGTACCCGCTCGCCGACTACGCGCTCACCCCGCACGTCGCGATCGTGGACCCGGTGCTCCCGATGCGGCTGCCTCCGACGGTCACCGCCGACTCGGGATTCGACGCGCTGACCCACGCCACCGAGGCGTACGTGTCGGTCTACGCGAACGACTACACCGACGGGCTGTGCCTCCAGGCGATCAAGCTGATCTTCGAGAACCTGGAGCGGTGCGTGGTGAAGGGCGCGGACGACCCCGAGGCCCGCGAGAAGATGCACAACGCGTCGACGGTCGCCGGTATGGCCTTCGCCAACGCCTTCCTGGGCCTGGTCCACGCGATGGCCCACACCCTGGGCAACACCTTCCACGTCGCCCACGGCCGCACCAACGCGCTGCTCCTGCCGCACGTCATCCGGCACAACGGCCAGATCAGCGGCAAGGCCACCCCGTGGCCGAAGGCCGAGGTCTACCGGGCCCCGGAGCGGTTCCAGGAGATCGCCAGGATGCTGGGCCTGCCGGCCGCGACGCCCGAGGAGGGCGTGGAGTCCTACGCCCGCGCGGTGGAGGAACTGCGTGACCGGTGCGGCATACCGGCCTCGTTCCAGGCGGCCGGGGTGGACGAGGAGGCCTTCCTGGAGGCGCTGCCGCAGCAGGCGATGAACGCCTACGCCGACCAGTGCGCGCCCGCGAACCCGCGGATGCCGATGCTGGACGAGATGCAGCGGCTGATGACGCAGGCGTACTACGGAACGCGGGAGGTCGCCCCGAAGGAGGCGTGAGAGCTGCCCGGCCGGCCGGCTGCTGACGGGCCGGCCGGCCGGGTATGACGGCGAGGGCTCGTGCGGTCTGCGGCAAACCGCACGAGTCCTCGCCTTTCGCATGCGCCGGAGGCTGCCACGGGGGTGCGGCCTCCGGCGCATGCGTTCACGGGTGCCGGGGCTCAGGTGTCGACCGGCCTGCCGGGGGTGCCGTTGTCCCTGCGGAGCGTGGACAGCACCAGGGTGATCACCGTGCCGGCGATCGCCCAGACCGAGAGGACCTGGAGCGCGCCCGAGACCGCGTTGCCCCGGAAGTACGCGATCGAGCGCGCCGCCCAGGTGCCCGCGCCCGGCGGCAGGCCGGGGCCGATCGCCCGCCAGAAGTCGGGCAGCATCGGGCCGGGGAAGGCGCCGCCCGCGCTGGGGTTGCCCGCGATGACGATCAGCAGGACGGCCAGGCCGATGCCCACGATCCCGGTGAGCGCCTGGAGTGCCAGGGTGACCGCCCCGACCGCGAAGACCACCAGCGCGCCCAGCCCCCACAGTGCCGCGAGGCTGCCGGGCAGGGCTCCCAGGACCGGGCCGACGATGATCGCGCCGCCCAGGCCGCCGATGAGCGCCGAGACCAGCAGGACGGCGAGCCGGATGATCGCGCGCCGGGTGTTGGCGGGCCGGGCGCCCGCGCTGATCGCGAGGATCGACGCCAGCAGATAGCCGCCCACGCACCAGCCGACGACCAGGTAGAACGCCGACAGGCCGTCGAAGTCCTCGTCGGACGCGGGGGCGACGTCCACCGTCCGTACCGTGCGGTGCCGCGGCCGTTCGACCTCGACGGCGATCCGCTCCAGGGCGGTGGCCAGGACCGTACCGCCGCCCGACGCGACCAGCAGGGTGTCGGTGGTGCCCGCCGGGTCGATGATCAGGGCGCCGTCGATCTCCCGGTCCATGATCTGCCGCCTGGCCTCGCCCTCGTCGGCGATGACCCGCGGATCCAGCGGCTTCCCGGGGAGCGCGCCGAGCCGTGCGGCGGCCTGCCCGGCGGCCTGTCCGGGAGCGACCACCCCGAAGGGGACCTCCTGGGGCTTCGGGTTGTGCAGGGCGCCCACATAGGAGGCGATGAACAGCAGCTGGAGAGCGAGGACGCCGACGACCAGCAACGCGGCCCGGGGCGTGACGGCGTTTCTCAGTTCTTCGGCGAGCGTCATGCCCCCACGCTCCGGGCAGCCCCCTGTTTCCGCAGGTGGGGCGGGGCCGAATGGTGGACGCACCCGATGTCGTACAGACGTTCGAAACTTGGTCTATGGTGGTGGAGGGGGAGGTGAGGTTCGATCGATCCAGGAGGTGTGGGTGCCCGGGTTCACGCATCTGCACACCGTTTCGGGCTTTTCCCTGCGGTACGGGGCCTCGCACCCGGAGCGGCTGGCCGCCCGCGCCGCCGAACGGGGCATGGACGCCGTCGCGCTCGCCGACCGTGACACCGTCGCGGGCGCGGTCCGGTTCGCCCGCGCCTGCGCCAAGGAGGGCGTCCGCCCGCTGTTCGGGGTGAACCTCGCGATCGGCGCCCGGACCACCGAGGTCACGGGCCCCACCGAACGCCGGCGCACCCCCGTGCGCGGCGGCGCCTTCATCGACGAATCCGCACCCCGCGCGATCTTCCTGGCCCGCTCCCGGCGCGGCTGGGCCACCCTGTGCCGGCTCGTCACCGCCGCGCACGCCACCGGCGGCGGCCGGCCGCTGCTGCCCTGGGCGGACAACCGCGGCGACGACGTGACCGTCCTCCTCGGCCCCGACTCCGACGTCGGCCGCGCCCTGACCGCCGGCCGCCCCGACCGCGCCGCCCGGCTCCTCGCCCCCTGGCGCGAGGTGTACGGCGACGCCCTGCGCCTGGAGGTCGTCCACCACGGCCGCACCGGCACGGGACCCGGCTCGCTCCGGCACGCCGCCCGCACCCTCGGCCTCGCCGCCGACCAGGGCGTACGGGCCGTGCTCAGCAACGCCGTCCGGTACGCCGACCCCGGCCAGGGGCCGGTCGCCGACGTTCTCGACGCGGCCCGCCGCCTGGTCCCCGTCGACCCGCGCAAGGGCCTGGACAGCGGCGAGCGCTGGCTCAAGGACCCGGCCGCGATGGCCGCGGGCGCCGAACGCGTCGCCGAGGCCGCCGGGCTCCGCGGGGACGCGGCCCACCGGCTGCTGGCCATGACCGAGGACACGGCGGGGGAGTGCCTCGTCGACCCCGAGGACGACCTCGGCATGGGCAGCGTCCACTTCCCCGAACCCCACCTGGTCGGCGCGGACCGCCGTACCGCCGAGCGGGTGCTCCGCTCGCGCTGCGCCGCCGGGATGGTGCTGCGCGGCCACGACCAGGACAGGGCGTACTGGAACCGGCTGGAGGACGAGCTGCGCACCATCGAGCGGCTCGGTTTCGCCACGTACTTCCTCACCGTCGCCCAGGTCGTGGACGACGTACGGGGCATGGGCATCCGGGTCGCCGCGCGCGGCTCGGGCGCCGGGTCGCTCGTCAACCACCTGCTCGGCATCGCCCACGCCGACCCGGTCGAACAGGACCTGCTGATGGAGCGGTTCCTGTCGGTGCGGCGGCCCGCGCTGCCCGACATCGACATCGACGTGGAGTCCGCGCGCCGCCTGGAGGTCTACCGCGCGATCCTGGACCGGTTCGGTCCCGAGCGGGTCGCCGCCGTCGCCATGCCCGAGACCTACCGGGTGCGTCATGCCGTACGGGACGTGGGCGCCGCCCTCTCCATGGACCCGGCCGACATCGACCGGATCGCCAAGTCGTTCCCGCACATCCGCGCCCGGGACGCCCGCGCCGCCCTGGACGAGCTGCCCGAGCTGCGCGGACTCGCGGGCGAGCGGGAGAGGTACGGCAGGCTGTGGGAGCTGGTGGAGGCGCTGGACGCGCTGCCGCGCGGCGTCGCCATGCACCCGTGCGGGGTGCTGCTGTCGGACGCGTCCCTGCTCTCCCGTACCCCGGTGGTGCCGACCAGCGGCGAGATCCCCCTGGCCGGTGAGGGCCGGGGAGGCTCCCCCTTCCCGATGTCCCAGTTCGACAAGGACGACGTGGAGGAGCTGGGGCTGCTCAAGCTCGACGTGCTCGGCGTGCGGATGCAGTCGGCGATGGCGCACGCGGTCGCCGAGATCGGGCGCACCACGGGGGAGCGGGTGGACATCGACGACCCGGCGCAGGTCAGACCGGGTGATCCCGCGACGTACCGGCTCATCAGGTCCACCGAGACGCTGGGCTGCTTCCAGATCGAGTCGCCGGGTCAGCGCGATCTGCTCGGCCGGCTCCAGCCGTCCACCTTCCACGACCTGGTGGTCGACATCTCGCTGTTCCGGCCGGGACCGGTCGCGGCCGACATGGTCCGCCCGTTCATCGCGGCCCGGCACGGGCGGGCCCCGGTCCGCTACCCGCACCCGGATCTGAAGGACGCGCTGGAGGAGACGTACGGGGTCGTGGTCTTCCATGAGCAGATCATCAAGATCGTGGACATCATGACCGGCTGCGGCCGGGCCGAGGCCGACGCGGTACGGCGCGGTCTCTCCGACCCGGAGTCGCAGGGGCGGATCAAGGTCTGGTTCGCGCGGCGGGCGAAGGAGAGGGGGTACGCGGACGAGGTCGTCGCGCGTACCTGGGAGATCGTCGAGGCGTTCGGGTCGTACGGGTTCTGCAAGGCCCACGCGGTGGCCTTCGCCGTGCCGACGTACCAGTCGGCGTGGCTCAAGGCGCACCACCCGGCGGCCTTCTACGCGGGGCTGCTCACCCACGACCCCGGGATGTATCCGAAGCGGCTGCTGCTCGCGGACGCCCGGCGGCAGGGGGTGCCGGTGCTGCCGCTGGATGTGAACCGCTCGGGAGCCGCACACCGTATCGAACTGGTGTCTGATGGCGTGTCCGGTTCGTCCCGTAACTGGGGGCTGCGGCTCGCGCTCTCGGACGTCCACGGCATCAGCGAGGCGGAGGCCGCCAGGATCGAAGCGGCCCAGCCCTACTCCTCCCTGCTGGACTTCTGGGAGCGGGCCAGGCCCAGCCGCCCCGTCGCCGAACGGCTCGCCCAGGTCGGCGGACTCGACGCGTTCGGCGCCAACCGGCGCGACCTGCTGCTGTACCTCGCCGAACTCCACCGCGCCCAGCGGGGCGCCGGCTCGTACGGCGACCAGCTCCCGCTCGCCGGAGGCCGGAAGGCCGCGCCCCTCGGTCTGCCCGACCTGACCGACGCCGAACGCCTCAGCGCCGAACTGGGCGTGCTCTCCATGGACGCCTCCCGCAATCTGATGAGCGATCACCAGGGCTTCCTCGAGGAGCTCGGCGCGGTCACCGCCCAGCGGCTGCGTACCGCGACGAACGGGCAGACCGTCCTGGTCGCGGGCGCCAAGGCGGCCACCCAGACCCCGCCGATCCGCTCCGGCAAGCGCGTCATCTTCACCACGCTGGACGACGGCACGGGCCTGGTCGACCTGGCCTTCTTCGACGACAGCCACGAGCGGTGCGCCCACACCGTCTTCCACTCCTGGCTGCTCCTCGTACGCGGAGTGGTCCAGCGGCGCGGCCCGCGCAGCCTCAGCGTGGTCGGCTCCGCCGCCTGGAACCTCGCCGAACTGATCGAGCTCCGCCGCGACGGCGGCCTCGACGCGGTCGCCGCCCGGCTGGCCGCGCCGGCACCGGCCGCATCCGCCGAGCCGCCGCCGGCCGACAGCGGCCGCCGGATCACGATGCCCACCGGATACGAGATGAACCCCTGGGCGGATCTGCGCCCGGCGGGCGAAGGAGCGGCACCCGGAAGGAAGTTGTGGCACCAGAGTCAGGGGAGCGCGGGATGACCACCGGCACGGGAGACGGGTACGGGACGGCCGGGAGGATTCTCTACGTACGGTTCCGGCTGGAGCCCATGTACGAGGCGATGCTGCCACGGCTGCTCGGGCTGCTCGGCGAGCTCACCCCGGTCGTGCAGGCCGCCCCGCCCGACGCCGCACTCGCCGATGTACGCGGCGCCCTGCGGTACTTCGGGCGCGGACCCGCCGAACTGGCCGCGCTGATCCGGGTGCGGGCACTCGCCCGGTACGGCGTGGACTGCGTCATCGGGGCGGGCCCCAATCCGATGCTGGCCCGGATGGCGGCCCGCGAGGCCGTGCCCGGCACGACCCTGGTGGTCACGGACCCGGACGGCTTCCTGCGCGACAAGCCGGTCGACGCGCTGGACGGGGCGGGCCCCGCCACCGCCCGTACGCTCCGCTCGTACGGGCTCGACACCGTCGGCCGGGTCGCGGACGCCCCGCTCGCCGTGCTCCAGCGCGTCATCGGGGCACGGGCCGGACGCGAGCTGTGGGAAAGGGCGCGGGGCATCGACCGGAACCCGGTCGTCCCCAACGGTGCCGCCCGCTCGGTCGCCGCCGAACGGGCCTTCCCCCGCGACGAGCTGGACCGGGAACGGCACCGGCGCGCCCTGCTGTCCCTCGCCGGGGAACTGGGCGCGCGGATGCGGGCCGACGAGCAGGTGTGCCGTGCGCTGACCCTCACCGTGCGGTACGCCGACCGGACCGTCACCACGAGGACCCGCACCCTGCGCGAACCGACGGCGCACTCGGCGGAGCTCACCGCCGTCGCGTACGCGATGCACGAGGCGCTCGGGCTGCAACGCGCCCGGGTGCGGGCGATCGCGCTGCGCGCCGAGGACCTGACGCCCGCCGAACAGGCCGCGCACCAGCTCTCCCTCGACCCCGCCGACGAGAAGGCGCGGCGGCTGGAGGCGGTGGCGGACCGGGCACGGGCCAGGTTCGGGCCCGGCGCGATCATCCCGGGTTCGCTGGCCGCCTAGGCCCGTAGCGCGGTCGGGGCGGGCTCGCGCATTTTTTACCGACGCGTAACTTCCCTCTTACCGCTACCCGTACGTAACTTGGCATGAGCGCGGCATCCCCGTGCCGCGCATCCCCATCAGTGGTCCGGGCCGCTGGGGCGTACCGCCATCGCCCTTTTCCTTGAGCCGCGAGGAGACCACTCGATGCTGCCCCCACGCTTGCGGTCGGTGCTCAGAGCCCTGACCGTCCTGCTCCTGATCGCCACCGCCGCACTCGTGCCGGCCGGTACGGCGCAGGCCGCCTCAGCCCCCGACCGGGGCTGGAACGACTACTCCTGCAAACCGTCCGCCGCTCATCCCCGGCCGGTCGTCCTGGTCCACGGAACGCTCGGGAACTCCATCGACAACTGGCTCGGCCTCGCCCCCTACCTGGTGCGGCGCGGCTACTGCGTCTTCTCCCTCGACTACGGGCAGCTGCCCGGCGTGCCGTTCTTCCACGGCCTCGGCCCCATCGCCAAGTCCGCCGAACAGCTCGACGCGTACGTGGACAAGGTGCTCGCCGCGACCGGCAAGGCCGAGGTCGACATCGTCGGCCACTCGCAGGGCGGCATGATGCCCCGCCACTATCTGAAGTTCCTCGGCGGGGCCGCGAAGGTGAACGCCCTCGTCGGTCTCGCGCCCGACAACCACGGCACGACCCTGCTGGGTCTCACCCGGCTGCTGCCGCACTTCCCGGGCGCGGCCGACCTGTTGAACGAGAAGACGCCGGGCCTCGCCGACCAGGTGGCCGGCTCCCCGTTCCTCCAGAAGCTCAACGAGGGCGGCGACACCGTGCCCGGGGTGCGGTACACGGTCATCGCCACCAGGTACGACCAGGTCGTCACGCCGTACCGCTCGCAGTTCCTGGACGGCCCCGCCGTCCGCAACGTCCTCCTCCAGGACCTGTGCGCCGTCGACCTCTCGGAGCACCTGGCGATCGGACTGCTCGACCGGATCGCCTTCCACGAGGTGGCCAACGCCCTCGACCCGGCGCGGGCGACGCCGACCACCTGCGCGTCCGTCCTCGGCTAGGACGCCCTGCGGCGGGCCGCGGCGAACATCAGCCCGGCACCGGCGGCCAGGACGGCGGCCCCGCCGGCGGCGACGTACGGCACCGTGCCGTCGCCGCCGGTGGCGGCCAGGTTCTGGCCGTCGGAATTCGGCGCGGGCGCGTTCGGCTCCGGCGACCCCGCCGCGAGCGGCACCGCGGAGGCGGTGGGCGCTCCGGACGCCTCGGGCGACGCGGACGCCGTGGGCGCCTGGGACGCCGTGTCGCCGTGGTCGTCGCCGCCGTGCCCGTTGTGGTCGACGGTCGACTTCTCGGCACTGTCGGCGATCTGCTCCTCGGAGGGCGCCGAAGCGGTCGGCGCGGGGCCGCTGCCGCCGCTGTCCTTGCCGAACACCACGTCGGAGCAGGTGTAGAAGGCCTCGGGGGAGTCCGAACGCTGCCAGATCGAGTAGACCAGGTGGCGGCCCGACTTGGCCGGGACGGTGCCGTCGAAGACGTACGAGCCGTTCTCCAGCTTCGGGTCGGTCACCTTGGCGAACGGCTTGTCCTCCAGGTCCGCCCAGGTCAGCGGCTTCGACGGGTCGTAGCCGTCCTTGGTGACGTACAGCTCGAACGAGCCCCGGTGCGGGGCCGTCGCGCGGTAGCGGAACGTGTGGTTCCCCGACGTCAGGGCGCTCGCAGGCCAGTCGCCGCGCGCGAGGTCGAGACCCTTGTACTTGTCGCGTCCGGCGCTGCACAGCTTGCCGTCCGGGATCAGCTCCCGGTGCCGGCCGGCCGCGTCACCGATGTTGACCTCGTTCCAGTCGTAGAACGCCTGGGTGCCGCTCGCGGCGACCGCCGCCTTGCACGCCGCCGACTTCGGGCTCTCGGGCCCCTCGGCATGGCAGGCGGACACCCGGCTGACCGGGTCCGTCATCGAACCGTGCGCGGCGGCGGGAGCGGCGGTCAGCCCCACCAGCGCCAGCGGGACGACCCCGACGACGGCGGCGGTGACGGCGGCTGCGGTACGGGGAGCGATGCGGGAAGCGCTCACGGTGCGTTCTCCTTCGGTGGAACGGGGAGTGTGGGGGTCACGCGGCCCCGGGGGAACGGCCCGGGGCGGACGGGGCCGGCCGACCGGGCACGCGGCGCGGCCCCCCGACAGCGCCGATGGCCCGAACCAGCCCCGGTGATCAGCAAGCTAGCCCCTCGAAACGCCGAAACCGCCTGCCGGAGGCGGGAGATGGGGATCCTTATGGTCCGCTTAAGGCACCGCTAAGCAGGCCCTCAGGAAGAACCGGAGGAAGGACCGGGAGGGCTCCGGGTGAGGGCGCGGGAAGGGCTCGGGACGGCTCCCGGACGGCTCCGGGTGAGGCCGTCGCGAGGGAGTCGGGGGCGGTCCTCGCACAGACGCCCCGGCGACCGCACCCGCGCGGTCAGCCCGTGTGGCGGTAGCGGCGTTCCGGGCGGCCCGTGCCGCCGTAGCGGAGCGTGACCTCGGCGCGGCCCGTCTCCGCGAAGTACTCCAGGTACCGGCGGGCGCTCACCCGGGACAGCGAGCCCGCCTCGGCGCACTCCGTCGCCGACAGGCCCGCCGGGTGGGCGCGCAGGATCCGGTCCACGAGGTCCGCCGTGTGCGCCGCGAGGCCCTTGGGCAGTTCCCGCGAGCCCCGGGGGCGGGCGCCGAAGAGCCGGTCGACGTCCTCCTGCCGCGCCTCGTCCAACGCCTCCAGGCGCGTCCGCAGCGACGCCACGTGCAGCAGCTGCTCCCGCAGCGCGGCCTGGCTGAACGGCTTGATCAGATAGTGCAGAGCCCCGGCACGCAGCGCCGAGCGGACCGTGTCCGCGTCCCGGGCGGCCGTGATGAACAGGACGTCGGCATGGCCGCGCTCCTCGTCGCGCTCCTCCGCCGCCCGCAGGGCACGCAGGACCTCGAGCCCGTCCATGTCGGGCAGATAGACGTCCAGCAGCACCAGGTCGGGACGGAGCGCCTCGGCCGCGCGCAGCGCTTCGGCGCCGCTGTGCGCCACGCCCGCGACCGAGAAACCGCCCACGGCGGACACATAGCGGCTGTGCAGCTTGGCGACCATGAAGTCGTCGTCCACCACCAGCACTGTCGTCACCCCGCCACGCTAGGTCGCGACCACAAGGACCACAACGTCCGTTGGTTGCGGAAGAGAGACAGGTTCTTAACGCGCGGGCAACATGTGGGCCACTTCACAGTTCCCCCGGCCAGCCCGGAAAGAACCGAAAGGCGGCACACGTGCGATCGCGCACTCCCCTCGCCCTCATCGGGGCCGCGCTTCTGGTGCTCGTGGGGCCGCCGCTGCTCAGCACGGGCAGCGGCTCCGACACCGGCACCCAGATCCCCGGCCTGCGCTTCATGGTCCCCAACACGCCCGGCGGCGGCTACGACATCACCGCGCGCACCGCGGCCAAGAACGCCGAGGACGCCGGCCTCACGCACAACATCGAGGTCTTCAACCTGCCCGGCGCCGGTGGCACCGTCGGCCTGACCCGGCTCGTCAACGAGCACGGCAACGGCAGGCTCGCCATGACCATGGGCCTCGGTGTCGTCGGAGCCGTCCACACCAACAAGACGCCCAGGACCCTCGCCGACACCACCCCGATCGCCCGGCTCACCGAGGAGCAGGACATCGTGGTGGTGTCCGACGACTCCCCGTACCGGACCCTGCAGGACCTCCTCAGGGCCTGGAAGGCCGACCCCGGCAAGCTGCCCGTCGGCGGCGGCTCGTCGCCCGGCGGCCCCGACCACCTCGCGCCCATGCTGATGGCCCAGGCGGCCGGCATCGCGCCCCGGTCCGTCAACTACATCCCGTTCGACGGCGGCGGTGAACTCCTCGCGTCGATCCTCGGCGACAAGGTCGCCTTCGGGGTGTCCGGCGTCGGCGAGTACCTCGACCAGATCAAGGCGGGGGAGCTGCGGGTGCTCGCCGTCACCGGCCCGAAGCGGGTTCCCGGACTCGACGCGCCCACGCTCCGCGAGGCCGGCCTGGACACCGACTTCACCAACTGGCGCGGCATCGTCGCACCACCGGGCCTCTCCGACGCCGAACGCGACAAGCTCGTCGGTCTCGTCACCGAGCTCCACGGATCGCGGCAGTGGCGCGAGTCGCTGAAGAAGAACGGCTGGGACGACGCCTTCCTCACCGGGGACGCGTTCGGCACCTTCCTCGACGAGCAGAACCGGCGCGTCGACACCGTACTGAAGGAGCTGGGACTGTGAGCACCCCCGCGACCGGCACCCGGCCCCCCGCGAACGGCGCCCGCCGGCGCCTCACCGACCGGCTGCGGGAGAAGTCCGAACTCGGGGTCGGAGCCCTGCTGTTCCTGATCGGCGTCCTCGTCCTGACCGACGCCGTCACGATGGACATCGAGATCACCCAGCGCGGCCCCGTCGGCCCCAGGACCGTGCCCCTCGTCATCGGTGCCGGACTGCTGCTCGTGGCGGTCCTCCTCACCGTCGACGTGCTGCGCGGCGGCCGGGGCGAAGCCGAGGGCGGCGAGGACGTCGACCTGTCAGGACCCGGCGACTGGCGCACCGTCCTGCTGCTCGCCGGGGTGTTCCTCGGCAACGCCGTCCTCATCGACCCGCTCGGCTTCCCCGTCTCCGGCGCGCTGCTCTTCTGGGGCTCCGCCTACGCGCTCGGCAGCCGCCGGCCCGACCGGGACCCGCTGATCGCGGCCGTCCTCTCGCTCGTCACCTATGTCGTCTTCAACAACCTGCTCGGCGTCCCGCTGCCCGGCGGCCCGCTGATGGGAGTGGTCTGATGGATTCCCTGAACTCCCTCATCGACGGCTTCGGCACCGCCCTCACGCCGGTCAACCTGCTCTGGGCCGCGATAGGCGTCCTGCTCGGCACCGCCATCGGCGTCCTGCCCGGCATCGGCCCCGCCATGGCGGTCGCCCTGCTCCTGCCCGTCACCTACGGCCTCGACCCGACCGGCGCGTTCATCATGTTCGCCGGCATCTACTACGGCGCCATGTTCGGCGGCTCCACCACCTCCATCCTGCTGAACACGCCCGGCGAGAGCGCCGCCGTCGTCGCCGCCATCGAGGGCAACCCGATGGCCAAGGCGGGCCGCGGCGCCCAGGCGCTCGCCGCCGCGGCCGGCGGCCACTTCGCCGGCGGCATGATCGGCACGATCCTGCTGGTCGCGCTCGCCCCGACCGTCGCCGCGCTCGCCGTCGACATCGGCGCGCCGGACTACTTCGCCCTCATGGTGCTCGCCTTCATGGCGGTGACCTCGGTGCTCGGCTCGTCCCGCGTCCGGGGCGCGGCGTCCCTGCTGATCGGCCTCACCCTGGGCCTGGTCGGCCTGGACCAGATGACCGGACAGCAGCGGCTCACCTTCGGCTCCCTCCAGCTCGCCGACGGCATCGACGTCGTCATCGTCGCGGTCGGTCTCTTCGCCATCGGCGAGGCGCTGTGGGTCGCCGCCCATCTGCGGCGCGGCGGCGGCGACGCCATCCCCGTCGGCCGGCCCTGGCTGGGCGCGGCGGACATCCGGCGGACCTGGAAGCCCTGGCTGCGCGGACCGCTCATCGGCTTCCCGTTCGGGGCGATCCCGGCGGGCGGCGCGGAGATCCCGACGTTCCTGTCGTACGTCACGGAGAAGCGGCTGTCGAAGCACAAGGGCGAGTTCGGCAAGGGGGCCATCGAAGGCGTCGCCGGACCGGAGTCCGCGGCGTCCGCGTCGGCGGCCGGCACCCTCGTCTCCATGCTCACCCTGGGCCTGCCCACGACGGCGACCGCCGCCGTGCTGCTCGCCGCGTTCCAGCAGTACGGCATCCAGCCCGGCCCGCTGCTCTTCCAGCGTGAGTCCGAGCTGGTGTGGGGCCTGATCGCCTCGCTGTTCATCGGCATGATCCTGCTGCTGGCGCTGAACCTGCCGCTGGCCCCGCTGTGGGCGAAGCTGCTGCGGGTGCCCCGCCCCCACCTGTACGCGGGCATCCTGTTCTTCGCGGCGGTCGGCGCGTACGCGGTCGGCGGAGAGGCACTGGACCTGGTGATCCTGCTGGTCATCGGTCTGATCGGGCTCGGAATGCGGCGCTACGGCCTGCCGGTGCTGCCCGCCGTCATCGGGGTCATCCTCGGCCCGGCCGCCGAACAGCAACTGCGCCGTGCCCTCCAGATCAGCGACGGCGGCCTCACCGGTCTGGTGAACACCCCGTTCTCGGTCGCCGTCTACGCGGTGATCGCGCTCCTGCTGGCCTGGCCCCTGCTGAGGAAGGTGATCGTCCGCCGCCGTGACGTGGCGGCATGACCGGCGGCATCGGGACCGCCACCGGTTCGGGATCGGCACCGCTTCGGAGTCGGCACCGGTTCGGGACCGCTACCGGTTTGCGACCGCCACCGGTTCGCGACCGCCACCGGTTCGGGACCGCCGCCGGCTCACGGCGTCCCCCGGGTGGCGACCGAAGCGGTCGCCACCCGGGGAAGGCGCCCACGACCGCCTCGCTTACCGCACGCCGCCGCCCCCACGGGCCAGGGCCTCCAGCTCGTCCAGCGCCTCCCGCGCGCGGGCCGCGGCCTCCGGGTCGCGGTCCGCGAGACCGCTCGCCTCGAACTCGTCCTCGTCCAGCCGCAGGACCTCCGTGCCGTCCGCCGACACCCACAGGTCCAGATCCAGGTCCTCGACCACCACCTCGGAGGCGGTGACGGACGCGGGCCGCGTGATGTCGCAGTACCAGCCCTTGAGCGTGCCGTCGGCCGCCCTGACCTCCTTCACCGCGTACCAGCGGTCCCGCCAGTAGTCCTCCTCGAAGACATCACCCGGCTCGAACCGTACGAAGCCGAAGTCCCGTACCCCGTCGCCCGCCCACGCCGCCCGGACCGTGATCCGGGTACCGTCGTCCGCGACCACGTCGGCCGGATACCTGATCTTCGTCCGGCCCGCCTTGACCAGCACCACATCGACAACCGTCATGGTCCCGCACGCTACGCGCGACCCGCCCCGGGCGCCTGCCGGTTTCTCTCCGGTGGGGGACAATCGGGCCGTGACCCTGAAGATCGTCATCGATACGGAGACGGCGACCGCGCCGTACGAGCAAGTGCGCGCCCAGATCGCCGAGCAGGCCAGGTCCGGGCGGTTGCCCGCCGGCTGCAAACTGCCCACCGTGCGCGGCCTCGCGCAGGATCTCGGGCTCGCCGCCAACACGGTCGCCAAGGCGTACCGGGCGCTGGAGACCGACGGCGTGATCGAGACCCGCGGCCGGGCCGGGACGTTCGTCGCCGCTGCGGGCGACGCCGCCGAACGCCGCGCCGCGACGGCGGCCGCCGCCTATGCCGCGGAGGCCCGGCGGCTCGGGCTGTCCCGGGCGCAGGCGCAGGCCACCGTGACGGAGGCCCTGCGCGCGGCGTACGGGCAGTAGGCCCCGCCCCGCTACAGGTACAGGCCCGCGTCCACGCCCTTCGGCTGGTCCGGTACGGACGCCGGGCCCGTGCCGCGCCGCAGCGCGTACAGCTCCGCCAGGGTCGCGCCCTCGCGGCCGACCCCCTCGTCGGAGCCGAGCCACGCCACCGCCTCCGGCCGGGTCAGCGCGCCCACCTCGATCCGGGCCAGACAGCGGCCCGGCCGGACCACCGCCGGGTGCAGCCGCTCCAGGTCCTCGTTGGTGGTCACCCCCACCAGGACGTTGCGGCCCTGGCCGAGCAGACCGTCCGTCAGGTTCAGCAGCCGGGACAGCGCCTGGCCCGCCGTGTGCCGCGCCTCGCCCCGGATCAGCTCGTCGCAGTCCTCCAGCAGCAGCAGCCGCCACCGGCCCTTCGCGGTTCCCTCGTCCTCACCGATCGCGATGTCCATCAGATAGCCGACGTCGTTGAAGAGCCGCTCCGGGTCCAGGACGCAGTCCACCTGGCACCAGTCGCGCCACGACCTTGCCAGCGTGCGCAGCGCGGATGTCTTGCCGGTGCCGGGCGGGCCGTGCAGCAGCAGGAGCCGGCCCGCGATGTCGTCGGGCGTGACCTTCATCAGCCGGTCCATGGCCGCCGCCACCGGCGCGGTGTAGTTGGGCCTCACCTCGTCCCAGGTGCCGGCGGCGATCTGCCGGGTCGTACGGTGCGGACCGCGCCGCGGTGACACGTACCAGAACCCCATGGTCACGTTCTCCGGCTGGGGCTCGGGGTCGTCCTGCGCCCCGTCGGTGGCCTGCTTCAGGATGCGTTCGGCCAGCTCGGAGTCGGTCGCGGTGACCGTCACGTCCGCCCCGCGGTTCCAGCGGGAGACCAGCAGGGTCCAGCCGTCGCCCTCGGCGAGCGTGGCGCTGCGGTCGTCGTCGCGGGCCGAGCGCAGTACGTCGGCGCCCGGCGGCAGCAGGTTCGAACCGGGCTTGACGCGGTCGATGGTGCGGCTGTGCGAGTAGGGCTGCTCGCCGGTCGCGAAGCGTCCGAGGAACAGCGCGTCGACGACGTCGGCGGGCGAATCGCTGTCGTCGACGGTCAGCCGGATGGGCAGGGCATCCTCAGGGGTGGCGGGCATGCGCCCATGATCCGGCACATGCCCGTTTCCCGCACCGCGTTTTGGCCGCGCCACTACCCACGTGTCCCGGCGAGCAGGGCGGCCGCCCGGCGGGCCCGGCGCACCACCGCGTACCCCTTGGTCAGCGCCCGGTCCCGGGCGAAGACCCGGCCGACCGCCCGGCCCTCTACCAGCCGCGCGAACTCCTCGGCGCCGGTGGAGCGCCGTACCGTGACGCGCCGCAGCGCGTACGGGCCCTGCCGGCGCCGCGCCAGGTCGTTGCCGACAGCGAGTGCCTGCGCGAACCCGGCGGCGCGCACCGCCTGCCGCACCCGTCGGCTGGAGTAGCCGTACGGGTAGGCGAAGGACACCGGGGCGGCGCCCAGCTCGTCGGCGACGATCTCCCGGCACCGTACGGTCTCGGACCGGAGCCGCTCGTCGTCCAGTTGGTCGAGCTGCGGGTGGGAGTGGGTGTGGCCGCCGATCTCCGTACCGGCGGCGGCCAGTTCGCGGACCTGGTCCCAGTCGAGCATGGTGTCCGGGGCGCCGCCCCGCTCGTGGGGGCCGCGCAGCCACCCCGTGGACACGAACAGGGTGGCGGCGAAGCCGTGCCCGGCGAGCACCGGCAGGGCGTGCCGGTGCACCCCCTCGTACCCGTCGTCGAACGTGATGAGCACCGGCCGGTCCGGCAGCGGCCCGCCCGTGCGCCACGCCGCGCCGAGCTCGGCCGTGGTCAGGGGCGTGCGGCCGTGTCCGGCGAGCAGAGCCATCTGTTCGGCGAACGCCTCCGGCGAGACGGACAGCCCGTACGCCGCCCGCGCGGGCCGGTGCCCCACGGCGTGGTACATCAGGATCGGTACGGCTTCACCCACCGCGTCAGACTCCTTCCGTCTCCCTGGCGACCCGTCCGACCGGCCCGACCCGTCCGACCGGCCCGACCTGTCCGTCCGGTCCGACCACTCCGTCCGGTCCGACTGGTCCGTCCGGTCCGTCCGACCAGACCTGACCGTCCGACCCGACCCGTCCGACCGGTCCGGCTCGTCCGTCCGGTCCGCTCCGCCTGATCGGACCGGACGAGAACGTCGTGCCGTCCCTGCGCGCCCGCAGCGTCCCGAGGGCGTAGCCGCCGGCCGCCGCGACCACCCCGGTGACGATGGCGGCCGCGCGGCCCGCGCCGCCCGGTCGCCCGAGCGCGAAGTCCCGCAGGCCGCGTGCCACCCCCGCGGGCAGCACCCGCGTGGTGTACCGCCGCTCGGTGCGCAGGCCCGGACCGGCGCCGACACTGCGGGCGACGAGCGCCTTGGACAGCCCCTCGGCGTAGGCGCGGGTGCGGAAGTAGCCGAACCGCTCCCGGGCGGCGGGCACCTTGTGGTGGATGACCGCCCGGTCGTCGATCAGCAGCACCGCGCCCGGCAGGGCCGTGCCGAGCCGGATGCACAGCTCGGTCTCCTCGCAGCCGAGGGGCCGCTTGTCGCCGTCCCGGCCGATACCGCTGGCGAAGCCGCCCACGACGTCGAACGCGTCCCGCCGGAAGGAGGCGTTGCCGCCGAGTACGTTGCGCACCCGTACCCGCCCTGCCGGCAGCCCCCGGTACGTGCAGCCGACGATCCAGTCGAACTCCTCGGGGAACCAGACCGGGCGGCGCCCCGACGCCCAGACGGGCAGGGTGCGCCCGCCGACGGCGACGACGGCCGGGTCCGCGTAGGCGGCGTCGAAGTACCGCAGCCAGTCGGGTCCCGCGACGGCGTCGTCGTCCAGGAAGGCCACGAACTCGCCGCGGGCGGCGGCGATCCCGGTGTTGCGGCCGGCCGACAGGCCGCGGGGGCCCGCGTTGGCGAGCACCCGCACCTCCTCGTCCCCCGCGTACTCCTCGGTGAGCCGGTCCAGCAGCGCCGCGTTGTGGTCGACGACGAGCAGCGTCTCCAGCGCGGGCGGCGACTGGCCCCGTACGGAGTCGACGGCCGCGAGGATGTCCGCCCAGCGCTCCTCGGTGTAGGCGCAGATCACCACGGAGAACCGGCGACCGCCGGGACGTTCTGCGGGGTGGTCGCTCAAGAGATCTCTCCTCGCGGCACGTTCACCGAGAAGGAGGCCGGGCGGCGGCGCGCGGCACGCCGGACGCCCTTCTCCCGGAGGATCACCTTCAGGACCCGTATGCCGTCGCGTACGGCGTTGAGGTTGCTGACGCCGTGGATGCGCACGTACTCGTGACTGGGCACCTCCTGGACGCGCAGCCCGGCCTTGACGACCCGTATGTTGATCAGGGTCTCGATCTCGAAGCCGGTGCAGTCGAGCGTGATCGCGTCCAGGCAGTGGCGCCAGAAGGCGTTGTAGCCGTAGCAGAGGTCGGTGTAGCGGGCGCCGAACTTGGCGTTGACGACGGCGCACAGCAGGCGGTTGCCGAGCCTGCGGACCGGCGTCATGTCGTCGGTCCCGCCGCCGTTGGCGAACCGGGAGCCCTTGGCGAAGTCGGCGCCGCCGACGAGGGCGGAGACGTAGCTGACGATCTCCTGGCCGTCGGCCGAGCCGTCCGCGTCGACCATGACGATGATGTCGCCGGTGCAGGCGGCGAAACCGCTGATGAGCGCGTCGCCCTTGCCCTTGCCCGCCTGTTTGACGACCTTGACGCCGGGCCACAGGTCCCGGGCGACGGTGACGGTGTCGTCGGTGGAGTTGCCGTCGACCAGGACCACCTCGTGGATCCAGTCGGGCAGTGTCTTGAAGACGTACGGGAGGTTCTCCGCCTCGTTCATGGCGGGGATGACCACGCTCACCGGCGGAGCGATGGCCAGGTGCGAGCTGATGGCACGGTACCGGGAACGGGCGTCGCCGGCGGCGTCGCCGGCGGCCGTGCTCGCGGTCCTGCCCGCGATGGTGCTCCCGGCGGTGGTGACGGCGGAGTCGTCGGCGGTCACGCCGACGGCCGGGCGCAGGAATGAGCTCATGAGTCGGTTTCCCTCTCGTCCGGTGGACCGCCCGCCCCCCGGGCGGTCCGGATGTGGGTCCGGTTCGAAAGGGGGGTTCTTTTCTCACCCCGGTCATGACGGAATCGATCTCCGTACGTCATGGGTGAGCTGGCCTTGCTTTCCGCGCGGCACGCGACTCGGCACACGTCTGGTCACGGTCGCCGAGCACGGCACCCCCCTACCGCGCCCCGCCACGGGCCTCATCGCGACGCGGGACCCCTCCCCTGGAGTCGCTGTGCATGATGAGCCGTTGCGGGTGGATGTACGACGGTATTGATAATTCAGACTCTATGGCAAGAGCTGGAGCCGGACTCACCTTTTTGCATTTTTGTTGTGCTTCGACGGTCACGTGTCGAACCGTCCCGGTCGGATTTCGGTGATCCGCTTTCAGTATCCGGCCATATTCCCGATCTTGAAATGATGATGATCAGATCGTGAATACGCCGGTGGTATGAGTACGCGCGACGGGGGCGCGACAGGCGCGACGGGGGCGTGAAGTTTCGCGACGTCAGATCCTCAACTCCCTTGAGCGGAACAGTTGATGCAGCAACCTTGGCATGGACACTGCAGAACTGCTACGAAAGTCGAGGCAGAGATCCTGCTATTAGGGGGTTCCATGAAACTGTCCCGCTTCGCGGCATTCTCGACCTCGTTGTTCCTCGGCGCCGCTCTCGCCCTCACCGGGGCCGGCGCGGCGCAGGCCGACTCACAGGCAGCCGCCGTCGACTACGTGGCCGTCGGCGACTCCTACTCCTCCGGAGTGGGCGCCGGCAACTACGACAGCGCCAGCGGCTCCTGCAAGCGCACACCCCGCGCCTACCCGGCGCTCTGGGCGGCCGCCAACGCACCCTCGTCGTTCGCGTTCACCGCTTGCTCGGGCGCTCGTACGAGTGATGTGACGGCCAACCAGCTCGGTCCGCTCACCTCCGCCACCGACCTCGTCTCCGTCACGGTCGGCGGCAACGACGCCGGCTTCGCCGACGTCATGACCACCTGCGTCCTGCAGTCCGAGGCCAACTGCATCGCCCGCATCAACCAGGCCAGGAGCTACGTCGACACCACCCTGCCCGGCCGCCTCGACTCCGTGTACTCGGCCATCAGGACCAAGGCCCCGTCCGCCAGGGTCGTTGTCCTGGGCTACCCGAGGTTCTACCGGCTGGGCGGCTCGTGCGTGGCCGGCCTGACCGAGAACGAACGCCGTGCCATCAACGACGCCGCCGACCACCTCAACACCGCGACCGCGAAGCGGGCCGCCGACCACGGCTTCACCTTCGCCGACGTCACCGGAACCTTCACCGGCCACGAGATCTGCTCCAGCTCCCCGTGGCTGCACAGCGTGAACTGGCTCAACATCGGTGAGTCGTACCACCCGACGGCCGCCGGACAGTCCGGCGGCTACCTGCCCGCCTTCAGGACCGCGGCGTGACCGAGCCGTCCGGATACGGGGAGCCGCCGCCCGACGGCGTCTCCTCCTGACAGGTCACCGAGAATCCCACCCACTCGGAATGGACGTGGACCGGGCTCCGGATCTCCAGCCGGACCCGGTCCCGGCGCATGGAGCCCTCGTCGTACGCGAGCTCCGTGTGCTCGACCCGCCGCTGCCGCGCGGCCATGCCCGCCTCCCCGTACGCCGAGCCGAACTCGGCCGTCTTCCAGGCCGAGTCGGAGGTCTCGCCGCTCTCCGTCGCCCAGCGGTAGTGGACGGACGCCGGGACGCGGCCCACCGTGATGACGGCGGTGAAGGACGGGGCCCGGTCGCCCGGCATCGGGCAGGTCCCGCTGTACGCGTCCCGCAGCGCGGCGAGGCGCACCCGCACGGACTGCTCCAAAGTCGCGCCGCCGGCGCCGCTCTCCCCGTAGCCGGTCCCGGTACCAGCCCCGTTGCCACCGCCACCGCCACCGCCCTTGCCGTCGGCGCCGCCGCCGCCCGTGCTCCCGCTCGTGGGCCCCGGGGTGCCGGCCGTGCTGGCGGCGGGGACCACCCGCCCGCCCGCCCCCTCCACACCGTCACCGCTCCGGTCGCCCGCGCCGCCGTCGCGCAGCAGGACGTACGCCAGGGTGCCGGCGGTCAGCAGCGACAGCGCGGCACCCGCCGCGATGACGGCCCCCGGGCGGCGGCGCGGACGGCCGGGCTCCGGATCCGCCGTCGCGGTGACCACGCCGCCCGCCGTACGGACGGTGCCGCCCGGAACCGTGCCGCCCGCGACGGGGCCGCCGGCCGGCGACTCCGCCCCGGCCTGACCGGCGGGGGCGGCGGGACGAGGGTCCGGGCCCGGCGGCGGCGGGTCCGCCACCGGGGCGCCGCCCGCGCTCACGAGGTGCAGCAGGCGCTCCGTCTCGTCGGCGGACAGCCGCTCGTCCGGCTCCTTGCGCAGCAGCCCCTCCACGACCGGCGTCAGCGCCCCCGCCCGGCGCGGCGGCGGCAGCGCGTCGTCGACCACGGCCCGCAGCGTGCTCAGCGCGGTGTCCCTGCGGAACGGGGTGCCGCCCTCCACCGCGGCGTACAGCAGCACGCCCAGCGACCACAGGTCCGACGCCGGGCCCGGCGTACGGCCGAGGGCACGCTCCGGCGCGAGGAACTCGGGCGAGCCGACGAGCTCGCCCGTCATCGTGAGATGGGGTGTGCCCGCCACCGCGGCGATCCCGAAGTCGGTCAGGACCACCCGGCCGTCGTTGCCCAGCAGGACGTTGCCCGGCTTCACGTCCCGGTGCAGCACCCCCGCCGCGTGCGCCGCCCGCAGCGCGGCGAGGATCTCCGCGCCGATGTGCGCGGCCCGCCGGGGCGGCATGGGGCCCTCGGCCTCCAGCGTCTCGGCGAGCGTCAGCCCGCGGACCAGCTCCATCACGATCCACGGCCGGCCGTCCTCGGCGGCCACGTCGTGCACGGTGACCACGTTGCGGTGCGCGACCCGGGCGGTGGCCCACGCCTCCCGCTCGAGCCGGGCGTAGAGGCGCCGCACATCGGCGCCGCCGAGACCGGCGGGAGCACGCACCTCCTTGACGGCGACCTCGCGTCCGAGCACCTCGTCACGGGCCCGCCAGACGACCCCCATGCCGCCCTCGCCGAGCGGACCCGCCAGGCGGTAGCGCCCCGCCACCAGCCGTCCAGCACCCGAGCCTTGACTCACAGCGGGTCCCCCTTCGCATCCGGACCAGGGCCGTGGAGCGATGACCAACTCACCCTGGAATCAGACATATTCGGAGAGTAACTGTCAACCCTCGTATGTGTGCGGTGAATCCCGATACCGGGATACACGACTGCGTTGCGGGGACGATAGGGTTAACGTGGCCCGGGCCGGGTGCCCTTGTACGGGTGGGGAGTGACATGGATCAGATAACAGTGCGCAGCAGGCCGCGTGTGCCTGCGATCACCTGCCGGAGCAGCGCGACGAGTTCGCGCCTCGACCGTCATCTGTCGGTTCTCGGCGGGCCCGCCGTGCCGCAGCGTGAGGCGGCCGAGGCGACCTCGCTGATGCGTGAGCTGACGACGCGTGATGTCGCACACAGTCGCAAGAGCCGGGGCGCGCGCGTCTCGCTCTTCGCGCCGTTGCGCCGACTGCGCCGCTCGCTCTTCGGCAACCACGGCTGAGACGGCCACGGCTGAGACGGCCATAGCCGAGGCGACCCCGCCGAGGCTTGCCCCACCGAAGCCGCCGACGCCGAAGCCGCCACCGCCGAGCCGCCCGACGGGGCAGGTCGTCCCCGGACCTGCCCGCCTTCGTACCCGTCCCCGTTCCGTTCCCGTGACGTCCCGTACCGTCCGTCCCCGTACCGGCTCCGATCCCCGTCGCCCCCGGCTCAGGCGACGACACCGGCCTCACGGAGCCGTAGCCGCTCCTCCGGCGAGACACCCAGTTCGCCCAGTACCGCGTCCGTGTGCTCCCCGAGCCCGGGGACGGCACCCATGCGCGGCTCCGGCCCGCCGGGCAGGGTGATGGGGGGCAGCATCGCCCGCAGCGGCCCCACCGGTGTGCCCACCTCGCGCCACCGGTCCCGGGCCGCGAGCTGCGGATGCGCCGCCACGTCCGCGACCGTGTTGAGCCGGGCGCAGGCGATGCCCGCAGCCTCCAGCCGGCCGATCGCCTCCGCCGTGCCCAGCACGGCCAGCGCCTCCGCCACCACGGCGTCCGTCTTCTCCCGGTGCGCCACCCGGGCCGTGTTCGTGGCGAACACCGGATCATCACCCAACTCCGGTCGCTCCAGAACCCGTTCGGCGAGCCGCCGCCACTCACGGTCGTTCTGGACCGACAGCAGGACCTGGCCCCCGTCCGCCGTCGGATAGGCGTCGTACGGGGCGATGACCGCGTGCGCGACCCCCGTACGCGCCGGTGCCTCGCCTCCATGCATCCCGTGGTGCAGCGGGTGACCCATCCACTCGGCCAGCGACTCCAGCATGGAGATCTCCACCGGGCCGCCACGGCCGGACGTCGCCCGCCGCAGCAGCGCCGCCAGCACCCCCGAGAACGCGTACATGGCCGCCGCGATGTCCGCCGCCGGGACACCCGCCTTCACCGGCCGGTCCGGGGTGCCGGTCACCGACACGAGGCCCGCCTCGCACTGCACGAGCATGTCGTACGCCCGCTTGTGCGCGTACGGACCGCCCGCGCCGTACCCGGAGATGTCCACCGCGATCAGCCGGGGGTCCCCGGCGCAGAGCGTCGCCGCGTCGAGACCGAGCCGCGCCGCCGCGCCCTGCGCCAGGTTCTGCACGAACACGTCGGCGCCCGCCACCAGCCGCCGCACCAGGGCGATGCCGCGCGGGTCCTTGAGGTCGACGGCGACGGACTCCTTGCCGCGGTTGCACCACACGAAGTGCGAGGCGAGCCCGCGTGCGGCGGTGTCGTAGCCGCGCGCGAAGTCACCGCCGTCCGGCCGCTCGATCTTGATGACCCGGGCTCCGAGGTCGGCGAGCTGGCGAGTGGCGAAGGGCGCGGAGACGGCCTGCTCGACGGCGACGACGGTGACCCCGTCCAGCGGCAGCGGGATCCCGCCCAGGGGATGAGTGCTCATGACAGCCGTACCTATCGTGTACGTGCCACCTTTGTCACCCCTTCGTGACTACAGGAGGGCGAGCTGGCCGTCCGGGCCCTCTTCGGGGTGGTCCAGTACGGAGGCGGGGCGGCGTGCCGCCGCCGGGACCGGCAGGACGCCGGCGGCGGTCAGTTCGGTCCTGGTCAGCGCGGGTGCGGCGGCGAGCGGACCGGTGACGAACGCCGCCCGCTCCTCCTCCAGCCCGCCGAGCAGGGCGAGGACCGTGATCAGCTCCAGCAGGTCGGACGTCCACTCCTGCGGCCAGGCCGACGGGCCGATCGCCTCCAGCGTGCCCGGCTCGGCGGTGGCGGTGCGCCGCCCGAACCAGAGCTCCAGCACCCGTACGCCGCCCACCCGGAACGCCCACGCCTCCGCCGGGACCGGGGCGATACGCCCCTCGCCCAGATACAGGGTCTCGTCGTCCGCGTCGTAGACGAGCGTCTCGGGGCGCGCCGGGATCGCGGCGCGCACATAGGGGCGGCGCCCGCCCGGCAGCCGCGGCCGCTCACCGCCCCGGGCGCCGCGCGACTGCACGTCCGTCATACGACGGCCCAGGTCCACGCCGGACGTCCACACGTCCGGGTCGGCGGGGAGCGGGACCCGGCACCCGGCGGGGGAGTGCCGGGCGGCGGCCACCGCCCATGCCGCGAGGTCCTCGGCGGTGACCTCCGGCCCGTGCCGCTCGCGCAGCAGCGGGAGGAGGCCCGGGGTCGCGTTCGGCTCCCGGCCGCCGGTGAGGCGGTACAGGGGGCGGATGCGGCCGCGGCGGCCCGCCGGGGAGTGGCCGTCGGGCAGGTGGGCCGTCGCCAGGAGCGCGGGGTCGGCGGCGTGCGGCGCGTACCCCTGCTCGACCAGGAACAGCTGCCGTCCGTCGGCGACCCGCCACAGCTCCGGGCGGGCCACGTCGATCAGACGATGGTCGGGGAGGAGCCACTGCTCGTCGAAGGGGCCGTACGCGATGCGGACCGGTTCCGGTCGCGGTCCCGGCTCATGGGCCAGGCGTGCCGTGCCGGTCCGCCGGCCCGGCAGGGCGGCGACCGCGCTGCGGGGGGTGCGTGCGCGGCTCGGGCGGAACAGTGCCTCGCGTGCCGCGCCCTCCGCGGCGAGCAGGGCGTCCCAGCGGGCGCGCAGCGTACGCCGGTCCGGGGCGACCACCCAGTCGCGGCCCAGCCGTAGCGGCGCCACGCCCCAGGGCATCAGGTCGTCCAGCAGCGGCACATCCTCCATCACGCGCTGCATGCTAGCCGCGCAGCCGTGCCCGGGGTGGGGCGCGGGAGCGGGGGCGGGGCGCGGGGTGCCGGGGCGTGCCCGCCCGTGGCGGGGACGGCCCGAGCGGGCGGCGCGGCCGGCTCAGTCGGCCTCCACCGTCACCGTGAACGAGAACCGGTCGCCCCGGTAGCGGATCCTGGCCACATCCACGACACGGCCGTCCTCGCCGTAGGTGACGCCCGTGTAGTGCAGGATCGGGGAGAGCAGCGGCACGTCGAGGAGCTCCGCCGTCTCCGGGTCCGCGAGGCGCGCCTCGACGGTGTCGGTGATCCGGCTGATCCGTACCCCGACCGCGTCCCGCAGCACCTTGGTCATCGGCCAGCGCTCCAGGTCGGCCAGGTCGATCCTGCCCGCGATGTCCGGGCGGACCGCGTTCTCCGCCCAGTTCGTGGGCTCTCCGCTCTCCCCGTCGCGGCGCAGCCGCCGGTAGGTGACGACCTCCGCCGTGTCGGGGAAGTGCTCGGCCAGCTCGCCCGGGACCGCGGCCGTGCCGTGGCCGAGGATCGTCGTCCGCTCACCGGACTGCTGGGCCACGATCGCGTCGATCGACCCCAGCAGCCGGCGCGGCGCGCTGCGGCGGGCACCCGGCTCGATGAAGGTGCCGCGCCGCCGGTGCCGGGTGATCAGCCCCTCCGCCTCCAGCTCCTTCAGCGCCTGCCGCATGGTCAGCACGCTCACCCCGTAGTGCGCGGCGAGCTGCTCCTCGGTGGGCAGGCGCAGTGAGGCGTCGGGGGCGCGCCCGAGTATCGAGGCGCGCAGCGACTGCGACACCTGGTACCAGAGCGGCAGTTTGCGGTTGAGGACCAGCGAGTCCGGGGCGAAGGCGGTCACGGCATCTCCGTACTCTCCGTGGTGCGACCGGAAACGGTCGTACTACGACCGGAAGTGGCGCTCAAGACCCTGCCATACGTCGTCGTAGCCCTGCTGCAGATGGTCGGCGTTCGCCGCCTGGGCGGTGGCCGCGATGGGCCAGCGGGTCTCGAACATGAACGCCAGACCGTCGTCGATCTTCTGCGGCCTCAGCTCGGCGGCGCTCGCCTTGTCGAAGGTCTCCCGGTCGGGCCCGTGCGCGGACATCATGGTGTGCAGCGACCCGCCGCCCGGCACGAAGCCCCCTTCTCCGGCCGTCTTCGCGTCGTACGCGCCCTCGATCAGGCCCATGTACTCGCTCATCACGTTGCGGTGGAAGTACGGCGGGCGGAAGGTGTCCTCGCCGACCAGCCAGCGCGGCGCGAACACGACGAAGTCCACGCCCGCGAGACCGGGGGTGTCCGTCGGCGATGTGAGCACCGTGAAGATCGACGGGTCGGGGTGGTCGTAGCTGATGCTGCCGATGACATTGAAGGTCCGCAGGTCGTAGACGTACGGCACATGGGTGCCGTGCCAGGCGACGACGTCCAGCGGCGAGTGGCCGTACGTCGCGGTCCACAGGTTCCCGCAGTACTTGTTGACCACCTCGACCGGGCCCTCCACGTCCTCGTACGCGGCGACGGGCGCGCGGAAGTCGCGGGGGTTGGCGAGGCCGTTGGCTCCGATCGGGCCGAGGTCCGGCAGCTGGAACGGCTGCCCGTAGTTCTCGCACACGTATCCGCGCGCGGTGTCGTCGATGAGCTCGACGCGGAAGCGGACGCCCCGCGGGATCAGCGCCACGTCACCGGGGTGGGCGGCGAGCAGGCCCAGCTCCGTGCGCAGCAGCAGGCCGCCCTTCTCGGGGACGATCAGCAGCTCGCCGTCGGCGTCGCTGAACACCCGGTCCATGGACGTGTCCGCGTGGTAGAGGTGCACGGCCATGCCGGTGCGCTGGGCCGCGTCGCCGTTGCCGCCGAGCGTCCACAGGCCGGCCAGCCAGTCGGTGCCGGGCGCCGGTGCGGGGAGCGGGTTCCAGCGCAGCCGGTTGGGGTCGGGGGCCGCATCGGTGAACGGGGCGGTCCGGAGGGAGCCGTTGCCGGCGCGCGTGAACGGCGGGTGCGCGGCCGACGGGCGGATCCGGTACAGCCACGAGCGGCGGTTGTGGGCGCGCGGCTCGGTGAACGCGCTGCCGCTGAGCTGCTCCGCGTACAGGCCGAGCGGCGCGCGCTGGGGGGAGTTGCGGCCCAGCGGCAGCGCGCCGGGTACCGCCTCCGAACTGTGCTCGTTGCCGAATCCGGCGAGGTACTCCAGCGCCTCGGCCGTCTTGCGGGCCCGCGCCCGCTCGTCCCGTGCCTGTCCGGCGTGCGCCTGCTCGCCGCTCTGTCCGGTGTCGCCCATGCCCATCGGGTGCTCCCTGCCGCTCATGGAATCCTATGTAAGACCGTAGGATTCAGAGGGTCTCCCCGTCAACGGGGAACCGCCCGCACGGGTGGTGATGGGACGGTTCCGCCGCCGAGGGGGTTCCGGTCGCCTCCGGTTCCGGCCAGGCTCGTGGGCATCATGGATCCCCTGTCGCGGCCCCACCCGCTCCGCCGAACCCCCGTCCAGCGCCGCAGTGCCGAACGCCTCGCCCGCATCCTCGACGCCTGTGCCGAACTCCTCGACGAGACCGGCTACGAGGAGCTGACCACCCGGGACGTCGCGCTGCGCGCGGGTGTGCCCATCGGCTCCGTCTACCGCTTCTTCTCCAACAAGCGGGCCATGGCCGGAGCCCTCGCCCGCCGCAACCTCGACCGCTACGCCGAGCGGGTATCCGCCCGCCTGGCCCGGCTGCCCGGCCTCGGGGCGTACGGCACGATCGACGCCGTCCTGGACGAGTACCTCGCCATGAAGCGCACCGTGCCCGGCTTCGCGCTGGTCGACTTCGGCGTCCCCGCGCCCGCCCCGGCCGACCCGGAGGAGGACGGCGCCGGTGCCGACCCCAACCACCTGGTCGCCGAGCGGCTGTGCGGCCTCCTCGCCGGCCACCTCGGCCGCCCCGCCGACGACACCCTGCACCGCAAGCTCCTCGTCGCCGTCGAGGCCGCCGACGCCCTGCTCGGGCTCGCCTTCCGCGTCGGCCCCGAGGGCGACCCCGCGCTGATCGCCGAGACCCGCGACCTGCTCCACTCCTACCTCGGCCCGGTGCTGGACCGAAGTGCCCCGGTCTGAGCCGTCGCCAGCATGCGTACCGGTCGGTATGCTCGGGTCGTCCGCGCGGCCGACCGCCCTCGCCCGACGCGCGTCGCCCGCCGCCACCCGCCGTCGCCGCTCCCCGGGGAGACCCCATGACCGCCACCGCACCGCGCATCTGCCCGCTCTGCGAAGCCACCTGCGGACTCACCCTGACCATCGAGGACACCGGCGCCGGGCCCCGCGTCACCCGCGCCAGGGGCGACCGCGACGACATCTTCAGTCGGGGGTTCATCTGCCCCAAGGGCGCCTCCTTCGGCGAGGTCGACGCCGACCCGGACCGCCTGCGCACCCCGCTGATACGGGAGAACGGCACCCTCAGGGAGGCCGGCTGGGACGAGGCGTTCGACCTGATCGCCCGCAGGCTGCCCCCGCTCGCCGCCGAACACGGACCGCACACCGTCGGCGTCGTCCTCGGCAACCCCAACGTCCACACCATGGCCGGCGCCCTCTACCCGCCCCTGCTGCTCGGCGCGCTGGGCACCCGTAGCCTGTTCACCGCCTCCACCGTCGACCAGATGCCCAAGCACGTCTCCTGCGGGCTCCTCTTCGGCGACCCCCACGCCATCCCCGTACCCGACCTGGACCGCACCGGCCATCTGCTGATGCTCGGCGCCAACCCCCTCGACTCCAACGGCAGCCTGTGCACAGCCCCCGACTTCCCCGGCAGGCTCAAGGCGCTGCGCGCACGCGGGGGCACGCTCACCGTGGTCGACCCGCGCCGCACCCGCACCGCCCGCCTCGCCGACCGGCACGTGGCCATCCGGCCCGGCACGGACGCCCTGCTGCTCGCCGCGCTCGCGCAGGTCCTGTTCGCGGAGGGGCTCACCGGTCTCGGGGCGCTCGACGGCCATGTCGAGGGCGTCGACGACCTGGCCGACGCCCTCCGGGACTTCACCCCCGAGGCGGTCGCCGGCGCGTGCGACGTGGACGCCGACACCATCCGCGCCATCGCCCGCGAGCTCGCCGCGGCTCCGGCCGCCGCCGTGTACGGGCGCATCGGCGGCAGTGCCGTCGCCCACGGCACCGTCACCAACTGGCTGGTCGACGTCCTCAACGTGCTCACCGGCAACCTCGACCGGCCCGGCGGCGCCCTCTTCCCGCTCGCCGCCACCGCCCCCGCGCCCCGCCCGGCCGGGCCCGGCCGGGGTTTCGCGCTCGGCCGCTGGACGAGCCGCGTCTCCGGGCACCCCGAGGCCAAGGGCGAACTGCCGCTCGCCGCGCTCGCGGAGGAGATCGACACCCCGGGCGACGGCCGGATCCGGGCGCTCGTCACCATCGCCGCCAACCCGGTGCTGTCCGCCCCGGACGGCGACCGCCTCGACCGCGCACTGAGCCGCGACCTGGACTTCATGGTCGCCGTCGACCCGTACCTCAACGAGACCACGCGCCACGCCGATGTGATCCTGCCCCCGCCGCCGCCTACTCAGAGCGCACACTTCGACTTCGCGTTCAACAACTTCGCCGTCCGCAACCAGGTCCGCTACACCCCCGCCGCCCTCCCCCTGGAGGAGGGGCGCATGGACGAGTGCGAGATCCACGCCCGGCTCGTCCTCGCCGCGACGGGGCTCCACGGCACCGCGGGCCCCGAGGCCGTCGACGCCATGGCGATCGACGCCGCCCTCGCCAAGGCCGTCGCCCAGCCCCACTCGCCCGCCCACGGCCAGGACCCGAAGGAGTACGCGGCCCGGCTCACCGGGGCCAGCGGAGCCGAGCGGCGCCTGGACCTGATGCTGCGCCTCGGCCCGTACGGCCTCACCCTCGACGAGCTGCGCGCCCGGCCGCACGGAATCGACCTCGGGCCGCTGGGGCCCCGCATCCCCGGGCTGCTCAAGACCCGCAGCGGACGCGTCGAACTGCTGCCCGCGCCCATCGCCGACGACCTGCCCCGGCTGCGCCGCGCCCTGGCGGGACCGGCCGCGCCGCTCGTCCTCGTCGGCCGTCGGCACCTGCGGTCCAACAACAGCTGGCTGCACAACATCCCCGCGCTGCGCGGCGGAACCAACACCTGCACGCTCCAGGTCCACCCCGAGGACGCGGCCAGGCTCGGGCTGGCCGACGGCGCTCCGGCACGCGTCAAGGGGGAGGGCGGCGAGCTGCGGGTTCCGGTCGAGGTCACCGACACGGTGCGCCCCGGCGTGGTCAGCCTGCCGCACGGCTGGGGGCACGACCGGCCCGGCACACGCATGGCGGTGGCCGCCGCGGGGCCGGGTGTCAACGTCAACCAGCTGCTGGACGGGACGCTGCTGGACCCGCTGTCGGGCACGGCGGTACTGAACGGCTTCCCCGTGGAGGTGTCGGCGCTGGGCTGACCGGGGGATTCGGAGAGCCGGCACGGCGTTGCGCGCACTCTTCGTGTCGATGGGGTGACCGATAGTCAGATTATCGGTTAGCCATCCGACATCCTCACGGAGGAACCCCCCATGACTGCTGTCCGACCACTCCTGCGCGCCGCGGTCGCCGCGCTCGCCCTCAGCGGTGTCGCCGTCGCCGGCGCGCCCGCGGCGGTGGCCGCGCCGGGCGACAACGGAGACGTCAAGATCCACAGCCTCGAAACCTCGCCGACCAACCCGGTCAACGAGCCGAAGGTGTGCAAGTTCTACCTCGCCGCCTTCAACTTCGACACGCTCCAGCAGGTCACCTGGAAGATCGAGCCGCAGCCCGCGGGACCGGGCCAGACCCTCTCCGGCAACATCACCCTCACCGACGGAACCGGCCACACCGGCCCGCAGACGCTCCCCAACGGGATGTACAAGCTGACGTGGACCTTCGCGGGCGCGTCGGGCGCGGGCAAGATGAAGGTCTTCCAGGTCGACTGCGCCAACGGCAACGGCAACGGCAAGCCCCCGCGCGGCGGTGTCGGCGCGGGCGGTGGCGGCATGGCCGACACGGCCGGCGGCGGAAGCTCCGCGTTCGGCGTCGGCGCGGCGCTCGCGGCGGGCCTGGCGGGGACGGCCGGACTGATCCTCGTCCGCCGTCGCCGTCGCGCCGATGGCGCGGCGTAAGGCGGGCAACCCCGGCCACGCGCCGTACTCAGGGCACCCGCGCTACTCGCCGTACGCCCTGTTCACCCGCAGGCAGCGGCGCCTCCTGCGGCTCACCAGGACCCTGCTGGTGGCCGTGGCGCTGACGGCGGGCGGTATCTGGTGGGCCCAGGACGGCAAGCCGTCCGGGCCCGCCCCCGCCGCGAGTGCCCCGGCGGCGCGGCAGGACGCGGAAGGCGGGCCCGGCCCCCGGGCCACGCCCCCGTCGGCGCCGCCCTCGCCCCGCGCCGCGCCCGAGCGCCGCCGCGCGGCCCGGCCCAAGCCGCCGCCGGCGCCGCTCCCGGCGTCACCGGCCAGGAGCATCGCCATCCCGGCGATCACCGTCGAGGCCCCGCTCATGGGTCTGGGCCTCGACCGGGCCGGGCGGCTCCTCTCGCCACCGGTCGACAACCCCAAGCTGGCCGGCTGGTACGAGGACGGCCCCGCGCCCGGCGAGAACGGCACCGCCGTCGTCGTCGGCCACCGGGACACCCGCAGGGGACCGGCCGTCTTCCTCGACCTCACCTCCCTCAAGCGGGGCAACACCGTCCGGGTCGCGCGCGCGGACGGCCTCACCGCCGTCTTCACGGTCGACCGGGTGCGGACGTACGAGAAGGACGAGTTCCCGGACGAGGAGGTGTACGGCCCGAGAGGCCGCCCCGAACTGCGGCTGCTCACCTGCGGCGGAGAGTTCAGCCCCAGAACGGGTTACGCCTCCAACATCGTCGTCTTCGCCCATCTCACGGACGTCGCCACGGCGGTGTGATCCGGTGTGGCCCGTAGGGAGCGGTGGGGCGCGGGGGCGTCCCGCCACGCGTGAACCGGCGGGCCCGTGCCGAGCGGTGCGGGCCCGCCGGTCATCCGCATGGCCGGAAACGGTGTTCCCGGCCGCCGCGCGCCGTCCGGCTGCCAGAGTGTCGGGCGCCCGGGTGGTCCCGCGTGGCCGGGGCCTCCCGCACAGCGCGGGCCGCAGGCCGCACAGCGCAGACCGCAGGCCGCACACCGCAGGCAGCAGACCGCAGGCCGCAGGCCAGAGACCGCAGGCCGCAGACGAGAGACCGCAGACCCCAGACCGCCCCCGCCTCCGGAGGAGATCCGCGTATGCCGAGCCTCGCACCGATCCGACGCGCGCCGATCCGCGCCCTGACCACCCGGGCGCGCCTCTCCGTCGCGGCGGCCGCCGCGCTCGTCGCGCTCGGCGCGCCCGCCGCGTACGCCACGCTCGGCGACTCCACCGGCACGGTGGCCGCACCGGCGGTCGGCTCGGGGGCGGAGAGCGAGCCGTTCCTGGAGACCCGGCTGCTCTTCGGTACCGAACGCTCTGACGGCGGCCCCGCTGTCACCGACACGGAGTTCACGGCGTTCGTCGACCGTGAGGTCACCCCCCAGTTCCCGGCCGGGCTCACCGTCCAGGAGGGGCGGGGCCAGTGGCGCGACGCGGCCGGGCGGATCGTCCGGGAGCGCTCGTACGAGCTGATCCTGCTGTACCCGACGGCCGACGCGGGGCCGGCCGGCCCGAAGATCGAGCGGATCCGCGAGGCGTACCGCAGCTCCTTCGGCCAGGAGTCCGTGGGCCGCGTCGACAACCGGGTCCGGGTCGACTTCTGATTCCGGGCGGATGGCAGGATCGGGCGCGGCGCCCCGCGCGCGGGTGCTCCGTCACACCGCACCGGAACCTCTGGCGCCGGAAAACTATCGCCGCTAGTTTGGGGCGGTCGACCGAGCCAGTGCCGAAGGAGAAGCGGATGAAGGCCCAGGACGCGATGTACATCGGCGGCGCATGGCGCCCCGCAGCGGGCGACGGCACCGTTCCCGTGGTGAACCCGGTGGACGAGCAGGTCATCGCCCACGTCCCGGCGGGTACCGCCGCCGACGTGGACGCCGCCGTACGCGCCGCACGCGCCGCCTTCCCCGGCTGGGCCGCGACGCCGCCCGCCGAGCGCGCCGCACGGCTCGCCGCCCTCCGCGACGCCATGGCCGCGCGGAAGGACGAGATCGCCGAGACGGTCACCGCCGAGCTGGGCGCCCCGCCGAAGCTCGCGCAGGCCGTGCACACCGGACTGCCGATCATGATCGCGGGCTCGTACGCCGAACTCACGGAGACGTACCCCTTCGAGGAGAAGGTCGGCAACTCCACCGTCCTCCTCGAACCGGTCGGTGTGGTGGGCGCCATCACGCCCTGGAACTACCCGCTGCACCAGATCGTCGCCAAGGTCGCCCCGGCGCTCGCCGCAGGCTGCACCGTCGTCCTCAAGCCCGCCGAGGACACCCCGCTGACCGCCCAGCTCTTCGCCGAGACCGTGCACGAGGCGGGCTTCCCCGCCGGGGTGTTCAACCTGGTCACCGGCCTCGGCCCGGTCGCGGGCCAGGCCCTGGTCGAGCACGAGGGCGTCGACCTGCTGTCCTTCACCGGTTCCACCGCCGTCGGCAGGCGGATCGGCGCGGCGGCGGGCGCCGCCGTCAAGCGGGTCGCCCTGGAACTCGGCGGCAAGTCCGCCAACGTCGTGCTGCCCGGCGCCGACCTGGCCCCGGCCATCACCTCCGGCCTCGCCAACGCCCTCTCCAACGCCGGCCAGCGGTGCAGCGCCCTGAGCCGGGTCCTGGTCCACAAGGACCAGTACGACGAGGCCGTCGCGCTCGCCGCCGAGGCCGTGGCCGCGTACACGCCGGGGGACCGCATCGGCCCGATGGTCAGCGCTCAGCAGCGCGACCGCGTCGTCGGCTACATCGAGAAGGGCATCGCCGAAGGCGCCCGGGTCGTCGCCGGGGGCCCCGAAGCGCCCCTGGACCGGGGCTACTACGTCAGCCCGACCGTCTTCGCCGACGTCACGCCGGAGATGACCGTCGCCCAGGAGGAGATCTTCGGCCCGGTCGTCGCGATCCTGAAGTACGAGGACGAGGACGACGCGCTGCGGATCGCCAACGGCACCGTCTACGGGCTCGCGGGCGCCGTATGGGGCGAGCCGGAGGCCGCCGTCGCCTTCGCCCGCCGGATGGAGGCCGGCCAGGTCGACGTCAACGGCGGCCGGTTCAACCCGCTCGCCCCGTTCGGCGGCTACAAGCAGTCGGGCGTCGGCCGCGAGCTGGGCGCCCACGGCCTCGCCGAGTACCTCCAGACCAAGTCCCTCCAGTTCTGAGCCGGGAGAAGCCGATCGTGGTCCGTGCCGCCGTCCTGTCCGCCGTCGGGTCTCCGCTGGAGACCACCGGAATAGAGCTCCCCGACCCCGGCCCCGGCCAGGTGCGGGTCCGGCTCGCCGCCGCCGGGGTCTGCCACTCCGATCTGTCCCTCTCGGACGGCACCATGCGGGTGCCCGTCCCCGCCGTGCTCGGCCACGAGGGCGCCGGCACCGTCGTCGCCGTCGGCGAGGGCGTCACCCACGTCGCCCCCGGCGACGGTGTCGTCCTCAACTGGGCTCCCTCCTGCGGAGCCTGCCACCACTGCGCCATCGGCGAGGTGTGGCTCTGCGTCGACGCCCTCACGGGGGCGGGGAACATCCACGCCGTCACCGAGGACGGCATCGAGCTCCACCCCGGCCTGAACGTCGGCGCGTTCGCCGAGGAGACCGTCGTCGCCGCGAACTGCGTGCTGCCCGTCCCCGACGGAGTCCCGCTCACCGACGCCGCGCTGCTCGGCTGCGCCGTCCTCACCGGCTACGGCGCCGTCCACCACTCGGCCCGCGTCCGCGAGGGCGAGTCCGTGGTGGTGTTCGGCGTGGGCGGGGTCGGCCTGGCCACCCTCCAGGCGGCCCGTATCGCGGGCGCGGGCACGATCGTCGCGGTCGACGTCTCGCCCGAGAAGGAGGCGCTGGCGCGGGCGGCGGGCGCCACCGAGTACGTCGTCGCCTCCGACGCCACCGCCAAGGAGGTCCGCAGGCTCACCGGAGGCCGGGGCGCCGACGTGGCCGTCGAGTGCGTCGGGCGCGCCGCCACCATCCGTGCCGCGTGGGACTCCACGCGGCGCGGCGGCCGCACCACGGTCGTCGGCATCGGCGGCAAGGACCAGCAGGTGTCGTTCAACGCCCTGGAGATCTTCCACTGGGGCCGTACGCTCTCCGGCTGCGTCTACGGCAACTCCGACCCGGCCGAGGACCTGCCGGTGCTCGCCGGGCACATCCGCGCGGGCCGCCTGGACCTGAGCGCCCTGGTGACCGACCGCATCGGCCTGGACGACATCCCGGCGGCGTTCGCCAACATGCGCGCGGGCCGGGGAGGCCGGGCACTGGTCGTCTTCTGACCCCCACGGAGTCCGACCGCTGAGCGCCTGCGCCTGCGCCTGCGTCGGTGTCGGCGTACGGGGCGGGCGGTCAGCGTCCGCAGGCCGCGTACTGCACGGCGAGTCCGTCCAGCAGGGCGCGCAGGCCCGTCTCGAAGGCGCCCTCGTCCACCTTCTCGCGGTGTTCCGCGAGGAGGTGGGCCTGGCCGAGGTGCGGGTAGTCGGCCGGGTCGTACGCGGCCTCGTCGTCCACGAAGCCGCGCGCGAACGAGCCGAGCGCCGAGCCCGTGATGAAGTACCGCATGAGCGCGCCGATGTGGGTGGCCTGCGCCGGCGGCCAGCCCGCCCGGACCATCGCGCCGAACACCGCGTCGGCCACCCGGAGCCCGGCCGGGCGGCGGCCGGGGCCGCGGGCGAGCACCGGGACGATGTTCGGGTGGTCGGTGAGGGCGGCGCGGTAGGAGACGGCCCAGTCGTGGAGCGCGGTGCGCCAGTCCCGGTCGTCGTCCTCGGCGAACATCGACAGGTCGACCTGTGCGCTGACCCGGTCGGCGACCGCGTCCAGGATCTCGTCCTTGGTGCGGAAGTGGTTGTAGAGCGAGGGCCCGCTGACGCCCAGTTCGGTGGCGAGGCGGCGGGTGGAGACGGCGGCGAGCCCCTCGGCGTCCACGAGCGCGGCCGCCGCGGCGACGATGCGGTCTCGGCTGAGCAGGGGCTTGCGCGGTCTGGCCATGCGGCACATAGTAGGGCCTGCCCAGCAGAAACTAGCGCTGATAGTTAAAGGGGGGTCCGGGGATGGACCTGGAGCTCAGCGAGGAGCAGGCGGCCGTCCGTCGGCTCGCCGAGGACTTCGTACGGCGCGAGGTCGCCCCGTACGCCGCAGCCTGGGACCGGGCCGAGAACGTCGACCGGGGGATCGTCGCGAAGCTCGGCGCGCTCGGCTTCCTCGGCCTCACCGTCCCCGAGGAGTACGGCGGATCGGGCGGCGACCACCTCGCGTACTGCCTGGTGACCGAGGAGCTCGGGCGCGGCGACTCCTCCGTGCGCGGCATCGTGTCCGTCTCGCTCGGGCTGGTCGCCAAGACCATCGCGGCCTGGGGCGACGAGGACCAGAAGCGGCGCTGGCTGCCGGGTCTCACCTCGGGGGAGCTGCTCGGCTGCTTCGGCCTCACCGAACCCGGCACCGGTTCCGACGCCGGCAACCTCGCCACCCGCGCCGTACGCGACGGCGGTCCCGGCGGCGACTGGGTGCTGAACGGCTCCAAGATGTTCATCACCAACGGCACCTGGGCCGATGTCGCGCTCCTCTTCGCCCGCACCGACGACACCCCGGGCCACCGGGGCGTCTCCGCCTTCCTCGTCCCGACCGACACGCCAGGCCTCACCCGCCGGACCGTGCACGGCAAGCTCGGGCTGCGCGGCCAGGCCACCGCCGAGCTGGTCCTCCAGGACGTCCGGGTCCCGGCGGACGCCCTGATGGGCCCGCGGGGCAAGGGCTTCTCCATCGCCATGTCCGCGCTCGCCAAGGGCCGCATGTCGGTCGCGGCGGGTTGCGTGGGCATCGCGCAGGCGGCCCTGGACGCCGCCGTCGGCTACGCGGGCGAGCGCGAGCAGTTCGGCAGGCCGATCGCCGCGTACCAGCTGGTGCAGGAGCTGATCAGCGACATCTCCGTCGACGTGGCGGCGGCCCGGATGCTGACCTGGCGGGTCGCCGACCTGGTGGACCGGGGGGAGGAGTTCGCCACCGCGGCGTCGCAGGCCAAGCTGTTCGCCTCGGAGGCCGCCGTCCGCGCGGCCAACAACGCCCTCCAGGTCTTCGGCGGTTACGGCTACATCGACGAGTACCCGGTCGGCAAGCTGGTGCGCGACGCCCGTGTGATGACGCTGTACGAGGGCACGAGCCAGATCCAGAAACTGATCATCGGCCGCGCCCTGACCGGGGTCTCCGCGTTCTGACCGCCGTCTCTCCCCGCCCTGACCCGCTGTCTTCGCGCCCTGACCGGCACCCCCGCCCCGACCGGCGTCTCCGGGTTCCGGCCATCCCCGGCGCAGCGGCTGAGTACCCCGACTGAGTACGGCGACGGAGGCGCTCCGCGCCGGGGTGGCGCAGGCTGTTGCCCATGAGTGACACACCGGTCAAGCAGCAGAACACGGCGGCCTACTACGGTCAGGCCGTCGCCTCCTTCGGTGTCGCCCTGGGCGCCGTGGCGCTCGGCATCGCCAACCTGGAGGCCGACGTATGGGTGCGGGCCTTCCTGGGCATCGCCGTCCTCTACCTCACGACCTCCGCCTTCACCCTGGCCAAGGTGGTCCGCGACCGGCAGGAGGCGGGGCAGATCGTGAGCCGGGTCGACCAGGCGCGGCTGGAGAAGCTCCTCGCCGAGCACGACCCGTTCCAGAAGCTCTGAGGGCCGACCGGAAGGGGGGCGGGGCCGAAAGACGGGACCGGTCGGCCCGCACGGCGCTAAGCGCTTGCTCACCTTCGGGGTATGGTGTTCGTCCTGATGCGCGGAAGGGGCGAACGATGAGCACGGCGGAGGAGACGGCCGGCGGCGAGGGCACGCCGTGGGACGAGGTCACCCCTGAGGCGGCCAGGCGGCTGCTCGTCGCCGCCGTCGAGGCGTTCGCCGAGCGGGGCTACCACGCCACCACCACCCGCGACATCGCGGGCCGGGCCGGTATGAGCCCCGCCGCGCTCTACATCCACTACAAGACCAAGGAAGAGCTGCTCCACCGGATCAGCCGGATCGGCCACGACAGGGCCCTGGACATCCTGGAGGCGGCGGCGGACCGCCCCGGCACCGCCGCCGAGCGGCTCGCCGAGGCCGTACGCTCCTTCGTCCGCTGGCACGCCGAGCGGCACACCACCGCGCGGGTCGTCCAGTACGAGCTGGACGCGCTCGGCCCCGATCACCGCGCCGAGATCGTCGCCCTGCGCCGCAGGACCGACGCGGTGGTGCGCCGCATCATCAACGAAGGCGTCGAGGCCGGCGAGTTCGACGTCCCCGACGTGCCCGGCACCACACTCGCCGTGCTCTCGCTCTGCATCGACGTGGCCCGCTGGTTCAACGCCCAGGGGCGCCGGACGCCCGACGAGGTCGGCGACCTCTACGCCGACCTCGTCCTGCGCATGGTGAGCGCTCAGAAGTAGTAGCGGGACAGCGACTCGGCGACGCACACGGGCTTGTCGCCGCCCTCGCGCTCCACGGTCACCACGGCGGTCACCTGCACACCGCCGCCACCCGCGTCCGCGACATCCTTCAGCACGGCGGTCGCCCGCAGCCGCGAGCCCACCGGCACGGGCGCGGGGAAGCGGACCTTGTTCGTCCCGTAGTTGACGCCCATCCTCATGCCCTCGACCCGCAGGATCTGCGGGACGAGGAGGGGGAGCAGCGACAGCGTCAGATAGCCGTGCGCGATCGTCGTCCCGAAGGGTCCCGCCGCCGCCCGCTCCGGATCCACATGGATCCACTGATGGTCGCCGGTGGCGTCGGCGAAGAGGTCGATCCGCTTCTGGTCGACCTCCAGCCAGTCGCTGTGACCGAGCTGCTCGCCGACCCCGGCACGCAGCTCCTCCGCAGACGTGAAGATCCTCGGCTCTGCCATCCCTGCTCCCTGTCGCTCCGACGCACCCAGGTACTTTCCAAGCGCTTGCTCAGCATGATTGCGCGGGCTTTCCCTGTCAACGGACCAGTAGGGTTCGAGGGGTGCCGCAGATTCCAGAGAAGATCCACGAGCTCACGGTCGGCCAGCTCTCCGCGCGCAGCGGCGCGGCCGTGTCGGCCCTGCGCTTCTACGAGTCCAAGGGCCTCATCAGCAGCCGCCGCACCAGCGGCAACCAGCGCCGCTACAGCAGGGACGCGCTGCGCCGCGTCGCGTTCGTGCGCGCGGCCCAGCGCGTCGGCATCCCCCTCGCCACGATCCGGAACGCCCTCGCCGAGCTGCCGGAGGAACGCACCCCCACCCGCGAGGACTGGGCGCGGCTCTCCGAGACCTGGCGCTCGGAACTGGACGAGCGCATCCAGCAGCTCGGCCGGCTGCGCGACCACCTCACCGACTGCATCGGCTGCGGCTGCCTGTCGCTGGAGACCTGTGTGCTGTCCAACCCCGACGACGTCTTCGGCGAGGCCATGACCGGCTCGCGACTGCTGCCCGAAGGCCGGGGACAACAGCCGGCGCCCGCCCGGCGGCGGTCCCGCTGAGCGGCCGGCGGGGGCCCTACTCGTACTCGGTGCCGTTCTTGCGGGTCAGGTACGCCGGACTCACCGCCTTCGCGATGGCGCGTCCGCCCACCACCGGGCTGTACCGCTCGATGGCCGGGCGGACCACCACGCCCTCGCGCAGGTGCAGGTCCCGCCCCGAGACCGTCTCCCGGCCCGTCGCCAGCTCCAGCACCTTCGCCTGGTCGTACGGCCCGGCGTACAGCCGTGGTACGAGGGGCAGTTCGTCCTCCAGCAGTTCGGCCAGCCGGTCCTGGTCCAGCCAGACCACCCGGCCGTCGATCTCGGCCGACACGTCGAACACCGCGTACCCGATGCCGCCGCCGCGCCCGTCGGCGCCGTAGCCGAGGTCCTGCACGCCGGCCCCGTACACCTCGCCGAAGACACCGACCCGGGTGGCGCCCAGCAGCGCGGCGACGCGCGCCGCGACGCCGGGCACGTCGTACCCGCGGACCGCCCGCCAGTACAGGTTCCGCGGGTCCTCCACCAGCGCGAGGCTCTTCGCGCCGAAGCCCTTCGACGTGACGTGCACCAGCTCGCCGCCGGCGCGGTACGTCAGCAGGCAGGCCGTGCCGTGCACCTTCTCCGTCAGGACGACCGGCTCGCCCGGCTCGAAGACGTCCGGATACCGCTGGAGGTTCTCGATGTCCACCCAGGGCAGCAGCTCCGGGGCCGCCTCGACCTCGCCGTTCATCGTGGTCGGCACCGGCGGCACCCACTTGGTGATGCCCAGCGGCTCCGCGAAGTCGGTCCCCTCGGCCGCCGCCCGCGCCAGATCGACGCCGTCCAGCGCCCGGGGCCGGCACACGATGCCCTGCGACAGCTCGCCCCGCAGGCGTACGGCCTTGACCCGGTTCGCGGCCTTCCCGCTGAGCCGGCCCGTCAGGCCCAGCTCCTCGATCAGCGCGGCCGGCAGCACGGACTGCTCCGGGATGTAGACGGCGGCGTCGCCACTGCGGTAGGCGCCCTTCGCGACGACGGCGCGGTACAGGCCCACCTGGGCCAGTTCCAGGGCGTCGGCGTTCGGGTGCTCGTGGACGGTCAGCAGTTCCGCGGTGACGCGCAGCGTCGACATGGCGTTGCTCCTCAGGGTGTGGTTCGCATCGCCGTCAACTCTCGCCACGGGAAAACCGGTTGGCCAGCGGATTTCGCCGTGCCCTCGTCTCCCGTCGCGGCCGCCGCGAGGTGTCGCGGCACCGCCAGGACGCTCCGTGTGAGGCCGTGTCGCGAGGGCGCCCCCGCCGCCCCCGCGCCGTCAGCGCACCGTCATGAGCTCCCTGCGCTCGGACCCGCGTCGCGGCTCGTGCCGGCGCTCGGCCGCCGCCAGGGCCTCCTCCGTCAGTACGGGACGCGGCACCGCCACGCCGCACCCGGCGCAGACCGGCCCGTGCCACGGCTCGCGGGCCTGCTCCCGCCGCCGCACCAGCCGGTGCCCCGCGCACACCGGGCAACACCTTCCCGGCGCCGCCTCCAGTGCGGCGATCAGCCGCCGCAGCGCCTCGCCGAGCGGCACCGCCGGATGCACCGCCGGGTCGTCGCAGCGGGCGACACCGTTGCCGCCCCAGGTATGCCGGTGCCAGTCGTCCAGCGCGCCCGGCCGACGCAGCCCGTCGTGCTTCTCCCGCCTGCGGCGTTCCGCGAACCGGTGCTCGTAGGCGAGCCAGACCGCCCGTGCCTCCTCCAGTTCGTCGAGCGCGGCCACGAGCCGCGCCGGATCGGGGTCCCGGTCCTCGGGCCCGAACCTGTGCCGGGTGCACAGATGGTCCCAGGTGGCACGGTGCCCGTAAGGGGCGAACCGCTCCAGGCACTTGCGCAGCGAGTACCGCCGCAGTGCCGGATCGCACCCCGGGTCACGTACCTGTCTTGCGAGACTTCGGAAACCGGCCATCGCCCTGCCACCTCCGTCGCTGGTACTTCGGCGTCGTTGAAGGGACGTACGAGTGCCCTCTCCGGCTCCATCGAAAAACGGATGGGTCCCATCATCGGTGACGAAGTGACGGAGATCGTGGCGTGAGGTGGGGAGTTGGCGAAAAGGTGACGGCCGCTCACCTTACCGATGAGGCGTACCGCAAGTAACCTCCGGCGCATCCGCCTCTCTCCGAGGAGCCCCCCCATGCGACGACGCCAGCCCATCGGAAGACTCAGGACCGCCGGCGCCGCGGTGCTCGCCCTGGCCGCCGCCCTGCTCGTTCCCCCGCCGCTCACCGCTGCGGCCACGGCCGCCGCCGAGCCCGCCACGACGGTCGTCCCCCCGGCCGTCCACGCCGCCCTGGCCGCCGGACCGGCCGCCCAGCCCGCCGCCCCGGCCGTCGCCGACCACTGCCGGGGACAGTGCGCCGACATCCTGCCGCCCGGCCAGAACGGCAACGCCACCCTGGCCGAGATCCTCGCCCACCGGGTCCTCGGCACCCGCCCCGCCCACAGCTCCGACCAACTCGCCCGCTACACCGCCCTCGTGGGCGGTTACGGCACCCTGACCGACGCCAGACTGACCGACTTCTTCAACGACGCCTCCTTCGGTGTCCCCGCCGACCAGGTCGAGTCCGTGACCCGGCCCCGCGCGGACGTCACCATCACCCGCGACAAGAAGACCGGCGTCCCGCACATCCAGGGCACCACCCGCTACGGCACCGAGTTCGGCGCCGGCTACGCGGCCGCCCAGGACCGGCTGTGGATGATGGACCTGTTCCGGCACATCGGCCGCGGCGACCTGACGCCGTTCGCCGGCGGCGCGCTCGCCAACCAGGGCCTGGAACAGCAGTTCTGGCCGCAGGCCCCGTACACGGAGGCCGACTACGAGGCGCAGATCGCCTTCATCAGGAGCAGCGCCGGCCCGCGCGGCGAACAGGCCATGGCCGACGCCCAGGCGTACGTCGACGGCATCAACGCCTACCGCAAGCAGGCCAAGGACGGCCGGTACTTCCCCGGCGAGTACGTCCTCACCGGCCACATCGACTCCCTCACCAACGTCGGCGAGATCCAGCCGTTCAAGCTCACCGACCTCATCGCCATCGCCTCGGTGGTCGGCGGCCAGTTCGGCGGCGGAGGCGGCGGCGAGGTGCAGGCCGCGCTCTCGCTGCTCGCCGCCCAGCAGAAGTACGGCGTCGTCGAGGGCACCCGCGTCTGGGAGTCCTTCCGGCAGCGCGACGACGCCGAGGCCGTGCTCACCGTCCACGACGGCACCGCCTTCCCGTACGCCGAGAAGCCCGCGAACCCGCGCGGCACCGCCCTGCCCGACCCCGGATCCGTACGGCCCGAACAGCTCGTGTACGACCGCACCGGCTCCGCGGGCACCGGCACCAAGGCACCCCTGAAGGCGCCCGCGCCGCTGAAGCCCGCCCAGGGCATGTACGACGACGGAGTCCTCCCGCCCGGTGCCCTCGACCCGAAGAAGGGCATGTCGAACGCGCTGCTCGTCTCCGGCGCCCACACCGCGAGCGGCCACCCGATCGCCGTGTTCGGACCCCAGACCGGATACTTCGCCCCCCAGCTGCTGATGCTCCAGGAGCTCCAGGGCCCCGGCATCTCCGCACGCGGCGTGTCCTTCGCCGGCGCCGGCATGTACGTCCAGATGGGCCGGGGCCAGGACTTCGCCTGGTCCGCCACGTCGGCCGCCCAGGACATCACCGACACCTACGCCGTCGAGCTGTGCCAGGACGACCACCACTACCTCCACCGGGGGCGGTGCGTCGCGATGGAGAAGCTGGAGAAGCGCAACGCCTGGAAGCCGAGCGTCGCCGACTCCACGGCCGCCGGCTCCTACCGGATGCAGGTGTGGCGCACCGCGTACGGCATCGTCACGCACCGCGCCACGATCGGCGGCAAACCCGTGGCGTACACCTCGCTGCGCACCACCTACCGCCACGAGGCCGACTCCATCATCGGCTTCCAGATGCTCAACGACCCGTCCTACGTGACGGACGCGCGGAGCTTCCAGCAGGCCGTCCACCACATCGGCTACGCCTTCAACTGGTTCTACGCGGACGCCCGCGAGACCGCGTACTACAACAGCGGCCTCAACCCGGTGCGCGCGGCCGGCGTCGACCCGGCGCTGCCGGTCACGGCCCAGCCGGCGTACGAGTGGCAGGACTTCGACCCGGCGCACAACACCGCCGCCTACACGCCGTTCGACCGGCACCCGCGCTCCATCGGCCAGGACTACTACGTCTCGTGGAACAACCGGCAGGCCAAGGGGTACAACACGGCCGCGTTCGGCTTCGGCTCCGTCCACCGCGGCGACCTGCTCGACCAGCGGGTGAAGCGGCTGGTGGCGCAGGGCGGTGTGACACGCTCCTCCCTGACCCGGGCCATGGCCGAGGCCGGCGTCACCGATCTGCGCGGCGAGCAGCTGCTGCCGGAGCTCCTCGCGGTCGTACGGAGCGCACCCGTCACCGATCCCCGGCTCACCACCGCGATCCAGCGGCTGGAGGCATGGGCCGCCGCCGGGGCGCCGCGCAAGGAGACCGCCCCCGGCTCACGCGCCTACGGCCACGCCGACGCCGTCCGGATCATGGACGCGTGGTGGCCCCGGCTGATCGAGGCCGAGTTCCGGCCGGGCCTCGGCGACGAGCTGTACGCCGCGCTCACCGCGAGCCTGTCCATCGACGAGTCCCCGGGCGCCCAGCACGGCCCGACGGGCGCGCACGGCGGATCCGCCTTCCAGTACGGGTGGTGGGGCTTCGCCGACAAGGACCTGCGCCTGGTCCTCGGCCGGCCGGTGGCCGACCCGCCCGCCCGCGCGTACTGCGGTGACGGCGACCTGGCGGCGTGCCGGGCCGTCCTGCTCACCGCACTCGGCCAGGCGGCCGCGTCGCCCGCGACCGAGGTCTACCCGGGCGACGACAGCTGCGCCGCCGGTGACCAGTGGTGCGCCGACGCGCTGATCCACCGGGCGCTCGGCGGAATCACCCACCCCGCCGCGCACTGGCAGAACCGGCCGACGTACCAGCAGGTCGTGGAGTTCCCTTCCCATCGGTGAGCACGCCTGTCGGTGGTGGCCGCGGTGGCTCGCGCCGGACGGCGGGCCGCCGTCAGCGGTAGAGCAGGTACCTCCCCCGTACCGCCCGGAAAGCCCGGAGGTCCTGCTGCCAGGCGGCCACCACCTCGTCCGGGTCCGCACCCGCGTCGACGAGCGTGCGGACCCGGGCCGAGCCGGTCAGCTTGTCGATCCAGTGGTCGGGACGCCAGGCGAACCCGCTCCAGGTGCGTTTCGCGGTCACCAGCAGCGCGATGCCGGTCCGTACGGGATCGAACGCCTCCCGGTCGTGGACGTGGAGCTGCACACCGCCGACCGTCTTCCCCTGGAACTTGGAGAACGCCGGCGCGAAGTACGCCTCGCGGAAACGTACGCCGGGCAGCTCCAGCGCGTTCGCCGCCTCGGCCCACCGCCGGTCGATCCCCTCGGCGCCCAGCAGCTCGAACGGGCGTGTCGTGCCCCGCCCCTCCGACAGGTTGGTGCCCTCGAACAGGCAGGTGCCCGGGTAGACCAGTGCGGTGTCCGGCGTCGGCATGTTGGGGCTGGGCGGCACCCAGGGCAGTCCTGTGGTGTCGAAGAAGTCCCTGCGGCGCCAGCCTGCCATGCGTACGGTCGTGAGTTCCACGGGGCGGGTGAGGAACTCCTTGTTGAACAGACGGGCCAGCTCCGCCACCGTCATGCCGTGGGCCTGCGCGATCGGCTCGCGGCCGACGAACGTCGCGAACGCCTTGTCCAGCACGGGGCCGTGCGCCTCGCGGCCGCCCAGCGGATTCGGCCGGTCCAGCACCACGAGGCGTTTCCCCGCGAGGGCCGCGGCGGCCATGCAGTCGTACATGGTCCAGATGTAGGTGTAGAAGCGGGCGCCCACGTCCTGGATGTCGAACACGACCGTGTCCACGCCCGATGCGGTGAAGATGTCCGCGAGCGCCTGGCCGCTCTTCAGATACGTGTCGTAGACCGGCAGACCCGTCGCGGGGTCGTCGTACCGCCCTTCGGAGCCGCCCGCCTGCGCCGTGCCCCGGAAGCCGTGCTCGGGGCCGAACACCGCGCGCAGGTCCACCCGGTCGTCGGCGTGCATGACGTCCACGATGTGCCGTACCGACGCCGTCACCCCGGTCGGGTTCGTGACGACGCCGACCCGCTGTCCGGCGAGTGCGGCGTACCCGTCGGCCGCGAGCCGGTCGAAGCCGGTGCGCACCCGCCGCCCGGCCGCCGACGCGGTACCGGCGGCCCCGGCCGCGGCCGCCGCACCGACCGCTCCGGCGGCCAGCAGACCCCGTCTGGACACGTTCATGGACACCTCCGTGATCGTTCCGGCACGTGCTGTCATGGCCACGCACGCTAACGCGCGGACCCTTCCTTCCCTACATACCGACCGGTTAGTCTGCCCGGCGGAGAGAAGACGGGCCGACGGAAGGGGTTCTCATGGGTACGGTGCGGGGCGCGGGCGTGGTGGTCACCGGAGCGGGCGGCGGGATCGGAGCCGCGCTCGCGCGCAGGTTCGCCGCAGAGGGCGCGCGCGTCGTCGTCAACGACCTCGACCCGGGCCGTACGAAGGCGGTCGCCGACGAGATCGGCGGCACCGCCGTCCCGGGAGACGCCTCCACGATCGTCGAAGAGGCCCGCGAGGCGCTCGGCGGCACCGTCGACGTCTACTGCGCCAACGCCGGACTCGCGTCCCCGGGCGACGCGTTCGCCGACGAGCGGGTGTGGGCGTCGGCCTGGGATGTCAACGTCATGGCGCACGTCCGCGCCGCCCGTACGCTGCTTCCCGAGTGGCTGGAGCGCGGCGGCGGCCGGTTCGTGTCCACCGTCTCGGCGGCCGGGCTGCTCACCATGGTCGGTGCCGCCCCCTACAGCGCCACCAAGCACGCGGCGTACGCCTTCGCCGAGTGGCTGTCGCTCACCTACCGGCACCGGGGCGTCAAGGTCCACGCCATCTGCCCGCAGGGCGTCCGTACGGACATGCTCACCGCCGCGGGAACGGCCGGCGAGCTGGTCCTCGCGCCGACCGCCATCGAGCCCGAGGACGTCGCCGACGCGCTGTTCGCGGGCATCGCCGACGACCGGTTCCTGATCCTGCCGCACCCCGAGGTCGCCGAGTACTACCGGGCCCGCGCCGACGACCCCGAGCGCTGGCTCGGCGGCATGAACCGGATCCAGCGGACGTGGGAGGCCACCGGACGGTGAGCCACCGGGCGGCAGGTGGGAAGATCTCGGGGCGGGCGGCGCGTTACCCGGCGTACCGCACGCTGTAAAGACCGGTCGGGCACAACGACCGGAAGACGACACACGGTCCAGGACGAGAAAGAGGTGGCGGCACATGGCCAGGACGACGGACGGGAGCGGTACCCCCGTCCCACAGAGGCTGCTGGCCACCGCCACCCGGCTCTTCGCCGAACAGGGCTACGACCGCACCTCCGTCCAGGAGATCGTCGAGGCGGCCGGTGTCACCAAGGGAGCCCTCTACCACTACTTTGGCTCCAAGGAGGACCTCCTCCAGGAGGTGTACGCGCGGGTGCTGCGGCTCCAGCAGGAGCGGCTCGACGCGTTCGCCACGGCCGACGCCCCGGTGGAGCGGCGGCTCAGGGACGCCGCCGCCGACGTCGTCGTCACCACCATCGACAACCTGGACGACGCGGCCATCTTCTTCCGCTCCATGCACCATCTGAGCCCGGAGAAGAACAGGCAGGTGCGGGCCGAGCGGCGCCGCTACCACGAGCGGTTCCGGGCCCTGATCGAGGAGGGGCAGCGCAGCGGCGTCTTCTCCTCCGCCACGCCGGCGGACCTGGTGGTGGACTACCACTTCGGCTCCGTCCACCACCTGTCCACCTGGTACCGCCCGGACGGGCCGCTCACCCCGCAGGAGGTCGCCGACCACCTCGCCGACCTCCTGCTGCGGGCGCTGCGGCCGTAGGCCCGGCCGGTCAGGCGTACTTCCTCAGCTCCCGGCGCGCCAGCGACCGCTGGTGCACCTCGTCGGGACCGTCGGCGATCCGCAGCGTCCGCGCGGCCGCCCACAGGTCGGCGAGCGGGAAGTCCTGGCTCACCCCGCCCGCGCCGTGCAGCTGCACCGCACGGTCGATGACGTCCAGGACCGTGCGCGGCGTCGCGATCTTGATGGCCTGGATCTCGGTGTGCGCGCCCTTGTTGCCGACCGTGTCCATCAGCCAGGCGGTCTTCAGCACCAGCAGCCGCAGCTGCTCGACGGCCACCCTGGAGTCCGCGATCCACCCGTGGACCTGCCCCTGGGCGGCCAGGGGCTTGCCGAAGGCCGTACGGGACACGGCCCGGCGGCACATCAGCTCGATCGCCCGCTCAGCCATGCCGATGAGCCGCATGCAGTGGTGGATGCGGCCGGGGCCGAGCCGGGCCTGGGCGATGGCGAAGCCGCCGCCCTCCTCGCCGATGAGGTTCGCGGCGGGGACGCGGACGCCGTCGAAGACGATCTCGGCGTGACCGCCGTGGTAGTGGTCCTCGTACCCGTACACCCGCATCGCGCGGCGCACCTCGACGCCCGGGGTGTCGCGGGGGACGAGGACCATCGACTGCTGGCGGCGGATGTCCGTCCCGTCGGGGTCGGTCTTGCCCATCACGATGAAGATCTCGCAGTCCGGGTTCATCGCGCCGGAGATGTACCACTTGCGGCCGTCGACGACGTAGTCGTCGCCGTCCTTCGCGATGCGGGTCTCGATGTTCGTCGCGTCGGACGAGGCGACCTCCGGCTCGGTCATCGCGAACGCCGACCGGATCTCGCCGGCGAGCAGCGGCTCCAGCCACCGCTTCCGCTGCTCGTCGGTGCCGAACTGGGCGAGCACCTCCATGTTGCCGGTGTCCGGGGCCGCGCAGTTCAGCGCGGTCGGCGCCAGGTGCGGCGAGCGGCCGGTGATCTCGGCGAGCGGCGCGTACTGGAGGTTGGTGAGCCCGGCCCCGTACTCCGCGTCCGGCAGGAAGAGGTTCCACAGGCCCTGCCTGCGGGCCTCCGCCTTGAGCTCCTCCACGACCGCCGGGGTGTCCCACGGCGAGGCGAGCCGTGCCCGCTGCTCCTCCGCGACCGGCTCGGCCGGGTACACGTGCTCGTCCATGAAGGCGAGCAGCCGGGCCCGCAGCTCCTCGGTGCGCGCGTCGAATGCGAAGTCCATGACCGGTCAGCCTTCCTGCAGGTTCTGGAGCGTGGTGAGGCCGTGCTCGATGAAGACGGGGACGAGCTCGCCGATCCGGTCGAAGCCGGCGCCGACGGTCTGCCCGAGGGTGTAGCGGTAATGGATGCCCTCCAGGATCACGGCGAGCTTGAACCAGGCGAACGCCGTGTACCAGGCGATGGCGGAGGTGTCGCGGCCGGAGCGGACGGCGTACCGCTCGATCAGTTCGTCCGGCGCGGGGTGACCCGCGGCGCCGGCCGTCGTGCTGACGGGGGAGTCCGGCAGGTCGAGGCGCGCGCTGTACATCACCAGGAGCCCGAGGTCCGTCAGCGGGTCGCCGAGCGTGGACATCTCCCAGTCCAGGACGGCCTTGATGCGGTCGTCTTCGCCGATCAGGACGTTGTCGAGGCGGTAGTCGCCGTGGACGACGGTCGCCGCGGAGGAGACGGGCAGCTTCCTGCCGAGCGCCGCGTGCAGTTCGTCGACACCGGGCAGGTCCCGGGCCCGGGACGCGGCGAGCTGCTTGCCCCAGCGGCGCAGCTGCCGGTCGAGGAAGCCGTCGGGCCGGCCGAAGTCGCCGAGCCCGACCGTGTCGGGGTCGACCCCGTGCAGCTCGACCAGGGTGTCCACCAGGCCGAGGACGGCGTCCCGGGTGCGTTCCGGTCCGAGCGCGGCGAGCTGCTCGGCCGTGCGGTACGGCGTCCCGGCCACGAACTCCATGACGTAGAACGGCGCGCCGAGCACCGTGTCGTCCTCGCACAGCAGCACCGGCTCCGGCACGGGCACGGCCGTGGGGTGGAGTGCGCTGATGACCCGGTGCTCCCGCTTCATGTCGTGCGCGGTGGCCAGGACGTGGCCGAGCGGGGGGCGGCGCACCACCCAGTGACCGGTGCCGTCGGTGACGACGTACGTCAGGTTCGACCGGCCGCCCTCGATGAGCCGGGCGCTGAGCGGGCCGCTCACCAGTCCGGGCCGTTCGCGGTCCAGGAGGCCGCGCAACCGCACGGGGTCGAGACCTGGCGGCGGGGCTGAGCTCATCGTGGGCACCTCCGGGGGTGGGAGCAGTTCGCGACACTTCCCGGGCATCATGACCGACCAGTCGGTATGTCGTCCAGGGCCGGGTGGGGAAACTCGCCGGGAACGCCTCGGGAAGGCGTGGGGAGGGCAGCGGGAGGCTGGGGGGAAAGCGCTGGTGGCGACCGGGGTCAAGGCGACGGCGGGCCGGCCCGGGTGGGCCGTCCCGCCGTACCGCGCTGGTGAACCGTCAGGCGTGGCAGGCGACCGGAACCCCGCCGTTCATCGCCGCCATGTCCCCGAAGACGGTGGCGAGGTCCAGCGGGGAGCCCTCCGGGAGCCCGTCCAGCTCCGCGTACGCCCGGTGCAGATTGGCGACCAGCCGCTCGCTCTCGCGCAGCGCGGCGAACTCGCCCAGGTCGGTCTGGAGGGCCACCTCCAGCGGCGTCAGCCCCTTGGCCCGGCCCTCGTCGGCGAGTTCGGCGACGTACCGCAGATAGCGCTCGGTCGTGTCGTACGCCGACGGGTCCGTGAGCGGGCCGTGGCCGGGGACGACGGTCCCCGCGTCCAGCGACCGCAGCAGTTCGACGGCGCGCAGGGAGCCGCGCAGCGAACCCGTCGCCAGGAACGGCGTACCGCCGTGGAAGACCAGGTCGCCGGTGAACACGACGCCCTGCTCCGGGAGGTGCACGATCGTGTCCCCGGCCGTGTGCGCGACCCCGGGGTGCAGCAGCCGCACCTCGGTGTCGCCCGCGTACAGCGTCAGCCGGTCGTGGTACGTCACGGTCGGCGCCGTCACCCGGATGTCGCCGAAGTCGGTCTGCGGCCAGATCAGGTGGAGCTGCCGTCCGGCGGCGAGCACCTCGCGGCGGCACGCCTCGTGTCCGACGACCGTCGCCCGCGGCGCGAACACGCCGTTGCCGTAGGTGTGGTCACCGTGGTGGTGGGTGTTGACCAGCGTGCGGGGGAGCGGGGCCCCGCACTCCACCAGGGCGTCGCGCAGCGCCAGCGCACGTTGTTCGGTGGCGGTGGTGTCGACCAGGACGGTGTCCGTCCCGTCGCTGATGAAACCGGCGTTGTTGAGGCACCAGCCCCCGTCCGGCTGCACGTACGCGTGCACTTCAGATGTGAGCTGGACGGTGTACGGGTCGGTAGCGGGCACCGGCGTCCCCCCGGGTCGTGGCCGAACTGGTCACAGCAGGGTGCCAGTCGGCGCGGGCCCGGGAGAAGGCGGGGTGTCGTCCGGTGGGGCCTCGGGGCGTGACGCGCCGCCGCCCGGCCGGGTCACGCGGGACGCCGGCCGGCGTCGCGGGGCGCGCTGTCCGTCAGTGGTCGTCCCAGTGCCCGTCGTGGGCGGCGTGCCGGTGTCCGTCGTGCACGTAGTCGACGTGGTCGCCGTGGACGACGGCCGGGTGCCCGCACGTCTCGCTGTGCTCATGGGTGTGACCGCTGTGCGCGATGTGCTCGCCCGGCTCGCACTCGTCCCAGTGCCCGGAGTGCTCGCGGTGTACATGCCCGTCGTGCGCGTAGTCGACGTGGTCGCCGTGCACGACGGACCGGTGTCCGCAGGCAGGACCGTGGGTGTGCGGGTGAGCTGCGTGCTCCTGGTGGAGGACGGTCATGGCAGGGTCCTCTGTCCGAGTGTCCGCTGACCCTTCCAGGCTATCCCTTTTCAAGGCTTTGATCCCTTTTGGGTTGCGGGTGCCGCGTACCGGCCGGAGGGTCGGACCATGAAGGCGATCAGCTACAGCCGCTACGGCGGCCCCGAGGTCCTGGAGTTCGGCGAGCGGCCCGACCCCAAGGTCGGACCGGACAAGGTGCTGGTGAAGGTGCGTGCGGCGGCCGTCAACCCGGTGGACCGCGCGTGCCAGGCCGGCTACCTGGACACCGTCCTGGACGCGGTGTTCCCCGTCGTCCCCGGCTGGGACGTCTCCGGTGTCGTCGTCCAGCCCGGCGTCGCCGTGGAGGAGTTCGACGTCGGCGACGAGGTCATGGGGTACGTACGCGAGGACGTCCTGTGCCACGGCACCTTCGCCGAGTACGTGGCCGCGCCCGTCCGCACCCTGGCCCGCAAACCACGCGCCCTGGGCTTCGAGGAGGCGGCCGCACTCCCGCTGGCCGGGCTCACCGCCTACCAGGTGCTCCACCGGGCCCTGCGCGTGCGCGCCGGTGACACCGTGCTCGTCCACGCGGCGGCCGGCGGGGTCGGCGGCATGGCCGTCCAGCTGGCCAGGCACCTGGGGGCCCGGGTCATCGGCGGCTCCCGCGAACCGGGCCAGGACCACGTCAGGGAGCTGGGCGCCGAGCCCGTGCCGTACGGCGACGCCTTCGTCCAGCGGGTCCGCGCACTGGCCCCGCAGGGCGTGGACGCGGCGTTCGACACCATCGGCGGGACATCCCTCAAGGACGCGGCGAACCTCCTGGCCCCCGAGGGGCGGCTCGCCTCCGTCGCGGACGGCGACGTCATCGGCCTCGGCGGCCACTACGTCTTCGTCCGGCCCGACCCGGTGGACCTCGCCGCGCTCGCGGACCTCGCCGATCAGGGCGTACTGAGGGTACGGGTCGCCCGGACGTTCCCGCTGGAGGAGGCCGCCGACGCACAGCGCGCCAGCATGGAGGGCGGCCTCAACGGCAAGGTCGTCGTCACCGTGGACCGCACCGGCTGACCCCGGTGCTCCCCGCCCGGCCACCGCCGCCGCCCGTCAGACCACCACCGCCACCGCGAAGGCGGCCAGCGCCACCGTGCAGGCCGCCGCCCCGACCGCGACCCGGGGCGTCAGCGGCCGGGGCCTGGCCGGCCCCAGCGCCGCCATCCGGCGATGGGCGACCACCAGGAACGCCAGCCACACCAGCAGCGACAGGGCGGCGCCGACCAGCCCGGCCGGGGTCGCCCCGTCGTGCACGGCCTGCCGGGCGGCGAGTACCGCGGCGACGGTGCACGACAGCGTCGTACGCCGCCACGCGAGCCGTGTCCGCTCGGGCTGCAGCCCGGGGTCACGCCCTCCGCCATCGCCCGGGATCACCCGGCCCATCCGAACAGCACGACCAGCACCATCGCGACGGCCACCAGCCCCACCGCGAGGCTCAGCAGCATCGGGAACCGGCTCATCGGCAGGTCCTCGCCGCGCCGCATCGCCCGCTCGCACCGCACCCAGTGGTTCACCGCCCGCAGCGCGCACAGCGCCCCGGCGACGAGCAGCGCGAGCGCCATCCCCACCCGGACGCCCCAGCGCAGGTCGGGCAGGAACTGGTCGACGGCGAACCCGCCGCCCACCAGCGCGAGACCGGTGCGCAGCCACGCCAGGAACGTACGCTCGTTGGCGAGCGAGAAACGGTAGTCGGGCGTCTCGCCCTCGTCCCGCATCCGCTGCGGGGCGAACCACCACCGCAACCCCCGCACGCTCCGCCCGAACTCGCTCACACGAGCACCCTAACCGCGCCCCGCCGGCGCCGCGCCCGAGGTCCTCAGCCGCTCCCACGCCGCCAGGCCGTCCGGCACCCACGCCCACTCGGCGAGCCGCTCCTCCAGCTCGGCCGCCGGCAGGAACGCGTGCCAGGCGACCTCCTCCACCTGCGGGGACACCGGCAGGTCGCAGCGCACCCGGTACACGGACGACCACCACGAGCCGCGCCCGCCGGCGTCCTCGTACAGGAACTTCAGCAGCGGCTCGGGGCGCGGCAGGCCGGTCACGCCGAGTTCCTCCTCGGCCTCGCGCAGGGCCGCCTCCTCGTAGCTCTCGCCCGCGCCGACGACCCCGCCCACGAACATGTCGTACAGCGAGGGGAAGATCAGCTTCGTCGCGGTCCTGCGGTGGACGAAGATCCGGTCATCGGCGTCCCTGACGAGGACGAACACCGCCCGGTGGCGCAGCCCTCGGGCGTACACCTCACCGCGCGGCAGCCGTTCGACCACCTCGTCCCGCTCGTCGACGACGTCCAGGATCTCGTCCGCGGACGAATGGTTCACGATGTGCCCCTCCGAAAGGTTGACGAGTTACCGCCGCGTACCGAAGATCGGACCACACCGACCGGGCGGTCCGGCCGACGGCCCGAGCATCCCAGAAGGATGGAACCCCACCATGGCGTACGACGCTGATGTCATCGTGATCGGGGCGGGCCTGGCCGGTCTGGTCGCCACCGCCGAACTGGTCGACGCCGGACGCAGCGTCATCCTCCTCGACCAGGAGCCGGAGCAGTCCATCGGGGGACAGGCCCACTGGTCGTTCGGCGGCCTCTTCCTGGTCGACTCGCCCGAGCAGCGCCGGATGCGCGTCAAGGACAGCCCGGAACTCGCCCTCCAGGACTGGCTCGGCACGGCCGGGTTCGACCGGCCCGAGGACCACTGGCCGCGCACCTGGGCCGAGGCGTACGTCGACTTCGCGGCCGGTGAGAAGCGCGCCTGGCTGCACCGGCAGGGCGTCAGGTTCTTCCCCGTCGTCGGCTGGGCCGAGCGCGGCGGCTACGACGCCACCGGGCACGGCAACTCGGTGCCGAGGTTCCACATCACCTGGGGCACGGGACCCGGTGTCGTCGCGCCGTTCGAGCGGCGCGTCCGCGCCGGAGTCGCCCGCGGCCTCGTCCGGCTGGGGTTCCGTCACCGGGTCACCGGTCTCGGCCGCACCGCGGGCGCCGTGGACACCGTCAGCGGCGAGGTGCTGGAGCCGTCCGACGCCGAACGCGGCGCCGCCAGCAGCCGGGAGGTCGCCGGCGCTTTCGAGTACCGGGCACAGGCCGTCATCGTCACCTCCGGCGGCATCGGCGGCAACCACGACCTCGTCCGCGCCCAGTGGCCCGAATGGCTCGGCACCGCGCCCGAGCGGATGCTGTCCGGAGTGCCCGCCCACGTCGACGGACTGATGCTCGGCATCGCGGAGAAGGCGGGCGCCCACCACATCAACGGCGACCGGATGTGGCACTACACCGAGGGCATCGAGAACTGGAACCCGATCTGGGCCCGGCACGGCATCCGCATCCTGCCCGGACCCTCCTCGCTCTGGCTGGACGCCCGCGGCCGCCGGCTGCCCGTCCCGCTGTTCCCCGGCTTCGACACGCTCGGCACGCTGGAACACATCATGAAGTCCGGCCACGACCACACCTGGTTCGTCCTGGACCAGAAGATCATCGGCAAGGAGTTCGCCCTCTCCGGCTCCGAGCAGAACCCCGACCTGACCGGCAGGTCGGTCCGTGACGTCATCGGCCGCGCCCGCGCCGACGTGCCGGGACCGGTCAGGGCGTTCATGGACCGGGGCGCCGACTTCGTCGTGGAGAAGGACCTGTCCGCCCTGGTGCGCGGCATGAACGCGCTCACCGGCGAGCCGCTCATCGACGAGGCCGAGCTGCGCCGCGAGATCGTCGCCCGCGACCGGGAGATCGCCAACCCGTTCACCAAGGACCTCCAGGTGACCGCGATCCGCGGCGCCCGCAAGTACCTGGGCGACCGGCTCATCCGCACGGCGACCCCGCACCGCATCCTGGACCCCAAGGCGGGCCCCCTGATCGCGGTACGGCTCAGCATCCTCACCCGCAAGTCGCTGGGAGGCCTGGAGACCGACCTCGCCTCCCGGGTCCTCACCCCCGACGGGGAGCCCCTGCCCGGCGTGTACGCGGCGGGCGAGGCGGCCGGCTTCGGCGGCGGCGGCATGCACGGCTACCGCTCCCTGGAAGGCACGTTCCTGGGCGGCTGCCTCTTCTCCGGCCGGGCGGCGGGCCGGGCGGCGGCGAAGGCGGTCGGCTGACGGTCACTCCGGGACGGGCGTCCCCTGGTGGTAGTACATCCGCCAGGCGCCGCCCTCGCCGTCCGGCGCCTGGCGCCACAACGAGCTGCGCCGGGCGCGCCGCCCCGCGATACGGGTCTCGTACGTCAGGTGGACGAGGCCGGGGGCGAGTTCCGTGCCCTTCATCCCGGACGGCTTGTACCGGGGGCCGTCGTCGGCGGCACCGGGCTTCCCCGGCAGCGAGGCCAGCATCTCGTCGCGGGTCCAGAGCCGGCCGGACGCGCCGACCTCCGTGAACTCCGGGTCCAGCAGCCGGGCCGCCTCCGTCCGCGACCGGCGTACGGCCGGGTCCATGAGCCGCAGTTCGCCCGCGATCGCCGCACCGACCGCGTCCAGCCGCTCCACCACCCGGAAGCGCTCGGCCACCACCATCGTGGCGTCGTCCACCGTGAAGTCCGGGTCGCCCAGCGCCTCCCGCGTCTCCTCGCCGTGCCAGAACCGCTCGTGGGCCGCTCGCCACTCGGCGACCGACCGGTGCCCCTCGCCCTCGTCCAGGGCGTGCCGCAGGTCCACGTCGCCGAGCGGCAGCACCCGCACCTCGGTCACCTCCAGCACCGCGACCTCGCGTCCGTCCGAGTCGATGAGCGCCGAGCGCTCGCCGACCGGCGGGAGTTCCTCCCGCTCCGCCTCGTACTCGGCGAGCAGCCCGGTCGTGGACACCTTCTCGCCCGACAGCACGGCGGCGACCAGCCGGTCGCGCAACGGCCCGGGATACGCCAGCAGATACGGCTTCAGCGCCTCCCGGTGACCTGGCGCGGAGGCGACAGGGGAGTCGGCGGCCACGGAGGTCTCGGCGGGCACGGGAGTCTCGGCGGGCACAGTGTGCCGGGAGGGCACGTCCGGCGTGATCGACATGGCGCCGAGTCTCGCACGCACCCCGACCACATGTGACGGAATTCTGACGGGCGCCCCCGTCCCCTGGCCCGCGCCGCCGCCGGATGCTCGAATCGACGGCGTGAGCACTGAACCGTACGACGCCGAGGGCGCGAAGGGCGCGGAGGGCGCGAAGGGCGCCGAGGGGGCCGAGGGGGCGGAAGTCGCGGGGGCCGGTGGGCGTGCCGAGGACACGGGCGGCGCCCCGGTCGGCCGGCGGGTCGTCCTGGCCATGCTCGGCCTGGGCGCCGCCGGGGTCGCCGCCGCCCCGTACCTCCAGCGCGGCCTGGAGTCCGTACTGGGCTCGGCGGCCGACAGGGATCCCACCGGCCTGACCGGCCTCCTGCCCAACGGCGGCGGCTTCCGCTACTACTCGGTGACCTCCTCCGTACCGCGCAAGGACGCCGGCACCTACCGCCTCACCGTCGACGGCCTGGTCGAGCGGCCCGCCACCTACACCCTCGACGGGCTGCGCGCGCTGCCGCAGACCCGCCTCGTGCGGGACGTCCAGTGCGTGACGGGGTGGCGGGTCCCGAAGACCCCGTTCGAAGGGGTGCCGCTCTCCCGGCTGCTGGACGCGGCGGGCGTGCGCCCGGGTGCCAGGGCGATCCGGTTCACCTGCTTCGACGGCGCGTACAGCGAGAGCCTCACCCTGGAGCAGGCCCGCCGCCCCGATGTCCTGGTGGCGCTGCGGATGCGCGACGAGCCGCTCGGCCACGCGCACGGCGGTCCGGTCCGGCTCTATGTCGCACCGATGTACTTCTACAAGTCGGCGAAGTGGCTGTCCGGGATCACCGTCACCTCGGACGTGCGGCCCGGCTACTGGGAGGAGAGGGGCTATGACGTCGACGCCTGGGTCGGCCGTTCCAACGGCCGGGACGACACCCCCACCGTCTGAGCCGTCCGCGCCGGACGGCGCGGCGACGCGGCCGGGGCTCGTGGTGCGGCGGTTCGGCCGGGCGCAGCGGCTCGTCCACCGCGCCACCGCCGCCCTGACGCTGCTGTGCGTCGCGACGGCGGCCGCCCTGTACGTACCGCAGCTCGCCGAGCTCGTGGGCCGCCGCCATCTCGTCGTCACCGTGCACGAGTGGTCGGGGCTGCTGCTGCCCGCGCCGTTCCTGCTGGGCCTGGTGGACCGGGACTTCCGGGCGGACCTGCGGCGGCTGAACCGGTTCGGGACGTCCGACCGGGCGTGGCTGAAGGCGGCGCTGCGCCGGGACCGGGGGCCGCGCGGCGCGGGCAAGTTCAACGCCGGGCAGAAGCTGTACGCCGCCTGGATCGCCGGAGCCGTGCTCGTCATGCTGGGCACCGGACTGCTGATGTGGTTCACGGACCTCGCCCCGCTGGTGTGGCGTACGGGTGCGACGTTCGTCCACGACTGGCTGGCCCTCGCCGTCGGCGTCGTGCTCGCGGGTCACATCGCGAAGGCGCTCGCCGACCCGGAGGCACGCCGTGGCATGCGTACCGGGTCGGTCGAGCGCCGGTGGGCGCGCGAGCGGCACCCCGACTGGCTACAGGACGAGTGACAGCAGCAGCACGCACACGATCCCGACGACCGAGATGATCGTCTCCATCACCGACCAGGTCTTGATCGTCTGACCGACGTCCATCCCGAAGTACTCCTTCACCAGCCAGAACCCGGCGTCGTTGACATGGCTGAAGAAGAGGGAGCCCGCTCCGATCGCCAGCACCAGCAGCGCCGCGTGCGCGGTCGGCATGTCGGCGGCCAGCGGCGCCACCAGACCGGCCGCCGAGATGGTGGCCACCGTCGCGGAACCGGTCGCCAGCCGGATCGCCACCGCGATCAGCCAGCCGAGCAGCAGCGCCGGGATGGCCCAGTCCTCGGAGAAGTCCAGGATCATCCGGCCCACGCCGATGTCGATCAGCGTGGTCTTGAAGCCGCCGCCCGCGCCGACGATCAGCAGCACGCCGGCGATCGGCGCGAGGGACTTCTCGACCGTCGTGGAGATCCGCTGCCTGGTGAACCCGGCCGCCCGGCCCAGCGTGAACAGGGCGACGACGACGGCGGTGAGCAGGGCGACCAGCGGGGAGCCGATGACGTCCGTGACCCGCCGCACGCCGTCGGCGGGGTCGTCGACGACGATGTCGACCAGGGCCTTGGCCATCATGAGGACGACGGGCAGCAGCACCGTGGCGACGGTGACGCCGAACCCCGGACGCCTCTCGGCGCCCTCCGGGTTCCGCTGCGGCACCATGCCGTCGGGCGCCGGGACGTCGACCCAGCGGGCGGCGTACCGGGAGAACAGCGGACCGGCGATGATCACCGTCGGTATGGCGACGAGCAGACCCAGCGCCAGGGTGATGCCCAGGTTGGCGCCGAGCGCGTCGATCGCTACCAGCGGGCCGGGGTGCGGCGGGATCAGACCGTGCATCACGGAGAGCCCGGCGAGCGCCGGCACCCCGATCCGCATCAGCGAGTAGCCGCCGCGCTTGGCCACCATCAGCACCACGGGGATCAGCAGGACGATGCCGACCTCGAAGAACAGCGGCAGCCCGATCACGGAAGCGATCAGCACCATCGCCCACGGCATGGCCCGGCCGCTCGCCCTCGCCAGGATCGTGTCCACGATCTGGTCGGCACCGCCCGAGTCGGCGAGCAGCTTGCCCAGAATCGCCCCGAGCGCGATGAGCACGCCGACCCCGGCGACGGTCGACCCGAGGCCCTGGGTGAACGACGCGACGGTCTTGTCGAGCGGTGCTCCCGCGAGCGCGCCGAGGGCCAGCGAGCCGACGGTCAGCGCCAGGAAGGCGTGGAGTCTGAGCCGGGTGATGAGCAGGACGATGAGGGCGATGCCCGCGAGCACGGCGATGCCCAGCCGGGCGTCGCCCGCCGAAGTGATCGGTTCGGCGGCGTCCGCCGCCAGTATCTCGACGCTGAGTCCGGTCACGGTGCTTCCTTGACGGTGTCGGGGGACTGGCCGAGCCGGCGCAGCGCGGCGACGGCCCGTCGGGCGATGTCCTCGGGGCCGCCGGCGACATCGACGGCGACCCCCGGCTCGTCGTCGCCGAGCGGCTGGAGCGTGGCGAACTGCGAGTCCAGCAGGGCGGTGGGCATGAAGTGGCCCCGGCGCTCGGCCATCCGACGCTCGATCAGGGCCCGGTCGCCGGTCAGGTGCAGGAACACGAGATCGGGGGCGGCCGCCCGCAGCCGGTCCCGGTAGGACCGCTTCAGCGCCGAGCTGCTCACCACCCCGCCGAGTCCCGAGCGCTCGCGGGCCCAGCGCCCGATGGCGTCGAGCCAGGGCCATCGGTCCGCGTCGTCCAGCGGGATCCCGGCGGACATCTTGGCGATGTTGGCTTCCGGGTGGAAGTCGTCACCCTCGGCGTACGGGACGCCGAGGCGGTCGGCGACGAGGGGACCGACGGTGGTCTTGCCGGTGCCGGCCACACCCATCACGACGACGACATGGGGGATCTGCATGGGGTTGCTGCCTCGCTGTCTTCCGCGACGTCTTCCGGCTTCTCGCCGCACACTGAATCCCATGAGGTACGACATATTCAAGAGCCTGTGATGTAAAAGTCATACTTTTAAGCCGGGGGGTGAGTGCCACGCTCTCGGCGCCGCCGCCCGCGCCTTACGCTTGGCCCATGACGACACAGGCCGGGGGGCTCCATACGCATGTGCTGGAGACCCTGGGTCTCGCGATCACGGCGGGTGACTATCCGCCCGGCAGCGTGCTGCGCACCGACGAGCTCGCCCAGCGCTTCGACGTCTCCCGCACCGTCGTCCGGGAGGTGGTGCGCGTCCTGGAGTCCATGCGCCTGGTCGTCTCACGCCGCCGTGTCGGTGTCACCGTCCGCCCCACCGAGCAGTGGAACGTGTACGACCCGCAGGTGATCCGCTGGCGGCTGGCCGGCGCCGACCGCCCCCGCCAGCTCCGCTCGCTCACCGTCCTGCGCTCGGCGATCGAGCCGGTCGCCGCCGGTCTCGCCGCCCGCAACGCGACCCCGGAGCAGTGCCGCGCCCTCACCGAGGAGGCGCTCGGCATGGTCGCCACCTCGCGGGGCGGCCGCCTGGAGGCGTACCTGGTGCACGACATCGCCTTCCACCGCGTCGTGCTCAACGCCTCCGGGAACGAGATGTTCGCCCGGCTCGGCGATGTCGTCGCCGAGGTGCTCACCGGCCGCACCCACCACCAGGTCATGTTCGACGACCCCGACCCGGCGGCCGTCACCCTGCACGTCCAGGTCGCCGAGGCCGTACGCGAACGCGACGCCGACCGCGCCGAGGACCTCACCCGCCGGATCGCCCTGGGCGCGCTGAAAGAGCTGGACGTCCTCGCTCCGGGGCCCACCGGCCGGTAGGCGCCGTCGAAACTCGCGCGTAACCTCAGAAACACCTCAGATCTGCCGTTATATGGCCTGTACGTGACATAGGCCACAGTCAAGCGGGCGCCGGACTGTGACGATGTGCCACCGGCCCCTCCGCCACGGTGACCACCCTCATCACCGGGTGTGACGGCCGGTCCGCACGACCCCCTCACAAAGGCGAACACGTAGATGAGTGACCGCACCATGCCTGCGGCCGAGACCCCGACAGCCGGCACCCCGGCTCCGGGCGCGCCCCACATCGACGCCGGTGACGCCGGATACAGCAAGGACCTCAAGTCCCGCCACGTCAACATGATCGCCATCGGCGGCGCGATCGGAACCGGCCTCTTCCTCGGCGCGGGCGGCCGCCTCGCGGGCGCGGGCCCCTCCCTCGCCATCGCCTACGCGGTCTGCGGCGTGTTCGCCTTCTTCGTGGTGCGCGCACTCGGCGAACTGGTCCTCTACCGCCCCTCGTCGGGCGCCTTCGTCAGCTACGCCCGTGAGTTCATGGGTGAGAAGGGCGCCTACACGGCCGGCTGGCTGTACTTCCTGAACTGGTCGACCACCGCCGTCGCCGACATCACCGCCGCCGCGACCTACGCCCACTTCTGGGCCCTGTTCAGCGACATCGACCAGTGGATCCTCGCCCTGATCGCCCTCGCGATCGTGCTCGCCGCCAACCTCATCTCCGTGAAGTACTTCGGCGAGATGGAGTTCTGGTTCGCGATCGTCAAGGTCGCCGCCCTGGTGATCTTCATGGGCGTCGGCATCTTCCTCGTCGCCACCTCGCACGACGTCGGCGGCCACACCCCCGGCCTGCACAGCATCACCGGCAACGGCGGTGTCTTCCCGCTCGGCATGCTCCCGATGCTGCTGGTCGTCCAGGGCGTCGTCTTCGCCTACGCCTCCGTCGAACTCGTCGGCGTCGCAGCGGGCGAGACCGAGAACCCCGAGAAGATCATGCCGAAGGCGATCAACTCGATCATGTGGCGCGTCGGCCTGTTCTACGTGGGCTCCGTCGTGCTGCTGGCGCTGCTCCTGCCGTACACCGCGTACTCCGCCGACCAGAGCCCTTTCGTCACCGTCTTCGACAAGCTCGGCGTCCCCGGCGCCGCGGGCGTGATGAACCTGGTCGTGCTCACCGCCGCCCTCTCCAGCCTCAACTCCGGCCTGTACTCCACCGGCCGCATCCTGCGCTCCATGGCGATGGCCGGCTCCGCGCCGAAGTTCACCGCCCGGATGAACAAGGGCCAGGTCCCCTACGGCGGCATCCTGCTCACCGCGGGCTTCGGCGTCCTCGGCGTCGGCCTCAACTACTGGATGCCCGGCGAGGCGTTCGAGCTCGTCCTGAACTTCGCCTCGATCGGCATCCTCGGCACCTGGGGCATGATCATGCTCTGCTCGCTGCTGTTCTGGTGGCGCGCCAAGGAGGGCAAGGTCACCCGGCCCCACTACCGGCTGCCCTGGGCCCCGTTCACCCAGATCGTCACGCTCGCCTTCCTGGCGTCCGTGCTCGTCCTGATGTGGTGGGGCGGCGGCATCGGCCGCACCACGGTGGCCTGTCTGCCGCTGATCGCGGCCCTGCTGGTCGGCGGCTGGTTCCTGGTCAGGAAGCGCGTCCTGGCCCTGGCGCCGGAGCCGGCGGGCACGGCGCCGGAACAGCGGCGCGACTGACGCCGGGCCTCGGGGCCGTCCCCCCCTCGTCCCGTGCCACAGGGAATAGTGGTACGGGACGACCACCGTGACGAAGGGAAGCGCCGCCATGGCACAGCAGGTCCGAGGAGTTGTCGCCCCCGGCAGGAACGAGCCCGTACGGGTCGAGACGATCCTGATCCCCGACCCCGGGCCCGGCGAGGCGGTGGTGCGGATCCAGGCGTGCGGCGTCTGCCACACCGACCTGCACTACAAACAGGGCGGCATCGGCGACGACTTCCCGTACCTGCTGGGCCATGAGGCCGCGGGCGTGGTGGAGTCGGTCGGCGCCGGCGTCACCGACGTCGAGCCGGGCGACTTCGTCGTCCTCAACTGGCGTGCGGTCTGCGGCCGCTGCCGGGCCTGCCTGCGCGGACGGCCCTGGTACTGCTTCGACACCCACAACGCCGGGCAGCGGATGACCCTCGCCGGGGGACGGGAACTGACACCGGCCCTCGGCATCGGCGCCTTCGCCGAGAAGACGCTCGTCGCGGCCGGCCAGTGCACCAAGGTCGACCCGGCGGTCGCCCCGTCCGTCGCCGGACTCCTCGGCTGCGGCGTCATGGCCGGCATCGGCGCCGCCCTCAACACCGGACAGGTCGGCCGGGGCGACACGGTCGCCGTCATCGGCTGCGGCGGCGTCGGCGACGCGGCGATCGTCGGAGCCCGGCTCGCCGGCGCGGCCCGGATCATCGCCGTCGACGTCGACGAGCGCAAACTCGCCACCGCGCTGTCCATGGGCGCCACGCACACGGTCGACTCGCGCGCCGCGGACCCCGTCGAGGCGATCCGCGAACTCACCGGCGGGTTCGGCGCGGACGTCGTCATCGAGGCGGTCGGCCGGCCCGAGACGTACACCCAGGCGTTCTACGCCCGGGACCTCGCCGGCACCGTCGTCCTCGTCGGCGTGCCGACCCCCGACATGAAGCTGGAACTGCCGCTCCTCGACGTCTTCGGGCGGGGCGGCGCCCTGAAGTCCTCCTGGTACGGCGACTGCCTGCCGTCCCGGGACTTCCCGATGCTCATCGACCTGCACCAGCAGGGGCGGATCGACCTGGCCGCGTTCGTCACCGAGACCATCGGCATCGACGACGTCGAGAAGGCCTTCGCCCGGATGCACGAGGGCGACGTCCTGCGCTCGGTGGTGGTCTTCTGATGGCCGCCCGCATCGACCACCTCGTCACCTCCGGCACGTTCGCGCTGGACGGCGGGGTCTGGGACGTCGACAACAACGTGTGGATCGTCGGCGACGACACGGAGGCGATCGTCATCGACGCCGCCCACGACGCCGACGCCATCCTCGCCGCGCTCGCGGGCCGTACGCTCCGCGCGATCGTCTGCACCCACGCCCACAACGACCACATCGACGCGGCACCGGCCCTCGCGGCGGCCACCGGGGCGCCCGTCCTGCTGCACCCGGACGACCTGCCCCTGTGGAAGCACACCCACCCCGAGCGGGCGCCCGACGGCCCGCTCGCCGACGGACAGACCCTGACCGTCGCCGGGACCGGCCTCACCGTGCTGCACACGCCGGGCCACGCCCCGGGCGCCGTCTGCCTCCACGCCCCCGCGCTCGGGACCGTCTTCACCGGCGACACCCTGTTCCACGGCGGTCCCGGAGCCACCGGCCGGTCCTTCTCCCACTTCCCGACCATCATCGACTCGATCCGGGACCGGCTGCTGACGCTCCCGCCGGACACCGTCGTCCGCACGGGACACGGCGAACCGACCACCGTCGGCGCCGAGGCACCCCACCTGGAGGAGTGGATCAGCCGAGGGCACTGAGCCGCAGCCGGCTCTCGAACCGTGCCGGGGCTCCCGTGACCGGGTCGGTGAACTCCAGCGCCCGCGCCAGCAGTTGCAGCGGCCGCGACCAGTCATCCGGCCCGTCCTCACGGACCACCGGGTACACCGGGTCGTTCAGGATCGGTATCCCGAGGCGGTTCATATGGACCCGCAGCTGATGGGTGCGGCCGGTGGCCGGAACCAGCCGGTAGCGGCCGAGCCGCCCGCCCCCGCGCCCCGGCCGCTCCAGCAGCTCGACGCGGCTCTCGCTGTTCGGCTCGCCGCCCGGCTCCTCGTACGCGGCCATGACCCCGCGCTCCTTCACGATCCGGCTGCGCACGGTCACCGGCAGCGCGAGCCCCGGATCGTACGGGGCGACCGCCTCGTACTCCTTGCGCACCCGCCGGTCCCGGAACAGCGTCTGGTACGCGCCCCGGTCCTCCGGCCGCACCACGAACAGCGCGAGCCCCGCCGTCAGCCGGTCCAGCCGGTGCGCGGGCTGCAGGTACGGCAACCCCAGGTCGCGCCGCAGCCGCGCGAGCGCCGTCTCGGTGACATGCCGGCCGCGCGGCGTCGTGGCGAGGAAGTGCGGCTTGTCGGCGATCACGATCCGCTCGTCCCGGTAGACGACGCCCACCTCGAACGGCACCGGCACCTCCGGCGGGAAGTCCCGGTGGAACCACAGGTACCGCCCGGCGGTGTACGGCTCGTCGCCGCGCACGGGCGTCCCGTCCACGCCGACGAACCGCCCCGCCGCGAGCATCGCGTCGACCCGTCCGGCCCCGACGGCCCCGGCGTACCGCCCGGCCAGATGGTCCCGTACGGTCGCCCACGCCCCCTCCGGGTCGACGGGCAGCCGCAGCCGCACCGGATCGACCCCGGCGAGCTGCGGCAACGGGGCCACCGGGGCTTTCGTTCCACGTCGTCGCACCCGACAACGGTAACCAGCCCGCCCGGCGTCACCCCACCGGCACCCCGCACCCCACGGCCCGCCCGGCGTCATCCCACCGGCACCCCGCACCCCACGGCTCGCCCGGCGTCACCCCACCGGCACCCCGCACCCACCGCCCGCCCGGCGTCACCCCACCGGCACCGTCACCACGCCCGCGCCCCTGGCCGACTCCCCGCCGGCCACCCGCACCCGGAACTCCCGGTCGGTGCCGTCGGCCGTCACCCGCAGCGCGCCCCCCTCCCGCACCACCGTGAACGTCGCGGCCGGCGCGCCCGCCAGGTCCGGCACCGCCACCGTGGCCCCGTCCGCGTCCGGCTGGACCAGCAGCGTCAGGTCGTCGAGCCAGTCCCCGTCAGGGCGCTGGTCGTCCGCGCCCAGCGGCAGCACCGCGCCCGGCCGGACGTAGAGCGGCAGGCTGTCGAAGCCGTGCGTCTCGCGTCGCCACACCGGGCCGGTCACCGTCTCGCCGGTCAGCAGGTGCGTCCACACGCCCTCCGGTACGTAGAACTCGACCTCGCCGTCGGCCGAGAACACCGGCGCGACCAGCAGATCGGGCCCCAGCATGTACTGCCGGTCCAGGGTCCGGCAGCCCGGGTCGTCGGGGAACTCCAGCAGCATCGGCCGCATCAGCGGTGTGCCGTCGCGGCGCGCCTCGACGGCCGCCCCGTACAGGTACGGCATCAGCCGGTGCTTGAGCTCGGTGAACCGCCGCGCCACCTCGACCGCCTCGTCGCCGAACTCCCACGGCACCCGGTACGACATGTTGCCGTGCAGCCTGCTGTGCGACGACAGCAGCCCGAAGGCCAGCCACCGCTTGAACACCTCCGGGTCGGGCGTGCCCTCGAAGCCGCCGATGTCATGGCTCCAGAACCCGAACCCGGACAGGCTCAGCGACAGACCGCCGCGCAGCGACTCTGCCATGGCCTCGAAGGAGGCGAAGCAGTCACCGCCCCAGTGCACCGGGAACTGCTGCCCGCCGGCCGTCGCCGACCGGGCGAAGAGCACGGCCTCGCCCGTCCCGCGCTCCTTCTCCAGGAGCTCGAAGACGCACTGGTTGTACAACTGCGTGTAGTAGTTGTGCATCCGCTCCGGGTCCGAGCCGTCGGACCACACCACATCGGTGGGGATCCGCTCGCCGAAGTCCGTCTTGAAGCAGTCGACGCCCTGGTCGAGCAGGACCTTGAGCTTCGACTGGAACCAGGCCCTCGCCTCCGGGTCGGTGAAGTCCACCAGCGCCATCCCGGCCTGCCACAGGTCCCACTGCCAGACGTCGCCGTTCGGTCTCCGCACCAGGTACCCCAGCTGCGCGCCCTCGGCGAACAGCGCCGACTTCTGCGCGATGTAGGGGTTGATCCACATGCTGATCCGCAGGCCGCGCTCCTTGAGGCGGCGCAGCATGCCCTCCGGGTCGGGGAAGGTCTCCGGGTCCCACAGGAAGTCCGACCACTGGTACTCGCGCATCCAGAAGCAGTCGAAGTGGAACACCGACAGCGGGATGTTCCGCTCGGCCATGCCGTCCACGAACGACGTGACCGTCTCCTCGTCGTACGAGGTGCAGAACGAGGTCGTCAGCCACAGCCCGAACGACCAGGCAGGCGGCAGCGCGGGCCGCCCGGTGAGCGCGGTGTAGCGGGCCAGCACCTCCTTGGGCGTCGGCCCGGCCACGACGTAGTACTCCAGTGACTGGTCCTGGACGCTGAACTGGACCTGGCCGACGGACTCCGAGCCGATCTCGTACGACACCTTGCCCGGGTGGTTGACGAAGACGCCGTAGCCGCGCGATGACAGGTGGAACGGGATGTTCTTGTACGCCTGCTCGCTGCTCGTGCCGCCGTCGGCCTGCCAGATGTCGACGGTCTGGCCGTTCCTGACGAACGGCGTGAACCGCTCGCCGAGCCCGTACACGTTCTCGCCGACGGCCAGCGCGAGCTGCGCGGCCATGTGGTGGGTGCCGTCCGCGTCCACGACGAACGCCGTGCCCTTCGGCTCGACCGCCGTCAGCCGTCGGCCGTCGGCGTCCAGGAACGTCAGGCCCCACGGCCCGTCCCGGTCGAGGCGTACGGTCAGCGGGCCGCTGGTCAGCTCGGTGACGGGCCCGTCGCGCCGGGTCCGCGCGAAGGCCCCGCCCCCGGTGTCGGCGCCGGGCAGCGCGAAGTCGGGACCGCGGTGGGCCTTCCCGGCGTGGTGGGTGGTGCGGATGCCGATGACGCCCTCGGCGGGGGAGAAGCACTCCACGGTCAGCAGCGGCGAGTTGAGGGTGTGCCCCCGGTGCTCGACCCGTTTGACCGCCGCGTACGCGGTGACGTGGTCGTCGCTGACGTGCAGGTCGCGGACCTCGGTGGCGTACGAGGCGCGGACGCCGTCACGCATCAGCCAGAAGCCGTCGGTGAACTTCATCGGTGTCCCAGTGTGGTGAGGAGAGCGGGGGCGGCCCGGTCGAGCACGGCCTCGATCCGGGCCGTCGCGGAATGGTCCTGATGAACCGGTGGCAGGGTCTCGCCCTCGCCGGTCCGCCACGCGGTCGCGAGGTCCACCGGGTCGTCCCCGGTCACGGCGGCGGCGGCGAGCGCGGCGGCGCCCAGCGCGACGAGTTCGGTGCCGCGCGGCAGCACGACGGCCCGCCCGGACAGCCGGCGCACCGTCTCCACCCAGGTCCGCCCCCGGGCCCCGCCGCCGATCAGCCGCAGCGGCGCGCCGGCGCCTGCCGCCCCGGGCAGCTCCTCCAGGGCGCGCAGCAGGGTGAACACGGCGCCCTCGTAGGCGGCGCCCAGGAGCTGCTGGGGCGTGGTGGTGTGGCGCAGCCCGGTGAGCAGCCCGGAGGCGCCCGGCAGGTCGGGGGTGCGCTCCCCGTCGAGGTACGGCAGGAGGACGGCCTCCCCGCCGGGCGCGGCGTCCTCGCGGTCGATGCCGAGCAGGGCGGCCACCCTGTCGACGGCGAGCGTGCAGTTGAGGGTGCAGCCCAGCGGCAGGTAGGTGCCGTGGCCGTCGGCTGCGGCGAACCCGGCGAGCGCGGCCGTCGCGGGGCGGGCGCGGGTCGCGGCGAAGACGGTGCCGGACGTGCCGAGGGAGAGCACCGGGTGGTCCAGCAGTCCCCGGGCGCCGAGGCCGAGCCCGACGGCGGCCGCCATGTTGTCGCCGGTGCCCGCGGCGACGGCGACCCCGGCGGGCAGGCCCAGCGCGTCGGCGGCGCCCGCGGTCAGGGTGCCCACGCGGGCGGCGCCGGACGGGGCGAGCGCGGGCAGGAGGCCCGGGGCGAGCCCGAGCAGGTCGAGGAGGACCGGGTCGTAGGCGCCGGTCGCCGTGTTGTACCAGCAGGTGCCGGACGCGTCGCCCGGGTCGGTGGCCGCGGTCCCGGTGAGCCGCTCGGTGAGGAAGTCGTGGGGGAGGCGCACGGCGGCGGCGGCGTCGGCGGTGCGCGGCTCGTTCTCGCGCAGCCAGCGCCACTTGGCCGCCGTCATGGAGGCCACGGGTACGGAGCCGGTGCGCTCCAGCCAGCCCCGGGCGCCGAGTTCGCCGGTGAGGGCGGCGGCCTGCGGCGCGGACCGGGTGTCGTTCCACAGCAGTGCGGGGCGCAGCGGCCGGCCGGCGCCGTCGAGGACGACCAGCCCGTGCTGCTGCCCGGCGACCGCGAGCCCGGTGACGGCGGCCGGCTCGGCCCCGGCTTCCCTCAGCCCGGCCGCGACGGCCTCGGCGAGCGCCGCCCACCACTGCTCGGGGTCGCTCTCCCGGGCGCCGGCCGCACCGCTCACGGTGTGCGGGGCCCGGCCGACGGCGAGCACCCGGCCGGTCGAGGAGTCCACGACGGCGGCCTTGGTGGACTGCGTGGAGCTGTCCACCCCGATGACTACGGAGTCCATTTTTTGATCGTACACAAAACAAATTCCTCCGCACAGGGGCTGTTTCGGCGTGGCGGGCCCCCTGGGCTCTTGGCCGGAGGTGGCGGATGGCATATTAGTAATGGAAGAAAACAAATCTGAGCCCACTGAGAGGCCGAACCATGTCGGAGCGCTACACGCCCACCCCCGATGACACCTTCACATTCGGTCTGTGGACCGTGGGCTGGCAAGGGGTCGACCCCTTCGGCACCGCGACACGGCCGGCCCTCGACCCGGTCGAGAGCGTGGAGCGGCTCGCCGCGCTCGGCGCCTACGGCGTCACCTTCCACGACGACGACCTCATCCCGTTCGGCTCCTCCGACGCCGAGCGCGAGGCCGCCGTCAAGCGGTTCCGCGACGCCCTGGACCGCACCGGCATGAAGGTCCCGATGGCCACCACGAACCTCTTCACCCACCCGGTGTTCAAGGACGGCGCCTTCACCGCCAACGACCGCGACGTGCGCCGCTACGCCCTGCGCAAGACCCTCCGCAACATCGACCTCGCCGTCGAGCTCGGCGCGCACACCTATGTCGCCTGGGGCGGCCGCGAGGGCGCCGAGTCCGGCGCCGCCAAGGACGTGCGCGTCGCCCTCGACCGTATGAGGGAAGCCTTCGACCTGCTCGGCCAGTACGTCACCGAACAGGGCTACGACCTGCGCTTCGCCATCGAACCCAAGCCCAACGAGCCCCGCGGCGACATCCTCCTGCCCACCATCGGCCACGCACTGGCCTTCATCGAGCGCCTGGAGCGCCCCGACCTCGTCGGCGTGAACCCCGAGACGGGCCACGAGCAGATGGCCGGCCTCAACTTCCCGCACGGCATCGCCCAGGCACTGTGGGCGGGCAAGCTGTTCCACATCGACCTCAACGGCCAGTGCGGCATCAAGTACGACCAGGACCTCCGCTTCGGCGCGGGCGATCTGCGCCAGGCGTTCTGGCTGGTCGACCTGTTGGAGACGGCCGGCTACGACGGCCCCCGCCACTTCGACTTCAAGCCGGTCCGCACCGACGGCTTCGACGGCGTGTGGGAGTCCGCCAGGAACTGCATGCGCAACTACCTGATCCTCAAGGAGCGCGCCGCCGCGTTCCGTGCCGACCCCGAGGTCCAGGAGGCCCTGACCGCCTCCCGCCTCCACGAACTGGCCCGCCCCACCGCCGACGACGGCCTCGCGGCCCTGCTGGCGGACCCGACCGCGTACGAGGACTTCGACGTCACGGCCGCCGCGGCCCGCTCCATGGCCTTTGAACGACTCGACCAGCTCGCGATGGACCACCTCCTGGCGGTCCGCTGACCCGCGCGGCCCCGGGCCCGTCCCGGGAACGCCGCCGCCCGGGACTACCCCGCCCGCTCCGCGTGCCCCGCCGGATCGGCGATCACATCCCGTACGACGAGGGCGGCGGCGCCCCGGGCCGCGTCACCCGACGACGACGAGGCCCGCAGCCGCCCGCTCCCGGCGGGCCACAGCCCCGACACGACCCGCCGGGTCAGCTCCGCGTCCGCCGCGGGACCCAGCCACGGCATCAGCGGCCGGTAGATCCCGCCGAGCACCACCGCGTCCGGATCCAGCAGGTTCACCGCCCCGGACAGCACCAGCCCGAGCATCCGCCCGGCCCGCTCCAGCGCCGCCACCGCCCGCGCGTCCCCCGCCCCCGCGCGCCGCTCCAGCTCCGCGACCCCCGGCAGCCCGGCCTGCTCGCCGACGCCAGCGTCCCGCAGCAGCGCCGACTGCCCCGCGTACTGCTCGAGACAGCCCCGCGAACCGCACCGGCACTCCGGCCCCTCCGCGTCCACCACCACGTGCCCGATCTCCCCGGCGAACCCGTGCGCACCGCGCAGCAGCTCACCGCCCACGACGATCGCGCCGCCCACCCCGATCTCCCCGGACAGGTACAGGAAGCTCCGCGCCTGCGCCGCGCCGCCCTCGCGTTCGCCGAACCACAGCTCGGCCAGCGCCGCCGCGTTCGCCTCGTTGTCCGAGCCGACCGGCAGCGCCCGCCGGCCCGGCCGCACCGCCCCGAGCGCCTGCCCGAACAGCCCCTCGGCCGCGACCCGGTTCCACCCCAGGTTGGGCGCCTGGCGCACGGTGCCCCCCGACACCAGGCCGGGCAGCGCCAGCCGCGCCCCCGCCGGGTGCAGGTCCTGCTCCGCCGCCGACTCCAGCGTCCGCGCCGCGATCCGGGCGGCCCGCGCCAGCACCTCACCGGGCGGCACGTCCCGGTTGTCGAGGTGCTCGGTGAGCCGTACCCGGTCGGTGCCCGCGAGATCGACGACACAGACCGCCACGTAATCGATGTTGATCTCGACCCCGAGCCCGGCCGGTCCGGTCCGCGCCACCCGCAGCGCCGTGCCGGGCCGCCCCGCCTGCCCGCTGAACGTCTTGCCCGACTCGGTGAGGAACCCACCGCCGAGCAACTGCTCCACCAGCGACGACACCGCCGCGCGCGTCAGCCCCACCCGCGCCGCCACCGCCGCCCGGGTCGCCTCGCCCTCGTCGTGCACGGCCCGCAGCACCAGGCTCAGGTTGTGCCGCCGCACGGTCGCCTTGTCGGCCTTGGGCTCCAGCGGATCCAGAGTCTTCTTCATCGCGGCCGAGCCTATGCGACGGCACGGCGCGGCTCACGGCCCGCCGGACAACAAGAAAGACCCCAGGTCGCCTGGGGTCTTCCGCTGGTGTCCGAGGGGGGACTTGAACCCCCACGCCCGATAAAGGGCACTAGCACCTCAAGCTAGCGCGTCTGCCATTCCGCCACCCGGACAAGGTGTCTGTCTCGCGGCCCTGGGCCGTTCCGACGTGGAAAACCATAGCAAACATTCGAGGTGCCCGATCACGCCCCCCGCCCCGGGGGCGGCCTTGGGTCCGGGGGCGGTCAGGAGGAGGATGTGGGGGACCACCAGCAGCGACGTGGGAGGAACAGCGTGAGCGAGTCGAACGCGGCCCGGACCGTGACCGGTGAGGACGAGGTCGTCGATCTCTGTCGCGACCTGATCCGGATCGACACGAGCAACTACGGCGACCACTCGGGACCCGGCGAGCGGGCCGCCGCGGAGTACGTCGCCGAGAAGCTCGCCGAGGTGGGCCTCGAACCGAAGATCTTCGAGTCCCACAAGGGCCGCGCCTCCACCGTGGCCAGGATCGAGGGCGAGGACCCCTCCCGGCCGGCCCTGCTCATCCACGGCCACACCGACGTCGTGCCCGCCAACGCGGCCGACTGGACGTACGACCCGTTCGCCGGGGAGGTCGCCGACGGCTGCGTGTGGGGGCGCGGCGCGGTCGACATGAAGGACATGGACGCGATGACCCTCGCGGTCGTCAGGGACCGGCTCCGCAGCGGCCGCAAGCCGCCCCGCGACATCGTGCTGGCGTTCCTCGCCGACGAGGAGGCGGGCGGCACCTACGGCGCCCGGTACCTGGTCGACAAGCACCCCGACCTCTTCGAAGGCGTCACGGAGGCCATCGGCGAGGTCGGCGGCTTCTCGTTCACGGTCAACGAGAAGCTGCGCCTGTACCTGGTGGAGACCGCCGAGAAGGGCATGCACTGGATGCGGCTCACCGTGGAGGGCACGGCCGGCCACGGCTCCATGACCAACGACGACAACGCCATCACCGAGCTGTGCGAGGCCGTGGGACGGCTCGGCCGGCACACCTGGCCGGTCAGGGTCACCAAGACCGTGCGGTCCTTCCTGGACGAGCTGTCCGACGCGCTCGGCACCCCGCTCGACCCCGAGGACATGGACGCGACCCTCGCCAAGCTCGGCGGCATCGCCAAGATGATCGGCGCGACGCTCCGCAACTCCGCCGCGCCCACCATGCTCGGCGCCGGCTACAAGGTGAACGTCATCCCCGGCCAGGCCACCGCCCATGTCGACGGGCGTTTCCTGCCCGGGTACGAGGAGGAGTTCCTCGCCGACCTCGACCGCATCCTGGGGCCGCGCGTCCGCCGCGAGGACGTGCACGGCGACAAGGCGCTGGAGACCAGCTTCGACGGCGCCCTGGTGGACGCCATGCAGACGGCGCTGAAGGCCGAGGACCCGATCGCCCGTGCCGTGCCGTACATGCTCTCCGGCGGCACCGACGCCAAGTCCTTCGACGACCTCGGCATCCGCTGCTTCGGCTTCGCGCCGCTCCAGCTCCCGCCCGAGCTGGACTTCGCCGGAATGTTCCACGGCGTGGACGAGCGGGTACCGGTGGACGGCCTGAAGTTCGGCGTACGCGTCCTGGACCGGTTCATCGACGCCAGCTGACCGGATAGTCGGCTGAAACGACACTCCAATAATCGTCCGCGTGTGCACGTCTGACCGAAAAGGGTGAACGGAGTCATCAGCTCGTAGCCCCCTCAACTTCTCCTCGTTACAGGTGGTGCGGTCCGCGGCTGGGACCGCATTGCCAACAAGGAGGAATAATGATCAAGAAGGTCGTCGCTACTGCGGCTGCCACTGGTGGTCTGGTGCTCGCTGGTGCGGGCATGGCCGTCGCCGACGCGGGTGCGCAGGGTGCGGCCGTCGGTTCCCCCGGCGTCATCTCGGGCAACGTCGTCCAGGTGCCGATCCACATCCCGATCAACGCGTGCGGCAACACGGTCAACATCATCGGCCTGCTGAACCCCGCCTTCGGCAACACCTGCGTCAACGCCTGACGTTGAGCCTCGACCCGTAAGGGTTTGAGCCCGGCCGGCCTCGGAGCGCGCGCCATGCGCTCCGGGGCCGGTGGGCATTCGGCCTCCGGGCGTGGGGCTCGGGGGGATTCGGAAGCCTAGAAGGCAGGGAACTAGCTATGCGACAGGTCACTCGAAAGGGCCTGACCATCGTGGCGGCCGCGGGTGGCGTACTCGCCCTCGGCGGCGGGTACGCACAGGCGCACACGGGCGCCGGCGCCCACGGCGGCGCCGCGAACTCCCCGGGCGTCGCGTCCGGGAATTCGGTCCAGGCGCCGGTGAGCGTGCCGGTGAACGCGTGCGGCAACTCGGTCAACGTCGTCGGTGCGCTCAACCCGACGTTCGGGAACAAGTGCGTCAACAAGTCGAACGGCGCGCACGCGAGCGGTTCGACCAGCAAGTCGCCGGGCGTCGCGTCCGGCAACAACGTCCAGGCCCCGGTGAACGTCCCGGTCAACGCCTGCGGCAACAGCGTCAACGTCGTCGGGGGCCTGAACCCGTCGTTCGGCAACAGCTGCGCGAACGGCTCGCCGCAGGGCAACCCGGGGAACCCCGGCAACCCGGGTAACCCCGGTAACCCCGGTAACCCCGGCAACCCCGGCAACCCGGGTAACCCCGGCAACCCCGGTAACCCTGGGAACCCGGGCAACCCCGGTAACCCTGGGAACCCGGGTAACCCCGGCAACCCGGGCAACCCTGGGAACCCCGGTGAGCCCGGTAACCCCGGCAACCCTGGGAACCCCGGTGAGCCCGGTAACCCCGGCAACCCGGGTGAGCCCGGCAAGCCCGGTGAGCCCGGCACTCCGGGACAGCCCGGCACGCCCGGTGAGCCCGGCTCGCCGATCGAGCCGAACAAGCCGGCCCCGCACGACGCCACCCCGCCGAAGGGTGTCGACGAGCTCGCGCACACCGGTGCGGCCCCGCTCGAGATGCTGATCCCGGCAGGCGCCGGCCTGCTGCTCGGCGGCACGCTCCTCTACCGTCGCGCCCGCCAGTCCGCCTAGGCGCGCGAGACGCCACCGAGGCGCACACAGGAGCGGGCCCCGCCACGGCGGGGCCCGCTCCCTCCTGTTCTTCCCCCTCCGCCGTTCACCAGGTGGCCCGGACCTGGCGGATGATGCGGCGGCGCAGCCGCACCCTCCGGCTTCCGTCCCGGTGCAGGCTCAGACGGTCCAGCTCCCAGTGCCCGTACTCGGCCCGGTCGGTGAGCAGGCGGGTCGCCTCCTTGCGGGAGACGCCCCGCGGCACGTACACGTCGACAAATTCGTATTCCGGCATCGCATCTATTGTGCGGGCACGGCCCAGGTACGGATAGCGTCTGCACTATGTCTGATGCTGCGCAGCCCACCGCTGCCGAGGTACGTGCCGCCGCCGAGGCGGTCAAGGCCGCACTGGACCGTCACCTGGAGGCGGTCGAGAACCGCACGGGTGATGACGACCCGGCGGTCAACGCCGCGTTCAACGCCCTCGCGTCCGCCGCCGAGGCGTACGACGAGCGGCTGTACGACCGGTACGACGAGGTCACGCCCTTCGAGATCCCGGGCGTGGAGGACACCCTCCCGCCGTACACGGGTCCCGACGAGCCGAGTGCGCTGAGCGTGATGATCCGCCGCGACTACGCGGTGGCCGAGCCGCAGCGGCTGCTCGCGCAGGCCCAGCGCATCGCGGACGTGGAACGCGCCGACGACGGATCGGAAGCGGCACCGGTGGTGGGCTCCAGCATCCACGCGGCGCTCGGCGTGCTGTTCGGCGAGTACGAGCCCGACGAGATCGCCTCCCGGCACAAGGAGTTCGGCCTGGAGGAGGGCGACTCGACCCTCTGGGTGGCGGCCGCCGACGACCTGCCCGAACCGGGGGAGTGGCTCAGCACCCCGTTCGACCAGGCCGACCCCGGCCGGGTCGTCTGCCGCTTCGACGTCAGTGCCGTCTTCGACGAGGACGAGATGTACGGAGAGGACCTCACCGACCGACCCGACGACACGCGCTGAGGCCGGTCCGCCCCGGGCGGACGTGTCCCCGCCCGGGAAGCACGGTCGCGCCGCCCCCGCGCGCCGTCCCCGGCCGGGTGCGGCCTTCGCGGGTGCGGCCGTCCGCCGGGTGCCGTCTTGGGCCGGGTGCGCCCTCGCACGTACGGTCTTCGCGGGTGCGGCCTTCGCCGGTGCGGCCTCCGTCGGGTGCCGGCTCGGCCGGGTGCGGCCCTCGGGGCTGCGGCCTCCGTCGGGCGCTGTCCCCGGCCGGTGCGGCCCTCCGCCGGGTGGGCCCTCGCGGGTGCGGCCCTCGCGGGTGCCGCCTCCGCCGGGTGCCGGCTCGGGCCGGGTGCGGCCCTCCGTGGCGGGCGGTCCGCCGGCTGGCGGACCCGCCACAGGTGTACCGCCGGCGGGCTCTGCTGCTTCCGGGGCTGCTGCCGGACTACTCCTCGGGCACGGCCGACAGCCCCTCCAGCAGGCCGCGCAGCCGCGTCGTACGGTCCTGCGACGGCGGCTGGGCGACCGCCTGCGGCAGGGCCTGGTCCACCCCGTGGACCACCGACAGGTGCCGGGCGCCCCGGCCGAACGCGGTGTAGACCCAGCTCCGGTCCAAGGCCGGCGCCGCGTCCCCCGGCAGCACGACCACCGCGGCGGGCCAGCGCATTCCGGCGGCCTGGTGCGCGGTGAGCGCCCAGCCGTGCCGCACCGCCGACTCCACCCGCTCCTTGGGCACGACGAGCCGCTCGCCCTCGCAGTCCAGGTGCAGACCCGCCGGGTCGGCGGAGAGCACCGTGCCCTGCGCCGTGCGCCCCGGCGCCGCCGCGTACGCCACGCGGTCGCCCGGATCGAACCCGCCGAACCGTCCGGGGCCGGGATTGAGCCGCTGCTTCAGCGCTGTGTTCAGGGCCCGCGTCCCCGCCGAGCCGCCATGGCCCACCGTGATGACCTGGGTCTCCTCCGGCGTCACCCCGAACGCCCTCGGCACCGAGTCGGCGACGAGCTGAACCGTCCGGTGCACGGCCTCGCCCGCGTCCCGCACGGGGACGATGACGATCTCCTTGCCGGGTGCGTCGACCTGGTTCAGCTCGCCGATGCCGATGCCCGACACCAGCTCACCGATCGGCCCGGAGTCCGGCGTCCGCGAGGCGACCTGCGGGCACGCGCGCGCGGCGAGCAGATCCCCGAAGACCCGGCCGGCGCCCGCCGACGGCAGGACCGCCGGGTCGCCGCTGAGCACCAGACGGCACCCGTCCGGTACCGACTCCACCAGCATCGCGGCGGTCTCGACGTCCAGTTGCGGGGCGTCGAGCACGACCAGCAGGTCCAGCGCCAGGGCCCCGTCCTCGTCCCGGCCGGGACCGTCCGCGGCGGAGAGCAGCCCGGTCACCGTGACCGCGCCGCTGTCCCGGCCGAGCCGGCGGCGGCCGTTCTCGCAGTGCGTGGCCACCGCCACCCGCAGCCCCAGCTCCCGCGCCGCCCCGGCCAGGGCGACGGGTTCCGCGCGCGCCGCCTCGCCGCCGGTGTGCGCGACCAGCCCGTGCGCGGCGACCGCCCGGGCCAGTTCCGTCGGCGGCGCCGCCTCCCAGCGGGCGTCGGGCCCTGACCGGGCGAGCCTGGCCAGGCCGTCGGCGAGGCTCTCCTCCGCGAGCGCGTACCGGTCCAGTCCGAGCAGCACCGGCACCGGCTCCACCACGGGCGCGGCCCCACCGGCGTCCGGCGCGGCGTCCTGCGCGGTCTCCTCCGGCTCCTCCTCGTCCGCCCCGTCGTGGAACACCAGTACCGCGCCCCCGGCGACGGCGTGCTCCACCGCCTTGTCGGGCTCGGGCACCGACCGCTCAGCGAGGGCCGCGCGTACGGCGGCCGCGTCCAGCGCCGTATGCCCCTGGAGCGCCGCCCGCTCCAGCAGCCAGCCGATCAACGCGTCCGTCCGCCGGCCGTCCCCGGGGCCGCACTCGGCTCCGAGCAGCGCGCGGGCGAAGCCGTCCGCCTGTTCCGGCCGCACCCCGGACACCGACAGCAGCAGCCAGGGGTCGTCGCGCAGGGCGTCCGGCGCCGTGTCGCCGAGCGCCGTCGCCACCCGGGGGGCGAGCGTCTCCGGAGCGCCGCCCTCGGCCAGGACGGCCCGTACCGCCGCGACCGTCTCCGGCGTCGCCGTCCGGGCGGCGCGTGCGACGACCTCGGCGGTCTGCGGCCGCGTGGGCGCGGCCGGTGCGGGGGCGGCCTTCCGGGGCGCGGGCGCCGGGGCGGGGGAGGCGAAGAACCCGGCGCCGGACTTCTCGCCGCTCTCCACCGCCCGTACGGCCGCCAGCAGGTCGGCCGCCGTACCGCTGAGTTTGGTGCCGGCCTCGATCGGGCCGGCCTTCTCGGCCTTCCGGCGCTCGATCCGGGCCCGCAGTTCGCGCTGGGCGGCCAGCTCGGCCTCCGTCTCCGACGGCGCGGCGTCATCGGCCGCCGCTGCGGCTCCCGCGCCCTCGGCGTCCACGGGGGCCTCGGCGTTCCCGCCGCTCCCGGGCTCGTCCGGTTCCGCGGGCTCCTCCGTCTCGCCGGGCTCTTCCGGCTCGTCAGGTTCCGCTGCGGCGTTCTCCACGGCGGCGCCCTCCTCGGGCGCGCCGGGGGAGCCGGCTGCCGAGGAGTCGGCTGCGGGAGAGCCGGTCTCCGCCTCGGCGGCGGGTGCGGCGGCGTCCTGGTCGTCGGCCGGGGTACCGGGGGCCGCCCCCCGGGGTAGCGCGGTCACAGCGTGCTCCAGTCCTGATCGGGATAGCGGTGCACGGGCGCCGACACATCGTCCAGCGCCTGGCAGATCTCGTCCGGAAGCGTAAGCGCCTCCACTGACAGCGCGGCCGACAGCTGCCGCGCGTTGCGCGCGCCGACCACCGGTGCCGCCACGCCGGGCCGGTCCCGCACCCATGCCAGCGCCACCTGGAGCGGTGTCACGGCCAGCCCGTCGGCGGCCGTCACCACCGCGTCCACGATCCGGCTCGCGGCGTCGTCCAGATACGGTTCCACGAACGGCGCCAGCTGCTCCGACGCGCCCCGCGAGTCGATCGGTGTGGCGTCGTTGCGGTACTTGCCCGTCAGTACGCCCCGCCCCAGCGGCGACGACGGCAGCAGTCCCACGCCCAGGTCGAGCGCGGCGGGCAGCACCTCCCGCTCCACGCCCCGCTGGAGCAGCGAGTACTCCATCTGCGTGCCGGCGAGCCTGGCCCGCGTGCCGGGCGCCGCGAGCTGCCACGTCGCGGCCTTGGCGAGCTGCCAGCCGCAGAAGTTCGACACGCCGACATAGCGGGCCCGTCCGGTGCCGACCGCGATGTCCAGCGCCTGGAGCGTCTCCTCCAGCGGGGTCTGCGGGTCGAAGGCGTGGACCTGCCACAGGTCGACGTAGTCGGTGCCGAGCCTGGCCAGCGAGGCGTCGAGGGCCCCGAGCAGATGGCCGCGCGACCCGTCGAACCGCCGGTCCGGGTCGGCCACGCTGCCCGCCTTCGTCGCGATCACCAGGTCGCGGCGCGGCACCAGCCGCTCCACGAGCTGCCCGAGCAGGTACTCGGCCTCGCCGCCGCCGTACACGTCGGCGGTGTCGATCAGCGTGCCGCCGGCCTCCCAGAACACCTTCAACTGGTCCGCGGCGTCGTGCTCGTCGGTGTCCCGGCCCCAGGTGAGGGTGCCGAGCCCTATCCGGGACACGCGCAGGCCGGTACGGCCGAGATGCCTCTGCTCCATGGGCGCGAGATTACTGGCCAAGGGCCCACGCGGAGAGAGCCTGTGGACAACCTTCCCGCGCCAAGGTCGCCGACGTCCCCTGACGGATCGACGGCCCGCGCGCTAGAGTCCGCAGACCAAGAACGTTACCCGTGGGTAAATGACGTACGGGCGTACCGGCGTACGGATGTACGGGCGTACGTGAGTACGTGAGTCGATGAGTAAGTCGATGAGTAAGGGGACCGGCATGCGGCTCGGCATCAACCTCGGCTACTGGGGTGCGGGCATGGACGGCGACAACCTCGCGGTCGCCCAGGAGGCGGACCGCCTCGGCTATGACGTCTGCTGGGCGGCGGAGGCGTACGGTTCGGACGCCCCGACGGTCCTGTCCTGGGTCGCCGCCCAGACGGAGAACATCGACGTCGGTTCCGCGATCATGCAGATCCCGGCCCGCCAGCCCGCGATGACCGCGATGACGGCCGCCACGCTCGACTCGCTCTCCGGCGGCCGCTTCCGCCTCGGCCTGGGGGTGTCGGGACCGCAGGTCTCCGAGGGCTGGTACGGCGTGAAGTTCGACAAGCCGCTGGCCCGCACCCGCGAGTACGTCGAGATCGTCCGCAAGGCCATGTCCCGCGAGCGGCTCAGTTACGAGGGGCGGCACTGGACGCTGCCGCTCCCCGGCGGCCCCGGCAAGCCGATCAAGCTGACCGTGCACCCCCAGCGCGAGCACATCCCGCTCTACATCGCGGCGATCGGCCCGAAGAACCTGGAGCAGACCGGTGAGATCGCCGACGGTGCCCTGCTGATCTTCCCGTCCGCCGCGCACCTGGAGGACACGGCGCTGCGGCACATCCGCGCGGGCCGCGAGAAGGCCGGCAAGACCATGGACGGCTTCGACGTCTGCCCCACCCTGCCGCTGGCCGTCGGCGACGACGTCAACGCCCTCGCGGACACGTTCCGGCCGTACACCGCGCTGTACGTCGGCGGCATGGGCAGCCGGAAGCAGAACTTCTACAACCAGCTCGCGCAGCGGATGGGGTACGAGAAGGAGGCCGCCGAGATCCAGGACAGGTACCTGTCCGGTGACAAGCAGGGCGCCGCGGCCGCCGTCCCGCACCAGCTGATCGACCAGACCGCCCTGCTGGGCTCGGTCGACCGGATCGCCGACCGGATGGCGGCGTACGCCGCGGCCGGTGTCACGACCCTGACCCTCGCCCCCGCCGGGTTCACGCTCGACGAGCGGATCGCCGCCCTGAGGGCCGGCACCGAGGCGCTGGAGCGCGCCGGGCTCGTCGACTAGGCCCGGAGACCCGCGCGGCGGAGATCCGCGCGGGCTCCCTGTGAGGAGGTCTGCGGCCGTGGTGGGGGCTCGGGGTCATCCCCGCCACGGCCGTCACGCAGCACAACGCGCCACCGGTCCGCCGGGTTACGCCGCGACACCCGAGGGCGGGCGGGTACCTGCGTTCCCGTGCTCACACCTCCGTACACCTCCCGGCTGCCGACGCGCTCCGCCGTTCGGCGGAGTCGACCGGCCCAGCTGTTGCCACCCCATCCCTCCGGCACTTCACTCGTACCTTGCAGCAGGACGCGCTTTGCGCAGGACGCGCACGTGGAGGTGGCAGCGATGCTTTCGGCCCGGAGTCTGTTCCAGGAGATCGTCGACAACGACGAGTCCTATCAGCTGTTCTGTTCCATCGCGGCCAGTGGGGAGGCGCAGGGCGGCTGGGAGAACGCCCGGATCGCGGCCCTCGTGCCGGAGTCCCTGCGCGAACTCGCGCCCAAGATCACCCGGCACGGCGCCGACGAGGACAAGCACGGGCGGATCTTCAACGCCCTGCTCAAGAAGCGCGGGCTCGACCCGGTCCCGGTCCCGCCGGAGACCGACTACACGATGCTCCTCGAACAGCGCGGCATCGGTCTCGCCCACGAAAAGCTCCGCCGTGACGAGGCCCTCACCGAGGACGACATCCTGGTCTACCTGTCCCACAGCCGGGTCACCGAGCAGCGCGCAGCCGACCAGATGGACATGCTGGTCAAGCACTTCGGCGACCACCCCGAGGTGGGCAAGGCCATCCGCATGATCGGTGCCGACGAGGACAACCACCTCGCCTACTGCCACGAGGAGCTTCTCCGCCTCGCGTACGCGGGGCACGGCCGGGCCATCCAGCGCACCCTGCGCGAGTGCGCCCTCGCCGAGATCGCCGTCTACCGCGACGTGAGCCTCGCCGTCATGGACCACATGGGCCGCATCCTGCGATGGCCCCGTGCCAAGTCCGCCGTCCTGGCCGGGGGCATCCGCGCCATGTACGCGTACGAGCGGGCCGGCGGCTGGCGGCGCATGGTCGACCTGAAGATGCCCCAGCGGCGCGACGCCCTCGGTGGCCCGGCGCAGGCGGCCCCGGCGTTCTGACCGGGCCCCGGCGCTCTGACCGGCCTCCGGCGCTCCGGGCGAGCCCTGGCGCTCCGGGCGGGCCCCGGCACCCTGGGCGACCCGTCGGGCAGTGGCGGGCGCCGCGCGCTACAGCCAGCCGCGCCGCTTGAAGAGCCGGTACAGGCTCGCGACCGCGACGGCCATCAGCACGATGAGCGCCGGGTACGACCACAGCCAGTGCAACTCCGGCATGTGCGTGAAGTTCATGCCGTAGACGCCGGCCACCATCGTCGGCACCGCCGCCATGGCCGCCCACGCCGAGATCTTCCGCATGTCGTCGTTCTGCCGCACGCCCATCTGCGCGAGATGCGCGGAGAGAATGTCCGAAAGCAGCCGGTCGAGACCCTCCACCTGTTCGGTGGCCCGGGTGAGGTGGTCGCTGACGTCCCGGAAGAACGGCTGCGCCCGCTCGCTGACGTACGGCACGCCCGCGCCCGCGAGCCGGGCCATCGGCGGGGCGAGCGGCCCCGCGGCCCGGCGGAACTCCAGCACCTGCCGTTTGAACGTGTAGATCCGTGACGCCGTGTTCTTGGCGTCCCCTCCCGTCGGCTGGAACACGTCCGCCTCCAGCTCCTCCAGGTCCACCTGGAGCTCCGACGCCACGTCGATGTAGTAGTCCACGACGGCGTCGCTTATCGCGTACAGCACCGACGTCGGGCCGTGCCGGAGCATCTCCGGCTCCGCCTCCAGCCGCTGCCTGACCGCCGCCAGCGGCGCCCCCTCGCCGTGCCGGACCGTCACGACGAACGAGTCGCCCATGAAGACCATCAGCTCCCCGGCCGACACCGTGTCGCCCCGCGGCTCGTACACGATCGGCTTGAGGACCATGAACAGCGAGTCCTCGTACACCTCCAGCTTCGGGCGCTGGTGCGCCTTCAGGGCGTCCTCCACCGCCAGCGGGTGCAGCCCGAACTCCTCGGCCACCCGGTCGAACTCCTGGGCCGTCGGCTCGTGCAGGCCGATCCAGAGGAACGCGTCGACGGCGTCCCTGGCCTGTTCCAGCGCGGCGACGACATCGGTGGGCCCCGCACGGCGGCGCCCGTCCCGGTAGATGGCACAGTCCACGATCACGGCGCGTATTCTTCCCCGGACCTGGCCCCCACGCACGCGTGGCGCCGCCTAGGCTGGCGTTCATGGCCACGTTGATCCTCGTACGGCACGGACGTTCCACCGCCAACACCGCGGGCCTGCTCGCGGGCCGCACCCCCGGCGTCGGGCTCGACGAACGCGGCGCGGCCCAAGCGGCCGGGCTGCCGGGACGGCTGGCCGGCGTGCCGCTCGCGCTGGCCGTCAGCAGCCCGCTGCAGCGCTGCCGCGAGACCCTGCGACCGCTTCTCGCCGCCCGCCCGGAGCTGGTCCTGCACACCGACGAGCGGATCAACGAGTGCGACTACGGCGACTGGTCGGGCCGCAAGCTCGCGGAGCTCTCCGACGAACCGCTGATGCAGATCGTGCAGCAGCACCCGTCGGCGGCCGCCTTCCCGGGCGGCGAGTCGATGCGGGCCATGCAGACCCGCGCCGTCGACGCCGTACGCGAGTGGAACGCGCGCGTGGACGCCGAGAACGGCGAGGACGCCGCCTATGTGATGTGCTCGCACGGAGACGTCATCAAGTCCCTGGTCGCCGACGCCCTCGGGATGCACCTCGACCTGTTCCAGCGGATCCACGTGGACCCGTGCTCGGTGACGGTGATCCGGTACACCCGGCTGCGGCCGTTCCTCGTACGGCTCGGCGACACGGGCGACTTCACGGCGTTCGCGCCCCGCGAGACGGGCGGCGACGGGGCCGCGGAGGTGGGCGGCGGCGCGGGCGCACCGTGATCGCCGGGCACAGTAGGGTGGACGCGCCGCTGTGGTCGCCGTGGTGCCGAACCGCCGTGGTGCCGAACTCACGAGTCAAGGGAGAGGGAACGTGTCCCGTCAGGTGTTCCTCTATGACCCGCCGGAGCGTTTCGTGGCGGGTACGGTCGGGCTGCCTGGTCGCCGTACGTTCTTCCTCCAGGCGTCCGCCGGGGGGCGGGTCACCAGCGTCGCGCTGGAGAAGACCCAGGTGGCGGCGCTCGCCGAGCGCATGGACGAGCTGCTGGACGAGGTGGTGCGGCGCACCGGGGGCAACGCCCCGGTACCGGCCGTCGCGCCCTCGGACGTCACCGACACCGCCCCGCTCGACGCGCCGGTCGAGGAGGAGTTCCGGGTCGGCACGATGGCCCTCGCCTGGGACGGCGACGAACAGCGCATGATCGTCGAGGCGCAGGCGCTGGTCGAGCTGGACGCCGACTCCGAGGAGGACCTGGCGGAGGCCGAGGAACGGCTCCTCCAGGACGAGGAGAACGGCCCGCCGATGCTGCGGGTCCGGCTGACCGGCGCGCAGGCGAGGGCGTTCGCCAAGCGCGCGCTCGACGTGGTCAACGCGGGCCGCCCGCCGTGCCCGCTGTGCAGCCTGCCGCTCGATCCGGAAGGACACGTATGCCCGCGCCAGAACGGATACCGCCGGGGGGCCTGACGGCGGTGGACGCGCACGCGCTGCTCACCGAGGGGGAGCTGACCGTACGGGGCCAGGTCCGCGAGGCGTCGAACGCGGTGCTGCTCTGCTCGGTCTCGTACGAGGGCGAGACGGCCGACTGCGTCTACAAGCCCGTCGCGGGCGAGCGGCCGCTGTGGGACTTCCCCGACGGCACCCTCGCCCAGCGCGAGGTCGCCGCCTACGAGGTCGCCCGGGCCACCGGCTGGGACCTCGTCCCGCCGACCGTGCTGCGGGACGGTCCGTACGGCCAGGGCATGGTCCAGCTGTGGATCGACGGCGACCCGTCGGTCTCGCTCCTCGCGCTCGTGGAGGAGGACGAGCCGGGCGACGGCTGGAAGGCGGTCGGCCAGGCCCAGGTCGGCGAGGGCCGCACGGCCCTGCTCGTCCACGCCGACGACATCCGGCTGCGGCGGCTCGCCGTGCTCGACGCGGTGATCAACAACGGCGACCGCAAGGGCGGCCACCTGCTGCCCGCGCCCGACGGCCGGCTGTACGGCATCGACCACGGCGTCACCTTCCACGTGGACGACAAGCTGCGCACGCTGCTGTGGGGCTGGGCGGGCGAACCGCTCCCGGCGGAGGCGCTGGAGGTGCTCGCCCGGCTGGACGCCCGGCTCGCGGCCGGCGCCACGCTCGCCACCCGGCTGGCGGAATTGATCACTCCGGCCGAGGTCGCGGCGGTTCGCGACCGGGTCGCCGCCCTGCGCAAGGCGGCCAGGCACCCGGAACCCTCCGGTCAGTGGCCCGCGATCCCCTGGCCGCCCGTCTGACCCCCGCACATCCCGGCGCATCGCACAAGAGTGTGTAACCGGTCATGATCCCGTATCCGGTTCGTATCCGGAACACGCGTCCGGTTACGCTCATGACATGCATGCCTGGCCCGCTTCTGAGGTCCCCGCCCTGCCCGGCAAGGGCCGCGACCTCCGGATCCACGACACCGCGACCGGTGGACGAGTGACCCTCGACCCCGGCCCCGTCGCCCGTATCTACGTCTGCGGCATCACGCCGTACGACGCGACCCACATGGGTCACGCGGCGACCTACAACGCGTTCGACCTCGTTCAGCGCGTGTGGCTCGACACCAAGCGGCAGGTCCACTACGTCCAGAACGTCACCGACGTGGACGACCCCCTCCTGGAGCGGGCCGTACGCGACGGCATCGACTGGACCGGCCTCGCGGAGCGCGAGACCGCACTCTTCCGCGAGGACATGACCGCCCTGCGGATGCTGCCCCCGAAGCACTACATCGGTGCCGTCGAGGCGATACCGGGCATCGTGCCGCTGATCGAGCGCCTGCGGGACGCCGGCGCCGCGTACGAGCTCGAAGGCGACGTCTACTACTCCGTCGAGGCCGACCCGCACTTCGGCGAGGTCTCCCACTACGACGCCGCGTTCATGCGGGCCCTCTCCGCCGAGCGCGGCGGCGACCCCGACCGCCCCGGCAAGAAGAACCCGCTCGACCCGGTCCTGTGGCTCGCCGCCCGCGAGGGCGAACCCAGCTGGGACGGCCGCAGCCTCGGCCCCGGCCGGCCCGGCTGGCACATCGAGTGCGTCGCCATCGCCCTGGAGCACCTGGGCATGGGCTTCGACGTGCAGGGCGGCGGCTCCGACCTCGTCTTCCCGCACCACGAGATGGGGGCGTCCCACGCCCAGGCCCTGACCGGCGAGTACCCGTTCGCCAAGGCGTACGTCCACGCGGGCATGGTCGCCCTGCACGGCGAGAAGATGTCCAAGTCCAAGGGCAACCTGGTCTTCGTCTCCGCGCTGCGGCGCGCGGGCGTCGACCCGGCCGCGATCCGGCTCACGCTGCTCGCCCACCACTACCGCGCCGACTGGGAGTGGACCGACCAGGTCCTCGAAGAGGCCGTGGAGCGCCTCGGGCGCTGGCGCGCGGCCGTGGCCCGGCCCGACGGACCGTCCGCCGACGCTCTCGTCGAGGAGATCCGCGACGCGCTCGCCGACGACCTCGACACCCCGAGGGCGCTCGCGGCGGTCGACCGCTGGGCCGCGCTCCAGGACACCGAGGGCGGCACCGACGAGACCGCGCCCGGCGTCGTCTCACGCGCCGTCGACGCCCTGATGGGCGTCGCCCTGTAACAGCGGCACGCCCGCGAGGGACCACCCCGACCGCCCCCGGACACCCCGTCCGGGGGCGGTCCGCTTCGGTGCCACACGACCGCGCCCGGGGCGGCCGTGCGGATCCGCCGCAGGTGTGCCTCGACGTCCGTCCCACCCCGGACCGTGTACGAGCCGGCCGGTGATCGGCGGGGTGCGAGCGACGGAAAGGGGCGGCACCGCCGATGCGGTGCCGCCCCGTCTTCGCCGCTACTCCCCGGACTTCTCCGGGCCGCCGTCCCCGCTGCCGTCGCTGTCGCCGCCGGTGTTGCCGGTGTTGCCGGCGCCCGTGCTGTCGGCTCCGTCGGCGGTCTCGCCGCCGGGTCCGCCGGTCGGTGGCGTGTCCTCGTCCGCCCCGGACGCCCCGGAGGATCCGGACGCCCCGGAGGATCCGGAGGCCCCGGAGGATCCGGACTGCTCGGACGGTTCGGGCGGTTTCGGCGGTCGGCTCCGACCGCCCCCGGTGTCCCGCAGGTACGCGCTGTCGCCGATGTCCGTCGCGTGGCCCGTCCCGGGCCCGCCACCGGGGCCACCGGGGCCGCCGCCCGGGCCGCCGTCCCGCCGCCGCAGGTAGCGCTCGAACTCCCGGGCGATGGCCTCGCCCGACGCCTCCGGGAGCTCAGCGGTGTCCCGCGCCTCCTCCAGCGTCTGCACGTACTCCGCCACCTCGCTGTCGTCGGACGCGAGTTGATCCACACCGACCTGCCAGGCCCGGGCGTCCTCGGCCAGTTCGCCCAGCGGGATCCGCAGGTCGATCAGGTCCTCCAGCCGGTTCAGCAGCGCGAGCGTCGCCTTCGGATTCGGCGGCTGCGAGACGTAGTGCGGGACCGCTGCCCACAGGCTCACCGCCGGAACTCCCGCGTGCGTGCACGCCTCTTGGAGGATGCCGACGATGCCGGTGGGCCCCTCGTACCGCGTCTCCTCCAGGTCCAGGCTGCGGGCGAGGTCCGGGTCGGACGTGACACCGCTGACCGGAACCGGGCGCGTGTGCGGGGTGTCACCGAGCAGCGCGCCGAGGATCACGACCATCTCCACGCCCAGCTCGTGCGCGAAGCCCAGGATCTCGTTGCAGAACGAGCGCCAGCGCATGGACGGCTCGATACCGCGCACCAGGACCAGGTCGCGCGGCTTGTCCCCGCCCACCCGGACCACGGAGAGCCGGGTGGTGGGCCACGTGATCCGCCGTACCCCGCCGTCAAGCCACACCGTGGGCCGGTTGACCTGGAAGTCGTAGTAGTCCTCGGCGTCGAGCGCCGCGAACACCTCGCCCTTCCACTCCCGTTCCAGGTGCGCGACCGCGGTGGAGGCAGCGTCGCCGGCGTCGTTCCAGCCCTCGAACGCGGCCACCATGACCGGGTCGATCAGCTCGGGAACCCCCTCGAGCTCGATCACCCAGGCCTCCTTCCGAAGTTCCGTGCGTACGGACCAACCTTACGGCGTGCGGGGCCCCCTCCCGCAGCCCCTGTACACGTCCGGGTGCTGTATCGGCCGAGGGCGGGTACCGGCCGGTACGGCCCGCCACCGGGTACGCCGAGGGCGGCTCCCGCGCGGGAGCCGCCCTCGACACCGACCCGTGCGGGGGTCAGTTCCTCTCGCCGAGCATCTCCTCGACCTTGCCCCGGATCTCGTCCGTCGCCAGGCCCCGGATCGTCAGCGTCGTACGGCGGCGCAGCACGTCGTCCGCCGTCTCGGCCCACTCGTGGTCACGGGCGTAGGCGACCTGCGCCCAGATCTCCGGCGCGTCCGGGTGGATGCGCTGCCCCAGCTCGGGGTTCTCGTTCGCCAGCCGCGCGATGTCGAAGGAGAGCGAGCCGTAGTGCGTGGCCAGGTGCCGGGCGGTGTCCGCCGCCATGCGCGGTCCCGGCGCACCGCCGTCGACGAGCAGCCGGTGGGCCACCGCGTTCGGGTTGGCGATGCCCGGCAGGGGGAGCTTCTTCGGCAGGGACGCGATCGGCTCCATGTCCTCGCCGAGCGGCCGCCCCGGCAGCGACGCCAGCTTCGTCATCACCGTGCGGCCGATGTGGCGGAATGTCGTCCACTTGCCGCCGGCGACCGAGAGCATGCCGCCGCGGCCCTCGGTGACCACGGTCTCCCGCTTGGCCTTGGAGGTGTCGCCCGGCCCGCCGGGCAGCACCCGCAGACCGGCGAAGGCGTAGGTGATCAGGTCCCGGGAGAGCTGCTGGTCCCGGATGGAGAAGGCGGCCTCGTCCAGGATCTGGGCGGTGTCCTTCTCGGTGACCGCGACCTCGCCCGGGTCGCCCTCGTACTCCTCGTCCGTCGTACCGAGCAGCAGCATGTCCTCCCAGGGCAGGGCGAACGTGATGCGGTACTTGTCGATCGGCGTCGCCAGCGCGGCCTTCCACGGCGAGGTGCGCTTCAGGACGAGGTGGGCGCCCTTGGAGAGGCGGATGGAGGGGGCCGCGTTCGGGTCCTCCATCCGGCGCAGGTGGTCGACCCAGGGGCCGGTGGCGTTGAGCACGAGGCGCGCGTCGACACCGAACTCGGTGCCGTCGGTGCGGTCCCTGAGGTCCGCGCCGGTGACCCGGCCCCGGGTGAAGCGCAGGCCGGTGACCTCGGCGTGGTTGAGGACGGTGGCGCCGGACTCGACGGCCGCACGGACCGTCATGAGGGCCATGCGCGCGTCGTTCATCTGGTCGTCGCCGTACACGGCCACGGCCTTGAGGTTGTCGGTGCGCAGCTCGGGCACGTCCTGCGCCGCCTTCGCGGGGCTGAGCAGGTGGCCGACGCCGTCCCCGAAGGCGGAGAGCGCCGAGTAGGCGAAGACGCCCGCGCCGAGCTTCGCGGCGCCGTGCGGCCCGCCCTTGTACACCGGCAGGTAGAAGGTGAGCGGGTTGGCCAGGTGGGGTGCCACCTGGCGGGAGACCGCACGGCGCTCGAAGTGGTTCTCCGCGACCAGCTTCACCGCGCCGGTCTGCAGGTAGCGCAGACCGCCGTGGAGCAGCTTGGAGGAGGCGGAGGAGGTGGCGCCGGCGAAGTCGCCGGCGTCCACCAGGGCCACCCGCAGTCCCGACTGCGCGGCGTGCCAGGCGGTGGAGATGCCCAGGATGCCGCCGCCGATCACCAGGAGGTCGTACGTCGCCTTGGAGAGCTGCTCCCGAGTCTCCGCACGGCTCGGCAGGGAACCGGCAGCCGGGTGCGTCCCGAGGGAGGGGACGCTCTGCAGGGTGGTCATGTCGATTTACTCCTCGTCCTCGATCCAGCTCATGGTCCGCTCAACGGCCTTGAGCCAGCTCTTGTACTCGCTGTCACGCTTGTCAGCGTCCATGCGGGGGGTCCACTCGGCGGCCCGGCGCCAGTTGGCGCGCAGCGCGTCGGTATCGGGCCAGAAGCCGACGGCCAGGCCGGCGGCGTAGGCGGCGCCGAGGCAGGTGGTCTCGGCGACCATCGGACGCACCACGGGCGCGTCCAGGAAGTCCGAGAGGGTCTGCATCAGCAGGTTGTTCGAGGTCATGCCGCCGTCGACCTTGAGCGCGGTCAGTTCGACGCCGGAGTCCTTCGTCATGGCGTCGGTGATCTCGCGGGTCTGCCAGGCGGTGGCCTCGAGGACGGCGCGCGCGATGTGCGCCTTGGTGACGTACCGGGTGAGGCCGGCGATCACACCGCGGGCGTCGGAGCGCCAGTACGGGGCGAACAGGCCGGAGAAGGCCGGTACGAAGTACGCGCCGCCGTTGTCCTCCACCGAGGACGCGAGGGTCTCGATCTCGGCGGCGGAGTTGATCAGGCCCATCTGGTCGCGCATCCACTGCACCAGCGAGCCGGTGACGGCGATCGAGCCCTCCAGGGCGTACACCGGCGCCTCGTCGCCGATCTTGTAGCCCACGGTGGTGATCAGCCCCGAGTAGGAGTTGATGATCTTCTCGCCGGTGTTCAGCAGCAGGAAGGTGCCGGTGCCGTAGGTCGACTTGGCCTCGCCCTCGGAGAAGCAGGTCTGGCCGAACAGGGCCGCCTGCTGGTCGCCCAGCGCGGAGGCGACCGGGACGCCGTCGAGGACGCCGCCCTTGACCTGGCCGTACACCTCGGCGGATGAGCGGATCTCCGGCAGCACGGCCGCCGGGACGTCCATGGACTCCAGGATCTTCTGGTCCCACTCCATGGTGTGCAGGTTCATCAGCATGGTGCGGGAGGCATTGGTGACGTCGGTGACGTGGCGACCGCCGTCGACACCGCCCGTCAGGTTCCAGATGACCCAGGAGTCCATGGTGCCGAAGAGGATGTCGCCGCGCTCGGCGCGCTCCCGGAGGCCCTCGACGTTGTCCAGCAGCCAGCGGACCTTGGGGCCGGCGAAGTAGGAGGCGAGGGGCAGTCCGGTCTCGCGGCGGAAACGATCCTGCCCGACGTTGCGGCCGAGCTCCTTGCACAGGGCGTCGGTCCGGGTGTCCTGCCAGACGAGGGCGTTGTGGACGGGCTCACCGGTGTGCTTGTCCCAGAGCAGTGTGGTCTCACGCTGGTTGGTGATGCCGATGGCCTTGACGTCGGCGGCCGTGATGCCGGCCTTCTCGATCGCGCCGGCCACGACCTCCTGGACGTTGGTCCAGATCTCGGCGGCGTCGTGCTCCACCCAGCCGGGCTTGGGGAAGATCTGCTCGTGCTCCTTCTGGTCGACGGAGACGATGCGTCCGTCGCGGTCGAAGACGATGCAGCGGCTGGAGGTCGTGCCCTGGTCGATGGCCGCGATGAACGGCCCGGTGCCGTGCGAAGTGGCAGTCATAGGGGGTGTGCTCCTCGATGTCTGTAAAGGGGCGGACGGATCGGCTGGGCTCAGGCGAACGCGAGGTTGTAGATACCCGCGGCGAGCGAACCACCGATCAGCGGGCCGACGACGGGGATCCAGGCGTAGCTCCAGTCGGAGCCGCCCTTGTTGGGCAGCGGGAGCAGGGCGTGCACGATGCGGGGACCGAGGTCGCGCGCCGGGTTGATGGCGTATCCGGTCGGGCCGCCGAGCGACAGGCCGATGGAGACGACGACGAGGGCGACGATGAGTCCGCCGAGGATGCCGAGGCCCTTGCCGCTGTCGTTCAGGCCCTGGGTGAGCACGGCCAGGACGAGCACGAGCGTGCCGATGATCTCGGTGGCGAGGTTCTGCCAGGCGTTCCGGATCTCGGGGCCGGTGGAGAAGATGCCGAGGACGGGGCCGGGGCCCTCGATCGCGCCGGCGACCGGCTTGGAAACGATCTCCGGGTCACGGAGATGCGACTGGAACTGGCCGTAGTAGGCGATCCAGACCAGGGCGGCACCGATCATGGCGCCGAGGAGCTGTCCCGCGAAGTAGACGGGGGCGTTCTGCCAGTCGCCGTCCTTGATCGCGATACCGACGGTGACCGCCGGGTTGAGGTGGGCGCCGGAGAGAGAACCGGCCATGTAGACCGCGGTCATGACCGCGAATCCCCACCCGAAGGTGATCGCCAGCCAGCCGGCGTTCTGCGCCTTGGAGCGCTTCAGTACGACGGCGGCGACGACGCCACCACCGAGCAGGATGAGTACGGCGGTCCCGATGACCTCGCCGATGAAGATGTCGGAGCTGGACACCCGCGACTCCTTTGTCCTTCGTCCAGGGAAAGGCGGACACCGGGTCCCTCCGGTGGTCCGCGCCCTCTGGTGAGGGCGTTGCCGGCCTCCTGGCGTTGCCACACTCTAGCGCGTATTGCCGGTAGGTGTTCGACAATGCCGACCGATGAACGGCAGTTTTGCCCCCGGGTTAATTCGGCGTCAAGGGTTCTCGTGCGGGAGACCCGGATCGTTACCGATGATGCGGCGACGTGACCCGGCCCGCCCGGAGGGGCGACGGCACCCGGCCCGCAACCCCTGGGAACGCCCCCACGCGCGCGTGGAGGCGCTGGGAGGCTTTTGGCCGTACGGCGACGGCGGCGGCCTTCGTGAGGGGGCTCGGGTGCGCGATCCCTCGTGGCGCGACCGGCCCCGGGCGCGCGGCCTCGACGGCGGGGGCCCGAGAGGGGCCCCTGCGGCGGGCGAGGGGCCTGTGGGGGCGGGCGCGGGCTCGGGACACCCGCGAGGGCGCGGCGCGGGCCCGCGAGGAGCCCTGCGGTGGCAGGTGTCCGGCCGTCCGCCCCCCGTCACCAGGCCCGCGAGGGCCCTGCGGGGGCAGGCGCCCCGGCCGTCCGCCCGGGTCAGAAGCGGCCGGCGCCCAGGTCGCGGGAGACCGCGCGGGCGCAGTCCCGTACCGCAGCGATCAGCTCCGAGCGCAGCTCGCCCGCGTCGCACACGCGCTCGACGGCGCCCGTGATGGCCACCGCGCCGACCGGCATCCGGCGCCGGTCGTGGATGGGCGCCGCGACCGAGGCCACGCCCTCCCAGGTCTCCTCCACGTCGGCGGCCCAGCCGCGCGCGCGTGTGACGTCCAGGAGGTGCTCGAAGTCGTTCAGGGCCGTGACCGTACGCGGTGTGTACGCCTTGCGCTCCACCTCGAGGGCCTCGCTGTGCGCCACCGGGTCGTACGCCGACAGCACCTTCCCCAGCGCCGTCGAGTGCAGCGGCTGCATCGCGCCGACCTCCAGCACTTGACGGCTGTCGTCCGGACGGAATACATGGTGGACGACCAGCACGCCGTGCTGGTGCAGCACACCGAGGTGGACGCTCTCGCCGCTGGACCGCGCCAGGTCGTCCGTCCACACCAGGGCCCGCGCCCGCAGTTCGTGCACGTCCAGGTAGCTGTTGCCGAGCCTGAGCAGCTCGGCGCCCAGCTGGTACCGCCCGGACGCCGCGTCCTGCTCCACGAAGCCCTCCGTCTGGAGGGTGCGCAGGATCCCGTGGGCGGTGCCCTTGGCCAGCCCCAGGGACGACGCGATGTCGGACAGTCCGAGACGGCGCTCGCCACCCGCGAGCAGTCGCAGCATCGCCGCCGCCCGTTCAAGCGACTGGATGTTCTTCGCCATCCCCGGCCCTTCCCTATGCGGTTCGACAATGCTGAACACTATCGGTCGTTACCGACCGCTGGCCACATGGCTGAACGTCCCGGGACGGCGCTGGCCGGACTTCGCCCCCGCACAGCATGCCGTCCGCCACGTGGGACAACGTGTCCACCCCGGCACAGGGGCGGCTACGCTGGCCGGGTGCGCCTTCCCCCGAAGCCGCAAAGCCGACAGCCGTCGCATCCCAGGGAGCTATTCCATGGCCTCGTTGCCTACCCCTTCCGCTGACAGCAGGACTCGTGCCGCTGCCCTCCGTGAGGCCCTCGCGACCCGTGTGGTCGTGGCCGACGGAGCCATGGGCACGATGCTCCAGGCGCAGGACCCCACCCTCGACGACTTCGAGAACCTCGAGGGCTGCAACGAGATCCTCAATGTGACCCGCCCCGACATCGTCCGCTCCGTCCACGACGCGTACTTCGCCGTGGGCGTCGACTGTGTCGAGACCAACACCTTCGGTGCGAACTTCGCCGCGCTCGGCGAGTACGACATCGCGGGCCGTGTCTTCGAGCTGTCGGAGTCCGGCGCCCGGATCGCCCGCGAGGTCGCCGACGAGTACACCGCCTCCACTGGACAGCAGCGCTGGGTCCTCGGCTCCATGGGCCCCGGCACCAAGCTGCCGACGCTCGGCCACGCCCCGTACACCGTCCTCCGCGACGCCTACCAGCAGAACGCCGAGGGCCTGATCGCCGGCGGCGCCGACGCCCTGCTCGTGGAGACCACCCAGGACCTCCTCCAGACGAAGGCCGCCGTCCTCGGCGCCCGCCGGGGCCTGGAGGCCATCGGCGCCGACGTCCCGCTGATCGTCTCCGTCACCGTCGAGACCACCGGCACCATGCTCCTCGGCTCCGAGATCGGCGCCGCGCTCACCGCGCTGGAGCCGCTCGGCATCGACATGATCGGCCTGAACTGCGCCACGGGCCCCGCCGAGATGAGCGAGCACCTGCGCTACCTGGCCCGGCACTCCCGTATCCCGCTGTCCTGCATGCCCAACGCGGGCCTGCCCGTATTGGGCAAGGACGGCGCCCACTACCCCCTCACCGCCCCCGAGCTGGCCGACGCGCAGGAGACCTTCGTCCGCGAGTACGGGCTGTCGCTGGTCGGCGGCTGCTGCGGTACGACGCCCGAGCATCTGCGCCAGGTCGTCGAGCGGGTCCGCGACCTCGCCCCGACGGAGCGGGAACCCCGCCCGGAGCCGGGCGCCGCCTCCCTGTACCAGACCGTGCCGTTCCGGCAGGACACCTCGTACCTCGCCATCGGCGAGCGGACGAACGCCAACGGGTCGAAGAAGTTCCGCACCGCCATGCTGGAGGGCCGCTGGGACGACTGCGTCGAGATGGCCCGCGACCAGATCCGCGAGGGCGCCCACATGCTCGACCTGTGCGTCGACTACGTGGGCCGCGACGGTGTCGCCGACATGGAGGAGCTGGCGGGACGCTTCGCCACCGCGTCCACGCTGCCCATCGTGCTGGACTCCACCGAGGTCGACGTCATCCGGGCCGGCCTGGAGAAGCTCGGCGGCCGGGCCGTGATCAACTCCGTGAACTACGAGGACGGCGACGGCCCCGAGTCGCGGTTCGCCAAGGTCACCGCGCTCGCCAAGGAGCACGGCGCCGCGCTCATCGCCCTCACCATCGACGAGGAGGGCCAGGCCCGCACCGTCGAGACGAAGGTGGCGATCGCCGAACGGCTCATCACGGACCTCACCACCAACTGGGGGGTCCACGAGTCCGACATCCTCATCGACACCCTCACCTTCACCATCTGCACCGGTCAGGAGGAGTCCCGCAAGGACGGCATCGCGACGATCGAGGCCATCCGCGAGCTCAAGCGCCGGCACCCGGACGTCCAGACCACGCTCGGCCTGTCGAACATCTCCTTCGGCCTCAACCCGGCCGCCCGGATCCTGCTCAACTCCGTCTTCCTGGACGAGTGCGTCAAGGCGGGGCTGGACTCGGCGATCGTGCACGCGTCCAAGATCCTCCCGATCGCCCGCTTCGACGAGGAGCAGGTCACCACGGCCCTGGACCTCATCTACGACCGGCGTTCCGAGGGCTACGACCCGCTCCAGAAGCTGATGGAGCTGTTCGAGGGCGTCGACACCAAGTCCATGAAGGCGGGCAAGGCCGAGGAGCTCCTCGCGCTGCCCCTGGACGAGCGGCTCAAGCGGCGCATCATCGACGGTGAGAAGAACGGTCTGGAAGCCGACCTGGACGAGGCGCTCGCCGAGCGCCCGGCCCTCGACATCGTCAACGAGACCCTGCTCGACGGCATGAAGGTCGTCGGAGAGCTGTTCGGCTCCGGCCAGATGCAGCTGCCGTTCGTCCTCCAGTCGGCCGAGGTCATGAAGACCGCGGTCGCCTACCTCGAACCGCACATGGAGAAGTCCGACGCCGAGGGCAAGGGCACCATCGTCCTCGCCACGGTCCGTGGAGACGTCCACGACATCGGCAAGAACCTGGTCGACATCATCCTCTCCAACAACGGCTACAACGTCGTCAACCTGGGCATCAAGCAGCCCGTCTCCGCGATCCTGGAGGCCGCCGAGGAGCACGCGGCCGACGTCATCGGCATGTCCGGTCTCCTCGTGAAGTCGACCGTGATCATGAAGGAGAACCTGGAGGAGCTCAACCAGCGCGAGCTGGCCGCCAAGTACCCCGTCATCCTCGGCGGCGCGGCCCTCACCCGCGCCTATGTCGAACAGGACCTCTACGAGATCTACGAGGGCGAAGTCCGCTACGCGCGCGACGCCTTCGAGGGCCTGCGGCTGATGGACGCCCTCATCGCCGTCAAGCGGGGCGTCCCCGGCGCCGCGCTTCCCGAGCTCAGGCAGCGCCGCGTACGCGCCGCCGGCGCCGTCGTGGTCGAGGAGCGGGCGCCCGAGAGCGGCGTGCGCTCCGATGTGGCCACCGACAACCCCGTACCCGAGCCGCCGTTCTGGGGCACCCGCGTCATCAAGGGCATCCAGCTCAAGGAGTACGCCGGATGGCTGGACGAAGGGGCCCTGTTCAAGGGCCAGTGGGGGCTGAAGCAGGCCCGTACGGGTGACGGGCCCAGCTACGAGGAGCTCGTCGAGACGGAGGGCCGGCCCCGGCTGCGCGGCTGGCTGGACCAGCTGCACACACGGAACCTGCTGGAGGCGGCCGTGGTCTACGGCTACTTCCCGTGCGTGTCCAAGGGCGACGACCTGATCATCCTGGACGAACGCGGCAACGAGCGGACCCGCTTCACCTTCCCGCGCCAGCGGCGTGGCCGGCGGCTGTGCCTGGCGGACTTCTTCCGCCCCGAGGAGTCCGGCGAGACCGATGTGGTCGGCCTCCAGGTCGTCACGGTCGGTTCCCGGATCGGCGAGGCGACGGCCGAGCTCTTCGCCTCCGACGCGTACCGCGACTACCTGGAACTGCACGGTCTGTCCGTCCAGTTGGCCGAGGCGCTCGCCGAGTACTGGCACGCCCGGGTGCGCGCCGAGCTCGGCTTCGGCGGCGAGGACCCCGCGGACGTCGAGGACATGTTCGCTCTGAAGTACCGGGGCGCCCGGTTCTCGCTCGGGTACGGCGCGTGCCCGGACCTGGAGGACCGTGCCAAGATCGCCGACCTGCTGGAGCCGGAGCGGATCGGCGTCCACCTCTCGGAGGAGTTCCAGCTCCACCCGGAGCAGTCGACCGACGCGATCGTCATCCACCACCCCGAGGCGAAGTACTTCAACGCGCGCTGACGTGCCGGGACGTACACTGGTCGGTCCAGCGCAGGCCGGTCGCTCCACCCCACCGGGAGTCTCCCGCGGGGAGGGCGGCCGGCCTTCTCGTCCCCCATGGAGGTGTGCCGGATGACCAGCACGGTCCCCGCGTCCGCGACCCGCACGGCCGAAGGCTCCGCCCTGCAGGCCGTCTTCCTCGACATGGACGGCACACTCGTCGACACCGAGGGCTTCTGGTGGGACGCGGAGGTCGCCGTCTTCGCGGAGCTCGGCCACCGGCTGGACGAGTCGTGGCGGGACATCGTCGTCGGCGGGCCGATGACCCGCAGCGCGGGGTACCTCATCGAGGCCACCGGCGCCGACATCGGCCTCGCCGAGCTCACCGTGCTGCTCAACGACCGGTTCGAGGAGCGCATCGACGGCGGCGTACCCCTCATGCCCGGCGCCGAACGGCTGCTGGACGAGCTGGCCACGCACCGGATCCCCACCGCCCTTGTCTCGGCCTCGCACCGGCGGATCATCGACCGGGTCCTGTGCTCCCTCGGCCCCGACCGCTTCACGCTCACCGTCGCGGGCGACGAGGTGCCCCGTACGAAGCCGCACCCCGACCCGTATCTGTTCGCCGCGCGCGGGGTGCGCGCCGAGCCGGCGAGATGCGCCGTCGTCGAGGACACCGCCACCGGCGTGGCCGCCGCGGAGGCGGCCGGCTGCCGGGTCGTCGCCGTTCCCTCCCTCGCCCCCATCGCGCCCGCGCACGGCCGGGTCGTCGTCGGCTCCCTCGAAGAAGTCGATCTCGGTTTTCTCCGCACATTGATCACGGAAATGAACTGAGTCGCACACCCAGCGTCGTTCGTTGAATACGGCGAAAACTCAGGGCGCCGAGGCATGTATTTTCTGTGACCTGCCGGAAATGCCCCCAACGTGACCTTGCTCACTCAGTGTCGTACGTCGGGAACGTCCCCAAGCGCCCGCATGCCCGGATAGCGCGGCTTCGGCCGTGTCCATGTGTCCTGATTCATGAAGCGGTGTACGAATCATTCCGGTGATCGGGGATGAATGGGCGGGGCAGATTGATCATTTCCTGATGACGCGTCAACTCGCGCGTGGTCCAGCTTGGGTGGCATTGCCTACTAATCTCTTCGCGAGGCTTCGCCGCACTTTCCGGGGGTTCTCGACGGCCACCCCGCCGTCGCGAACACCGGATCGATCGTTCCGCATCACGGCCCGATCGCCGCCGCCCCGACCGGGCGGCCGCGGCGGAGTCTCCGCACCGCCGTACCCCCGTGCCGGATGAGGAGAACGTCCCTGATGAACCGCAAGACCTTGGTGCTGCCGACCGTGCTCGGTCTGCTGGCCCCCGTACTCGTCGCCTGCGGCGGCATGGACGGGGAGCAGGGCCGCGAAGGCCGCGCCATCGTCGTCGGGACCACGGACGAGTTCAGCGCCTCAGCCGACGCCCCCGCCCCGTTCGACCCGGCCTACGCCTACGACACCGGCGTCTGGAACGTGCTCCGCCAGACCCTCCAGACCCTCCTGCGCGTCCCGCGCGGCGGCGGCCGGCCCGTACCCGACGCCGCCTCCCACTGCGACTTCACCGACCGGGCGAACGAGAGCTACCGCTGCACCCTGCGCGAGGGCGTCTCCTTCGGGGACGGCAAGCCCGTCACCGCCGACGACGTCAGGTTCTCCATCGAACGCGTCCTGGCCATCAACGCCGACAACGGCGCGGCCGGCCTCCTCACGAACATCGACACCATCGAGACCAAGGGCGACACGGAGATCGTCTTCCATCTGAAGACGCCCGACGCCACCTTCCCGTACAAGCTCTCGACGCCCGTCGCCGGCATCGTCAGCAAGGACGTGTACGACGCGAAGAAGCTGCGCGACGGCTTCCAGGTCGACGGCTCAGGCCCGTACACCATGAAGGCCGAAGTCGAGGACGACCAGCTGGTCAAGGCCGTCTTCACCAGGAACCCGCACTACAAGGGCGACATCAAGCTCCACAACGAGAAGGTGGAGCTGCGCTCCTTCACCGACTCCGACGCCATGGGCGAGGCACTCGACGCCGGTGACATCGACATGATGACCCGCACCATGTCGCCCGAGCAGATCGAGGAGCTCAGGACCAGGCCCAAGGCCGGCATCAGGCTCCTGGAGGTCCCCGGTCTCGAGATCCGCTACCTCGCCTTCAACACCAAGGCCCCCGCCGTCAAGGACAGGGCCGTCCGCCAGGCGATGGCCGCCGTCGTGGACCGCGGACAGATCGCCGAGAAGGTGTACGGCTCCACCGCCACACCGCTGTACTCGCTCGTCCCGTCCAGCATCGCCACGCACACCAACTCGTTCTTCAACAAGTACGGCGAGCCCAGCGAGAAGAAGGCCGCCGGCATCCTGCGCGACGCCGGCATCACCACCCCCGTGAAGCTGACGCTGAACTACACCACCGACCACTACGGCCCCGGCACCGAGAAGGAGTTCAAGGCGCTGCGCGACCAGCTCAACGCCGGCGGACTCTTCGACGTGTCCATCAAGGGCGACAAGTGGTCCATCTTCCGGCCCGCCCAGAAGCGCGGCGAGTACGCCGCCTACGGACTCGGCTGGTTCCCCGACTTCCCCGACCCGGACAACTACATCGCGCCGTTCCTCGACGAGGGCAACTTCCTCAACAGCCCCTACGTCAGCGACACCGCGCGCAAGCAGCTCATCCCGGCCTCGCGCCGGGCGGCCGACCGTACCGCCGCCTCCCCGGCCTTCGAGCAGCTCCAGGAGATCGTCGCCACCGACGTCCCGGTGCTCCCGCTCTGGCAGGGCAAGCAGTACGTGGCCTCCCGCGACGACGTGACCGGCGTCGAATGGGCCCTGAACACCTCCTCGGACCTCCAGCTCTGGGAGCTCGGCCGAGGCACCGCGTGACTCCTGCTGTACACGGCCGCGCACATGGCCCGGCCGACAAGAGATCCAGAGGCAAGGTTCCTGTGAAGGCACACAACAAGTGGCTGACGGCCCCGCTCGCCGCGGGGCTCGCCGCCGCCATGCTCAGCGGCTGTGGTACGGACAAGGACAAGGGCGCCGATGAAGGCGGCGACTCGGTCGTCGTCGGCATGTCCGACGAGGTCCTGGCCACCGACCCGGCGGCCGGCTACGACCCCGGCTCCTGGCTGCTGTTCAACAACGTCTTCCAGTCTCTGCTCGGCTTCCCCAAGGGCGCCACCACGCCCCAGCCGGAAGCGGCGGAGAAGTGCGACTTCGACAAGGGCGGCAACACGGTCTACCGCTGCACCCTGCGCGAGGGGCTGAAGTTCAGCAACGGCAACCCCCTCACGTCCGAGGACGTCAAGTTCTCCTTCGAACGGGCCATGAAGATCGATGACGAGGAGGGTCCCGGACCGCTCCTCACCACCATCGACAAGATCGAGGCCCCCGACGAGCGGACCGTCGTCTTCACCCTCAAGGTGCCGGACGCCACGTTCCCCAGCAAGATCGCCTCCGGCGCCGGCTCCATCGTGGACCACCGCGAATACTCCGCCGACGGCCTGCGCACCGACGGCAAGGCCGTCGGCTCCGGCCCGTACAAGCTGGAGTCCTTCAACGACAACCAGGCCGTCTTCTCGGTCAACAGCGAGTACCAGGGCACCAACAAGGTACGCAACAACGGCGTCACGCTGAAGTTCTACCAGGGCGACCGCAAGGGCCTGGCCGACGCGCTGCTCCGCGGCGACATCGACGTGGCCTACCGAGGACTCGCCGCCGCCGACATCAAGAACCTCAACGACTCCCCGACGGCCGCCGAGAAGGGCATCGAGGTCGTCGAGGGCTCCAGCGCCGAAGTCCAGCACCTGGTCTTCAACATGAAGGACCCGGTCGTCGGCAAGCTGGGCGTACGCAAGGCCATCGCGTACCTCATCGACCGCGCCGCCCTCGTGGAAGGCGTCTACCAGTCCACCGCGACACCGCTGTACTCGGTCGTGCCCGCCGGCATCCTCGGCCACAACACCGCCTTCTTCGACCGCTACGGCGACCGCCCGCAGCCCGCCAAGGCCAAGCAGGCCCTGCGCTCCGCCGGCGTCTCCGACAAGGTCAAGCTGACCCTGTACTCCACGCCCAGCCGCTACGGCCCGGCCACCGACGAGCACGTCCGCGCCATCGCCAAGCAGCTCAACGACAGCGGACTGTTCGACGCCGAGGTGAAGTCCGTCGAGTACGACCAGTACGAGAAGGACATCGCCGCCGGCAAGTACGGCGTGTACGTGAAGGGCTGGGTGCCGGACTACCCGGACCCGGACAACTTCACCCAGCCGTTCTTCGGCGACGACAACGTCCTCGGGAACAACTACGAGAACAGCAAGATCTCCGAGACGATCATCCCCGACACGGCCGCCGCCGCCGACCGCAGCGCCGCCAAGGCGGACTTCGCCAAGCTCCAGAACATGGTCGCCGAGGACCTGCCGATGCTGCCGATCTGGCAGGCCAAGCAGTACGCCGTGGCCCGCAACACCATCACGGGCCTGGAGTGGACCCTCGACGCGTCCACCGTCTTCCGCTTCTGGGAGATCAAGAAGGGCTGAGACCGCGCCCCCTCTCGGGGGCTCGGTTCCACTTCTCCGGGGCTCGGTTCGCCTCCGGGGCGCTTTATGCGGCTGTCGACGGTCGACGTGCTCGGTCGCTCGTGCCTCGCTCCCTGTGCGCGACTCCCTTTCGACAGCCGCGCGCCCCTTCGGCTCACTCGCCCGTGCGCCGGGCCCCGGGTGGCATCCCCTGCCACCCGGGGCCCGGCGTCTTCGCGGCTACTGCGCGCCCGGACGCACCAGACCGCTCTCGTACGCGTACACCGCCGCCTGCACCCGGTCGCGCAGGCCCAGCTTCGTCAGCACGTGCCCCACATGGGTCTTGACCGTCGTCTCCGAGACGAACAGATCCGCGGCGATCTCCGCGTTCGACAGCCCCCGCGCCACCAGCTTCAACACCTCGACCTCACGGTCCGTCAGCGTGTTCAGCGTGTCCGGCACCGGCTCCTCACCGGACGGCAGATGACCCGCGTACTTGTCGAGCAGCCGCCGCGTGATGCTCGGCGCGAGCATCGCCTCGCCCGCCGCGACCACCCGGATCGCCTGCACCAGCTCATGCGCGGGCGCGTCCTTCAACAGGAAGCCGCTCGCCCCCGCGCGCAGGGCCTCCACCACGTACTCGTCCAGATCGAACGTCGTCAGCACCAGCACCTTCGCCGGGCCGTCCCGGCCCGGACCGGTGATCTGCCGGGTCGCCTCCACCCCGTCCATCCGGGGCATCCGGATGTCCATCAGCACGACATCCGGCTGCAGCGCCCGCACCTGGTCGAGGGCCTGGAGGCCGTCCCCGGCCTCACCGACGACCGCGATGTCCTGCTCCGCCTCCAGAATCATCCGGAAACCGGTGCGCAGCAGCGGCTGGTCGTCGACCAGTAGGACGCGGATAGCCACGGGTACTCCTTAAGGGCTCGCTTGACCGGCTTCATTCTGCCCCGATTCCACCGGCCGCACGGACAGCGGGTAGACCGGGGGAGTCCCACCGAACTCCGGGCAGACCGCCTGGTGGTCGCACCACCCGCACAGCTTCGTCGGCCTCGGCCGCCAGTCGCCCGTCTCCGTGGCCGTCCTGATCGCGTCCCACAGCGCCAGCAGCTTCCGCTCCACCCGCCGCAGGTCCGCCTCCACCGGGTCGTACGTCAGCACGTCACCGCTGCCCAGGTACACCAGCTGCAACCGCCTCGGCAGCACACCCTTCAGCCGCCGCACCACCAGGGCGTAGAACGTCATCTGGAACAGCGCGCCCTCGCTGTACTCCGGCCGCGGAGCCTTGCCCGTCTTGTAGTCCACGATCCGCACCTCGCCCGACGGCGCGACATCGATCCGGTCGATCACACCGCGCAGCCGCAGCCCCGACTCGAGCTCCGTCTCCACGAAGAGCTCCCGCTCGGCCGGCTCCAGCCGCGTCGGATCCTCCAGCGTGAACCAGCGCTCGACCAGCTGCTCCGCCTCGCTCAGCCAGCGCGCCAGCCGCTCGCCGCCCTCGTCGCCGTCGAACAGCTCCCCGAGCTCCGGCTTGGACTCCAGCAGCCGGTCCCACTGCCTCGGCACCATCGCCCTGGCCCGCCCCGACGTACGCTCCGCCGCCGGATCGTCGAAGAGCCGCTCCAGCACCGCGTGCACCAGCGTGCCCCGCGTCGCGGCCTCGCTCGGCTTCTCCGGCAGCTTGTCGATCACCCGGAACCGGTACAGCAGAGGGCACTGCATGAAGTCGCTCGCCCGGGACGGAGAGAGCGACGCGGGCGGCTGCGGGCTCGTAGTCATGACGCAGACCCTACGGCCCGCCACTGACAGCGAGCGGCATACCATCGACGTCAGACCCTCGCACACTGCATGATCGAGCGAGAAACGCCTCGTAAGTGAAGGGAACTCGTGAACCAGGACGACGAGAGCGGCAGCTCGCGCCCGAGGTCCGACACGGCCGGCGCCACCCCCGCGAGCGGTACCCCGCGGGGAGGTGACAAGCCGGGCGGCGGCATCCTCATGGGCCGCGTCTTCGGCGTGCCCGTCTACGTCGCGCCCAGCTGGTTCCTCGTGGCGGCCCTCATCACCTGGGTGTTCGGCGGACAGCTCGACCGGGTCCTGCCCGAACTCGGCAACGCCCGCTACCTCGTCTCGCTCTTCTTCGCCGTCGCGTTCTACGCCTCCGTCCTCGTCCACGAACTCGCGCACACCGTCGCCGCCCTCCGCTTCCAGCTCCCCGTGCGCCGCATCCAGCTCCAGTTCTTCGGCGGCGTATCCGAGATCGAGAAGGAGTCCGAGACACCCGGCCGCGAATTCGTCCTCGCCTTCGTCGGCCCCCTCCTCTCCCTCGTCCTGGCCGGTGTCTTCTACGCCGGGATGCAGGCCGTCGAGCCCGGCACCGTCCCCGGCGTCCTGCTCGCCGGCCTGATGATCTCCAACCTGATCGTCGCCGCGTTCAACCTGCTGCCCGGCCTGCCCCTCGACGGCGGCCGCATGCTCCGGGCCGTCGTCTGGAAGATCACCGGCAAGCCCATGAGCGGCACCGTCGCCGCCGCCTGGGTCGGCCGGGCCCTCGCCGTCACCGTCCTCATCGGACTGCCGCTGCTCACCCACACCGGCGCCCTCGGCAACGCCACCGGCGACATCAGCGGCATGGACACCGTCACCGACGCCCTGCTCGCCGCCATCCTCGCGGCGATCATCTGGACCGGCGCCGGCAACAGCCTGCGCATGGCCCGGCTCCGCGAACACCTCCCCGAGCTGCGCGCCCGCACCCTCACCCGCCGCGCGGTGCCCGTCGCCTCCGACACCCCCCTCTCCGAGGCCCTCCGCCGGGCCAACGAAGCCGGCGCCCGCGCCCTCGTCGTCGTGGACGGCCAAGGAGCCCCGACCGGACTCGTCCGGGAGACCGCCATCGTCGGCATCCCCCAGCACCGCCGCCCCTGGGTCGCCGTCAGCGGCCTCGCCCAGGACCTCACCGACGGCCTGAAGGTCCCCGCCGAACTCGCCGGCGAGGCGCTCCTCGACCACCTCCGCGCCACCCCGGCCACGGAGTACCTCGTGGTGGAGGAGACCGGCGAGATCTACGGCGTCCTGTCCACGGCCGACGTGGAACGCGCCTTCGTGAAGGCCATGGCAAGGCCCGGCGCCGCCGCCTGAGGGCTCGGTCGCGGGCCCGGTCCGCCGCTGGGGCGCCTTCGACAGCCGCGCGCCCCTTCCGCCCACCCCCCCGCCCCGGGTGCCCCGGGCGGCGCACCGAGCCCCGAAAGAGAGCAGGTAGGCTAGGTCCCATGTCCGAACCGACCGGTGCCGCCCGCCGTCGCGGGCCCTTCAAGGTCGGGGACCAGGTCCAGCTCACCGATCCCAAGGGACGCCACTACACGTTCACGCTCGAGGCCGGGAAGAACTTCCACACCCACAAGGGTTCCTTCCCGCACGACGAGCTGATCGGCGCCCCCGAGGGCAGTGTTGTCCGAACCACGGGAAACGTCGCCTACCTCGCGCTGCGCCCCCTGCTCCCCGACTATGTCCTGTCCATGCCCCGCGGTGCCGCCGTGGTCTACCCCAAGGACGCGGGGCAGATCCTGGCCTTCGCCGACATCTTCCCCGGCGCCCGCGTCGTCGAGGCGGGGGTGGGCTCGGGCTCGCTGAGCAGCTTCCTGCTGCGCGCCATCGGCGACACCGGCATGCTGCACTCCTACGAGCGCCGCGAGGACTTCGCCGAGATCGCCAAGGGCAACGTCGAGCGCTACTTCGGCGGCCCCCACCCCGCGTGGCAGCTCACCGTCGGCGACCTCCAGGACAACCTGACCGACACCGACGTCGACCGGGTCATCCTGGACATGCTCGCCCCCTGGGAGTGCCTGGAGGCCGTCTCCAAGGCACTGGTCCCCGGCGGCATCCTCTGCTGCTACGTCGCGACCACCACCCAGCTGGCCCGTACCGTCGAGTCCATCCGCGAGATCGGCTGCTACGCCGAGCCGCAGCCCTGGGAGTCGATGATCCGCAACTGGCACGTCGAGGGTCTGGCCGTGCGCCCCGACCATCGGATGATCGGGCACACCGGGTTCCTGGTCACCGCCCGCCGCCTCGCGGACGGCGTCGAGCCCCCGATGCGCCGCCGCCGCCCCGCCAAGGGCGCGTACGGCGAGGACTACGAAGGCCCCAACAAGGGCTGACGCCCCGCGCGAACCCGTACCCGGGCTGATGCCCCGACAACGCGTCGGCGCCGCCCCCGAGTTCCCCCGGCGAACGGGAAACTCGGGGGCGGCGCTTTCGCGTTCACCGCGCCGGAACGACCTCCCCGCTGTTCCGCCCACCTGTGACATATGGCACGATGCCGCCAACCCCCGACGCACCGCACAGCCCACAGGAGACACCCCGCGTGCAGACCTCCGCCGTCCCGGACCTCGCGCACACCCACGCCCGCCCCGCGCACTGGCTCGTCACCGCCGCCGCCATGGCCGCGGTCGTCGCCGCGGCGGGACTCCTCCAGCCCGAGGCCGCCACGGCCTCCCAGGCCGGTGCCGCGACCACGACGGCCCCCGCCCCCGCTTCCGGCCCGGCACCCGACCCGGACGAGGTGGCCTTCCCGCTCGACTGCGCCGGAGCGCCCAGCGTGGTGGCACGGCACGCCACGGGCGACATCGACGGCGACGGCCTGCCCGAGACGGTCGCAGCGGCCCACTGCCGCGCGGGTTCGGGAACACCGCCGAGCGGCCTCTACGTACTCACCGCGCGTGCCGGGGCCGAGCCGCGCGTCGTGGCCACCCTCGTCGAGCCGGCCCAGCGGCTGAGCGTCACGGATCTCGCCGTACGTGACGGCGCCGTCACCGCGACACTGCTCGGCTACTCGTCGCCGGACGTGCCGCGGTGCTGCCCCGACGAGCGGGAGCGGGTCAAGTGGCGGTGGCGGGGCGGCACGTTCGTCCGTACCACCGTCGAAGCGCGGGGCGCCTGAGGCGGCACTCCGTGCGGTGCGCCTGAAGGTGACTCCGTGCCGGTGCGCCGTTACCCGGCGTCCGGGCCGTAGACCTCGACCCTGTCCGAAACCCGCCTGACGTGGATGCAGTCGCCCGGACACTCCTTGGCGGAGTCCACGACGTCCTGGAGCAGCGGGAGCGGCACCGGCGTCGTGGCGCCCGCCTCCTGGAGCAGCTCGTCGTCCGCGCTCTTCACATAGGCCAGGCCGTCGATGTCCAGCTCGAAGACCTCCGGAGCGTACTGCGCGCAGATACCGTCGCCGGTACAGAGGTCCTGGTCGATCCAGACCTCCAGAGCCTCCGCGGCACCCGTCGGGAGAGTCTCCTGCTGCGCGGTCATATCGCCTGCCGTTTCCTGCGTCGAGTGGAGCGTCGTGAGGTAAGTCGGGCCCGCTCGGGCGGGTGTTGACCCCACCGACGATACAACCGCCCGCTTTCCGATGTTGATGGGTGGGTATTCCCCTGACGTGAGGGAGAGCGCAAGGGTGAAGATCGGACACACCCCGAGAGTCTTTGTGATCTAGGGGTTTCAATCACCACCCACACAGGTAGGGTCAGGAAGCGTCCAGCTCCCCTTGGAGGAGGTGAGGACCGTGGCAGCCCACGACGACGACATCAACCGCGGCATCCGGCCGGGGCGGGGGTCTGAGGACCCAGCCGGCCAGGTTGCCTATCTCGAGCAGGAAATCGCCGTCCTGCGACGTAAGCTCGCCGACTCTCCGCGTCACACGAGGATTCTCGAAGAGCGGATCGTCGAGCTGCAGACCAATCTGGCCGGCGTGTCCGCACAGAACGAGCGGCTCGCGAACACGCTCCGTGAGGCCCGCGACCAGATCGTGGCCCTCAAGGAAGAGGTGGACCGGCTCGCGCAGCCGCCGGCCGGCTTCGGTGTCTTCCTGCAGGTGAACGAGGACGGCACGTGCGACATCTTCACCGGGGGCCGCAAGCTCCGGGTGAACGTGAGCCCCAGCGTCGAGCTCGACGAGCTCAGGCGCGGCCAGGAAGTGATGCTCAACGAGGCGCTCAACGTGGTCGAGGCCATGGAGTTCGAGCGTGCCGGGGACATCGTCACCCTCAAGGAGATCCTGGAGGACGGCGAGCGAGCCCTGGTCATCGGGCACACCGACGAGGAGCGGGTGGTGCGGCTCGCCGAGCCGCTGCTGGACACCACCATCCGGCCCGGTGACGCCCTGCTGCTGGAGCCCAGGTCCGGTTACGTCTACGAGGTCATCCCGAAGAGCGAGGTCGAGGAGCTCGTCCTCGAAGAGGTGCCGGACGTCGACTACGACAAGATCGGCGGCCTGGGGAACCAGATCGAGCTGATCCGTGACGCGGTCGAGCTCCCGTATCTGTACCCCGACCTCTTCAAGGAGCACGAGCTGCGTCCGCCGAAGGGCATCCTGCTCTACGGCCCGCCCGGCTGCGGCAAGACGCTGATCGCGAAGGCCGTCGCCAACTCCCTTGCCAAGAAGGTCGCCGAGGTGACCGGCCAGCCTGCGGGGAAGAGCTACTTCCTCAACATCAAGGGCCCCGAGCTCCTGAACAAGTACGTCGGTGAGACCGAGCGGCACATCCGCCTCGTCTTCCAGCGCGCCCGTGAGAAGGCGAGCGAGGGCACCCCCGTCATCGTCTTCTTCGACGAGATGGAATCCCTCTTCCGCACCCGCGGCTCCGGTGTCAGCTCGGACGTGGAGAACACCATCGTCCCGCAGCTGCTCGCCGAGATCGACGGTGTGGAGGGGCTGGAGAACGTCATCGTCATCGGCGCCTCCAACCGTGAGGACATGATCGACCCGGCGATCCTGCGGCCGGGCCGGCTCGATGTGAAGATCAAGATCGAGCGTCCGGACGCGGAGGCCGCCAGGGACATCTTCGCCAAGTATCTGACGCCTTCGCTCCCGCTGCACGCGGACGACCTGGGCGAGCACAGCGGATCCAAGGAGGCCGCGGCCCACGCCATGATCCAGTCGGTCGTGGAGCAGATGTACGCGGAGTCCGAGGAGAACCGGTTCCTCGAGGTCACCTACGCGAATGGCGACAAGGAAGTCCTGTACTTCAAGGACTTCAACTCCGGAGCCATGATCCAGAACATCGTGGACCGGGCCAAGAAGATGGCCATCAAGGCCTTCCTGGACCACAATCAGAAGGGTATCCGGGTCTCCCATCTCCTCCAGGCGTGCGTGGACGAGTTCAAGGAGAACGAGGACCTTCCGAACACCACGAACCCGGACGACTGGGCTCGGATTTCCGGCAAGAAGGGCGAGCGGATCGTATTCATCCGCACGCTCGTCACCGGAAAGCAGGGCGCGGACACCGGACGCTCCATCGACACGGTGGCGAACACCGGTCAGTACCTGTAGAACGCAGAGCCGGCTGCGGATGTCCGGGGATCCTCCGTCCCGGCGGAGGAGGGCATCCGCAGCCGCCTGCATTCCACGGTCTTCGGCCATGAATCGACCACACCGGAGCAATGACGCAATTGATCTCCCCACCGGCGCAGCGGCGCTCTAGGCTCGTCCATACCGCCGGATCGCGCAGTGCGGGGACGGGCACCGCACACGCATCGGAGAACCGGCGGTACTTGAGCGACGTTCCCGAACGGGGGCGCCGCCGGGCAAGGAGGGCCGCATGACTGTACGGCGAGTAATGGGCATCGAGACGGAGTACGGGATCTCCGTTCCTGGCCACCCGAACGCCAATGCCATGCTCACCTCGTCCCAGATCGTCAACGCCTACGCGGCGGCGATGCACCGGGCGCGACGCGCCCGCTGGGACTTCGAGGAGGAGAACCCGTTGCGGGACGCCCGCGGCTTCGACCTCGCCCGCGAGGCCGCCGACTCCAGCCAGCTGACGGACGAGGACATCGGCCTGGCCAACGTCATCCTCACCAACGGCGCGCGGCTCTACGTCGACCACGCGCACCCGGAATACAGCGCTCCCGAGGTCACGAACCCGCTCGACGCCGTCCTGTGGGACAAGGCGGGCGAGCGGATCATGGCCGAGGCGGCCGAGCGGGCGGCCCAGCTGCCCGGCGCCCAGCCCATCCACCTGTACAAGAACAACACCGACAACAAGGGCGCGTCCTACGGCACCCACGAGAACTACCTGATGAAGCGGGAGACCCCCTTCTCGGACATCGTGCGCCACCTGACGCCGTTCTTCGTCTCACGGCAGGTCGTGGCCGGTGCCGGCCGGGTCGGGATCGGCCAGGACGGCCACGAGCACGGCTTCCAGATCAGTCAGCGCGCCGACTACTTCGAGGTGGAGGTGGGCCTCGAGACCACGCTGAAGCGGCCCATCATCAACACCCGCGACGAGCCGCACGCGGACGCCGAGAAGTACCGCCGGCTCCATGTGATCATCGGCGACGCGAACCTCTCGGAGATCTCCACCTACCTCAAGCTGGGCACGACCTCCCTGGTCCTGTCCATGATCGAGGACAACTTCATCAACGTCGACCTCGCCGTCGACCAGCCCGTGCGGACCCTCCACCAGGTGTCGCACGATCCGACGCTCCAGCGCCTGATCACGCTCCGCAGCGGTCGGACACTCACCGCCGTGCAGCTCCAGATGGAGTACTTCGAGCTGGCCAGGAAGTACGTCGAGGAGCGCTTCGGGGCGGACGCCGACGACCAGACCAAGGACGTCCTGGTCCGCTGGGAGGACACGCTCAACCGCCTCGAGAACGATCCGATGAGCCTCTCCGGCGAGCTGGATTGGATCGCCAAGCGGGAGCTCATGGAGGGCTACCGGCGGCGGGACGGCGTGGACTGGGACGCGGCCCGGCTGCACCTCGTGGACCTGCAGTACGCCGACGTACGCCCCGACAAGGGCCTGTACAACCGTCTGGCGGCCCGCGGGAAGATGAAGCGGCTACTGGACGAGTCGGCGGTCGAACGGGCCGAGACGAAGCCTCCTGAGGACACCAGGGCCTACTTCCGCGGCCGCTGTCTGGAGCAGTACGCCGACGACGTCGCCGCCGCCTCCTGGGACTCGGTGATCTTCGACCTGCCCGGGCGTGACTCTCTGCAACGGGTGCCCACACTGGAACCGCTGCGCGGTACACGTAACCATGTGAAGGAGCTCCTGGACCGCTGCCGTACGGCCGAGGACCTGGTCCGCGTGCTGTCCGGCCACTGAAAAGGGCTTCACGCGGGAATCTCCGGGAATCATGGGGGTGATCCCCGGACGTTGAGAAAGTGCGGGGCCGATGTCAGACCGGGCTTGTAGGGTCTGATCTTGAGACACCGAACCAAGCGGGCAAACCGAGCGGGGTGAGGGATATGGCGACCAAGGACACCGGCGGCGGGCAGCAGAAGGCGACGCGTTCCACGGAAGAGGTCGAGGAGCAGGCGCAGGACGCGCAGGCGTCCGAGGACCTCAAGGAGCGCCAGGAGAAGCTCTCCGACGACGTCGACTCCGTACTCGACGAGATCGACGACGTGCTTGAGGAGAACGCGGAGGACTTCGTCCGAAGCTTCGTTCAAAAGGGCGGACAGTAACGCGCGTTGCCCCCGCCCGGTGCCTTGGCCGAACGCCGCGGGCACCGGGGACGGCGACGCGCGTCGCGCCTCCCGGTGCCCCAGGCGAAAGCCACGGGCACCGGGACGGATGACCGGCGACGGCACGGGTAAGGTCCGTGCACAGTACGCATGATCGGCCTGGCCGCGCGGCGGCGGGCCGCCGCCTCTTTCGGAAGGATTCGCGTGGAAGCCAACCCTCGTAGCACCGGGCGTCTGCCGGCACCCTTCCTGACGCCCGGCTCGTCCTCCTTCATGGACTTCCTGTCCGAGCACTCGCCGGAGCTGCTGCCGGGCAGGCGCACCCTGCCGCCCGTGCAGGGCGCGATCGAAGCACCGCACGGCACGACCATCGTCGCGACGACCTTCCCCGGGGGTGTGGTCCTCGCCGGCGACCGGCGCGCGACCATGGGCAACATGATCGCCCAGCGCGACATCGAGAAGGTCTTCCCGGCCGACGAGTACTCGGCCGTGGGCATCGCCGGCACGGCCGGCCTCGCCGTGGAGATGGTCAAGCTGTTCCAGCTGGAGCTGGAGCACTTCGAGAAGGTCGAGGGCGCCCAGCTCTCCCTGGAGGGCAAGGCGAACCGCCTGTCCACGATGATCCGCAGCAACCTGGGCATGGCCATGCAGGGCCTCGCCGTGGTGCCGCTCTTCGCCGGCTGGGACGTCGACCGCGAGAAGGGCCGGATCTTCTCGTACGACGTCACCGGCGGCCGGTCCGAGGAGCACGGCTTCGCCGCCACGGGGTCGGGTTCCATCTTCGCCCGCGGATCGATGAAGAAGCTGTACCGGGACGACCTGACGGAGCAGCAGGCGGTCACCCTGGTCGTACAGGCGCTGTACGACGCCGCCGACGACGATTCGGCGACCGGCGGCCCCGACGTGGCCCGCCGCATCTACCCGATCGTGACCGTGATCACGGACGAGGGCTTCCGGCGCCTCACCGAGGCGGAGTCCTCCGAGATCGCCCGCTCGATCCTGGAGCGCCGCCTCGAACAGCCCGACGGCCCGCGTGCCGCGCTGCTCTGATGTTCCCCCAGCTAACGGTGGGCGGTGCCCCCATGCCACTGAAGAAAGGGACGGATAGCCGGTGACGACGCCGTTCTATGTCTCGCCCGCACAGGCCATGCAGGACCGGGCGGAGTACGCCCGGAAGGGCATCGCCCGTGGCCGCAGCCTGGTCGTGCTCCAGTACGCCGACGGCATCGTCTTCGTCGGCGAGAACCCGTCCCGCGCGCTGCACAAGTTCAGTGAGATCTACGACCGGATCGGCTTCGCCGCGGCCGGCAAGTACAACGAGTACGAGAACCTGCGGATCGGCGGCGTGCGCTACGCCGACCTGCGGGGTTACACCTATGACCGTGACGATGTGACGGCGCGCGGCCTGGCGAACGTGTACGCCCAGACGCTCGGCACCATCTTCTCCAGCGCGGGCGAGAAGCCGTACGAGGTGGAGCTGGTCGTCGCCGAGGTCGGCGTGTCGCCCGAGGGCGACCAGATCTACCGGCTGCCGCACGACGGCTCGATCGTGGACGAGCACGGCTCGGTCGCGGTCGGTGGCAACGCCGAGCAGATCAGCAGCTTCCTCGACCAGCGGCACCGCGACGGCATGTCGCTCGCCGAGGCGCTGAAGCTGGCCGTGCAGGCGCTCTCCCGGGACACCAACGGCAGCGAGCGGGAGATCCCCGCAGAGCGGCTGGAGGTGGCGGTCCTGGACCGGACGCGCCCGCAGAAGCGCAAGTTCAAGCGGATCGTCGGACGGCAGCTGTCCCGGCTGCTGGAGGCGGACGACGCCGCGACGACGCCGACGGACGCCGCGTCCGACGAGGCCGAGGGCGCGGAAGGCACGGAGGAGTAGCCTCCCGCGTGGCCGGTCGGCCTGATCGGTCTGGTCGGTTCGGTTCCGAGCCGCCGGTCGGTGGTCTGGCGGCCCGGGACCGTGGCCCGAGACCGGTGCCCCGGCCGCCGCGCTCGTCGCGTGGAGGCCGGGGCATTGCCGTGAGCACGCCCTGCGGTCCCGGGCGCCGTTCAGAAGCCCCCAGACTGACCGCATGCCCCGCGGGGGCGACCCGGCACGGCCCCTCCCGCCGGCGTGCGTCCCGGGGCGTTCTACGGGGAGGGCGGGGGCGGGGCCGTGGAGGCCCGGGGCATCAGGGTGACCGGGAGGTCGCCGTTCTCCGGGGGGCGGCCCTCCAGGACCGCGAGGAGCGCCTCCATGCCGCGTTCCCCGATCCGCTCCGCCGGTAGCCGTACCGTCGTCAGCTCGGGTTCCAGGGCGGTCGCGAGCGCCAGGTCGTCGAATCCGGTGACCGAGACGTCCTCCGGGACCCTGAGGCCCAGTCGCCGCACCGCCTTGCAGGCGCCCGCCGCCACGATGTCGTCGTCGCACACCAGGGCCGTGGGACGCGGCCCCGGCGCGGTGAGCGCGCGCTGGGCGGCGGCGCGGGCGCCGTCCACGTCGAGCGGCGCCGGGGCGGTCCGTACCGTCACGTCCGGCCGTCCGCCGAGGCGGGCGGCCAGCGCCCTGGCGCGTACGTCGAACGTCCATGAGGGCACGGCTGACGAGAGGTGCACGAAGCGGCGGTGGCCCAGCGCCAGCAGATGCTCCGTCACCTGGCGCATGCCGTCCGCCATGTCGAGGTTCACGTGCGCGGCCGCTCCGGAGTCGGCGGGATCGCTGTCCAGCATCACCAGGGGCAGGTCGGAGCCCCGGATCGCGGTGAGCGCGCCGGCGGCCATCGAGGAGGCGATCACACCGTCCAGTGCCGCCCGCGCCGAGGCGAACGGGTCCTTCGCGGGGCCGACGCCCTCGGGGGAGGGGTACAGGACCACACCGAACCCGTGCCGTGCGGCGACGGTGGCCGCGCCGGTGTAGACGCGGGCGAAGAACTCGTTGGTGAGGGCGGGCACGACCAGGAGGGCCGTGCGCGTGCGGCCGAGACGGAGGTTGCGGGCGGCGAGGTTGGGGCGGTAGCCCAGCTCCCGTGCCGCCTCCCTGACCAGGCCGGCCGTACGCTCCGAGACCCGGCCGCGCCACTTGTCGCCCAGCACGAGCGACACCGTCGCCTGCGACACCCCCGCCGCCCGCGCCACGTCACGGCTGGTGGGGCGCGCCCCGCCCAGGGGATCCGGGGCCTTCACATACGCCTCCGCGCTCGATGACCGTCTCCGCGCGGGGTGGACCCGCGGGATGCCCACATGGTACGTATGACGGAGGACGTTATACGTAAAACTTCGGGCGAGGCCGAAGGAGAGGGGCCGGACATGGGCGCGGCAGGCGGCGGGTACGCCGACATACTCGGAGCACGCCACGCCATGCGGCTGCTCGTCGGCACCCTCGTGGGGCGGCTGCCCAACGGCACGGCGCACATCGCCATCGTGCTGTTCACCCGCGCCGAGGGCGGCGGCTACACCCTCGCCGGTGGCCTCGCCGCCGTCTACGGACTGTCCAACGCCGTCGGGCAGCCCCTGCTGGGCCGCGCCGTCGACCTGCACGGACAGCCGCGCGTACAACTGCCGGCGGCGGTCGTCTCGGCGCTGGGGATGGTGCTGCTCACCTTCGTCGGGATCGACGCGCCCGTCCTCGCCTACGCGGCCGTCGCCCTCGCCGGACTCTTCACGCCGCCCCTCGAAGGCGGCCTGCGGGCGCTGTGGCCCAGCGTCCTCGGCCGCGAGGACCGGGTCCACCGGGCGTACGCACTGGACGCCATCGCCCAGGAAGTCATGTTCACCGTCGGCCCGTTGCTGGTCACCCTGCTGGTGAGCCTCTGGTCGCCCGCCGCCGCGCTGCTCGTCATCAACGCGATCGGGGTGCTCGGCGCCCTGTCCGTGGTCGTGTCCGAGCCGTCCCGCGCCTGGCGCTCCGCGCCCCGCGAGGCGCACTGGCTCGGCGCCCTGCGCTCGCGGGGCCTGCTGGCCCTGCTCGGCGCCTTCTTCTTCGTCGGGTTCGCGCTCGGCTCCATCACGGTCGCCGCCGTCGCCTACGCCGACGACCACGGGCGCGCTTCCGTGTACGGCTGGCTGATGGCCGCGCTCGGTCTCGGCGCCCTCGTCGGCGGCGCGGTCTACGGCGCCCGCCAGTGGGCCGGTCCGCCCGAGCGGCGGCTGCGCTTCATCGTCGGGCTGCTCGCCCTCGGCTACCTGCCCCTGGCGCTCACCCCCGGCGTGGTCGCCATGACCGCCCTGGCCGCACTGTCCGGGGTGTTCCTGGCGCCCGCGATCGCCTGCGCGTTCATCGTCGTGGACCGGCACGCGCCGCGCGGCACGGTGACCGAGGCGTTCTCCTGGCTCGTCACCACCTTCGGGGTGGGCGCCGCCGGGGGAACGGCCCTGGCGGGTCCCGCACTCGAGTCGTCCGGCACCACCGCCGGTTTCGCCGTCGCGGCCGTCGGCGGAATCGCGGCGTTGTCCGTCCTGATCGCCACCCGCCGGATCCTGGTCGTTCCGCCCCGGAAGACGGCTCCCACCTGGGCGCAACACGCCGAAGGCGAGGGGCACGTATCGGAAAATGATCGAAACGGTGCTGTCGAACCCGGTTTCAGCACAGGCCATCAGGCGTAATGTTCAGTCATGGACCGCCGCATTTTCGGGCTGGAGAACGAGTACGGCGTCACGTGCACGTTCAGGGGACAGCGCCGACTGTCTCCTGACGAAGTGGCGCGCTACCTCTTCCGCCGTGTCGTGTCATGGGGCCGCAGCAGTAACGTCTTTCTGCGCAACGGCGCCCGTCTGTACCTCGACGTGGGTTCGCATCCGGAATACGCCACACCGGAATGCGACAACGTGACCGAACTGGTCACCCACGACAAGGCCGGCGAGCGCATTCTCGAAGGACTCCTCGTCGACGCCGAACGCCGGCTGCACGAGGAGGGAATCGCAGGCGACGTCTATCTCTTCAAGAACAACACCGACTCGGCGGGAAACTCCTACGGATGCCACGAGAACTATCTCGTCGCCCGGCACGGAGAGTTCTCCCGGCTCGCGGACATCCTCATTCCGTTTCTCGTCACCCGCCAGCTGATCTGCGGCGCCGGGAAGGTGCTCCAGACGCCGCGCGGTGCCGTCTACTGCGTCAGCCAGCGCGCCGAGCACATCTGGGAGGGCGTCAGCTCCGCCACGACCCGCTCCCGGCCCATCATCAACACCCGCGACGAGCCGCACGCGGACGCCGAGCGCTACCGCCGTCTGCACGTCATCGTCGGCGACTCCAACATGTCCGAGACGACCATGCTGCTGAAGGTCGGCGCCACCGACCTCGTCCTGCGCATGATCGAAGCGGGCACGGTGATGCGGGACCTCACCCTGGAGAACCCGATCCGCGCCATCCGCGAGGTCAGCCACGACACGACCGGACAGCGCAAGGTCCGCCTCGCCAGTGGACGCGAGGCCTCCGCGCTGGAGGTCCAGCGGGAGTACTACGAGAAGGCCGCGGACTTCGTCGACCGGCGCGGGCTGCGCACCGGCACCGTCGCCCAGGTCCTGGAGCTGTGGGGCCGTACCCTCGACGCGATCGAGGAGGAGGACCTCGACCGCATCGGCACCGAGATCGACTGGGTCATGAAGTACAAGCTCCTGGAGCGCTACCGCGCCAAGCACAACATGACCATGTCGCACCCCAGGGTCGCCCAGATAGACCTCGCCTACCACGACATCCACCGGCGGCGCGGGCTGTACTACCTGCTGGAGAAGAAGGGGCAGGCGGCCCGGATCTGCAACGACCTGAAGATCTTCGAGGGCAAGTCGGTGCCCCCGCAGACGACCCGGGCCCGGCTGCGCGGCGACTTCATCCGCCGTGCGCAGGAGCAGCGCCGGGACTTCACCGTCGACTGGGTGCACCTCAAGCTCAACGACCAGGCGCAGCGGACCGTGCTGTGCAAGGACCCCTTCCGCTCGGTGGACGACCGGGTGGAGAAGCTCATCGCCGGCATGTGAGCCGAGAGCTCACGGCCGGGCGGGCCCGCGGCCCCGCACCCGTCGGTGCGGGGCCGCGGGCATGCCGTACGGGAGGGGAGTGGCGCGAGGGTCGTAGAGTGACGGGCATTCGCATCCCACCGACCCCCCGAGGACCACTGTGCGACGCCGACTTGCCGCCTTGCTCATCGTGCCGGCCCTGCTGCTGACCGCGTGCGGGGGTGAGGACACCAAGGCCGACGCCGACGCGTCCGCGTCCCCGGGCACCACGGAGGTACCCAAGCCCGTCGACTCGGCGTCGCCGATGCCCGAGGTGGCCGGGGCGAAGGGCAAGAAGGCCGAGATCACCATTCCCAAGGGCGAGCCCAGCAAGGCGTTCGTTGTGCACACGCTCACGCCGGGCACCGGGGCCGAGGTGAAGAAGGACGACCTGGTGGTCGCCAACTTCACCGCCAAGATCTGGAAGGACGCCAAGGACCTCGGCAGCTCCTACGACCAGGGCGGCGCCCCGCAGGTCATCACCGCGGGCTCCGAGTCGATCATCCCGGCGTTCTCGCAGGCCGTCACCGGTCAGAAGATCGGCAGCCGCGTCCTGGTCGTCGCGCCGCCCGCGGCCGCGTTCGGCTCGGCCGGCAACCCGCAGATCGGCGTCTCCGGGACGGACACGCTCGTCTTCGTCCTGGACGTCGAGAACGTGATCCCGAACAAGGTCGAGGGCAAGCAGGCGGACATCCCGTCGAACCTCCCGCAGATCGACGCGGAGAAGGCGGAGCCCGCCACCATCAAGATCCCCAAGAACGACCCGCCGGCCAAGCTGGTCGACGACGTCCTCATCGAGGGCAAGGGTCCCGAGGTGAAGTCGGGACAGACCGTGTACATGCAGTACACCGGCGCCGCCTGGAAGATCAACGAGGGCAAGGACAAGGCGAAGAACTTCGACTCGTCCTGGAACGCGGGCAAGCCGTTCACGACCGTCATCGGTCAGGGACAGGTCATCGAGGGCTGGGACAAGGGGCTTGTCGGCAAGAAGGTCGGCAGCCGTGTCCTGCTGGTCATCCCGCCGGCCCAGGCCTACAAGGACCAGGACAAGGGCGAGGACCTGCCCGCCAACTCGACGCTGGTCTTCGTCGTGGACATCCTCGCGGCAATGTAAGACTGTCCCGGTTGCACACAAGCGATTCGTAGGAGCACTTACGTGAGCATCGACAAGCCCGAGGTCGACTTCCCGGGTGGCGAGCCGCCGGCCGACCTGGAGATCAAGGACATCTGGGAGGGCGACGGGCCCGAGGCCAAGGCCGGCGCCACCGTCTCCGTCCACTACGTGGGCGTGGCCTTCTCCACCGGCGAGGAGTTCGACGCGTCGTGGAACCGCGGCACGCCGCTCAGCTTCAAGCTGGGTGCCGGCCAGGTCATCGCGGGCTGGGACCAGGGCGTCCAGGGCATGAAGGTCGGCGGTCGCCGCCAGCTGATCATCCCCGCGCACCTCGCCTACGGCGACCGTGGCGCGGGCGGCAAGATCGCCCCGGGCGAGACGCTGATCTTCGTCTGCGACCTGGTCGGCGTCTGATCGGTCGGCTGTGCGGCCGGTCGTCCGATCGGTTCGCCGATCGGTTCGCCGATCGGTCGTTCTCGGCCGGAAACGGTCACCCCGAGGGCCCGTGCCTGCTGGCACGGGCCCTCGGCTTTTGCCGCGACACCCCGGGGCGGTACGGTCATCGGGCGATAGTGACTCCATAAGAAGAGGTGCGGGGCGTCGATGGCGATTGCCAAGGCCGAGCGGCTGATGAACCTGGCGCTGTGCCTGCTGGGGACGCGGCGCCCGCTCAGCAAGCGCGAGCTGCGCGGCTCCATCGAGGCGTACGTCGAGGCCTTCGGACCGGGCAGGGCCTACGGGGACGGTGGCGCGGCCGGTTCCGACGACTCCTTCAACCGCATGTTCGAGCGGGACAAGGACGATCTGCGCGAGCTCGGTCTGATCATCGAGACCGTGGAGAACCTCGACGGCGAGACCGGCTACCTCGCCCGCCGCGACTCCAACCGGCTGCCGCCCGTCCAGCTCGACGCCGAGGAGGCCGCGGCGCTCGGCCTGGCGGCGAAGGTCTGGCAGCAGGCTCGCCTGGCCGGTGCGGCCAGCGGGGCCCTGCAGAAGCTGCGCGCCGCCGGGATGCCGGAGGCCGGGGACACGTACGACGACCGGCACAGCGCCCTCGAACCGCGCATCCCCGTCCACGAGACCGCCTTCGAGCCGCTGATGCTGGCCTGCCGCGACCGGCGGCCCGTCGTCTTCGAGTACCGCAAGGCCAACGCCGCCCGCCCCGAGAGCAGGCAGGTGGAGCCGTGGACGCTGGAGTGCTGGCGAGGCCACTGGTACCTGGCGGGCTGGGACCGCGAGCGGGGTGCCGAACGGGTCTTCCGGCTGTCCCGGATCACCGGCAGGGTCCGCTCCCGGGCAGGCGCCTTCACCGCGCCCGTACCGGACGTGTCCACGGTCCGCGAGACCGTCGAACGCTGGGCGGGCGAGAGCGCCACCCGCTCCGCGCTGATCCGGCTGCGCGCCGACTGCGGCTACCCGCTGCGTGCCCGCGCGCTCTCCGTACGGGAACGCGGCGACGGCTGGGACGAGCTGGAGATCCCGTACGGACACGGCCTGGACGCCTGGCTCGTCGAGTTCGGCCCGGACGTCGTCGTACTGGAACCCGCCGATCTTCGGGCGGACGTCGTGGACCGGCTGCGCGCCGTGGCCAAGGGCTGAGGGGACGGACCGAAAGAGCGATGGCCACGAACGCGATCGACCAGACACGGCGGATGCTCTCCCTGGTGACCTATCTGCGGGAGCGCCCCGGCGCGCACGTCGCCGATGTCGCCCGCGCCTTCGGGATCACCGAGGACGAGCTGATCTCCGACCTCGACGTGCTGCCCATGTGCGGGACCAGCTTCCGCGGCGGCGACCTGCTCGACATCGACACCGACGGTGAGCGCATCTGGTGGCACAACCCCGACGACGTCGCCGCGCCCCTGCGGATCGCCGCCGACGAGGCGACGGCCCTGCTGGTCGCAGCCCGCGCCGTGGCGACCCTGCCCGGACTGCGCGAGAGCGACCGCGAGGCCCTGCTGCGGGCCACCGCGAAGCTGGAGGCCGCGGCCGGTGAGGCGGCCGGCGCCAGCGCCCGCCTCTCCGTGACCTTCGAGTCGGAGGGCGGTGTGTTCGCCGAGGTCGACCGGGCCATCTCGGAACGCCGCCGGCTGTGGCTGCGCTACTACTCGCCGGCGCGCGACGAGCTCACCGAGCGGGAGGTCGACCCGATCCGGCTCTTCGCCGTCGGCCACACGTACATGGAGGCGTGGTGCAGGCTCTCCGAGGCCCGGCGCACCTTCCGCCTCGACCGGGTGGCCGAGATCCGCATCCTCGACGAGCCGTCCGCCCCGCCCGAGATCGAGCTTCGCGACCTCTCGGAGGGCCTGGTCCAGCCGTCGGCCGACGACCCCGAGGTCGTGGTCGAGGTGGGGCCCGGCGGCCGCTGGGTCGCCGAGTACTACCCGCACGACAGCGCGGAGGAGCTGGCCGACGGAGGGCTGCGCATCACCCTGCGCACGCCCGATCCCACGTCGCTGCGCCGGCTCGCCCTGCGCCTGGGCAGGGACGGGCGGATCGTCTCGCCCGAGGATCTGGCCGAAAGCGCACGACGGGCGGCCGGTGAGGCCCTCGCGGCGTACGACCTCCAGGGCTGAGCGGAGTTGGCGGACAACGGCCGGCCCGGCACACCCGGCGACCGGGGCGCACACCATGAGCCGAGCGAGCCGAGCGAGCCGAGCGGGCCGAGCGAGCCGAGCGATATGAGGGAGATGGGGGAGTTGGGGGAGTTGGGGGATATGTCGCTTCTGTCGGGTATTCCGGCGCCCCGGGGTCCGGTCCTCTTCAGGGCCGCATGCCCGGAGTGCCGTGCCTCCTTCGAGCTCTCCGCAGGCTCCCTGCGCCTTGCCATCGGCGCCAGCCACCGCACGACGTTCTACTCCTTCACCTGTCCCGAATGCGGATCCGCCGTACGCAAGCCGGCCGGTGAAAGGATCATCGAACTGCTCACCGGCGGCGGTGTGCGGACGCTGCGCCTCCACTCCACCGTCTGAGGTCGGAGAATCCGGCCGCCAACGTCTAGGCTCTGCGCATGTTCTGGCCCATGCTCGCCATCGCCCTCGGATTTCTCGGGATCGCCGTCCTCGGCTTCCTCGGAATCCGGGTGTTCATCGAAGCCCAGCGTCTCGGCCGTGAAGTGACACGGACCACGGAGCGGATCAGCCGCGCCGCCGAGGATCTGGAGCGGGTCGCCACAGGGCTTGCCCGGGCGGGGGATTCGCTGCCCCGGCGGTCCGCCGGCTCCGAGCCCGGAGGTCCTCGGCCCTGAGGCGAGCGGCCCTGAGGTGAGCGGCCCTGAGGTGAGCGGCCTGTCGTCGGCGACGATGCCACCTGACCTGAAGGTATGCCCGGCCATTGCCTCGCGTTTACCGGTCAGGGTTACGATGACTACTCGTGCGGACCGTCAGCAGTGTCCCTGTCCGTACCACTCGCTCTTCAGATGACCTCGGTCAGAAGGTAGGGAAACATGGGTCAGGTCGGTGTCTGGCAGCTGGCCATCATTCTGGGGATCGTCGTGCTGCTTTTCGGGGCCAAGAAGCTGCCCGAGATGGCGCGTTCACTGGGCAAGTCGGCCCGAATCCTCAAGAGTGAAGCCGCGGCCATGAAGAACGACGGCCCTGCCAAGGACGACGTTCAGACGGGTTCCGGTGCCCCGGAGCAGAACACCGCGCACAGGACGATCCAGGCCGCCCCCGGCGACATGTCCTCCGCGCGCCCTGTCGACGAGCCGAAGCGCACCGCTCAGGGCTGAGCTCCGCCGGTTCACCACAGGTAAAGGGGCGGTCGTCCGGACGGGTCGGCTGCTCCCCGAGATAAGGACGTGGGTTGCTCAAGTCCGCCCGCAAGAAGGCCAAGGGACCCAAGGACCCCGAGGGGCGGATGCCCCTCGTGGAGCATCTGCGCGAGCTGCGCGACAGGCTGCTCAAGGCCCTCCTGGCCATCGTGCCGCTGATGATCGTGGCGCTGTTCTTCGCCAAGGACATCGCCGAATTCTTGAGCGAGCCCGTGCCGCGATGCACGAGCGAGACCGACCCGGCCGCCGCGCAGGGGCGGTGTGCGGTGCTCTCGCAGATCGGCATCACGTCCCCCTTCACCACCTATGTGAAGGTCGCGGTGATGGCGTCACTCGTCGCGGCGGCGCCGGTCTGGCTGTACCAGCTCTGGGCGTTCATCGCGCCGGGGCTGCACCGGAACGAGAAGAAGTACGCGATCTCCACCGTCGTCGTGGGTACGCCGCTGTTCGTCCTGGGCGGCTATCTCGCCTACAAGATCCTTCCGCTCGCCGTCCCGGTCCTGCTCGGCTTCAGCGTCGAGGGTTCGGTCAACTACATCACCGTCGACGACATGATCGGCATGACGATCAAGCTCGTCCTCGCGTTCGGTCTCGCCTTCCAGCTCCCGCTCCTGCTCGCCCTGCTCAACGTCGGCGGCGTGGTCAGCGGTGCGCGCATGCTCAGCTGGTGGCGCGGGATGGTCATGGGCATCGCCATCTTCTCGGCGCTCGTCACTCCCACCGATCCGCTCTCCATGATCGCCCTCGCGGTACCGATGACCGCCCTGTACTTCGGCGCGGTCGTCTTCGCCCTGCTCAACGACCGCCGCAAGGGTCGCAGGAGCGGCCCCGAACTGAGCGACGACGAAGCCTCCGTGCTGGACCTGACCCCGGAGGACGTCGGCTCCGTCGAAGCGGTCAGCGCCTCCCGCGCCCTGCCCGAGCAGGCGAGCGGCGAGGCCGACGGAACGGTCGCGCGACGCCTCAACGGCTACGACGACATCACCTGACGCTCCCGCCCGACCCCCGGGTCGGCCGACGCGGCCGGGTGCGCACACAGCGCGCCCGGCCGTTCGCGTTCCGTAGCGGAGTCGCGCGGCGTCCGTGCCGGCGGAGAGCCGCTCACAAGGTCGAATAAAGGCCGAGCTGACTGTCAGCGGTGGCGGGTAGGCTCGATATCAAGATGACAGACGACCTCACACCAGCGGAAGCGTACGCAGCTGCCCGGCTCCGCGCCGCCGAGCAGGCGACCGCGCTCGCTCCCTTCCGCGCCCTGTACGACTTCGAGCTGGACCCGTTCCAGATCGAGGCCTGCCGCGCCCTGGAGGCCGGCAAGGGAGTGCTCGTCGCGGCACCCACGGGCTCCGGCAAGACCATCGTCGGGGAGTTCGCCGTGCACCTCGCCCTCGAACAGGGGCGCAAGTGCTTCTACACCACCCCGATCAAGGCGCTCTCCAACCAGAAGTACGCGGACCTGGTCAAGCGCTACGGCGCGGCCAAGGTCGGCCTGCTGACCGGCGACAACAGCGTGAACTCGGAGGCGCCGGTGGTCGTCATGACCACCGAGGTGCTCCGCAACATGCTCTACGCGGGCTCCCAGTCGCTGCGCGGGCTCGGCTATGTCGTCATGGACGAGGTCCACTACCTCTCCGACCGGTTCCGCGGCGCGGTCTGGGAGGAAGTGATCATCCACCTCCCCGAGTCCGTGACCCTGGTGTCGCTCTCCGCGACCGTGTCCAACGCCGAGGAGTTCGGCGACTGGCTCGACACGGTCCGCGGCGACACCGAGGTGATCGTCTCGGAGAGCCGCCCCGTCCCCCTCTGGCAGCACGTCCTCGCCGGACGGCGGATCTACGACCTCTTCGAGGAGGAGACCGACCACGGCGGCCGGGGCGCCGGCCGGCGCGAGGTCAACCCCGACCTCGTGCGGCTCGCGCGCATGGAGAACCAGCGCACGTACAACCCGCGCGAGCGGCGCCGCGGCAAGATGGTCCGCGAGGCCGACCGCGAGCGTGAGCGCCGCCAGCGCTCCCGCATCTGGACACCGGGACGTCCCGAGGTCATCGAACGGCTCGACTCCGAAGGCCTGCTCCCGGCCATCACGTTCATCTTCAGCCGGGCCGGCTGCGAGGCCGCCGTACAGCAGTGCCTGTACGCCGGGCTGCGCCTGAACGACGACGACTCCCGGGCGCGGGTCCGCGAGATCGTCGAGGAGCGCACGGCGTCGATCCCCACCGAGGACCTGCACGTCCTCGGGTACTACGAGTGGCTCGAAGGACTGGAGCGGGGCATCGCCGCGCACCACGCCGGCATGCTGCCGACCTTCAAGGAGGTCGTGGAGGAGCTCTTCGTCCGGGGCCTGGTCAAGGCCGTCTTCGCCACCGAGACCCTGGCGCTCGGCATCAACATGCCGGCCAGGTCCGTGGTGCTGGAGAAGCTGGTCAAGTGGAACGGCGAACAGCACGCCGACATCACCCCCGGCGAGTACACCCAGCTGACCGGCCGGGCCGGGCGGCGCGGGATCGACGTCGAGGGCCACGCGGTCGTGCTGTGGCAGCGCGGCATGGACCCCACGCACCTCGCGGGGCTCGCCGGCACGCGCACGTACCCGCTGCGCTCCAGCTTCAAGCCGTCGTACAACATGGCCGTGAACCTGGTCGACCAGTTCGGCCGGCACCGGTCGCGCGAACTGCTGGAGACGTCGTTCGCCCAGTTCCAGGCGGACAAGTCGGTCGTCGGCATATCGCGCCAGGTCCAGCGGAACGAGGAGGGACTCGAAGGCTACAAGGAGGGCATGACCTGCCACCTCGGTGACTTCGACGAGTACGCCCGGCTGCGCCGGGAGCTCAAGGACCGGGAGACCGAACTCGCCAAGCAGGGCGCGGCGCAGCGCCGCGCGGCGGCCGCCACAGCCCTGGAGCGGCTCAAGCCCGGCGACGTCATCCACGTGCCGACCGGCAAGTTCGCCGGTCTGGCGCTGGTGCTGGACCCCGGCCTCCCGGCCGGGCGGTCCAACGGCCACCGCGGCTTCCACCACGACGACGGGCCGCGCCCGCTCGTGCTCACGGCCGAACGGCAGGTCAAGCGGCTCGCCTCGATCGACTTCCCCGTGCCGGTCGAACCGCTGGAGCGGATGCGCATCCCCCGCTCGTTCAACCCGCGCTCTCCGCAGTCGCGGCGCGACCTGGCGTCCGCGCTGCGCACGAAGGCCGGTCACATCGAGCCGGACCGGCACCGCAAGCAGCGGTCGGCGGCCGCCGACGACCGGGAGATCGCACGGCTGCGGACCGCCCTGCGAGCCCACCCGTGCCACGGCTGCGACGAGCGGGAGGACCACGCGCGGTGGGCCGAGCGGTACCACCGGCTGCAGCGGGACACCCGGCAGCTGGAGCGGCGCATCGAGGGCCGGACGAACACCATCGCCCGCACCTTCGACCGGATCGTGGCCCTGCTGACCGAGATGGACTACCTCCGGGGCGACGAGGTCACCGAGCACGGCAAGCGGCTCGCCCGGCTCTACGGCGAACTCGACCTGCTGGCCAGTGAATGCCTCAGGGAGCGGATCTGGGAGGGCCTCAACCCCGCCGAACTCGCCGCCTGCGTCTCGGCGCTGGTGTACGAGGCGCGGCAGGCGGACGACGCGGTCGCGCCGAAGGTGCCCACCGGCAGGGCCAAGGCCGCGCTCGGCGAGATGGTGCGGATCTGGGGCCGTCTGGACGCCCTGGAGGAGGAGTTCAGGATCAGCCAGACCGAGGGCGTCGGGCAGCGCGAACCCGACCTCGGCTTCGCCTGGGCCGCCCACCAGTGGGCGTCCGGCAGCGGCCTCGACGAGGTGCTGCGCGAGGCGGAGATGCCGGCCGGCGACTTCGTACGGTGGTGCAAGCAGGTCATCGACGTACTCGGCCAGATCGCGGCGGCGGCGCCCCGGGAGGACAGCACGGTCGCCAAGAGCGCACGCAAGGCGGTCGACGGGCTGCTGCGCGGTGTCGTGGCGTACAGCTCGGTCGGCTGACACCTCGTCACCTCGTCACCTCGTCACCGGCGTCGGTGGCGCCAGGCGCCGGGCAGCTCCTGTGCGGGGAGGGCCCGCCCGAGGAACGGTCCCCGGGCGGGCCCTCCGCCGTCCGTCAGACTCCCGGCACCAGGCGGGGCGTGTCGCCCGTCCGCCGGCGGAGCCGCTTGTCGATCGCGACGACGAGGGACGTGAGCAGGGCGACCCCGAGCACGCGCAGCCAGGTCTGCGGCCCGATCGGCGCGGTGTGGAAGAGCCGGTTCATGGCGGGCACGTACGTGAGCACGAGCTGCGCCGACGCCTGGACGAGGACACCGCCGACGACCCAGCGGTTGGTGAACAGGCCGATCCGCGACACCGGCGCCGTCAACGACCGGCAGCTGAACAGGTAGAACGCCTCGACCGCGACGAACAGGTTCACCGCGGCGGTACGCGCCTCGGCGACATCGGCGCCCAGGCCGCGCTCCCAGGTGAAGACCCACCAGGCGCCCGCGACGAGGAGGGCCGACACGAGAAGGACGCGCATGCCGAGGTCGGGGGTGAGGAGAGGCCGCCCCGGGTCGCGCGGCGGACGGCTCATGATGCCGGTCTCCTTCGGTTCGAAGGCGAGCATGAGACCGAGCGCGACGGCGGTGGTCATGTTGATCCACAGGATCTGCGTGGGCAGGATCGGCAGGGTGGCACCCATCAGGACCGCCACGAGAATGACCAGGCCCTCGCCCATGTTGGTCGGCAGGGTCCACACGATGAACTTCGTGAGGTTGTCGAACACCCCGCGCCCCTCCTCGACGGCGGCCTCGATCGTGGCGAAGTCGTCGTCGGTGAGGACCATGTCCGAGGCGTCCTTGGCCACTTCGGTGCCGGCGCCCCCCATGGCGACCCCGATGTCGGCCTGTCGCAGGGCGGGGGCGTCGTTGACACCGTCACCGGTCATCGCGACGACGTGCCCGCGTTCCTGGAGCGCCTCGACCAGCCGGAGCTTCTGTTCGGGGGAGACCCGGGCGAAGACCCGCGCCCGTTCGACGGCGTCCGGGTAGGCGTCCGAGGGCAGCGCCGCCAGTTCGGCGCCGGTGAGCACCTCGTCGCCGTCGCCGTCGTCGCCCGGGGCGGCGGAGACGGTCAGCAGGCCGAGCCGGCCGGCGACGTTGCGGGCCGTGGCCGCGTGGTCACCGGTGATCATCTTCACGGTGATGCCGGCGGTGTGGCAGGCGTCGATCGCGGACGCGGCGGCCGCACGGGGCGGATCCAGCATGGCCTGCAGACCGGTCAGGACCAGCTCGTCCGGCGGCTCCTCCTCGTCGAAGGCGGCGGGGTCGGCGCCGCGGCGCACGGCGGTCGCGAGCACCCGCAGCCCCGTGGCGGCCAGTTCGTCGGCGGCACGCAGCAGCGCCGCGCGGTCCAGCGGCCGGGTCGAGCCGTCGGCCGCCATCTCCGCCGCGCAGAGGTCGGCGACCCGCTCGGCGGCGCCCTTGACCAGGAGCACCGCCGTCTCGGGGCCCGCGCCGACCGCGCCGTCCGCGCCGGGCGTGCCGTCCGCGCCGACCGCGGCGCCGTCCGTGCCGTCCGTGCCGTCCGTGCCGACCGCGCCGGGAGCGGACGGCACGGTGTCGCGGTGCAGCGTCGCCATCCAGCGGCGCTCGGAGGAGAACGGCACGGTCCCGACGCGTACGTACCGGGTTCGCAGCTCCTCCGGCCGGAGGCCCGCCTTGCGGGCCGAGACCAGCAGTGCCACCTCGGTCGGATCCCCGGTCACCACGGGTCCCGGCGCGCCGCCGCCCGGGGTGTCGCCGGCCTGCGCCCCGCCCGCGTCGCCGTCCGGCGCCTCGCCGTCCAGGTCGCCGCCGTCGGGAACGACGGCGTCGTTGCAGCAGACGCCGGCCACCAGGCACCAGCGCAGCGCCTCGCTGTCGCGGGCGGTGACGACACCGCCGCCGTGCGGGTCGCGGAGCACCCCGTCCGCCGCGTACCCGGAGCCGGTGACGTCGACCGTGCCGTCCGGTGTCCACACCGCGCGTACCGTCATCCGGTTCTCGGTGAGCGTTCCGGTCTTGTCCGAGCAGATGACGGTCGTGCTGCCGAGCGTCTCCACGGCCGGCAGCCGGCGGATCAGCGCCCCGCGCCTGGCCATCCGGACGACGCCGATGGCCAGGGTGATGGTCACGGCGGCCGGAAGGCCCTCGGGTATCGCGCCCACGGCCAGGGCCACCGCCGCCGTGAACGTCTCGACCGCGTCCTGGCCGCGGACCACACCCATGGCGAACGTGACGGCGGCGAGAGCGAGGATGATCACGGTCAGGGTCCTGCTGAACCGGGCCAGCTTCGCGGTCAGCGGCGTCGCCAGCGTCGCGGCGGCGCCGACCAGCCGGTGGACCTCGCCGAGTTCGGTCTCCGGCCCGGTCGCCACGACGACGCCCACGCCGTGGCCGGCCGTCACCAGCGTCCCGGAATGGATCATGTTGTGCCGGTCGGCCACCGGGGTGCGCGGGTCGAGCACCACCTCGTCCTTGACCACGGGCACGGACTCACCGGTCAGCGCCGACTCGTCGACGCGCAGCCCGGCGAGCCTGAGCAACCGCACGTCGGCCGGGACCGCGTCACCGGCCTCCACCCGGACCAGGTCGCCCGGCACCAGGTCCTCCGACGGCACGGTGCGCTCGCGCCCGTCGCGCATCACCCGCGCGCTCGTCCGCGCCAGCGACCGCAGACCGTCGAGCGCCGATTCGGCCTTGGACTCCTGCAGGAAGCCGACCAGCGCGTTGACGGCGACCACACCGAGGATGACCGCGCTGTCCACGTACGAGCCGAGCGCGGCGGTGATCGCTCCGGCGGCCATGAGGATGTGGATCAGCGGATGGTGGAACTGGCGCAGGACGCGGCGCAGTGTTCCGCCGCCCCTCCCGGCCGGCAACGCGTTGGGGCCGAACCGCTCCAGCCGGGATGCCGCATCGCCGGCCGTCAGCCCATGGTGCGGGTCGGTCTCCAGCAGTAGTACGACCTCGTGCGTGGCCAGTCCGTGGTGGTGGGCGGCCCGCGGCCGCGGCGGTGTCGCGGCGGCCTTACGCGGCGGTGCCATGGGGGCCCCGTACGACGGCGACCGGTCCGTACGCGTGGTGCAGCAGGGCCTGGCTGACGGAGCCCATCAGCAGGCCGGAGAAACCGCCCCGGCCGCGCGCCCCGACCACCGTGAGCCGGGCGCTGCGGCTCGCCTCGATGAGCGCGGGGCGCGTGCGCTCCTCGACGAGGCGCCGTTCCACGACGACGTCCGGGTACGTGGCCTTCCAGCCGGACAGCACCTCGGACAGGACCCGCTCCTCGGCGGCGCGCAGCCGGGCCTTGTCGAAGGAGACGATCGGCGGGTCGCCCGGGTCCCGTACGTCGCGGTCGGGCCAGGTGTTCCAGGTGCTCCACGCGTGCAGGGCCACCAGCCGCGCCCCGTGCAGGGACGCCTCGGCGAACGCGAAGCCGACCGCGGCCTCGCCCTCCGGCGACCCGTCCACACCGAGCACGATGTCGCCGCCGGTCCTGACGCCGCCCCGGGCCACGAGGACGGGGCAGTGGCTGTGCGCGGCGAGGTGCACGGCGGTCGACCCGAGGAGCAGCCCCAGGAAGCTGCCCAGGCCCCGGCTGCCGACGACGACCAGTGGCACGTGGCGCGACTGGGCCTCCAGTACCGTCAGCGGCTCGCCGGTCACGATGGCGTTGGTGACCTCGATGTCCGGCGCCACCGCATGGGCGCGGCGCACGGCATCGGCGACGATGGCGTGCGCCTGGTTGCGGAGGCCGCCCTCCGCCGGTCCCAGCGGGGAGGGGCCGAGGGGTACGTGCAGGGCGGGCCAGATGAACGCGTGCACGATGTGCAGCCCGCGTCGGCGCAGCCGCGCCTCGCGGGCCGCGACCTCCACGGCGTCGAGACCCGCCGGTGAACCGTCCACACCCACCACGACCGGTGCGTTGGTCACGGTGTACCTCCGATCCGCGGCGCGCGACGCTCACGCGTACCCGCTGTCCCCTCCACGGTCCCTCACCCGGGGCGACCGCCAAAGGGCCGTACGGCCCCCGGGGCGTCGCCGCCCGGATGACCGGGAAGGCCGGCATCCCGATCGGCGACAGGAGGATCGTCAGGACCAGCATCGGACCCGTCAGCACGGGGCGCACCCCGAGGCGGCGGCTCCGGCGGGAGCGTCCATGGCCCGATCAGCGGTCCCCGGACGACTCCCGACTCCCGACACACGGTCCGAGGGCCCCGCTGCCGCCTGGACCCGGGGCCGGGCCTGGGCCCGGGTCGCGCCCTGATGCGGGGCCCCGCTCCCTGTCCGGGCGCTCGCTCGGGTACGGAGCGCCGCCCGTGAACCGGCCGCCGCGACCACCACGAGCAGGGCGGTGGCGGTGAGCGTGACGCCGTCGGGCGCGGTGAGCGGCTGCCCGCGCAGGGCCTGCCAGACGAGGAGGGCCAGCCCCGCCCCGTACGCTCCGGACGCGACGAGCATCAGCCGCAGTCGTACGCGGACGTCCGCCAGCCGGGGGAAGCGCGGCGCCAGGACCACCAGGGCCAGGGCCAGGGCCAGGAGGAGCGTGGGGTGGCTCCGCCTGGCGTCGCCGGTGGGCCGGTCGACCGGGGCGTCGGCGGTGGGCCCGGGTGGTGGGGGCGTCGCCGTCGTGGCCGGGGGTGTCGGGGCCGCCGGGGCTGCCCCGGCCGCAGGGGGGCGAGGGTTACGCGGCCTTCGAGGTCGCTTCCTGCTCGCGTTCCACCTGCTCGTTCCACTCGCGCTTCACCGCGCGCCAGGCCTCGTCCGTCTTGCCCTGCCGCCAGTAGCCCGAGATGGACAGGCGCTCGCGCGGAATGCCGCGCTCCAGGCGCAGGTGCCGGCGCAGTTCCTTCACCGCGCCGGCCTCGCCGTGCACGAACGCCTGGACGTCGCCGGCCGGGAACGCGAGGTCGCGTACCGCCGCCACCATCGCCTCACCGACCGGGCGGCCCCGGCGGGGCAGCCAGCGGAGCTCGACGCCGGCCGGCACCGCGATCTTCTGCTCGTCGTCCGGCCCCTCGACCTCGATGAAGGCGTACGCCACCGCGTTCTCCGGCAGCCGCTCCAGCGTCGCGGCGATCGCGGGCAGGGCGCTCTCGTCGCCCACCAGCAGGTGCCAGTCCGCCTCGGCGTCCGGGGCGTAGCCGCCGCCCGGCCCCAGGAACCGCACGGTGTCGCCGACCCGGGCGCGGGCGGCCCACGGCCCGGCCAGGCCCTCGTCGCCGTGGACCACGAAGTCGACGGTGAGCTCGCGCTGCGCCGCGTCCCACGCCCGTACCGTGTACGTCCGGTTCGACGGCCACTGGTCGCGCGGGAACTCGGCGCGGATCCGGTCCATGTCGAACGGCTCGGGGTACGTCACGCCCTCGGCGGGGAACAGCAGCTTGATGTAGTGGTCCGTGAACTCGCCCAGCCGCAGGGCCGCGAGGCCCTCACCGCCCAGGACGACACGCACCATGTGCGGGGTGATCCGCTCGGTGCGCACCACCTTCGCCTCGTGGGCCGTCCGTGCCTTGCGGGCCGGCTGTTCCGCCACTGCGCTCTCCCCGGTGTCGTCGGCTTAGGTATGCCTAAGCTAACACCTTGTCCCCGGAGGCGCAGCGGGACCGGCGCGGGCGCACGCCGCCGCCCGGCGGGACCGGCGGTCAGGCGCGTCAGCGGGGCAGCGACTCCAGCAGCCGCTCCAGCGATCCGCCGAGACCCCAGCGCGCCGCCAGCTCCTCCAGGGCCACCGGGTCCAGCGGCTCGCCCGGCAGGGCGGGGTCGAAGTCCGGCAGCGGTACGTCGTCGGCCACGCGCACCACCGTGGGCGCGACCGCCAGGTAGCCCCTGGCCTCGTCCAGCCGCTTCCGCTGCGTCGGCGTGAGCTTCGCCGCCGGATCGTCCACGGCCGCCATGATCCCGGCGAGGTCCCCGTACGTGTCCAGCAGCTTCGCCGCCGTCTTCTCGCCGACGCCGGGCACGCCGGGCAGCCCGTCGCTCGGGTCGCCGCGCAGCAGCGCCAGGTCGGCGTACCCCCGGCCGTCCACCCCGTACCGGGTCCGCAGCCAGGTCTCGTCCGTCACCTGAAGGCTGCCGACGCCCTTGAGCGGATACAGCACCCGCACCCCGCGGGCGTCGTCCACGAGCTGGTACAGGTCCCGGTCGCCGGTCACGATGTCCACCGGCCCGGCCGCCCGGCCGGCGAGCGTCCCGATGACGTCGTCCGCCTCGTACCCGGCGACACCGACCCGCGCGATGCCCAGCGCGTCGAGCACCGCCTCGATCACCGGCACCTGCGGCGACAGGGTGTCCGGGACCTCCTCCACGTCCGGCCCGGTGGGCGTCTCCTCGGCGACGCGGTGCGCCTTGTACGACGGGATGAGCTCGACCCGCCAGGCCGGCCGCCAGTCCGCGTCCATGCAGGCCACCAGCTCGTCGGGGTGATGGTCCTGGACCAGCCGGGCGATGAAGTCCAGCAGTCCGCGCACGGCGTTGACCGGCGTGCCGTCCGGTGCCTTCACGGAGTCCGGCACCCCGAAGTAGGCCCGGAAGTACAGGGAGGCGGTGTCGAGGAGCATCAGGCGTCGCGTCACACACCGATCATGCCGCACGCCACCGACACTCACCGGCACCCCGGTCCCCACCTGCGGCTTCCGCTTCGGCGTACCCCTGCTTCGGTCGTTGCGCTACTCGGTGGTACCGCCGCTGCGTAAGGTGGTCGCAGAGGGAGGGAGCCGAACATGGACGACAAGGAGACACCGCGCGTCGGCGCGGCCGTCCGCAGGAGACGCAGAGACCTGTCGCTCACCCTCGCCGCGGTCGCCGAGCGCAGTGGGCTTTCCGTGCCGTTTCTCAGCCAGATCGAGAACGAGCGCGCGCGCCCCAGCATGCGGTCGCTCCAGCGGGTCGCCGACGCGCTGAAGACGACCGCCGTCGAACTGCTCGACGCCGCCGACTCCGCCCGCACCGTCGACGTCGTACGGGCCGCGAACGGCGACGACACCGCACGCCCCGGCGTGCGCCCCCTGGTGCGCGGCGAACACCAGATGCACGCCGAGGAGTTCACCGGCGAGCACGACGCCCGCCGCGAACTGGTCCTGCGCAACGACGCGCTGCTGTACGTCGCCGACGGCACCGTCGAGGTGGAGGCCGAGGGCCGGGCGTACCGGCTGGAGCGCGGCGACACCCTGTACCTCTCCGGCGGCGTACGGCACCGCTGGCGGGCCGCCGGGCCGGACACCCGGGTCCTCGTCGTCGCCGTCGCCGAGAGCCTGGAATCCCCGTGACCCGGCGCGCCGCGGCCGCCACGACACGAAGCGGCGGGCCGCGCGTCGTGTCCCTCGTGCCGTCCCTCACCGAAGCCGTGGCCGTCTCGGCGCCCGGAGTCCTCGTCGGCGCCACGGACTGGTGCAGCCACCCCGTGGGGCTGGACGCCCCACGCGTCGGCGGCACCAAGAACCCGGACGTACCGGCCGTCGTGGCCCTCCGGCCCGACCTGGTCGTCGCCAACGAGGAGGAGAACCGCGCACCCGACCTCGCCGCCCTGCGCGCCGCCGGGCTCGACGTCCTGGTCACCGAGGTCCGCGGCCTCGACCAGGCGCTGAGCGAACTGGACCGGGTGCTGCGGGCCTGCGGCGTACGGTCCCGGCCGCGCTGGCTGGACGACGCGGAGGCGGCCTGGGCGGCGGTGACGCCCGCAGGACCGCCCCGCGCGGCCGTCGTGCCGATCTGGCGGCGGCCCTGGATGGTGCTCGGCCGCGACACGTTCGCCGGGGACCTGCTGGCCCGCCTCGGCGTCGCCAACATCTACGCCGACCACCCCGAGCGCTACCCGCGCGTCCCGCTGGACGAGCTGCGCGCGTCCGGCGCCGACCTCGTCGTCCTGCCGGACGAGCCGTACCGGTTCACCGTGGACGACGGGCCCGAGGCGTTCGACGGGATGCCCGCCGCGCTCGTCGGCGGGCGCCACCTCACGTGGTACGGGCCGTCGCTGGCCGACGCGGCGACGGCGCTGCGAGCAGCGCTCCGCTGACCAGCCCCCGCGCGGTCCGCGCGGCCGCCACCAGCCACGCCGCCACCAGCAGGACGAACAGCGCCACCGCCGCCCACCGCAGCGCCGCCACGCCCGTGTGCCGCGCCAGCACCTCGAACCCCGTCACACAGGTCCCCACCGGGAACGTGAACGCCCACCACGTCATCGTGAACGCCATCCCGCGCCGCACGGCCCGCACCACCAGCGCGCCGGCCAGCGCCAGCCACAGCGTCGCGAAGCCCATCACCGGCACCCCGTACAGCACGGCCAGACCGGCGGCGTACGGCACGCCGGGCGCCGCGTCCGCGAACATGCCGGCGGCCGTCGTGGACTGCCCGAGCGGCCCGAGTACCAGGAGGAGGGCCGGTGTCAGCGCCGTCGGCGGCGGCCCGCCGGTGATCAGCCGCCCGAGGATCAGCGGCAGCATCAGCAGTGCCGCCATGAGGCTCAGGCCGAACAGCCCGTAGCACCCGAGCAGCAGCGTCCGCCGCGCCTGACCCGCCGGAAGGTACGGCACCAGCGCCGGGCCGAGCGCCGCGGACACCATCGGCGCGACCACCGGCAGCAGCCACACCGGTGAGGCGCCGTCGATCCGGTGCCGCACCACCATCAGGTAGGGGACCGCCACGGCGGCCGCGAGGCCGACCGCCGTACCGGCCGTGAACAGCACCGCGTCCAGGGCGACCGCCGCGCCCGTCCCGATCCAGTCGCGTCCGACGGCCAGCGCGCCGCCGCCGACCGCCAGCAGCGCCATCGCCAGGCAGCCGTAGAACGGCGCCACCGCCGGGTCCAGCAGATGTGCGCGGGCCTGGTCGCGGTGGTGGGTCCAGTGCAGGGCCCGCGCGACCAGCAGCGTGAGCAGCATCAGCAGGGACAGCGCCCAGAGGGCGGCGCAGGCGGCCCGCAGCCCCGGCACGTCCACGGGGAGTGCCGAGCCCGCGTTGGCGACGATCGCGGTGCCCATCACCGTCGCGTACCAGTTCGGGCCGAGGTGCCGGACGGCGGCGGCGCGGCGCCGGGCGGCGGCCGGGACCCGCACCGGGGCGCGGCTCACGGAGACGGCGGCGGCGCGGTCGCCGGGCATGGCGGCGCCGGGGGTGGCGCGGGCGCCGGGCATGGCGGCCCCCGGCATGGCGGCCCCGGGTGCGGCGGGGGCGCCTGGTGCGGCGCGGCCTGCGGTGTCGTGGGGGTGGTGTCGCGCGAGAGCTGCCATGCTCACACCCTCCCGGCGGGAAACCGCCCCGACCAGGGAGGTTTCCTCTATGACCCCATAAGCTGGCGTTATGAGCCTCTCGCACCGCGTGCCGGATCTCGGCGCACTCGAACTCCTCCTCGCCGTGGCCAGGCACGGCAGTCTGGGCCGGGCCGCGCGCGAGGTGGGCGTCACCCAGCCCGCCGCGAGCAGCCGGATCCGCTCCATGGAGCGGCAGCTCGGCGTGGCGCTCGTGGACCGTTCGCCGCGTGGCTCCCGGCTCACGGACGCGGGCGCGCTCGTCACGGACTGGGCGCGGCGCGTGGTGGAGGCCGCCGAGGCGTTCGACGCGGGCGCGCAGGCGCTGCGGGACCGGCGGGACTCGCGGCTGCGGGTCGCCGCTTCGATGACGATCGCCGAGTACCTGCTGCCCGGCTGGCTCATCGCGCTGCGCGGCCAGCGCCCGGACACGGCCGTGTCGCTGCACGCCGGCAACTCGGCGGCGGTCGCCGAGCGCCTCATGGACGGCGAGGCCGACCTCGGGTACGTCGAGGGGCTCACGATCCCGGACGGCCTCGACGGCGCGGTCGTCGCCCACGACCGGCTCGTCGTGGTGGCCGCGCCGTCCCACCGGTGGGCCCGCCGCCGCGGGCCGGTCACGACCGACGAGCTGGCCGCGACCCCGCTGGTGCTGCGCGAGTACGGCTCCGGTACCCGCCAGGTCCTGGACTCCGCGCTCGCCGAGCAGGGCGGGCTCGCCGAGCCGCTGCTGGAGCTCGCCTCCACGACGGCGGTGAAGGCGGCGGCGGTCACGGGCGCGGGTCCCGCCGTGCTGAGCGAGCTCGCCATCACCGAGGAGCTGACCTCCCGCCGCCTGGTCGAGGTCCCGGTGCGGGGCGTGGACCTGCGGCGTGCCCTGCGCGCCGTATGGCCAACCGGCCACCGTCCCACGGGACCGGCCCGGGACCTGCTCTCCCTCTCCCGGGCCGCGAAGGCGTCCTGACGCCGGTGGCGAGCACGCCGGTGGCGAGCACGCCCGCGACGAGACCGCCCGCGACGAGACCGCCCGTGACGGGACGGCCGCCATGAGACCGCCCGTGACGGGACGGCCGCCACGCGGACGCCGCTACGACGCCGCCGCGCGTACGAGACCTGCCATCACCCGGGTGTCCTCGGCCATCTCGGGGTGCCACTGCACGCCCAGCACCCAGTGGTCGCCGGGGAGTTCCACCGCCTCGACCGTGCCGTCCCCGGCGTGGGCGGACGGCGTCAGGCCCGTACCCAGCAGGTCCACCGCCTGGTGGTGGTGCGTGGGCACGTCCGCCGCCTCCGGGACCAGCTCGGCGTACCGGGTTCCGGGCACCGGCTTGACCGTGTGGCCGCCGAACACGCCCACCCGCTCCACATGCCCGTCCAGGTGCTGGACCAGGGTGCCGCCGAGCGCGACGTTCAGCAGTTGCATGCCCCGGCAGATGCCCAGCAGCGGGGTGCCGGAGGCGAGCGCGGCGTCGATGAGGGCGAGTTCCCACGCGTCTCGCTCCGGCGCGGGCGGACCCGTCCGGGGATCGCGCGGCGCCCCGTACCGTACGGGGTCCACATCGGCGCCGCCCGCGACGACCAGCGCGTCCAGCCGGGCCACCACCGACGCCGCGACTGACGGCTCGTCCGGCGGCAGCATCGCGGCGAGCCCGCCCGCTGCCCGGACCAGGCGCGGATACGCCTCGGGCAGCAGAGCGGCGGGCAGCTGCCAGATGCTCCACGTGGCCGGGTCCAGGTAGGTCGTCACACCGATCAACGGCTTGGGCACATCGGGTCCCTTCCCTCGCGGTCGAATCGCGGTCAGATCGCGGTCGAATCGGGTCGAATCACGGTCGAATCACTTGCGGTCGAGTTCGGCCTCCGCCGCGGCCAGTGCCGCGAACTCCTCCTCCGGCGCGTTCGCGACGAGACGATGCCGACTGTAGAGGGCGAAGTAGGCGACGGCGACCGCGTACACGACCAGGGCGATCCCCGCCGCGTCCGGGTCCACCAGGAACGTCGCCACCAGCGCGGACAGGGCGAGGACGAAGGCGACGGACGAGGTCAGCACCCCGCCGGGCGTACGGTACGGCCGCTCCAGGTGCGGTTCGCGGCGGCGCAGCACGATGTGGGACAGCGCCATCATCGCGTAGCTGATGGTGGCGCCGAAGACGGCGATGTTCAGCATCCGCGCCCCGTCCCCGGTGCCGGCGGCCAGCGCGAACCCGATCGAGCCCGGGATCAGCAGCCCCAGGTAGGGGGACCTGCGGCGGCTGGTCAGCGACAGGAACCGGGGCAGGTAGCCGGCCCGGGACAGCGCGAACAGCTGCCGCGACCCGGCGTAGATGAGCGAGAAGAACGACGCCACCAGGCCCGCGAGCCCCGCGTAGTTGACGAACCGGCTGAGCGCGGTGGGCGCGCCGTCGCCCTGGAGCGCGACGACCAGCGGGTTGCCGGCGTCCTGGATGGCGGCCGAGCCGCGCACGCCCGTCGCGGCGAAGAACGTCACCACGGCCAGCACCACCAGCACGCCCATCGACAGGGACATCGCGCGCGGCATCGACCGCACCGGGTCCTTGGCCTCCTCGGCGGCCAGCGGGACGCCCTCGACGCCGAGGAAGAACCACATCCCGAACGGGAAGGCCGCCCAGATGCCCAGCAGCCCGTACGGCAGCCAGGAGTTCGCGCCGAACGCGCTCGGGTCGACCGGGATGTCGTCGAGCCCGTCCGCGCGGAACTCGGTGAACGCGCCGACCGCGAAGATCAGCAGTGCGGCGACGGCGATGGCCGTCACGACCAGGCTGAAGCGCAGGGCCTCGCCGACGCCCCAGAGGTGGATGCCGATGAAGATCGCGAAGCAGGCGAGGTACACCGGCCAGCCCGACTCCAGGCCGAACAGTCCGAGGGATTCGACGTAGTCGCCGATGAAGATGGAGATGGCGGCGGGCGCGAGGATGTACTCGATGAGGATGGCGGTTCCGGTGAGGAAACCGCCCCAGGTGCCGAGCGCCCGGCGCGCGAAGCCGTACCCGCCCCCTGCGGCGGGCAGGATGGCCGACAGCTCGGCCAGCGCGAAGACGAGACAGGCGTACATGGCGCCCATCAGGACGGTCGCCACGGCGAGCCCGCCGAAGCCGCCCTTCTCCAGACCGATGTTCCAGCCGGAGAAGTCGCCGGAGACGACGTAGCCGACGCCGAGCCCGGTGAGCAGCAGCCATCCCGCGCTGCCCTGCCGCAGTGCCCTGCGCTTCAGGTAGTCGTCGGCGCCGGCGGCTTTCGGGGTCGTACGGTCCGGGGAGGTTCCCGAGGAGGTTCCCGAGGTGTCTTCGAGCGTCATGGCAGTGTCAGCTCCGGGGTCGGGCCCAATGGAATGGACCCATACCTTTGCGGTGGCTCGTGGGTAACGCAAGACCCCTGCGTTACTTTCGGGTTACGCGGGCCCGTCGCGGCCGAGCGCCCCCCGTCCGCCGCGACCTCAGGCCAGGAAGCCGCGCAGCAGCGCCGCCGTGCCCGCGCAGTGCTCCCGCGCCACCTCCCGCGCCGCGTCGGCGTCGCCCTCCAGGACGGCCTCCACCAGCGCGGTGTGCTGGTGCTGCGAGTGCTCCAGGTTCCGGACGAGCAGCGGGATGCAGTCCAGCAGGTCGTTCAGCTTCGCCCGGACCGCCGCGTAGCTCGCGGTGAGGGTGGGGGAGCCCGACAGCTCCGCGAGGGTCAGGTGCAGCAGCGTGTCCTGGCGCCGGTAGTCCTCCAGCGGGGCGTCGTGCGTCGCCGCCAGGGCCGTACGCAGCCGGTCGGCGCCGTCGGCGGACAGTCCGTGCCCCGCGCACAGGCCCGCCGCGCCGGTCTCCAGGACCTCCCGGAACCGCAGCGTGTCCTCCAGGTCCACGGCGGCTATCCGGCGCCGCAGCTCCTCCTCCCCGGGCGTACGGGCCCGGTGCAGCACGAACGTGCCGCCGTAGCGGCCGCGCCGGCTCTCCACCAGGCCCTGCTCCTGCAGCACCTTCAGCACCTCGCGCAGCGTGACCCGGCTGATCCCCATCCGTTCGGCCAGCTCGCGCTCCGCCGGCAGCCGCTCGCCGCCGGGCACCAGCCCGAGCCGTACGACCTGGAGGATCTGCTCCAGCGCCTCCTCGAAGCCGTTGCCCGCCCGCACGGCCCGCAGCACGGGCGTCAGCGCGTCGGGCCGGTCGCTCTTGTTCACCTGGTCTCACCTCGCGATGGCATGCCGTCGGCCTCCTGCCCGGCGGGCCGGGACCCGGCCCGCGGGACGGCCGCGATCGGATGCAGTGTCCCCCGGCGGGACGTGGCCCCTTCCCAAGCAATGGTCTCAGGTCATACCTTATGGCTTCCGGCTGACCGAAGGAGGATCCGTCCCGTGGCAGACCGCACACCCCCGCTCGCCGTCGAGGAGCTCCGCGCCCTCGTCGCGAACGGTGAGATCGACACGGTCGTCCTGGCGTTCCCCGATATGCAGGGGCGGCTCCAGGGCAAGCGGTTCGCCGCCCCGTTCTTCCTCGACGAGGTGCTGGAGCACGGCACGGAGGGCTGCAACTACCTCCTCGCCGTCGACACCGAGATGAACACCGTCGACGGCTACGAGATGTCCTCGTGGTCCCAGGGGTACGGCGACTTCGCCATGCGCCCGGACCCCGCCACCCTGCGGCGCGTCCCGTGGCACGAGGGCACCGCCCTGCTCGTCGCCGACCTCGCATGGAACGACGGCTCGCCCGTCGTCGCCGCACCCCGCCAGATCCTGCGCCGCCAGCTCGACCGGCTCGCCGCGCTCGGCTACACCGCGCACGTCGGCACCGAGCTGGAGTTCATCGTCTTCAAGGACACCTACGAACAGGCCTGGGACGCGAACTACCGGGGGCTCACCCCGGTCAACCAGTACAACATCGACTACTCCGTCCTCGGCACCGGCCGCGTGGAACCGCTGCTGCGCCGCATCCGCAACGACATGGCGGGCGCGGGCATGACGGTCGAGTCGGCCAAGGGCGAGTGCAACCCCGGCCAGCACGAGATCGTCTTCAAGTACGACGAGGCGCTCGTCACCTGCGACCAGCACGCCGTCTACAAGACCGGCGCGAAGGAGATCGCCGCCCAGGAGGGCGTCTCGCTCACCTTCATGGCCAAGTACAACGAGCGGGAGGGCAACTCCTGCCACATCCACCTCTCCCTCCAGGACGCCGACGGGAACAACGTCATGGCGGGCGAGGGACCATGGGGGTCCCCCGTGCCCGGCCGCAGCCGCGAGCTCCGGGCAGGCATGTCACCCGTCATGCGGCACTTCCTGGCCGGCCAGCTCGCCGCGATGCGGGACTTCTCCCTCCTCTACGCCCCGAACGTCAACTCCTACAAGCGCTTCCAGCCCGGCTCCTTCGCGCCGACCGCCGTCGCCTGGGGGTACGACAACCGCACCTGCTCCCTGCGGGTGGTCGGCCACGGCCGCTCCACCCGGTTCGAGAACCGCCTCCCCGGCGGCGACGTCAACCCGTACCTCGCCGTCGCGGCCATGATCGCGGCCGGCCTGCACGGCATCGAACAGCAGCTGGAACTGCCCGAGGCGTGCACCGGCAACGCCTACACCGCCGACTACGCCCACGTCCCGCCGACGCTGCGCGAGGCCGCCGAACTCTGGCAGACCAGCACCCTGGCGAAGGCCGCCTTCGGCGACGAGGTCGTCGCGCACTACCACAACATGGCGCGGGTCGAACTGGACGCCTTCGACGCCGCGGTGACCGACTGGGAGCTGCGCCGCTCCTTCGAACGCATGTGAGGCATGACGTTGACCACCGAGCTCCACGTTCTGAACCCCGCCACCGAAGAGGTCGTCGCCACCGTCCCCGCCGCCACGGTCGCGGACGTCGGCGCCGCCGTGACGCGTGCCGCCCTGGCCCAGCGCGGCTGGGCGGCCGCCGCCCCGGCCGACCGGGCCCGGCTGCTGCGCCGCTTCGCCGCCGCCGTGGACGACCACCGCGAGGAACTCGCCCTGCTGGAGGTCCGCGAGGCCGGACACACCATCGGCAACGCCCGCTGGGAAGCCGGCAACGTCCGCGACCTGCTGGACTACGCGGCCGGGGGAGTGGAACGGCTCAGCGGCCGGCAGATCCCCGTCCCCGGCGGGCTCGACGTCACCCTCCTCGAACCCCTCGGGGTCGTCGCCGTCATCGCCCCCTGGAACTTCCCCATGCCCATCGCCGCCTGGGGCACCGCCCCGGCGCTCGCCGCGGGCAACGCCGTCCTCCTCAAGCCCGCCGAGACCACCCCGCTCACCGCGCTGCGCCTCGCCGAACTCGCCCTGGACGCCGGACTGCCCGACGGCCTCTTCCAGGTACTGCCCGGCGAGGGCGCCGTGGCCGGCAACGCCCTCGTCGAACACCCCGGCGTCGCGAAGGTCGTCTTCACCGGCTCCACCCGCGTCGGCAAGCAGATCATGGCCAGGGGCGCCGACCGGCTCAAGCGCGTCACCCTGGAACTCGGCGGCAAGAGCCCCAACATCGTCTTCGCGGACGCCGACATCGAGGCGGCCGCCGCCGCCGCGCCCATGGCGTTCCTCGACAACTCGGGCCAGGACTGCTGCGCCCGCACCCGCGTCCTCGTCCAGCGCTCCGTCCACGACCGGTTCCTCGAACTCCTCGCCCCGGCCGTCGAGAAGGTCGTCGTCGGCGACCCCTCCGACGAGGCCACCGACATGGGCCCGCTGATCTCCCGCGCACAGCTCGACCGGGTCCGGTCGTACGTACCCGACGGCACGGGACACGGCATCCGGGGCAGCGCGCCCGACGGCCCCGGCTTCTGGTTCCCGCCGACCGTGCTCACCGATGCCGCGCCCGACGCGCCCGTCGCCGTCGACGAGGTCTTCGGCCCCGTCGCCGTCGTCCTCCCCTTCGAGGACGAGGACGACGCCGTACGCCTCGCCAACGCCACCGACTACGGCCTCGCCGGCTCGATCTGGACCCGCGACGTGGGCCGCGCCCTGCGCGTGTCCCGGGCGGTCCAGGCGGGCAACCTGTCGGTCAACTCCCACTCCAGCGTCCGCTACTGGACACCGTTCGGCGGCTACAAGCAGTCCGGCATCGGCCGTGAACTGGGCCCCGACGCCCTCACCGCCTTCACCGAGACCAAGAACGTCTTCATCAGCACGGAGGACTGAACACCCATGAAGGACAAGACCGAAGAGACCGTCTGCCGCCGCCTGGCCGGCCGCACCGCCGTCATCACCGGCGCCGGCAGCGGCATCGGCCTCGCCACCGCACGCCGGCTCGCATCCGAGGGCGCCCACGTCGTCTGCGGCGACATCGACGAGACGGCGGGCAAGGCCGCCGCCGACGAGGTCGGGGGCCTCTTCGTACGCGTCGACGTCACCGACGCCGAACAGGTCGACGCGCTCTTCAAGGCGGCGTACGACACGTACGGCAGTGTCGACATCGCCTTCAACAACGCGGGTATCTCGCCGCCCGACGACGACTCGATCCTGACCACGGGACTGGACGCCTGGAAGCGGGTCCAGGACGTCAACCTCACCTCCGTCTACCTGTGCTGCAAGGCCGCCATCCCCTACATGCGCCGCCAGGGCAGGGGCTCCATCATCAACACGGCATCGTTCGTGGCCGTCATGGGCGCGGCCACCTCGCAGATCTCGTACACCGCGTCCAAGGGCGGCGTGCTCGCCATGTCGCGCGAGCTGGGCGTCCAGTTCGCCCGCGAGGGCATCCGCGTCAACGCGCTCTGCCCCGGGCCGGTGAACACCCCCCTCCTCCAGGAGCTGTTCGCCAAGGATCCCGAGCGCGCCGCGCGCCGCCTCGTGCACATCCCGGTCGGCCGGTTCGCCGAGGCGGAGGAGATCGCCGCCGCCGTCGCGTTCCTCGCGAGCGACGACTCGTCCTTCGTCAACGCCACCGACTTCCTGGTCGACGGCGGTATCTCCGGCGCGTACGTCACGCCCCTGTAGGCCGTCGCCGCCCCGCCGCCTTCTACCCTGGGCCGCATGAGCATGACGACTCCGCCGGGCTGGTACCCGGACCCCGGCACGCCTTCGGTCGAGCGCTGGTGGGACGGGACCGCCTGGACGGGGCACACCCGCCCCGCCGGCGGACAGCCGCACGCCCCGGTCGTGCCGCCGAAGCGCACGGGACGGGTCGTCCAGGTCGCGGCGGCGGCCGTCGTCGTCGTGGCGGCGGTCGCCGCGGCCGTCCTGTGGACACGCCCCGGCGGCGGCGCGCCCGAGGCCGGCAAGGCACCCGCCGCCGGGCCCACCGGCGCGACCCCCGCCCCGGGCACGCCGACACCGTCCGCCCCGGCGGAACCGTCGGGCCCCGCCGACGACCCGGGCGTCGTCGTGGACCAGCTCAACGGCATCACCCTGCCCATCCCCGCAGGCTGGGAGAAACCGGAACGCACCGTCGACCGGGTGCCGACCGTCAGCACCGCCGACAGCTACCAGTGCCCCAACTCCACCAGCCGGCTGTGCCGGCACGGCCGGGTCTCCTCCTGGACGGCCACCACCTCCGCGACCGGCGCCGAGGCGATCGCCAAGGAGGACATCGCGGACGCCGCCGAGCACCTCTACGGCGACGACTCACTCGGCAACCGCCACTACGGCGGCATCCGCTCCCACAAGGTCGTCGCGGCCCGCCCCGCCGTCGTCGCCGGACGCACCGGCTACCTGGTCCGCTGGCAGGTCACCACCGGCGCCGGACCCGGCGGCTACGTCCAGTCGCTCGCCTTCCCCTCACCGCTCGGCAGCGAGGCGCCCGTCGTCGTGCGGTTCGCCTTCGACGCGGGACCCGACGGGCCGCCGCTCGCCCTCATGGACGAGATCACCCGGGGCATCCGCCCCATCGGCAGCTCGACGGGCGGCGGCGTCGGCAGCAGCATCGGCCCCGGACAGGGCGGCTGACACCGGGCCGGGAAGGCCCCGGGAGACCCGTACGCGACGCACCCCTACGCGTGCGCGACGCACCCCTCCCCGTGCGCGACGCACCCTGAGAGGAACGCACGGTCTAGAGGAACGTACGGCCCTCGCCCCGGTACGTCGGGACGGTCGCCGTCACCCGGTCGCCCTCCACCAGGTGCAGCCGCTCGAACCGCTCGCACAGCTCACCGGCCTTCGCGTGCCGGAACCAGACCTTGTCGCCGATCAGCAGATCGTCGGCGGGCGCGCCGAGCAGCGGCGTCTGCACCTCGCCCGGCCCCTCCTGCGGGTCGTAGCGCAGCCCCTGGGGCAGGTACGGCACCGGCAGCCGGTCCCTGCCCGGCGCGCCCGACGCCGGGTAGCCGCCGCCCAGCACCGTCACCACGCCCACCCCCGGCCGGCGCACCACGGGCTGGGCGAACAGCGCCGCCGGGCGGCCCGTGAACGACGTGTAGTTGTCGAACAGCCTCGGTACGTAGAGCCCCGAGCCCGCCGCGATCTCGGTCACCGCGTCCTCGGCCGCCGTGTGCTGCACGCTCCCCGTGCCGCCGCCGTTCACGAACTCCAGGTCCGGCGCCACCGCCCGCACCGCGGCCACCACGGCCGCGCGCCGCGCCGCCAGCTCCCGGCGCGCGGCCGACTGCATCAGCCGCACCGCCCGCGAGCGCACCGGCCGCCCCGCGATCGCGTCCCCGACCCCGGCCACGTGCCCCTCGTACGCCATCAGACCCACCAGCCGGAACCCCGGCCGCCGCGCCACCGACCGGGCCAGCTCGGCCAGCTGCGCGGGCTCCCGCAGCGGCGAACGCAGCGCCCCGATCCGTACCCGCCCGCCGAACAGCCGCAGCGAGGTGTCCAGCTCCAGACAGACCCGGACCTCCTCCCGCCCCCCGCTCCGCGCCGCGTCGATCAGCTCCAGCTGGGCCGGGTCGTCCACCATCACCGTCACCGCCCGCGCGAGCTTCGCGTCCCCGGCCAGCTCCGCGAACCCGGCACGATCCGCCGACGGGTACGCGAGCAGCACGTCGTCGAACCCGGCGCGGGCCAGCCACAGCGACTCGTCCAGCGTGAACGACATGATGCCCGCGAACCCGGGGCGGGCCAGGACCCGTTCCAGCAGCGCGCGACAGCGCACCGACTTGCTCGCGACCCGGACCGGCTTGCCGCCGGCACGGCGCACGAGATCGTCGGCGTTCGCGTCGAAGGCCTCCAGGTCGACCACCGCGAGCGGCGCGTCGAGATGGGCGGTGGCCCGGTCGTACCGGGCTTGGTCGGCGGCACGGGGAGTCATGGACCGAGACTGCCAGACCCGGCTACCCGGGGGTAGGGGGACGATACGGTCAGAACCTCCCCGACCTGCGGGCTCGTTGCCGCCGAGGTCCCGGCAGCCCGTAAAGTGGCCGTCACGCGCCGCCGAACGAGCCTGCTCCGAGCGGCGTTCCGTACGACAACCAGGGGGGCGGATGAGCACCGAGGCACGGCGCCCGTCCTCCCGTATCACCGACGCCCCGCTGCCGTCCGACGACCCGGCGGGGCCGCCTCCCGGCACGGCGATACCGACGCCGCCCGCGCAACGCGCGCCGCACACACCCGTGTCGCGCCCCCCGTCCCCGCCCGGTCCCGGACCGCGCCCCACGGCCGAACGGCAGGACGGGCCACACCGTCCCGACGAGCCGCGCCGTCCCGACGAGCCGCGCCGTCCGGCGGGGCAGCACCCCGCGCCGCCCGCCACCCCCGCCGAGACCACCACTCCGCTCCGGCCCGTACGGGCACCCCTCGCCGCTCCCCGGAACGCCCAGGCGCCCCACCCCGACGCGACCGGCGGCTCTCCGCCACGGCGGCCCGACCCGAGCGCCCCGCACCCGACGGGTCCGGGCGGCCGGCGTCCCGGCGCCCCCGCGCCCGGCGGCGACCCGGCCGGGGCCCGCCTGCCGTCGCAGCCCGGCCCCGCCGCGCCGTACCCCGCCGCCCCGCGCACCCCCGCGCGGCCCCAGCCCGGCCCCGCCCCGCACCCGTCCCGTCCCGGCCTCCCGCACCCGGCGCGCCCCGTCGACCCCGGCGCCGCCCGCGCGTCGGCGCCGTACCCCGCCGCGGAACCGGCGCCGCCCACGCTGCCCGTGGCCCCCGTGTCGTACGGGCAGACCTATACGGTGCCGCCCGAGGCGCCGGCCGAGACCACCACCCGGCTGCGGCCGATACGCACCCGGCACCCCGCCCGTACGGCCACGGCCGTCGCCTGCCTCGTCCTCGGCCTCGGCCTGATCGGCGGCGCGGCCGCCGGCACCTGGCTCGTCGGCGAGGCCGCCGAACCGCCCCGCACCGTCTACACCGAGACCCGTACCGTCTGGCACGGCGTACCCGTCGACACGCTCTTCCCGCGCACCCTCAAGGGCGACGACGCCGGGCCCGGAGGCGCCGACCGCGTGTGGACGCGCGTCGCCGTCGCACCCGACGGCCCCTGCTCGACCACCGCCTTCGACCCGCTCCTCCTCCAGGCCCTGAAGCCGGTCGGCTGCCTGCGCGTGCTGCGCGCCACGTACACCGACGCCACAGCCACCAGCGTCACCACGGTCGGCATGGTGTTCACCGAGGCCGACGCCACCGCCATGGCCGCGCTGCGCACCCGGTTCGGCCAGGACGCGTGGGACGAACGCACCGATCTGATGCCCCGCCCGCTGGCCGCCCCCGGCACCGTCGCCCAGGGGTTCGGCGACCGGCAGCGCGCCAGCTGGCACGTGAGCGTCCTCACCGAACTCCCCGTCGTCGTCTACGCGGTGTCCGGCTTCGCGGACGGCCGCGCCGTCCCGACGCCCGAGCCCGCCGACGAGGCCATGATCAAGGGCCGGACCACCGCGCCCGCGCAGGCGGGCCTCGGGCACGACGCCAAGGGGGTCGCCACCGGCATCGAGGCCGCCCTCCGCAAGACCGCGGCGGCCGCCACCAAGGAGCCCCGATGACCCGACGAGCCCTCGGGGCACCCGTCCGTCCGGGCCGCCGCCCCCGGCCCCGTACCCGGCGGGCCGTCCGCACGGTCACCACCGCCCTGACCGCCACCGCCTTCGCCCTGCTCCCGGCCGCCACCGCCCACGCGGACGCGATCCGCGCCCGGCAGTGGGGTCTGCACGCCCTGAACACGGACGACGCCTGGCGCACCACCCAGGGCAAGGGCATCACCGTCGCCGTCCTCGACACCGGCGTCGACGCCACCCACCCCGACCTGGCGGGCAACGTCCTGCCCGGCAAGGACTTCATCGGCTTCGGAGCCCGCCGCGGCGACCGTTCCTGGGCCCGGCACGGCACCGCCATGGCCGGCATCGTCGCGGGCCACGGACACGGCCCCCGGCGGGAGGACGGGGTCCTCGGCATCGCGCCCGAAGCGAAGATCCTGCCCGTGCGGGTCATCCTCGAAGGCACCGACAAGGCCCGCGCCAAAGCCAGGCACACCCGGGGCGGCGCCCTCGCCCAGGGCATCCGCTGGGCCGCCGACCAGGGCGCCGACGTCATCAACCTCTCCCTCGGCGACGACAGCGAGTCCGCCCACCCCGAGCCCGCCGAGGACGCCGCCGTCCAGTACGCGCTGTCCAAGGGCGCCGTCGTCGTCGCGTCGGCGGGCAACGGCGGCGAGAAGGGCGACCGCGTCTCGTACCCCGCCGCCTACCCCGGCGTGATCGCCGTCACCGCCGTCGACCGGTACGGCACCCACGCCTCCTTCTCCACCAGCCGCTGGTACTCCACCGTCAGCGCGCCGGGAGTCGACGTGGTGATAGCGGACCCGGACCGCAAGTACTACGAGGGCTGGGGCACCAGCGCCGCGTCCGCGTTCGTCTCCGGAGCCGTCGCCCTGGTGCGCGCCGCGCACCCCGGACTGAGCCCGGCCCAGATCAAGAAGCTCCTGTCGGACACCGCACGCGGCCGCCCGGAGGGCGGCCACGACGACGACAAGGGGTACGGGATGGTCGACCCGGCCGCCGCGATCGAGGCGGGCGCGAAGCTGCGCCCCGCCGACCTGAAGGCGGCGACGCACGGCTACGGCGAGCGGTACTTCGGCCCCGGACCGAAGCCCGCGCCCGAGGAGCCCGCCGAGACCGGCCCGCTCGCGGCGGTCGCCGGCGGCGTCGGCGCGCTGCTGCTGGCCGTGGCGGTCGTCCTGTGGCGCGGCGGCCGCCAGGACCGCCGAACCGCCTGGGCGCCGCCGCACCCCTGAGCGCCGCCGTACCGCCTGGGCGCCGCCGCACCCCTGAGCGCCGCCGTACCGCCTGGGCGCCGCCGCACCCCTGAGCGCCGCCGTACCGCCTGGGCGCCGCCGTACCGCCTGAGTGCCGCCGTACCGCCGCCGTACCGCCTGAGTGCCTCCGCACCGTCTGGGGGCCGCCGTCCGCCTGAGGCCGCCCTACCGCCGGTGGCCGCCGCGCCGCCGGGGAGCCGCCCTACCGCCTGAGTGCCGCCGCACCCCTGGGCTCCGCCGCGTCCCGAAGCCCCGCGCGGTCCCGAAGCCCCGCACACGGCGGGCCCGGGGCCGGATGCCCCGCAGGCCGCTACGGCAAGAGGTCCCGAGGCCCGAGGTCCGAGGGCCGTACGTCCCGGGGCGCGCACGCTCTGCGGGGCCTACGTCCCGGGGCTCCGCGCGCCGAGGGCCGCGCGCCGCACCCGGGGCGGGGGCCGATACGCTCGGCACGTGGCGCTCAAGAACATCCCCGACCCCGGTTTCTCCGACGACGACGGCTCCGCCGACCCACGGCTCGCCGAGGCCCTCGCGGCCTGGGCCGAGGACAGGACGGCCGAGCCGCGCGTGCTGGAGGCGTTGCGGGGAGCCCGGTTGCTGGTCCCCGTCGTCGCCGTGCTCGGCGAGGTGGAGGAGGACGAGAACGGCCTGCGCCGCGAGAAGACCAGCGACATGGCCGTACCGACCCTCACGGCCGGTGACCGGCGGGCCCTGCCCGCGTTCACGTCGACCGACGCGCTGGCCCTCTGGGACCCGGCCGCCCGTCCCGTCGCCGTACCGCTGCACCAGGCGCTCATGGCCGCCGCGCACGAGAAGGCCGACACGGTCGTGCTCGACATGGCAGGCCCCGTGCCGTACCAGCTGACCGGCCCCGCGCTGCGTGCCCTCGCGGAGGGCCGCACCACATCGGACCCGCTCGCCGACCCGGCCGTCACGGACGCCGTACGCGCCCTGGTCGCCGCCGAGCCGTCGGTGCTCCGCGCGTACCTGGCCAGGGGCGCGGCGGACGGCACGCTGGCCCTGGTGCCCGCGCCGGACGCGGCACCGGCCGAGGTGGCGGGGCGCGTCGCCCGTGCCCTGGCGGCCGACGAGACACTGAGGGCCCGCCTGGTGCGGGGCCTCGACCTGGCACTGCTGCCGGCCGGGGCCACGCCCCCGGGCGAGCCCTTCTACGTACGGGAGAAGCGGTAGCCCCCCCACGGGGCCGGCGGGGCCGTCAGCCGTAGACGGGGCCCGTGTACTTCTCGCCCGGGCCCTGGCCCGGCTCGTCGGGGACGAGCGACGCCTCGCGGAAGGCGAGCTGGAGCGACTTCAGACCGTCGCGCAGCGGCGCCGCGTGGAACGAGCTGATCTCGGTGGCGCCCGCGTCGAGGAGGCCGGCCAGCGCGTGGACGAGCTTGCGGGCCTCGTCCAGGTCCTTGTACTTCTCGCCCTCCTCGGTCAGCCCGAGCTTGACGGCGGCGGCGCTCATCAGGTTGACGGCGACCGTCACGATCACCTCCACCGCGGGGACCTCCGCGATGTCGCGGGTCATGGTGGAGAAGTCGGGAGACTCGTTGCTCGGGTCATGGTTCGAGGTGGCGTCGCTCATGCCTCACACGATAGGCGGCCCGTCTCCGGTTGGGCCCACCGCCCGGTAGCTGCTAACCTGGTGTGACGACCGGCTGGACACCTCATGTGATCCGGCCCACAAGTGGAGGCTCCGATCTCCCACCTGGCCGCCCCTCGGGGTGGCGGGTCACCGGTCAGGCGGCGACCATCGTTCCGTACGGACGATGGAGCCGCCCGATGTGCGCCCCGCGGTTCACCGTGGCGGTGTTCCGGTATTCCCAGGAGCCCCGCCTGTGTCCCGTCCGGGGCATTTTTCGTGCGCCGGCGCGGTTGGTCTGACGAAACAGACGTTACGCGTCCGTCCGCCAGGCGGTCGTGTGGTGCTACCGAGGAGGATCCATCAGCGCCGAGCCCCGCATCAACGACCGGATTCGCGTTCCCGAGGTGCGACTTGTCGGTCCCAGCGGCGAGCAGGTCGGGATTGTCCCGCTTGCCAAGGCCCTGGAGCTTGCCCAGGAGTACGACCTCGACCTGGTCGAGGTCGCGGCGAACGCCCGTCCGCCCGTGTGCAAGCTCATGGACTACGGGAAGTTCAAGTACGAGTCGGCCATGAAGGCCCGTGAGGCGCGCAAGAACCAGGCGCACACGGTCATCAAGGAGATGAAGCTCCGGCCGAAGATCGACCCGCACGACTACGACACCAAAAAGGGTCACGTCGTCCGGTTCCTCAAGCAGGGCGACAAGGTCAAGATCACGATCATGTTCCGTGGTCGCGAGCAGTCCCGGCCGGAGCTCGGCTACCGGCTGCTGCAGCGGCTCGCGGAGGACGTCCAGGAGCTCGGCTTCATCGAGTCGAACCCCAAGCAGGACGGCCGGAACATGATCATGGTTCTCGGTCCGCACAAGAAGAAGACCGAGGCCATGGCCGAGGCCCGCGAGGCGCAGGCCGCCCGCAAGGCGGAGCGCCAGGGCCAGCCCGCCCAGGCGGATCAGCCCGCCGAATAGCCTGCAAGGCCCGGGTTCCGGGCCCGCCCAGGACCCAACCGACACATCTGACGCTCCCGCTCGCCGGTCCCCGGACCGGCTGGGAGCGCCACTGACGAGGAGATACGGCGCGATGCCGAAGAACAAGACGCACAGCGGTGCCAAGAAGCGCTTCAAGATCACCGGCTCCGGCAAGGTGCTCCGCGAGCGCGCCGGCAAGCGCCACCTGCTCGAGCACAAGTCCTCCAAGCTGACGCGTCGCCTCACCGGCAACGCCGAGATGGCCCCGGGTGACGCCGCCAAGATCAAGAAGATGCTCGGCATCTGACTTGTTCTGTGACGCTCTCGGCGACGAGAGCGCATCCCCGATACCGGGACCCAAACGTTTCCGGGTCGTGTGAGTCCAACCACGACCCCGCTACAAGGAGTTAACAAGTGGCACGCGTCAAGCGGGCAGTCAACGCTCACAAGAAGCGCCGGGCGATCCTCGAGCAGGCCAGCGGCTACCGCGGCCAGCGGTCGCGCCTGTACCGCAAGGCCAAGGAGCAGGTCACCCACTCGCTGGTCTACAACTACAACGACCGCAAGAAGCGCAAGGGCGACTTCCGTCAGCTGTGGATCCAGCGCATCAACGCCGCTGCCCGCGCGAACGGCATCACCTACAACCGCTTCATCCAGGGTCTGAAGGCCGCCAACGTCGAGGTGGACCGCAAGATCCTGGCCGAGCTCGCGGTCAACGACGCCAACGCGTTCGCCGCTCTCGTCGAGGTCGCCCAGAAGGCCCTTCCGAGCGACGTCAACGCGCCGAAGGCCGCCGCCTGATCTCCCAGGCCGCAGTACTTCAGCCCGGACCCGCAGGCCCACCGCCTGCGGGTCCGGCGCGTTCCACCCCCGCGCCGCCACCGGCGCGCCCGTACGACGGGGCCGCGCACGCAGAACGCGGCCGTACGAGAAGAGAGCCGCCGACCATCATGGGCACCCCCGAGCCGATCTCCCCGCGATCCCCGCGCGTCGTCGCCGCCCGGCGGCTCGCCAAGCGCAACTTCCGGGGCAAGGAGCGCCTCTTCATCGCCGAGGGGCCGCAGGCCGTCCGCGAGGCCGTGGAACACCGCGGCGGCAGCGGCGAGCCGACCCTGGTCGAGCTGTTCACCACCGCCGAGGCCGCCGACCGGTACGCCGGCATCGTGGCCGCCGCCCGCGCCGGCGGCGCCCGGGTCCACCTCGCATCCGACGCCGTGCTCGCCGAGGTCTCGCAGACCGTCACCCCGCAGGGCCTCGTCGGCGTCTGCCGCTTCCTCGACTCGCCGTTCGACGAGATCCTCGCCGCCCGGCCCCGGCTGGTCGCCGTCCTCGCCCACGTACGCGACCCCGGCAACGCGGGCACCGTCCTGCGCTGCGCCGACGCCGCCGGTGCCGACGCGGTCGTCCTCACGGACGCCTCCGTGGACCTGTACAACCCGAAGTCGGTCCGCGCCTCCGTGGGCTCCCTGTTCCATCTGCCGGTCGCGGTCGGTGTCCCCGTCGAGCAGGCCGTCGCCGGTCTGAAGAGCGCCGGTGTCCGCATCCTCGCGGCCGACGGCGCGGGCGACGACGACCTGGACGCCGAACTCGACGCCGGCACCATGGGCGGCCCCACCGCCTGGGTCTTCGGCAACGAGGCCTGGGGCCTGCCCGAGGAGACCCGCGCCCTCGCCGACGCCGTCGTCCGCGTCCCGATCCACGGAAAGGCCGAGAGCCTGAACCTGGCGACCGCCGCGGCCGTATGTCTCTACGCGTCCGCCCGTGCGCAGCGTGCTGCGGGAGGGTGCCGCTCCGTCACCTCCAGCTAGTAGGGTGACGGGCTCGGGGGCCCGCTGCGGTGCACGGAGGGGTGGGGTACGGGGATGACGGTCGGGACCAGCAGGCCCGCGGGGACGCGGGAGGCCACGGCTCACGCCTCCGCCGTCGCGGCCGACGGCCACGACGCCGACGACCGCCGCGCAGACGGCCGGCACGCCGGTGACCGCCACACCGACGGTCACCCCGCCCGCGCCTGCGACCCCGACGACCTGCCCGACGGCCTGGTCGTCGCCGACGCCGGCGGCCGTGTCGTCTGCTTCAACGCCGCCGCCGTACGGCTCACCGCCGTGCCCCGCGCCCGCGCCATGGGCCGCCCCCTGGACGAGGCGCTCCCCCTGGAGGACCTCAAGGGCCGCCGCTGGTGGGCGCTGACCGATCCGTACGGCGGCCTCGCCACCCGTACCGGGCAGCCCGAGCGGAATCTGCTGCTGCCCGGCAACCGGGAGGTCCTCGTCTCCGCCCGCTACGTGCGCGACCACCCCCTCGGCCCCGTCCGCCGCGTCGTGGTCTCCCTGCGGGGCACCGAGGCCCGGCGCCGTACCGAACGCAGCCACGCCGAGCTGATCGCCACCGTCGCGCACGAACTGCGCTCGCCGCTCACCTCCGTCAAGGGGTTCACCGCGACCCTCCTCGCCAAGTGGGAGCGGTTCACGGACGACCAGAAGCGGCTGATGCTGGAGACCGTCGACGCCGACGCCGACCGGGTCACCCGGCTGATCACCGAACTCCTCGACATCTCCCGCATCGACTCGGGACGGCTGGAGGTCCGCCGCCAGCCCGTCGACATCGCCGCCGCCGTCGGCCGCCACATCCAGGCGCACACCGCCCGGGGACAGGCACCCGACCGCTTCTTCGTCCGCGTCCGCCGTCCCCTGCCCGATCTGTGGGCCGACCCCGACAAGGTCGACCAGGTCCTGGGCAACCTCCTCGAAAACGCGGTGCGCCACGGCGAGGGAACCGTCACCATCGAGGTGGCACCCGCCGGTGCGGACAGCGACGACGAGAAGGGAACGGCGGTCACCGTGAGCGACGAGGGCCCGGGTATCCCCGCGGAGTCGATGGGCCGTGTCTTCACCCGCTTCTGGCGGGGCAGCAAGCGCGGCGGCACCGGGCTCGGCCTCTACATCGTCAAGGGCATCGTCGAGGCGCACGGCGGCACGATCACCGTCGGACGGAGCCCCGCCGGCGGGGCCGAATTCCGATTTACCCTGCCCGTGGGCACCCCGGCCTATCTCCTCTGAGGCCGCGCGGGAGTCCACGGGCTGATCCGCAGCGCATCCGCGTCGTCATACCCCGTTAGACTCGTCCTTTGGCACCTTTGCGTCCTCGGTCGTCGAGCGGGGGCCCCAGCCAGCCCATTCGGAAGTACGGGAAGAGATGTCGGCACCCAATAAGTCGTACGACCCAGTCGAGGTCGAGGCACTGAAACCGGAAGAGATCGAGCGCATGCGGGACGAGGCGCTCGCCGCCTTCGCGGCCGCGGGCGACCTCGACGAGCTCGCCCACGCCAAGGTCGCGCACACCGGTGGTACCTCGCCTCTCGCCCTCGCCAACCGCGAGATCGGCGCCCTTCCGCCGCAGGCCAAGGCCGAGGCCGGCAAGCGCGTGGGCCAGGCCCGCGGCGCCGTGTCCAAGGCACTGGCCGCCCGCCAGACCGAGCTGGAGGCCGAGCGCGACGCCCGTGTGCTGGTCGAGGAGGCGGTGGACGTCACACTGCCCTACGACCGCACCCCGGCCGGCGCCCGCCACCCGCTGACCACCCTCATGGAGCGCGTCGCCGACGTGTTCGTCTCCATGGGGTACGAGGTCGCCGAGGGCCCGGAGGTGGAGGCGGAGTGGTTCAACTTCGACGCCCTCAACTTCGTGCCCGACCACCCGGCCCGCCAGATGCAGGACACCTTCTTCGTCCAGGGGCCGGAAGGCACCAAGGGCGACGAGTCCGGCATCGTGCTGCGCACCCACACCTCCCCGGTGCAGGCCCGCACGCTGATCGACCGCGAGCCGCCCGTCTACGTCGTGTGCCCCGGCCGCGTGTACCGCACCGACGAGCTCGACGCCACGCACACCCCGGTCTTCCACCAGATCGAGCTGCTCGCCGTCGACGAGGGCCTGACCATGGCCGACCTCAAGGGCACCCTGGACCACATGGTCCAGGCGCTCTTCGGCCCGGACATGAAGACCCGGCTCCGCCCGAACTTCTTCCCGTTCACCGAGCCGTCCGCCGAGATGGACATGCTCTGCTACGTCTGCCGCGGCGAGTCCGTCGGCAACGCCGACCGGCCCTGCCGCACCTGCGGCAGCGAGGGCTGGATCGAGCTGGGCGGCTGCGGCATGGTCAACCCGAAGGTGCTGATCGCCTGCGGCGTCGACCCCGAGAAGTACAGCGGGTTCGCCTTCGGGTTCGGCATCGAGCGGATGCTGATGTTCCGCCACAACGTCGAGGACATGCGAGACATGGTCGAGGGTGACGTCCGGTTCACCCGGCCGTTCGGGATGGAGATCTGATGCGGGTCCCGCTTTCATGGCTGCGGGAGTACGTCGACCTGCCGGTGACGGAGACCGGCCGTGACGTACAGGCCAAACTGGTGTCGGCGGGCCTGGAGGTCGAGACCGTCGAGCAGCTCGGCGCCGGTCTCACCGGCCCGCTCGTGGTGGGCAGGGTGCTCACCATCGAGGAGCTGACCGAGTTCAAGAAGCCGATCCGCTTCTGCACCGTCGACGTCGGCCAGGCCAATGGGACAGGTCAGCCCCAGGAGATCATCTGCGGCGCCCGGAACTTCGCCGAGGGCGACAAGGTCGTCGTGGCCCTGCCCGGCGCCGTCCTCCCCGGCGACTTCCGGATCGCCGAGCGCAAGACGTACGGCAAGGTCTCCCGCGGCATGATCTGCTCCGGCGACGAGCTCGGACTGGGTGACGACGGTACGCACGGCATCATCGTGCTGCCGCCCGAGCACGAGGTCGGCACCGACGCCACCGAGCTGCTGGAGCTGTTCGACGAGGTCCTCGACATCGCCGTCACGCCCGACCGGGGCTACTGCCTGTCGATGCGCGGCGTCGCCCGCGAGGTGGCCACCGCCTACGGCCTGCCGCTGCGCGACCCGGCGCTCCTCGACGTGCCCGCGCCGAACTCGTACGGCTACCCGGTCCAGGTCTCCGACCCGATCGGCTGCTCGCGGTTCACCGCGCGCACGGTCGTCGGCCTCGACCCCGAGGCGCGCTCCCCGATCTGGCTCCAGCGCCGCCTCCAGAAGGCGGGCATGCGCCCGATCTCGCTCGCCGTCGACGTCACGAACTACGTGATGCTGGAGCTGGGCCAGCCGCTGCACGCCTACGACCGCAGCCGCCTCGACGGCCCCATCGGGGTCCGCCGCGCCGAGCCCGGTGAGAAGATCACCACCCTCGACGGCACCGTACGCGCCCTCGACCCGGCCGACCTGGTCATCACCGACAACCGCGGCCCCATCGGCATCGCGGGTGTCATGGGCGGCGCCAACACCGAGATCGCCGACGCCACCGGCGACCCGGAGACCGGCGAGGTACGGGGCACCACCGAGGTCGTCATCGAGGCCGCGCACTTCGACGCGATCTCCATCGCCCGTTCCGCCCGCCGCCACAGGCTGTCGTCGGAGGCGTCCAAGCGGTTCGAGCGCGGCGTCGACCCGCAGGCCGCGGCCGCCGCCGCCCAGCGCACCGTCGACCTGCTGGTCCTCCTCGCCGGTGGCACCGCCGAGGCCGGTGTCACCGAGATCATCGCGCCGAGCGCCCCGCGCACCATCGCGATGCACGCCGACCACCCCGACCGCGTCGCCGGCATGGACTACGGCCGCGAGACCGTCGTCCGCCGCCTCCAGGAGGTCGGCTGCGACGTCTACGGGCAGGACGAGCTGGTCGTCACCGTCCCGTCGTGGCGCCCCGACCTGAGCGAGCCCAACGACCTCGCCGAAGAGGTCATCCGGCTGGAGGGCTACGAGAACCTGCCCTCCACGCTGCCCAAGCCGCCGGCCGGCCGTGGTCTCACCGAGCGCCAGCGCACCCACCGCCGTGTGGGCCGCGCCCTGGCCGGAGCCGGCTACGTCGAGGCGCTGAACTACCCGTTCATCGGCGAGCAGGTCCTCGACCAGCTGGACATCCCGGCTGACGACGACTGCCGCAAGCTGGTCAGGCTCGTCAACCCGCTCTCCGACGAGGAGCCCGCGCTGCGCACCGCGCTGCTGCCCGGGCTGCTCGGCGCGCTGCGCCGCAACGACGGCCGTGGCAGCCACGACCTGGCCCTCTTCGAGACCGGCCTCGTCTTCCGCCTCCCGGCCGAGCCGGGCGTCGCGGTGCGGCTGCCCGTCGACCGACGGCCGACCGACGCCGAGATCGCGGGCGTCAACGCCGCCCTGCCCGAGCAGCCGCGGCACGCCGCCGTGGTCCTCGCCGGGGCGCGCGAGCAGGCCGGCTGGTGGGGCAAGGGCCGTCCGTCCGACTGGGCCGACGCGGTCGAGGCGGCCAGGACGGTCGCCCGGGAGACCGGCGCCGAACTGATCGTGCGCCAGGGCCGGTACGGGCCGTGGCACCCCGGTCGCTGCGCCGAGCTGGCCGTGGTCGTGAACGGCGAGGAGCGGACCGTCGGGTTCGCCGGTGAGCTGCACCCGCGCGTCGTCAAGGCGCTCGGCCTGCCCGCCCGTACGTGCGCGATGGAGCTGAACCTCGACCTGGTCGAGGAGGCATCCGCCGGACCGCTGCGGGCGCCGCGGATCTCCGCGTTCCCCGTCGCCACCCAGGACGTGGCGCTCGTCGTCGCGCGGGACGTGCCGGCCGCCGAGGTCGAGCGGGTGCTGCGCGAGGGCGCCGGTGAACTGCTGGAGTCGATCCGGCTGTTCGACGTGTTCACCGGTGAGCAGATCGGCGAGGGCAAGAAGTCCCTGGCGTACGCGCTGCGGTTCCGTGCCGGGGACCGCACGCTGACCGTCGAGGAGGCCACGGCCGCCCGTGACGCCGCCGTGGCGCTCGCCGCCGAGCGGACCGGCGCGGTCCTGCGCGGAGCCTGACCCACGCGTCGAGCCCGACCCGCGCGTCGGGGCTGAGGGGCGTGTCCGGATCACCGGGCACGCCCCTCATGCGTCCTTTTTTCAGATCATGGAGCGTTCGCACGGTTGCTCACTCATTCGGGTGAGAAGTCTGGTGGACGTTCCCGGAGGGCGTGGACGATCGACAGAATCGTCCCGACCGCGGGAAGGGGCCTGGAGAAGGGGCGGTCCGCATGATCCGTACGAGGTCTTGGGGTCCCTGGGCGCGCCGGTTCGCGCCGCTCGCGCTGCCGGGCCTGTGGGGCGCCGTCGCCGTCACCTGGAAGCTGACCTGCCCACTGGCACAGCAGGAGGGGATGGTCACCCGGATCGCCACGAGCGTCGTGTTCTTCACGGTCGGTACCGGCCTGGTCATCGGTATACGGCACGGTCTGGTGCGTGAGCTGAAGCGGGTCAAGGCCATCGCGCAGGCGGCCCAGCAGGTGTTGCTGCGTCCTCTGCCGCCGCGTATCGACGGGCTGTCCATCGCCGCGACCCAGCTCTCCGCGTCGCGCGGCGCGGCCGTCGGCGGTGATCTGTACGAGGCGGTGCTCACCCCGCACGGGGTGCGGATCATCATCGGGGACGTCCGGGGGCATGGGCTCGGCGCGCTGAGCGCGGCGGCCGCGGTGCTGGGCAGCTTTCGGGAGGCCGCGCACGACGAACCGGGGCTCGGCGGTGTGCTGCGGCGGCTGGACCGGGCGCTGGGGCGGCACCTGCGGGAGCGGGCGCGTGACGAGCACCCCGCCTCGCTTCGCTGCGACCCGGACAGCCCGTCGGCGGAGGAGTTCGTCACGGTGCTGCTCCTGGACATCCGCCACAACGGCGACATCCTGGTCCTCAACTGCGGCCATCCGTGGCCCTACCGGCTCGGCCACGGCGCCGAACCGCTGGCCGCCGGCGACCCGATGCCGCCGCTCGGCGCGTTCCCGCTGCCCGACACGCTGCCCGTGCGGCGGTGCCCGAGGCTGCTGGCCGGTGAGGCGCTGTTCCTGCACACCGACGGGGCGCTGGACGCGCGCGACGCCGTCGGGAGGTTCTTCCGGCTGGAGGACGTGCTCGTACGGCTGGCGCTGGCCGGGCCCGTGGTGCCCGCCCAGGCGATCGAGCACGTCCACGCGGCGCTGCTGCGGCACACCGGGGGACGCCTCACCGACGACGTGGCGCTGCTCGTCGTACGCAACGACCGTGCGTACGGCGGCTGTTCCCGGGTACCGGCGCAGCCCGCAGAACCCGGGCTGCGCCGTACCCGGCCTGCACCCTCCAATCGATAGCGGCCGGACATGGACGGTGCGGCCGGCGCCACCCTCCCCGCCGCGGAGTGTCGGGCAGATCAGCGGGGAGGGCGACGCGGTTCGGGCCGCCGCACTGTACGAGGGGGAGCCGGCGGCCCGGCCGCCTCTGTGAGAGGGAGCCAAGTCAACCCGCGCCCGGCGCATGACGGCAGAGCACGTGGGGCACGGATACGGGCATTCCGTTCACACCCCGTGCGAACACGGCTCCACTACCCTGGGCGCACCGAGGCACCGGAGGGCACCCATGCAGCCCAACACCCTGCTCGACGCCCTGCTCGACGAGGCGGGGATGTCGCACGCGGGCCTGGCCGCGCACGTCAACCAGGCCGGCCGGGCCAGGGGCCTGGCCCTGCGGTACGAGCACACCGCCGTGGCCCGCTGGCTGAAGGGGCAGCGGCCGCGCGGCCAGGTGCCCGACCTGATCTGTGAGGTGCTGGGGGCCCGGCTGCGCCGTCCGATCACGCTGGACGACATCGGGCTCGGTGTCCGGGGGGACGTGGCCGCCCCGCACGGCTCGCCGCTCTCCGGTTTCGTGGAGCGGGCCACCGCCCTGTGGCGCTCCGACGAACAGCAGCGCCCGCACATACTGGGCGCCCCCGCCGTCACCGGCACACCCGCGGTGATGCCGGTCTGGGAGTGGGAGAACCCGCCCGAGGACGCGGACGTCTCACGTGACGGGCAGACCCGCGTCAGCATGTCCGACATCCAGATGCTGCGCGCGGCCCGCGCCCACTACGAGCTCATGTACCGCAAGGCGGGCGGCATCGCGACACGTGCCAGGATCGTCGGCTTCCTCAACGCCGAGACCGCCCCGCTGCTGCGCGGCGGCTACAACGACACCCTGGGCCGCCAGTTGCACCGGGCGACCGGTGGGCTGGTCGCGGTGGCCGGGATCTGCGCCTACGACTCGGACGCGCACGGTCTGGCGCAGCGCTACTTCCACCAGGCGCTGCGGCTGGCGAAGGCGAGCGGGGACCGGGGCCTGGGCGCGTACGTCATCGCCCTGCTGGTCAACCAGTCGCTGTTCATGGGGGAGTACCGGCAGGCGGTGGCGTTCGCGGAGGCGGCGCTGCGGGCCGCCGGCCGGCAGATCACCCCGGCGCTCGCCGCCGATCTGCACGCCATGCAGGCGAAGGCGTACGCGCATCTCGGCGACGCCGCCGCCGCGCTGCGGTGCATCGGCCGCGCCGAGGCGGAGGCGGAGCGGATCAGGCCGGGGCACGAGCCGGACGAGACGGGCTATGTCCAGCCGGGGCTGGTCAACATCCAGGTCGCGGAGGCGCTGCTCAGCCTGGGCGATCTGGCGGGCGCGCGGGAGCACGCCGCGGCGGCGGTGCGTACTCCGGCGCACGACCGGGGCCGTGTGCACCGGCTGGCCATGCTCAGCCAGATAGAGCTCCGCCAGGGTGAACCGGACCGGGCCGCGCACACGGCGGTGGAGATGGCCGAGCGGGCACGGGGCATGGAGTCGCAACGGCTCAGGGACCGGCTGCGGGAGGTACGGGAGCGTCTGGTGGCGAGCGGGTGCAGTAACGCGGAAGACGCGGCCGAGTTGATCGACGGGGCGCTCCGCGTTCCGCTGTGAGCATGTGGCTGATGCGATATTGCCACCTACGTGTCGGAAGGTGGCAGAACAGTGCAGTGGACGAACCTAAGCGAAAGAACCGTCTATGAGAACCGCTGGTTCAAGGTCAATCTCGCGGATGTCGCACTCCCCGGCGGACAGCACCTGGACCACTTCCTCATCAGGCTCCGCCCGGTGGCCGTCGCCACCGCCGTCAACGAGGCCAACGAGGTACTGATGATCTGGCGCCACCGATTCATCACCGACAGCTGGGGCTGGGAACTGGCGGCCGGTGTGGTGGAGGACAGCGAGGACATCGAGGCCGCGGCCGCCCGCGAGATGGAGGAGGAGACCGGCTGGCGCCCCGGACCCCTCCAGCATCTGCTCACCGTCGAGCCGTCCAACGGCCTGACGGACGCCCGCCACCACCTCTACTGGTCGCAGGAGGCCACCTACGTCGGCCACCCGGTGGACGACTTCGAGTCGTCCCGCCGCGAGTGGATACCGCTCAAACTGGTTCCCGACATGATCGCCAGGGGCGAGGTCCCGGCCGCCGGCATGGCGGCCGGGCTGCTGATGCTGCACCACCTGCGCCTGGGCTGACCGCCGGGCCGCCCGGGCGCAGCCGCGCCGACCGCCCGGGCACGGGGCCGGGCCGCGGCGGAGCACCGGCGAGGGTCCCCCCCGGGGCTCGGCGGGGTCGCGTCCCGTGGGGCGGCCGGGCGCCGCTACTCCTCGCCGTCCTCCGCGTGCCGCCGCGTCCGGACCAGACCGTCCGCCCGGCCGAGACCCGACGCGTGGGGCAGCAACTGGGCGGTGAGCAGCGTGGACAGCGCCGACGTGTCGCCGCCACCGGGCCCGTCGGTGCGGACCACCACCGGCTGCGGCGCGTTCGTCGCCAGCTCGGCGCCCACCTCCAGCCGGCGCAGCGCCAGCTCGTACTGGAGCACCGCCCGGTTGTCCCGGTACGCCTTGGCCAGGGCGCGCTGCGCACGCGCCTCGTTCTCGGCGGAGATCAGCCCGCTGCGCCCACGCGTCTCGATCTCGAACCGGACGCGCTGCGCGTTGGTCTCCTGCTCCTCCAGCAGCTGGGCCACCGCCTCGCGGGCCCGGTTCAGCGCGGCCTTCACCTCCACGATCCGGGCGTCACGCACCTTCTTCGCCCGCTCGATGTCCATCTGGAGGCTGTCGATCCGGCGCTTGCGGGTCAGACCCCACTCCTGCTCGTACGCCGTCCGCTCCTTGGCCACCCGCTCACGGGTCGCCAGGTGCTGCTGGTACTGGGTGGGCAGCTGCACGTCGGGGATGTTGCAGCCCGTGATGCGTACGCCGTAGCGGGACAGCTGACGGTTCAGCAGCTCCTGCATGTCCGCGACGTCCGAGCCGCGCAGGTCGTACGCCCGCTCGGTGCGCATCTTGCGGGCCCGCTGCCGGATCGCGTCCTGGACCGCGCTCGACAGCACCAGGTCGAAGTTGCCCGCGCCGATGGTCCGGACGAACAGCAGCGCGTCCGTGATCCGGAACTTCAGGAAGAACTCGATCGACCGCAGCGGCACGTTCTCCCGCGTCGGACAGGCCATCACCGGGGCCGAGTAGGGGATCTCCGTCGCCGTGTCCACGACGAACTCGACGCGCGCCCACGGGTGCCACAGATAGTGCCGGCCCGCCTCCAGCGTGCGGGTGTAGGCGCCGTAGCGCGTCAGGATGCCGTGCGTGCCCTGCTCGATCTCCACGATCGAGGAGCGCCACCACCACAGCCCGCCCACCACGAGCAGCAGACCGCCGCCCACGTAGGCCAGCGCGGCCAGGGCGCCGTAGGCGAGCTCGGCGACCCCCTCCGAACCGGACCGCAGCGTCAGCATCACCCCCGTCAGCAGCAGGAAGACGCCCACCCACAGGGGCAGCATCCACCACAGCCGGCGCCGCGAGCGCGGAATGATGACGGGGATCAGCGTGCCCGCCTCGCCGCCGCGCAGCAGCCGGGCGATGTCGCTCCAGGGGGCCACCCGCTCCGAGATGACCGACCGGTTGTTCGTACGTGCGGTGCTCACCGGCCCGCCTCCTCGTCGCTCAGCTCGACCTGCGCCGCGCCCGCCGCACCCGCCGCGTCCGCGCCGTCCGCGTCGCCGTCCGGGCCGGCACCGTCACCGACCGCCGGAACGGTCGGACGCTCCTCCTCCAGCAGTGCGCGGATCTCCGGACCGCGCGCGGAGATCCGCTCCGACACCTCCGCCAGCCGCGCCCGCATCGCCGTCATGTCCTCCGGCGTGAACAGCTCGGCACCGCGCTCGCCGATCAACTCCCGGGCCAGGAGCAGGAAGTCCACCCCCGCGGCCTCCGTGGGATCGCCGGAGCCACCGATCCGCACGAGCTGCGGCAGATGATCGGCGACCTGCTCCAGCGTGTCCAGGACCTGCTGCTGGTAGCGGTACTCCAGGATCTCCGGGGCCTCGGCCGCCGTCATCGCGCGGATGTCCAGCGCCTGCGCCTCCAGCAGCGCCGCGTTCGCCTTCGCCTCCGACTCCGCCTGCACATAGCGCTGACGGGCCATGGCCTGCGCCCGGTTGGTCTCCCGCTCCACGGCGGTGTCCATCTGCGCCTGGTGCGTGGCGATGTCGGCCTGGATCGCGGACAGCGTCTCCTGCCGCGTCGCCAGCTCCTTGGTCAGGTCGCCCTCGTCCTGCTCCTTGCGCAGCTGGAGCGCGTACTCGTGCGTGTACGCCTCCTTGGCGACCCGCACCATCTCCGGCGCCGCCAGGTCCATGCGGTAGCCGCGGTCCGATGGCTCGGCGTGCGTGATGTTCGCGTTCGTCAGCTCCACGGCGGGCTGGAACTGCTGGTTGAGCTGCTCCAGCAGCCGGCCGGTGTCCTCACCGACCATGTCGTAGATGCCGGACGCCTCCTGCTCGTAGATCAGGCTGCGGATCGTCTCGCTCACGGCGTTGCCGAGCTTCTCCTCGAAGCCGCGCACCGCGCCCAGCGTGTACACGAACTCGGTCGGGTCGTTGATCCGGAACTGGATGAACAGGTCGATGGACGCCTTCACACCGCCCTTGGTGGGCGCCTCGCGCACCGGCGCGTTGAACGGGTACTCACGGGTGGTGTTGAGGATGTACGACACCCTCTTCCACGGGCTCAGCAGGATCACCCGGCCCGGACCCACGACCTTCTCCAGCTTGCCGAAGCGGGTGATCAGCGCCTGGCAGCCGTCCGGGACCATCACCATGCCCTGCCGCGCCCAGACGAAGCACACGGCGAGGATCGCGATGACCCAGTAGTGCGCCCCGAACAGCGGATGCGTCAGCAGCCCGCCGTCCCCGGTCGCCGCCACGACGACCGATCCGACCACGCCGATCACCAGCAGCAGGCCCACCGGCAGCATGCTCCAGAAGGAACGGCCGCGCGGCATCACCATGGGGCAGATGGCATGCACCTGCGCGCCGCCTTCGCGCTGCTGCTCGCTGCGGTTCAGCGCCTCGCCGGCCTCGTCCAGCGGGACGGTCTTCTGCGTCATGACGGTGGCGATGCTGCCACCCTGCTCGCGGGCGGCGGGGAAGTCCGCCGGGTCCATGCCCTCGTCCTGCGGCTCGCGCCGCTCGCTCCGGGACTCCCCGGCGGCGGCCGGTCCACCGCCCGGCTGCTGGCCGCCGCCGACGCGGAGCCGCAGTTCCTGCTCGGCGACCGCCCGTGGATCGGCTCCTTCCGCCAGTGATCGCGCGATTCTGCGTACGTTCTGGGTCCGCGACACCGTGCCCCCTCTGCCTTGCTCGTGTTCTCGTGCGGGTGCGCGGATCGCGTCACCACGGCCGAAACGAGGTTCTCATGCGAACGCGGCGGAATCATTGCCGTGTTCCGGCAAATTTCCGCCGCGTCAGGGGGCGTACTCGGGAGTACGGGTGGAGATCAGGAGTAGGGGTAGAAGCCGGAGCCCGTCTTACGGCCGAGGCGTCCCGCGTCCACCATGCGCTGGAGCAGCGGGGGAGCGGCGTACAGCGGCTCCTTGTACTCGGCGTACATCGAGTCGGCGACCGAGGCGACGGTGTCCAGGCCGATCAGGTCCGACAGCTTCAGCGGGCCCATCGGGTGGGCGCAGCCCATCTCCATGCCGTTGTCGATGTCCTCACGGCTGGCGATACCCGACTCGAACATCCGGATCGCCGAGAGCAGGTACGGGATCAGCAGCGCGTTCACCACGAAACCGGACCGGTCCTGGGCGCGGATGGCGTGCTTGCCGAGCACCTTCTCGACCACGGCCTGGGCGCGGCTGATCGTGCCCTCGGACGTGGTCAGCGCCGGGATCAGCTCGACCAGCTGCTGCACCGGGGCGGGGTTGAAGAAGTGGATGCCGATGACCTGGTCGGGGCGGGACGTCGCCACGGCCAGCTTGACCAGCGGGATGGAAGAGGTGTTGGAGGCGAGAATGGCGTCCGGCCGGGTCACCACCTGGTCGAGGATCTGGAAGATCTCGGTCTTCACCTGCTCGTTCTCGACGACCGCCTCGATGACGAGATCGCGGTCGGCGAACTCGCCCAGGTCGGTGGTGAAGCTCAGCCGCGCCAGCGTCGCGTCCCGCTCCTCCTCGCTGATCTTGCCGCGTTCGGCGGCCTTCGACAGCGAGTTGGTCAGCCGGGTACGGCCGATCTCCAGCGCCTCACCCGTGGTCTCGGCCACCTTCACCTCGAGGCCACTGCGTGCGCAGACCTCCGCGATGCCCGCGCCCATCTGGCCGCAGCCCACCACTCCGACGCGCGCAATGTCGGCCATTGAGTCCGTCACCTCATGCCTTTCGCAGAACTTCCCGGTGGCGGCCTCCGTATGGTTCCGGCGCCCGCCTCGACCCCACGACGTTACTCCGTTCGCTCCGCTCGATGGCGCCCCGGGCCGGGCATGCTCTGCCCGAGGGACGGCGGAGCACGACTGGTGAGAGGTGACGTATGGGACGTATCGGGCGGAGAGGGCTGGTGGCGGGTGCGGTGGGGACGCTGGCGTCCCTGATGGCCCCCGGGCCGGCGGCGGCCGGGGCCGGGGCCGTGTCCCGGCGGTACACGCCGGAGGAGTTCCGTGGCATGTGGGTGGCGACCGTCGCCAACCGGGACTGGCCGTCGGCGTCCGGGCTGACGCCCGCCGAGCAGCGCGCCGAACTGCTGGCGCACCTGGACACGGCGGTACGGCGCCGGCTGAACGCGGTGATCCTCCAGGTCCGGCCGACCGCCGACGCCCTGTGGGCCTCGCCGTACGAGCCGTGGTCCCAGTGGCTCACCGGCGTACCCGGCGGCGACCCGGGCTGGGACCCCCTCGGCACCGCCGTGGCGGAGGCGCACCGGCGCGGCCTGGAGCTGCACGCCTGGTTCAACCCGTACCGCGTCGCCCTGCACACCGACCCGGCGAGGCTGGCCCCGAACCATCCGGTCCGCGACCATCCGGAGTGGGTCGTGGCGTACGGCGGACGGCTCTACTACGACCCGGGGCTTCCCGAGGTCCGGGCCTTCGTCCAGGAGGCGATGCTCGACGCCGTCCAGCGCTACGACGTCGACGCCGTGCACTTCGACGACTACTTCTACCCCTATCCCGTCGCCGGCCAGGTCTTCGCCGACGACGCGGCGTACGCGGAGTACGGCACGGGCTTCCCCGACCGGGCCGCCTGGCGCCGGGACAACGTCGACCGGCTGGTGCGGGAGATGTCCGTACGGATCAGGCGGCTCAATAAGGCGTCGGGCCGGCGCGTGCGGTTCGGGATCAGCCCGTTCGGGATCTGGCGCAACGCGACGACGGACCCGCTCGGCTCGGACACGCGCGGCCTGCAGGCCTACGACGATCTGCACGCCGACACCCGGCGGTGGGTCAAGGAGGGCTGGATCGACCACGTCGTACCGCAGCTGTACTGGCACATCGGCTTCGCCGCCGCCGACTACGCCCGGCTGCTGCCGTGGTGGTCCGACGCCGTACGGGACACGGGCGTGCAGCTGTACGTGGGGGAGGCGCTCTACAAGGCGGGCGACCCCGCCCAGCCGGCGGCCTGGCAGGACCCGGCGGAACTGTCCCGGCACCTCTCGCTCGCCCGCGACCACCACCCGGAGGTGCGGGGGCACGTGTTCTTCGCGGCCAAGGAGGTCATGACGGACCGTATCGGCGCGATGGCCAGGGTGGTGGCCGATCACTACCCGACGCCGGCCCGCCCGCCGGACGTCTGAGTGCCCACGCGTATCACTAGTGGGGGTGCGGGTTCTGGTGCTGGACGACGGTGTCGGGGCCCGGGGACATCAGGGCCTCATGGCCGTCGTCGTCGAAGCGGACGCGGTACGGCGGGTTGCCGTGGTCCCCGAGTACCTCGATGACCTCGGCCGTCCGGTCGTGCTGGCCGACGACCCGGCCGTGCACCAGCAGCTTGTCGCCCACGGTTGCTTCCATCGGGAGTGGCCTCCCCTCTCGCCGGTGTTCGTACTGGGAGTCTACGTCCGGGGGTGTGGTCCATGTCACCTGGAGGCGTCCGACCGGGTACGCCGGTGAGGGCACCCGCGCGGGCGGGTCCCCGCTCGGGTGGGGGCGGACCGGTCAGGCGTCGGAGCGTTGCGTGACCGCGATGCAGACCAGGACCGCCGCGGCCGCCACCGGCGCCGCCGGGTCGAGCGTCTCGCCGAGCAGGGACACGGACCAGACCAGCGTCAGCAGAGGCTGCGCCAGCTGGAGCTGACTCGCCCGGGCGATCCCGATCGCCGCCATGCCCCGGTACCAGACGTACAGTCCGAAGAACGTGGAACCGACCGCCACCCACACCAGCCCCGCCACCCCGGCCGCCGTCAGCCGGACCGGCTCGAAGGACAGGGCCACCGCCGAGCCCGCGACGGAGAGCGGCAGGCAGAACACGAGCGCCCAGCCGATCACGTGCCAGCCGGGCATCAGCCGGGCCAGGCGGCCGCCCTCGGTGTAGCCCGCCGCGCACACGAGCAGCGCACCGAAGAGGTAGAGATCGCCGCCCGAGACGAGCCCGCCGCCGCTCTGCCCCACGGTGAACGCCACGACCACCCCGGCCCCGGCGAGCGCCGCCAGCCAGAACCGGCGCGAAGGCCGCCGCCCGGTGCGCAGCGCCGCGAACACGGCGGTCGTCAACGGCAGCAGCCCCACGACCACGGCGGCGTGCGACGTGGTGGAGGTACGCAGCGCCAGGGTGGTGAGCAGCGGGAAGCCGATCACCACCCCGCCGCCCACCACCGCGAGTCCGGGCCAGTGCGCGCGCTCCGGCACCGGCACGCGCAGGGCCAGCAGGAAACCGCCCGCGACGATCGCCGCGAGGACGCTCCGCACGGCCACCAGCGACCAGGGGCCGAAGCTCTGCAGCCCGTAGGCGGTCGACGGGAACGTGAGCGAGAAGGCGACGACGCCCAGCACGGCGAGCGTCACGCCGCGGGCGCTCTGCCGCCGGGCGCTGACCGCTATCGAGGTCGGAAGAGTAGCGCTATTCTGTGCTGTCATGTATGAGCGTAGCAGCGTGGCTGAACTGGCGGACACGCTGAAGCGGGAGCTGAACCGCTACTCACCAGGTGAGAAGCTGCCATCGAGCCGCGCCCTGGTGGAGCGGTTCCGGGTGTCCCCGGTGACCGTCTCGCGGGCCCTGGCCCGGCTCGCCGCCGAGGGGCTGGTCGTCACCCGCCCCGGCGCGGGCGCCTACCGCGCCCGGCCGCGCACCGGCACGCCCCCGGCCGCGGACACCTCCTGGCAGGAGGTCACCCTCAGCGCCGACACCTCCGCCGAGCCCGTCCCCCGCTCCGTCGACGCGTCCGGCGTCCTCGTCACACTCGCCGCGCCCCCGCCGGGCGTCATCGAGTTCAACGGCGGCTATCCGCACACCTCCCTCCAGCCGGAGCGGGCCCTTGCCGCCGCCCTCGCCCGGGCCGGCCGGCGCCCCGGAGCCTGGGGCAGGCCGCCCACCGACGGGCTGCCCGAGCTCCGCGAGTGGTTCGCCCGCGAGATCGGCGGCCCCCTCACATCGGCCGACGTCCTGGTCACCTCCAGCGGCCAGTCCGCGATCACCATCGCCCTGCGGGCCCTCGCCCCGCCCGGCGCCCCCGTACTGGTCGAGTCCCCCACCTACCCCGGCATGCTGGCGGTCGCCCGGGCCGCGGGGCTGCGCCCCGTCCCGGTGCCGGTCGACCGCGACGGCGTACGCCCCGACCTGCTGGCCGCCGCGTTCCGCGCCACCGGCGCCCGCCTCCTGGTCTGCCAGCCGCTGTTCCAGAACCCGACGGGAGCGGTCCTGGCCCCGGACCGGCGCGGCGAGGTCGTCAGGATCGCCCGCGAGGCCGGCGCGTTCGTCGTGGAGGACGACTTCGCCCGGCGCCTCGTCCACGAGGACGCGGGCCCGCTGCCCGCGCCGCTCGCCGCCGACGACCCCGACGGCGTGGTCGTCCACCTCCGCTCGCTGACCAAGGCGACCTCTCCCAGCCTGCGCGTCGGCGCGCTGGCCGCGCGCGGCCCAGTGCTGGAACGGCTGCGCGCCATCCATGTCGTCGACAACCTGTTCGTGGCGCGGCCGCTCCAGGAAGCCGCCCTCGAACTGGTCGGATCGCCCGCGTGGGGCCGCCACCTCCGTTCCTTCGCCGCCGAGTTGAAGAACCGGCGGGACACCATGGCGGCCGAACTCGCCCGCCACCTGCCCGAACTGGCCCCGCCGTACATCCCGTCCGGCGGCTTCCACCTCTGGACGCGGCTGCCCGACACGGCCGACGAAGCCGCCCTGGTCGCCGCCGCCCTGCGCGCCGGTGTCGCGGTGGCGCCGGGCCGCCCGTACTTCTGCGCCGAACCCACCGCCGGGCATGTCCGGCTGAGCTTCGCCGCCGTCGCGGGGCCCGCCGAGATCGCCGAGGGCGTCCGGCGGCTGCGCGCGGCCTGCGACGAACTCGGGCTGTGACACCCGAGGGCTGTGACACTCGAGGGCTGTGACGCCCGAGGGCTGTGACGCCCGCTGGGGCCTGACGTCTGCCGAGCTGCGACGCCCGCCGGGACCAGACGTCCGCCGACGCCCGCCGACGGGCACCGACCCGACGCCCGTAGACGCCCGCCGACGCCCGTTGACACCTGCCGACGGGCGCCGGCCGGTGGGTCAGAAGGCGGGTGCCGTCCCCCGGAGGAACTCCGTACCGTCCAGCAGCGACGGCGTCAGCCGCACCCCGGTCAGCCGCTCGGCCAGCGCGAACGCCGCCTCCGTCGTGCGGCCTATGCCCGCCTCGTCCTCCTTCCGCAGATCGAAGCCCACCTCCCGCATCAACGCCAGCGACCCGTCCGGGTCCGCCCCGTCGCGCGCGTACGGGAACAGCGGCTCGAAGTGCAGCAGCAACTCGCCGTCCACGTACCGGCCGAAGTGGTCCACCGCGTTCACGTTCCGGAAGTGCGCCACCACCTCCGTGCCCCGCGACAGGGGCGCCGCCACCTCGTGCAGACTGCCCAGATAGCCGTTCGGCTCGACCATCAGGGCCCAGTTCCCGACCGCGCCGACACCTATGAAGTGACGCTCCCCGCCATGGGCGTCCCACGCCTCACGCGCCGCCCCCAGCAGCGCTTCCACGCCCGTCAGCGTCCCCTCGGGGCGCGCCCCGAGCCGCTCCAGCACCTCGACGGGCGCGAGTCCCCGCACGAGAGTGAGGCAGTACGCCTCCATGAGCTCCGGGCAGTGGGCGTCGAGCCAGCGGTAGTCGGCAGCAGTCGCGTTCATACCGTCGATCGTGACACCCGCCACTGACAATTCGCCTGACAACCGCCCGCCGCCCTGCGACCGTTCGACCATGAACGACATCACCACCCGGGAGGCCGTCGTCCTCGGCCGGTACGCGATCTCCACCGACCCCGCCCGCCTGGACCGGGCCCTTGTCCACGGCTGGCTGTCCACCGACGCGTACTGGGCGCTCGGCCGCACCCGCGAGGTCCAGGACAGGGCCATCGACGGGTCCCTCAACTTCGGCGCGTACGACACGGGCTCCGGTGAGCAGGCCGCCTACGCCCGGGTCGTCACCGACCGCACCACCTTCGCCTGGCTCTGCGACGTCTACGTCGCCCGCACCGCTCGCGGCAACGGCCTCGGTACCGCCCTCGTGGAAGCCGTGCGCGATCACCTCGCCCCGTACGGACTGCGGCGTGTCCTCCTCGCCACGCACGACGCGCACGGCGTGTACGAGAAGGTCGGCTTCCGGCCGCTGGACGTTCCGGAACACTGGATGAGCCTCGGCCTGTCGTGACCGGCTAGCCTGAGGGCACGATGAACCGTTTGACCACGTCATGGGGCGCGTACGACCTCGCCCGCCACCCGGAGAACCCCCGCGACACCCTGCGCGCCTGGGACGCCGCCGACGAGTACCTGCTGCGGCACCTGGCGGAGCCGGAGTCGCCGGGGCTCACCGGCGACGTGGCCGTGGTCGGCGACCGATGGGGCGCCCTGACCACCTCGCTCGCTCCGCACCGCCCGGCCCCCGTCGGCACCCTGACGCACATCAGCGACTCGTACCTCGCCCGCGAGGCGGCCCGCGCCAACCTGGCGCGCGGCGGCGCCGACCCGTCGACCGTACGGTTCCTGACCACCCGGGACACTCCGCCGGAGCGCGTCGACGTGCTCCTGGTCCGTGTTCCCAAGAGCCTCGCGCTCCTGGAGGACCAGCTGCACCGCCTGGCTCCGGCCGTGCACCCGGGCACGGTCGTCGTCGCCACGGGCATGGTCAAGGAGATCCACACCTCCACCCTGAAGCTGTTCGAGCGGATCATCGGCCCGACGCGCACCTCGCTCGCGGTGAAGAAGGCCCGGCTGATCTTCTGCACGCCCGACCCGGCCATCGCCCGGACCGGCAGCCCCTGGCCCTACCGCTACACCCTGCCCGACGACGCCCCGACCGTGGCAGGCCGGACCGCCGTCAACCACGCGGGCGTGTTCTGCGCCGACCGCCTCGACATCGGTACGCGGTTCTTCCTCCGCCACCTGCCGACCGGCCTCGACGGCGCCACGGTCGTGGACCTGGGCTGCGGCAACGGCGTGGTCGGGCTGGCCGTGGCGGTCGCCGACCCCGGCGCCCGGCTGCTCTTCACCGACGAGTCGTACCAGGCGGTCGCCTCCGCCGAGGAGACGTTCGCGGCCGGCGCGCCGACCGGGGCCGAGGCCGGGTTCCGGGTGGGCGACGGGCTGGAGGGCGTACCGGCGGACTCGGTCGACGTGGTCCTGAACAACCCGCCGTTCCACAGCCACCAGGCGCTGACCGACGCGACCGCCCGGCGCATGTTCACGGGCGCGCGGCGCGCCCTGCGGCCCGGCGGCGAACTCCGGATCGTGGGCAACCGGCACCTCGGCTACCACGTGACGCTGCGGCGGGTCTTCGGCAACTGCGACGTCGTCGCGAGCGACCCGAAGTTCGTGGTGCTGCGCGCGGTCAAGCGGTGACCGCGCCGCCGCCCGGCCGGGAACCGACGCCGCCCGCGCGGGAGCGCCGGTGGGCGGCCACCCTCTCGCGGGTGGCGCAGCGGCGCGAGCAGTAGCGGCGGGGCACCCCGCTGCCCACCGCGAGGAAGACGTTTCCGCACGCGGTGGACGCGCAGACGCCTCCCGGCGGCCGTCGGCGGTCCCAGACGAGCACCGTCAGGCAGAGGCAGGACGACGCCAGGAACCATTCGCCCCAGGGCGCGTCGTCCGCGCTGTCCAGATGCGGATGCCAGGGGCTCGCCCCGCCGTGCGAGGTGAGCCGGAGCCGGCCCGGGGCGTCGGCGAGCAGCCGGTTCAGCGCGGTCGCGGCGGAGTCCACGTCGGAGGCGGCGAAGACCTCGCGCAGGGCGAGCGCCGCCGTACGCATCCGCTCGACGTCGTGCGCGTCGAGCTCCACGGGCTCGCTCTCGCCGTAGGCCCGCAGGACGGCGGCGATCGCCTCGGGTGCGGCGTCCCGGTCACCCGTCAGCGCGTTGACCAGTGCCACGGTACGGCCGGCCGTGGCCTGCACGGAGTGGCGGGCCGACCAGTCGTCGCCGGGGCCCCCACCGGTACGTGGGTCAGGGGAGGCGGGAGAGGGGGACATTCCTCGAATGTAACGCATCTGGTGGAGGTTTGCGTTACCTGCGTAACGTGCCGCGAGTGAAGAAGCGTTACGCACGTCCCGCTCTCTCCTCGCCGTCGGCGGTTTCCCGCCGACCCCTGCGGTCGTACGTCGCGGGCGCCGCCGTCGCCCGTATCGGCGACGAGATGTCCGGCCCCGCCCTGCTGCTCGCCGGGCTGGCCGTCACCGGCTCGGCCGCCTCGGCGTCGTCCCTGCTCGCGGGCCTCACCGTCTCGGCGGCCGTCGGCGGTCCCGTCTTCGGGGCACTGCTCGACCGGTCGGCGCACCCAGGCCGCCTGCTGGCTGCGGCCGTGGCCGGATACGCGACCGCCCTCGTGGTCGTCCTCATGGCACTGGGCCGGGCGCCGGTCTGGCTCGGTGTGCTGATCGCCGCCCTCGCGGGGCTGGCCGGCCCCGCGCTGTCCGGCGGCTGGACCGCTCAACTGCCCCGGGTCGCAGGCCCCGAGGCGCTGCCCCGAGCGACGGCGCTCGACGCGATGACGTTCCACGCGGCGGGCCTCGCGGGCCCCGCGCTGGCCGGAGCCGTCACCGCGCTGTGCGGCGCCCCGGCGGGCGTGATCGTGGCTGCGGCGCTCATCGCGGCGGCACTCCCGTCGGCCTGGACGCTGCCGCCCGCGTCGACGCCGCGTGCTGGCCGACCGGTGCCTGCGGCGCCGTTGCCGGCCGGGCCGCTGCCTCCTGTGCCGCCACGGTCCGCCGGGCCGGAGGCATCCGCGTCGACGCCGTCGCCGTCGCCGTCATCGGGGGCCCCTGTCCCCGCGTCCGGCCGGGCCGGGGCGTCGGCGGTGGACGCCGTCGTCCGGCTGGGCGGCGACCTCGCCGCCGGGTTCCGCGTCCTCCTCCGCCGCCGGGTGCTGGCCCGCGTCACCGCGGCATCCGTGGTCTCCTGTGCAGGTCAGGGCATGGTCGTCGCCTCCGCGCCCCTGCTCGGGCAGCGGTACATCGGGGGAGCCGGGCAGGGGGCGCTGCTGCTGTCCGTCGTCGCGGGAGCCGCACTCCTCGCCAACGCCCTGCTCGCCCGCAGCCCCCGGGCGCCGCGCCCCGAGGCCCTGTTCCGGGCCGGTACGGCACTGCTCGCGGTCGCGTTCCTCCTCGCGGCGACCGGCGGGCCGGTGCCGCTCGTCGTGGCCATGGTCCTCGCGGGTGCCGGGGAAGGGCCGCAGCTCGCCGCCTTGTTCGCGATCCGCCACCGGGAGGCGCCCGAGAACCTGCGCGGCCTGATCTTCACGACCGGCGCCAGCCTGAAGATCACCGGCTTCGCGCTGGGGGCGGCCCTCGCCGGTCGACTGGCGGGCGGCGCCGTCGGCGGCTCCGCCCAAGCGCTCTCGGGCGTCCTGCTCATCGCGGCCGGGCTTCAGGTGGCGGCGGCGCTCCTCTGCCCGGGAGCCGCCCCCGGAGCGTCGGACGGCTCCGGCACCCGCCGCCGAAAGGGATGTCGCGCTTCGGACACACCCGGTCGAGCGGGCGGACCGGTCCGCCGCCCGCCGGGCGAGGACGCTGCTCACCTCTCCGCCACCCCTCCCCTATTCTTGAATATGACTACTCATATCCATGAGTATGAGCCGGGAGTGCACGACACCGACGAAGGAGATGCCATGGCGCTGCGTCACGCCGTGCTGGCGGCCCTGCTGGACGAGGAGCTCAGCGGCTATCAGCTGGCCAAGGCGTTCGACCTGGGCGTCGCCAACTTCTGGCACGCCCTGCCCCAGCAGCTGTACGCCGAGCTGACACGGCTGGAGAAGGAAGGCTTCGTCACCGGGCGCGAGGTCGTCCAGGAGAACCGGCCGAACAAGCGCCTGTTCCGGGTCACCGACGCCGGTCTCGCCGAGCTGGCACGGTTCGCGGCCGACCCCTCCAAGCCCTCCTTCATCCGGGACGATCTGCTGGTCAAGGTCCAGGCAGCCGACCACGTCGACGCCGACACCCTGATCGGGCAGCTGACCGAGCGCGCCGCGTTCGCCGAGGCCAAGGCCGAGGTGCTGGAGGCCCTGCTGCGCAGGATGCGCGGCGACCGGTCGGAGGAGGAGTTCCTGCGCGAGGGCGAACGGATCGGTCCCTATCTGACCTGCCTGCGCGGTCTGGCCTTCGAGCGGGGCAACCGCGACTGGTGCCGGCGGAGCGCGGACGTCCTGCGGGAGAGGCGGCACGGCCGTGGCTGAATACCTGCGGTACGTCGCGCTCGGCGACAGCCAGACCGAGGGCGTCGGGGACGGCGACGACACCACGGGCCTGCGCGGCTGGGCCGACCGGCTCGCCGAACGGCTCGCCGTGACGAGCCCGGACCTGCGGTACGCCAACCTCGCCGTGCGCGGCCGGCTCGCCGGGCAGGTCCACGCCAGGCAACTGGGCCCCGCGCTCGCGCTGCGTCCGGATCTGGCCACCGTCGTCGCGGGCGTCAACGACCTGCTGCGCCCCCGGTTCGACCCGGACGAGGTGGCCGGTCACCTGGAGGCGATGTTCGCGGCGCTGACCGGCGCGGGCGCACGGGTGGTCACCCTGACGTTCCCCGACGTCAGCCGCGTCACACCGCTGGCCCGGCCGCTCGGCGCCCGCGTCCACACGCTCAACGAGCGCGTCCGCGAGGCCGCAGCCCGCCACGGTGTGACCGTCGCGGAGATCGCCCACCACGCGGTCGTCACCGACCCCCGGCTGTGGAGCACCGACCGGCTCCACGCGAGCCCCCTCGGCCACGCCCGTATCGCCGCCGCCGTCGCCCACACCCTGCGGCTGCCCGGCAGCGACGACGCCTGGACCCACCCGCTGCCGCCCCCGGCCGCCCCTGCCGCCGCCGGCCTGCGCGCCGCCGCGGCCGAGGCGCGCTGGGCGGCCGACTTCCTGGGCCCGTGGCTCACCCGCCGTCTGCGCGGCCGCTCATCCGGCGACGGCCGCCACCCCAAGCGCCCCCACCTGACCCCGATCGTCCCGGCCGCGCACTGAGCCGTCACCGGCGGACCGGTGCGCGCGCCCGCGACGTCACGGCCGGGAAGCGGACCCCGTCTCGCCCACGCCCGAAGGGCCGTTCCTGACCGGGCGCGTCAAGACCTTGGCGACGCACGCCGGGATCGCGGCGCCCTCGTCGTGACGGCGGGCCCGGTACGCGCTCGGGGTCTCGCCGACCAGCTCCGTGAAGCGCGAGCTGAACGACCCCAGTGACGTACAGCCGACCGCGAAGCAGACCTCCGTCACACTCAGGTCGCCCCTGCGCAGCAGCGCCTTCGCCCGCTCGACGCGGCGGGTCATCAGGTAGCTGTACGGCGTCTCGCCGAAGGCGGCGCGGAAGCTGCGGGAGAAATGCCCGGGCGACATGAGGGCGACGCGTGCAAGCGCCGGAACGTCGAGCGGCTCCGCGTAGTCGCGGTCCATCCGGTCACGTGCCCGGCGCAGCCGTACCAGGTCCTCAAGCGTCACGCGCTCCAGGATCGCACGGCGTCGGGACCGTGAGCGGGTCCACACGTCAGCGGCCCAACGGACAACGAGGAGACGTGGACGACAAAAGACGAAGGCAAGGAGAGTACGGACTCCTTGCCACTCTCAACGTATAGCGCACCGGGGGCCTTGCGGCAAGGCCCCCGTCGTGCCGCAGAATCTCCGGCCTAGGCCGGAACCCGCGGGAATCAGGGAGTGGACCACGCGGGGCAGCCGACCGAAGGAAGACCGTGTCGAATGGGGGATTTCATGATCGACGTCATCATCGCCGGGGGCGGGCCCACCGGCCTGATGCTGGCCGGCGAGTTGCGGTTGCGCGGCGTGCGCGCGCTCGTGCTGGAGAAGGACGCGGTGCCGACCGGGCAGTCCCGCGCGCTCGGTCTGCATGTGCGCAGTGTCGAGGTGATGGACCAGCGCGGTCTGCTGGAGCGGTTCCTCGCGCTCGGCCGGCAGTTCGCGACCGGCGGTTTCTTCGCCGGTATCGACAAGCCGTGGCCCGAGCGGCTGGACACCGCGCACGCGTACGTGCTCGCCATCCCGCAGGCGGTCACCGAACGCCTGCTGACCGAGCACGCCACCGAGGTCGGCGTCGAGATCAGGCGAGGCTGCGAACTGGTCGGGCTGAGCCAGGACGAACACGGGGTGGCGGCCGAGCTGGCCGACGGGACGCGGCTGCGCTCGCGCTACCTCGTCGGCTGCGACGGCGGCCGCAGCACGGTGCGCAAACTGCTCGGCGTGGGCTTCCCCGGTGAGCCCAGCAGGATCGAGACGCTGCTGGGCGAGATGGAGGTGGCCGTGGAGCAGGAGACGCTGGCCGCCGTGATGGCCGAAGTCCGCAAGACCCACTTCCGGTTCGGCGCCGTGCCTCTCGGCGACGGGGTGTACCGCGTGATCGTGCCCGCCGATGGGGTGGCCGACGACCGTTCGGTCCCGCCGACCCTGGAGGAGTTCAAACAGCGGCTGCGGGAGTTTGCCGGTACCGACTTCGGAGTGCACTCACCGCGCTGGCTGTCCCGGTTCGGCGATGCCACCCGGCTGGCCGAGCGCTACCGGACCGGCCGGGTGCTGCTGGCCGGCGACGCGGCGCACATCCACCCGCCGACCGGCGGGCAGGGCCTCAACCTCGGCATCCAGGACGCGTTCAACCTCGGCTGGAAACTCGCCGCCGAGGTGAACGGCTGGGCGCCGGAAGGGCTGCTGGACAGCTACCACGCCGAACGGCGTCCGGTGGCCGCCGCCGTGCTGGACAACACCCGCGCGCAGATGGAGCTGCTGTCACCCGAGCCGGGTCCCCGGGCGGTGCGCCGACTGCTGGCGGAGCTGATGGACTTCGAGGAGGTGAACCGGTACCTGACCGAGAAGATCACCGCGATCGGGGTCCGCTACGACTTCGGCGAGGGACATGAACTGCTCGGCCGGCGGATGCGGGACGTGGGGCTGAAGCGGGGGCGCCTCTACGAGCTGATGCGCGGCGGCCGTGGACTGCTGCTCGACCAGACCGGCCGGCTCTCGGTGGCGGGCTGGGCGGATCGGGTCGACCACGTCGTCGACGTCAGCGAGGAACTGGACGTACCGGCGGTGCTGCTCCGGCCGGACGGCCACGTGGCGTGGGTCGGTGAGGACCAGCGGGATCTGCTCAGCCGCCTGCCCCGGTGGTTCGGCGCCGCCACCGACTGAGCAAACGGGACCGCACAGCGGCGAGCCGCCCCGAGCCGCCCCAGGCAGCCCCGAGCCGCGGCTACGACGACCCCGGCGAGTACGAGCTCCCGGACTGGGTCGGAGACGACGACTTCGACCCCAGCAAGCTTCCCCAGACAGCGAAGACCGCGTCGAGCGACCACGACAGCAACAACCGGACCCACGTCGACCGCACCAAGACGGACACGAACAACGTCGTCCAGCAAAGGAAGCAGGGCCTCCCAGGACTGGTTCGAGAAGGAGCTCGACAAGGAGCACGAGAAGAACAAGAAGGAGTACGGCGACAACGCCGACGCCTACACCGCCCGGATGAAGAAGGCCGGCGAAGGGCAGCCGGATGACGTCAAGCGAGCCATCATCGCCGCTTTCAAGAAGGTCGCGAACTTCCTCCTGAAGGACATCTGGGAGAAGGTGCGGGAGTTCATCGACAGCCTCATCCAGGCACTCAAGGAAGTCGTGCAGTGGTTCGAGGCCCGCTGGAAGGACATCAAGGACTGGTTCTCGCGCACCTTCGGCTGGTGAGCCGCCCCTGACCGGCAGCGCCACACCGGCCTCCATCCCGCGCACCACCGGACACCCTGCGGTCCCGCGCCAGGCCTACGGCGCGGCGTGATCGCTGGGCAAGCCTCGCTCGTTGGGACGGGAACCGTCCCAACGAGCGAGGCTCCACGACGTTGTCCGAGGAGCCCCAAGGAGAAATCCGCCCGTCGGCCCGACACCGGGCGGCTGCCCGTCTACCTGGGCTCCGTGGCGGATGAGGCAACCGCCTGAACGCTTCGCAACCGGCGGAGCGGTACGCCTCGGCCGATCCCGACAAATACCCACAGCCCATACGGTTGTGCCCCCTCGACCCCGACCCGCGCCCACTGGTCCGGTCGCGATGCGGCCCGCTCGGCGGCTGCCTGACTGTTGGCACCCTTGTGCCACGCCCTCGCCTCGGCGCCCGCCCGCTCGGCGTTGTCACCCCGGTACCAGTGCCGACTCCGGCCTCGGCCGAAGCGCCGCCGGCTCGAGGACCCGGACGGCGCGGCCGGGCAGCGAGACCAACGACTCCCGCGTCGCGTCAGGGCCCGCTGGTCCCCGTAGGTAGTCCCGCATCCGCCACCGCAGATCCGCCCGACCGAATCGGCCCGCCACCCGCGCGAACACCGACTCCAACTCCGCAGTCCCCCCCCTGGACCTCAACCATCCCCACCATGCACGGGCAACGATGAGAACCAGCTCAGGACGCGAACCGCTGCTGGAGTACCAGTCGCCCTGACCGGCCACGAAAAGAGCTTCACGGACTACGCCTGGTCTGGGCATGATCCCACCGTGCATGTGGACAAGGGCCATCGCGGGCAGGGACGGTACGCGCTGACGGACACAGGAAGCGGCCATGTCTGGGGCGTCTGCGCCGAGGTGGAGGGATTGTTCCGGGAATCCATGCGCGGGACGTACGAACTGTTCGGCTGGGTTCCGGATGGAGCCGAGGTACGCGGCTGGGTCGGCGACCGGGTGTGGCTGGTGCCGGAGGACAGGACGCTCGATGCCTGGCTGCTGGAGGATGTGGAGAGTTTCGGACAGTACCCGGGAAGGGACGGTCTCGTGCTCACCGGTCTGGACGAATACGAGGGCCCGCCCGAGGGACACCGGGCTCCTGCCCGACTGCATGACGGATACCGCTGGCTGGGCTCCTGCCGGGAGTTCGCCCGCGTCCTGCCGCCCGAGCAGGCAGAGCCTCCGCTCGTCCTGCTGGGCCTCGCCCCGGGTGATCGGCTACGGCGGGCACTGGCGACGGGCACCCGGCGCACGCTGGACCTGGAGGAGGCGCGGCTGGAGATTCGGGACGACCGGGGCGAGCCGCTCACCGATCGGCTGCTTCGGCCCGAAGTCCGCACGTGGCGGCCGTCCTCCCGTGGCACGGACCTGATCGACCTGGAACTCGACGGATACGTCGCACCCGTACCGGAATACGCCCGGCCCGTCTGGGAGCGCTGGCTAGCCGGCCCGCCGGAGGCCCCTGGCGCCTGGGGCGGGCTCGAGACCCGTCAGCGTGGGGCCTGGCTCGATCTCGTCCGGGAGCGGGGCTGTCGGCTCAAGCGCCAGGACCGGCAGGCCGGGCACGTGTACGAGCTGGATGGCCGGCACATCACCGACGAACCAGGCCTCTACCTGGCACTCGGCGAGGCCGTCAACGGGCCGGGCGGCTACTTCGGCGGCTGCCTGGACGCCCTCGTGGACTGTCTGCGCGGCAGCTTCGGCTACACCGCCCCCGCAACCCTGGTGGGACGCCGCGACCGCGCGCGAGCACCTGTCCCGCGTCCTGGCGCCGGCCACCATTGCATAAAACTGCAAGGCTGCGTATAGTCATGCCATTCCTGGAGGAGGGTTCATGTCGGTACGGGTCGCAGTGGCAGGCGCGAGTGGGTATGCGGGCGGGGAGGTGCTCCGGCTGCTGCTCGCCCATCCCGAGGTCGAGATCGGCGCGCTGACCGGTAACTCCAACGCCGGGCAGAAGCTCGGTGTGCTGCAGCCGCACCTCGTCCCGCTCGCCGGGCGGGTGCTGGAGCGCACCGACACCGAGATCCTCGCAGGCCACGACGTGGTGTTCCTCGCCCTTCCGCACGGGCAGTCCGCCGCCGTGGCCGACCAGCTCGGAGACGACGTCCTCGTCATCGACATGGGCGCCGACTTCCGGCTGAGGGACGCCGCCGACTGGGAGAGGTTCTACGGCTCACCGCACGCCGGGACCTGGCCCTACGGGCTCCCCGAGCTGCCGGGTGGCCGCGTCGCGCTGGAGGGGTCCAAGCGCGTCGCGGTGCCCGGTTGTTACCCGACGGCCGTGTCGCTCGCGCTGGCCCCCGCGTACGCGGGCGGGCTCGCCGAGCCGGAGGCCGTCGTCGTCGCCGCCACCGGCACCTCCGGCGCGGGCAAGGCGCTCAAGCCGCACCTGCTGGGCTCCGAGGTCATGGGCTCCATGTCGCCGTACGGCGTCGGCGGCGTCCACCGCCACACGCCCGAGATGATCCAGAACCTCAGCGCGGTGGCCGGTGTGCCGGTCGGGGTGTCGTTCACGCCGACCCTCGCCCCGATGGCGCGCGGCATCCTCGCCACGTGCAGCGTCAAGGCCACCCCCGGCACGACCGCCGAGGACGTACGGGCCGCGTACGAGAAGGCGTACGCCGACGAACCGTTCGTCCACCTCCTCGCCGACGGCCAGTGGCCCGCGACGGCGTCCGTCTACGGTTCCAACGCCGTTCAGGTGCAGGTCGCGTACGACGCGTCGGTCGGCCGCATCATCGCCATCAGCGCCATCGACAACCTCACCAAGGGCACCGCCGGTGGCGCGGTGCAGAGTATGAACATCGCCCTCGGACTGCCCGAGGGGACCGGACTTTCCATGATCGGAGTCGCACCGTGAGTGTCACGGCAGCCAAGGGGTTCTCGGCGGCGGGCATCGCCGCCGGAATCAAGGAGAACGGCAATCCGGACCTGGCCCTCGTGGTCAACAACGGTCCGCGCCGCGCCGCCGCGGGCGTCTTCACCTCCAACCGTGTCAAGGCCGCCCCCGTGCTGTGGTCGCAGGAGGTCCTGAAGACCGGCGAACTGGCCGCGGTCGTCCTCAACTCGGGCGGCGCCAACGCCTGCACGGGCCCCCAGGGCTTCCAGGACACCCACGCCACCGCCGAGAAGGCCGCCGAGGTACTGGACATCGGGCCGGGCGAGGTCGCCGTGGCGTCCACCGGCCTCATCGGCATCCTGCTCCCCATGGACAAGCTGCTGCCCGGCGTCGAGAAGGCCGCCGCGGAGCTCTCCGAGCACGGCGGCGAGAAGGCCGCCATCGCGATCAAGACCACCGACACCGTCCACAAGACGGCGGTCGTCACGAAGGACGGCTGGACCGTCGGCGGCATGGCCAAGGGCGCGGGCATGCTCGCCCCCGGCCTGGCCACCATGCTGGTCGTCCTCACCACCGACGCCGACGTGGCCGCCCCGGACCTCGACAAGGCGCTGCGCGAGGCGACGCGGCTCACCTTCGACCGGGTCGACTCCGACGGCTGCATGTCCACCAACGACACGGTGTTGCTCCTCGCCTCCGGCGCGTCCGGCGTCACCCCCGCGCACGACGACTTCTCCGCCGCCGTGCGGGAGGTCTGCGACAACCTCGGCCGCCAGCTCATCGGCGACGCCGAGGGCGCCAGCAAGGACATCCGGGTCGAGGTGGTCAACGCCGCGTCCGAGGACGACGCCGTCGAGGTCGGCCGGTCCATCGCCCGGAACAACCTCCTCAAGTGCGCCATCCACGGCGAGGACCCCAACTGGGGGCGGGTCCTGTCCGCCATCGGCACCACGTCCGCCGTCTTCGACCCCGACCGCCTGAACGTCGCCATCAACGGCGTCTGGGTCTGCAAGAACGGCAGCGTCGGCGAGGACCGCGACCTCGTGGACATGCGCTACCGGGAGGTCACCATCACCGCGGACCTCGCCGCCGGCGGCGAATCCGCCGTGATCTGGACCAACGACCTCACCGCCGACTACGTCCACGAGAACAGCGCGTACAGCTCATGAGCACGCATCCGGGCGCGAGCACGCCCACCGACACGAACACGGGCACGGGCACAGGTAGGGGCACGGGCACGGGCACCGGCGTGAGCGCCAACACGGCGCGCAAGCACACCGCGCTGCCCAAGGCGCAGATCCTCATCGAGGCCCTGCCCTGGCTGACCCGACACCGCGGCAAGACCGTCGTCATCAAGTTCGGCGGCAACGCCATGGTGAACGAGGAGCTGAAGGCGGCCTTCGCCCAGGACGTCGTCTTCCTCCACCACGCCGGCCTCCGGCCCGTCGTCGTGCACGGCGGCGGCCCGCAGATCAGCGCCGCCCTCGACAAGCACGGCATCGTCAGCGAGTTCAAGGCGGGACTGCGGGTCACCACCGAGGACGCGATGGACGTCGTACGGATGGTCCTCGCCGGACACGTGCAGCGCGAGCTCGTCGGGCTGCTCAACCAGCACGGCCCGCTCGCCGTCGGGCTCACCGGCGAGGACGCCCACACCATCACCGCGACCAGGCACCAGCCGCGCATCGACGGCGAAGCGGTCGACATCGGCCGGGTCGGCGAGATCACGGCGATCGACACCGGCGCGATCGAGGCGCTGCTCACCGACGGCCGCATCCCGGTCGTCTCCTCGATCGCCCGCTCCGAGGATGACGGACATGTCTACAACGTCAATGCTGATACGGCGGCTGCGGCACTCGCTGCGGCGCTGGGCGCCGAGACGCTGATGGTGCTGACCGACGTCGAGGGCCTGTACGAGGACTGGCCGAACAGCGACGAGGTCATCAGCCGGCTCAGCGCCACCGAACTGGAGAAGCTGCTCCCCGAGCTGTCCAGCGGCATGGTCCCCAAGATGGAGGGCTGCCTGCACGCCGTGCGCAACGGGGTCACGACCGCCCGCGTGATCGACGGCCGTGTCCAGCACTCCATCCTGCTGGAGATCTTCACCGACGAGGGAATCGGCACCATGGTCGTGCCGGACGAGCATGGGGGGACCGCATGAGCACGCAGAGGAACGAGGGCGATCCGAGCGCCCAGTCCGGCCACAGCATCCAGGCCGGCGACCCCAGCATCCAGGCCGGCGACCCCAACGGCCAGTCCGGCCCCAGCGGCCAGTCCGGCCCGAGCGGCCAGGTCGGCCACAGCGACCGGCCCGGCGGTACGGCCGCCGGCCGGGCCGGGGAGGCGGGCCGGGGCAGCCGGGACCTCGCGCGGCGCTGGCGGGGCGCGCTGATGGACAACTACGGCACCCCGCAGCTCTCCCTCACGCGCGGCGCGGGCGCGACGGTGTGGGACGCGGACGGCACCGAGTACCTCGACTTCGTCGGCGGTATCGCCGTCAACGCGCTCGGCCACGCCCACCCCGCCGTCGTCGAGGCCGTCTCGCGCCAGATCGCGTCCCTCGGCCACGTCTCCAACCTCTTCGTCGCCGAGCCGCCCGTCGCCCTCGCCGAGCGGCTGCTCCAGCTCTTCGGCCGCCCCGGCCGGGTGTACTTCTGCAACTCCGGGGCCGAGGCCATCGAAGCCGCCTTCAAGATCGGCCGGCTGACGGGCCGTTCCCACATGGTCGCCACCACCGGCGGCTTCCACGGCCGGACCATGGGCGCCCTCGCGCTCACCGGCCAGTCCGCCAAGCAGCAGCCGTTCCTGCCGCTGCCCGGCGACGTCACCCACGTCCCGTACGGGGACGCCGAGGCCCTGCGCGCCGCGGTCACCGAGGAGACCGCGCTCGTCGTCATCGAACCCATCCAGGGCGAGAACGGTGTCGTCGTGCCGCCGCCCGGCTACCTGAAGGCCGCCCGCGAGATCACCCGGGCCACCGGCACCCTCCTCGTCCTGGACGAGGTGCAGACCGGTATCGGCCGTACCGGCCACTGGTTCGAGCACCAGGCGCACGGCGTCGAGCCCGACATCGTCACCCTGGCCAAGGGCCTCGGCGGCGGGCTCCCGATCGGCGCGGCGGTCGCGTTCGGCGAGGCGGCGGACCTCCTCAAGCCCGGCCAGCACGGCACCACCTTCGGCGGCAACCCCGTCGCGTGCGCCGCCGGACTCGCCGTGCTCGACACGCTGGCCGCCGACGGAGCACTCGACCAGGTCAAGCGTGTCGGCGAGCGGCTGCGTGCCGGAATCGAGGCCCTGGGCCACCCGCTGGTCTCCCACGTCCGTGGTGCGGGCCTCCTGCTGGGTATCGTGCTCACCGGACCGCTCGCACCGCAGGTGCGGCAGGCGGCCCAGGACGCCGGTCTCCTGGTGAACGCGCCCGCTCCCGATGTCGTACGGCTCATGCCGCCGCTCGTCATCGGTGACGCCGAAGTGGACGCCTTCCTCCGGGCCCTGCCCGGCGCCCTCGACGAAGCCAACGGGGAAGGACGATCCGGAGAATGACGCGACGATGACCGAGGCGCACGACAACGGGCACACCGGACCGTCGGTCCCGCACACCCGCACAGCACGACACCGCCGGATCGTGGACATCCTGAACCGGCAGCCGGTGCGCTCACAGAGCCAACTGGCGAAGCTCCTCGCGGACGACGGGCTGAGCGTCACGCAGGCGACGCTCTCCCGCGACCTCGACGAGCTCGGTGCGGTGAAGATCCGCAACACCGGTGGTGAGCTGATCTACGCGGTGCCCAGCGAGGGCGGCTTCCGTACGCCCCAGGCCCCGCTCGGGGAGTCGGCCAAGGAGGAGCGCATGCGGCGCCTCTCCGGTGAGCTGCTGATCTCCGCCGAGGCGTCCGCGAACCTGGTGGTCCTGCGGACGCCCCCGGGCGCGGCCCAGTTCCTCGCCTCGGCCATCGACCAGGCCGAACTGCAGGCCATCCTCGGCACCATCGCCGGGGACGACACGCTGCTGCTCATCTCCCGCGACCCGGCCGGCGGGCAGGCGCTCGCCGACCATCTGCTGCGCCTCGCCCAGGGGTAGGGGGCGTCCGGCCGGCGGGCTCAGGCGCGGGTGATCGCCGTCGGCCCCGGTGAGGTCGTGCCGATCGCGATGTGCGGGCGGGCGGCGGGCCGGACCCAGGCCAGGATCCGGGCCATCGCGTCCTTCGGTACGGACACGCAGCCGGCCGTCGGCCCTTCGCCGTTCACGTGCAGGAAGATGCCGGCGCCACGGCCGCGTACCGGCCGCTCGTAGTTGAACCCGATCACCAGCGCGTGCGCGTACCGGGCGCCGTATGTGATCAGGTGCTCCGCCTCGGCGGCGCGGCAGTCCCGGGGGAGGCCCTCCACCCACCGGTTGTACGCCCGCGACTCGTTGTCCTGGCACCACCACGACGCCCGCGTCACCCGGCGGTACCGGTATCCGGTGCCCGCCGGGGCACGCTCCGAGCCGAACGCGTACGGCATGTCGTACAGGCCCGTCGGAGTGGTCGACGTGCCCTGCCTGCGCTGTTCGCCGTCGACCAGCCCGCCGGCCCCGAACCGTGCCCGCGCCGACCCGGCGGGGATCCACCGCCCACCGCGCAGGTCCCACCAGCGCACCGTCCCGGTGGTCGCGTCCGGGCCCGGAGCCTCGGCGGTGATCAGCTGCGTTCCGCCCCCGGTGTCGGCCATCGACGCGGGCAGCGGCGGCGGTGCCGGCCGAGGGGTGCCGGGGGCGCCGGGGGCGGCGGGGGAGAGCGGCAGGATCAGCAGGGCGGCGGCGAGGCCGAGTCCGAGGCGCATGGCTCCCGACCGTAAGCGCCCCACCGGCCGCGCGCTCCCCGGGCGCGCCGAAGGGGTGCGGGCGCGGTGCTAGGCGGGCGCCACGCCCCGGGCATGTGAGCCGCCCTCAGGTGCCGCGTCCGGGCCCGTGCGCCGTCCCGGAGTCGCCGTGTCCGGGCCCGTGCGCCGTCCCGGAGTCGCCGTGTCCGGGCCCGTGCGCCGTCCCGGAGTCGCCGTGTCCGGGCCCGTGCGCCGCCCAGAGTGGCCGCGCCGGGGCCGTGCGCCGTCCCGGAGCGCCGCGCGCCGGGGCGGTCAGGCGTCCCGCCGCGCCCCGGCGGGTCAGCGCGTCCTGGGCGGCAGCGGCAGCGGAAGCGCCGGGAGGCCGTCGAGGCTGCTGCCGACGTGCTCCTTCTTCTCGCAGTACGCCGCGAACTCCTCGTCGGTCTTGCGCCCGAAGTGCTCGGCGTGCTGGGTGCGCTCCTCGCGGTACTCCATGAACGGCACGGCGAACCCGCAGGCGTCGCTGATCCGTACGGCACGGACCAGGACGATCGCGCGCGCGGCGGGGCCGTCGGCGCCCTGGAAGTGCCCGATGTACCCGGCCCAGCGCGGGTCGTCCCGGAAGATCGCCTCGCCCCGGCCGTGCACCCGCAGGACCTTCGGCGGCCCGCTGAACGCGCACCACATCAGGGTGATCCGGCCGTTGCCCTCCTCGCGCAGGTGGGCGATCGTCTCGGCGCCGCTGCCGCCGAAGTCCAGATAGGCGAGCGTCCGCTCGTCGAGCACGACGAGGGTGCCCTTGCGGCCTTTGGGGGAGAGGTTGACGTGGCCGTCGCCCGTCAGCGGGGCGGTGGCCGTGAAGAAGACCGGCTGCTCCTCGATGAACGTGCGTATGCGGCCTTCGATGCCTTCGTAGCGTTGTCCCATGCGGCGATTATCGCGATCAAGAGGGGCCGTTCGCCGGGCGTTTCCCCCCTTGACAAAAGGCCCGTTGACAAAACATACGGAGGTCTGCATAGTTATACCTGTCAGTGATTGCACCGTAAGGAGAAACCCCGTGACCGAGCGCGTCGTACTCGCCTACTCGGGCGGCCTTGACACCTCCGTCGCCATCGGCTGGATCGCCGAGGAGACGGGTGCCGACGTCATCGCCGTCGCCGTGGACGTCGGCCAGGGCGGCGAGGACCTGGACGTGATCCGCAAGCGCGCGCTCGCCTGTGGTGCCGTCGAGGCCGAGGTCGCGGACGCCAAGGACGAGTTCGCCGAGGAGTACTGCCTCCCGGCGATCAAGGCCAACGCCCTCTACATGGACCGCTACCCGCTCGTCTCGGCGCTCTCCCGGCCCACGATCGTCAAGCACCTCGTCGCCGCCGCCAAGAAGCACAACGCCTCGATCGTCGCCCACGGCTGCACCGGCAAGGGCAACGACCAGGTCCGCTTCGAGGCCGGTATCGCCGCCCTCGGCCCCGACCTGAAGTGCATCGCCCCGGTCCGTGACTACGCGATGACCCGGGACAAGGCGATCGCCTTCGCCGAGAAGGCCGAGCTGCCGATCGCCACCACGAAGAAGTCCCCGTACTCCATCGACCAGAACGTCTTCGGGCGGGCCGTCGAGACCGGCTTCCTCGAGGACATCTGGAACGGCCCGATCGAGGACATCTACGAGTACACGTCCAACCCGGCCACGCCCCGCGAGGCCGACGAGGTCGTCATCACCTTCAAGGCGGGCGTCCCGGTCGCCATCGACGGCAGGCCCGTCAGCGTCCTCCAGGCGATCCAGCAGCTCAACGAGCGGGCCGGCGCCCAGGGCGTCGGCCGGATCGACATGGTCGAGGACCGGCTCGTCGGCATCAAGTCGCGCGAGGTGTACGAGGCGCCCGGCGCGATCGCCCTGATCACCGCGCACCAGGAGCTGGAGAACGTCACCGTCGAGCGTGAGCTCGCCCGGTACAAGCGGCAGGTCGAGCAGCGCTGGGGCGAGATGGTCTACGACGGCCTGTGGTTCTCCCCGCTCAAGCGGGCCCTGGACGGCTTCATCAACGAGGCCAACCAGCATGTCTCCGGCGACATCCGGATGACCCTGCACGGCGGCCGCGCCGTCGTCACCGGCCGGAAGTCGGACGAGTCGCTGTACGACTACAACCTCGCCACGTACGACTCGGGCGACACGTTCGACCAGTCGAAGGCGCAGGGCTTCATCGACATCTTCAGTCTCTCGGCGAAGATCGCCGCCCGGCGGGATCTGCGGGCCTGACCCGGCGTGACCCCGCCCGGCCCGACATCGTTCACCACCGCCTCCCCGGCCTTCCGTGCGGGGAGGCGGTGTCACACCCACCCTCGTGACCTTCTGAGGAGTTCCAAGCTGTGAGCAGCAACAACGGTGACGTCCGGCTCTGGGGCGGCCGGTTCGCCGACGGCCCGGCCGAGGCGCTGGCGAAACTCTCGGCGTCCGTCCACTTCGACTGGCGGCTCGCCCCGTACGACATCGCCGGCTCCCGCGCCCACGCGCGCGTGCTCCACAAGGCCGGGCTGCTCACCGAGGACGAGCTGACCCGCATGCTGGCCGGTCTCGACCTGCTGGAGGCCGATGTCGCGTCCGGCGACTTCGTCGGCACGATCGCCGACGAGGACGTCCACACCGCCCTGGAGCGCGGTCTGCTGGAGCGTCTCGGCCCGGACCTCGGCGGCAAGCTGCGCGCCGGCCGGTCCCGCAACGACCAGGTCGCCACGTTGTTCCGGATGTACCTGCGCGACCACGCCCGGATCATCGGCGGCCTGATCGCCGACCTCCAGGACGCGCTGGTCGGTCTCGCCGAGGCCCACCCGGACGTCGCCATGCCGGGCCGCACCCACCTCCAGCACGCCCAGCCGGTGCTGTTCGCCCACCATGTGCTCGCCCACGTCCAGTCCCTCTCCCGGGACGCGGAGCGGCTGCGGCAGTGGGACAAGCGCACGGCGGTCTCCCCGTACGGCTCCGGCGCCCTGGCCGGGTCGTCGCTCGGGCTCGACCCGGAGGCGGTCGCCAAGGACCTCGGCTTCGAGAACGGCAGCGCGGGCAACTCGATCGACGGCACGGCGTCCCGGGACTTCGTCGCCGAGTTCGCGTTCATCACCGCGATGATCGGCGTCAACCTGTCCCGGATCGCCGAGGAGGTCATCATCTGGAACACGAAGGAGTTCTCCTTCGTGACCCTGCACGACGCCTTCTCCACCGGCTCCTCGATCATGCCGCAGAAGAAGAACCCGGACATCGCCGAACTCGCGCGCGGCAAGTCCGGCCGTCTCATCGGCAACCTCACGGGCCTGCTCGCCACGCTGAAGGCGCTGCCCCTCGCGTACAACCGCGACCTGCAGGAGGACAAGGAGCCGGTCTTCGACTCCTGCGACCAGCTGGAGGTCCTGCTCCCCGCGTTCACCGGCATGATGGCGACCCTCACGGTCAACCGTGAGCGGATGGAGGAGCTCGCACCGGCAGGCTTCTCGCTCGCCACGGACATCGCGGAATGGCTGGTCAAGCAGGGCGTGCCGTTCCGGGTGGCGCACGAGGTGGCGGGCGAGTGCGTCAAGGAGTGCGAGGCGCGGGGCATCGAGCTGGACCAGCTCACCGACGAGCAGTTCGCCAAGATCTCCGAGCACCTCACGCCGCAGGTGCGGACCGTACTCAACGTGCCGGGCGCCCTGGCCTCCCGTAACGGCCGCGGCGGCACCGCCCCGTCGGCCGTCGCCGCGCAGCTCGCCGAGGTCAAGGCGGACCTGGTGATCCAGCGCGCCTGGGCGGACGCCAGGAAGTAGCCCCGCCCCACCCCGTACCGCCGTTACAGCGCCGCCGCCCAGTCCGCGAGCGCGTCGAAGTCGGGCCGCGTCAGGCCGACCCGCTCATCGACGCGCACCAGCAGGGCGGCGGCGAGGTGTTCCCGCTCCACCATCTCGCGGTCGTACGCCGTGATGTCGTCGTCAACCCAGGCGAACGGCCGCCCCGCCGCGTACTCCAGGATGTACCGCGTCTTCCAGAAGGTCCCGCGAGGGGCCTTCCCGTGCATCTCGGGCCAGTCGATGTACGGCAGCTCGGGCAGCCCGAGCCGCGGCCCTATCCACTCGTTGGCCTCGCCCTTCCAGGTCGTCGCCCAGACGAGTTCGTACGCCCCGGCCAGCGCGCGCAGCTCCGCGCCGTGCTCCGGGGTGAGCCACACCCGCAGGGGCCGTCCGTCCGTCCACCCGGTCGGTCGCATGCGATGCGTCAGGTAGCCCTCCGGCCGTCGATGCGGCTTCGCCGCGTAGGGGTTGAGCGGTCCGTCCACGTCGATCAGCAGCAGCGGCTTCATGTGCCTCGGCATTCAGTCCTCCTCGTGGGTGAGTCCATCGGATTTCGAATGAGACGTTGATGTCTCACATGGGTTATGGTTGTCTCATGAGTGTTGACCGTGACCAGGTGCTCCGCACCGCCGCCGCCCTGCTGTCCCGCAAGTCGACCGCCACCATGGACGAGGTCGCGCGTGCCGCCGGGATCGGGCGCGCCACCCTGCACCGGCACTTCGCCGGGCGTGACGCGCTGGTCAGGGCGCTGGAGGAGCTCGGCATCCGGGAGTTCGAGGCCGCCATCGAGGCCGCCGCGCTCGATGACGGCCCCGCCGAGGACGCCCTGCGACGGCTCGTCGCCGGGGTGGAGCCCGTCGCGGGGCTGCTCTCGTTCCTGGTCACCGAGAACCAGCTCTTCGAGGGCGACCAGATGAACGAGGGCTGGGACCGCCTCGACGCCCGGGTCTCGGCGCTCTTCCGGCGCGGTCAGGAGCGCGGCGAGTTCCGCATCGACCTCACGCCCGCCTGGCTCACCGAGGCCCTCTACGGGCTCGTCGGCACCTGTGCCTGGGCGGTGCAGGACGGGCGGGTCGCCGCCAAGGACTTCCAGTACATGATCGTCGAGTTGCTGCTCGGCGGAGCGCGCAGGAGCGTGGAGCAATGACCCGAACCGACCGGCTCGCCGAGGACACGGAGGTCACCCACCGCCCCGGCCGCTGGCTGGCGCTGGGGGTCCTCGTCCTGGCCGTACTGCTCGTGGCCGTCGACGCCACCGTCCTCGGTCTCGCCACCCCGTTCCTCAGCGAGGACCTCAAGCCGTCCGGCACCCAGCTCCTGTGGATCGGCGACGTCTACTCGTTCGTCATCGCCGGACTGCTGGTCTCCATGGGCAGCCTCGGCGACCGCATCGGCCGGAAGCGGCTGCTGCTGACCGGTGCGACCGCCTTCGGCGCCGTCTCGGTCCTCAACGCCTACGCCACCAGCCCTGAGATGATGATCGTCGCACGGGCCCTGCTCGGGGTGGCGGGCGCGACCCTCATGCCGTCCACGCTGGCGCTCATCCGCAACCTCTTCCACGACCCGCGCGAACGCAGCATGGCCATCGGCATCTGGGGCGCCATGGCGTCGGCGGGCGCGGCGGTCGGTCCGGTCGTCGGCGGATTCCTGCTGGAGCACTTCTGGTGGGGATCGGTGTTCCTGATCAACCTGCCCGTCATGGCGGTGCTCGTCGTGGTCGGCGTGAAGCTGATCCCCGAGTCGAAGAACCCGGCGCCCGGTCCGTGGGACCTGCTCTCCGTCGTCCTGTCGCTGATCGGCATGGTCGGGGTCGTCTACGCCGTCAAGGAGGCCGCCGCGCACGGCTTCCGGCTCGACGCCGCCCTGGCGGCGGTCGTCGGCGTGGCCGCGATGACCTGGTTCGTCCGCCGCCAGCTCACCCTGCCGACACCGCTGCTCGACATGCGGCTGTTCCGGCACCGGGGGTTCTCGGGGGCCGTGCTCGCCGACCTCCTGACCATCCTCGGCCTGTCCGGCCTGGTGTTCTTCCTCTCCCAGTTCCTGCAGCTGGTCCAGGGCCGCCATCCGCTGGAGGCGGGCCTCGCCGAACTGCCCGCGGCCATCGGCGCGGTGACGGCCGGTCTCGCCGCCGGGGTCGTCGCCCGCAGGTTCTCCGTACGGTCCGTGGTGTCAGGCGGCCTCGCCGCGGTCGGTCTGGCGCTCGCGGTGCTGACGCTGCTCGACCGGTCCACGGCGTATCCGCTGCTCGGCGCGTCCCTGCTCGTGGTCGGCGTGGGTGCGGGTTTCGCCTTCACGGTCACCGCCGACGTCATCCTGTCGAGCGTGCCCAAGGAGCAGGCGGGCGCGGCGTCCGCCGTGTCCGAGACCGCGTACGAACTGGGCGCCGCGCTCGGTATCGCGCTGCTCGGGTCCATCGTGACGGGCGTCTACCGGGACTTCGTCACGCCCCCGGGCGTCCCCGGCGGTGTCGCGGCGGCCGCGCACGAGTCGCTGGGCGGCGCGGTGGAGGCGGCGACCGCCCTGCCGGAACGTTCCGCCACGGCGCTGGTCTCCGTCGCGCAGGAGGCGTTCGTGGACGGCCTGCGCATCGCCGCGGGAGTCGGCGCGGCCGTCCTGCTGGCGACGGCGGTCGCGGCCTGGTTCCTGCTGCGGGGCCAGAAGCTGGAGGACGGGGCCGAACACCCGTGACGTACGGGCGCCCCTGACGTACGGGCGGGGCCGGTGGCGTCCCTGGCGTAGGGGCGGGGCCGGTGGCGTCCCTGGCGTACGGGCGCCCCTGACGTACGAGGAAGGGCCGCACCCCTACCGGGTGCGGCCCTTCCGCCGTGTCCGAGCCGCCGTCAGGCCGCCTTCGCCTTCGTGGCGTACATGTCCACGTACTCCTGGCCGGACAGCCGCATGACCTCCGCCATCACCGAGTCCGTCACCGCCCGCAGCACATAGCGGTCGCGGTCCATGCCCTCGTACCGCGAGAACTCCATCGGCTCGCCGAACCGGACCGTCACCCGGCCCGGCCGGGGCAGCCCCGCGCCGCCCGGCTGGAGCTTGTCCGTACCGATCATCGCGAACGGCACCACCGGCGCGCCGGTCATCAGCGTGAGCCGCGCGATGCCAGTGCGGCCGCGGTAGAGCCGGCCGTCGGGGGAGCGGGTGCCCTCCGGGTAGATGCCGAAGATCCTGCCGTCCTCCAGCACACGGCGACCGGTCATCAGCGCGGCCACACCGCCGTTGGCGCCGTCCCGGTCCACCGGGATCATGCCGACCCCCGTGAAGAACCACGCCATCAGCCGTCCCTTGACGCCCTTGCCGGTGACGTACTCGTCCTTGCCGATGAAGCACACCTGCCGGTCGCAGACCAGTGGCAGGATCATCGAGTCGATGAACGTCAGGTGGTTGCCCGCCAGAATGACCGGCCCGGTGCCCGGGATCCTCTCGGCGCCTTCCACCTGTGGGCGGAACATCAGCCGCATGACCGGGCCGAGCACTGCCTTGATGAGCGCGAAGCGGGACAACGAGTCCTCCGGTGTCGTGAGCGGTCGCGGTCGCGGTCCTGATACGGCCGACGAAGTCCGTGCAGGTGAGGACGATACTCGCGGGTCACGTCCGATCGCACATCGGGTTCACCGAGTCGATACGGAGTGTTGACCTACGTTTTCCACTCGTTCGTCCAAGGGCACCCGTACGTAAGACGTAGCCGCCTACCATCAGGCCGCTCGACCGACGCTCATCACCGTACGAAGACGTTCGAAGACCTTCGAAGGCATACGAAGACCCACCGAAGGCATTCGGCTTCGAAGACGGACGACAAACCGACCGAAGGAGCTTTCATGACACAGGGCGCGCGCAGGACACCGGACCGGCGGACGGTGCTCGGAGCGGCGGTGCTCGGCTCGGCCGCGGCCCTCTCCGTGAGCGGCGTCACGGCCGGGACGGCGGCGGCGGCCGGACCCGGAGCCCGGCACGGCGGCCGCGGCCCCGCCTACCGGCACCTGCCCGTCCCCACCGTCATCGCGCACCGGGGCGCGAGCGGCTACCGCCCCGAGCACACCCTCGGCTCCTACCAGCTCGCCCTCGACATGGGCGCCGACGTCATCGAACAGGACCTGGTGCCGACCAAGGACGGCCATCTGGTCTGCCGGCACGAGAACGACATCACCGCGACGACCGACGTCGCCGACCACCCCGAGTTCGCGTCCCGCAAGACCACCAAGACGGTCGACGGCACCGCGCTCACCGGCTGGTTCACCGAGGACTTCACGCTCGCCGAGCTGAAGACCCTGCGCGCGAAGGAGCGCATACCGGGCACCCGTCAGGAGAACACGCTCTACGACGGCCGCTGGGCCGTCCCCACCTTCGACGAGGTCCTGCGCTGGGCCGAGCGGGAGGGCCGCCGCCGCGGCCGGCAGGTCTGGCTGCACGTCGAGACCAAGCACCCCACCTACTTCCGCGCGCTCGGCCTCGGCCTCGAGGAGCGGCTCGCCAGGCTGCTGCGACGCTACGGCCGCCACCGCGCCGACTCGCCGACCTTCCTGCAGTCGTTCGAACCGACCAGCATGGAGCGCATGTCCCGGCTGGTCGCCACCCCGCGCGTGGTCCTCCTCTGGACGCCGGACGACCGCCCGTGGGACTTCGTGGAGGCCGGCGACCCGCGTACCGTCGCGGACCTCGTCACGCCCGAGGGCCTCGACTGGATCGCCTCGTACGCACAGGGCATCGGACCGCTGCTCGACCTGGTCATCCCCAAGGGCGCCGACGGCAGACTGGGCACGCCCACCACCCTGGTGCGCGACGCGCACGCCCGCGGCCTGGTCCTGCACCCCTACACGCTGCGCAACGAGAACAGCTTCCTGCCCGCCGACTTCCGGCGCGGTACGGACCCGACCGCCTACGGCGACGTGTTCGGCGCGTACGCGGCGTACTTCGCCACCGGAATCGACGGCATCTTCACCGACCAGCCGGACACCGGCCTCCTCGCGGCCGCCGACTTCCGCGCCCGCCGCTGACGTCCACGTCCCACCCGGGGGGCGCCGCGCCGGGGGCCCGCCCGGCGCGGCGCCCCCCCGCGCGGGCCCCCCCCCCCGGCCCCGGGGCCGAGGCCCCCCCCGGCGGCGCCGCCCGGCGCCCCCCCCCGGCACCCGCCGGCCCC